>NZ_VORS01000010.1 GCF_007997075.1 Polaribacter sp. IC073
TTGTAATAAGCTTTTAAAACAGGCATTTGCAATCGCCAAATCTGGGTTAATATATGACGATACTTTCAGAAGTGTGTTGGTGAAAAATTAAGTGAATTTTACTTGTTTTTTACCACAGTACTTTGTTGGCAGTAGTTATTTTTTTTCAAGTTTTTCCATATAATATAAATAAGCAAAGTCTTGAGTTTCTTTTGGTAGTCCTTCCAGTTTAGTTTGTTTTTTTATACTTAGATTTATGGCAGCATTTATTATTAATCCAGCTACACCTCCATAACCACTTGGTAATTCTAATTTATTTCCTGTTATTTCACCAATTAAAGGTAAAAGAACATTAACAGCTTTTGAATCTTCGAGGTTTAGATATGTTTTCATAGTGCTCAAAATTTTCTGAAATTTATTTTCATCCATAACCTTATGAATATCTAATAAGTTTTTATGAATTTTTTCCTTGAGTCTAATTAAGGAGTCTTTGGAGTAGTTTTCTTTTTCAAGCGTTATTTTTAATTCATTTATTCTGTCTCGAAAAGCAAACAATTCAGAACTTCTTTTCTCTTTAAACTCTAAAACTTTATCAAAACTGCAATTTACTGGTATTGGCAAATAGTTTTCGATTGACAGTTCTAATGTATTTATTTTTTCATTTTTGTTATTGCTTGGTAATTTTAAAATATTGCCAGATTGAGCGATGGAAAATAAAACTTCTTGGTTAGAATTATTAATCTGATTATAATAATCCATTTGAGCTAATTCTCTGGAAGCTAATCCTATTGGAGATAATGGTGTAATTTCTTTAGGAAAATCAATTATAATACTTTTTAAAATTTTCTCATCAAATAATAATTTGTAGTTAGAATCAGATTTATTCAAACCTCCAAAAAGTGAAGGGTCGACATAATGTATTTCATCCCAATAAACTAAATATCTTCTTAGTGAATTTTCGTCAATTCCTCCTGACAAATCTAAGGATGTTTGATTTTTTGTTAAAAAACTTTTCCCTGTAATAATTATCCCTCGTGTTCTCATTTTTTTTTAATTACTGCCAACTAATTATATCCCAAATAAAAATACAAAAAATCAATCTAAAAAAGCACTTCACATACTAATAACCTTTGTATTTTGTATGTGAAGTGCTTTAAAAATTATTAGCTTTTATTTTACACTTCTTGTCTCAATATATCATTGAGATTATACGAAATTACAGATACAAAAAGGGCTACTTAATAGGTGTAATAGTATACCCGTAGTTATATGTTTTATCATTTAACCTATATTTTTCTATAGTTAACGATTTCATAGACCAGGTATCTGCGCCACCAACGCCCAACTGAAGCATATCTACATTTACCGTATAATAGCTGTTTGGTTTTAGCTCATTGGTATGTAAAGCCTTTTCAATTTGTTTGGTTTCCCAAGGCCAAACAGAAATACTTAAGGGTTTGTCTCCTATTATTTTTATACCGCTGTTTTTGTTATTCTTTAAAGAAAGCCACCTTACCTCTGTTCTGTTACCATTTTCTTGTGGTTTTACATAGTTATGTAAAAAACTTTCCACTTTACCCGTAAATACATCAACCTCTGCTGCTGCACTTCTGTCTGAATAATTTTCCCAAGGCCCATTTCCGTAGAAAGACATCGTATTATAACTATTTGGCGTATTAAAAGTAGTCCCAATTCTTACAGGCATCTCAATTGATTTTTCGATGCTTAAATTATTGGCTACATGAATTTCTCCTAAATCATTAATGGTATATACTTGTTTGAATTGAATTTTATCTTTAATCGCCTGCTCAACAGTAATTTGAACCTCTCCGTTTTGCAGTATTTCTGTATGTAAAGAAACCATGGCTAAATTATCTGCTGCGTTTCTCCAAAATTTTGCCAAATTATGCGATTTCCATCCACGTTGATCATTGTCTGTTTGTGGTCTCCAAAAATTTGCTTTGATCTCTGAATTAATTAAAACGGCTCCTTTATAATTGAATCCATTTAATACTCCAGAAGCTGCATTAAATGTAACTTTAAAGTTTTTAGCGCCAACAATAATCTCCTGCTCGTTTTCTACAACCGTTAATTTAGAGGAAACATTTTTAGCTACAACTCGTTTTTCATACGGTAATTTAAATTGTTCTTTCGCAACCTCAAAACCTGCGTTACTATACAGAGTTTCCTTGTTATTTATCATTGAAACTCTTAACCAATACTCTTTACCTGCTTTTGGTTTGATTGCTTTTATAGGAAAACGAACATCTGTAGAAGTTCCTGCTTCCATACCTAAATCTTTAACAACACCATTCTGAATCTCTTTTCCGTCTTCGGAAACCGTCCAAACAAAATGATACTCTTTTGTGTCTTCAAAATTAAATCTATTTTTAATAGTTACCAGGCCTTTCGCCAAATCTACAGCCGTAAATTCTATCGGTTGAAACACATATTTTAACTCATGCGTTTGTGGTTTTGGTGTTCTGTCGGATGCAACAACTCCGTTAATACAGAAGTTTTTTAAATTAGGTTCATCGCCAAAATCGCCACCATAAGCAAAATAATCTACGCCGTTTTCATCGGTTTGTTTGATTCCTTGATCTATCCAATCCCAAATATAACCACCTGCTAATTTATCATTCGCTCTAATTAAATTCCAATATTCTTCAAAATGTCCGAGAGAATTCCCCATCGCATGTGCATATTCACAAGCTATAATCGGACGATCAATTAATGGATTATTAACAAGTCCTTCTAGTTGTTCTAAAGTTGGATACATTCTACTAATCACATCTACAAACGCAGGATCTGTAGGGTTAGACATGTCTTTGTTGTACCTTTTTTGATACGCCTTTGTATAAAAACTATTATATAATGGCGATTCTGGTATGCCTTGAGAACCTTCATAATGAATAAAACGAGTAGGATCATAATCTTTTACCCAAGCTGCTGCTGCGGCATGATTTGGTCCGGTTCCAGATTCATTTCCTAAAGACCACGAAATAATACTTGGGTGATTTTTATCTCGTTCTACCATTTCTATAACTCTTGCCATAAAAGAAGCATTCCAAGTAGGATCGTTTGCCAATTGACCTCCAATACCATGCGATTCTATATTGGCTTCATCCATCACATAAATACCATATTCATCACACAACTCATAAAAATAAACATCGTTCGGGTAATGCGAAGTTCTTACAGCATTGATATTAAACTGTTTCATCAACTCTACATCCTTTCTAATTTCTTCTCTAGTCATTGTTTTTCCGCCAACATCACTATGGTCATGTCTGTTAACTCCCATTAATTTAACAGCCTTTCCATTCACTTTTAAAATACCATCGGCTACAGTTTCAACTTCTCTAAATCCTACTTTTGTACTTCTAGATTCTACTAATTTACCATTAGCATCTAAAATATTTAAGACCAATGTGTAGAGATTAGGTATTTCTGCAGACCATTTTTTCGGATTCAATAGCTCTTGTTGTAACATTCCAAAGTAGACATGATCTCTCGGAGGAAACCTTTCATTTACAATTTTATCTACCGCAATTGATAAAGGCCTATTTAAAATGTTTTTTGACTCTGAATCAAATAATTTTGCTTCTAACGTCCAGTTTTTAATATCAATACCAGCTGTAACTTTTACTTTTGGTCTTATTTGTAATACTGCATTTTCATAAGTATCATCTAATCTTGTTCTTACAAAAAAGTCAGAAATATTCACTTTTGGTTGTGCTAATAATAACACTTCTCTATGAATACCACTCATTCTCCAATGGTCTTGGTCTTCTAAATAACTACCATCACTCCATCTAAAAACTTGTACAGCTATCGTATTTTTTCCTGCGGTTGCAAACTTGGTTATATCAAATTCTGCCGGTAATCTACTACCTTGACTATACCCTACTTTTTTTCCATTTACCCATAAATAAAAAGCAGAAGACACGCCTGCAAAATGCAACACCAATTGTTTTTCATTCCAATTCTCTGGTAATTCAAAGGTCTTTAAATATGAACCAACCGGATTTTCTCTATCAATAAAAGGAGGATTTGGTGTAAAGGGATACACCACATTTGTATAAATAGGAATTCCATAACCTTTCATTTCCCAACAAGAAGGCACTTCAATATCTTTCCATTGAGAGGCGTCAAAATCTGGTTTATAAAAATCTAACGATCGGTTTTTGCTATCGGCAGCAAAACTAAATTTCCAAGCACCCTCTAAACTTAACACCTCACTTTTTGTTCTATCGCCATTTATCGCTGCAGATTCTGTTGTGTAAGAATAAGAAGTTGCGCTAGCATCCATTTTATTGACAGAAATAATTTCTTGATTTTCCCAATCGTTGTTTTGTGCATTCATTGAAACCATGAAAATTAAACATGTAAAAACCATTGTATTTTTTACACGGATAAAATTTTGATTGTGAAATTTAAGTACATGCTGACCTTTAGCACAAAAAATCGCTAATAATGAAATGAAACCTAAAAAAAGGAATGTGAAAACCATAATTTAAACTTTTAAAATTTGAGAATTAAATACTAGCACAGAAAATATAGAAACTAAGATTGTTCATTTTAAAATTGAAGTGAAATAATTGATTTTAGATGACATAATTTAGGAATCTCATAAAGCATAGTAAACTTTATGGGATTTGTCCCTTGGGTCGAAAAGACAAAACTGTGAGGAAAAACTGTCCAAACAAACTGTGAGGAAAAACTGAATAAACACAAAACTGTGTGGCTATACTGTAAGGCAAACTAAAAAGAGTAATTAATTATCCTTTGATTTCTCTCCAAAATCTTCTTGCTGCTTTTCTACTTTTTTAAGTTTTAAATCGTTCAATTCTTTCTTAACTTTTATAAGTTCGTCTGCTAGTTCCTGTCTTTTATTATTTGAACTCATGTTCGCTAAAGTGCGATTGCTATTTGTTTTTGCTGCCAGTTCTTTCTCATCAAAAAGTAAAACATCTTTTGTTGGTAGACTTTTAAAAGTAATTTCTCCACGAATAGGTCTCAAAGAACCTTCAAAAAGCAAAGAAGCTTTAACTGTAATTTTACCCGATTTCGTAGTACTTTGAACTAAAATAGGTGCTGTTCCCCAATTTACTTGCCTTGGACTCGCAATAAAAGGTTTATCACCAATCAAAGTTCCTTCTCCTGAAATTTCAAATTGTAAAATGCTATTATTTAAGCGTTTTATATTTCCTGATTTATCTGTAATTGCAGCAATCACAGTTACAAAATCTGAACCATCTGCTTTTAAATTCACACCATCATCATCTACCCAAAGTATTATTTTTTCTGGTCGTAAAACTGCCAATACAGTATCTGTAGCAACTAATTTTCCGTTGATAAAACCTTCTGCTAACAAATAAGCATCTTTTTGTTTTTTCTTACGATGCAATGCCTTTATTTCTAAAAAATGATACGCATCTTTAAAAACAATTGGTGGCGACGGCATTCCTGCTAACGTTTTATCCTTTTTATGCGTAAATACTTTACCATCCTTAAAAACCGTTAATTTTACTTCTTCAGCATTAGAAAAAATCATCACATCAGTATCACTAAAAGGAGTCATTTGATTCGCAATATGAATCATTGGACCTGTTTCTGCAATAATATCGGATTTTTCTGGACTTCGTTGTGCTTTAAACATCTCATAAGAATATTTTGGCTGACGATATGCATCCATAATTCCACCATAAAAAGGATCTGGATGATAACCTCTTTGATGATCAAAAGAATGCCACAAAGCACCGCCCATGTGTTGTGGAGATGTTTTATACAAAGAATTATAACTGATATAATTATAAGGCGGATTTGAATAATGCAATGCCTGCACTAACATTGGTCTTTCTCCCCAACTTCTATGCACACGACTTGGAGAATTGTGCGAATTCCAATCATCTACATTGTCTCCCCATTCTCTTGTATAATAATTTTTATCCATATCCATACTATCTAATGGATACGTAAATATCACAGGAAAATGTTCGCTTCCTTTTGCTTGTAAGTCACTTGCTGTATGCGAAATCCCTCCTTGCATTTCTGCCTCAACAATCTTTTTGGTGTTCAATGCAAATGCATCCGGATACCAAGTTTCGTTTAAAATGGGTTCCCATAACCAAATACTAGGTCGGTTACGATCTCTACGCACCATATTTCGAATATCGCTATACACATATTGCTCAAAACTAGGATCGTTATTCCAAAATTGCCATCCCGGAGTATTTACAATCACGAAAAGCCCCAATTCATCACAAGCATCCATAAAAGCAGGATCTTGCGGATAATGTGCATTTCTAATTAACTTTAAACCAACATCTCTTAATTTTTTAGCATCTCGCCAATGGATGTTATTAGAAAGTGCATTTCCCACAACAGCAAAATCCTGATGACGATTCGCACCCATCAAAGGTTTTCCGTACGGTTTTCCGTTCAACCAAAAACCATCTTTTCCTTTAAACTCAACGCTTTTAATTCCTATTCGTTTTCGATAACCATCAACAACTTTTCCTTTTTTATTTAAAATGCTAATATGTAATTGATACAAATACGGATTCTCTGGTGACCAAAGCGTTGGGGTTTTAATCTTTGCTTTTTTTGAAAAATAATTTGAAGTTTTAGCATTCAATTGAACAGCAACTTCCGATTTTAACACACGCTTTCCTTGGGCATCAAACCATTCGTATTTTATTTTTCCTAAAAAGTTTTTTGAAGTTTCATTCTTTATATGCAATTTGGTCTTTACGGTAGTTTTATCCGTAGAAACATTTTCAAAATTCATAAGAAAACCACCTCCACCAACTACATCTTCATAATTAGGATTTGTAATAAAAACCGAATCGTGTGCAACTAACCAACAATCTCTGTAAATTCCTCCGAAATAAGAAAAATCTAACATTTCTTGAGCTTTTCCTGGAGGATACGCTGGATCGTTACTATTATCTGCCCAAACCGCAATCACATTGTTTTTATTCCAGTTTAAATGTTCAGATACATCAACAATAACTGGTAAATATCCACCAAAGTGCATTTTTAGTAATTTGCCATTTACAAATACTTTCGACTTCCCCATAATTGCCTCAAAATGTAAAAAAAGCTTTTTGCCTTTCAACGCATTGTCTGGTGTAAAATGCTTGCGATACCAAACCTCACCTTGGTAATTAGCGCCACCACTCGCCTCTTCCGGTAAATATTCGATACCATTAGGCAAATTAACTACAGCCCATTCTTTATCATTAAAACTTCTGCTCTCTGCATTTGGAATTGGACCTTTATGAAACCTCCATGCAACATTCATCGAAAAAGCTTCACGCCCAGTATTTTCTAAGGGATAAAAACCAGCTTTCGAAAACTCAGGTTGATGCTGCCCTATAACTGACGATAATGTTAAGAACAAGAAACAAAACGTTGTACATATCTTTTTGAACATATTATTTTTTTTTAAAGTAAATATCTTAATAAACCGATTTTTTATAATACTTCGGATGAAAACGAATGCCATTTGCTTTCCAATAATCATAGTGACCTTGATTTAAACGTTTCTTAAAATCGATGTAATTTTTATTTTTAGGAACAGACCACATATTTTCTGCAAAAGCAGGCATTCTAGGTAAAAGTGTGTATTCTAAATATTCTACGGATGAAATAAATTCTGTCCAAATAGCAAACTGTCCGCCAATAATATACTGCGCTTCTTCTTTATTCAATTCTTTCGGAATTAAATTATATTCATATACTTTTTCTAATGTATTTATTGAATATGCGACAGCAAGTGGTTCATTTTTAGGATCTTCTTGATAGCGATTAAAATATAACGGATTGTTAGGCGTCATAATTACATCTTGCTTTAGTTTTGCTGCTTCAATACCGCCTTTTTCACCTCGCCAAGACATTACGGTCGCATTTATCGGTGCGCCACCTTCTAAAATTTCATCCCAACCAATTAATTTACGGTCGTTTTTTTCTAAAAATTTTGCGATCCTTTTTATAAAATAACTTTGCAATTCGTTTTCATCTTTCAAATGATTATCTGCTAATCGCTGCTGACAATCAGCACATTTTTTCCAATAAGATTTATCAACCTCATCACCACCAACGTGAATGTATTTTGAAGGAAATAACTCCATCACTTCAGTAAAAACATCCTCTAAAAACTCAAATGTAGTTTCTTGACCTGCACAATAATTTAGGTTGATGTTTGCTGGGTTTACAACGCCATTCCACAACGTAGAATTAGGAGATTCTTGTACATGTTTTTCACAAGAAAATTCTGGATACGCCGTTAAAGCAGCACCAGAATGACCAGGGACATCTATTTCTGGAACTACCGTTATATTTCTGTCTTGTGCGTACGCAACAATTTCTTTGACTTGTTTTTGGCTGTAAAATCCGCCATATTGATAGGGCTTGCCATCTAACTTTTTAGCATAGGTACTATCTTGCTTATAAAAAATACTACCCGGAATTTCAGTTCTCCAACCACCAACTGATGTTAATTTTGGATATTTTTTAATTTCTAATCGCCATCCTTCATTGTCTGCCAAGTGCCAGTGAAACACATTTAATTTATAAAAAGCCATTAAATCTAACAGCTCTTTTATCGTTTTTGTATTGTAAAAATGTCTGCTGACATCCATAACCATTCCACGCCATTTTACATTTGGTTTGTCGCTTATTGTTAACGCTGGCAGTTGAATAGGCGTTTGTGTATTGTTGTGAATTACATATTGCAAAAGCGATTGTGTTCCGTAAAACAAACCTGCATATCCATTGGCTGTAATATGTATTTCGGTTTCAGAGATTGTTAAAAGGTATCCTTCCTCCCCTAACTTTTTATTAGCCTTCTGTAGTATTTGTAAAATAATATTTTTTGAAGCTTTCTTTTTCAAAGCGATGCGAACACTCGTTTCTGCTTCTATTTTATCAATCAAATAATTGGTTAATTTTGTACTTTCTTGCTTTTTTAAGCCTTTAAAAGTGACTCCTACGGTTGCATCTAACTCAAAATTCCCTTTGTTAAATTCCAAAGATACTGGCGCAGGAATAATTTGCCCATAATGAGAGAGACTAACTAAAAAGGCGAGCACTAAAAATAGTTGTTTTTGCATAATTCTTAAATTGAAACGTTCTTTTAATTTTAGGTTTTATAAAAATTTAGTTAAGTGATGATAACTATTTTTATTTATTCATTTAGCTCCCAGACTTTCACGTAATCTATGGCCATTTCATAAGGAAGATTTTCTGTTGAAGTAACCTTCCCAGGCCAATAATAGGTTCCAGATTGTCCTTTATCTGCAAGTGCATGATTTAAAATAATGTAGAAATCGGTTTCAAAAGGCCATCTTTTTTCGAATGCTCCTTTAGATTCATGCACCATTGTTAAAATATCATTTACATAAAACTCAATGCGGTTTGGTAATTTTATAATTCCATACGTATTGTAAGCATCTACATTTATAGGTGCTGTTGTTGCAAAAGAATTTTTCTTGGCTTCACCGTCTGTTTGATGTACTACTTGATGCACAAAACCATCATTATTTAGACGTTCCATAATATCGATTTCACCTCCATTTGGCCAACCTTTGTAAATTTCATTTTGTGGCATCAACCAAATTGCAGGCCAACCTCCTTGTCCAGCCGAATTGAATTTTGCTCTAATTTCAATTTTTCCGTATTTAAAACTGAATTTATCTTGACTTCGTATCGCACCCGTTTCTGGCAAATCGGTTTTAGCATTCCAACGCGCCCTCATGTGTAAGTTCCCGTTTTTGACTTCTGCCAATGTGGGGTCTTTTACCACATATCTATTCCAAGCAGCACCGATAGTTTGTGTTGGTAAACTCGTCCAATATTTGGTATTGTAAGCATCTCCGTTAAATTGGTCTTCGAAAACTAATTTATGGTTTGTTCCATTTTCACCGTCGTTTATATTTCTATTTACAGAACATGATGTAAGTGTACTGTAAAGGCAAATCAAAACTAGTAAGTTTAATAAACTTGTTTTTTTATTAATTGTCATTCTTTCTCTAATTGTACTATTTGTATCTATTTTTTTCTTTTTTATAAAACTTAATACTATTTTTTATCTCTTCATTATACTTTAAACTTAAAAGACTATAAAAAAAGTTTTGGCCTTTTTCTTAATTTTCACTTACTGTTATTCTTAATATATTTACAAATACTTACATATCCTCTATTTATATTAAACCTTCTAGGTTTGCTTTTTAAAGAGTATATGATACCTGATGAAAACTATTTTAAATGAAGTATTCTATATTAATTTAGATTTATGAAAAGGACCTCAAAACTAATTAAGGGCCTATTATATTATTGTCCTTAAAATATCTTAATATTTAACAATTCTGATATTCTGGCTACTTCTATATTGTGAAACCGTTACAATATAACCCCCCCTTTCTAACCTTTTACCAAATTTATAGTCCTCATTCCAGTTAAATTTAGCTTTATGAACTAATTTACCTAAAGTATCGAATACTTCTATATTAACCTTATCCGTATTTTTCGCGTTTCTTAGCTTGATACTAAAAGTATTATTTGAAGGGTTAGGCCAAGACACTAATTCTAAATATTTAACCTTAGACGGTTTATCATAAGATAAACTCTTTAAAAGTAAACTATCATCAATGCTTATAGGTATTTCTACATTAGCATTCATTTTACTATTTACTGCTCTTAATAAGTTTAGGGTTTGATCATAATCGATGTCTGTTGCAGAATCCCAAGCCATCACTCCTGCCAAATCTTGCTCTACCACATGATTAGATTTATATGCTATGGTTTCCTGACCGTTAAAAGTCATGCTAACCCCATTTATATCCACCACATCAAGCGATGGGTCTAAATTAGGATATGTAGCTATAAAGTTAGCATAAGCAAGTGCGCCACCACTGGCTACTGTTCTTACCCCATAAAAAGGTAAACCCATTACCAATTTTTCCTTTGGAACACCATGGTTTAAAAAAGTAGTTACATTGTTTATAAATTCAGCTCTTGGAAAACGTTGAGCCGAAGGCCCGTAAGATTGAGAAGAAATAAAATCTAAAGCACTTACAGCACTAATATTTATGTTATAATACAAAGGGTGTAATGTCGCACTAAAAGTAACCATTGAAGGAATGACATTATTAATAGTAGTAATTGCGCTATTATAATTATTCCAACAGGTATTATTGGTACACCATTCAAAGTCTAAATCTATACCGTTTATCGTAGGGTATTGTGATAATAAATTATTAATATTATTTGCGAAATTTGTTCTTGCGGCACTATTGCCAATCATAGCTTCCCAATCTCCTCCTATAAAGCCTATTCTATACTCTACACCATCATAACCATCAAAAGCATTTACTATTTGGTCATAATAAATTTTCCAGGTTTGAGAATCTTTTCCTGGACTTGAAGCATCATCAAATTTTAAGTAGGCTCTTGTAAAAGTCTCATTCCAAGAGTCTATTACAATCCCTTTGTTTTTTATGGAATTTATATTACCACTAGAAAGCGCTAAATTAGTAACGTTTACTTCATCTAACTTACCATCAAACGCTGTTCCTAATATCATATTTTCATTAATATTAGGTGATAATGTTGGAAAGACACCCATATTTGAAGTAACTACCTGTGATGCATTTATATAGCCTTTAATTCTATTAGTAGGTGTTACTTGTGTTCCATCGAAAACCAAAGCGATATGATTCCATACTCCAGTAGTAATTGAAGTATTTGCAGACACATAGGTATTAGTTCCATTTGCTACCTGAAACAACAATTCATTTGTACCTGAATTACCTAATTCTATTCCTATTTTATTATTATCATCTAATTTAACGCTAACAATAGTACTGCCTTCAACCCAAGTATCAATATACACCCAAGCACTAAAGGTGAATTTAGGAATCCCTCCAGTAGCCAATCTCATTAAGTGCTTTCCAGAATTTAATGATCCCGCTGCATTAATATCTGCTACACCATTTCTTCCAGAAAAACTAACAAGATGTGTTGCATTTGTAAACGTAGCATCATTTATAGGATTTTCAAAAAACAACTCTCCATTAGCATAAGGTGCAGCGGTTAAAAAGACAATATCATTGTTATTTCTTAAATACTCCCCCTTAACACTTCCTAATTGATAGAAATTAGGACGTACATACGCACTTACAATTCTATATTTAAAAATCGGATTATCAGTTACAACCTGTTTAACTGCATTACCTGTAATAAGTCCGTTAATAGTCCCTTTTACATCATATATCGTATTTATTGCTGTTTTATCTATCTTCCAATAATTTAACAGATTATCATATAGTGGATGAATCTTATTAATAGTATTTTTATAATCTAATTGTGCTTGTGTTAATGCAACATTCCATATACGAACCTCATCGATATTTCCTGTAAAATTATTACCCAATTCAAAATTTGCACTTGTATTTGGTGAGGTAGTTGGTATCGTGCCCGTGTGAAAATTTGAAACAGATACCCCATCTACATAAGCCGTAACTCTATCATTAGGCAATGACTCGTAACCATCATACACCAAAGCGACATGATGCCACTTTCCGTCCTTAAGACTTGTGTTAGCAGATTGGTAAGCGTTACCTCCACTAGATACCATAAAAAATAATTGTCCGTTAGATTGGTTTCCTAGTTGTATTCCAATTTTATTAGAATTATCTGTACGTTTGATAAAAATGGTGCTATTTTCTTGCCAAGCATCTACTTTTACCCAAGCTTCAAAAGTAAACTGAGAGACACCATCAACCTGGTCTATATCTCCAAAACTCACTAAACCTGTTTGATCTGTATTGTAATTTATAGATTGATTTGATACCTGTGCTCGTTGTATAAAACTACAAAAGACTAACGTGAAAAAAAATAATTTCAATTTCATAATTTTAAAGTTTAATTGTTAATATTTGGTTTCATCTTTTTCACTTATAAAATATTGCAATCCTTTAGTATATAAATTTTAACTCCTATTAATTATCTCATACTAATACATCTTCTTTCTTATAACTTAATTCACTGATACTTACAATGGTTATAAACTCGAGAAAAAACTGCCTAAAAGTGTATTTTGTTTAACTTCTTCAAATTATGGGGGACATAGATCTTCAACACTATTAATAGTGAGTCTATTGATATTCTAAAGTGAATTCAAAATTGACATCTATGAAGTCTTTTAGACAACCTTAATACAATTACTCCTATTGAGAAATAGTATTTCACTAGAAATTTATTTCACAATAAGTTTACTTACTTTTCTAATAGATTCACTTTCAAAAACTATCACATATACCCCTTTAGTTAAAGTACTAGTGTTCAACCTTATTTCACTTTTATTTATAATATTTCTGTGTAAAAGTAAACTTCCTGTAACACTATAAACAGATACTTGTCCGCTAGTGTTGGTAATTAATTTAATATTAACCTCTTTACTTACTGGATTTGGATACATTTCTAAACTATTAACTGTATCAAAACTTTTTGAGCTTAAAGTTGCATTGTCTTCAACCTCGTACGTTGTTGCAAAATTATTTATTTGACCCAAAACGGTTGTATCAGAACCTATATTTGCTGTCGCAGAATTAGAAGCTGCAGCTCCCGATGGTCTTTCATTATCATTGAAATTAAAATAAGCATCAAAATTTTCTGGAGTACTAGATTCAGCTATATCTATTGCACTTAGTGCAGTACCTTTCGTAATTCTTAACTCATCTATATTAACCTCTGTAGTCCAACCTATTTGAAATTGCTCAGCACTTAAATCACCTGTACTTGCTGGATAAGATCCAGAAATCCCTCCCCCTGATCTTTCTAAACCATTGATGTATAATTTTACTGTACCTCCATCAAAAGTTAACGCTACGTGATTCCAACCTTCGGTTGATTTTAAATCGGTACCCCAAAAAGGTTGTTGACCATGAGTTGTACCGTCTCCAATTCTAACATAAACACCTCCATTATCTGCTCCAGTGGTTAGAAGTCCAATACGATTACTTCCTGATTCCTCTATTTTAAAAACCCAAGTATTGCCTGCAAATGTTTGAACTTCATACCAAAATTGAATAGTGAAAGCTGTCTGATTAGATAAAAGTGTCCCAATTTGATTTGACGAAAAGCCTTCTCCCGATGCTCCTGTTGTTTTTAAGCCATAGTTTTGTGCATTGATTGTTGAAGTTAATGTCATTGCAACAATTGCCAATAATAAAGTAATTTTTTTCATGTTTAAAAAGTTTAGGTTGATAATTCATTTTTAAAAAATTTACAAGTTATTTTTAGATTCATCTTAAAAAAAAAAGATGAATCTAAAAATAATCTTGCTTATTTATTGTACTGTTCTATATAGTGATTGTCTAATGTTTCAGAATCTTTATATTTTGCTCTTGTTTCTTTTAATTTCTGTTTCATTTCGAGAACCACTTCAGCATACGCAGGATCATTAATTACATTATTAATTTCTTTTGGATCTTTTTTGCTATCATACAATTCCCATTCATTCACATCGTGGTAAAAGTGAATCAATTTAAATTCTTTCGTTGCAATACCATAATGTCTTTTAACAGCATGTTCCGCGGGATATTCGTAATAATGATAATAGACAGCTTCTCTGTCCCAAGCTTCTTTTTCTCCTGTTAATAAAGGCACTAGACTTTCTCCTTGCATCTCTTTTGAAGCATCAACACCAGCAATTTCGAGAAAAGTTTGGGCAAAGTCTAAATTCTGTACCATTTCATCTTCCGTAATTCCTGCTTTTATTTTATTTGGCCATTTGATTAATAATGGTGTTTTAAAAGATTCGTTGTACATAAATCGTTTGTCAAACCAACCATGTTCTCCTAAATAAAAACCTTGATCTGAAGTATACACCACCAACGTATTGTCTGCAAGTTTTTCTTCGTCTAAATAATCTAATACACGTCCTACATTATCATCTACAGAAGCAATTGTTCCTAAATAATCTTGCATATACCGTTGGTATTTCCAAACAGTTAATAAAGAATCATTCATGGTTGGATATCGCTTTTTAAAATCTTCGTTGATAGGTCCATAAACGGCATCCCAAGCTGCTCTTTGTTCAGGATTCATTCCACCGATACTTTGTCCTAAATTACTCCACTCTTTGATTCCTAATTCCTTAATAGTTTGTGGCGTCAATTTGTTATCATTGGTTAAAGACATGTGTTTAAAAATTCCCATTTGCGCAGTTTTAGACGCAGTTCCTCTTGTCTTATAATCATCAAACAGCGTTGCTGGTAAAGGAAATGTCTTTTTAGTGTACTCCGTAAAATACTTTTTACTCGGCAACCAAGCTCTGTGTGGTGCTTTGTGCAAATACATTAACATAAAAGGTTTTTTAGGATCTCTTCTGTTTTTCATCCAATCTAAAGTAAGATCGGTTGTAATATCTGTTACATAACCGTTAATAATGGTATCTCCTTTTTGTGTGATAAATTTCGGATTGTAATACGCTCCTTGTCCTGGTAAAATTTTAAATTCATCAAATCCTTTAGGATTATTTCCAAAGTGTAACTTACCAAACATTGCTGTTTGATAGCCTGCTTTCTGAAGCAATTGAGGAAACGTAACATTACTCGTATCAAACTTGCTTAAGTTATCAATTTTACCGTTGATATGACTATGTTTCCCTGTTAAAATTACGGCTCTAGATGGCGCACAAATAGAGTTGGTAACACTTGCATTTGTAAACAACATTCCTTCTTTAGCAATTCGATCTATGTTTGGTGTTTGTATCAACGTATCATCATAAGCACTTATCGCTTGATACGCGTGATCGTCTGACATTATGAAAATAATGTTTGGTTTAGTTAATTGTTCTTTTTTTTCTGAACATCCCACTAAACATAAACTTAAAAAAAATAGTATTAAATACTTCATAATTGAAATTATAAAAATTAATCAGCTGGAATAGCTGCGTTTTTAGACCACCCAAAGTTTTGATATAAGGCTGCGTTATCTCCGGTGGAGTTTGTTAATGTAAATTGATCTAGCGGTATCGCTGTTAAATAGTGAGCTTGTGGAAATGCATACCCGTTGTAAGCTCTGTTTGATGAAGATCTTCTAAAGGGTTGTAAATATTTGGAACCTCCATTAGATGGTGACATCGACACATTATCTCCCTCTCTTAATTCACCTTGATAATTGGTATAATATTCATCCCAGAGGTTAAAACCTTCTACGATATAATTTTCCATAGTATCTAAAGATTTCCATCTGTAAAGATCCATAAGTCTCATTCCTTCAGCGATAAACTCGTTTCGTCTTTCTCTTCGAATATTATATAAAGACGGACTTACCAATGAGCCTGCGGAATAAGTAGCTAAGTCTCGCTCTTTAGACAAATCTGTGTTACTTATAGTTTTTTGCACATCATTATCTACGCCTGCTCTATCTCTTAGTAGCTTCCAATAACCAAGTGCTATTCCGTTTAGTGTTCCACTACGTTCATAAGATGCCTCTATATAATTTAAGTATGCCTCAGCAACTCTAAAGATTGGAGTTTCTGTTGTTCCTGCAGTAGAAGACACTGCTTCTTGAGGATCAGTACTCATCCATTTTTCCATTTGATAACCAGAAGTAACTCCTTGCCAACCTGTTCCTCCTATCAACTCTGGGTAGCTGAAGAAATCTTTTGATCCGTTAGTATTTTCTTTTCGCACATTACCTTCAGATAATAATGATACTTGTAACCTCTCATCTCTGTTGTCTACAATATCAGACAACAATTTATCTCCTTTATACTCCGAATTAACAGCGTAGATAGGTAAACCATTTTTCATTAAAAAAGATTCTACTAAAGACCTTGTAAACCCCACTCCAGCACCAGTTCTTTGTAAATAATGTGTAGCTCCATGACCTAAAACAGCACCTATATTATAGCTTTTATAAAAAAGCACTTCTTGATTTGCTGCTAAATTATTAGATATAAACATATTTTTATAATCTGAAGAAAGACTATAAAGATCTGCAACAGGTTTTGAATAACTTAAAGATTTATCTAAGAAAAAATCTATTTCACTTTGAATGTTACCAGACTCATAAGAAAAACTAGGATGTAAATATGTTCCTGGCCAATCTGAATTTCCTGGAACTCTAGCAGTACCTTGATGATACTTTAACCAAGTAGCTTCAAATAATGCTACTCTAGAAGCTAATAAATGTGCTACAGATTTGTTTATTCTATTATTAGAACGGTTATCTTGAAGCATTGATATTGCTTTATCTAAATCTTGCAGAACAAAACGAGCAACTTCATTTCTTGGCTGTCTTTTACTTGCATTAATTAGTATTTCAGTATCCTCAGACAACACCTCCGTTATGATAGGAAAATCTCCAAAAGATTGAAGTTTATTAAAATAGAACCAAGCTCTAAAAAAATAATTTTCACCTGTAAAGTGTTTTACATCTGAATTGTCTTCATCTAAAACACCTGATGCTATTCTTTTTTCTACGATATCTATGAAATAATTGCATTCTCTAATTTGATTAAATCTCCAATCACCTAAACCACCACCAGCTGTTGAAGGAACTAATTTATATCCCTTTAATAAATTAGCCTCCTCCCAAGGTCCTATAATATCATCACTATTTTTATCAGTTGCATATAAAGATCTAGCGCCTACTTCTTCATTTACATTAAAGCTGCCATAGAATTTGTTTACAAAAAGTTCTAAATCTGATGCTTTGTTAAAATAAGATTCTTCAGAAAGGAAACTTAAAGGTTCTTTATCTAAATAGTCATTACAGCCTACAGCAGTTAAGCAGCAAGCTATAAAAGCAATATAATACAGTTTTGTTTTCATACTTATTAATTTAAAATCTATTAAAATGTTACATTTAACCCTGTTGAGTATGTTGCGGACATGGGATATGTTTTTCCACTACCATTTATTAGATCCTGTATTCCTTCTGGGTCAAATGTTCTTAACTTCGTATTTGTGTATAAGTTTTCACCAGACAAATAGATTCTCATACTAGTAGCACCAATTTTAGATAAAATATCTTTCGGTACGTTGAAACCTATTTGAATATTTTTTAATCTAAAATATGAGGCATCTTGTAAGAAATGTGTTTGCGGTTTGTAGTTTTTATCCCCTATAAATGGTCTCGGATAATAAGAATCAAAATTAGGACCTAATTCTGCGCCATAAGCTCTAAAATAATCTAGATGATCGCTGTAGGGAGATACTTGCCACTGGCTAATACCTGGGTAAAATGCACCTCCAGAGAGCAATACGTCTCGTTTACCAACACCTTGAATAAAGGCACTAAAATCTAACACTTTATAACGTCCTCCTAAATTTAAACCAAAAGAATATCTAGGTGTACTATTTCCAATCACAATCATATCACCACTATCTCCTAAACGCTGAGCTCCAGCATCAATTAGTTTGTCTCCATTTAAATCTATATATTTAATATCTCCACCTTCCCAAGCGCTTCCAAAGTTGGGTTGATTATTTTGCAACCAATTAGTCATCTCTAAATCTGATTGTGCTATACCTGCGGATTGATATCCCCAAATTTCACCAAGATTTTTACCTTCATAAAACTGATCACGACCATTCACAAATAAAATATTCTCTGGATTGCTGTACTTTGTGACTTTAGTTTTAACATCACTAAGTACAAAGCTTGCATTGTATGATAAATCATCATTTATACGATCCTTCCAACTCAATTCTAACTCCCAACCTTTAGAAACTAATTCGGCATTATTGGTTCTTGGAACAGTAGCACCAAAAGTTCCTGGTTTTAAAGGAGCAGGACCAATCATATCCATAGTTTTTCGTTCATAAATATCAGCTGTAGCTGTCAAACGGTTTTTAAATACAGAAATATCAACCCCATAATTATAACTACGTATTTTTTCCCAAGTAATAGAAGTACTAAATGGCGCTGGCATTGGTAACTGAGATGGCACAGAGCCGTTTACTGCCCAATTACCATTATCAATATTCATGTTTTGAAAATATGGGTAAAAACTATTTGTATTTTGATTACCCAGAACTCCCCAAGAACCTCTAATCTTTAGATTATTTATTTTACTAGAAATATGATCCCAAAAATCTTCTTTAGCAATATTCCAACCTCCAGAAACTGAAGGAAAAAACCCCCAGCGCTGATTAGAAGGAAAACGAGATGCCCCATCTGCACGATAATTTAATTCTAATAAATACTTATCTTTATAATTATAGTTTATACGTGTAAATACGCCAACATTACTCCATTCTCCTTTAGATTCATAAACATATTTATCACCGTTTTGAGATATAAATGGTCGATCATCTGAATCTATATTATCTGTTGCTAATCTCGAAAAATTAGATTTGTATAGTTCTGTTTGAGTACCTAAGAGAAACTTTAAATTATGATCTCCATAAGACTTCTCATAATCTGTATATACATTTAATCCGGTGTAGTTTACTTGTCCGTTTTGAACTTCAAAATAATTTTGACCCGGTGCAGTTATTGCTAATATGCCCCAATCTCTAACTTCAATTTTCGGAACATAACCAGAAAAAACAGGAATATATTCACTATCACCATTAGGTTGAACTACAGAGATTCTTCCAATATGTTTTGAATTATCATGATTTTCTATTCTTGAGTTAAACTCTCCATGTATTTTCCAGTTTTTAATAGGTTCAAAAGTTAATTTTAACTTATTATACAAATAGTCCGTTTGCTCTATTATACGCCCTCCCTCTTGTAACTGCTGTACCATAGAGTTTTCCATATATTCGCCATATGGTGTAAAAAGAGGTGATGTTGGAACTGATCTAGATAAGTTGTGATAAAAGCGTTCGTCTTGTGCAGTCGGTCTATTTTTATTTTTACGCATAAAACGAGTATTTAGACTTACATCAAATTTCTCACTAAGTTTTGCGTTAATTTTGGTACTAAAAGACAACCGATCAAATACCTCGTCAGAATAGGTAAAAGTTCCCTCTTGCTCTAAATGATTTATTGAAGTATAGTAGGTGATTTTTTCACCACCACCACTTAAACTTAAATTATGCTCCTGCCCTATACTTAGCTTTTTTAAATGTACATCATACCAGTCTGTATTTCCATAAGCAGATCTATTTAATTGCCAATTCGTACCACTAGAATTAGGCTGAGTTCCGTGAGCTAAATCAAAATTTCTATAATCTTTAATTCTTTGAATTGCAGCTTCTCCATAAATAGCATTTCTACCTGTATTTAGATATAAATCATTTAACATAGAAGCATATTCTAAAGAATTCATTCTATTTGGAACGTTTATTGGGGTTGCAAAACGAAAGTTATTTGAATAATTAACTCTAGTTTTCCCTGATTTTCCTGCTTTAGTTGTAACTAAAACAACTCCAAAAGGTGCTCTTGATCCATATATAGAAGCTGATGCAGCATCTTTTAATACAGAAATATTTTCAATATCATTTGGATTTACAGAACTTAAATCACCCTCTATACCATCGATAAGGACTAATGGGCTTCCTGATGAACCTTCCCCGATAGTACCGACACCTCTAATATTTATATTAAAAGCTCCATCTAATTCACCTCCAGAATCTGTACTAATATTTAAACCAGCAATAACACCTTGCAAAGCTTGATCTGCTCGTAATATTGGTCGGGATTCTAATGCTTCAGAACCTACTTGACTTACAGCTCCAGTAAGATTTTCTTTTTTCTTAGTGCCAAAACCTACTATAATGATTTCGTCTAACTGATTGTTAGAAGGTTTAAGAGCTATGTTCTTAACGATAGTTCCAGATCCACTAATAGTGACTATAACAGATTCATAGGATATGTAACTATATTCTAAAATATTGCTAGAAGAAGGCGTAAAAGTTATTTGATATAAACCATCAAAATCAGACACAACACCATTTGATGTTCCTTTTAAAATAATGCTTGCATTAGGTAATGGCATTCCTGTATCATCGGTTACTACACCTTTTACGGTAATAGCTTCATCCTGACCGTAGCTACTAAACCCAAAAAAAAGGGATAATAGCATAGTAAATAATACTATTTTTATACTATTCATTGTTTTAATTTTATGAAATAAAAGAAGAAATCTAAAATCGCCTTTTTCTTTTATTAGTTCTTATTAATAGAATTTACCATCGTGTCCTACTTGAGAACTTTCGTTGAAGTTAGAATTTGTATAAACCCTTATCCAATCAAGCTCCATAACAGCTTCTTCGCCCGCAGTCATATTCGGCATAACTCCTGTCCATCCTCCAATACCAGGTGTAATGATCATCATCATTCCTGCAGGATTATCCCATGGCCAATCGTTGTTTCCTCCATCACCTTTAACATGTTCAAAATATTGATGACCATTGATACCTCCTATAACTCTATCTTCTAAAATCTCAACCCAATAGATATTCCAATTTGTTTCGTTTGCTATTTTAACACTAGATGCTTCTGCATTTCCAGCATCTGCTGAGAAGTTTTCGGTATGCAAAGCAAAATGTGATTCGTTTTTAAAAGGCGCTTCAACTAAATCTATTTCACCACATTCTGGCCAAGGAATTTTTTGAGAATCATAATTACTTTGTCCCATAAACCAAACAGCCTCATTAAACCCTTGCTTACCTGAATTACGGTACCGCACTTCAACCCTCATACTTGTGGTAAATTTCACCCATTTAACACCACCTTGATCGTGACGTTTACTGTACAACGCTGCCATTTCATATTCCGCAGAATCACCATATTTATTGGTGGTTGGCGTTGCTAATTTTCGGGTTTTAAGTTTTAGCGTTCCATTTTCCAAAACTCTCATGTCATCATTATACTTGGCATGGCTAATAGATAGTTTAGTGTCAAAATTCCAGAAACCAGTAGAATTCCCTGTAAATTCCTGCGCATTCCAAAACTTCCAATTTGGTTGCGTTGGGTGAGAAACACCTTTATCTAATGCTAATTGCGATGCTGTTTTTGTAGGGTCGGTATATACTAAAGTTTCATCATTCATAGGATGAAGGTCTTGATTTACTATAACTTCGGTCTTTATTGTAGTCTCATCTATTTTTTGTATTTCAATTGTTCCAGAAAGCATACTTAAAGTTTTGTTTTCTGACACATTTACTTTTATTAAAACGGGGGTTGTATTTGCAACACCAGATTCATTTTCGGTTATTACAAACCTAGAATCCATAGAAACCGCTTTCCAAGCTACGTTAGAAGACTCTAATTCTATGGTAAAAATTTGATTTTTACCATCAATATCAATCGTAGTATTTTTAACTATTATTCCTGGAGCAACAACACCACTTTGAGACAGATTAAATGTAATATCATAATTTTCGTTTGGAGCTTTTCCTTTTAAAATTATATCAATCTCTCTAGATTCAGTTACCGTGTTTTCTGGGTAACTAACCGTTATTTTCTGGGTACTTTCAGAAGCTAATCCTTCTAAAGCAGAAAACGTAACATCATTTAATGGTGAACTAATTTGCCAATCGATGTTAGAAATAAAATCTAATTCGAAAGTTCCTGCATCTGAAGATGCATTCAAAGTCGCTGTTTCTATCACAATAGAAGGGTCTGGCATTTCAAAACCTTTTTGCGATACCTTTAACCATACTTTAGAACCTACATTATTATCTTTAGCAATAAACATGATAGAATCTGTTCGTACTGTAGTTTCTTTATTTTCTGATACTGTAAGTTCTAACTCAGTTATACCTTTTTCTCCTGCAACTTTATTTAAACTTAACCAATCTAAGGTTTTTGCAATTACAGCTTTCCACTCTTTGTTAGATTCAATTGTTAAACTTAACTTACTTTCGCTATCAATAACATTCTCAAAGATTGATTTTGATAGCGCCAAATCTCTTCCTTTTTGAGTTACTTTAATACTATCTTTTAAATTATATGCATTAAAATAAACCCAAACCTCTCTATCTCCTACTGCTGTATTTTCTTCAGATTCTAGTTTAACTATATTACTTCCGGTTCCTTTATTTGGAGTTATAGAAATCCATTCTGAATTATTGCCTTTTGCAATTTCCCAATAAGAGTTTGTATTTATAGTAACTTTTAAAGAATCTGACTCAATACTTAGAAGTTCTTCTGGTGAAAAATAATCTGTAGTGATATCAAAATACAACTCCCTGTTTTTTGAAGAATCGAATTCTTCACTACAAGCCAAGGTTATTGAAGTAACCACAACAAGTAATAAAAGTAGTTTGAATAATTGTTTCTGTTTCATTTAATTTAATTTTTGATTAATAGGATATGTTATGACTACTTAAAAAGTGTTCCTTAAAGAGTTTAAAAAACATAGTTTATATTTCTCAAATTTAGCTAAATCAATATATAATATAAGTACATAAATGGTTACAATTAGGTTACATTATAAAAACATTTAAGTTACATTAAATTAAAAAACTTCAAAAAAAGCATTATTTTTAAGTACTTTAGCTAAAGTAATGTTTTAAATTAAAATACATAACAGGTAACAAATGAATAAAAATAAATTATTTATCATACTCGCTATTATTACCTTGAATTTTGGTTTATTGCAGTCACAAGATTATGTTTTACGCTTTCAAAACATTACAACTAAACAAGGCTTATCGGACAATCGTGTTACAGATGTGCTTCAAGATTCGAAAGGATTATTATGGGCAGCAACAGAGCTAGCAATTAACAAATACAATGGAGAAAAAACCAAAATATATTATATAAACCAAGACTGTATTGTTAATCAACTTTTAGAAGATGATGCAGGTAATATATGGGCGTCAACTAGTAAAGGATTATACATATATAATCAAAAAAAAGATGCTTTTAATAGACTAGAATCTAGTAACAAAGAATTTAACAATCTACTTAAAGGCAGTGTTTTAAATTTAATACAAACTAATAACGGATATATCTGGTTTACATCTTATTCGGTTTTAGTTGGGTTTAAGTTAGATAGTAATAATAAGATTGAAGAAAAAACTAAAAAAAGATTAATTAATAAAGAGACCTCGAGTTATACCTCTATAGCAATAGGAAAAAAAAACATGCTTTGGTTAGCCAACAGTAAAGGTGAAATTTACATTTATAACGAAGACAAGCTAAAAAAATCAAAACTATCAAATAATTTAAATAAAATAGCCATAAAAAGTATGATTATTGATAAAGATAACTTGCTTTGGGTTGCAACCAATGGAGATGGATTATTTCGTTTTAATTTAGACAATAATAGAAAATCCCATTTTTTAAAACAGAATAGCAAAGACAAAAACACAATTAATAATAACTTTGTATTAGATTTATTTTTAGATAACAACAACAATATCTGGATAGGAACAGATGGTGGTGGCTTAAATTTATATGAAAAAAAGTCTGGTTTATTTTATTCTTTTCAACAGAGTTTTAATAATAGTTCTTCTATTTCAGACAACTCAATAATATCTATACATCACGGACTTGATAATACCATATTAGTTTCAACTGTTCATGGCGGTATTTGTATTATTAAAAATGATCTTGATATCAAACGTATTTCCGCAAGAAATTTAGGTTTTAATTATATGGATGGACAAAGTTCTATCATTATAGAAGATAAAAATAGAAATATATGGTTATCAGCTGGTCGTGATGGTCTTAGGAAATACAACCCTAAAACAAAACAACTAACATCCTACATCGACAATCCAAAAATACAAACCGATTTAAGTGGTAATATAATACTAGCACTTATGGAAGATACTAAAGACAGGATATGGATAGGAACACTTCGTGGAGGTTTAAATATTTATGATACCAAGAATAAAAAGTTTCTAGATATTTCTGGTAGTAAAAAGCTACAACGTATTTACACTATTAAAAAAACAAAAAATGGTAACATATGGGTGGGTTCAAGCCAAGGTATTCGAGTTTTTGATATGAATTTAAATATTCTAAAACACATTCAAGTATCTTCTCAATATTCTTCAGGTAACAATATTACATCCATATACGAAGATATTAAAGGAGATATGTGGGTAGGCTCTAGAAATGGCTTACATAAATACGAAATTAATGGGAATAATTATAAAATACAAAGTTATTATTCTAAACAACAAGACTCAACATCATTAACAAGTAATTATATTACTTCTATAGCAGAAACAGACGACCTTTCTTTATTGGTCGGGACGTATGGCTATGGTGTAAATAAATACTCTAGAACAACAAATACATTTAAAAGTTTAAAAACAAAAAATAATATTGAAGGTTCAATTATTAGAGGCATTTTAAAAGACCATAATAAAAACATGTGGTTTAGTACAAATACAGGTTTATCTAAAATGGATGAAAAAGGAAATATTATTAACTTAACTACTAATGAAGGCGTACAAGCCTTTAATGGTGGTGCTGCTACATTAACTAAAGACGGAGCCATATTAATGGCGAGTAGCCTTGGTTTAACCTATTTTAAACCAGAGGATTTAAAACTTAGCATACCGATGCCCATAGTTTTTTTCACCTCTGCATTAATAATAACAAAAGAAGAAAAAGAAATTAACCATAGTTATAATTTTAATGAAGCAATTATAAATACCCCGTTAGAAATTCCCAATAATACAATATCCTTTTCTATCAACTTTTCATCCTCTTATTTTTATGATGCTAATATATTAAAATATGCATATCGACTGAAAGGAATTAATGACTCCTGGCAATCTATTAAAAATAGAGGGAATCTATCTTTCTCTTCACTCAAGCCAGGTAATTACATTTTAGAAATCAAAGTTGCTAATGAGTTAAATTTATGGAGTCCACATGTAGCATCATTAAATATAAAGGTACTACCTACAATATGGCAAAGAAAATCTACCCGTAGTATAACTGTAGTTTTTTTTTTAACTTTAATTATTATAGTTTTTAGATGGAGAACATCAACCATAAAAAAGCAGCGAGAAAAGTTAAAAAGTTTATTAAATATTAAAACAGATGAAGTAAAAAAACAGCAAGAAGAAGTCTTTCAAAGTCGAATTGAAATATTAAATGCCGAAAAGCTTAACCAGAAATTAAATAGAAAAAAGCTAGAAGGCGAACTGAATTTTAAAATAAATGAACTTACGAATAACACGCTTTTAAATGTTCATAAAAACAATTTGTTAAACGATATTAAGGAAAAGCTTAAATATGAAATAAAACAATCACAGATTAATAAGGAGCGTATACGAGATATTATAAGCCATATAGATGATAGCTTTATATTGGATAAAGATTGGGAGAACTTCTACTCTATTTTTAACCAGGTGCACCCTACATTTATTAAAGAATTAAAAAACCAATGCACAAAACTAAGTGAACGTGACATTCAATTGTCTGCTTTAATAAAGCTTAATTTCCCTTCTCAACATATTGCAACATTTTTCGGTATTTCATTAAGTTCTGTAAAAGTGGCGCGTCATAGATTAAGAAAAAAACTAGAATTAAATAAAAATGAGTCCCTAAAAGATTTTTTATTAGAATTAAATACTAAGTAAAGTATTTAAAGCATAACCCTCAAAAAAAGTAAAATATCCATCTATTAAAAACTCAATATCATTATAATTAAATTATATTGAGTTTTTAATAGATGGATTTATAAACCTTTGAAAGAAGAATGATCTTTATTTTTTATTGTGAATTGTTTCTAAAGCTTTAATTATAAAAGAGCTGTTTTCTGGAGTTTTGTGTTCTTTTTTAATGATTTCAAAGAATTTTTCAAGCAATTCTGGATGTTGCGCCATCACATTGTTTTGTTCTTGAATATCACTATCTAGATCATACAATTCTACTTCCTTGTTTCCTGTTTTAATATTTTTCCAAACCATTTTCCACTTCCCCATTCTTACGGCAACTTGTCCTTTATATCCTGCAAATTCCCAATACAAATAGTCATGTGCCTCTTGTTTGTTTTCATTTGTAAGCGCATTGTAAAAACTAATTCCATCACTTTTATAGGTTGTTTTTACATTTGCAATTTCATTAAAAGTTGGTAAAACATCATAAAACGCTGAAATATGATTGCTTTTAGAACCTGCTTCAATTTTAGCTGGCCAAGTAACAATCATCGGTACTCTAATTCCTCCTTCATAAGTAAAACCTTTTACCCTTCCGTAGTTATTTTTGAAGATTCCGGTGCTGTTAAACCACTCAGAATCTGCCCCACCATCACCAGGACTCGCAGGCCCATTGTCTGATGTAAAAATGATTAAAGTATTCTCATACAAGCCTTCTTTCTTTAAATAAGTAACCAACTTTCCTACATTTTCATCTAAATAAGAAACCATTGCTGCATAGGTTGCACGCGGGTTTTTAGCCGGAAAATAACTTCCTTTATTCTTGTGATAATACGGTTTTTCATCACCAAACTTTTTTACATAATAATCTACCCAATTTTTTGGTGCTTGCAATGGTACATGCGGAATTGGACTTGCCCAATACATAAAGAAAGGTTCTTTTTTATTTTTTTCTATAAAACCCATCATTTTATCAAACATTAAAGACGGACTATAATCTGGTTGATAAAATTTCTCATACGTTGCAGCATCTAAAGGATCTCCATCATTTCCAGTCCCTGAATGTGGTGCAATCGTGTCATTCTTCAAGTAAAAACGATGGTCATTTTCATATAAATGC
Source organism: Polaribacter sp. IC073 (assembly GCF_007997075.1). Lineage (GTDB taxonomy): Bacteria > Bacteroidota > Bacteroidia > Flavobacteriales > Flavobacteriaceae > Polaribacter. The sequence continues at coordinate 27,646 of NZ_VORS01000010.1, forward strand.
ACTGGTGTATAGGTATGCGCTTGTCTTTGGCAATTGTATCCGAAGAAATAATCGAAGCCCATTTCTGTAGGAATAGATTGCGTTTGTGGTGCTCCTAAACCCCATTTACCAACAATACCTGTTTTATAATTTGCCGATTTTAATAATTGAGCAATGGTCGTTGTATTTTTAGGCATTGGGCGCTGCCCTTCTAAAGTGGAATCTTTAAGCGTAGCGGTATAACTCCAAACAGCTCCTCTTCCTTCCCACTCGTCATTTCCTCTAATACTTGCACTACCACCGTGTTTTCCTGTAAGCAAAGACGCTCTTGCTGGCGCACAAACGGGTGCAGCAGTATAATGTTGGGTAAATAAGACCCCCTCTTTTGCTAGTGCATCAATATTAGGGGTTTCTATTTTTGTTTGTCCGTAAGCGCCTAAATCTCCATACCCCAAATCATCTGCCAAAATATAGATAATATTTGGCTTGCTGTCTTTTTGTTTCTCTTCGGATTGCTTTTTAGCTGAACAACTCACTAAGGAGATTAACACTAAAAATGTTGTAAGAATGTTGAATGGTTTCATTGTTATATTTTTTTTGTGGGTATATTTATTTTTGATGATTTTAGTCCTTTTCCAGAAACCGATAAATTTATTTCTCCTGCTTTTTCATTAGATTGTACCAAAACAACTAATTTCCCGCTAAATAATTTCATGGTTGGTAAATGGAATAACTCCAGAGAAGTTGCATCGCCATTACTAGCTGCTCTATACGTACCATCTCCTTTTACTTTAAATTTTAATTGATTGGTTGCTGTCGGACAAAGAATTCCGTTTTTATCTACCACAGAAACTGTAACAAAAGCCAAATCTTTTCCGTTTGCTTTTAATGTTTTTTGGTCTGATTCTAAAATTAGTTTGTAGGGTTTACCAGCCGTTTTTATTTCTTTTTCTGCAGCCGCTTTTCCTTCATCATCAAAGGCAACCACTTTTATAGTTCCTGGTTCATATTTTACGTCCATCCACATTAAACGGTAGCGATTTTTAGGAGAACTATTATTCTTTTTCTGAATCCCCATACTTTTTCCGTTTACAAAAAGTTCTGCACTGTCATAACTTGTGTAGACAAAAACGGGTGTAATTTCTCCTTCTCGTCCTTCCCAATTCCAATGCGGAAGCATGTGTAAAGTTTCATCTTTTGTATACCAACGACTGCGATATAAATAATAGCGATCTTTTGGCAAACCTGCCAAATCGTTAATTCCGAAATACGAACTGCGTGAAGGCCATTTGGTGTCATAAGGTGTTGGCTCTCCTAAATAATCGAAACCAGTCCAGACAAACTCACCAATAACCCAAGGTTTATCATCTTGTAAAACAAAATCTTCATCGGGGATATTAGACCAGCTGCAAGCTTCTAAATCGTAAGAAGATGACTGAAAATCGTCATACTGTTTCATTTTAGCTTCTACGACTGGGAATTTATAAATTCCGCGAGAACTTACGGTAGAAGCTGTTTCTGAACCTAAAATTAAACCTTGCGGAAAAGATTCGTACGCTTCTTCGTATAAATGTGTCCGATAATTTAAACCCGGAATATCTAATAAAGCTCCGAATCCGGAAGCTATTGTTGCTTTTACTTGATCCATACCAACCGTTACAGGTCTTGTAGGATCTTCTCTATGAAAAATATCTTGCAATCTCTTCGCACGTTTTGCGCCATCACTTCCCCATTGATCAGGAACTTCATTTCCAGAACTCCACATAACAATACTTGGGTGATTTCTGGTTGCATGTACCAAATTGACAATGTCTTTTTCTGCATCTTCTTCAAAAAAACGATGGTAGCCGTTTTCTACTTTGGGTTTTGCCCATTCATCAAAACTTTCCGCTAAAAACAAGAACCCCATTTCATCACTTAATTCTAGTTGTTCTAAAGAAGGCATATTGTGTGCGCTTCGAATGGCATTTACACCCATATCTTTTAAAATACGCAATTGTCTTCGGATAGCAGATTTGTTTACAGCAGTTCCGATAGGTCCTAAATCGTGATGCAAACAAACGCCTTTAAACTTTGTAATCTCTCCGTTTAAACTGAAGCCTTTTTCTGCTTCGTATTTGATGGACCTAATTCCGAAACGTGTTGAAATTTCATCTTTTAGAATAGTTCCTTTGTATACTTGAGAAATAGAAGTGTATAAATAAGGCGTTTCCGGACTCCATAAATTCGGATTATTGACAGCTATATTTTGCTCAAATTCATTTCCATAAATGGACGAAGTTTTATTGGTAGCAACGAAGCTTCCTTCTGCATCTAAAATTTTGGTAACAAGAGTCAATCCTTCTCCTAAAACTTTCGTTTTTACATTTACTTTCGCTAATTCTTTGGTAACTATGGGGGTTGTTATAAACGTTCCCCATTGCTTGATGCTTTCTTTATTCTTGGTAATAATTCGTACATTTCTGTACAAACCTGCTCCCGGATACCAGCGTGAAGACAAACCTTTATTTGTTAATTTAACGGCTAATGTGTTTTTTTTATTTGCGAGAATATGTTCTGTAATATCAAAGTAGAAATAACTGTATCCATAGTTCCAACTTCCTATTTTTTTTCCATTCAGAAAAACTTCGGGTTCACTCATCGCACCTTCAAACAATAGTATTACTTTTTTATCTTTGTTAAAGTTAGGCAACGAAAACTCATTTCTGTACCAACCAATACCAATGTATGGCAACGCACCTGTTCTACCTGTTTTTTCAGTGGCTACTTTTTCTCCATTCTGAACAATAGCAACCATTTGTTTGTCGATTTCTTTATCAAAAGGACCTTTAATTGCCCAATCATGCGGTACAACAACCGTTTCCCATTTTGAATCATCAAAAGAAATATCTTGTGCGTTTTTTAGAGCACCTTTGGTGAATTTCCAGTTTTTTTCTAAAGTGAGTATTTCTCTTACATTGTTTTGTGCCAGTATTGAAACTGTAAAAAAAAGAATATAGAAAGTTGATATCAGATTTTTCATTGGGTTTATTTTTCTCTTTTATTTATTATTAATACAAACATCTGTCTTCATAAAATGATGATTCCTTTAGTAACTTTATAATATCATTTAATTACAAGAAAAATCATCTTTAAAAACATCTCGATATAATTTTGTGATAAACAAAATCACTCGATGAGACAGTGCGCAAACTAGAATTGATAAAATTGGCTGTCCGTTCGAGTGAAATTTATTTTTCAAAAATTTTGTATCAAAAAACAATTTTACTTTATCCTTTTCTAGCTTTTCGACTGAACTCAATATAAACTTTAGGAGATTCCTCCTATCGTCGGAATGACACTATGAATAACGTTTCGAAAAACTTAACAAAAACAATCAGAATTTAGAGAATCTTCATTCCGTTAAACTTCAATCTAAATGACGTACACTTTATTTATTCTGAAATACATTAAATGGTTTTGAAATTCCATCTATTGTTAAAACTACTACTCCGTGAGGAGCTACTTCAAAAGACAAACTTTTTTGATTCGATTTTTCGAAATCTTTTTTTGCCCATATATTGCGATACGCATATCCTTCTGCAACATCAATTCCTACAGTATCTAAATCAAAACTCATTGTTTTTGTTTCATTTGATCTGTTCAGTAAAGTAACTGCTACTTTACCGCTCATCGTAGAAACTAATGGTTTTGCCCAAACTTCTAAATCGCCATGATCTACCAATCTTCTTGCTTGATACACTAACGGATCTTGATTTAACGCAATAATTTCTTTGTTGGTTAAAATATCGATGGTTTGCTGACTCATTTCTCTTAAATCGTTACCCGCTAACAATGGTGAATTCATCATAGACCACATGCTAAAATGCGTTTTATCCTCTTCAAAACTCATGCCTCTACCAACTTGCAACATGTCCATATCATTTACATGACCTGGTGAAGCATATTTCCATAAATCTGCATTCAAATCTATAATGTTTAAAATAGAATGAAATTCATTCGAAATATCACCAGAAATCCTCCAAGAATCTGCTATTTGTAACGCCCATTTCCCTGGAAATTTCCATCTACAAATATTGTAAACGGTGTTTGGTTTCATTTCATTTATAATGTTGGCAATTTGTGTGTATCTTGTTTCTTCATCTAAACCTAACCAATCTCCACCACACCAATCAATTTTAATAAAATCATAATTCCAGTCTTTCAACATCAATTTTAAATCTTTTCTATCATGACCTAAAAGTCCAGATCCTACACTAATCGTGTCTTTGTCCCATTGAGATCCACAGGTATTGATACCAGCGTCTGAATAAATACCCGCTTTTAAGCCTTTCGAATGAATATAATCTGAAATTACTTTCATTCCGTTTGGGAACCTTTCTGGATGTACTAATAAATTTCCTTCGCTATCACGACCACCGAAAAAACCATCATCTATATTCACATAAGAATAACCAGCGGCTGCCATTCCCGAAGAAACCATAAAGTCTGCTTGTCCTTTTATAATCTCCTCATTAATATTCACATGAAAATTATTCCAACTAGACCAACCCATAATTGGGGTTTGCGGTTTTAAGGTTTCTTTACTATTTTTTTCATTCTGAATGTCTTTGGTATTACCAGAATTTTGACAAGACATAAGTAGCATCAACGTAAAAAATAAAGAGTATTTAATCATATTTTTTTATATTAGAATATCGACTTCCCATAAATTGAGAAGTCGATATTTATTTATTTTTGCATTAATTACCCTATTTACTAATTGGTTTCATCCAATAAGAGTATGAATAATTCTGATATTTTAAACGGTATTGTTCCATAGGTAAAGTTCCCCAACTATTGATGCTTCCTAGACCTTGCTGAAAACCATCAATATTTACAAAAACCTCTTTTCTAGCATCTAATTCTCCAGCGTGTTTTTGGGTTCTTTTATCACCAGAACTTAAATCGTCTTCTGTATAATTTAAGGCAGAGAAATGAAATGGCGTTTCACTTAAAAACTGAATTCCAGAACCATCTTCTTTGGTTAAAGTTGCCCAACGCACGTCTAATTTATTTCCTGTTTCTTGCGGACGGATGTAAGGAAAATATTGCTCTTTTATCGTTTGCTCAAACAAGCCTATTTTTACAGCATGTTGTCTGTCTGTATATCCTTCAAAAGGTCCTTTTCCGTAAAAAGCAACATTTTTATAAGCTTCAGGAAAAACCAATTTGTTACCGAATTTATAAAAATTAGAATACTTCCCTTTATGCGCTTTTAATTCATTCGTTACTTTTACAACACCATTACCATCGATAGCATACGTAACTATTATTTCTGCATCACCTTCAAATATTTCTCTAGTAAAAACAATTTGAACATCATTTTTAGATACTTGCTTCGTAGCCGCTGTTACAGTACCAGAAGTACCAGCATTTTTCCAAGATTTGAATTTATACTGTGTACCAGCACCATAATCGTTGTCTATTGGTGCACGCCAAAAATTAACTTCTGGTCCGCTTGTTAATAGCTTTTTATTATTATAGGTGTAATCTGTTAAGCTTCCTTCTTTTTGATTAAACGTTAATTGGAAATTGTTTCCGTTTACAGTAATCACATCTCCTTGTGTTTTATAAGTAACAACTTTTGTTGCTTTTGCAGGAACTTGAAAAGTTGCCGCTTGCAATTGAAATTGTTCATACGCAATTCGATGACCTGCTTTTAACAAAGGCTCGTCTGTTTTTAAAACAGCAGCAACATTTAAGAAATATTCAGCACCCTTTTTAAATGAAACTTTAAACGGAATTTCTATAGCTCTTTTAGTTTCTGGTGTTGTTATAATATTATCAATCGTTCCAGATTCTACTATTTCTCCATTGGCAAGTACTTGCCAGTTTAATTTGTAATTAGATAAATCTCTAAAGAAATACCAGTTTTTAAGATCGATTGTTTTGTTTTTTAAATCGTTTTCATAAAATTTTATATCTTGATAGATGTGTGCAACTTCATGAATATGCGGATTTACTTTTCTGTCTGGTTGTACCAATCCGTTATTTAAAAAGTTATTATCACTAGGTGTTCCTTCGGGTTCGAAATCACCACCATAAGCAAAAATTTCTCTACCGTTTTTTTCAATCTTAATTCCTTGATCTACAAAATCCCAAATGAAACCACCTTGTAATTTATCATACTTTTCAAATAAATCCCAATATTCTTTAAAACCTCCCATACTATTTCCCATCGCATGTGCATATTCACATTGCACTAAAGGCTTGGTTCTTCTATCATCTTTTGCATACGCTTCTACACCTTTTGGCGTTGCATACATCGGCACAAATAAATCTGTGTTCCACTCATAAACCGCTCTTTCATGCTGCACAGGTCTTGTATTATCGGTTTTCTTTGCCAATAAATAAGATTCGTAGAAATTATACCCATTTCCAGCTTCATTTGCCAAAGACCAAATTACAATAGAAGGATGATTTTTATCACGCTGAATCATACGCTCTACACGTTGTAAGTGTGCATTTAACCACTTCGGATCGTTTGCCAAAGTTCTATCTAAAGCGTATCCCATTCCGTGAGATTCTATATTAGCCTCATCTACTACGTAAATTCCATATTCATCACATAACTCATAAAAATAAGGATCATTAGGGTAGTGTGAAGTTCTTACTGCATTGATATTATATTCTTTAAATATTTTAACATCCTTCAGCATATCTTCACGAGAAATAACGTGTCCTGTATTAGGATCGTGCTCATGTCTGTTTACACCTTTAAATAAAATTGCTTTTCCGTTAACTAAAAAGTTCCCGTTTTTAACTTCGGAAGTTCTAAAACCTAATTTTCTAGAAACGGCTTCTAAAACCTTTCCTTTTTTGTCTTTAATAACAATATTTAATTGATATAATTCTGGCGTTTCTGCAGACCACGTTTTTACTTGTGGTATGGTTTTATTAAATTGTAAAGTTTTGTTAGAATTTGCTGCTAATTCATAAGATGAAGAATTGCTATAAACCGTTTGATTATTCTTGGTTAACGCAACAGAAACAGATCCTTTTTGCTTTTTAGTATGAATATTTTTAAGATCCACTGCTAAATCTAAAACACCGTCTTTATAGTTGTTTTCTAACCCTGCTTTTGCAAAATAATCTGCCAATTGCACTTTCGGTCTTGCATATAAATACACGTCTCTTTCAATTCCTGAAATTCTCCAAAAATCTTGACATTCTAAATAACTACCATCGCTCCAACGATACACTTCTAAAGCAATACTGTTTGTTCCTGGCTTTACAAATGCTGTTAAATTGAATTCTGCCGGCAATTTAGAACCTTGACTGTACCCAACTTTTTCACCGTTTACCCAAATATAAAAAGCAGATTTAACGGCTCCTAAATGAATAAAGATATCGCGACCATCCCAGTTTTTAGAAACCTCAAATGTTCTTTTATAAGAACCAACAGGGTTGTCTCCGTCTGGAATATCTGGTGGATTTAATTGTCCTTTTTGAAAAGGATACGAAGCATTTACATAAATAGGCACTCCAAAACCTTCTATTTCCCAATTTCCTGGTACTTTTATACTATCCCATCTAGACGTGTTGTAGTCTTTTTTATAAAAATCTACTGGTCTAGATTCCGGATTATCACTATAATTAAATTGCCAAACTCCATTTAATAATAGATAATTTTCTGCTTTAGACAACGCATCTTGCTTTGCTAAATCTAAAGAATTGTAAGGAAAAAAAGTAGCTCGCGCATCTAATTTATTAATTCCTACAACATCAGGGTTTTCAATAACAGGATCGAGCGTTTGTGCTTGAATGAAGTTACTTCCCATTACCCATAGGAAAACAACTTTTAATAGATGGTTTGTTTGTTTCATTATCTCTTTTTATTTAAAATTCTTTTTTTTTATTTTTGATTTGTATATAGTTTGCCTCATGAAAAAACATTATTGTCTAAAGTAAATGAGGTGAGCAAAGCAGGTGCTTCTAGCTTAAATTCACTTATTACTTGTTCGTTTTCTATATAATTTCATTAAGGGTCTGTAGTTTGACCATTTATATGTACGGGAAGAAAAAACAAAAATACAACCTGACTTAAAACGAACTCTTTTTTACTTAAAATCATTATTTTTCATTTGTTATACAGTAGAGTTGTCTCGAAATTAATTCCTTTTAGAACCTATTTAATAAAGGAAAAAAAGAGCTTTTACAAAGCTTAAATTGTCATATTAAATTAACAATTACTTAATTTTATCAATCAACTAAAATAATTAATTCTCAATAAGTATTATGTACTACTTATGTTATAGTTATGTTAAAAAAACTCTTAAAAAACAATAAAAATCCCGCACAATAGTGGTTGCACGGGATTAATTCAAATAATCTAAACAAAATATTAATTATTTCTTTCTATTGCCATCCTGGGTTTTGAGAAACATTACCCTGACTTAATACTATTTGCTCTGTTGGTACAGGTGATAAATAATCTCTACCCAAATCAAACTGAAAACCAGACGGAAGACTGTTCAAGTATGGATCGATATTACCATCTCCATTCACTAAAATTGAAGTACCTATCTCTGCTGTAAATTCAGTTTCCATAGCACCACTTCCAACAATCTGAAATCCAGTTAATCTCTTACCAACAATTAACTCATCTGCAGCAGCCCAACGCATTAAATCGTCAAAACGTCTACCTTCTAAAGCCAACTCTACTCTACGCTCTCTTCTTACTTCATTAATCAAATCACTTACTGCTGTAAAAGCTTTGTTAGGGTCTGCTACTGGAACAATACTCATATTTGGCATATCTACACGAGCTCTTAATAAATTAATAGTGCTATTTAAATCTGCTTGTGTTAAAGTTCCTAATTCTGCTTTTGCTTCTGCATAATTTAAAAGTACTTCTGCGTATCTAAATATTATCGAACCTGTATCACTATCGTATCTTTGAGCTGCTTCTGTAGACCCCCCTTTATAAATTTGAAAACCTGTAGTATTTGTAATTTCATTATTTCCTCTAAATGTTGGAAACTCAAAAATTTCATTAGCTACTCCAGAGTTTTCTGTAATTAAATCACCAGGAGTACAAACCGTTTGCGCTAACCTAGGATCTCTGTCTGCTACAATGTCTGTAAGACTTGTTTCTTTACCTGAATTGTATAAAGGACTTACAGAAATAGGTTGACCATCAATAGCTAAATAAGTATCTACTAAAGATTTTGTTACACCGGTTCCTGAACCTGTATGAGGTAAATAATGACCAACACGATGACCTATACCAACTGATAAATCATATTTTTTCCAAAACATAACTTCTGGGTTTCCAGAGTAATCCTTTTGGTTAAATAAGTCCCAGTAAGTAGAAGACGTTCCGTTATTATAAATAGAATAAGCACTTTGATCTATTAAGGTTTTAGCAGCACTAGCAGCATGTCCTAAAAATTTTGCACTCTCATTTGTTGGAGCTGCAAACACAGTACCTTCATGATATTTTTCCCAAGTACCTTCGTACAAACCTACTCTAGATTTTAACGCTAACGCCATCCCCTGGTGCACTCTAAAAGCTTCCGCAGAACTTTGTTTCTTTAAACTGGTAATTGCTTTATCTAAATCTTCAATAATCTTCGTAGCCAATTCATTTCTTGGCATTCTCGCAGAAAACAATTCTGGCGAATCTGTATTTAAAGTTTTATCGATGTAAGGCACTCCTCCAAATCTTTTTAAAAGATTAAAATAGAACATAGCTCTAAAGAAATACGCTTCTCCGTTATAATGTGTAATTAACTGAGCATCTCCTTGTGCAGTTCCACTATTTTCAAGATAAAAGTTTACACTTCTAATGTTACCATAGTTCCAATTACCATCTGAAGAAGGTGCAAGTACTGCATTTCCTTCTAACCTACCATTTACAAAAATGTCTGCAAGGTTATCACTATTATTATCAAATTCAAAAGTACCTCCATTAAACCCTTGATGAACAGGGAAAGAAGTATAAAACTGATTTAGAAATAAAGCTAAATCGTTTGGTGTTTTCCAATATTGCTCAGGAGATATTTCATCTTGAGGAAATTGGTTGAGCAAATCATCTGAACAGCTAGAAAAGATAGCCATTGCAAACATTAAAGTAATTAATTTTATTTTTTTCATAATTTTATAGTATTAAAATTGAAGATTTAAACCTACTGAGAATGACTTTTGAAGTGGATAAATTTTTCCACTTCCCCAACGACCACCAGTTGCTTCTGGATCAAAAACACCAGAAATATCAGATATTGTAAAAAGATTTTCTCCAGATACGTATAACCTAAACTTATTAAGACCTAAATTATCTAAAACTGTTTTTGAAAAACTATAACCAACTGTAAGGTTTTTTAATCTTATGTATGATGCATCTTGTAAAAATCTTGTTTGTGTTTCTTGATTTCTCCAAGCACTTCTAAATGTAGGTCTTGGTAAATGTGCATTTGTATTTTCTGCAGACCAATAGTCTCCGTGTCCTTGAAGTGCAGCTGACTGCCATTGATTTCCTACGGCTCCGAAAGTATAAGCACCACCTGCCCATACGTCTTTTTTACCAACACCTTGCCAGAACATAGATAAATCAATTCCTTTATAATTCAATCCTCCGTTAATAGAATATTGGTATCTAGGTGTTGCGTTCCCAATAACCTTTCTATCTCCAGCATCATCAGTTGTACCATTACCCCAGTCTATTTGTCCGTCTCCATTAATATCAGCATATTTTACATCTCCAGGATACCAAACACCACCGTACATGGTAGATTGATCTATACCATTATCTATTTCATCTTGATTTTGATACAAACCAAGTGTTTCAAATCCCCAGATTTCACCAAGTTCTTGACCTTCACGATAGTTATTTAAAAGGTTGTTAGGATTACGATACTTTGTTACTGTAGTAACTGCATCAGATAAAACAACACCAATATTGTAACCTAAATCTCCTATATTATCTTTCCATTGAATACTAAAATCAAAACCTTTCGTTTCTAAAGAAGCATTATTTGCTTGTGGAGCACCAGTACCCAATAAAGCAGGAAAACGTTCTGATGGACCAAACATATCATCTGTAGTTCTTACAAAATATTCAAAAGTAGTTTGTAACCTATTATTAAATGCACCTACATCTAAACCATAATTCTGAGTACTAACAGTTTCCCATGTAATATTAGGACTAACTAGCCCTGGTGTTAAAGTATAATTTGGTCTACCACCACTACCTAACCACCAAAGATTAGTTCTAATAGGCATACGAGGTACATACAAATAATTTGCTACATTTTGATTTCCAATAGAACCTGTTGAATAACGTAATTTAAACATATTCACTCTGTCTATCTTCCAAAATTCTTCTTTAGCCATGTTATAACCTACTGATAAAGAAGGAAAAAAGTCCCAACGGCTATCTGGCGCAAATCTAGAAGATGCATCATAACGTCCGTTAACTTGAAAAAGGTATTTTTCTTTGTAATTATATTTGAATTCACCAAAATAACCTTGTGTTGTATAAGCACCTGCAGAATCACCTACATTATCTTCACCAACACCTGTAGAAATAGAAGGTACACCGTCTGTAATTAAATCATTTACAGAAGCCCCTACAGAACTATAACTTGTTTCTTCTTGTTGAAATCCTCCTAATACAGAAAAATTGTGTGCTTCATTAACACTCTTGTTATAAGAGACAACTAAATTAGGAGATACGTAAGTATTCTCATAAGAATAACGATAATAACTATTGTTTTGTCTTATCAAACGCTCTTCGCCATTAGGCTCTGTAACCCCTACTTTTGCATTATGTCTAGAAAAGTCATTTGCATTTTCTCTGTAATATAAACTTGCTTTAACCTTTAAATCTTTAATTGGTTCAAAAACTAAATCAAGACCTAAATTAGTGTCAGAGTTTTTAGATAATGCTCTACCTCCATTTAAAATAAAAGGAATTTCAGAACCATCACTATAACTACCATTTGGCATAACTACACCATTTACTGGCCAACGTCTTGCAATGTTATGAAGGTATAAACCTGTATCATAACTAGGTTTATCATTTTCTACTCTAGACATTCTTATATTTGCATTTACTGTAAACCAATCGGTCATTTTACTAGACACCTTAGTATTAAGTGTGTATCTCTGGTATTTATCATCCCCAAAATTCATTACTCCTGGAGCATCAAAAAAGGATCCTGATAAGTTATAGCTTAATTTTTTTTCGCTTCCTGCAAAACTTAAATTGTGTTGCTGACGTAAAACAACGTCTTTATACATTACATCAAACCAGTCTGTGTTACCATTTGAACCTGTATATTGTTGCCATCTTGTTCCTTGAGGATTCGCAACAGTTACTGGCGTATTTACTGGGTCTGCAGCATACGCTTTAATACGCCCTAAAACTTCGTCACTAAATATTGGCGATCCTCCTCCATTGGTTGCAGCTAAATTAAAATAGTTTGCAAAATCAATTGAGTTCATCATGTTTGGCGTATTCAAAGGTGATGAATAAATGAAGTTATTAGAATAGGTTACTCTATGTCCTTCTATACCTTCACCACTTTTGGTTTTCACTAAAATAACACCAAAAGCTGCACGAGAACCATAAATAGCACTAGCGGCAGCATCTTTTAAAACAGAAATAGTTTCTATATCGTCTGGGTTTATATCATTTAAACCAGAAGGATCACTTAAAGGAATATCATCTACAATTACTAACGGAGAACCTGTACCCTGAAGGTTACCAGCGCCACGAATACTAATATTCATAACTGCTCCTGGTTCACCACCAGAATTACCTACACTCAATTGCAAACCTGGCGCAGCTCCTTGAAGTGCTTGCATCACGTTCGTTACAGGCCTGTCTTTTAAGGCTTCAGAATCAATGGTACTAACCGCACCTGTTAAGTTTCCCTTTTTCTGAGTACCATAACCTACAATTATAATTTCATCTAACCCTTCGCTATCAACACCTAATCTTACGTTAATAGTTTCTTTACCACTTACTTTAACAAATTTAGTTGAATAACCAACATAGCTAAATTGTAAGGTCGCATTCGAACCTACTTTAATTGAATAATTTCCATCAAAATCAGAAACCACCCCATTTTTAGTCCCTTGTTCAATAACATTCACTCCGAACAAAGGAGTACCGTCATCTAAGTCGGTTATTGCTCCTTTTACTGTAACCTGCGCTTGAACCGCCATAAAGCTGAGCAAAAAAAACGCGAACAGTAATTTACTTACTTTTTGAATCATAAAATTTAGTTTAAATTTAGTTTGAGTTATATAATTATGTATTACATAAAAACGAATTTAAAATAAGTGTTAATTGTAAGTTAATTATTTCGACAAACAACAACTAAACAGCTCTAAAGGAATGTTTTTTAAGATTAATTTAACATACATAACTCAAACAAGACCACTAACTTGCTGTTTTATAGGTAAATTAAAGAGAGTAAAGTTACTATTGATAACCAAAAATAAATTTGAATACAAAATCTGTTTTTAAGCTTTGTAAAAAATCATACCTCACGTTTACCCTTCAATAAAAAGTATTTTAAAACTTAAAAACAATCAAAATATTATAAAAAATGAAGGAATATATTTTGAAAAAAAGCTAATTTTCAAGCGTAATTTTAAAAATTTAATAGTTAAATAGTAGTCTATAAAAAGGCATCATCTATTTTATATAAAGGCCTATCCAACTGCATAAATATACTAGTTCTTAAGAGTTTACAAAGGTCCTTAAAAGTACAATTAAAAGGTTTCTCTACCAACTCAGCTCTATAATTGTTATTAGTCGAAAATATTTATTTTACATTTATTTTTTCGATTAATTTACTAAACAAAAATAATTAATTATGACAAAAAAGGTACTTAGATTGCTGTTTATGTTTGGAGTATTCTGCACATGCGGTATGATGCAAGCGCAAACAACAGTAAAAGGGGTGGTTATTGATACTGCAACAGGTTTCGGTCTTCCGGGAGCAAGCGTAATGATTAAGAACACCTCAAACGGAACAACAACAGATTTTGATGGTAAATACAGTATTAAGGTTGCAAAAGCCAATGCTGTTTTACAATTTACTTACATGGGGTATGTAACTCAGGAAAAGGCCTTAAATGGTGCAGCTGTTATAAACATTTCTTTAGCAGAAGATGTAAATCAATTGAATGAAATAGTAATAACCGCTCTTGGTATTAAAAGAGAAAGAAAATCTTTAGGTTATGCTGTGCAAGAAGTAAAAGGAGAAAGCTTAACAGAAGCAAGAGAAACTAACGTAGCCAACGCTTTAGCTGGTAAAATAGCGGGTGTGCAAATTATTAAAGGAAGTAATGGTCCTGCGAGTTCTTCTAAAATTGTTTTAAGAGGTAACAGTTCTTTATCTGGTGACAACCAACCTTTAATTGTGGTTGATGGTATTCCTATGGACAACTTTACAGGTGCTGATAATACAGATTTTTTCAATCCATCTCAAGATTTAGGGAATGGTTTAGGAGATTTAAATTCAGATGATATCGAAACGATGACTGTTTTAAAAGGTGCTTCTGCAGCAGCTTTATATGGTTCTCGTGCTGGTAATGGTGTTATTTTAATTACAACCAAAACAGGGAAATCTAGAAAAGGTTTAGGTATTACAGTTTCTGTAACTACTGGTTTTGAAAGATTATTTATTAAGCCAAAAACACAAAAGTCCTTTGGGCAAGGTAACGAAGGTATCTATGTAAATAATTCTGGTTCTAGCTGGGGTCCTAAAATTGAAGGACAATCAGTAGCAGATTGGAAAGGTGATCAAGTTTCTTTAAGAGCTTATGATAATTTAGATAACTTTTACAATGGTGGCTTTAGCCAAAATTATAGCGTATCTTTTCAACAACAAGCTACAGAAGCAACATCTCTATATACTTCTGTAAATTATTTAGAAAATGAAAGCAATATTCCTGGATCTACATTAGAAAGATTAAACCTTACCACTAGAGCTGTCTCTAAATTTGGTGAAGACAATAAATGGACAACAGATGTTAAAGTACAATACATCAATGCAAATGCTGGTAACAGACCTTTAAATGGTAGTAATAATAACAATGCTTTTGGTACGGTAGCACAATTACCTGTATCTGTAGATATCACTCAGTTTCAAAATAGTTCTGATGAATTTGGTAACATGAGATGGTATGTTTCAGAAAATGCTGAAAATCCATATTGGTCTGTAAAAAATAGGTTAAGTGAAGATGCTAGAGATCGTTTCTTATTAAATGGATCTTTAAAATATAAATTTAATGACTGGTTAAGTTCTGAAGTAAATGCAGGAGCAGATTTATATACAACCACAACAGAATCTAAATTATATTCTGGCAGCCCAGATAGTGAAACAGGTAGATATAGTTTTGGTAAAGATTCTTTTATCGAGAAAAATTACAGTTTACTATTACTTGCTAATAAAGATGATGTTATTGGTAAATTTGGTGGTGCAGTAACACTTGGTGGTAACATAATGGCAAGATCTTCTAATTTTATTAGAGGAAGTTCTGGTGACTTAGTAGTTCCAAACTTATTTACGTTGAATAACGGAGTAAATCCTTCAAACATCAACCAAGGTTCTAGAGAGAAAAAAATAAACTCTATTTATGGTACATTCCAAGTAAATTATAACGGCTATTTATTTGTAGATTTTACTGCTCGTAATGACTGGTCTTCTACATTGAGTGAAGAAAACAGATCTTTTTTCTATCCGTCAATAAGTACTTCTTTTGTATTTACTGATATGTTAAAAAAACAAAATGTAGATTTACCTAGCTGGTTAACTTTTGGTAAAGTTAGAGCATCGTATGCTACTGTTGGTAATGACTTAGGAGAATATGAACTTTACAACTATTATACTGTTGGTAATGATGCTAATAACAACACTACTGCAGGTACTAACAATGTACTATTTAACCCAGATTTAAGAAGTGAATTAATTAAATCTAAAGAAATAGGTGTCGAAGGAAGATTCTTTAACAATCGTTTAGGTTTAGATTTTGCAATGTATCAATCAAATGCAACAAATCAGTTAATCAACTTACCTTTAGACCCTTTAAGTGGTTACAACTCTAAAAAAGTAAACGCTGGTGATGTTCAGAACAAAGGTTTTGAATTGTCTCTAAACGGTAAAATTTTACACAACCCAGAAGGTTTAAATTGGGAAGCAAGCATCAACTACTCTCAAAATGACAATACAATTGAGCGTTTAGCTGAAGATGTAACACAATTTCGTTTGGGAGGGTATGACAACTTAGCTGTTTTAGCTATTGAAAAAGGAGTATATGGTGAAATTTGGGGAACTAAATATGCACGTGTTCAAGATGTCGCAAGTGCTAATTTTGGCCAAATTATTGTGGATGGCAACGGTTTACCAACAGCTACTTCAGATAAATTTAAATTAGGTGAACAACAACCAGATGCTTTAATTAGTTTTTCAAATACATTTACTTACAACAATTTATCTCTTGGTTTCTTAGTGGATGCAAGTATTGGTGGAGAAATATTCTCTGGCTCTAATTTAGCATTACAACAATCGGGAACTGCAGCTGAAACAGTTGTAAACGGATTAAGAGAAGACTTCATCTTAGAAGGTGTTGTTAGTGATGGTGGCTCTGGTTTTGTTGCAAACACTACCGCAGTATCTCCTCAAGATTACTGGACAGCCATAACAGCAAGATCGGGTAACTTAGGTATCAATGAAGCAAATATTTACGATGCTACACATGTAAGGTTAAGAAATGTAAACCTTAATTATAACTTAAAAAGTAATTGGTTAACAACCTCAGGTATCCAAAGTGCTAAAATTGGAATTTCTGCAAACAACGTTTGGATGATAAAAAATAACTTAAATGGTATCGATCCAGAATCTGTATTTGCTACATCTACCAATGCTACAGGTTTTGAATATCTTTCACCACCAACAACAAGTAGCGTATTCTTGAATGTATCTTTAAGTTTCTAAAAATTAAAAAATATAAGTAATGAAAAAAATATTAAAAAAAGCGAACTTACTTGGCGTAATGCTGTTGGCATTTATATCTTGTTCAGATTTTGAAGAGATTAATGTGAACCCTACAGCTGCAAGTGAGGATCAAGTACAAACAGAGTATTTTATTAATAGTTCTATTGGTGGCACACAACAAAACCCACACATTGCAGAACGTATATTTATTCTTTATTGGGATGATGCAGGTAGAATGACCAGAGTAGGTACATTATCTGAAGGAAGCTCTAACGATGGATGGTCTAGTGATTATTACAACGGATATGTATCTTCTTGGTTAAGAAACATAAACGCTGGTATTGAAATTGCTGATAAACAAATAGCTTCAGGAAACTTTAAAGAGCACACACCAAACCTTAAACAAGTTGCTAGAATTTGGCGTGCTTATATTATGAGTGAAATGACAGACAATTTTGGACCAATTCCTATCAACGGTTTTCAAGGTGTAAATCCAGAATATAGTAATGTAAAAGAGGTTTACTACTATATGTTACAAGAATTAAATGAAGCTACGGCTGCTTTAGATTTATCCGTTTCAAACCCTGGTGATGCATTAAAAAAATTAGATCCAGCTTATGGATACGATTATGCCAAATGGCAGAAATATGGCAACTCTTTAAGAATGCGTTTAGCGATGCGTTTGTCTGAAGTAGATCCTGCAAAAGCACAGTCTGAATTTGAAGATGCTGCTAATAATACTTTTATTTCTGACGCATCAGAAAACTTCAAAGTAAAAGAAGTTGCTGGCTGGAATGATTATACAGGTGTAATGACGAGACAATGGTGGGATCATGAAGTTTCTGCAACGCTTAACAATTTAATGATTGGTTTAGGTGGTGTAACCTCACAAAGCATGCTGTCTGCAGATAAACACAGTCATATTAAACCCGCAAATTATATGGGACTTAAATTTGATAATCATTTTTCTAGTATGACAAATGATCCTTCTGCAGGTTTCTTTTTCGATGGTTTACAAAACACGATCGATCCAAGAGCTTATGATTTATTTAAAATTCCTGGAGATTTTAGCGATCCAGAATTTAATGCATATCCTTCATGGAATAGCAATGCATCAATTACAAAAAGAAACCTTGTAGATGCTTCAGATACTGTTGTGAAAGAAATTGAAGCAGCTTTTACTTGGAATGCTTATGCTGCAGGTAATTGGGGTGAAAAAGGATCTAAAAACAAAGTATACGGTTTTACAGGTACATTACCTCGATTAGCTAACAAATACAGAAATGATTCTAATAGCAGAATATTCTTTGCTTCTTGGGAGTCTCACTTTTTAATTGCTGAAGCTGCTTTAAGAGGATGGAATGTACCTATGACTGGGCAAGTAGCTTACGAAAAAGGGATTGCAGACAGTTTTACTTATAACGGTGTTTCTAGTCAATTAGGAGACTACCTAACTTCTCAAGACTATAGTAGAGTAGGAACTTCTGTTAGCTGGACACATACAATCGAACCAGCTGCAACTATTGCTGTAACTTACGTAGACGGGTATACAGCTACTGCAGGTAATATGAATTTAAAGTACCCAGAAAACACAATCTATAAAAATGGTGCTATAAAAAATGACCTTTTAACAAAGATTATAACTCAGAAATTTATTGCACAAACGCCATGGTTACCTTTGGAAACTTGGAGTGATCACAGAAGACTTGGATTGCCATTTTTTGAAAATGCTGCAATTGAAAAGCCTTTAACTGATATGCCTCAATTAACGAATGGAAATTTCATGACGAACAGCATTAATTTTTATGGGCAACGTTTAAAATACCCTTCAAACTTCTCAAGCAATATTCCTGGTGGATACGAACAAGCAGTTGATAAATTAGGTGGTCCTGATAGTGTTTTTACCCCTTTATGGTGGGCACAACAGAACTAAATAATAAAAGTAGTTTAGAATAAACTATTTATTTTTTTGAATTATTTGATTGAAAGGAGCGTTTTAAAAATGCTCCTTTCTTTTTGCAGAAAAGTGAAGCAAAAAAAAAACAGTTCGCAAAGAATTATTCTTTATGAACTGTTTAAATTATAATAGCAAGCAAGTATATTTTTATTCAAAAAAAACTACATAGAAGAGCTTAATACCTTTTCTTTTACATCATGAATGTAAGACCTACCAATAACATACTTCATACCATCTATTTCGATGCAATTGCCTTCTACGGCGTCAATTTTATCCATAGCAATGGTGTAAGATCTATGTATTCTAATAAAGTTCTTAGCAGGTAAAAGCTTTGTAAAATCAGATAATGTGCTGTGAATCATAAACCGACCAGAAGTTGTATTAATCTTCAAATAATCTTTAAGACACTCAATAACCAATATTTCATCTAAAAATATCTTTTTCATTTTTTTCTTATCAATTTTAACAAAAAGATAAGGGCGCGTTTGATTCGTTTCTGTTGTTACTTTATCTGTATCTAACCTATTATAAACCTTATTTAAAGCTTTCATAAATCTAGGAAAATCAAAAGGTTTTACTAAATAATCTAGCACATCTAATTCATACGTTTCAATAGCAAACTCAGTATAAGCACTCGTCACAATAATTAAAGGAGGGTTTATTAAACTTTTTATAAAATTAAGTCCGTCTAAAACGGGCATGTTAATATCTAAAAAAATAACATCAACAGTATTGTCCTTTAAAAAATTTAAAGCATCAATAGCATTGTTAAACGTATTTATTAATGTTGCACCTTCAATTTGCTCTAAATAGTTTTTTACAACATTAACAGCTAAAGGTTCATCATCAATAATTAAGCATTTTATTTTCATTCGTTCTCGTTTTCATAAAACTCTGTTTTTCACAATAAAAGTATCTTTAAGTTACTTTTATTTGTAGGTGTACAGAAAATTTATTTTCATTATTTATAGTTAATTTATAATCGTTTTTTTGATAGCCTAAAGTTAACCTTTTTTTTACATTTTCTAAACCGATACCACTAGAATGTTCAAAAGTGTTTTCATTGTTAATTATTGTTGGTAAAGGATTGGTAATTGTAAAATACAAAAAGTCTTCTTTTACAGCAAAGTCTATTTCAATCTTCCTAACACCTATGTTCTTATTAACACCATGTTTAAAGGCATTTTCAACAAATGTAAGTAGTAAAATAGGTGCAATTTCTTTGTCTTGAATATCCCCAGAAATAGACATATTAATTTCTAAGGAGTCGTCGTGACGAATTTTTTCTAAATCTAAATAATTTTGAATACAACATATTTCGTTTGACAACGATTGCCTTTGAGACTTTGTTTCATAAAGAAGATAACGCATTAGTTCTGAAAGCCTCATAATAATTTTTGGTGTTTTTTCAGACTTTTCTAAAGCTAACGAATGTATATTATTAAGCGTATTAAAAAAAAAGTGCGGAGAAACCTGTGCTTTTAAAAACAACAGTTCTGTTTCTAATTGCGTTTTTTCAAGATCTGCAACTCGTTTTTGCTTCTCTAAAAAATCTAAAGTAACTTTAATCGCTGTCACAAAAGTAATCACATACACCTCTCCTATCATCATGTCTAAAACATAATTTAATGACAATGAACTTATAGGATCTGGGCCTTCTGGCCAGACTTCATTACTTATTAAAAAATAGGTTAAATTGAATTTTGCGATCACCATTAAAAATATAACAGTAAAAAACAAAGTTATGTATAGCGTATACTTTTTTTTGAATAAAAATTTTGGCATCAAAAAAAAGATATTAAAATAGCATAAAGTAATGTGTATCGGAAACCCTAAAAGATTCGTTTTTAACGAATATAAATAATCATTAAAGTAACTTCCCCAGCGAAATGTGTTAAAAAGAAAATAGACAGACCAAAATACAATGTGATGTCTAAAAGATATTTTATGCAGGTGATTGGATGTGAAATTCATTAAAAAAAACTTTTTTTTGATGTTTAGGAGCGTTGTTATGTTGTCTGTCTAAATTTGTTTTAATAGTGGTTAAATTTATGAATTTTTATAGATTAAATATATCTTGGCTTTTTATTTTTAATAAAAATGTATTCTGTAGATATTATTTAAGAGATATAGAACAACGTTTTGTTTTTGGAAATATAAGGAATAGAATTCATTCTATTTATCCAATAACAAGTTTAAAAAATAGAAAAAAGAAAATAGTAGTTTACTAATTCAGAGGAACACATATGAAAAAAAAATACCTATTAATTATTTGCACTATTTTAATTGCAAGCTGTACTAAAAAAACAGGCAACTCAAATACGAATCAAAAAGCTTCAATTAGTTACGTAGATCCTTTTATAGGAACTGGCGGTCATGGACATACATATCCAGGTGCTACGGTTCCTTTTGGTATGCTACAAGTAAGTCCTGTAAATGGAGTTAGTGCATGGGACTGGTGTTCTGGCTATCATTATTCAGACTCTATCGCTGTTGGTTTTAGTCATTTAAGTTTAAGCGGAACAGGTATTGGAGATTTGGCTGATATCATTTTTATGCCTGTAAATAAAGAAGTAGATTTATCTGTGAATCCGCAATCGAGAGATAGTATTTCTTACAAATCTTCTTACAGCCACGAAAATGAAAAAGCATCTCCTGGGTATTATCAGGTTTTTTTAGAAGATCATGCTATTAATGTAGAATTAACAACCTCTAAAAGAACTGCAAACCATAAATACACATATAAAAAAGAGGATAAAAACTCAGTTGTAATCGATTTAGGATTTGCCATCAATTGGGACAGACCTTTAGAAACTTCCTTAAAAATTGAAGATGAATTTACCATAACCGGAACGCGATTCAGTAAAGGTTGGGCTAATAACCAAAAAGTATTTTTTGTTGCTAAATTTTCGAAACCAATTACAAGATACAAATTATATGCAGATGGTCATTTAACAGATACAAGAACAGCAAAAAGCACAAAAACAGCCACACAATTATTTTTTGAAACGGATGTTAAAAATGAATTACAAGTAAAAGTAGCACTCTCTTCTGTAAGTGTAGAAAATGCGAAAGACAATTTAGATACGTCTGATTTTAATTTTGAAAACGTAAAAACAGCCGCAGAAAATTCTTGGGAGAAAGCATTGTCTAGCTTTAATATAGAAACGAAAACAGATTCTTTAAAAACTATTTTCTATACAGCATTATATCATGCACAACTTGCTCCTGTTACTTTTAGTGATAAAAACGGACAATTTAGGCTAGAGAATGACAGTATTGCAAACGCAGAAAACTATACTGCGTATTCTACTTTATCTCTTTGGGATACTTTTAGAGCAGAACACCCTTTATTAACATTAATTGCTCCTGATAAAACATCTGATATGATCAACTCGATGTTGGCATATTATGAAACGAAAAAAATATTACCAGTTTGGACTTTGTACGGAAACGAAACAAATACAATGACAGGGTATCATTCTATACCCGTAATTGTAGATGCTTATAAAAAAGGCATTCGTGGTTTTGATGCTGAAAAAGCATACGAAGCGATGAAAAACACGATGATGCAGGACGAACGTGGCTTAAATCATTACAAAAAGTATGGCTATATTCCTTATAATTTAATAGATGAATCTGTAACCATTTCTTTAGAATATGCATACGATGATTGGTGTGTTGCAGAAATGGCAAAAATGTTAGGAAAAGAAGATGACTCTCAATTTTTCTTAAATCGCTCTAAAGCATATCAACACTTGTTTGACAAAGAAAGTGGATTTATGCGTGGAAAATCTGAAGATGGTAAATCTTGGAACGAACCTTTCGACCCTAAACATTCGAACCACAGAGAACAAACAGATTACACAGAAGGAAATGCTTGGCAGCACAGTTGGTTTGTACCACATGCAGTCGATAATTTAATAGAAATTCATGGAAGTAACGAAGTTTTTGCTAGTCGTTTAGAGCAACTATTTACAGAAAGCTCTGAAATTACAGGAGACAATGTTTCTGCGGATATTACTGGTCTTATCGGTCAATATGCACATGGAAACGAACCTAGTCATCATATTGCGTATATGTTTAATCACGCAGAACAACCTTGGCGAACACAATTTTGGGCACGTCATATTATGGATACGCAATATAATACGACTCCAAACGGATTGAGTGGAAATGAAGACTGCGGACAAATGAGCGCTTGGTATGTTTTGAGTTCTATGGGCTTATACCCTATGAATCCGGCTTCTGGTGAATACGAAATTGGAACGCCGATTTTTGAAAAAGCAACCATGAATCTTCCAAATGGAAAAACATTTACTATTGAAGCAGAAAATGTATCTGATAAAAACATCTACATACAGTCTGCAACCTTTAATGGCAAAGATTTTAATAAGACAGCAATCTCTCATCAAGATATTTTAAAAGGTGGCACTTTACATTTTAAAATGGGTGCTGAACCAAACAAACAATGGGGAATTTCTAAAAACATGCAAGAATAATGGATATTATCGATGCGTCAATTATAGCAATATACATTGTTTTAACACTTGTTGTTGGAATTTGGATTTCCAAAAGAGCTTCCAAAGGATTAGATTCTTATTTTTTAGGTGGTAAATCTATAAAATGGTACTATTTAGGATTAAGTAATGGCTCTGGAATGTTCGATATTTCTGGAACAGCCTTAATGGTAGGTTGGCTTTTTCTATACGGAACAAAAAGTTTTATGTTGATGTGGCTTTGGCCAATATGGAATCAGATTTTTATTATGATGTTCCTAGCCGTTTGGATTCGACGCTCTAATATTATGACCGGTTCTGAATGGATTTTAACTCGTTTTGGTGATGATAAAGCAGGTAGAGCTTCTCATAAAATCGTCGCTATTTTTGCGGTTATTGCTGCCATCGGATTTATTGCCTACTTTTTTGAAGGTGTTGGTAAATTTATGACTGTTATTTTACCTTGGGATTTAGCATTGATTTTAAATGCTTCAGAAATATTAACTTCAGAACAATCGTATGCGCTAATCATTATTTTCCTAACAACCATTTACACCATAAAAGGCGGTATGTTTTCTGTAGTTGCTACAGAAGTTTTGCAATACGGAATTATGGTAATTGCGGGTATTTTAGTAGCTGGTTATACTTTTTTCGCTTTTAGTGATGTTGAAATTACAAGCGTGATTACAGAACAATGGAAAAATGTGTTTTTTAGCTGGGAATTAGACACCCATTGGGATTCTAAATTTCAAAAATTTAATGATTTGATAGATTCCGAAGGTTATAAAATGTTTGGTGCTTTAATTGGGATGAGTTTATTTAAGGGCTTTTTTGCAAGTATTGCAGGTCCTACACCAAGTTTCGATATGCAACGAATTTTATCAACAAAAACAGTAAAAGAGGCTGCATACATGAGTGGTTTTACAAACCTAGTATTGTTCATACCACGGTATTTATTAATTGGTGGTGTTGTAGTAATTGCTTTGGTGGTTCTAGCACCTCAAATGGCGGCAAATCCTAATCTTACTGGCGCAGATTTAGAAATTTTATTACCACAAGTAATTAATTTCCATGTTCCTGTAGGTATTAAAGGGTTACTATTAGCAGGTCTTTTAGCGGCATTTATGTCTACTTTTTCTGCTTTTGTAAATGCAGGTCCTGCGTATATTGTAAATGATATCTATAAAAAATATTTTAAACCAGAAGCAACCGACAAACATTATATAAAAGCGAGTCATATTGCCTCTTTTGCAGTGGTTGGTTTGGGTGTTTTTATGGGCTTTTTTGCAGACTCCATTAACTCATTAACTTTATGGATTACCAGTTCTTTATTTGGTGGTTATGTGGCTGCAAATTTCTTAAAATGGATTTGGTGGCGCTTTAATGGTTGGGGGTATTTCTGGGGAATGTTATCTGGTTTAATCATTGCCAGCTTACAGTTTTTATTAGATCAAAACAAAGGAAGTTTCTCTGAAGGAACAATTTTATATGATTTATCACATGTTTCTGCCATTTACTTATTTCCAGTAATATTCGGTGTGTCGCTATTGGGTTCATTTTTAGGAACCTTTTTAAGCAAACCTACAGATATGAACGTTCTAAAAGCATTTTATAAAAATGTGCATCCTTGGGGATTTTGGAAACCAGTTTTAAAAGAATTGAAAAAAGACAACCATAAAATAGAAAGAAATTCCGATTTTTGGTCAGACATGTTAAACTGCGCCATTGGTATTGTTTGGCAATCTAGTATGATTGTTTTACCAATCTATTTTATCATTAGAGATTATCCAAAAGCATTTATTTCATTGGGTGTATTTGTAGTAACTTCGATTATTTTGAAGTTTACATGGTTAGATAAAGTTAGAAAAATACCAAATTAAAAAATAATAAGATTGACATTAAAAAATAAAGCAAATATGAATTCAATTCCTTGGCAAGATAAACCAGAAGGTTGCACTGATGTAGTTTGGAGATATTCTGAAAACCCTGTAATTAACAGGTACGACATCCCATCATCTAACAGTATTTTTAATAGTGCTGTTGTTCCTTTTAAAGATGGTTTTGCAGGTGTTTTTAGGTGTGATAACAAAGCGGTACAAATGAATATTTTTGCTGGCTTTAGTAAAAACGGAATTGATTGGGACATCAATCATGAGCCAATTGAAATGCAAGCCGGAAATACAGAAATGATAGAATCTGACTATAAATACGATCCTCGTGTGGTATTTATTGAAGATAGATATTGGATTACTTGGTGTAATGGCTATAACGGACCAACAATCGGAATTGGGTATACCTTCGATTTTAAAGAATTTTTTCAATGTGAAAATGCCTTTTTACCTTTTAACCGAAATGGTGTATTATTTCCGCAAAAAATAAACGGAAAATACGCAATGTTAAGTCGCCCAAGTGACAACGGTCACACACCTTTTGGTGATATTTACATTAGTTACAGCCCAGATATGAAATATTGGGGAGAACATCGCTGTGTAATGAAAGCAACACCTTTTGAAGATAGTGCGTGGCAATGTACCAAAATTGGCGCAGGCCCAATTCCTATTTTAACAGACGAAGGTTGGTTAATGATTTATCATGGGGTGATTAATACGTGCAACGGTTTCCGTTATGCAATGGGATCTGCACTTTTAGATGAAAACGAACCAGATAAAGTTAAATATAGAACGCAACCTTATTTATTAGGGCCAGCAGAACAATATGAAACTACCGGAGATGTGCCTAATGTAGTGTTTCCTTGTGCTGCATTGCATGATGTAGAAGAAGATAAATTGGCTATTTATTATGGAGCTGCAGATACTGTGGTTGCAATGGCATTTGGTAAGTTGAGTGAAGTAATTCAATATACAAAAGAGAATAGTTTATAAAATTTTTAGACCGTTGAGTTTATTAAAACAACTGAAAGGTCTCAATCAATTTTCATCATAAATAAGAATAAAAATGATTTTAAATTTTCAATATTTGTCGATTTTATGTTGTTTTTTAACAACAATAACTACTGCACAATCAAAGGTTGAAATTACGCCAGAAAATTATATTGCGTATCATACTTCTGAAGCAATTCTTATTGATGGAAATGAAAAGGATGTTTCTTGGGATAAAGTAGCATGGTCCGCACCTTTTATAGATATTCAAGGTGTAAAAAAACCAACCTATAAAACCCAAATAAAGATGCTTTGGGATGATACATATTTCTACATTTTAGCTAAAATGGAAGAACCACACGTTTGGGCAGATATTACAGAACGTGATGCTATTATTTTTCATAATAATGATTTTGAAGTATTTATAGATCCAGATGGTGATACACATAATTACTATGAAATTGAAGTCAATGCCATCAATACCATTTGGGATTTATTCATTACAAAACCTTATAGAGAGTTAAATAATGTGGCTTTAAATGATTGGACCGCAACCGGAATGAAATCTGCTATCACAATTGATGGGACCCTAAATAACCCGAACGATACCGACAAGGGTTGGATTCTTGAAATGGCGATTCCTTGGAGTGTTTATAAGAAATCTTATTTTGAGAAAAATGTTCCTAAAGACGAATTTTGGCGTGTAAATTTTTCTAGAGTAAATTGGGATTACCAAATTACTGACGGAAAGTACGAACGCAAGAAAGATGCTAACGAAAAACATCTTCCTGAATACAATTGGGTTTGGTCTCCACAAGGAGTCATTAATATGCACGAACCAGAAAAATGGGGCTATGTTTATTTTTCTTCCAAAGAAGTTGGAAAAAAAGATACGTTTGAAATTCCGAATGAGGAGAAAATAAAATGGGAATTGTATCAGTTATACCGTACTCAAAAGAAGTATTTTACTGTAAATAAAAGTTGGGCTACTACTATTGAAAAATTAACGCTATCACCAATAATTATAGATGGAAAAAAAATAAACCCTAAACTTGAAAATCATCGTTTTGGTTGGACTATTTTTGTAGATAGTCCTTTTTCTAATAAAACGTTAATTATTAAAGAAGACGGTAAATTAATTACGCACTAAACAAAAAAACGAACATGAAATTAAATACCTTTATTATATTTATAGTATGCTTTTTAAGCTTTTCTTGCTACGCTCAAGACAAAGAATTGTCTTGGAAAGAATTGGGTGAAAATTATGAATTTCCTGAATGGTACACAGAAGCTCGATTTGGAATTTGGGTACATTGGGGTGCACAAACAGAACCATTACAAGGTGGAGGCTGGTATGCAAGACACATGTATATGGAAGATGTAGGAAAAGAGAAATGGGGGAGAAATGCATATTCTTATCACAAAAATAAATTCGGTCATCCATCTGAGATTGGGTTTAAAGATGTTCTTAATGAATGGAAGGCAGAAAAACTAGATACCGATGCACTTGTAAGGTATTTTAAGAGTATTGGCGCAAAATATTTTGTGGCTTTGGCGAACCATCATGATCATTTTGATAATTTCGATTCGACACATCACCCATGGAACTCTGTAAATATGGGGCCAAAACGTGATATTATCGGAGAATTTGAAAAATCAACTAAAAAATATGAGATGCCGTTTGGCGTTAGTTCACATGACGACCGCTTTTTGGGTTGGTGGTTGCCTGCTTTTGGTGCGGATACTGCAGGACCTCATAAAGGTGTTCTTTATGATGGGCACATGACAGTTGAAGACGGAAAAGGAAAATGGTGGGAAGGTTTAGATCCTGCAGATTTATATGGTTTACCTCCGGCTGAAAGAACTCCTGAATACATTGAAAAAGTAAAACAAAATTGGATGTTACGCCATAAAGAATTAGTTACTAAATATGACATCGACATGATTTGGTTTGATGGTTATAACTTTCCTTATAACGAATATGGAAAAGAAGTCTGTGAAACTTTTTTCAATAATAAACGTGATAATACTGGAAAAATTAATGCTGTTGTAGCTGGTAAATTTCATAATGAGCCTTCAACCGTTAAAGATATTGAGCGCGGTGGAGCTTCTGAAATATTACCGTATCCATGGCAAGGAATAACAACACTTCGAACTTGGTTTTATAAAGAAGATACCCATGCAATGGACTATAGACATAGTGCTAAAACAGTTATTGAAACTTTAGCCGATTACAATAGTAAAAATGGAAACCTATTGCTAAATGTAGAACTTTTAGGCGATGGAACCATTCCTACAACTCAGAAAATAATTTTAGATGAAGTTGGTGCTTGGATACACCAAAATAGTGAAGCAATTTATGCTAGTAAACCATGGAAAATATATGGTGATAATCTAAATTCTTACCTAAAGGTATTGGAAGAAAGTGGCATTGGAGAGGCAGATCTAGAGGCTTTAAAAAAGCAAAAAAGTCAGGAGCATTTTAATGAAAGAACACTAAAAAGCACTGCTTATGGTAGTGATGAAGTGCGGTTTACCACCAATGGAAATGTATTGTATATGTTTGTCCTGAATCCTTCAGAGGGAAAAATAGAAATTCCATCATTAGGATTACATTCAAAACAAAAACCTGGTAAAATAAGTTCAATTGAAATAATCGGTAGTGATGCTCATGTTGAATTTAAGCAAGGTAAAAAGAAACTTATGCTTATAGTACCAGCAAAACGTCCTAACAAATTAACAACAGTTTTTAGAATAAAAGGAGTATTATGATGATCATAAGTAAAGCAATAAAGAAGATGAAATTCATAACATACTTTTTCCTTTTACCTTTATTTCTTGCGTGTACTAAAACCGTAGAGAAACAAAATATAGTACAGGAAGAAAAGCAAATTGAGCATTATAAAATTATTGGTTATGCCGCTGGTTATGAAAATTATGATTTCTCAAAAATTGATGCGACTAAATTAACACACATCAATTTTGCATTTGCAAATATTGTAGATGGTAAAGCGAAGTTTGAGTTAGAGACAGATGAAGCTAAAATTGCGACGCTGATATCGCTAAAAAAACAAAATCCAGCTTTAAAAGTATTATATTCTGTAGGTGGTTGGGTTTGGTCTGATCAATTTTCTACCATGGCAGCTTTTGAAAGCTCTCGAAAGAAGTTTGCAGAAAGTTGTGTAAACTTATTATTAGAACATGGTTTTGATGGCGTAGATTTAGATTGGGAATATCCAGGTCAACGTGGTGAAGACAATCCTTTTCGTCCTTCAGACAAAGATAATTTCACCTTGCTTTTGGCAGAAATTCGCAAAGCTTTAGATGTTGAAGGAAAGAAAAATAATACCCATTATTTGTTAACCATTGCTACAGGAGCTGATGAAACGTATATAGAACAAACTAATTTGGGGGAAGTGCATCAATACCTCGATTTTATAAATGTAATGTGTTATGATTTTTATCAGGGTTGGTATTATCAAACAGGACATCATGCAAATTTATATCCTTCAGAAAAAGATACATACAATGTAAATAGCGGAGTAGATGCTATGGAAAGACATTTGGAAGCAGGTGTGCCAGCAGATAAATTAGTCTTGGGAATTCCTTTCTATGGAAGACAATGGAAAAAAGTAAGTTCAACAACAGACGGTTTAAATGATCATTCTCAAGAAGGTGGTTATATTGTGTCTTACAAAGAGCTTAAAGAAAGAATAGCTAACGGAAAATATAAAGAAATGTATGACGAATCTGCAAAAGCTTCCTATTTATGGAGTGAAACCGATAGTACATTTGTTTCTTGGGAAACGGCTAAAGACGTTAAATTAAAAGCAGCGTTTATAAAGGAAAAAGGATTTGGTGGAGCTATGTTCTGGGAATATAGTTTAGACAAAGATCAAGAATTATTAAACACTCTTTTTGAAGGTTTAGAGTAGTTATAAAGTATAAAAAACAGGTTTTAATGAAAGTAAAATTCCCATTATTTATTTTGTCTATTTTTTTTATAATAGGCTGTAATCAAACGCAAAAAGTAAAACAGATAAATTCATCTGATATTTTAGCAGAAAAAGTTGATGCCTTTACTTTTGGAACTTGGATTACTTCCAATAAAGAGAAAACAAACGATGCTTACACTACAGAATTTAAAAGATACAAAGCTGGTGGAATTGATGAACTTTTAATAAACACAGGAACAGATCCTAAAGAACTGGCTCGTTTAGCTCCTTTAGCTGCCAAAGAAGGTTTAAAAGTACATGCTTGGATTATGGCTGTAAACAGACCAGGAGATACAATTGCGTTACAACACCCAGAATGGTATATGGTGAATAGAGATGGTAAATCTTGTTTTGACACGAGACCTTATGTAGGTTATTACCAATGGTTGTGCCCAACAAGAACCGAGTCTAGAAATCATATTTTAGGTTTGGTAGAAGGTTTGTCTAAAGTTGACGGAATTGAAAGTGTTCACTTAGATTACATTCGTTTTC
The DNA here is from genome assembly GCF_007997075.1 of Polaribacter sp. IC073. Taxonomy (GTDB): domain Bacteria; phylum Bacteroidota; class Bacteroidia; order Flavobacteriales; family Flavobacteriaceae; genus Polaribacter. The sequence goes on from NZ_VORS01000010.1 coordinate 58,444, forward strand.
CAGATATTTTCTTGCCAATCGGTTTGCTTCCAAGGTACGACCTAAAACAAGAGACTGAAATGGCAGAGTTCGATTTTTGTTATTGTGAAGTTTGCATTCGTGAGTTTGAAAAAATTCATCATAAAAACCCTTTAGAAAGCAAAAATACAGCAATTGATATGGAATGGAAAAATTTCAGATTAAATGCTATTCGAAACCTAGTGAATGATGCTTATGAAATTGTTCATAAGAACAATAAAAATTTAACAGCTGCTGTTTTTCCATATCCAGAAATGGCCGATCATATGGTACGTCAACGCTGGGACAAATGGAATATTGACGCGGTATACCCTATGATTTATCACGGTTTTTACAATGAAGAAATCGATTGGATTGGGTATGCAACAAAACAAGGTGTAACAGATTTAGAACATAAAGATGTAGCTGTAAACACTGGGGTATATTTACCTCCTTTTTCTTCAAGTGAAGAATTAAAGCAAGCCATTTATTTAGCGAAAGAAAATGGCGCAAAAGGAATTACTTTTTTTGATGGTCCGCAATTAACAGATGACTATTTAAAAACAATCAAAGCAGTTAAGGAAACGCTATAAATAGAGAAATATCTTTAATGTATAAATTATAATCAGAAATAAAGCATACCATGTCAAATCAAAAATCCTACCGTTCCGCATTTATCTTACTAACTGTTTTATTTTTCCTTTGGGGCTTTATAACAGTTCTTGTAGATTCTTTGATTCCGCGTTTGCGCGAATTATTTACATTAACTTATTTTCAAGCAGGTTTGGTACAATTTGCATTTTTCGGTGCCTTTTTTTTACTATCGATTCCGGCAAGTTATATTCTATCTAAAATAGGGTATAAAAGAGGTATTATATTAGGATTGTTAACCATGGCATTAGGTTGTCTTCTTTTTTACCCAGCAGCATCTTACCGTGAGTTTGGCATTTTTATGTTAGCCTATTTTATTTTGGCTGCAGGAATAACCGTTTTACAAGTAGCAGCCAACCCTTTTGTTGCTGTCTTGGGTTCTGAAGGTGGCGCCTCTAGTCGTTTAAACTTGTCGCAGGCATTTAATTCATTAGGAACAGCAGTAGCTCCCGTAATTGGTGCGATGTTTATTTTAAGTGATGTGATAAAAACTAAAGATGAAATTGCGGTACTTGATGGAGCTGCAAAAGAAGCATACTTGTCAACAGAAGCCGCTGCGGTTCAAACGCCATTTTTAGGGTTGGCAGCATTTATAGGTTTGATCGCTTTGGTCTTCTTATTTGCAAAATTACCAAATATGATTTCTGAAGCTTCCACAGGAACGTATCGTGAAGCTTTTAAAAACAAAAAATTAATGCAGGGTGTATTGGCTATTTTCTTTTACGTTGGTGCAGAAGTAGCTATTGGAAGTTATTTAGTAAACTACTTTTTAGACATGAATCTGGTATCGGTTATTAAAGAAAATGGCATGATGAAATCTATTGCAGAAGCCATTTTAAACTCTGGTTTAGCCGAAAAAGATGACAAAGCAGTTGTTGGCGTTTTTGTTACCTTTTATTGGTCTGGTGCTATGATTGGTAGATTTGCAGGCGCTTATCTTACCCGCATAATGAAACCAGGAAAAGTGTTGGCTATTTTTGCTTCTATTTCTATTGGTCTAATTATAATGTCTGTAAGTACCGTTGGTTTGGTAAGTATGTGGAGTATTTTGGCTGTTGGTTTATTCAATTCTATTATGTTCCCAACAATTTTCACTTTAGCTATTGATGGTATTGGTCATTTAAAACCTAAAGCATCAGGTTTATTATGTACAGCTATTGTTGGTGGTGCCATCATCCCTCCTACTTTTGGGTTTTTAACAGATTATATTGCTTTTAAAAACGCATTGCTTTTAATAGTGCTGTGTTATGCGTATATTCTTTGGTTTGGTTACAAAAATGGAAAAGCAGAAGTTACTGTCCTATAATTTTAAATAAGAATGAAAACTACTTTTTGGTGAAATTAAATTTTAGAATCTAAATTAATGAAAAAATACGGTCTACTATATTTACTCAGTTTTCTTTTTTTACTACAATGTAAAGAACCTGAAAAAACATCAATACGAGAAAATCTTACAGATTTTGTGAATCCGTTTATCGGTACAGATGGTCCTGGAAATACCTATCCTGGTGCAACTGTTCCTTACGGCATGGTGCAATTAAGTCCAGATATTGGTATTCCTGGTTGGGATAGAATTGCAGGTTATTTTTATAAAGATTCTATTATTTCTGGTTTTTCACACATGCATTTATCAGGAACCGGAGCTGGAGATTTATATGATATTTTAATAATGCCTACCAATAGTAAATTTTCAAAACGAATAGAAATCAATAATTTTAAACCCTATTCAAGTTTTTCACATGAAAAAGAATCCGCTTCCCCTGGTTATTATTCGGTTGATTTATTAGACTACGGTATTAAAGCTGAATTAACAGCGACAGAAAGAACGGGTATTCATAAATACACGTTCCCAAAAGATGACAGTACACAAATTCATATCGATTTAGGCTATGCGCTAAATTGGGACAGTCCTACAGAAACTCATTTTAAAGTAATTAATACTACTACAATCGAAGGTTATAGAAAGTCTTCTGGTTGGGCAAAAGACCAACGCGCATATTTTGTGATTAAAGTATCAAAACCTTTTAAAGACTATCAATTATTTAAGAATGATACGCTTACAAAATCTCCTGTTACTGGTAAAAACACCAAAATAATTTTAAATTATTCAATGGAAGAAGGTGAAGAAATTATTTTAAAAACAGGCCTTTCAACTGCAACTATTGATGGCGCTTATCAATCCTTAGAAAAAGAGGCTCCTAATTTTAATTTTGAAGCCTTAAAGAATCAAGCGAAAGAGAAATGGGAAAAACAACTTCAAAAAATAGTTATCACCACAAAAGACGATACTAAAAAACGCATTTTTTACACAATGTTGTATCAATCGATGTTGGCACCAACTTTATTAAGCGATCATAACGGAAATTATAAAGGGGCCAATGATTCTATCATGAATGCTGATGGTTTTGATAGATATGATACGTTTTCATTATGGGATACGTATAGAGCAGCACACCCATTATATACCATTTTGCATCCTACTAGAGTTTCAGACATGGTAAATTCTATGCTTGCTCATTACAAAGAAACAGGTTTATTACCGGTTTGGTCTATGCAAGGAAATGAAACCAATATGATGATTGGTTACCACGCAGTTCCTGTAATTGTAGATGCTTATTTTAAAGGAATTAAAGATTTTGATGCTGAATTGGCATACGAAGCATGTATTGCAAGTGCTACAGATACATCAAGAGAAATTGATAAATACATGCAATTGGGATACGTACCGATTGACGAACAACATGAAGATTGGTCAGTTTCTAAAACCCTAGAATATGCATACGGAGATTGGTGTATTGCACAATTTGCAAAAGCATTAGGAAAAACAGAGGATTACAATACGTTTTTAAACCGTTCTGAAAATTGGCGAAATGTGTACGATTCTAAAAGTACATTTATGCGTCCTAAGTCTAACAACGGACTTTTCTTAAAAGATTTTATTCCTAAAGATTATTCTCCTTATTTCTGCGAAAGTAATGCTTGGCAATATTTTTGGTCTGTGCAACATAATATTGAAGGTTTGGTAACTACTGTTGGTGGAAAAGAAAATTTTGACAAAAAGCTAGATGCTATGTTTACTTTAGATCCGCTTCCAGAAGATAAGTTACCAATTTTTAGTACTGGAATGATTGGTCAATACGCCCACGGAAATGAACCTAGTCATCACGTAGCATATTTGTATAATTATATTGACAAACCATGGAAAACACAAAAATTAATTCGTGAAATTTTAGAAACACAGTATAAAAATGAACCGAACGGACATTGTGGTAATGAAGATTGCGGACAAATGTCTTCTTGGTATATTTTTAGTGCCTTAGGTTTTTACCCTGTAAATCCTGCACAAGGAGTTTACGCTTTTGGTTCTCCTATTGTTGATAAGGCGACCCTCAATTTAGAAAACGGAAAAACCTTTACTGTACAAACAATAGATAACAGTTCTGAAAATAAATACATTCAAGAAATTACTTTAAATAATAAGGTTATAGAAAGAAGTTACATCACACATACAGAAATTATGCAAGGTGGAAAATTGATTTTTACAATGGGAAATACTCCTAATAAAAACACCAAAAGATCTATGGCAGCAACTTCTAAAATGTATCAATAAAAAAGTAAAAGAATAGAAAAAAGAAGCCACGTTAAAGTGTTTTCGTATAATTAAAAAAGATTGATAATTAAATTTTTATAAAAATGAGTGTATTCAAAAAAATGCTGGTTATGGCTATAATTGCCATAACAGTTTCCTGTCAAAAAAGTAATGAAGATATAATTTTCACTGAAAATGATATTGCAGTGATTCCTAAACCAGCCAAACTACTGCTGAATAAAGGTGCTTTTCAGTTTGATGAAAACACCAAATTTATTTTAGCTGCTGCATCTCAAGAAGAACTAACGTCGGTTTTAATCGATAAATTTAAGAATGTATCTGGCTGGGATTTAGACGTTTTAGAACAAACTCCAAAAGAAAACTATGTTCAGTTTATTATTGATGAAAACTTAGACGATGAAGCCTATAAGTTGAATGTAAACTCTAATCGTGTTTTAATTACTTCAAAAGGAGATGCTGGTTTTATATACGGTATAGAAACACTTAGGCAACTGCTTCCTGTAGCCATTGAAAGTTCTAATTCGGTTTCAGGCACAGATTGGTTCATTCCTAATCTTACAATTGAAGACCAACCTCGTTATAAATATAGAGGTTTAATGTTAGATGTATCTCGTCATTTTTTCGAAATAGAATATCTAAAGAAAACCATAGATCGTTTGGCAATGCTTAAAATGAATGTATTGCATTTGCATTTAGTAGATGATCAAGGATGGCGTATCGAAATTAAAAAATATCCAAAATTAACGGAAGTTGGTGCTTGGAGAGTAGATCAAGAAGACAAACATTGGGATGGTAGATATACAACATCCGCAGATGAAAAAGGAACCTATGGAGGATTCTATACACAAGATGAATTAAAAGATTTAGTAGCCTATGCAGCAACTAAAAATATCGAAATTATTCCAGAAATTGAAATGCCTGCACATGTATCGTCTGCAATTGCAGCATATCCAGAATTGTCTTGCCATGAAAAACCTATAGGAGTTCCTTCTGGCGGAGTTTGGCCAATTACGGATATTTATTGTGCTGGAAAAGAAAACACATTTGAGTTTCTAGAAAATGTTTTAGAGGAGGTAATGGAGATTTTTCCATCAAAATATATTCATGTTGGTGGTGATGAAGCAACCAAAACCAATTGGAAAAAATGCCCTGATTGTAACAAAAGAATGCGTTCAGAAAATTTAGAAAATGTTGAAGAACTACAAAGTTATTTCATTAAAAGAATGGAAAGCTTCATCAACTCTAAAGGAAAAAGGTTAATTGGTTGGGATGAAATTTTAGAAGGTGGTATTGCACCAGAGGCTACTGTAATGAGTTGGAGAGGTACCAAAGGTGGTCTTGAAGCGGCAAAACAAGGGCATGATGTTATTATGACTCCTGGTTCTCATTGTTATTTTGATCATTATCAAGGGCCACAAAATGAAGAGCCATTGGCTTGGGGTGGTTATACGCCTTTAAGCAAGGTGTACACGTTTGACCCTGTTGTAGAAGGAATGACAGCTGCAGAAGCGAAACATGTTTTAGGCGGACAAGCGAATTTATGGTCAGAGCAAATAAAAACAACATCTCATTCAGAATATATGATTTTCCCTAGATTGGCTGCATTATCTGAAACGCTATGGTCAACCAAAGAATCTCGTAATTGGGAAGATTTTTCAACTAGAATCGTTACCATGTTTGGGCGTTATGATTATTTAAATATCAATTATGCAAAAAGTGCTTATTTGGTGATGGAAGATGTGAAAATTGATATGGATACTAAAAAAGTAACATTAGCATTGAATAATGAATTTACAGATGCAGATATTCGTTATACTTTAAATGATGCAAAACTAACGGATGCTGCGGTTAAATATACAGAACCATTGATAATTAATGAATCTACAGAAGTGCATGCGTCACTTTTTAAAAACGATGTACCTGTAGGAGTTCCATTTAACACCACTATTAAATTTCATAAAGCAGTTGGTAAAAAGGTAACTTTTAAAGAAATTTATGATGACCGTTATCAAGGTGAAGGAGAATTCGGAATGGTAAATACTTTACGTGCAACCAAAAACTACACAGATGGTCATTGGCAAGCATGGTTGGGTAAAGATATGGAGGCAGTTGTTGATTTAGGAGAAGCAACTTCTATTAAAGAGGTTGTTGTAGGTACTTTAGAGAACCAAGGCCCTGGAATCTATTTTCCAACAGCTGTAAAAGTGTCTGTTTCTAAAGATGGTAAAAACTATACAGAAGTTGGTGTAGAGAAAAGAGCATTTGCTAAAAACCCTTCTTTCGATTTAAAAGAATTTAAAGTTTCTTTTGAAGAGCAATCTGTAAGGTATGTAAAAGTATTTGCTAAAAACTTATCAAAAACCCCTGAAGGAGGTAAAGTTTGGTTATTTGTTGATGAAATCATAATTAATTAAAATATGAAAAGAATACGAATTATAATAGTGACATTACTTTTTTTCAGCATAGCAAAGAAAGGTATTGCTCAAACTAATTATATACCAACCAAAAGTAATTTGGAGGCTAGACATTGGTTTGAAGATGCTAAATTCGGACTCTTTATTCATTGGGGTGTGTACAGTATTTTGGGAGATGGCGAATGGGTGATGAATAATCAAAATATTCCAATAGATGCCTACGAAAAATTGCCTTCATTTTTCAATCCCATTGAATTCAATGCAGAAGAATGGGTTAAGATTGCTAAAAATTCAGGAATGAAATACATTACCATCACTACAAGACATCATGATGGGTTTTCATTGTTCGATTCTAAAGCTACCGATTATACTATTGTTAAAAAAACACCCTATGGAAAGGATGTTATAAAAGATTTGGCAAAGGCATGTGAGAAGGAAGGTATCAAACTTTTCTTTTATTATTCTTTATTAGATTGGCATAATGATGATTATTTTCCAAGAGGCAAAACAGGGAATAGTATCGCTGGAAGAAAAGAAGGTGATTGGAATGCCTACATAAATTTTATGAAAGCTCAATTAACAGAGTTGTTAACCAACTATGGTGACATTGCTGGAGTTTGGTTTGATGGAGATTGGGATAAAAAAGATGAAAATTGGCATTATGATGAGATTTATGAATTAATTCATAGTATACAACCGCAGTGTTTAATTGGAAATAATCATCACGAAGCATTAAAGACAGGGGAAGATTTTCAAATGTTTGAAAGAGACTTACCAGGCGAAAATAAAACAGGTTTTGGCACATCAGAATCACTTATTGGTCGTTTACCAAGAGAAGTATGTGCTACCATTAATGGTTCTTGGGGATTTAATTTACAAGACAAAAAACATAAAACAAAAAAGGAACTTGTTCACTACTTAGTTAGAGCGTCTGGGTTTGGAAGTAATTTATTATTAAATGTCGGCCCAATGCCGAATGGAAAAATACAAGAGGAACATATATATTCTCTTTCTGAAATAGGTAACTGGCTGCAAACAAATGGGGAAACTATCTACGGAACCAAAGCTGGAATTATAGCACCTAGCAAAGATTGGGTTTCAACCCAAAAAGGAAAGGTGCTTTACCTTCATTTATTAGAAAATAAAGCAAACACTTTTGTTATTCCAGAGTTTAAGGCAGCCATTAAATCGGCTGAATTATTCGCTAATAAAAAAAAGATTACAACCAAACAAACTAAAGATGGGTTACTTATAGAAATACCTAAAGCAGACCAAAATAAAATTGATACTATTATAGAAATTACTTTAGAATAAAAAGGCTGTTTTTAAAAACAAGATAAATTAATTAAAGATGAAATATTTTAAGATTATTACGGTATTAGTTTTCTTAGTTGCCAATCAAATTTCGGCACAAGAAAAACTGACGAAAGAAGAACGTTTAGAGTGGTTTAAAGATGCTAAATTAGGCGTATTTATTCACTGGGGATATTACGGTGTAAAAGGAATTGGCGAGTCGTGGTCTATGTATCACAAACGTATTTCTTATGATGATTATATGGCACAGGGAAAAGAGTTTACTGCCAAAAATTATGACCCGGAAGCTTGGGCAAAATTATTTAAAAAAATTGGCGCGCGTTATGCTGTTTTAACTACAAAACATCATGATGGCGTTGCTTTATGGGACACCAAATTTAGCCACTTAAATGTACTAGAAAAAACACCTGCAAAACGCGATTTAGTAGCACCTTTTGTAGCTGCTTTAAGAAAAGAAAACCTAAAAGTAGGTTTGTATTATTCTTTGATTGATTGGTCACATCCTGATTATGATGTGGTTTTTCCAAGACCAAATACTCGTAAAAATTATCCGCAGAAAAAACAAAATCAATTATCTCCTTGGCAACGTTTTCTTAAATTTAACAACGGTCAGTTGAAAGAATTAAGCGATACTTTTAAGCCAGATTTATTTTGGTTTGATGGTGATTGGGAAAAATCTAGCGAACAATGGAGAGCGCAATCATTAAAAGATAGTTTGTTAACATGGAATCCTAAGGTGGTTGTAAATTCTCGATTAAAAACGTACGGAGATTATAGTACGCCAGAACAAGGAATCCCTGTTGTTAGACCAGATGGTGCTTGGGAGTTTTGTATGACCATGAATGATAATTGGGGCTATTTTCCGTCTGATACCAATTACAAACCAAAGTCTCAAATTATAAGAACTTTTGTTGAAGTAATTGCTTCTGGAGGAAACTTATTATTAAACATCGGTCCAAAACCAGATGGTACCATTGCAAAAGAACAAGTAGAACGTTTAGAGGCTTTAGGAGATTGGATTAGAAAACATGAAACTGCCGTATTTAATTCAAAAGCAGGATTGCCTTATGGTCACTTTTATGGACCAACAATGTTAAACAAAGATGAAACTAAAATTTACTTGGCTTTGTTTGATGCTCCTAAAAATTACATTTCATTAAAAGGGATTCAGAATAAAGTGAAATCTATTAAAGTTGTAGGCTCTAATCAAGAATTAAGTTTTGAAAGAAATGGTGGTGCTGCTTGGAACAATATTCCTGGAATTTTAAGAATCGAAATTCCACAAGAAAAAAATCTAGACCCGAATGTAACGATTATAGAAGTTGAGTTAGAAGATGCTTTGAAATTGTACAGAGGTCACGGAAACGCTGTGGAATTAAATAAATAAAAATAGAATTAAGAAGTAATTTTTGTCATTCCGAACGAGGTACGAGAAGGAATCTTTTAGTCTAGTTTTCAATTATTAGATTGCTTCTCTACGTTCGCAATGACATCAATTCTAGACAGAATGAATAAATTAATAAGAACGATATGCCAAATATGATTTTCAAATATTCGTCGATTTTAATAATACTGCTATTTTGTGTGAACACTAGTTTAAAAGCACAAAATAACTCCTACATCGAAAGTAAAGATTTGGTCGATTTTGTAAATCCTTTAATGGGTACAGATTCTTCTTTCGATTTATCTAACGGAAACACCTACCCTGCGATTGCAACTCCTTGGGCAATGAATTTTTGGACACCAATGACGTCTAAAATGGGTGATGGTTGGACCTACAAATACGATGAAAATAAAATTAGAGGCATCAAACAAACCCATCAACCGAGTCCGTGGGTTAATGATTACGCTGCATTTTCTTTGATGGCAGTTACAGGAGATTTAAAGTTTCAGGAAGATGAAAGGCAATCTTGGTTTTCTCACAAAGCAGAAACCGTAAAACCTTATCATTACTCGGTTTATTTAGCAGATTATGATGTGGTGGCAGAAGTTGCGCCAACAGAAAGAGCGGCACATTTTAAATTCACCTTTCCAGAATCTGACAAATCTTACATTGTTCTAGATGCTTTTAACAAAGGTTCTATGGTGAAAATTATTCCTGAAGAACGTAAAATAATTGGCTATTGTAGAAATAATAGTGGCGGAGTTCCTGATAATTTTCATAACTATTTTGTGGCAGAATTTGACACCGATTTTGAACTAAATCACACCTGGACGGATGGTTGGCAATTGCTTGAAAACTCAGTAAATAGTGAAGGTGAACATGTTGGAGCTATTGTAGGTTTTAAAACTAAAAAAGGAGAAGTTGTACATGTAAAAGTAGCTTCTTCATTTATTAGTCCAGAACAGGCTGCATTAAATCTTTCGAGGGAAATTGGAGCAGATACTTTTGAAGACACAAAGAATAAAGCAAAACAAGCTTGGGAAACAGCATTGAATAAAATTCAAATTGAAGATGATAATATTGATAATTTAAGAACCTTCTACTCTTCCTTATATCGTGTTTTATTGTTCCCAAGAAAGTTTTATGAATTTGATGCAAATAATAAAGTAGTTCATTATAGTCCGTACAATGGTAAAGTGTTGCCTGGTTATATGTTTACCGACAATGGCTTTTGGGACACGTTTAGAGCAGTTTTTCCATTTTTCAATATGATGTACCCAGAGCTAAACGGACAAATTATGCAAGGTTTGGCTAATACTTATAAAGAATCTAGTTGGTTGCCAGAATGGGCAAGTCCAGGACACAGAGATGTGATGATTGGTTCTAACTCTGCTTCTATTATTGCAGATGCCTTTTTAAAAGGTGCAAAAAATATGGATGCCGAAATATTGTTTGAAGCAATGCTTAAAAATGCAACCGTTGCAGATGGTAGACCTGTAAATTCCGTAGGTAGAGCTGGTTTAGAGTATTATAATAAATTAGGGTATGTACCTTATGATGTTGATATTCATGAAAATGCTGCGAGAACATTAGAATATGCATATGCCGATTTTACAATTGCGCAAATGGCAGAAAAAATGGGTAAAACTAAAATTGCTGAAAAATACTTTGAGAAATCTATGAATTATAAAAACTTATTTGATCCTTCTACCAATTGGATGCGTGGAAAAAATGAGGATGGAAACTTCCAAAGTCCGTTTAATCCCTTAAAATGGGGTGATGCTTTTACAGAAGGAAATAGTTTGCATTATACTTGGTCTGTTTTTCATGACATCGAAGGTCTTATTGATTTAATGGGCGGTAAAGAACAGTTTGCTTTAAAACTAGATGAAGTTTTTGAAATGCCTCCAAAGTTTGATGCTTCGTATTATGGTTTTACAATTCACGAAATTCGAGAAATGCAAATTGTAAATATGGGAAACTATGCACACGGAAATCAACCCATTCAACATATGATTTATTTGTATAATTATGCAAATCAATCTTACAAAGCACAAGAAAAAGTGAGAGATGTTTTAACAAAATTATACTCGGCAACACCAGACGGTTATTGTGGTGATGAAGATAACGGACAAACATCTGCATGGTATGTATTTAGTGCTTTAGGGTTTTATCCTGTAACTCCAGGAGTTGATGAATACGTAATTGGAAGTCCGTTATTTAAAAAAGCAACATTACATTTAGAAAATGGAAACACGTTTGAAATCACTTCTGAAAACAATTCAAGCACGAATGTTTATATTCAAGATGCGTTGTTAAATGGCAAAGCATATCAAAATAATTTTATAAAGTTTGATGCGCTTCAAAATGGTGGAACTTTAAATTTCAATATGGGGAATATTCCTAATAAAAATTGGGGAACTGCTGCTGCAAACAAACCGTATTCACTAAGTACTTCAAAAAATAAATAGCCCATGAAAAAGCTTCATTTAATTACACTTTTTTTAATTTTTTGCATTCAATTTAATATGGTTTCACAAGAACCTATCGATTATGTAAATCCTTTTATAGGAACCTCTAATTTTGGCGCCACCAACCCTGGAGCAATTGCACCAAGAGGAATGGCTAGTGTTTCTCCTTTTAATGTAGCAGGAGCACAAAATTTACCATTAGAGAAAGACAGCGGTTGGTTGTCTACTCCGTATGTAAATGAAAATACTTTTTTAACCGGATTTTCTCATGTGAATTTAAGTGGTGTTGGTTGCCCAGATTTGGGTGTTGTTTTAGCAATGCCTACAACAGGAGAACTAGAAACAGATCATTTAAAATATGGAACGACTTATACCAATGAGATTGCAAAACCAGGTTATTACAGTGCTCAACTTTCAAAATATAATGTAAAAGCTGAACTTACTGCAACCACTAGAGTTGGTGTAAGCAAATATTCATTTCCAAAAGGAAAATCTAATATTTTAATCAATTTAGGATTGGGGTTAACCAACGAAGAAGGCGCTATGGTTAAAGTAGTATCGCCAACCGAAATAGAAGGCATGCGTAATGTGGGTTCATTTTGTTATTACAAACCAGAAGAATCTTATCCTGTATATTTCGTTGCAAAATTTAGTAAACCAGCAGATAAATTTGGAGTTTGGAAAAAAACTAGGAGAAACAAAGGTGTAGAAGGACAGTGGATGGGATATAATGGCAAAAAACGCTTTTATAAAAACTATCGAAAAGAGGTCATTGGCGATAGTATAGGGACTTATTTTACTTATAATTTTGAAAAACCAACGCAAGTTGAGGTGAAGATTGGGGTTTCTTACGTTAGTATAGAAAATGCCAGAGAAAATTTAGAAAAGGAAACGCAGCATTTATCATTTGATGCTATACATAAAAATACCGCTTCACAATGGAATCAATTATTATCTAAAGTTGAAGTAGAAGGCGGAACAAAAGATGATAAAACTATTTTTTATACAGCATTGTACCACACATTAATTCATCCGAATACGTTAAATGATGTGAATGGTGAATACCCAACAATGGGAAAACGCGAAACAGCCAAAACTGACGGAACACGATTTACCGTATTTTCTTTTTGGGATACCTATAGAAATTTGCATTCTTTAATGTCATTGATCTATCCAAAGCAACAATCGGATATGGTAAAAAGTATGTTGAATATTTATGATGAAAGCGGATGGTTGCCTAAATGGGAACTGAATGCAACCGAAACAACCACAATGGTTGGAGATCCTGCAGGAATTGTTTTAGCAGATACGTATTTAAGAGGGATACAAGATTTTGATATTGAAAAAGCGTATGAAGCTATGCGAAAAAGTGCTACACAGTTAGATAATAATCCGTTAAGACCAGGAATTAAAGACTATTTAACGAAAGGTTATTTATCAACAAAAACAACCAATAGCGGTTCTGTTTCAACAACACAAGAATATAATATTAGTGATTTTGCAATCGCACAATTGGCTGATAAATTAGGGAAGAAAGAAGATTATAAATTATTTTCTAATCGTGCTGTTTCCTATAGAAGTTTCTTTGACAAGGAATTTAATTTATTGCGCCCCAAGAACGATGATGGTTCATGGCACTCGCCTTTTAATCCTAATCAGGGTGCTAATTTCGAGAAAAATGTAGGCTTTATTGAAGGAAATTCATGGCAGTATACTTTTATGGTTGCGCATGATGCAAAATATTTAATGAAGTTAATGGGAGGCAAGAAAAAATATGTAGCTAAATTGGATGAAGTTTTTGAAAAAAAACAATTTGATATGGCGAATGAACCAGATATTGGGTACCCCTATTTATACAATTACGCAAAGGGTTACGAGTGGAAAACACAACAGCGTGTTACCAATTTAATTCATACATATTTTACAAATAAACCGGCTGGTTTGCCTGGAAACGATGACACCGGCACCATGTCTGCTTGGTTGATTTATAGCATGATGGGAATATATCCGGTTTCTCCTGCAGATCCTATGTACACAATGACAACACCAACATTCGACAAAATTACCATTCATTTAGACACAAGATATTATAAGAATGAGACGTTGGTCATTGAAAAAAATGGAAAAGGAAATTTAAAATCGTTTACGATTAATGGTAAAACTGAAAAGTCTTTTTTTATAAGTCATGAAACACTCACAAATGCTTCTAAAGTTCTGTTTAATTTGAAAGAATAATTGGACATAAAACGCATATAAAAAATTTAAATCAGTTTAGAATGAGGAGGATTATTTTTTTACTTTTAATAGGCTTTGTTTTTTCTTGTACTAAGGAAAATGAAAGTTATAAAATAATGACCTATAATATTAGGTATGACAATTCAAATGATGGCAAAAATCAATGGTCTAAAAGAAATGTTTTTTTGACAGATCAGATAGCCTATAATCAACCAGATGTTTTCGGAATTCAAGAAGGTTTACAGCATCAAGTGCGCTATTTAGATAGTGTTTTTGTTGCTTATTCTTATATTGGAATTGGACGAGATGATGGTAAAACGAAAGGTGAATTCAGTGCTATTTTTTATAATAAAGAAAAATTTAATATTATAAAAGAAGGTACCTTTTGGTTGTCTAAAACTCCGAATGAAATTTCTATTGGTTGGGATGCAGCTATGGAACGTATTTGTACCTACGGACTTTTTGAAAACAAAAACAACAGCGAGCAGTTTTGGGTATTTAACACACATTTCGATCATATTGGAGATATCGCTCGCGTAAAAAGTGCGGCACTAATTCTTGAAAAAATAAAAGAATTAAATACCAAAAGTTTGCCAGTAATTGTCATGGGAGATTTTAATTTAAAACCAGAAACGGCGCCAATTCAATTACTTTCAGAAGCCTTAAATGATACTAAATCTGTAAGTATCTCAAAGCCTTTTGGTCCATTAGGAACTTTTAATGGTTTTAATTTTAACAAACCTGTTACAGATAGAATCGATTATATTTTCACAAATAAAGAAGCAGTAAAAGTATTAAAATATGCTGTATTAAGTGATTCTAAAGACTGCAAATATCCGTCAGACCATTTACCTGTTATTGTAGAATTAAACTTTAAAAACTAATAATTTAATTGATATAAAATGAAGATAAAAAATTGTATGATCATCTGCTTATTCGTTTTTTGTGCGAATTTAACGGCACAAGAAGGCAGTACTAAAATGAATGTATTTAACAAGCAACCATTAAACTTTGGAGGTGAAAAAGGCTCAGATACCGAAGCGGTTCGCTTAATGAGTGGCCGTTTGGTCTATAAAAAAGTAACGATTCCTACATTTAAAAATGGTACGGATGTAAAAGTAAAATTAACAGTCCGCTCAAAAGGAGATCGTTGGGATAAATCGGGCTCTTGTTTTGTAGTATCAGATCCAAAAAAACTATCAATCCTTTCTATTACAGAAAAAGATGGAAAGTTCCCCAAAGATTCTTACGTAGATGATACATATGCTGGTTATGTATCTGGTGACAATTACAATCCTGTTACAGAACTAATGCGATTTATGACGCCTTTTGGTGTTGGATATTACAGTGATAATAAAGTAAAGTATAGAAGACCTGTTTACATTCCTAATTGGGAAAAACAAGTTGTTTGGGAACAAGACATAACGGATTTAGAAAGCTTAGTTACTGGAACTTTTTATGTAGGTGTTTGGATAGATTCTTGGACTTCGGAAGGGTATGAATTCGATTTAGAACTTACATACTCGAATAGAAAACAGAGAAAAGTCTTTGTAATGCCTTTAGTAAACACTGTTCCTTATGTTGGTGGACAGCAGATACCAGATAATTTTGCTCATAATGACTTAGAGAAAACCATCAACTTAAAAAAAGACATCAAAAATGTAAAATTACATTACATCACAACCGGACATGGTGGTCATAGTGGCGGTGATGAATTTATCAAAATAAAAAATAGTGTGTATTTTAACAATACACTTGTTTTAGATACCATTCCTTGGCGAGATGATTGTGCTTCTTTTAGAAGGTTCAACCCTACTTCTGGTGTGTGGCTGCGAAAAGATTCTGCTTCTTACATAGATTCAAAAACAAGATCTTATCAAATTAAAGAAATTGAAGAGCGCATTGCATCTTCAGATTTATCAAGATCAAATTGGTGCCCGGGTTCTTCCGTAGAACCTATGATTGTAGACTTAGGAGATTTAAAAGCAGGGACTCATTCATTAAAAATAAAAATACCTGCAACACCTGTAGATGGTGATAAATTAAATCATTGGTTGGTTTCTACTTATATTACGTATGACCAATAAGAAATTACTTCAACTATTATAAATATACTACTTGAAATAGTATTCATAAAAAAAAGCATCCAATTCTAATAGAATTGGATGCTTTTTTTAGGTATGAAAACCCATACTATAAACTGTAGAAAGGAAGGGATTCGAACCCTCGGTACCGTTACCAGTACACTACCTTTCCAAGGTAGCTCTTTCGACCACTCAGACACCTTTCTTTTTACAAATAAAGTGCTATTAATCCATCAGGAGTTTCCACTTCAATTGTATTATTTACTCTATCTACTTTTTTAATAAAATCGTCCACCATCGGAATAAAAATTTCTGTTCCTTCTCGGTCAATTTCAAAAAGTGGTTGTGCAGCTTTGTCATTTATGTGAACAATCTGTCCGACTTCACCAAAATTTACATCTACAACTGTAAAACCGATTACTTCATGAAAATAGAATTTATCTCCAGATAGTTTTGGTAACAAAGTTGAAGGCAAGTAAATACCACATTTTAAAATAGAATCTGCTTCTTCATCAGAATATACATCTTCAAACTGAACACGTAATTGATTTCCTTTATGTAGTGAACTTTTTTCAATAAAAAAAGGAACCAGATTTGTGCCGAATTCGACATAAACTGATTCCATTTCTTTGTACAACTCAGGTTCATCGGTATCTAATTTGATAACAACTTCGCCCTTAAAACTATATTTTGTAACGATTTTGCCTAAATAAAAACAATCTTCTTTACGCATCTTCGTATAAATTTATAATTTATTCTGCTGCTTTTTCTTGTGCTTCGTCAATTGTTTCAGGAGCTGCTTCCGCTGCTTCTTCAACCTCAGCAACCTCTTCAACAACTGGTTTAGCTGCTTCAATTCTTGCTTCGTTTACAGCTTTTTCTGCTGCAAATGCTTTCGCTTTTGCTTCAGATTCTGCTTTAGACAAACCTGCTTCTTTATCAGAAATCTTCGTTGCTTTTTCTTCTGTCCAAGCTGCAAACTTTGCATCTGCTTGCTCTTGAGTTAAAGCTCCTTTTCTAACACCACCAACTAAATGGTTCTTTAACATTGCACCTTTATAAGATAAAATGTTTTTTGCAGTATCCGTTGGTTGTGCACCATTTTGTAACCATTGTACAGCTTTATCAATATTTAAATCGATCACTGCAGGGTTCAAGTTAGGATTGTAAGTACCTATTTTTTCTAAGTATTTACCATCTCTTTTTGCACGAGCATCAGCGGCAACGATCCAATAGAATGGTTTCCCTTTTTTACCGTGTCTTTGTAATCTAATCTTTACAGACATAATTTGTTAATTTGTTAAGGTTCTCGACCTCGATTATTAATAACCCTACTATCTCGTAGTAAGTGGGCGCAAAATTACGAAAACATTTTCAAACTAAAACCCTAAATATCAATATTTTTTATGGCGTTTTAACAGGCTTTCACTACTCGCTTTTTTTCATCCTTCAAAAAGAGCTCAAACAGACCGTTCAATCCTTAACGCACGCACTCTTATCCTATACGAAGTTATAAAAAATAACCTTAATATTAAATGAGTTAAAATCTAAACCTTATGAATTAATAATAAAGCCCAATCTTTAATAGTTTTGCTTCAACAAATAACAGATGTGAAACAATACGCATCTCAAAACAAAATATTGGAATTTATAATGAAAATGATTGTATGAAGTACACAGAGAAAATTTCGAACAAGCTAAATGAATTATTAGAGAAAAACTACGATGCCGAAAAAGGATATATAAATTCTTCAGAGAACGTTGAGAGCACCAAGCTAAAAATTTTCTTTAAAAATAGAGCTTCAGAAAGAAGTCAGTTTGCAAAAGATTTAAGAACAGAAATTTTGTCTTATGGTCAAATTCCAGAAGATGATGGTTCTATTAAAGGAGCAATGCATAGAAATTGGATGTCATTAAAGTCTTTATTTAGTGCTAATGATGAAAAGGCTATTTTAGAGGAAGCTCTAAGAGGAGAGAAAGCAAGCTTAGAAGAGTATAAAGAAATTTTGAAAGAAGATTCTTTTGCCCCTTCAACTCAGAAAATGCTAGAAGAGCAAGAACAAAAAATTCAAGCTGCTATTAATACATTAATGGTAGAAGAAGAATTGTCATAATTGCATTAAATTTATAGATGCAATACATAGTATTGGTTGGTTACTTTTAAAAGTCGATCCTTAATTGGATTGGCTTTTTTTTTGTTGATAAGTCCAGATAAATTATGCTCTTAAATTTTTGATCATTTTGTACCTTTAACATCCCAAATTCACCATCCAAAAAGGCCCATTTATGTACTTAATTTTTGATACAGAAACTACAGGTTTACCTAAAAGCTGGAACGCTCCTATAACAAATACAGACAACTGGCCAAGGTGTGTTCAAATTGCATGGCAGCTGCATGATGAGATGGGAAATGTGTTAGAACATAACGATTTCCTTATAAAACCAGCGGGATATAACATTCCTTATGATGCAGAAAGAATTCACGGAATCTCTACGGAATTAGCAGAACAAGATGGTATTTCTTTAGAAGAATGTTTGGTTCTATTCAATGAAGTTTTAAGTAAAACAAAATTTATTGTTGGTCAGAATTTGAATTTCGACCTTAATATTATGGGCTGTGAATTCCACAGATTAGGGGTAGAAAATAATCTAGATTCTTTACCTATTTTAGATACGTGTACAGAGAAAACGGCAACAATGTGTCAGATTCCTGGGGGTCGAGGTGGTAAATTTAAATTACCAACTTTAACAGAATTACACAATCATTTATTTGGTGCTGGTTTTGGTGATGCGCATAATGCAACTGCCGATGTTGAGGCAACCACACGTTGTTTTTTAGAGTTAATTCGTATCAGAGAATTTACCAAAGAACAATTAGATGTTGATGATGATTATTTTAAAAATTTCTCGGAAGCAAATCCGAAGCCGATTCAAGTAATTGGTTTAAAACACATCAATCTTAAAAAGGAAAGCGATATTATTCGCCAACGTTTAGACAAGTTAAAAGATACTGCAGAAACCAAATCTACCTCAGATGGTTTAGCAGAATTAGAAAATGTACAATTTTCACACTTGCACAATCATACCCAATATTCTGTTTTACAATCTACCATGCAACTTGGTAACATTGTAGCCGCAGCAGCAAAAGACAATATGCCAGCGGTTGCGATGACAGATACTGCAAATATGATGGGTTCTTTTCATTTTGTGAATGCTGTTTTAAATCATAATAAAACGGCAGCAACTCCAATGAAACCAATTATTGGTTGTGAGTTTAATATTTGTGAAGATCATAAAAATAAGAAAGTAAAAGACAATGGATATCAGGTTGTTTTGTTGGCAAAAAATAAAAAAGGATATCACAATTTAGCAAAAATGTCTTCTGCTGCTTTTGTAGATGGCTTTTATTACGTTCCAAGAATTGACAGAGCACTCGTAGAAAAATACAAAGAAGATATTATTGTTTTAACGGGAAATTTGTATGGAGAGGTTCCTAGCAAGATTCTAAACCTTGGGGAAAAACAAGCGGAAGATGCTTTACTTTGGTGGAAAGAACAATTTAAAGACGATTTGTACATTGAGTTGATGCGTCACAATCAGCAAGATGAAAACATTGTGAATGAAACTTTATTGAAGTTTTCTAAAAAACACGATGTTAAAATTATTGCAACCAACAATACTTTTTACTTAGAGAAGAAAGATGCAAATGCACATGATATTTTATTGTGTGTAAAAGATGGTGAAAAGCAAGCAACTCCTATTGGTAAAGGACGAGGTTATAGATATGGTTTGCCAAATGATGAGTATTATTTCAAGTCTACGGACGAAATGAAAAAACTCTTTGCAGATCTACCTGAAGCAATTAGCAACATACAAGAAATTGTAGATAAAGTAGAGATATTTACCCTTGCTAGAGATGTTTTATTGCCTGCTTTCGATATTCCTGATGAATTTAAAGACATTGCAGATGAAGCTGATAAAGGTAAACGTGGCGAGAATAACTTTTTAAGACACTTAACGTATGTTGGTGCAGAAAAGCGATATGGCGAAATTACAGATGCTATTAGAGAACGTTTAGACTTTGAACTATCTGTTATTGAAAAAACAGGATATCCTGGTTATTTCTTAATTGTGGAAGATTTTATTCGGGAAGCAAGAAGAATGGATGTTGCTGTTGGGCCTGGGCGTGGTTCTGCAGCTGGTTCTGTAGTTGCTTTCTGTCTTTGGATTACCAATATAGATCCTATTCAATATGATTTACTTTTTGAGCGTTTCTTAAATCCAGAACGGGTATCAATGCCCGATATTGATATTGATTTTGATGATGAAGGTCGTGGACGTGTAATGGATTATGTAATTGATAAATATGGATCAAATCAGGTTGCACAAATTATTACTTACGGAACCATGGCGGCTAAATCTTCTATTAGAGATACGGCTAGGGTTTTAGATTTACCCCTTTTTGAAGCGGATAGAATTGCAAAATTAATTCCAGGAATCAAGCTAAAAAATATCTTTAGTCAAGATGCAAAAAGTATCGGAAAAGTTGCTGCCTTACGTACCGAAGAAAAACAATTAGTTGAAGAACTAAGAAGCATGTCTTTAGGAAATGATTTGGTTTCCGAAACGATAAATAAAGCCACCATTTTAGAAGGTTCTGTTAGAAATACCGGTATTCATGCATGTGGAGTTATTATTACACCCGGAGATATTACCAATTATGTGCCTGTTGCTTTGGCAAAAGATTCCGACATGTATGTAACCCAGTTTGATAACTCTGTCGTTGAAGATGCGGGTTTATTAAAAATGGATTTCTTAGGACTAAAAACGCTGACTTTAATTAAAGACACCGTTAAAATTGTAAAGGCAAAACATAATGTTGTTCTAGATCCAGAAACGTTTCCTTTAGACGATGTAAAAACATACGAGCTTTTCCAGAAAGGAGAAACGGTAGGTATTTTTCAATATGAATCTCCAGGAATGCAAAAACACATGCGTTCATTAAAACCAACTGTTTTTGCAGATTTAATTGCAATGAATGCCCTATACAGACCTGGTCCAATGGAATACATTCCGTCTTTTATTAATAGAAAACACGGTACAGAAGATATTGAATATGATTTACCTGCCATGGAAGAATATTTGGCAGAGACTTACGGTATTACAGTATACCAAGAGCAAGTAATGCTACTCTCGCAAAAGTTGGCAGACTTTACCAAAGGTGAAGCCGATGTTTTACGTAAAGCGATGGGTAAAAAGCAAATTGCGGTACTAGATAAAATGAAACCTAAGTTTGTAGAACAAGCGGCTGCAAAAGGTCATGATCCAGAAAAGTTAGAAAAAATTTGGAAAGATTGGGAAGCCTTTGCTAGTTATGCTTTTAATAAATCTCACTCGACTTGTTATGCGTGGATTGCGTATCAAACAGCCTATTTAAAAGCACACTATCCTGCAGAATACATGGCTTCTGTACTTTCTAATAACATGAAAGACATTAAAGCCGTTTCCTTCTTTATGGAAGAATGTAAACGAATGGGATTACAAGTTTTTGGTCCAGATTTAAACGAATCTTTCTTAAAATTTTCTGTAAATGATGAAGGTGCGGTAAGATTCGGAATGGCAGCTGTAAAAGGTGTTGGTGCTGGTGCGGTAAGAGCAATTATAGAAGAAAGAGAAGAAAACGGAAATTACAACTCTATTTTTGACTTGGCAAAACGTGTAGATTTAAGATCTGCCAATAAAAAATCTTTTGATAGCTTAATAAAAGCAGGTGCTTTTGATTCTTTTACAGATACACACAGAGCGCAATATTTTTCTCGTGATGAAAAAGATCTTACTTTTCTAGAACGCGCCATGAAATTCGGAAGTAAATATCAGGAAAACGAAAATTCTGCACAGGTTTCTATGTTTGGTGATGCTTCTACAGTTCAGTTTCCAGAACCAGACATTCCAGAATGTGAAACTTGGGGAACTATGGAGTTGTTACAGCAAGAAAAAGAAGTCATCGGTATTTACATTTCTGCACATCCTTTAGATGATTTTAAAAATGAATTGAAGTTTTGCAATGCTTCCTTAAAATATTTTAAAGCTGATTTGGCCAAATTTGTGAACATGAATTTAGCTTTTGCTGGTATTGTTACAGATGTACAACACAGAGTTTCTAAAGCAGGAAAAGGTTGGGCAATGTTTACGGTTGAAGATTATGGTGATAGTAACGAATTTCGAATTTTTGGGGAAGATTACCTAAGAATGCAACATTTCTTAGTGCCTAATCAGTTTTTATTCATACGTTCTACGGTACAAGCAGGCTGGACGAGCAAAGAAGGTGTTGTTGGTGAACCAAGGTTAAAGTTTACAGAGATGAAATTATTACATGACATCATGGACGAGCTTTGTAAAAAAGTAACCATTCAACTTCCTTTAAGTCAAATTAAAGAAGCTACTATTTTAAATTTAGAGTCTATATTAAAAAACAGTCCTGGTAAGCAAGGTTTAAATTTTACTGTTTGGGACGAAAAAGAGAAATTAGAAGTAAGTTTACCTAGTAGAAACACGAAGGTTCACATTACGAATGAATTATTGGCTACTTTAGACAAGCAACACATTGCTTATAAATTAAATTGATTCTAATTAACAGAAAAAAACAAAATCAAGTACTTAAAAACATATTAATGCCTATTTTTGTTTAATCTTTTAAAAAATACATGAAACAAAATAAAAACGGTGTCTGGGTAAGTTGGAATGAGAATCTTACATATAATTACAAATCACTCTACAAAATTACTACAGAAAAGGAATTACAAGAAGTTATAACAAATTCAGAAAAAGTTCGCTTTTTTGGAACAAAGCAATCCTCTGCAGATATTGCATCTGGTGTAGATACGCTAATTGACATTACTACGTATAATAAAATTTTATCTTTTAACGATGCTGAACATACAGTAACTGTGCAATCTGGTGTAATCTTAGGTGACTTACTAGAAGCAATAGAAGCGAAAGGTTGGTGTATTCCTTGTTTACCAGACATTAACACCATTACCATTGGTGGTGCTTTGGCTACGGGAACGCACGGTACAAGCGGCAAATTATTATGTGAATATATGACCAAATGTAGCATTGTACTTGCAGATGGTTCTATAAAAGTAATCACAGATAAAGACGAGTTAATAGATCCTGTGAGAGTTTCTCTAGGTGCTTTAGGTGTATTTTCTGAAATCACTTTTAAATGTGAACCAATTTATACGCTACATATAAAAGAAGGCCCTGAAAATGATGCTGTTTGGTTGCCTAAGATTAAAGAGCGTTTAAAAAAACACGATTTTCTAAGAATTTTATGGCTTCCTCATACTGATAGAGGGTATGTAATAACGGGTGACAAAATTGATCCGAATACAGAAATCATAGAAGATTTAGGCCCGAAATATTTAAAACACAGAAGAACAGCTTCTAAAATTTTGTATAAATACACGCATGTTTTTCCATGGATTACTGCGATTGCAAACAAACTTTTATACAGAGGTTTTTTTAGTTCTACAAAAGAACACAAAGGTTCGTTGTACCAAGCTACGGTTACAAAGTCTAGAGGCTCTACATTAGAATTAGCAGAATGGACGATTGGTCTCGATGTATTTCCCAAAGTTTTTGAAGAATTAAAAACTGAAATCAATAAATGGAGCAACAAATCGTTTATTCATATTCCTATGGATGTTCGTTTTGTATACAAAGATACATCTTGGTTAAGTTATGCATACGGAAAAGATACGGTTACCATGGGGTGTGTTTCAAGAAATGCCGCAACCGCAGATACCTACGAAGCATTTAAAAGTATTGAGAACATCTTTCTTAAATACGGGGGAAAACCTCATTGGGGAAAACGTTTTGCTGCTAAAGATGCAGAACTTTCTAAAATTTATGATAAATGGGAAGATTTTAAACTTTTGAGAAAAGAATTAGATCCTACTAATAAATTTTTAAATCCGTACTTAACAGAATTATTCAACGAAAAAACAAACAATTAATGGCATTACCTAAAGGATTTTTATTTGATTTTGATGGAGTTATCGTAGATAGTTTCGAAAGTCATTATTCGGCTTGGACCTCTGCTTTTAAAGAATTATTCAATAAAGAAATAGCGCCGTTTCCTAAAAGTTATGCAGGGAAATCTCCAATGATAATTGCCGAATACTTTTGTAGTGTTATTGGTGAAGAAAATCATACCGAAAAATTATATTCTCTAAAAGATAAACATTTAGATGTTTATTTTAAAGTTCCGAAGTTATTACCTGGCGTTAGAGAATTTACGGCTTTTTTAATTGAAGAAAAGATTGCTTACGGAATTGCAAGCAACGCTACAAAGTCATTTTTAAAAAACAGTACACATCATTTAGAGTTAGACTTTAACACTGTTTTTGGTTTAGAAGATTATGTAAAGCCCAAACCTGCTCCGGAAGCCTACATTTTACTAGCAGAAACATTAGGTTTTAATGAAGATGATTTTAAAGATATTTGGATTTTTGAAGATAGTTTGACAGGAACAAAAGCTGCAAAATTAGCGGGTATGGTTCCTATAGGAATTGCTACAGAATACTCTGAAGAAGAACTAAAAAAAGCGGGAAGTATCTTGGTGTTTCCTACTTTGTTGGAAGCTTATCAATATTTGACGAAATAGTTTCAAAAAGCTAAAAAAAAGAACACATCGTTACATAGAAAACATAGCACTGTCTTTTCTATGTAACATGTGTTAAAATAACGTATCTGTGGCTTGCATTTTTATAGATGTCTTAAGTCTTTCTATCCGCTAAAAAAGACAAGCAAATAAAAAACTAAGCTGTTACTTCTCTAAACAGCGTTTCTAAATTCTTATTTTGTGTATTTAGACTTAAAATCTTCAAGCTATTTTCTTGTGCAAAATCAAAAATTACAGGTCGCATGTCTTGTTCACTTTCAAAAGTAATAGACCAAGTATTGTCGTAATTATTTTTATATGAAATTACATTTGGCAATCTATTTATAAGTTGTTCTTCTATCTTATTATCAAACGTAACTGCTATTATTTGTTGATGATTTTCTTTTAATTCATCTAGTTTTTTATCAATTAAAATGACTCCTTTTTTAATGATCAATACACGGTCGCAAACCGCTTCTACTTCTTGCATAATGTGTGTAGAAAAAAGTACCGTTTTCTCTTTACCTAATTCTTTTATTAGTGCTCTAATTTCTACCAATTGATTTGGGTCTAAACCTGTTGTTGGTTCGTCTAAGATTAATACTTTGGGATTGTGTAAAATAGCTGCAGCTAAACCAACTCTTTGCTGATATCCTTTAGATAATTGATTGATTTTTTTGTGAGCTTCCGAAGTTAAACCTACTTTTTCGATACAACTCTTAATCTTACTTTTATCAACCTTAAAAACAGACGCTTGAAACTGCAAGTATTCTCTTACATACATATCTGTATATAAAGGATTGTGTTCTGGTAAATAACCAATCACTTTTTGTGCTTCTAAGGGGTTTTGTAACACATCTATTTCATCAACAAAAACAGCACCTTCATCAGGTTTTATAAAACCTGTGAGAATTTTCATCATCGTAGATTTTCCTGCACCATTTGGACCTAAAAATCCAATTACCTGGCCTTTATCCGCAGAAAAAGATACCTTATCTAATGCTTTCTGATTTTTATAAGTTTTAGAGACTGATGTAACTTTTATAGACATTTTACAAATGTAGTTTAATACTATTTAGAACGGACTTAAGAGTCTTTTAGTTTGTAGCACTAGAGTTATTTAAACGAATTTTTCTAATATTTTTCATTCTTAACCAAGCTATCTTATGGCGTTTTTTGTACAACCATAAGACTCCTAAATCGAGTAAAAAATAGAAAAAACTAATACCACTAGGCGGATTATGACTTGGTAAAAAATCGAAAATGCCCCAAGCCGTAGTTGGCCACCACCAACACTGATAACTTGTACCAACTATTTCTAAAAAAGCAACAGACAAATACATTGTTAAATAAAACAATCGTTCACGAGGTTTATTAATCAAAATTAAAAGGGTTGCAATTGTCATTACAAAGCCAAAAACATCATTTCTAAAAATTAGATATACTGTCGCATAAATTATAATGATAATTGTTATTATTTTCTCTAACTTTTTGGTATTCTTTTTAGAAAAAGATGTTTTCATAAAAAATAAAACACCTGCATACACCAAAGCATGTCCCATTGGTATATAGTATGGTACGTTTTCTAGCCTGTAAGTATACATACCCATTACAACAGAAAATAAATACTCTCCAACAAAACCAATTAAAACGGCATAAATTAGTTGCTCTCTAATTCTTGGTGCAACTTTAAAACAAGTTATGGTAAATACAATTACCATAATTGTATTTGCTAACCATTGCAAATCTCCATAATTTTCAGTTACATATACGCTATCTATGAATAAACCAATAAGAATGTAAAAAAAAAGTAGCCCTATTGTTTTTAAAAATGCTGAAAAAAATGTTTTATTTGTTACTACACTCATTCGGCTAAAATAATAAAGTAAATAATAAATGGCCCAATTTCTTGAGCCATTTTATATTAAAAGTCTGTTTTAATTTATAATTGATAACGTACCCTAAGACTTACAAATCTTGGTAAAATAAAAGTCTCATTTATAGCATATGAAATAGTACCATTGTTAACACTTGTTTTAGAGCCTGTTCCTAAAAGGTTGCTTCCCACCAATTCGTATTCCCATTTTGCATCTTTATCTTTTCTATAAGCAATTGTTGTGTCCCAGATCTTAAATGCATTTTGCTTATTTCCGTCTTGTCTAACTTCATTGTAAGAAAAATCTGATCGCAGTGTTACAGCATCCCAAACATAAGCATCGAAACTAATGGATGGTTCATGTGTTACTCCTTTTATAATAGCCGCTCTTGCACTGTTGTCTTGGTCTGAAAAACGAACTGCATACTTTAAAGTTACATTTGGTGCTTTTCTAAAATTAGTACCAATACTTGTATTATAAGAATGACTATTAATTATATTCGTATTTTCTTGCTGATTTACAAATTGATACGTTTTACTATAATTAAAGTTTGCTCCTAAAGAGGTTTTTATTTTGTTAAAGGTCTTACCTACTCTACCAAATGCTGTAAAGCTTTCATTGTCCAATGGAGAGTTAATAGCTGTACTACTAGAAACTACAGAACCTGGTTCAAAAATTGTATTCCTGTTTATTTGATCTATTGTTTTCCTGTAATTAATCCTTGCAAATACATTGGTATAATTAAACAAGTTGAAACTAGAATAATTTAAGTTTAAGTTATGTAAACTTGCATTTGATAGCGCTGCATTTCCGAAGAAAAAAGAATTATAACTATTTGCTACAATACCTCTTGCTAATTGGTTTACATCTGTAAAATTAACTTCTTGTTTGTATGAGAAACGCAAACTTTCGCTTCTTTTAAACTGAGCAATCATATTAAACTCTGGAAAAAACTTCTGAAACGTATCTTTTAATAATTCAGTTTGATACTGTGTGTTTTTTACGGAATAAGAATGTACTGTAAAACCAGGTGTAAATGTAAAAACACCTGTTTTTAAGCGATATCTTATACCTGCATAAATATCTGTAAAATTATATTCTGTGTCATTTGTTGTTCTTGGATCTGTGTTTCCTGGAATTGTAGGGTTTGGATTAAAATTAGTTCCGTTATCTAAAATTTGGAAAAACTTAGAATCAAAATTCTGTTTACTTAAGATGGTTCCTACCACTAAATTCAAATTACTTTTCGAATTTAAAACATTATAATAATCTAATTTTGCGTCTAATTGATTCGACTTTACTTTTCTATCTTGTTCTAAATTATAAAACAAATTGCTTCTTTCTAATCCTAAACTTTCTGCTGCATCATCAAATCCATCATTATTTGCATCATCTTTATTGTTCGGATTGTTTTCTAAAGAAGCAACATAAAAAGGATCTTCATCTTGTAACTGATGTTTTACTTCCAAAGCAAAAATATTGTTCTCATTTGCTGTATAGAAATAACTTAAATTCTGATTAATAGTATAAGGCGTTGCTCTTTCTGTTTCTGAAATATCACTTACACTTAAAACTTGAGAGTTTACAGCATCTGTTCTAAATTCATTTGAAAAACGACCAATAAAATCATAATCTAATTGATTATTGATGTCTTTTTTATAATTCGCACTAAATTTAAACAATCCTGTATTACTGGTTTGATCTGTTAAACTCTGTATAAAGTCATCTGGAGTTATAGGATCTACGTAATCTATGCTATTGTTATTCTTCTGACCATTTTTATTACTAGAAAAAATAAGAAACCCGCTTACATCTAATTTTTTATTTGGGGAGTAACTAAAGTTTAAAGCGGTTAGTTTTGTTTCAATTTTATTTGCATTTCTACTACTTGCAGATAAAAAACCAATACCTGCACTTGCCAAACTAATATTTGTTCCGTTAGAAGGACTTTGACTTCTAAAACCGCCACTAAACCCTCTAATATCTCCTCTATCTAGAACAACTTCACCCATATTATTCACATCTCCAATTACATTTAAAGTGTATTTAGGTGAGTAATAAAATAATTTTGGCTGAAAAAGGTATAAATTTTCATCTGTAGCGTTTCCAACACCAGCAGTTACATCTCCAAACCAAAAGTTCTTTTTACCTTCTTTTAATTTGATATTGATAGCAACTCTATCTTGATTGTCTTGCACTCCTTTTAACTGACTCACATCACCAAAATTTCTTAAAACTTCAATTTTATCAACAGCATTCGAAGGAATATTTTTTACACCAAGTTTTGTATCTCCGTCAAAAAAATCCTTTCCATCGACCATTAATTTTTCGACTTTTTTTCCTTCAATTTCAATTTCACCAGCATCGTTAATTTCTACACCTGGCAATTTTTTTAAGACATCTTCTAACTTTCTTTCCGATCCGTTTTTAAAAGAATCTGCATTGTACACAATTGTATCTCCTTTTATGGTTACTGGCATTTTAGAGACAATAGTAATTTCATCTAAAAAATTATCTTCATTCAAAATTACGTCTTTACTAATATTTGCTGTTTTAGTTTCAATAACAAAATCTGCAGCTTTAAAACCGATGTAACTTATCTTAATATCGAACGTACTATTCTTGTCTAAATCTAATTTATACTTCCCTTTTACATCCGTGAAACCATAAGAAGACATTTTCTTGGTAATTTTATTTATGGCCAAAACATTTGCCATTTCTAAAGGTTCGCCAATACTATCTTTTACAACACCTGTAAGCGTTATTTGTGCATTAGAAACTAATGAAAACATTAAAAATGTTAGTAATAATAGTATTTTTTTCATTGTGTAATTATATTTGTTCTTTTTTGTTTTTTTTGATTTAAAATCTACCTCTTCCTCCACCGTTTCTGCCTCTTCTACTAAAGTTTTCTCTCATTTCTTTCATCTTTTCGGTAATGGTTTTAGTATATTCTTCTCTTGTTATTTCTTTTCCTTTTGTTGGCACTTCAATTGCTTCCTTTTCACCAGGATTTAAAACAATTTCTGTGCATAAAATAGTCGTTCTACCTTCGTTAATTTCTAAAATTAAACCTGGTAAACCCCAGTATTCTCCAGGACCATTACTTACAGGAATTTGTGGTGTGTACCACGCTGTTATTACAATTTGTTTTGGCGCCTCATCAACCTTTTCATCCTTTTTATTATCCTCGTCATTCCCTCTTCTAAAGTTTGAGAAATCTAAAGGATTTACATCTTTAGTTAGTGTTGCTTTGTAACAAACATATTCTCCAATTTTCTTTGTCTCACTTCCTAGCTCCCACTCTGGTCTTTCCATTGCATCAGAAATTAAGAAATTTTTACCAAAAAATTCTGTAGACTCTAAAGCTATTAAGTCTTTGGTGTTTTTATATTTTGTTCCGCCGCCAGATAAACCTCCAAATCTAAAACCACCACCAGCACCTGGCGCTTCTAATTTTGCATCTTCTTTATAGATCGAAGACGTCTTATCGAAAGTTAGAATGAATGTTTTTTCTAACATAGACTTCATTCTTTCTCCAATTTGCTTTTTTCTAGCCTCAGACATTTGTCCGTTTCTAGAAAAATTATCTAGATCTATGGTAGATTTAGACATGAAAGTTGCCTTTCCTTGAAAGTCTTTTTGAGCAAAAGTAGATACGGTTACCAGTGCTAGAAATAATGTAAATAATGGTTTCATAAGTTTTTTTTATCTAATTTGTATCCGAAATAGTTACAAACGTTGTTTCTTAGACTTAAAAAAAACGTAATAGTTTAATTGCTGCATAAAAAGCAAAAATTATCCTCCAAAATTAATTTCGATCGTGTTGCCTTTACTAGTTCCTCTTTTAGAACGAAAGCGCTCCATCATTTCTTTAGATTTTTCTTCCTGAATTTCATCAAACTTCCTTTGGTTTACTTTTTTTCCTTTCTTTGGTATTTCAATAAATATTTTTTCCTTCGGATTCAAAATAACTTCCGTGCAAACAATTGTGAGACTACCATCGTTTATTTCTAATATTAAACCAGGTAAACCACCAAAACTATCAGGTCCGTTACTAACAGGTATCTGCATTGTAAACCATGCTGTAGTTGTTTTGTTTACTTTTTCTTTTGTTTGTTTTAGTTCATTATTTACCATTTTCATTCGCACTTTATCAACCGCTACAGAATAAACTGCTTTGTAACATGTGTAAATCCCAATATTTTTAGTCTCAGACGTTAATTCCCAATCTAGCTGTTTTAATTTATCCTTTATTAAAAATGCTTTTCCCATAATATCGGTTTGGTGTACATACGTTTTCTCCTTACTATTTTTATACAGAATACTATTATTTCCGCCACCGCCAAAAGAAAGAACATTTATACCACCAGCTTGCGGTTGTGGTGTTTTTAAAGTTGCTTCTTGTTTGTAAATAGATTCTTGTTTTGTGAAATTTAAAGTATATGTTTTTTGAAACATTTTCTTCATTTTTTCTTCCATCTCTTTTTGAAACTTGTCATTAGAAGAAGATCCATTAATCGATTTTATTTTAAAAGAGTTTTTTCTATGTGTTTTATAAGTTGCTTTTCCTTGAAAATCTTGTGCAACTAAAGAAAGCACGAATAGTAATAAAGTTATTGTAATTATTAGTTTCATTATTTAGTTGTTTTTATAATTTTTAGCTATGTTAATTAATCCTTTTACCATCTTTTTTGCTTTTACAATTAAAGCATCAATATTTTTAGTTTTTCCCGACACGGTAAAAGATCCTTTGAATTTATTTTCAGACTCATTTAAATCAATTTCAAAAATTAGATTTACAATTTCATCTTCATTGTTCGATTCAAAAACACTTTTAAGATCGTTCCATTCGATGCTTTCTAATTCTTTTACAGAATTCGAAGAAAACTTTAAAGAGGTTCCTTTAGTTTCTATGTTTTTTGTGTCTGAAACAGCTGTTTTCTTCTCTTGACTGTAGCTACATATTGAAGAAATAAGTAATAATAAGGTACATAATTTTTTCATAAAGTATTATTTTAATTGCTACATTACAAAGATGCAAACCAAAACTATATTTTAAGGTTAACAAGTGTTAACGAGTGTTAACCAGTTCCTTTTATAATTTGCAGCAACTATATTTGTAATATGATAACTAAAAAACATCATTGGCTTTTATGTTTTATTCTAACAACAATTGTTGCAACTATTGCCATACAATTCTATTGGAACTTCAAAAATTATGAAGAAAATAAAAAGACAAGTAACTAATGAAATTCAACTGAGTTTAGACAACGCTGTAGAAGAATATTATTCTTCTTTGGCAAAAAGTAGTTTCTTAACAATCATTAAAAATAAGTATGATGATGGTGGTGGTGGTGAAAAAACTTTAGAAAAAAGTGCCTTTGGAAAAATTTTAAATAAGTTAAAAAAGAATACTTCTGAGAAGGAAAAACCTAGCATAACCATTACGAGTTTAAAGTTTACTTCAGATGAAAACATGTCTAAAGAAGCAAGAGATTCTTTAATGAATTCTACAAAAGATTTTGTTTCTAAATTTAACTTAGACCAAGATGCTCATCAAGGTACTAAAGAAATAAAACGAATTGACGATAAAAAAGTGTCCACGCAATTTACAGATAAAAGAAAGGGATTCACATTAAATTCCGACACATCTAAAACCAATGTAAAATACTTTCAAGGTAAAAAAGCTGCAGATAGTTTAAAGTTCTTAACCAATTTAAAACCAATTTTTATTTCTTTTTTAGATCAATCTGTCGAATATGAAAAAATAGACTCTCTTATAGAAAAACAACTGAAGAAAAAAGGCCTTGATTTAAAGACCAGCTTTCATCACCTAAAAAAAGACACTTTATTTCATCAAACAAAAGATTCTGTTTTAAATTTTAAGGCATTTTCTGTAAGTTCTAAATCTACTTTTGTTAGAGAAGATGAAGCTTTTGAGTTGCTTTACAACAATCCGACTACCGAAGCTTTAAAGAGAAGTTCTTTCGGAATTTTCTTGTCGTTATTATTGTCTTTAGGTGTAATTTCTAGTTTGTTTTATTTATTAAAAATCATCAATCAACAAAAACAATTGGCAACTATAAAAAACGATTTAATTAGCAACATAACACACGAGTTTAAAACTCCAATTGCCACAATTTCTGCCGCTATTGAAGCCATTGAAAATTTTAATGTTTTAGAAGATAAAAAGAAAACGAAGAAATACCTTTCGATGTCTTCGGTTCAATTGAAGAAATTGCATCAAATGGTAGAAAAATTATTAGAAACTGCCACCTTAGATAGTGAACAATTAATTTTAAAAAAAGAAACCATTAATATTATTGAAACTATTAAAAAATTAGTGGCTAAGCATCAGTTTTTGCACTCAGAAAAAGAAATTACGTTTTCTTATAATCTACAACCTATTTACTTACATATAGATCTTTTTCATTTTGAAAATACTATTTCTAATTTAATTGATAATGCTGTAAAATACGGTGGAAAAAACATAGAGATTAATGTAAATTTAATTTTAGATACCACCCAAATTTCTGTTGCAGATGATGGTTACGGAATTGATAAAAATCAGCAAGAAAAAATATTTGATAAGTTTTATAGAATTCCTAAAGGAAATACGCATGATGTAAAAGGTTTTGGAATTGGTTTGTATTACAGTAAAAAAATCATAGAAAAACACAATGGAACTTTAACTTTATCTTTAACAAAAAATAGCACAATTTTTAAAATAACCTTGCCTAATGAATAATATAAAAGTGCTTTTAGCTGAAGATGAAGCAAGTTTAGGACTGATTGTAAAAGAGAGTTTAGAATCTAGAGGTTTCACCGTTTTTCATGCCAAAAATGGTAAAGAAGCTTTAGAGTTTTACAAAGATAAGCATCCAGATATTTTAGTTTTAGATGTAATGATGCCAATAAAAGATGGTTTTACATTGGCAAAAGAAATAAGGTTAGAGAACAAAGCAATTCCTATCATTTTTCTAACTGCAAAATCTCAAACAAGTGATGTTTTAGAGGGATTTAAACATGGTGGAAATGACTACTTAAAAAAGCCTTTTTCTATGGAAGAGTTAATTGTTAGAATAAAGTCTTTGCTGCATAGAGTTGCGTTAAAAACCAATTCTGAAAATCGTATCATTGGAAATTATTCCTTTAATTTAACAAAGCAAACTCTTACTTTTTCTACCGAAGAACAAACACTTACACACAGAGAAGCAGCATTACTATTTTATTTGTATGAAAATAAAAATGAGGTTTTAGACAGAACTTTTATCTTAAATAAATTGTGGGGAAATGACGATTTTTTTAACGCAAGAAGTATGGATGTTTTTATTTCTAAATTAAGAAAGAAGTTAAACAAAGATCAAAACATTCAGATTTTAAACGTGAGAGGTTTTGGTTATAAATTGATTTGTTAATTACTTTTCAAATTATAAATTTTGTGTACCTTTATGCACCTTTTTAACCTTATACTTTATAAATATGCACGTTGCAATTGCAGGAAACATTGGCGCTGGTAAAACCACGCTAACCAAACTTTTAGCGAAACATTACAAATGGGAACCTCACTATGAAGCTGTAGATGAGAATCCGTATTTAGATGATTTCTACACAGAAATGGAACGTTGGTCTTTTAATTTACAAGTGTATTTTTTAAACAGTCGTTTCAGACAAATTTTAGAACTAAGAGAAACTGGTAAAAACATTATCCAAGATAGAACCATTTATGAAGATGCACATATTTTTGCACCTAATTTACATGCAATGGGCTTAATGACAAATAGAGATTATAACAACTATTCTTCTTTATTTGAACTGATGGAAAACCTAGTAAAACCGCCCGATTTATTAATTTATTTACGTGCAGATATTTCTACCTTGGTAGGGCAAATTCACAAACGTGGTAGAGAATATGAAAATTCTATTTCTATCGATTATTTAAGTAGATTAAATGAGCGCTACGAAGCGTTTATTTCTACTTACACTAAAGGAAAATTATTAATAATTGATGTTGATAATTTAGATTTTGTAGACAACCAAGAAGATTTAGGCTATGTTATAGATCGTATAGATGCTCAAATAAACGGTTTGTTTTAAACAAAATAAGAATCGAATACTATATTAAATCCGCTCTATTGAGCGGATTTATTGCTTCTAAAATAAATTTAGAGCTTACTCTTAAAAGGATTTTATCCTAAATTAATTAGGTAATAAATCGCAATACCAAAAACCAGTATCGTGACTTGTTTCTTCTTTTTTAGGTTGATGACAATTGTCATCTTCATTGTCATGCAATGTGTAGGATCGCATTACTTTTTCGCCTATAGAGAAGTGAACAGGTTCTTTAAAAATAGGCCCATCAAAAACAAAGGTATGGAATTCGCCATTTTCTCCGCAAACATCAACATTATCTGGTAAATCTTTTATAAATTGTTCATCTATAACTCGACCAACAAATTCTTCGCCTAATAACTTCGCATTTACGCAAACGGTAATTGCTTTAAATCCTAAATCTAAAAACTCTTGTAAGACTTCTTTTGTGTCAGTTTTCCAAAGAGGATACACTCCTATAACACCAACTTCTGCTAATTTAGAATCTCTATAATTTCTTAAATCTTCTAAAAGAATATCACCAAAAATACTATGTGAATATCCTTTTTCAACTAAAGAAGCCATCGCATCTTTCATAATTTCAGCATACAAATCCATGGTAACATCCGCAGGAAATTCTATGGTTTTTAAATTGATTCCTATCGATTTGGCTTGCTCGATTAACAATTCATTTCTAAGGCCATGCATAGAAACTCTATCGAAATCTTTATTTACCGTAGTTACCAATAAATCTAAATTATAAGTGGGGTCTTGTAGTACTTTATGTAAGGCCAAGGCAGAATCTTTACCAGAACTCCAATTAAAATAGGTGTTTTTCATCGTAGTAATTTGCATAAAAAAATCCTACATAAAGTAGGATTTTTATTATTTATTTTCTTTTTTGATGTAAAGAAATTGGCTTTTCAACTTTGGTTACTGGGGTTCCGTATAAATCGTAATCTCCAGCTTCATGAATTTCAATGTCTATAAATTCGCCAATTTTTATATAATGTTCCTTAGCATCTACAATTACATCATTGTCTACATCTGGTGAATCAGACTCTGTTCTTCCGTAGAAAAACTCGCCATCTTTTCTATCGAACAAACATCTAAATGTTTTACCCACTTTTTCTTGATTCAATTCCCAAGAAATTTGAGATTGAATTTCCATAATTTCATTTACTCTTTGAAACTTTACTTCTGCAGGCACATCATCTTCTAAAAGATATGCACTTGTATTTTCTTCATGAGAATATTCGAAAGCTCCCATGCGTTCAAAACGCATTTCCTCTATCCAATCTTTCAATTCTTGAAACATTTCTTCTGTTTCTCCAGGATACCCAACAATTAGCGTAGTTCTAATTGCCATTTTTGGCACAGCTTCTCTAAATTTATGAATTAATGCCGTTGTTTTTTCATGTGTTGTTCCTCGTTTCATCGATTTTAACAACTCTGTATTAAT
Source organism: Polaribacter sp. IC073 (assembly GCF_007997075.1). Lineage (GTDB taxonomy): Bacteria > Bacteroidota > Bacteroidia > Flavobacteriales > Flavobacteriaceae > Polaribacter. The sequence continues at coordinate 94,702 of NZ_VORS01000010.1, forward strand.
GTGTTGTAAAGGAATATCTAAATAATTACACACTTTAGGTTCGCGTTTCATAACCTCTAAAACATCCATAGGAAACCCAGTAGGAAAAGCATAATGCATACGAATCCATTCAATTCCGTCTACTTTGGCAAGCGCTTCTAATAATTGTGCTAATGATCTTTTTTTATAGATATCTAAACCGTAATAGGTTAAATCTTGTGCGATTAGCATGATTTCTTTAATTCCTTTTTCTGCTAATTTTGTTGCTTCTGTAACAATATCTTCAATAGGTGTAGAAACGTGTTTTCCTCTCATTAAAGGAATTGCACAAAAAGAACAAGGTCTATCACAACCTTCTGCAATTTTTAAATAGGCGTAATGCTTTGGTGTCGTTGTTAAACGTTCTCCAATTAGTTCGTGCTTATAATCTGCTTCTAAAACCTTTAATAAATTAGGCAAATCATGCGTTCCAAAGTATTGATCTACATTCGGAATTTCTGCTTCTAAGTCTGGTTTGTAACGTTCACTTAAACAACCAGAAACAAAAACTTTATCAATTTCTCCTGCTTCCTTTCTTTTTGCGTAATGTAAAATAGTATCAATACTTTCTTCTTTGGCTTTACCAATAAAACCACACGTATTAATTACAACAATATTTCCATCATCCTCTGGATCTTCATGAACAACGTCTTTTCCATTGGCTTTCAACTGTCCCATTAATACTTCAGAATCGTAAATGTTCTTAGAACAACCTAAAGTAACAACGTTAATCTTATTTTTCTTGATGGTTTTTGTACGCATATTTGTAGCTTTTTGCCTTTAGCGATTCGCTTTGAGCAGTATATTCTTTTATTTTTTGCCTTAATACTATAAAACATTAAAACGAGTGCAAAAATAGTGCTTTTTAAATGATTGGTATTCTTTCTATTGATAGTTTTTAGGCATTTTTCTCACTTTTGTCAATTGTTCAAAAGCATACCCAATTTCTAATAATTTTCTTTCGGAAAAAGGCACTCCAATAAACGTTAAACTTATAGGTTCTCCAGAATTTTTATATCCCATAGGAACCGTAAGTGTTGGGTACTTTGCCACTGCTGCAATACCAGAATGATAGTTGTTAATAGACAGAATAGCATCTAATTTCTCATCTTTTAAAGCTTCAAAAAATTTTCTTCCTTCTTTTTCTAAATTGTTCTTAATTACCTTTAATTCTCTTAAAGTGGTTTTGTCGTTTACAATCCCGTCAAATAACTGTTGTCCGTAAGGAGCTCTTAAAACAGAATCTTGTAAATTGAATGCAGTCACCTCTTTTACTGACTTTATCTTTATTTTTTTGTCTGCAAATTTAGATAAATACCTTGGTAAATCGTGTTTCATATCGATATTTAACAAGGTTGTAAAACCCTCGAAAGAAATTTCTGGTGGCGTAATTTCTACAATCTCTACACCTACTTTTCGAAATCTTTCTACGGTTGCTGCATAGATAGAATCTGCCATCAGTGTTTTTAAAACGCCTAATTTTCTATCTTCAAATTTTTGTTTGAATCCATTTTGATAATAATCTTCTTCTATTTTTTTGGAAGCCCGATCTTTTCTATCGTAACCACTCATTGCATTCATAAAAATAGCATTGTCAATTACATTTCTTGTCATGGGGCCGGGAGTATCTAATGTTGAAGAAATTGGTACAATTCCCTTTCTACTAAAAACACCAATGGTTGGCTTTAAACCCACTACAGAATTTAAACTAGATGGCGACGTAATAGAACCTGCAGTTTCTGTACCAACTGCTGCTACTGCAAAATTTGCAGCGATGGCAACACCACTTCCCGCAGAACTTCCGCCGGTTTCAAAAATGCCTCTTCCATACGGATTTAAGGTCTGTCCACCAATTGCAGAATACCCCAACGGACAACCCGAGCAGAAAAAATAAGCCCATTCACTTAAATTTACTTTTCCTAAAATTAACGCACCATTTTCGCGCAATTTTTCCACAATAAAAGCGTCTTTGGTGTTTTTATTATCTGCCAAAACGATTGCACCTGCAGTTGTTGGCATATCTTTGGTATTGATATTGTCTTTTAATAACACAGGCATTCCGAATATAGAGTGCTCGCTATTCTCTTTTCTGTGCTGATCTCTTGCTCTTGCTTGTTTTAAAACATCAGGATTTAAACTGATAATGCTGTTTAACGATTTTGTAGAATCACTCTCAAATTTCCGAATTCGGTACAAATAAAACAAAGTTAGTTTTTCGTAAGAAAGTTTTCCTTCTTTGATATTTTTTTGAAGCGTAGGAATGTCTTGTTCTAAAATAAGTGGTTTTAATGCAGTATAATTTTCCTCTGAAAAATAGGCTAAATCTTCATTAAAGGATTCAAAAACAGTATTCATGTCTAAGTATTTAGACTGAAACAGTTTGAATTGCATTCTGTTACTTTCATGACTTTGCTGTTTTTCTAAAGCTGCAGTTTCGTCATATTTTTTAAAAATAACTAGTGGTCCTTTTTCTTTTTTGGTTTGACAGCCAATAACAAAAGAAATGGAAACTATACAAAGTAAAAATTTTTTCATGAGTCTGAATTATAACATCAAAGATACTGTTTAAAACCTTTTTAAATATACTTGTTGAATAATGAGATTACAACGATAGGAATAAGCAAAAGGATAAACTTCTTAATCAATTAGATAGAAAAACCTCGAGGATATTAAGTTTGTTTCTCAATTTTATTTTTTAGAACTTCGCTATTTACAGGTTTAAATTATTAAAATTGTAAATAAGCGCTTATGAAAACAAAACTTCTTACTTTTAAAGTTGTCGTAAACCATTTAAGTTTTACTAAAGCTGCCGAACAATTATTTATTTCTCAACCTGCAATCTCTAAAACAATAAGAAATTTAGAAGAAGCATATAAAACGACTCTATTTCTAAGAAAAAGGAACTCCATAGAATTAACCAGCGAAGGAAAAGCCTTTTTAATTTACACCAATAAAATTTTAGGTATTTATACGGAAATGGAAAATACATTCTTACACAAAAGTGAGCATTTCCCTGGTTTGGTAAGCTTTGGTGTTAGCTCAACATTGGCAAATTACATCATGCCTAAAGTAATTGCAAAGTTTAGAGTTCAGTTTCCCAAAACAAAATTTAAGATAACTACAGGAAACTCAGACGAAATTGAAGGACTAATATTAAATCAAGAATTAAACTTCGGAATCATAGAAGGTAAGAACACCAATCGAAAATTACAATTCAATAAATTTACTAAAGATGAAATTGTATTAGTTACTAATGCTAAGAATCAAACTTTTAAAAAAGGAGCTATTAACCTAAAAGTATTGCAAGAAATTCCGTTTATTTCACGTGAGATGGGCTCCGGAACTAAAGAGATTGTATTTCAATATTTAAACAATCATAATATTAAAAAACTAAACACAGTAGTCACATTAAATAGTACTGAAGCTATTAAAAATTATCTTTTTAATTCTGACAATTATGCTTTTATCTCGATTCATGCAATATCTGAGGATTTAATAAATAACAAACTTAAAATTATTGATGTAAAGGATTTAGCTATTGAAAGATGGTTTTATTTTGTTTCTAGAACCGGATATCAATCAGATTTAATGACTAAATTTGAAAAATACACCTTAAACAACTATAACTTTTAGTTATATCAAACAATAAATTAATTTGCTTTAAAGTTATTTAATGTATCTAATTTTGTATCGATAAATCAAACGATATGAAAAGTACAGTCACAAAAATAATTTTCTTTTTAATAGCAATTATTGTGCTATTTAGTTCAATTAATAGTGCGACAGCGCTAATAGTAGGATTTATATTTGCACTGATTTTTAAGAATCCTTTTAAATCTAGTAGTCATAAAGCCATTCATCATTTTTTAAAAATAGCTGTAGTAGGTTTGGGTTTTGGTATGCTCATAAAAGAAACACTTGCTACCAGTAAACAAGGCTTTAGTTTAACCTTTTTCTCTATTATTCTAACAATTAGTTTAGGACTATTGCTTACTAAGCTATTTCAATTAGACAAAAAACTAGGTTATTTAATTACTTCTGGAACAGCTATATGCGGAGGAAGTGCCATTGCTGCAATTTCACCTGTAATTAAAGCGAATAACAAATCTATAAGCACTGCTTTAGGAATTGTATTTTTATTAAACTCTATTGCATTATTTGTTTTTCCTGCAGTTGGACATTTGTTACACTTGTCACAAGAACAGTTTGGTTTGTGGTGTGCCATTGCAATACACGACACCAGTTCTGTTGTTGGTGCAGCTTTAAGCTACGGGGAAGAAGCCTTAAGAATTGCAACAACCGTAAAACTATCTAGAACACTTTGGATAATTCCGTTATCAGTTTTTTCAGTTTTCCTTTTTAAAACGAAAGGTGAAAAAATAAAAATCCCCTATTTCATTTTACTTTTTATCGTAGCAATATTTATAAATAGTTACCACTTACTTCCTACTTTAATAACAAGTGAAATTGTGTGCTATTCTAAAAGGTTATTAATACTAACATTATTTCTTGTAGGGTCTACAATTTCTATAACAGATTTAAAATCAACTGGAATAAAACCAATACTCTTAGCTTTATGTTTGTGGATTTTCATTTCAGTTTTTTCGCTAATTTATATTGTGTCCTAAATAGAAATTAAAGAAAAAAATGATAAAGTGATATTCATTTTTGAACATAAAAAAAACTCCTTTAAGGAGTTTTTTCTTTACTTTATAATGAATTTATTTTCTACTTAAAAAAAGAATCTACAAACTCGTGCTTGTTAAAAACTTGTAAATCGTCGATGCCTTCTCCTACTCCGATATATTTAACAGGTATTTTAAATTGATCTGAAATACCAATTACAACTCCTCCTTTTGCTGTACCATCTAATTTCGTAACTGCCAAAGAAGTAACTTCGGTTGCTAAGGTAAATTGTTTTGCCTGTTCAAATGCATTTTGACCAGTAGAACCATCTAAAACCAATAAAACTTCATGTGGTGCGTCTACTATTACTTTTTGCATTACACGTTTAATTTTTGTCAACTCATTCATTAAATTGACTTTATTATGCAATCTACCAGCAGTATCTATAATTACAACATCTGCATTTTGTTTTACCGCAGATGTTAACGTATCAAACGCTACAGAAGCAGGGTCAGACCCCATATCTTGACGTACAATTGGCACATCTGTTCTATCTGCCCAAACCTGTAGTTGATCTATGGCTGCTGCTCTAAAAGTATCTGCTGCTCCTAAAACTACTTTTAAACCTTGTTTTTTAAATTGTGCTGCCAACTTACCAATTGTAGTTGTTTTACCAACTCCGTTCACACCAACAACCATTATTACATACGGTTTTTTATCTGCTGGAATTGTAAATTCGGTTTCATTACCAAGATTGGTTTCAGATAATAAACCTGCAATTTCTTCTCTAAGAATTTTATTCAGTTCGTCTGTACCAACGTATTTGTCTTTGGCAACTCTTGCTTCTATTCGTGTAATAATTTTTAACGTAGTATTTACACCAACATCAGAAGCCACTAGAACCTCTTCTAAATTATCTAAAACATCGTCATCTACTTTAGATTTACCCGCAACAGCTTTAGATAGTTTATCTAAAAAATTAGTTTTTGTTTTCTCTAAACCTTTGTCTAATGTTTCCTTTTTTTCTTTTGAAAATATCTTTTTAAAAAAACTCATTTTTATATTTTATACGATACAAAGAATACGTTAAAAAACGTGCCATTTGTTGGGTTTGGTCAAATTGTCACTTAAAATGCCTTTTGCGTTAGCGATAGAGGCTTTGCTGGAGCTCCTTGCAAAGAGCGACTGCCGAAAGCGCGACCTTTAGGGAACGCCCAAAAATACGGAATAATAAGGCACAAAAAAAGCTACTTTCTAAAATTAGAAAGTAGCTTTATATATTTTGTATAGTAAATATTACTTTTTTGCTAAAAAGCCATCTACTTTCTCTGGTTGCATAATTGATTCTACAAAAGTGTAAGCTCCTGTTTTTGGAGATTTTACCATTTTTATAGCTTTACATAATCTTTTTGAAGATGTTTGTAATGATGCTACTGTTTTTTTTGCCATTGTCTAAATGTTTTTAATCTATATGCTCTGTTCTGAGTTCTAGATATATTAATTATTTAATTTCTTTGTGAACAGTCATTTTATTTAAGATAGAGTTAAATTTCTTAATCTCCATTCTATCAGGACTGTTTTTCTTGTTCTTTGTTGTAATGTATCTAGAAGTACCTGGTTTACCAGTTGCTTTGTGTTCTGTACATTCTAATATTACTTGAACTCTGTTACCTTTTTTTGCCATCTCTGTATAATTTTAATCTGCTTGAACTTACTTAGTTAAAAATCCGTTAGCTCTCGCTTCTTTTATAACTGCAGAAATTCCTTTCTTGTTAATATTTTTTAAAGCAGACGCAGATACTTTTAAAGTGATCCATTTATCTTCTTCTGGAATGTAAAAACGCTTGTTCATTAGATTAGCGTCAAACTTTCTCTTTGTTCTATTCAAAGCGTGAGAAACATTGTTCCCAACCATTGCTTTTTTTCCTGTTAATTCACAAACTCTAGACATCTTTTCGACAGTATTTATAGTGTTATCTCTAAACGAGGTGCAAATGTACATATAAATCTAATTCTGAACAAAACAATTTTACACATTTTTAAAGAATTTCTTTTCGCAAGATTTCTAATGATTTACTAACAGTTCTATTAATGACCTTTTCTCTGGGTTGGCCAAAGTTAAATTCTTGCACAATTTCTTTCTCATCTGAGATAAAAGCAACGTAAACTACGCCTACACTTTTATCTGTATCATCTGTTGTGGGGCCTGCATTTCCTGTTACTGCAATTGCGTAATTTGTTTGCAGTTTCTCTTTGACTCCTCTCGCCATTTCTAACGCTACTTCTTTACTTACAACCGTATGTTTTTGTATCGTTTCTGCGGAAACCCCCAATAAATTAATTTTTGTTTCTGCAGAGTACGCTATAATACTTCCTTTATAATAGGCAGATGAACCTGCTACCGAAACTAAAGTCGCTGCTATTTGACCACCCGTTACACTTTCTGCAGTAGCAATTGTTTTATTCGCTTTCTTTAACAACTCGCCTACACTTCTCTCTAAAGAGCTATCATCATCTAAACCTGTAATAATTTCTGGTATTAATTGATAAATTGCTTTTACCTTCTCATTCAATGCTTTTTCTAGAATTTCTCTGTTTTCGCCTTTGGCGGATAAACGCAGTCTAACTTTACCAAAAGAGGGCAAATAAGCCAACTTGATATAAGCCGGTAAATTGTTTTCAAATTCTTCAATTCTTTCGGCAATCATACTTTCGCCTGCACCATAGGTCATAATTGTTTTATGAATAATAAAAGGCAACTTAAATTGTTTCTGAATTCTTGGTAAAACCTGCTCGATAATTAATCCCTTCATTTCATAAGGAACTCCTGGAAGTGACACAAAGACAGTATTATTTTCATAAAACCACATTCCTGGTGCCGTTCCTAAATTATTCATTAATAGGGTAGCTTTTGAAGGCAATTGTGCTTGCGTACGCTGAATTTCCTGAAATGGATGCTTTATCTTTTGAAACAGTTCTTTTATATGCGCTACAACTTCGGGATACTCTACAATAGCATCATCTTTAAAAAATTCTGCAATTGTTTTCTTAGTGATATCATCTTTTGTAGGGCCTAAACCTCCAGTAATGATAACAATAGCGACTCTTTCTTGTGCTTCTTTAAAGGCATTAAGAATGTGCTGTTTATCATCTTGAATAGACGTTATTTGATATACTGAAACTCCGATTTTATTTAATTGCTGACCAATCCACTGTGAATTTGTATCTACAATTTGTCCGATTAGAATTTCGTCTCCTATAGTTATGATTTCTGCTTGCATATATTTTAAAATTTCAGACCCCACAATTTTAAAACCTGTGAAATCTCAATAATTTACTTCACTCTAATATTAAAAGCTTCTTTGCCTGCTATAATTCCTTTTAAATGATCATTCTCTACAACTTTACCAACTCCTGCGGGTGTTCCTGTAAAAATAATGTCTCCTTTTTTTAAGGTAAAGTATTGCGAAACATAAGAAATCAATTCATCTGTTTTCCACAACATTGCATTGGTGTTTCCATCTTGAACAATCTCATCATTCTTATACAATTGAAATTGTAAGTTTTCTAAGTCGAAATCTTCCTTCGGATAAAACTCACCTACAACTGCGCTTCCATCAAATGCTTTCGCTTTTTCCCAAGGCAATCCTTTTTCTTTGCATTTAGCTTGCACATCTCTCGCTGTAAAATCAATTCCTAATCCGATTTCATCATAATATTTATGCGCAAACTTTGCATCTATGTGTTTTCCTACTTTATTAATTTTTATCAAAACCTCTACTTCATAATGAACATCTTTAGAAAAAGGGGGAATAAAAAAAGGATTTTTTCTTGGTAAAATAGCAGAATCTGGCTTTAGAAAAACAACAGGATTATCTGGTCTCTCGTTGGCTAACTCTTCAATATGCTTTGCGTAATTGCGCCCAATACAGATTATTTTCATTTTTATGTATTGAAAATTAAATGGTTCAAAAATTAAAATTCATGCTTTTATTTATACTCGACTGCAAACTGCAACTGAATTACTGCCTACTTTTTTATTCCCCAGCTTCTGGAAAAACAATTGCTCTATTTCCTGAAACGATTATTTGATGGTTTAAATGGCATTTTACCGCTCTTGCCAGTACCAATTTTTCTATATCTGCACCAATTATTTTTAAAGTTGTTGGTGTACTTTCGTGCGTTACAGGTTTTACATCTTGCTCTATAATTGGTCCTTCATCTAAATCTACAGTCGCATAATGTGCGGTTGCTCCTATTAATTTTACGCCTCTTTCGTATGCTTTTTTATAAGGATTTGCACCTTGAAAAGCAGGCAAAAAAGAATGATGAATATTGATAATTCTCTTTGGATAATGATTGATAAAATCTGCTGATAAAATTTGCATATATCTAGCCATAATCACTAAATCTACTTCATTAGCATCTAATAGCGCTATAACTTCTGCTTCTTGCTGTAGTTTAGTCTCTTTTGTAACTGGAAGATAATGAAAGGGTATTTCAAACATTTCTGCAATGTTTCTTAGTTTATCATGATTACTGATAATCATTTTTATAGTACAATCTAAACGACCTTCTTTAGATCGCTCTAGCAAATCGTATAAATTATGACTTGTATGCGAAACCATAATGGCAACATTCTGCTTTGTACCGCCATAATTTACAGACCAATCAAATTGTAACGGTTTTGCCAATTCTAAAAAACTATTTTCTAAAGTATTTTTAGATATTTCTGTTCCTTCTGCATTTAAACGAACTCTCATAAAATAAGTATCTTCAATGGCATTTACATATTGCTGACAACTTATAATATTGAATCCTTTTTCATAAAAGAAACTGGTGATTTTTGCAACCAGTCCTTTTTGATCTGGACATTTTATTAAAAATGTTACTATTTGTGATTTCATTGTAATTAATTATGAATTACGAGTTATCAGAATTCGTAATTGAAAATTTAAAAAATTTTAATTAAGACTTCAATAAGCTCATTCTGACAGCTATAATTTATAACGACCCCTTTAAACTGCAACTAAAAACTGCCAACTGAAGACTAAAAATTGATCTATGGTATCCATTTTTTAGGAAAATTAGGCTTTCTTTTCTCCAAAAAAGCATCTCTTCCTTCTTTTGCTTCATCCGTCATATATGCTAAACGCGTTGCTTCGCCAGCAAAAACTTGTTGTCCCACCATTCCGTCATCTGTTAAGTTCATGGCAAACTTTAGCATTCTTATCGAAGTCGGACTTTTCTCTAAAATTTCTTGTGCCCACTCATACGCCGTACTTTCTAATTCTTCGTGCGGAATAACTGCATTAACCATTCCCATATCGTAGGCTTCTTGAGCTGAATAATTTCTTCCTAAAAAGAAAATTTCTCTCGCTCTTTTCTGACCTACCATTTTTGCCAAATACGCAGAACCATAACCACCATCAAAAGAGGTTACATCTGCATCTGTTTGTTTAAAAATAGCGTGTTCTTTACTTGCCAAAGTTAAATCACAAACGACATGTAAACTATGTCCGCCACCAACTGCCCAACCTGGCACCACTGCAATTACTGCTTTTGGCATAAAACGGATCAAACGTTGCACTTCTAATATATTTAATCTATGATACCCATCTTCACCGACATACCCTTGATGACCTCTTGCTTTTTGATCGCCACCAGAACAGAAAGAATAAACACCGTCTTTTGTACTAGGTCCTTCTGCAGAAAGAAGCACAACCCCTATTGATGTATCTTCGCCTGCATCATAAAAAGCATCGTATAATTCTTTGGTTGTTTTTGGTCTAAAAGCGTTTCTAACATTAGGTCTATTAAAGGCTATTCTAGCAACTCCATTACACTTTTTGTAAGTAATATCTTCATATTCTTTGGCTACTTTCCATTCAGGTTGTATCATATTTTTGTATTTTAGACGTTCTAAGAGAGAACAAACATTCTTGTTTACAAAAATAAACATTCTAAATGATGATTCAGAAATCGCTTCCATTAATATTCTTCTTTTTTTCACTTTGTAGTTTTTCACAAACAATTCTAAAAAAAACAATTACATCCGATTATGCAGATGATCAAAGAGAAATAAAAATATACCTTCCGGAAGGTTATGATGAGAAGGAAGAAAAATACTATCCGCTAGCAATTGTTTTAGATGCTGAATATTTATTTGACGCTTATGTTGGTAACGCAGTACTATTTGCAGCGAAAGACAAAGCGCCAAAACAAATTATTATTGGAATTCAAATGGCAAATACGCGGAAAAAAGACACTTATTTTAACATAGATAATGGAAATTTAACCACAGATAACGAAAAGTTTTATCAGTTTATAAAAAATGAAATTATTTTTGATATAGAGAGCAAGTACAAAACTTCGCCATTTATTTCTATGATTGGTGAAGGAACTTCTGCCAACCTAATTACAAATTTTCTAAGAGAACAGACTCCATTTATAAATGCTTACATCTGCATAAACCCAACTTTTTCAAATTTTATTGGCGGTCAAATGCAAGATTATAATTTACCTAGACTTCAAAAAAAGGACAATACTTTTTATTTTTACACTAATAATGCTACTATTTTCTCTGATGCGAAGCAGACAAGAATAAGCGAATTACAAAAAGGGCTTGCCAGTTTAGAAATCAAAAATTTTAATATTATTAATGATACTATTATCACAAATAGTAGTATTTCTGCTATTAGCGAAGCAATTCCTAGAGCTCTTACAAAAGTATTTGATATTTATTCGGCAATCTCTAAAGAAGAATTTGAGACTAAAGTAAAAGACTTATCTCCTATAAATGTCATTTCTTACCTAGAAAATAAATACTTAGATATTGAATATTTATTCGGAAGTAATTTAGGCATTAGAGAGCAAGATATTTTTGCTATTGAAAATATTATTATAGAAAAAGAAAACGGTGATCAGTTATTAAGTTTTGGTAAAATGATCTTAAAATTATTTCCTTCTTCTCCTTTGGGAGATTACTACATCGGACGTTATTATGAAGAGGGTAAAAACATCAAAAAAGCATTAAAACATTATAAGATTGGGTACGGAAAAATGGATCCAGGAGACCCAAATTCCGATGCTTTTTATGAAAATATATTAAGATTGGGTGGCAGGTAATTATTTCTTTTGGGTCGGAATTCTCCAAGTAACCCCAGCACCTCCAAAGAAACCTTCATTTTTCCCTATAAGTGCATCTAATTGTAAATTATTATTTAAAAGGTAATAGACACCAGCATCAAAATTCATTTGAAAGCTATTATTTGAAAATGTACCATAAGTTTCTGCAAAGACACCAACTTTATCATTAAATGCATACGATAAATTGAAAATGTAAATACCATTATCAAAACCTAAATTATCATTTAAATGAAGTCCAAGATTAACGGTATATCCAAGTTTTTCAGAAAAAGAACTACTAAGAATATAAATTAATTGTGTACTACTTATACTACTACCCAAGTCATGTGAAAGTTGTAAACTAGATTGTACTTTATTTTCCTTTTTACTTAGGTTATACCTTGCACCAACGGTAAAAGATTCTAAATCTCCCCCAAATGTATCTCCAGATAAAACAAAACCAGAATTCACCTCAAACCTTTCAGAAAAACCATATCTAAAATAAGAACTTGGGTAAAACTCTGAAGTACTCTCAGTAAAATCGATTCCCGTTTGAACTTGGAAAACTTTTTCACCAACAGTACTAGAAGATAATGCTTGCCCTGGTCTATCTGACGCCAAATACTCTGTATATTGAGCGCTTGCCATTGTAGCTGTTAATACTAACGCAATAAATAATAACTTTTTCATTTCTCTTTACTTCACCAACTCAATTCTGTCTTCTTTAATTAGAATTAATTTTTGCTTGTACAGATTACCAACTGCTTTTTTAAATGCTTTTTTGCTCATTTTCATATGAAAACGAATAGAATCTGGTGAACTTTTATCTGTAATTAAAATAAAACCTTCTCTACTATCTTTTAATCTAGCTAGTACTTTATCAACATCCGAATCAATCACATTTCTAAAACCTTGTGGTCTTAAAGAAACATCTATTTTACCATCTTCACGAATGTTCTTCACATAGCCAACAACCTCCATATTCTCTTCAAGTTCCTGGAAAACTTCACTTCTAAAAAGTAAACCGTCAAATTCTTCATTAATTAAAACAGTGTAACCTAAACCTGTTTCAGTTTCAATGATTAAGCTCACTTTCTCTCCCTCCTTCAAGTTCATTGCTCCTTCTTCCAAGTTCTCTTCTCCGTCTTGTAAATTATCTTCTCCTTCTCGTAAATCTTCTTGTAAACCCATTACTGTATATATTTAAAATATTCCTTTAAAATTAAATCATTTGCTTCACTTGGCGTGAAAATTTCTAATATTTTTGGTTTTTCTGATGTTTCATAAAAACCTTTTAACGTTGTTCTTACTGTTGCTGTGGTGTTTGCTTTTAAATAATCGAAACCATACATTTTACATAAATGTTCTGCCGTTAAATGATGCGGAGTCTCAAAATACCTCGCAGCATTTGTTGTTCCTGGTCCTGGAATAATTTTAAAAATTCCGCCACCAGCATTATTAATTATTATAATTCTAAAATTCTCCTTAATATTGGTATTCCACAATGCATTACTGTCGTAGAAAAAACTTAAATCTCCTGTTATAAAAACAGTCTGATTTTTATTTGCAAAAGCAGCTCCAACAGCAGTACTTGTACTTCCATCAATTCCGCTTGTACCTCTATTACAGAACACGTTGTTTGTTTTATCAATACTAAACAATTGTGCATATCTAATAATAGAACTATTGCTAATTTGCAACTGATTATACCTAGGAACACTTGCTATAATTTGTTCAAAAACTTTAAAATCTGAATGCTTTATTTCTGATAAATATGCAGCGTGTTTTATCCGTTTTTCATCACGGAATTGCAACCATTTTTGTTGATACTTACTTTCTTTTTTTATTATTGTTGTATTAAATTTGGTAAAGAAATCTAACGGTTTTATTTGAATAAATTCTGATAAACAAAAAAACGTATTTACAGCTTTATTTTCATCAATATTCCAATGATGCTTTGGTGGATACTTTCTTAAAAATTGTTTTATTTTCTTAGAAATAATCATGCCTCCAAAAGTGATTAATACTTCTGGTTTTAAATCTTCAAACTGATGCTCATCCAAAGAAAAAATTAACTGATCTATAGAATCAATCGCTTTGTGTTGGTGTAAATTAGAGGTCGTTTCTATTAAGATTAGTACAGATGCATCATCCGCATACAAATCCATTAATTGATGTAAATCTTCATCCGGATAATTCACGCCCACTAAAATCATTTTCTTTTCGGCTGCATTCCAAATTTTAGATAAATAATCATACGCTATATGAGAATTATCTAAAGAACTTAAAGAAATATGCGGAAAATTAAAAGGGGTTAACTCTTCAACTGTTTCATACAAAGGTTCATCAAAAGGAACATTTATATGCACAGGCCCTTTTTGTGAAACTGCTATTTGTAACGCCTCTCCTATTAATTGAGAGTTTCTGGTTTTGTATTTCTCATTTTCAATTAAATTTGCAGAAAATAAAATATGATTTTCAAACACGTTTTCTTGACGTATCGTTTGTCCGTCTCCAATATCAATTAAATGTTTTGGTCTGTCTGCAGAAATTACAACTAACGGAATATTACTGTAAAAAGCTTCTGCAATTGCCGGATAATAATTTAACAAAGCAGAACCAGAAGTACATACAATTGCAACCGGTTTTTGCGTTTGTTGCGCAATACCTACTGCAAAAAAAGCAGCACATCGCTCATCTACCACGCTTAATGTTTCAATTTCTGGATGGTTCGAAAAACCAACCGTTAAAGGAGCATTTCTTGAACCTGGAGAAATAACAACGGTCTCAATATTAAATTGACAACAGGCTGAAATTACAATTTGTGCGAGTTCTTTTTTTGGATACATTTTAAATCTTTTTTAAGATTTAAAAGTTTTTAGTTGTCGATTTTAATCATTAAAGAAAAATCAACAACTAAAAACCATTTTTATTATATTGCTAGTGCTCTTTTGCAACGAGTACCGAATACCTTTTATTTTTTTTTGGCTGACACTCGTAAAAACGAGCGCTAGCTTTTCATTTTTCTTTTTGTTTGCAAACAAGTTTAGCCCTGATTGAAGTGACATCCTTTTTTTGTTTTTCTCAAAAAAAGATACAACGAAAAGCAGGAAATAGCTTCAAATAATCAGTATTTAATTGCAAGTACATACCCACAATTAAACACTAATAACTAAAAATTATTTTCTAGTTTCCTTTCTTGTAATCTTCTAAAAACTTTGCCAAACCACTATCTGTTAAAGGGTGTCTTAACAAACCTTCGATTGCGCTTAAAGGCCCCGTCATTACATCAGATCCTAATTTTGCACAATCTATAATGTGCATCGTATGACGCACAGAAGCAGCTAAAATTTGAGTTTCAAATCCGTAATTATCATAAATTAAACGAATCTCAGAAATCAAGTTCAAACCATCTGTAGAAATATCGTCTAAACGACCAATAAACGGCGAAACATACGTTGCACCTGCTTTTGCTGCCAATAAAGCCTGACCCGCAGAAAACACCAACGTTACATTTGTTTTAATTCCTTTAGAAGAAAAATATTTACACGCTTTAATACCATCTTTTATCATTGGTAATTTTACTACAATTTGCGGATTTAAAGCAGCCAAAGCTTCACCTTCTTTTACCATGCCGTCAAAATCTGTAGCTATTACTTCTGCAGAAACATCACCTTCTACCAACTCACAAATTTCTTTGTAATGGTTAATAATGTTCGCTTCACCAGTAATTCCTTCTTTAGCCATTAAAGACGGATTTGTAGTTACACCATCTAAAATTCCTAAAGCTTGCGCTTCTTTAATTTGCTCTAAATTTGCAGTATCAATAAAAAATTTCATTTGTATCTATTTAGTTGTAATTATTATGTTTTTTTTGGGCGTTCGAGCGGGCTTTTCGCACTCGCTTTTTTTGTTAGAAAAAACAAAAAAGAGCTCAAACAATTGCTTCAATCCCTAACGCAAAGATAGTTACTTATTTACAATTTATAATGGTTCATCATCAACTTTTCAAACCATAAATCTGGCAAAATTCGTTTTAAAACAATAGAAAACTTATCTAAACTCGCACCTACTTTATAATGTATTTTAGGATTTTTTTTATTTATAATTTTATAAACTGCTTTCGCCATTTCTACAGGATCCATTCCATCTTCTACATGTGCATCCATTAAATCTAAATTTACTTGGTAATTTTCTTTGTAGGCAGATGTTTCAAAAACAGGCGTATGGTATCTTCCTGCGGCAATATTAGTAGCAAAATCTCCCGGAGCAACGTTTACAACTTTAATTCCGAAAGGTTTCACCTCCATACTTGCCGCTTCTGTGATGGTTTCTAAAGCTCCTTTTGTGGCAGAATACAAACCCCTAAAGGGCAACCCCATATACCCCGCAATAGAAGTTATATTTATAATTGTGCCTGCTTTTTGATATCGCATTTGTGGTAAAACCGCTTTCATTACATCGATAGTACCAAATAAATTGGTATTAAAAACAGCGCGCATTTTATCTGTAGGCGTATCTTCTATTGGGCCTGTAATTCCCATTCCTGCATTGTTTACCAAGACATCTAACCTGCCTTCTTTTTTAATTATAAAATCGATGGCGGTAGTAATGGTATCCACTTTTAAAACATCTAAAGCAATTAGTTCAAAAGGTAATTTCTCACTTTTTATAGGGTTCCTACTAGTTCCATATACTTTGTATCCTTTTTCAGATAAAAAAACAGCAATAGATTTTCCTATTCCAGAGGAAGCTCCAGTAATTAGTACAACTTTAGACATAAAATATTAAGAATTAAAATATTGAAGAATTGAGAAGAACTCTTTTTTAATCTTTCAATACTTTCTGCAAATATCTTAAAAGTAAATGAAGTATGCTAAATTTTAGAAAAAGGAAATAAAGAATGTGTTTGTTTGTGTGACTTTTTGAAGAGATCTTAAATTAAATTTAAGATAAAAAAAATGGCAAGCTACCTACATCACACCGCTACAACCTAATACCTTTGCTGCGTTCCCGCCCTGGAGGATTCAAAGGGAGCTAGTTGTGTAGGACTTGCCGCTGCAAATTTACAACAGATTTTTCTTCTGACAATTAAAAATTTGCTAATTTTTATGTAACATTTTTAAATTACTGAATACTAATCTATTGTTGAGAAAATTTGTCGAAAAAAAATAAAAAATAAGACTATCTCAATGAAATGAATATATTTGTATCACTAACTAAAATTTAAAATATGGAAAATCAAGTAAATAGTAAAGGTTTTATTGTAAACAATGGTGTAATATTAGGGGTAGCAAGTGTAATTTTTGCGCTTGTACTGTATGCAACTGGTAATCATTTAAAACCTCACTGGTCTGCTTCTGTTGTGAATGCTATCATTTTTATTGGAACAATATTATACGGTATAAAGCAATACAAGGCTGCAAACAATGGTTTTCTTTCTTGGGGACAAGGTGTTAAAGTTGGTGTAGGTGTTGCTATTGTTGGTGGGTTAATTTTGGTAATTTACAATTACTTATTCTTAACTTTTATTGAACCAAACTTTATGCAACAAATGATGGACATTCAAAATGAAGCTTTTTTAGACCAAGGAATGTCTGAAGAGCAAGTTGAAGCTGCAAATGAGATGGGTAAAGCTTTTCAAGGACCCGTTTTATTAGCTGCACTAGGAATTATTAGTTATGCTGTTGGAGGTTTTATTGTTGCTGCAATTGCTGCTGCAATTATGAAAAAATCTGAAGAAGAGACTTACTAAACATACGAATTCTAAGTTTTAAAAGTTCTCTTTAGGAGCTAAAAACAGTAAACTTAATATCAATATATGGATATTTCGGTAGTCATACCACTTCTTAACGAAGAAGAATCTTTACAAGAATTACACGATTGGATTGCAAAAGTTATGCAATCCAATCGTTATTTATATGAAATAATTTTTATTGATGACGGAAGTACAGATACTTCTTGGAGTGTTATCGAAAAATTATCTTCAGAAAACAACGCTGTAAAAGGAATTCGTTTTCAAAAAAACTTTGGGAAGTCGCAAGCTTTAGACGCCGGTTTTGAAATGGCAAAAGGTGACGTAGTAATTACCATGGATGCCGATTTACAAGATAATCCTGACGAAATACCAGAGCTATACGACCTAATCATTAAAGAGGATTTCGACCTTATTTCTGGTTGGAAAAAGAAACGGTATGATAATGTTGTAACCAAAAACATTCCTTCTAAATTATTTAATGCTGCTGCCAGAAAAACATCCGGATTAAAACTACACGATTTTAACTGCGGCTTAAAAGCCTATAAAAATCTTGTTATTAAAACCGTAAAAGTTAGCGGCGAAATGCACAGATATATTCCTGTGTTGGCTAAAAACGAAGGGTTTACCAAAATTGGCGAAAAAGTAGTGCAACATCAAGCAAGAAAATACGGTGTTACAAAGTTTGGTATGGACCGTTTTGTAAATGGTTTTTTAGATTTAATTACCATCTCCTTCTTATCCAAATTTGGAAAAAGACCCATGCACTTTTTTGGTCTTTGGGGTACATTTATGTTTCTATTCGGTACAACATCTGCGTTTTATATCGGTCTTTTAAAGATTTATAAACTTTACAACGGCATAAAAACAATTCTAGTAACAGACAATCCGTGGTTTTTTATTGCATTGACGTCCATGGTTTTAGGAACTTTATTGTTTTTAGCAGGTTTTATTGGTGAATTGATAATTAAGACCAAAGGCAACGAAAAACACTATTCCGTTAAAGAAAAACTCAATTTCTAAAATGTATCTTTGCATTTTATCACCATAATTTAAGCAACAAAATGAGCGAAATATTAGACAAAGCAAAACAATGGTTAACACCTACTTTTGATTCTGAAACTCAACAAGAAATTCAAGAATTAATTACTTCTAACGCTACTGATTTAGCAGATAGATTCTATAAAGACATGGAATTTGGAACTGGTGGAATGCGCGGGATTATGGGCGCAGGAACGAACAGAATAAATAAATACACGTTAGGTAGAGCAACCCAAGGTTTGTCTAATTATTTGATAGAAAACGTAAAAAAAGAACAGTTAAGTGTTGTAATTGCTTACGATTGTAGACATAATAGTAAGAAATTTGCTAAAATTGTTTCCGATGTTTTTTCTGCTAATAATATTAAAGTGTTTTTGTTTGAAGATTTAAGAGCAACACCAGAATTGTCATTCGCAGTGCGTCATTTAGACTGTGATGCTGGTATTGTTTTAACTGCTTCTCACAATCCCCCAGAATATAATGGTTACAAAGTATATTGGGCAGATGGCGGACAAATTGTACCTCCGCATGATGGTGGAATTATAGGAAACGTAAACGCTCTAGATTTTTCTGAAATTAAATTCGAAGCAAATGAAGCCTTAATTGAAACCGTAGGCAAAGAAGTTGATGACGCATTTATTGAAGGTGCTGTAAAAAATGGTTCTTTATCTGAAAAGATAGATCGAAAAAATTTAAAAATAGTTTTCACTTCATTACACGGAACATCAATTGTCTCTGTGCCAGATGCTTTGGCAAAAGCAGGCTATACAGATGTGCATATTGTTGAAGAACAAAGAGCACCAGATGGTGATTTCCCTACGGTAAAATCGCCAAACCCAGAAGAACCAGAAGCTTTAAAATTGGCAACTGATTTAGCGAACAAAATTGGTGCTGATATTGTAATTGGTACAGACCCAGATTGTGATAGATTAGGTGTTGCCGTTAGAGATACAAATGGAAACATGAAATTAATGAATGGGAACCAAACGATGGTTGTCATGACAGAATTTCTTCTAAAAAAATGGAAAGAAGCAGGCAAAATTAATGGAAATCAGTTTGTGGGTTCTACAATTGTTTCTACAGAGTTGGTAAACAAAGCTGCAGAAAGTTATGGTGTAGAAACCAAGGTTGGTTTAACTGGTTTTAAGTGGATTGCAAAAATGATTCGCGATCATGAATCGATGGATTTTATTGGTGGTGGTGAAGAAAGCTTTGGCTACATGATTGGAGATTTTGTTCGAGACAAAGATGCAGTTACCGCAACGCTTTTAGCTTGTGAAGTTGCCGCTTTAGCAAAACAAAACGGAAGTTCTTTTTATGAGGAATTATTAAGTATTTATGTTAGAAATAACTTCTATAAAGAGCATTTAATTTCGACTACTAAGAAAGGAATGGATGGCGCTGCAGAAATTGAGCAAATGTTAAGCGATATGCGCAACAACCCGTTAACAGAAATTGACGGAGAAAAAGTAGAATCACTTTCTGATTACCAAGCATCAAACAGAAAAAATTTAATTACTGGTGAAGTAACAAACATCGATTTACCAAAATCTAATGTTTTAATTTATCAAACGGCAAACGGAACAAGAATTGCAGCGAGACCTAGCGGAACAGAACCTAAAATAAAATTTTATTTTAGTGTGAACACGAAGTTAGACCATGTTAAAAATGCAGCGAATATTGAAGCTGCCTTAGATGCTAAAATTCAAAGAATAATTAAAGAAATGAAACTGAATTAATGGGTTATTTTAAAGACATTTTAAAATATGAGAAAAAGTATCGAAAATTTACTGTTTTAAATATTCTATTCAACATACTTTATGCAATTTTTAACGTGCTATCTGTCTTAGCATTTATACCTGTTTTAGGTATTTTATTTGGTACGGATAAAAAGGTTACAGCGAAACCTACTTATGAAGGTATCACACGTATCGGCACGTATTTAAAAGATAGCTTTTATCATTTTATATCAACTAAAATAGAAACTGAAGGCAATATAAAAACACTAGTCTTTATCTGTTTATTAGCTATTTCTCTGTTTTTTCTAAAAAATTTATTTAGATATTTAGCCTCTTACGTCATTACTTTTTTAAGAACAGGAATCGTAAAAGATTTACGAGATAAACTTTATAAAAAGATTGTAGAATTACCAATTTCTTACTTTTCAAAGAAAAGAAAAGGAGATATTATTGCACGTATGACTTCTGATGTGCAAGAAGTAGAAACCTCTATTCTAACGTCTATTGAGACTATTGTTAGAGAACCTTTAACAGTAATTATAGCGATTTCAATTATGCTCTTTATGAGTTTAAAATTAACGTTATTTGTTTTTGTGTTACTGCCAGTTTCTGGATTTATAATTTCGTCAATCAGTAAAAAACTAAAATCAAACTCTGTTAAAGCGCAAACAGAAACAGGTAATTTTTTATCATTTATAGAAGAAACTCTAACAGGTTTAAGAATTATTAAAGGTTTTAATGCCGAAAGTGTTATTGCCAAAAAATTTAATAACTCTACACTTAATTTTAAGCAATTAATGACGAGTGTAATCCATAGGCAAACCTTAGCTTCACCAATGAGTGAGTTTTTAGGTTCTGCAACTATTATTGCCATTCTTTGGTATGGCGGAACAGAAGTCTTATCGAACACAAGCTCTCTACAGCCCGATGAGTTTTTTGGTTACATTGTCTTATTTTATACCGTTTTAAATCCTATAAAATTAATTACAACAACCTTTTATAATATTCAGAAAGGAGAAGCTTCTGCAGAAAGAATTATGTCTATCTTAAATACTGAAAATAGTATTACAGACATACCAAATGCACTTGTAAAAGAAGATTTTACAAGCAAAGTTGAGTTTAAAAACATTTCTTTTAAATATAAAGATGAATATGTTTTAAAAGACTTTTCATTAACAATTAATAAAGGAGAAACTGTTGCTTTGGTAGGGCAATCTGGTAGTGGAAAATCTACTTTAGCAAATCTTATTACTCGTTTTTATGATGTGAATAAAGGGGACGTTTTTATTGATGGCAACAACATTAAAGACATCACAAAAAAATCTTTGCGAGATTTAATGGGCATTGTTTCTCAAGATTCTATTTTATTTAATGACACAATTGCAAATAATATTAAATTAGGAACGCAAAATGCAACGGATGCAGCAATATTAGAAGCGGCCAAAATTGCAAATGCAGATGAATTTATTCAAGATTTACCAGAAAAATACGATACAAATATTGGCGATAGCGGAAACACTCTTTCTGGCGGACAAAAACAACGTTTGTCAATTGCGAGAGCTGTTCTAAAGAATCCGCCAATTATGATTTTAGATGAAGCAACTTCTGCTTTAGACACAGAATCGGAACAAATGGTTCAAATTGCGTTAGAGAAAATGATGCAAAACAGAACTTCTTTGGTCATTGCACACCGATTATCTACCATTCAAAAAGCAGATAAAATTGTAGTGATGAAAAAAGGAAAAATTGTAGAACAGGGTAAACACGAAGAATTGCTAGCTAAAAAAGGAGAATACTTTAAGTTGGTAACGATGCAGTCTTTAAGCTAAAAATTTAATTATAATACCTAAAAAAGACCAATGCTATTTCTATAAATAACATTGGTCTTTTTGTTTCTTTTATATTTTTGTAAAGAGGTTAATTTAAATAAAAAAGGACTTCAATACTTTCTATTAATACTTACGCAATAATAGTTAAACCTAGCTTCTGCCCTACTTCAAGCATAAAATCGTAAGAAGCTTCATGTTCATTTGGTATTTTACCATCTAAAATAGCTTCTTTAATAGCTTCTTTTATTTGTCCGATTTCTCTACAAGGTTTTAAATTGAATGCCGCTATTATTTCTTCACCAGAAATTGGAGGCTGAAAATTACGAACACGGTCTCTTTCTTCTACTTCTTTTATTTTAGAACGAACCACCTCAAAATTGGCATGATATCTTTTAAATTTCTTCGGATTCTTCGTTGTAATATCTGCTTCACAAAGCGTCATTAGAGAATTGATATCATCACCTGCATCAAAAACCAAACGTCTAACAGCGGCATCTGTAACATCGCTTGCTAAAACAATTGGACGAGAACTTAATAGCACCATTTTTTGAACAAATTTCATTTTATTGTTCAATGGCATTTTTAATCTTTTAAATATTTTGTAGACCATCTTAGACCCTACAAATTCATGAGAATGGAAAGTCCAACCTACTTTTTTACTAAACTTTTTAGTAGGTGCTTTACCAATATCGTGCAATAAAGCTGCCCAACGTAACCAAACATCTTCTGTATATTCAGAAATATTATCTACCACTTCTAAGGTATGATAAAAGTTATCTTTATGTTTTTGTCCTTCGACCTCTTCCACTCCTTTTAAATCTATTAATTCAGGTAAAATTTGAGATAATAATTTTGTTTCCTCAAGTAACAAGAACCCTACGGAAGGTTTTACAGAAGACATTATTTTATTCAATTCATCTACAATACGTTCTCTAGTAATAATCTTTAATCTATCTGAATTTTTAGTAATTGCAGACAATGAATTTACTTCAATAGTAAAATTTAATTGTGTTGCAAACCTTAGCGCACGCATCATTCGTAAAGGATCATCAGAATACGTAATATCAGGATTTAATGGCGTTCTTATAATTCCGTTTTCTAAATCTTCCATTCCGTTAAACGGGTCTAACAACTCACCAAAATTAACTTCATTTAAACTTAAAGCCAATGCATTTATGGTGAAATCTCTTCTGTTTTGATCGTCTTGCAAACTCCCTTCAGACACTTCTGGATTTCTACTTTCTTCAGAATAGGATTCTTTTCTAGCGCCCACAAACTCAATTTCTACGTCTTTATATCGCAACATTGCTGTACCATACGTTTTAAAAACTTGCACTTTGGGTTTGTTTGGTAACAATTTAGAAACTTTTTGAGCCAACTCAATTCCGCTACCAATAGCAACAACATCAATGTCTTTAGCTGTTCCTCTTTTCAGAAAAAAGTCTCTCACAAAACCACCAATTACGTAGCTTTCTACTTGTAATTGCTGAGATGCTTGAGAAATAATTGTAAAAATTTCTGATGAAATGGCCTCTTTAAAAAATTGTTTTTGCATGAATCTACGCTCTTTTAAGCTTGAATATCACTACCCTCAATTTTGAAAAAGTTGATGATTTTGTATTCTCTTTATTTTGTCGCAAATTTACTATATAATCAACACAACCCCAAATTGGGGTCGTAATTTATTAAAATGTTTTCTCCTAAATATTATCAACAAAAAAAGGCTTGTTTTTAAATTATTCTATTTCTAACATTGTAAAAAGCACTGAGTCTAACCTTACCCCAGTTTTCTTCATTGTTTCACCAAAGTAACCCTAAAAATAGTATCTTTGTTTTTTTTATATAAAATACATGTTTCAAAAAATTCCAAATTATATAAAATACATCTTCACAAATGTTTTTTTCTTATTTATTTTTATTGCTTCCTTTAGAGGATTGTTTTATTTATTTTTTGCACAATTAGAAAATGCTGCTACGTTAGAAATACAAAAAGCTATTTTATTAGGACTCCGTTTTGATTTAAAACTAGCCATTCTTACTTTTTTCCCTTTGATTATTCTTGTTTTAATAACAAATAATCGTTTTTTTAAAAGTATCATTCTTAAAAAAATTGCACTTGTTTACATCGTTTTGTCCTATTTAATTTTAACGCTTTTCTTTATATTCGATTTCGGTTATTACGAGTATTTATCCATTCGTTTAGATGCTTCTTCGCTTCGTTTTTTAAGTAACCTTAAAATATCTAGTCAGGTTTTAATTGAAAGTTACCCCGTTTACAAAGCCCTTTTGGCGCTGCTTATATTGTGTTTTATCATCTATAAATTTGCGAGTTATGTGTTTAAAACATTTTCTAAAACACATAATAAAATAACCAAGAAATTAAAAGCTGCTTTTTTTATAGGTACTATTTTAATATGCTCTTTTGGTGTTTATAACAGTGTAACACATTACCCTTTGCGTTGGAGTGAAGCTTTTTTCTCAAAAAACAACACAATCAATCAATTTGCTTTAAACCCTGTTTTGTACTTCTTTGACAGTTTTGCTTTTAGAAGTGAAGGTGTTGATCTTAATAAATTTAAAACCTATTACCCTGTAATTGCAAAACATTTAAACTTATCGCAAGACAGCGTAAATTTTGAGAAAAAAGTAACTTTTAAAACACCTTATAAAGAAAAGCCAAATGTTATTTTTGTAATGTTAGAATCTACAGGAACTGCAACTTTGAGTTTTTACGACAACCCTTTGAATAGCTCGCCTAAAATGGATTCTATTATAAAAGAGAGCTTAAGTTTTTCTAAATTCTACGTTCATAAACCAGGAACTGCAGCAAGCGTTTTTGCTAGTATTACTGGCTTGCCAGATATTGAAGATGTAAAAACAGCTTCTAGAAACCCTATGATTATAGATCAGCGTATTATTTTTGATCAATTTAAAGGGTATGAAAAGCAATACTTTATAGGCGGATCTGCAAATTGGGCAAATATTAGAGGCGTATTTCAATCAAATATAAAAGATTTAAAAATATTTGAAGAAGGTAGTTTTGAAGAAGAAAACAGGGCCGATGTTTGGGGGATTGATGATTACGATTTATTTAAAGAAGCAGATAAGGAATTTAAAAAATTACATGAAATCGGGAAGCCTTTTGTTGCCTACATTCAAACAGCAACAAACCACATGCCTTTTACAATACCCGATAAAAAAGAAAGTTTTACACCTATTTTAGAAAGTGATATTGACGAAAAAACCTTGTTAAAAGGAGGTTTTAGATCTTTAGGGCAATTAAACGGGATTCGTTATTTAGATTTTAATGTTGCTCGTTTTTTAGAAAGAGCAAAAGAAACTGGGTATTATAATAATTCTATTTTTGTCTTTTTTGGAGATCATAGAGGAGGAATGAAAAAACTAGGTTTCTTAAAAAATAATGAAGATGATTTAGGGATACAAGTACATCATGTGCCCTTCTTTATTCATGCACCGAAATATATAAAACCTCAAGTAATAGACAAATATGCTAAATTAATTGATGTCTTTCCTACAGCTACAAGTTTGGCTAAAATAGAATACACCAATTACACGTTAGGAAGAGATTTATTAGACAGTACAAACACAGATACTGCTGCCTTTGTGTACGTTCAAAGTAAGGGAGAAAAGGGTGTAGGATTGTTAAAAGATAATTTTTATTACGAGAAAACAAACATTTCTAAGAAAACAAGTTTGTACCGTCTAGATACGAACACCGTAAAAGATATTAAGCTAGAAAACCCTAGAATTACACAACAAATGGACAGCCTTTTATCTGCTTATTATCATAGCACGAAGTATTTGTACCTTAATAACAAGAAACCAACCGAGTTTATTGTAGAGTAATCGTTTAGGTTATTATTAGTTTTCACAATAATTAATTTAATAAAAGAAAATTGTAAGAACATTTGTACTTTTGTTTAAAGCATAAAGCAGTGTTTTTTTGGTATACATAAAATATGGTTATTGTTAGAATACTTGGTGGTTTAGGAAATCAAATGTTTCAATATGCGTATGCAAAATCGCTAGAAGTAAAAGGGTTTGATGTGAGTTTAGATCTTTCCGGATTTAAAAACTATAAATTACATGGCGGATATCAATTGGATAAGTACCATATTAATTTACAAAATGCAAAGAATTCTACTGTCCTATTTTCTAGGATCAACCCTTTAAAAACTATAAAAGAAGAAAATTTATTATTTAATGAAAAATTACTTTCTTTAAAAGGCAATGAATATGTAAAAGGATACTTTCAGACAGAGAAATACTTTTCAGGAATCAGAAATACATTGTTAGAACAATTTACTATCAATAGAGAAATCGCTAATTCTACAAAAAAATATAAAAAAGAAATTACTCTAGCTGAAAATAGTTGCTCAATACATATTAGAAGGGGAGATTATGTCTCAGACTCAAAATCTAATATTATTCATGGAACATGTACTTTAGACTACTACAGAGAAGCCATTAAAAAAGTTGAAGAAAAGTACAAGAATACTCTATTTTTTGTTTTTTCTGATGATATTCCTTGGACCAAAGAAAATTTAGTTATTAAAAATGCAACATACATAAACCATAAATGTTTACCACATGAAGATATTCTTTTAATGAGTTTATGTAAAAATAATATCACAGCAAACAGTAGTTTTTCCTGGTGGGGAGCTTGGTTAAATAAAAATAACAGTAAAATGGTTGTTGCACCTAAACAGTGGTTTGTTTCAAAAGAAAATGAAATTACTTGTAAGAACTGGATAAAAATATGAAATCCTTTAAAGTATATTACATCAATTTAGATAAAAGTCTCGAAAGAAGAACTTTTATGGAAAACCAGTTTAAAGAACTGAAGATCCCTATTACAAGAATGCCTGCCGCTTATGGGAAAAAATTACCCCAAGATTTTTTAAAAAAATCAAAAAATGAACATCAACTACTCACTCATTTTCCTTATTTGAATGATGGCGAAATTGGCTTAACCAAAACCTACTTCGATTTATGGAAAATTGTTGCCCTTCAAGAGGAAGAGTTTTCTATTATCTTAGAGGACGATGCATTGTTAACTTCAGCTTTTTTTAAAGATTTACAAAACCTATTGGATTTAATTACTACATCTGACTTTATAGATATTGCGGGTCGAAGAGGGTTTTATTTATTAGAAAAAAATAAATACTTGTCAAAGTTCATTATACCTTCATTACAAACTACTGGTCAAATAATTGGTAAGGAGGCCGCCAGAAAGCTTGCAAAAAATTTAACTACTTACTACGCACCAATTGATGTTTTAAAGCAAGATGTTTTTAAGCATAAAGTCAAAATTTATACTACTAATAACAGCTATGTAAGTAGTAATGATAAGAATGTTGGAGGAACCACAATTCAACAAAAAAGTCTGCCAAAGGTTAAAAAAATTTTAAGAGAAATTACAAGACCTTTTTGGCAATTGTTAAGCCTAGTTACTTACAAAAGTTACAGAGCTATTAAGAACCATTCTTTTTACAACAACTAGGTTTCTTTTATCCCATTATTAAGCAACCATAACTTTACATACCTAGTAAAAACTGAATATGCTAATATTTTAGCTAGAATTAACCCAGCAAGACCATCTAAAAAACCTAAACGTATAAAATAGTGAATAAAAAACCTTGCAGTAGGTTTAATAAATAAATGGAATGCATTTGCTTTTTTTCCTTTAGAATGAAGCTCCTTTGCTTTTAATGTTGAATAATAGTTTATTTTTGAAATAAAGTGATCATAATTTCTATAGCCAAAATGATCTATTTTATTTTTTAAAAAACCTATTTTTCCATTTGCAAAAATGGTTTCATGCACAACACCAGAATATTTACAATGTTCCTTTAAAAATAGACGAACTACTTTATCACGCTGCCAACCGCAATAATTTATTTTTTTATTTGCAAAATAAAAGTTTCTCCCCACGTAAAAACCTACGAAGTTTTTCGGTTTTTTTACTGCTTCTAAAATTTCTTTTTTTACTGCTAGCGTTACCCTTTCATCTGCGTCTAAAATATAAATCCAAGAATGTTCTGCTTGTTGAATTGCAAAGTTTTTCTGAGAAGAAAAATCATCAAACTTCCGCTTGATGATTTTTACATTCATTTTCTCTGCTATTTCCAACGTTTTGTCTGTACTAAAAGAATCTATCACAATAATTTCATCTGCAAAACCTACAGATTCGATCGCTTCTCTTATATGAATCTCTTCATTTAACGTTGGTATGATTGCCGATATTTTAATCATAGCATTTTAAACCTTAAACTGCTACGTCATATTCACGTAAAGCATCATTTAAAGATGTTTTTTTGTTGGTACTTTCCTTTCTTTTTCCAATAATTAATGCACAAGGCACATTAAATTCTCCCGCGGCAAACTTCTTAGTATAACTTCCAGGAATTACCACAGAACGCGCTGGAACTCTTCCTTTCATTTCTACAGGCTCATCACCAGTTACATCAATAATTTTAGTACTCATTGTTAACACAACATTTGCACCTAAAACGGCTTCTTTTTCTACTCTTACACCTTCTACAACAATACATCTAGAACCTATAAAAGCACCATCTTCTATAATTACAGGAGCTGCTTGTAAAGGCTCTAAAACACCACCAATACCAACTCCACCAGAAAGGTGTACGTTTTTACCAATTTGTGCACAAGAACCAACGGTAGCCCAAGTATCAACCATTGTTCCTTCATCTACATACGCACCAATATTTACATAACTTGGCATTAAAATAGTTCCAGGAGCAATATAAGCACCGTGTCTTGCAACCGCATTTGGCACGACTCTAATTCCTCTTTCTGCAAAGTTTTTCTTCAATGGAATTTTATCATGATATTCGAAAATACCAGCTTCTAGAGTTTCCATTTTCTGAATCGGAAAATATAAAACTACCGCTTTCTTAACCCATTCATTTACTTGCCAACCGTCTGTTGTTGGTTCTGCAACTCTTAATGTTCCTTTATCTAATAAATCAACTACTTTTCTAATAGTATCAATCGTATTTTGTTCTTTTAATAAGTCACGATTTTCCCAAGCGGACTCTATAATTTCTCTAATTTCTTTCATTCTAATTGTATGATTTCTGCAAATATAAATTTATCTATAAAAACAGTAAGCGAAGATACATTTTTTAAACAGATATTTCTGCTTTGTTTAAAAAACGTATTTTTGCAAAAACAATTATAAATGGCTAGAATTTTAGCAATCGATTTCGGAAAAAAGAGAACAGGAATTGCAGTTACAGATGAGATGCAAATAATTGCTTCTGGTTTAACTACTGTAAATACAACAGAGTTATTGTCTTTTTTAAAAGAGTACACATCTAAAGAAAAAGTAGAGTTATTTTTAATGGGTCAACCAAAACAAATGGATAATTCGGATAGTGAAAGTGAAGCACTTATTCTACCGTTTTTAAAAAAAATAGAAAAGTTATTCCCTCAAATTCCTATGAAAAGGATTGATGAGCGTTTTACGTCTAAAATGGCTTTTCAAACAATGATTGATAGTGGGATGAAGAAAAAACAGCGAAGAAACAAAGCAATGGTAGATGAAATTAGTGCAACCATCATTTTGCAATCTTATTTGACTCAAAATGAACAACAATTTCTTTAGAGAATTATTTCAATCTGCAAGAAGAAGATACCGACGGATTTTTCAAGAAAAAATAAGTAAAAAAGATATAGCAACCCTAAAAGATATTAATTTTGTCATTATATCTAATAATTGTTGGGGTGGAAAAATTTATAAATGGTTAAAGAGACCTTTTAACTCTCCATTTATAGGTTTAGGAGTTAAGGGAGATTGTTATTTAAAAATTCTTTCCAATTTTGATTATTATATGGGGCTACCTCTTAAGTTTACTAAAATAAGTAAATATCCAGATAGAGAAATTACATATCCTTTAGGTATCTTAGATGATGTAGAAATACACTTTACACATTATGAATCAAAAGAAGAGGCACACGAGAAATGGAATAGAAGAAAAAATAGGATGTTAGAAAATAATAATAAAAACTTATATATTTTTAAAATCTGTAATTCTTGGGATTCTAACAGAGAACATTTTAAGCTATTTAATGAACTGCCTTATAAAAATAAAATTTCTTTTACAATTTATGATTATAAAGATTTAAATTTAAAAAATAATTTTTACGTTAAAGAAAGTGATAAAAGCACAAAAGACAATATGGTAAATGGGTCGAGGCTTTTTATACTAACATTTATCTATCTAAATATCTTTAAATGGATAAAAAATAACACCGTAAATAACGAAAACATAACTGAAAATTCGTAATTCGTAATTCTAAATTGTATTTTTGCACTCGTTTTTAAAATATAAAAAAATAAATGATTTTACCAATTGTTGCATACGGAGATCCTGTTTTAAGAAAAGTTGCTGTAGAAATAGATGCAAATTATCCTGATTTAGAAAAATTGATTGCCAATATGAAAGAGACCATGTACAATGCTTCGGGCGTTGGTTTGGCAGCTCCACAAATTGGAAAAGCAATTCGTTTGTTTGCTATTGATGCTTCGCCTTTTGCTGAAGATGAAGACCTATCTGAAAATGACAGAGAAGTATTAAAAACATTTAATAAAGTTTTTATAAACGCTAAAATTTTACAAGAAGAAGGAGAAGAATGGGTTTTTAACGAAGGCTGTTTAAGTATTCCCGATGTTAGAGAAGATGTTGTTCGTCTGCCTAAAATTACAATCGAATATCAAGATGAAGACTTTAAAAAGCACACCGAAACTTTAGATGGTTTGGCGGCTAGAGTTTTTCAGCACGAGTATGATCATATCGAAGGAGTTTTGTTTACAGACAAGCTTTCATCACTTAAAAAAAGAATCATTAAAAAGAAATTAGAAAATATTTCTAAAGGAAAAATTACAGCAGATTATAGAATGCGTTTTCCAAATCAAAAAAAAGGTAAATAGTCTTTAAAGACACAAAAAACATATAACATGGAATTTAACAAAATTATAGCCGTTACCGGTAAAGCTGGTTTATACCAAGTAGTTTCTCAATCTAAAAACGCAATCATAGTTGCTTCTTTAGCAGATGATAAAAGAGTCGCAATTAATGCAACTCAAAATGTAAGTTTATTAGAAAACATTGCTATTTACACCTACGAAGAAGACATTCCTTTATTACAAGTTTTTAAAGCGATGTTCGAAAAAACGGAAGGTAAAGAAGCGATTTCTCATAAAGAAAGTGGTAAAAAATTAGAAGCTTTTTTTGCAGAAGTTTTACCAGATTATGATGCTGAAAGAGTGTATACTTCTAACATTAAAAAAGTAATTCAGTGGTTTAATTTATTAGTAAACGCTGGAATGGATTTTTCTAAAGTTGAAACTCCTACTGAAGAAAAAACAGAAAAAGAGTAATCAGTATTCAGTTTACAGTGACTGTTTAAATTAGAACGCTGTGTAAATCTATTTTGAAAAAAATGAATTCTAGAAAAGAACAATTAGCTGCTTTTAACCGTTTGTTAGACATCATGGATGACCTTCGAGAGAAATGTCCTTGGGATAAAAAACAAACCTTAGAAAGTCTACGTCACTTAACAATTGAAGAAACGTACGAACTTGCAGATGCTATTCTAGACAACGATTTACCTGAAATTAAAAAAGAATTAGGCGATGTGCTTTTGCACATCGTTTTTTATGCTAAAATAGGTAGCGAGAAAAAAGCATTTGATATTGGTGATGTTGCAAATTCTATTTCTGATAAATTAATCAGCAGACATCCTCATATTTATGGAGATGTAGTTGTTAAAGATGAAGCAGAAGTAAAACGCAATTGGGAACAATTAAAGCTAAAGGAAGGCAGGGATTCTGTTTTAGAAGGCGTTCCTAAAAGTTTACCCGCAGTTGTAAAAGCTAGTAGAATCCAAGAAAAGGTTGCTGGTGTTGGTTTTGATTGGGAAAACCCCGAACAAGTTTGGGAAAAAGTACAAGAAGAAATTACAGAATTTAACGAAGAAATTAAAGCGGGGCATAAAGAAAATACCGAAAAAGAATTTGGAGACGTCTTATTCTCTATGATAAACTACGCTCGTTTTATTGGAGTGAATCCTGAGAACGCTTTAGAAAAAACGAATAAGAAATTCATCAACCGCTTTCAATATTTAGAAAAAGAGGCAAAAAAAGAAGGCAAAGATATTTCTGAAATGTCTTTAACTGAAATGGACGTCTATTGGGAAAAATCGAAAGAGTTTTTTAAATAATTTGGAACAATTGTTTGCTTTCACATCTTTTTTTTAAACGATACTTCTTCCCCATAGAAAATATAATTTAATTTATTAATGGTCTTTTCATTGGAAGTGTTTCAATAATAATCGAGCAAGCATCATGTCTATTCTATTTAAGTCTTCTATATTGCATTCATAAATTATATCGTTATGAAATTAAACTTATTATCTTGTGATACTCAAAGACCCGATAAAAGAGCAATTGCTAAGTCTATTGCAGAAATTTCATTAGACATAAATGACTCTTTGTCAAATGAACTTACAGAAATACTCTTAGAAGGTGATGCCATAGACATCGAGGTAGCAGATAAAAATGCGGGTTCTGCTTTAAGAACTTTACGCAAATTAAGTATTGACTACGAAATTATAGAGTAAATAGTAACCTCTTTTTATCATTCACACTGCTTTTCTTTAAGACTACTCTCAATTAACTTTTGTCTTCATCTAAGAAACACTGCACAACTACATGTTCTTTATTACAAAAAATTACTACTTTAAAAGAAGTGTATCCTCTTAAAACTTTTCTAAAGAAGAGTTTTTAACTAATTTCTTATTTACATAAAACAACCTCTTTAATTAGTTGGTTTGCTAAAACATTAAGAAAACTGAAAATAATATAGCATAAATTCAAAAAAAAGGCATTATTAAAAGGAAAACAATAGTACTTTATTTACGACTTTTAAAATGCGTAGTACTACCTTTGTGCGCTTCAGTTTTAAAGAAAACAAATGAATTTAACTATTGAAAATATATTATTAATTGGCTCTTTATTACTTCTTGTAAGTATTTTTGCTGGTAAAACTTCTTATAAATTCGGTGTTCCTACTTTATTACTCTTTTTGGGTATTGGAATGCTGGCGGGTTCTGATGGAATTGGAGGCATCCGTTTTAATGATCCTAAGCTTGCTCAATTTATCGGTATTGTTTCCTTAAATTTTATCTTATTTTCTGGAGGACTTGACACCAACTGGACAGCAGTAAAACCAATTCTTAGAGAAGGTATTGCATTATCTACAATAGGTGTTTTAATTACAGCCGTTTCACTAGGTACATTTGTTTGGTTTGTTACAAATTTCACCATTTATGAGAGTTTACTTTTGGGTTCTATCGTTTCTTCTACGGATGCAGCAGCTGTATTTTCGATTCTGCGCTCTAAAAGTCTTGCACTAAAAACCAATTTAAGGCCAACTTTAGAACTAGAAAGCGGAAGTAACGATCCGATGGCGTATGTACTAACAATTGCATTTTTAACGCTGGTTATAAATCAAGACAAAAGCTTTTTATCTATCATTCCTTTTTTTCTACAACAAATGATTGTAGGTGGTATTGCAGGTATTGCTTTCGGAATCACTAGTAAATATATTATTAACAAAATAAAACTTGATTTTGAAGGATTGTATTCTGTTTTAGTGATTGCGCTAATGTTCATTACATTTTCTGCCACAAATTTTTTAGGAGGTAACGGTTTTCTAGCCATTTACATTTGTGCCGTTTATTTAGGAAATCAAAATTTGATTCATAAAAAAACCATTTTAAAAATGTTTGATGGTTTGGCGTGGCTCATGCAAATTGTATTATTCCTTACCTTGGGTTTACTTGTTTTTCCTTCTCAAATCATTCCATATATGGGGATTGGGCTACTTATTTCTATCTTCTTAATATTAGTTGCAAGACCAATAGGCGTATTTATTAGTCTTCTGTTTTTTAAAATGAAACTAAAAAGAAGGTTCTACATTTCTTGGGTTGGTTTGCGTGGTGCGGTTCCGATTGTGTTTGCCACCTATCCTCTTTTAGCAGGAATAGACAAAGCAAATATGATTTTTAACATTGTCTTTTTCATTTCAGTTACTTCTATATTAATACAAGGAACCACACTTTCTATTGTTGCTAAATGGTTGAATGTTGGGTTGCCAGAAACACAAAAAGAATTAACCCCAACCGATTTGCTTATGGCAGAAAACCCAAAAGCAGAAATGAAAGAACTTTTAATTACTTCAGATTGCTTTGCGGTAGGTAAAAAAATTGTAGCATTAAACTTTCCTAAAAATGCAATAATAGCAATGATTAAAAGAGATGGAACCTATATCATACCAAAAGGTTTAACAAAAATAGAAACACAAGATACTTTAATAGTACTTGCAGACAGACCAGAAGCTTTTGATGAAGTCTACAAAACACTTAAAAACAAATAAAACTAAGAAGTCTAGTTTTTACTTATTGATTGCCCTATTATTTTAATTTTTAGTGTTCCGTTTATTATTTATACAACAAGAGAAACCTATACTTTTATTGTTGATAAAAATGAATTCCTATTTTATTCGAAATATCAATAAAATAGGAATCCGTTTTTTAGTACTACACAACTTCAGCAATAAAATGTCGCTGAAGTTGAAGCAATTGTTTGAGTTCTTATGTTTTTTTTTGCAAAAAGCAAGCGCCTTTCGAACTTCGATCAAGAGATGCTTCAAGCAGAAAATAACTTTTGATATTACTCTTGATTATTTTTTAAATTGATGGCTATGAAAATATAACTTCTTTTGAAGCTACTAACGGAAACAACTTTTCTGCTTCGGCTAAATCTGCTATCGTATCTATCTCATACCAAGGCTGCGCGTCAAAAGAAATAGCTTCTAAGAATAGATTTTTTTCTGCTACCAATTTAGAAAAAACAATTTCGTAATAGCTATTTACACTTCCTTCGGTGATATATTGATTCAGTTTTTTGCTAACGGCTCTCCATGATGAAAGTGAAAAACTATAAATATTCACCGTTTTGTAACGAATGTCTGTATAGTTTTCGATGGTTCCTGGTTGAAATTGAGTTACCAAATTATCCTTATTAATTGTTACTGTAGTTCCGTTTAACCAAGGTTGCATCTTTGCTACCGCCATTCTATCTGGATACATCATTTGACTTAGTAGAGAATTTTCTAAAACTAAATCGCTTTCTAAAAGCACAAAAGGCTCATTTATGGTGTTGCGAGCCATCCATAATGAATAAATATTATTGGTAGTTTTGTATAACGGATTGTGTATGTATTCAATACTTAAATCACCTGTTTGGCTGCCAAGAAAATCTACAATACAATCACCTTTATATCCTGTTACAATCACAAGACGTTTAAAACCTTGTTTTTTTAAGTTGGCTACAAGGCGTTCTAAAATTGATGTATCACTTACCAACGTTAAACATTTAGGAGCGTCTTTAGTTATAGGGAAAAGACGACTGCCAGTTCCTGCTGCCAGTAATAATGCAGTTGATATACGATTGTCACTATCATAACTTTCTGTATTAATATTCATGTATTATTGATTTGCTGCCATCAAAAAAAATAAAAATGCTATCAAAAAAAATAAGCTTCCTAAATTTAGTGCTTTTAATGTATTGGCTATTTGTTGAAGGGTTAATTATTAAAGATGAAGTTTGTGTATGTATTGATATACATAAGTTTGCAAAGTTACTATCATAAGATAGAATGAACTACTATTATTTAGAATAATTAGAACTTAGGAAATTAAAGCCAAAGAACAAAATTGGGTTTTGCTGTTGAATAATTTTTTATGAAAAGTTCGATTATACTTCACTGATTACTAATATCTAACCAAATAAAAACGAAACGTATAGATTCTTATGAAAATGCCTTCTTAAGTTTAAGAGTCGCAAACTTCTTAGCATCATTATTTTTAGGATCGCTAATCGGTAGTTTTCAGCACAAAAAAAAGATATTCTTCTTTCTCTTCCTGAATTACAATAGGAATGCAAACTGCCTTTATGTCTAAATAAATTTAAGCTTCTCTAACTTCTGCCGTTTTTAATAATCTTTTCATTGTAGATTCGAGTAGCTTTAGAAAGCCATAAAAAAAGCCTCCAAATTGGAGGCTTTTTAAAATTACACTAATTTCTTAGCATTTTGAACTTTTTGCTTTGTGAGCGCCAATTCTATTACTTGTTTCATGTCTGTAACATAATGAAAAGTCATGCCTTTTAAGTAGCTTTCTTTTATTTCTAAAATGTCTTTTCTATTGTCTTCACACAAAATTATTTCTTTAATATTTGCTCTTTTTGCAGCTAATATTTTTTCTTTAATTCCGCCAACAGGCAACACCTTTCCTCGCAAAGTAATTTCACCAGTCATGGCTAATTTATTTTTGACTCTACGTTGTGTGTAAGAAGAAACCAAAGAGGTTAACATGGTAATACCGGCACTTGGACCATCTTTTGGCGTTGCGCCTTCTGGTACATGAATATGTACATTATACTTCTCTAAAATCTCTGGTTTAATTCCAAATTCTTCAGCATTCGACTTAATGTATTGCAAAGCTATTGTTGCAGACTCTTTCATTACTGTTCCTAAATTACCAGTAATAGAAAGTGTTCCTTTCCCTTTTGATAAAATAGATTCTATAAATAAGATATCTCCACCAACTTGTGTCCAAGCCAAACCTGTAACTACACCTGCAACATCATTATTTTCGAATTTACCTCTGTTTCTTGGTGCTCCTAAAATTTCTTCAACTTTTTCTGATGATAAAGTAATGTCATACTCCTCTTCTAAAGCGATAGATTTTGCTGCAAAACGAACCACTTTTGCTATTTTCTTCTCCAGACCACGCACTCCAGATTCACGCGTATACCCTTCCACAATTTGCTCTAATTGTTTTTTACCTAACTTTAAATCTTTGGGTGTTAAACCGTGTTCTTTTAGTTGTTTTGGTAATAAATGTCTTTTCGCAATCTCTACTTTTTCTTCAATAGTATACCCCGTTACATTTATAATTTCCATTCTATCGCGCAAAGCCCAAGGAATTTCTCCTAAATTGTTTGCCGTTGCGATAAAAAGTACTTTAGATAAATCGTACCCAACTTCTAAATAGTTGTCATAAAAAGCTTCATTTTGTTCAGGATCTAAAACCTCTAACATTGCAGATGAAGGATCTCCTTGATGGCTATTACTTAACTTATCAATTTCATCTAGAACAAAAACCGGATTTGAAGTTCCTGCTTTTTTCAAATTCTGAATTAAACGCCCTGGCATTGCACCAATATACGTTTTTCTGTGTCCTCTAATTTCTGCTTCATCACGCAGACCACCTAAAGACATTCTAACATATTTACGCCCTAAAGCTTCTGCTACAGATTTTCCTAGAGAAGTTTTACCAACTCCGGGAGGTCCGTATAAACAGATAATTGGCGACTTCATATCTCCTCTTAACTTTAAAACAGCTAAATGTTCTATAATTCTTTCTTTTACTTCTTCTAAGCCAAAGTGATCTCTATCTAAAACCTTTATGGCGTGCTTTAAATCGAATTTATCTTCCGAATAAATTCCCCAAGGCAATTCTAACAACAATTCTAAATAGCTTCTCTGAACACCATATTCAGCAGCTTGCGGATTCATTCTCTTTAAGCGATTCAACTCTTTTTCAAAAGTCTCCCCCACTTCTTCGCTCCACTTTTTAGTTTTTGCTTGCGCACGCATTTCCTCTAACTCTTCGTCATTAGAAACTCCACCCAATTCGTCTTGGATGGTTTTTAACTGTTGGTGTAGATAATATTCACGTTGCTGTTGGTCTAAATCTTCTCTTGTTTTAGACTGAATATCATTACGTAATTGTAATTTCTGAAGCTCTTTGTTTAGGTTTTTCAACGCTAATAAAGCACGTTCTTTTAGATTGTCTTTCTCTAAAATCACTTGTTTCTGAGCAACTGTTAAATCCATATTTGATGAAATAAAATTCACCAAAAAAGAATTTGATTTTATATTCTTAATTGCAAAAGACGCTTCAGAAGGCAACATTGGGTTTTCCTTTATAACCTCTAAAGCTTGCTCTTTAATAGAATCTATAATAGCTTCAAACTCTTTTTCATCATCAACCTCTCTATCTTCAATTGCTTCTTTTACAGTCGCTTTTAAATACGGTTTGTCTTGAACAATAGTATCAATTTCAAAACGTTTTTTTCCTTGAATGATAACGGTTGTATTTCCATCAGGCATTTTTAAAACACGTAAAATTTGTGCAACAACACCTGTTGTATGAATGTCTTTTAAACCAGGCTCTTCTTCGTCTTCATTTTTTTGTGCGACTACTCCAATTACCTTATCACCTTTGTTTGCATCTTTAATTAACTGAATAGATGCGTCTCTACCAGCAGTAATAGGAATTACAACTCCAGGAAATAAAACGGTATTTCTAAGTGGTAAAATTGGTAGTATTTCTGGTACACTTTCTTTATTGATAATTTCTTCGTCTTCCGGTGTCATCAAAGGGATTAACTCAGAATCTTCGTTTAACATACTGTGGAGCGACATATTGTCTAAACTCATTACTTTCGGTTTGCTCATCTTCTATATATCTGTCATACTGACATTGAACTTTTAAACTAAAAGATTCGACGCCCGTGTCTTATTTATTAAATAATTGAAAATCAAATCTTTAAAATTGAAATCAATTCACTTTCTACTTATAAAAATCAATTGTTGTGCCAAAAGATTTTATTGGCAAATAAGGTTGTTTAATTGCTGTAAACATTAAGATTTATACTCTAAACCTATAATTTTTCTAACGGAATCTAAGGTGCCAATTAGCTTTTTAGAAAAATCAAACGTCATAACATCGCTTTCTTTCTTATGTTCTCTTAAAAGTTGATTAAAATGTGCTATTTCAAAATTATAACCAATCGCATTTATTTTAAAATCGATAGTTTCTTCTTTTCCGTTTTCGAAAATGGTTATAGTAGAAGGTTCTTGAAAACGTGTGTTTATTTTTACAATTGCTTTGTCAAAGGTAAAAATCGCTTCTGTTGGTGTTTCTTCTTTAAGTGTACTTTTTAAAGTCGCTTTTGCTTTTTTATATTTAAAAACCATGTTGCATTCAGAATCTGCTCCATTTTCAAAAAAGGCGGCATTTGCTTCTATAGCAACGGGTTTTCCTAAAGTAGATAAAGCTGCAAAAACCGGATAGATTCCAATGTCTAACAAACTACCTCCACCCACTTCTTTTTTAAATAATCTGCTTTCTGTAGTATACGGTTTGTAAAACCCGAAATCTGCTTCTAAACTTTTAATTTGTCCAAATTTTTCATTTTTAACAATATCCAAAACATAATTAAAATGCGGTAAGAAATATGTCCATAAAGCTTCCATTAGCAAGACATTATTTTCTTTTGCAACTGTTATCATTTCGGTTACTTCTTGCAGATTCATTGCAAAAGGTTTTTCACATAAAACGGCCTTTTTATTCTGCAAGCAAAGTATTGCGTGTTCTTTATGAAAACTATGTGGCGTTGCAATGTAAATTGCATCCACTTCAGAATCTTTTGCTAATTCTTTATAAGAATTAAAAGCTTTTTTTGCTTTGTATTTTTGCGCAAATTCATCTGCATTTGGCTGCCTTCTAGAAGCCACTGCAAACAACTCTGCATTTTCTACAGTTGCTAAATCTGTGGCAAATTTATTGGCTATTTTTCCCAAACCAATAATCCCCCAGCGTATCTTTTTATTTTTCATTCATAATGGTTTTATCAATATTAAAAAAACCTAAAAAGAAGAATAAAATAATTAAAGTAACTACATGAATAATGTTTAAAGAAACATCATTTAAAATATCATAAGTAATTTTAAAAATAGCTAATGAAGTAATTATTAGTGTGAATTTACTCTGCTTATTTATCGATTTAAAAACAAATAATAAAGAGAAAAACGAAACCAAAATACATCCAATAAAATTCAACCATAAATAACTAATAATTGGATCTAAACCTTGTGCTTCTAAATTATATATTCCAAAATAGTAGATTGAACATATCAGTATTTGCGTAATTACAGCGGCTCTAAAAACAGCGTTTCCATTCACTTTTTTAAAGAAAAATGCGAGTAAGAAAATTCCCAACACATTTCCGTAGAAAATAGAACCAATAATATTTACCAACTGAATTAAATTATCGAATAAATTGGCAACACAAGCAACGGAGATCGCGATGATACCCCACACCAAGGTGAACCATTTAGATGCTTTCACATAATGTTCCTCGCTTTTTTCTCCTTTTACATTTCGTTTGTATAAATCCATCGCAGTTGTACTTGCCAATGCGTTTAATTCGGATGCTGTAGATGACATGGCTGCAGATAAAATTACGGCGAGTAAAAGTCCGATTAAGCCTCTCGGTAAATTGTTTAAAATAAAATGAATAAACACATAATCTTTATCATTCGATTCAATTTTATCTAGTGTATTTTCTTCATCAATTTTATCAATAATTACTTTTGATTTTGCTTTAATCGCTAAATCTCTTTCATTTAATTCTTGAATTTCTTGTTTTTCAGAAACCTGAAAACCATCAGCAAAAATTGCTTTTTTAGTATTTTCAATAGCAATATGTTCTGCCTCTAACTGTTTGTATTCTTGCGAATAATTCGAGTTTAAAACTGCGTTATTTGCTCCGGGATTAAAGTTTAATGGCGAAGGATTAAATTGATAAAACACAAAAACCATCACCCCAATTAACAAAATAAAAAACTGCATTGGTACTTTTAACAATCCGTTAAAGATTAAACCTAACTGACTTTCTCTAACAGATTTCCCCGACAAATAACGTTGTACCTGACTTTGGTCTGTACCGAAATACGATAACATTAAAAATGTTCCACCCAAAATACCCGTCCAAACGGTATAGCGATTGCTTAAATCAAAAGAAAAATCTAACACCTCCATTTTGTTACTTGCACCCGCAATTTCCAATGCTTTAGTGAACGTAATATCTGCCGGAAGCTGGCTCATAATCATGTAAAAAGCAATAACCATTCCTATAAAAATGATAATCATTTGTTGTTTCTGCGTAACATTTACCGCTTTTGTTCCACCAGAAACGGTATAAATAATTACCAAAAAACCAATAATAATATTTAAGGTTAGCAAATCCCATCCTAACACCGCAGACAATATAATTGCAGGTGCAAAAATGGTAATTCCTGCCGCTAAACCTCTTTGAATTAAAAATAAAATAGCAGCCAAACTTCTTGTTTTCAAATCGAATCTTCCTTCTAGAAACTCATATGCAGTGTAGACTTTTAGTTTGTGATAAATCGGTATAAAAACTACACAAATAATTACCATAGCAATGGGCAATCCGAAATAGAATTGCACAAACCCCATTCCGCTATGAAATGCTTGCCCAGGTGTAGATAAAAACGTGATTGCACTTGCTTGTGTTGCCATCACAGACAACCCAATCGTCCACCATTTCGAGTCACTTCCACCCTTTATATAATCTGTTACGTTCTTGTTTTTTCTAGTAACGTAGGTACCGTAAGCAACAATAAAAATTAGCGTTACCGATAAAATAATCCAATCTACAGCGTGTAATTTACTTTCTATTTCCATCAATTAAACTGTAAAATAATTCGTAATAAAATAAAACGCAATAATATAAATTAGATTGGCTATTAAAACCAATGAATATTCTTTTTTCCAAGTGTATTTTTGTTTTTCCATGCTGTTTTATTTTTTTTGAAGCTATTTCCTGCTTTCCACTATATCTTTTTTATGAAAAATAAAAAAGGATGCCGTTTCAATCAGGGCTAAACTTATTTGCTTACTTCTATACTTTTCTACCTTGAAACTTCTTTACCAACAGACAACATATTCGCAAATAATTTATAAGCGCCAGAAACACCTGCAGGCAACTCTCTAAAGAAACTTAAACCAGTGTAGATATAATTTCCTTTTCCATATTTTGCGATTAATAAACTTCCGTTTTTTGGTGTTTCTCCTTTATCATGCATCGAAAGAATCGGTGTATATTCTATACTCCAAGAACTAGGAAAATACAAACCTCTTTCTTGCACCCAACCCTTAAAATCTTCTGCTGTAATTTTATTAGGAAAATTTAAAAGAGAATTGCTTTCATCTAAAATTTCTACCTCTGCAAATTCATCTGTTACACGATCTCTAGAAAGTTCTAATGTAAAAGGAGCCCCAACATCTACGCCTCTATTGGTGTTGTATTGCACAATCATGTTTCCACCTTTTTCTACATATTCTAACAAAAATTTTTGTTTAAACTTTAATTCTTTCACCACATTGTACGCTCTAATACCTAAAACAATGGCATCGTATTTTAATAAATTTTTCTCGTTAATTTCTAAAGGATTAATATTTTCTACAGTATACCCAATCTGACGTAAACTTTCTGGAACAGCATCACCAGCACCTTTGATATACCCAATATAACTTCCTGCTTTTTTAATGTTTAAACGAACAACTTTTGCTTTAGATTCAGACAAAACGGTTTGTTTAGGAATGTGATTGTAGTTGATTTCGATCAACTCTTTTTTGTATGTTTTTCCTTCGGAAGTTGCAACGACTTCTATATTTCCTTCAGATTTATTTTTTGGAGGAGTGACTAAAAAGACAATGGTTTGTTTGTCTTTTTTCTGTGCAATATTAAAAGTAGTTTCTTTAGGTGTTACACTCCAATTTTCTGGAACCTTTAAACGCACTTTTCCGCTCACATAATTTGCACCTGCTCTTACTTCTACACTTATTTTTTCAGGAATGTTATCAGAAAAAACAAGTACTTTTTCTGTTATTCTTGTCGTTATTTTTGGCGAAATTTCAAAAGGCTCATAAATTTCTCCTTTGTCTTTTTCGGCATACCTCATTACAACATTTTTGGTAATTGTAATTGTCATGTTGTTAATGATAAGATTAAAATCTACCTTCACAACCCTTGGTGTTTCTGGTTTACCTATTAGTAATTGGTTGTCTACGGTATACATTCCTAAAGAAGCTTCCTTTTTTAACCAATAAGGATCGGTAAATTCATCTGTTTTTAATAAAACACTTTCTTTGAAAGTGAACTTTTTATTTTGGGCTAATTCGAAACCTTTATAAATTGTTTTTTTATCGAGAGTTGATGTAATTGAAGTCAATACCATATTAATATCACTTCTGTTTAACACTTCAAAATCTACATTAATAGCGGCATTTGGTATTCCCGAAGAACTATTTGCAGATGCTTCAATATACAATCCTGTGCACGCTTCAATAATTTCTTTCAGTTGTTTTTCTTTAATTTCTCGCCAATGAGCATCTTCTAACTCCTTAACTAATTGAAACGCTCGCATTAAATTAGGGATGTGCTTAGACGGATTCACAAAATCGAAATTATTTTCTACTTCGTATAAAATAGCACCAATATCTCCCCCCTTTTCAAGACGATTCCATGTTGTATTTATTCCTGAAAAAATATCGTTAGGGTCTTTTGGCTGCTCCCCTTTTAAAAACTCTACATATTCCTTTTGAGCTCCTCTTGTGGTGACTCTACCAAAACCTTGACAAAGATGTTGGCTGCTTGCCATGGATGCTAATTCGTTATTAGACAAACCTTTTAACGGATAATAAACACCAACATCAAAAGAAGTTAATTTTCCTTTTGTAGCATTGTCAAAAGCTGCTTGATCATTGTAAAACCAAGAAGATGTGTTAAAAAACAATCGTTTTGGCTGCCAGGTCTCTGTGTATTCTAATTGTTCTGCATATTGATTTTCATCTCCAACTAAATCAAAGGCAGCCACACTTAACATCGCAGAAGCGGTATGATGCCCATGTGTTGTTCCTGGAGTTTTGTGGTTAAAC
This sequence comes from Polaribacter sp. IC073, assembly GCF_007997075.1. Taxonomy (GTDB): domain Bacteria; phylum Bacteroidota; class Bacteroidia; order Flavobacteriales; family Flavobacteriaceae; genus Polaribacter. The sequence goes on from NZ_VORS01000010.1 coordinate 138,768, forward strand.
CGATTGATAATTACGTCTGGCTTAAAGGTTCTAATCGCCCAAACAACATCACTTAAAACTTCTTTTTCATTCCAAATTTCTAAAGTTTCATCTGGGTGTTTAGAATATCCGAAATCATTGGCTCTTGTAAAAAACTGTTCTCCACCATCTATGCTTCTAGCAGCTAATAATTCTTGGGTTCTAATGACGCCTAATAATTCTCTAATTTCTGGCCCAATTAAATTCTGACCTCCATCTCCTCTAGTTAAAGACAAATAACCTGTTCTTGCTTTTACATTGTTTGCCAAATAGGAAATTAAGCGTGTGTTTTCATCATCTGGATGCGCAGCAATATACAAAGCTGTTCCTAAGAAATTCAGTTTTTGAATTTTCTCATAAATCTGATTTGAGGTTAATTTTTGTGGTTTTTGAGCAAATACTGAAATTGAAATCAGTAAAAAAGCAACTATAAAAAGTGAAAATTTCTTCATAAATAAAAATTAGTCAGTAAAACAAATGTAGTTTTTTATCAATAAACATGAATTTTGTTAACACAATTATAACGTTTTAAAACTCATTAACAAAATGCTTATAACCTGTTAATAAATTAATTTTCAGAATCACTTAATAACATTATATTTGTAATACTAATTAAGATAAAAAATCAATGAAATTTATTGTATCGAGTTCGCAATTATTAAAACAATTACAAGTTTTAGGCGGCGTTATAAATAGCAACAATACCTTACCAATTTTAGATAACTTTTTGTTTGAATTGTCTGAAAATCAACTGAAAGTTTCTGCATCAGATTTAGAAACAACTATGAGTTCTGTAGTCGCTGTAGAAAGTGATAGTTCTGGTTCTATTGCTGTTTCTGCGCGTTTATTACTAGATACTTTAAAAACGTTTCCAGACCAACCTTTAACCTTTAAAACAGAAGGTGATAATACCATAGAAATTAGTTCTGACCAAGGGAAGTATGACATGGCTTATTTTGGTGGAGATGAGTTCCCGAAAGCAGTTTCTTTGCCATCGCCAAGTAAAACAGTAGTGCCTGCAAATATTTTAGGAACAGCAATTTCTAAAACGATATTTGCTGCCGGAAATGACGATTTGCGCCCAGTAATGAGTGGTGTGTTTTTTCAATTTAGCTCACAAAGCTTAACTTTTGTTGCTACAGATGCACATAAATTAGTGAAATATTCTAGAACTGATGTTACTGCAGATCAAACAGCAGAATTTATCATGCCTAAAAAACCTTTAAATTTATTAAAAGGAATTTTAGGAGGTTCTGATAGCGATGTAACTATTGAATATAATGATGCAAATGCAAAATTCACGTTTGATAATGTGGTTTTAGTGTGTCGTTTAATTGATGGAAAATATCCTAATTACGAAGCAGTAATCCCTAAAGAGAATCCGAATAAATTAACAGTTGATAGAGCTTCTTTCTTAAATTCTGTGAGACGTGTTTCTATTTTCTCTAGTAAAACTACGCATCAAATTCGCTTAAAGATGGCGGGTACAGAATTAAATATTTCTGCAGAAGATTTAGATTTTGCCAATAAAGCAGACGAACGTTTGAGTTGCGATTATCAAGGTGATGACATGCAAATTGGTTTTAACTCTCGTTTTTTAAGCGAAATGTTAAACAATTTAAGTTCTAATGAAGTTTTAATTGAAATGTCTTTACCAAACAGAGCAGGAATCTTAACACCTATAGATGGTACTGATGAAGGAGAACAAGTTACCATGTTGGTAATGCCTGTAATGTTAAATAATTAACAAACGCAGTCTATACTTTACATTAAAAAGATTTTTTAATTCCTTATAAGGAAAGAATATATACATAAATATTAAGAAAACCACAGCTTACAAGTTGTGGTTTTTTGTTTACATTTAACAAATGAATTTCTTAGCACATTTATACTTATCAAACAATAATACCAATATTATGATTGGCAATTTTATTGCAGATCATATTAGAGGAAATAATTACGAAGGTTTTTCTAAAGAGATTCAGCAAGGTATTTTCTTACACAGAGAAATTGATACTTTTACAGATGCACATGAAGTTGTTCGAAAAAGTAAAAGACGTTTGCACGAACGTTACAGACATTATGACGGCGTAATTATCGATATTTTTTATGATTATTTTTTAGCAAAAAATTGGGCAGACTATTCAGAAATTCCATTGAATGTTTACACAGACGCAATTAATAAAATGTTTGGTGAAATTTCAGATGAATTGCCTGTAAAATCTCAAAACTTCATCAAGTATATGATTGAATATAACATTCTATTCAATTATCAATTTAAAGACGGAATAGAGAAAGTGCTGAAGGGCATGAATAGTAGAACAAAAGGAAAATCTCAAATGAATTTGGCGATTGAAGATTTACGAAATTTAGAAGTCGAGCTTCAAGAAGATTTTACCCTATTTTTTAAAGACTTAATAGCGCACACTAATCAGAAATTAAAAGAAATTAAACATACAATATGAAAAAAACAATCTTATTATTCACACTTTCTTTAGTGTTGATCAACTGTAAAACAGCAGTTAAAAAAGAGAAAACTATTGGTTTAGTAACACAAAAAGCAATGGTAGTTTCTGCCAGAGAAGAAGCTTCTAAAATAGGAACGGATATTCTTAAAAAAGGAGGAAACGCTTTTGATGCCATGGTTGCTACAGAATTAGCATTGGCTGTTGCGTTCCCCTATGCAGGAAATATTGGTGGTGGTGGCTTTATGGTATATCGTAAAAATGATGGAGAAATTGGTGCTTTAGATTATAGAGAAAAAGCGCCTTTGGCATCTTCTAAAGACATGTTTTTAGATACTGATAGAAATGTAATAAAAGGAAAAAGTACGTTCGGTTCTATGGCAGTAGGAATTCCTGGCACGGTTGCAGGGGTTTTTGAAGCGCACAGAAAATTTGGAACACTTCCTATGGAAGAAATTTTACAACCTGTAATAGAATTAGCAAAGCGTGGCGTAATCGTTACAAAAAAACAAGAAAAAAGAATACAAAATTTTCAATCTGGGTTCTTAAAAGTAAATAAAGATTCTATTTTATTCAATAAAAACTGGAAAGAAAATGACACCATAAAGTACAATGCTTTGGCGGCAACGTTAACTAGAATTCAGAAAAATGGTAGCGACGAATTTTACAAAGGTGAAACTGCAGAAAAATTAGTCAGTTTTATACAAGCCAATGGAGGCATTATGACACTTGAAGATTTGGCAAAATACAAAGCTAAATGGAGAACTCCAATTACTTTTAATTATGATGATTTAAGAATCATTTCGATGTCTCCTCCTTCTAGCGGAGGAATTTGTTTGGCGCAAATTATGAATGCTATAGAACCGTATGATTTAGATAAATTTGGTCATAATTCTACAAAAGCAATACAAGTAATTACAGAAGCAGAAAGACGTGCTTATGCAGATAGAAGTTTCTTTTTAGGAGATCCAGATTTTGTAAAAATCCCGTTGAAAACTTTAATCTCTAAAGAATATATAGCTGGCAGAATGAATGATTTTTCTTTTGACAAAGCCACAAAATCTGAAGATGTTTCTCATGGTAGTATAAAAATGACAGAGAGTGATGAAACAACCCACTACTCTATTGTAGATCAATTTGGCAATGCTATTTCTGCAACTACAACCATAAATGCTGGCTATGGCTCTAAACTTTATTCAAGTGAATTAGGGTTCTTTTTAAATAATGAAATGGATGATTTTTCTAGCAAAACTGGTGTACCAAATATGTTTGGTTTGATTGGAGCTAAAGCAAATGAAATTGCTCCGGAAAAAAGAATGCTAAGTTCCATGACACCTACAATTGTAGAAAAAAATGGTCAACTTTTTATGGTCGTTGGTACACCTGGTGGATCTACAATTATCACCTCTGTTCTGCAAACAATCTTAAATGTACACGAATATAAAATGAGCATGAAAGAGGCCGTAAATGCTTCTAGATTTCATCATCAATGGCTACCAGACAATATAAAGATGGAACCAGACGGATTTTCTACCGAAATAAAAACGAACTTAAAAAATTTAGGTTATAACTTAGATGAAACAAACTCTCCTGTTATTGGTAAAGTAGCAGCAATTCTTGTTTTACCTAACGGAAAACTAGAGGGTGGTGCAGATAAACGAGGTGATGATGCTGCGGTAGGATTTTAAAAAACTTAAAAATGACACAACCTTTTCACATAGCAATTCCCGTTCAAGATTTAGAAAAATGTCGTACTTTTTACAGAGCTATTTTAAACTGTAAAGAAGGACGAAGTACAGACCAATGGGTAGACTTTAATTTCTTCGGACATCAATTAGTTATCCATCAGAAAGAAGGTTATGAACCAACTGTATCTGTAACAAATCCTGTTGACGGACATGAGGTTCCTGTGCCACATTTTGGAGTTGTCTTGACTTGGGAAGATTGGCATTCTTTAGCAGACCGACTAAAAGCGGCAAACATAGAGTTTGAAATAGCACCTTGTATTCGGTTTAAAGGAAAGGTTGGCGAGCAGGCAACCATGTTTTTTAAAGATCCAGAAAATAACGCTTTAGAGTTTAAAGCTTTTCAAGATATGAGTCAATTATTTGCTAAATAAAATATGTTTTGAAATAAATTCTGAAATGCCTCCTCGAGCGCAAAGGAGCTACCTCATTTTCATTTAACAATAAATATAGTTTCCTACTTAGTTTAACCCAACAAACCAAATAATGCAGTTATCCGAAACTCATATTGTACAAAAACTAGAAGAACCAATTCGTTTTCAAGAATATGCAGTGGGTATTTTTAATGCAATTCCTACAAAATCGGGTATTAAAAAAGCCATCAAGAAAGAGCTTATTTTTATTGATGAGCGTTTAGCATCAACTGCCAAATATATTTCGGGTGGAGAGAAAATTGACCTATTTGAATCTGAAAAATCTTCAACTTTTGAAAGATTAAAACTAGACTTAGAAGTCTTATTTGAAGATGAATATTTGGCAATTATTTACAAACCCGCAGGAATTCTAGTCAGCGGAAATAAGTTTGTAACCATTGCAAACGGCTTGTCTCAAAACCTAAAAAAAAGCACGAAACCAGATGCCGTAAAACCACAACCAATTCACCGATTAGATTATCCCACAAGCGGACTTTTATTAGTGGGAAAAACAAGTATGGCAATCACAAAATTGGGTGTATTATTTGAAAACAAAACAATTCAGAAAACATATTTAGCCATTACTATTGGTAAAATGGAAAATAAGGGAGAAATAGATTTCCCTGTTGATGAAAAAAAATCACTTACAGAGTTTGAAGTTTTAAGATCTGTTGTTTCAAAACGTTTTCTGTATTTAAACTTAGTAAAATTACAACCAAAAACAGGTAGAAAGCATCAACTAAGAAACCATTTATATGCTACTGGAAATCCTATTTTAGGAGATAAGAAATATTTTAAAGAAGGATTCCTTTTAAACGGTAAAGGGTTGTATTTACATGCCGCAACATTAGAGTTTATTCATCCGTTTACGCTAGAAAAAATTTCAGTTTCAAAAGAAATCCCTAAGAAGTTTACCAAAATATTTCAAAATTTATTTCTTAAGAACATATAAAATTAAAGGAAACATTCGTCTTCAAAATCTAAAAAACAAGTGTAATATCGTTGTTTTACATTATTGATATCATAGCAAATAAGTTCCGTTAAAAAGTAATAAATTTGTTACTCAATTTCAAAGCATAAAAATGAAGAAAATTTTCAAGTTTTTAATAATTATTATTCTATTATTAGTTACAGCAATTACCGTTTATTATTTTATAAATAATGAAAAACTTCCCGAAGGAACACAAGGAAAAGAAGCAGATGCATTGGCTACTAAAATGTTGAATGCCATAAACTACGAAGCTTTTGAAAACACAGAAGTATTAGAATGGAGTTTTACAAATGAGCATTTTTACAAATGGAACAAACAAGAAAATATTGTTACTGTTTCTTGGGATGAAAATAAAGTAATTTTACATACAAATGAACCAGAAAAATCTACTGTTTTTGTTGCTGATAAAAAAGTAGAAGACAAAGAAATTCTTAAAATGGCGAAAGACTATTTTAACAACGACTCTTTTTGGTTGATTGCTCCTTATAAAATTTTTGACAACGGAACAGAAAGACGTCTTGTAAAATACAACGGTAAAGACGCACTTTTAATAACCTATACTTCTGGTGGCTCAACGCCTGGGGATTCTTATTTATGGCTTTTAGATGAAAATTATTTTCCTACTTCTTTTAAAATGTGGACGAGCGTTATTCCTATAGGGGGTGTTTCTGCAACTTGGTCTGACTGGAAAACGACTAAAACAGGAATACAACTTCCTACAAAACACACACTTTCTTTGTTTGGTTTAGAAATTGACCTCGGAGACGTAAGCGCAGAAAACACAAAAGCAGATGAACTTGCCAACAAAGTATTAAAAGCTATAAATAATGAAGCTTTTAAAAAAACGCGATATATAGAATGGAATTTTGGCGGAAGAAGATCTTTTAAATGGGATAAAGAAAAACACATTGCAGAAGTTTCATGGGATACGATTCGTGTGAATTTACATCCTAGAAATAAAGAAAATAGCACTGTTTTCTTCAATAATAAAAAACAAGAAATTACAGACACAACGCTTGTAAAAAAAGCTTGGGATATTTTTAATAACGATTCTTTTTGGTTGATTGCTCCTCATAAACTATTTGATTACGGAACCATTAGAAGTATCAAAAAAGTTGATAATAAAGACGCTTTATTAGTAAAATATACTACCGGTGGTACAACTCCTGGAGATTCTTATGTATGGATTTTAGATTCCACTTATATTCCTAAGAGTTATAAAATGTACGTGCCGAGTAAAAATATGGATGGCGTTTCTGCAACTTGGGAAGGCTGGAAAAAAACAGAAAGCGGAACCTTATTACCGTCATACCATACGTTTTCTAATGGAAATAAGTTAAGCATGGGAGCCGTAAAAGCATACAATTAATGAACTCTAAAATAATAGCAACCGGAATTTTAAGAGCCATCGGAATTCTTCTAGGAGTTTTTCTTTTGGGCTATTTTTTATATGCAATTCAATCTGTAATTGTGTACATTATTATTGCAGGTGTTTTGTCTTTAATAGCAAGACCCATTATTTATTTTTTAAGAACAAGGTTAAGGTTTCCTAATACAATTGCTGTTGTTTTTACAATGACATTAATGCTAGGGCTGTTAACAGGTTTAATTTTAATGTTTATTCCTCTAATTGCAGAACAAGGGAAGAGTTTATCTTTGTTAGAAGTTGATAAATTGGAAAAAAATGTACAGCAAATTTTTAACCAAATTACATCTTATTTCTCGTCTAAAGGAATTGATGTTTTGGGTGAATTAAAAAACTTCGATATTGCGTCTCAGTTTAAAGAAATTCCTAATTTTTTAAATGCCGTTTTGGGGGCTGTTGGTACTATAAGTGTTGGTCTATTTTCTATTTTATTTATTTCTTTCTTCTTTATGAAAGACAATCAATTATTAAAAAATGGCGTAATGACAATTATACCAGATGAAACAGAAAGTAGGTTCTCAAAATCATTAGAAACTATTAATAATTTATTGTCTAGATATTTTATTGGTTTAATACTACAAATTACCATTCTATTTGTTTTATACACTTTTATATTACTTATTTTCGGTATTCATAATGCTGTTGTAATTGCATTTCTATGTGCGTTGTTAAACCTAATACCTTATGTTGGCCCAATGATTGGGGCTGTAATTATGTTTATTTTATCGATGACAAGTAATATTGGTTTAGATTTTCAGCATGAAATTTTACCAACCACAATTTATGTAATGGTGGGTTATTTTATTGCGCAATTAATTGATAATTTTGTGAGTCAGCCAGTTATATTTTCAAAAACAACAAAATCACATCCTTTAGAAATTTTCTTAATTATAGTTATTGGTGGTTTATTATTTGGTATTATTGGTATGATTACCGCTATACCATTATACACTGCTTTAAAAGTAATTCTGAAAGAGTTTTTATCTGAGAATAAAATTGTAAAATCTTTAACAAAAAACCTCTAGTTTATTGAATTTTAATCTTTTAAAACCAACTATTCAGGAGTTTATCTCGGCTAATTTAAAGGCAGATATTACAAAACTCCTTTTTAAAGGAAGTCCTTTTGAAGGTGTTTCTGTCCAAGAATTAGCGAATCAAATTGTTGTGAAACAAAAGGCTGTTACTAAATTGTCTACCTGGTTTGCTGCTGAAAATATTTATTATTCAGAAAAGGTTAGTATAGAGCAAACCTCTTCAGAAACTACAGCACAATACAAATCAAAAATTATTAAAGGTGCTTCAATTGTTGACATTACAGGTGGCTTTGGTGTGGATTGTTTCTATTTTTCTAAACAATTTAAAGAGGTAGTTCATTGTGAAATTAATGAAAAATTGTCTTCAATTGTAAAACATAATTATCAACAATTAAAAAAAGAAAATATTACTACCTTTTTTGGTGATGGTCTTCAATTTTTAAAAAACTCGGAAGCTAATTTTGATTGTATTTACATCGATCCATCAAGAAGAAACAATCTTAAAGGAAAAGTTTTTTTGCTGAAAGATTGTGTGCCAAATGTGCCAGAAAATATTGATTTTCTATTCAGTAAAACCCCTCAAATTTTACTTAAAAACTCTCCGATATTAGACATTACAAGTGCAATTAACGAACTAAAATTTGTAAAAGAAATTCATGTTATTGCCATTCAGAATGAAGTAAAGGAGGTATTATTTTTATTAGAGAAAGATTACATAGAAGAGATTCATTTAAAAACGATTAATTTTCTAAAAAAAGGTACTCAAGAATTCAATTTTAATTTGAATGAACATATACATTCAAACTATTCTGAGCCACTCACCTACTTGTATGAACCGAACGCTGCGATTTTAAAATCTGGCGGATTTCATCAAGTTTCAAAGCAATTAGGTGTTTTTAAGTTACATCAAAATTCTCATTTATACACTTCAGAAAAAATCATCAATTTTCCTGGGCGAGTCTTCAAAATAGAAAAGGTAATTTCTTACGATAAAAAGAAAATAGGCAAATTTCTAACAGATAAAAAAGCAAACATTACGACTCGAAATTTTCCAAAAACGGTTGCTTTAATCAGAAAAGAAACAAAAATAAAAGATGGTGGTACAACTTTCCTGTTTTTTTCTACAGATTTAAACAACAAACTCATTTGTCTTTTTTGTTCTAAAATTGAAAAATAATGTAAGAACGTTAAAAGTGAACAGATCTTAAAAGCTAGCTCTATTTTTAGTAAATTTGTAGAGAAAGCCTAACTTTCTTCTGTATGCAAACGTTAACCTATCAAGGAATAAAAATAACCAACAAACAACAAGCCACTGTTAACGATGTTTTAGTTGTAGAAGCTCCGTTGCAAATTAACATTAACAACGAGGCTTACACGGTTGTAATGAGAACACCCGATGATGATTTTGAGCTAGTACGAGGTTTGCTGTATGCAGAAGATATTTATAAAAATTCTTTAAATTTTATTTTTGAAATAATCAAAGAAGAAAACGAGGTTCCTTCAATAATAAATGTAGTTATTCCTAAAGAAAATTTAGGCAAAGGATATTTAAACAAAAGAACATTATTATCTGTTTCTTCTTGTGGAATTTGCGGAAAACAAGAGTTAAAAGACATAAAGGTTGAAGGGGAAAAACTGATTCAAAACACTCCTTTTTCATCAGAAATTTTACACAAAATGTATGCTGAAATGAAAGGTTTTCAGGAAACATTTAAAACATCTGGCGGAAGTCATGCTGCCGCAATATTTAACAAGAAACATGCTTTACTAACCATAAAAGAAGATATTGGTAGACACAATGCTGTTGATAAAACAGTGGGAGATTTATTGATAAATAGCTCCTTAAAAGAAGCCAATTATCTACTTGTAAGCGGGCGCGTTTCTTACGAAATTGTATCTAAAGCTTTTATTGCAAAAATTCCTATTATTGTTGCTGTTTCTGCCTGCTCTTCTTTGGCGGTAGATTTTGCAAAAGAATTCGGAATTTGTTTAATTGGTTTTACTAGGGAAGAAAAAATAACAATTTATTCGAATCCAGATTTTATAAAAAAATAGAAAAATGTCTAAGAAAATAAGCGCACAAACACCAGAAAAGTTAACAGGAATTCAGTTAAAAAAAATCCCCACTTCTGCTGTGGGAATTAAAGCAATTGTATCTGCTTTATCGCATGTGAAAAATGAAGTTGGTCTTGTACAGGGGATTACGCTATTAAAAAACATCAACCAAAAAGATGGTTTCGATTGCCCAGGTTGTGCGTGGCCAGATCCTGATGCGAAGCGTGCTTTCTTAGCAGAATATTGTGAAAATGGCGCAAAAGCTGTTGCAGAAGAAGCGACTAAGAATAAAGTTTCTCCGTTGTTTTTTGCAACGCATTCTGTCGAAGAATTATCTCAGCTTTCTGATTATGAAATTGGTAAAAGTGGACGAATTACGCACCCCATGTATTTGCCTGAAGGAAAAGATAATTATGAAGAAATTTCTTGGGAAGCAGCTTTTAAAATAGTGGGCGAGGAATTAAATTCTTTAAACTCTCCTGATGAAGCTATTTTTTACACATCTGGAAGAACAAGTAATGAAGCGGCATTTTTATATCAATTATTTGTGCGACAATTTGGTACAAATAACCTACCAGATTGTTCTAATATGTGCCACGAATCTAGTGGAAGCGCACTTTCTGAAACTTTAGGTATAGGAAAAGGTTCTGTTACTTTAGAAGATTTTAATCATGCCGATTTGGTTATTGTGATGGGGCAAAACCCTGGAACAAATCACCCGAGAATGTTAACTGCTTTAGGTGAGACAAAAAAACATGGCGGAAAAATTATTACTATAAATCCGTTACCAGAAGTAGGTTTAATGAATTATAAAGATCCTCAAAACCCTTTAAAGTGGTTTGGTGCTGGTCAAGATTTAACCGACTTATTTCTACAAGTAAAAATTAATGGAGATGTTGCCCTATTAAAAATCATCTTAAAGTTGATGAAAGAAAAGGAAATAGAAAATCCTGGAAGTGTTTTTAATCATCAATTTATAGAAGAAAAAACGGCTGGTATTGATAAAATGTTACAAGATCTCGATAATTATTCGATTGAAGAACTTGTTCCACAAACAGGAGTTTCGTTCGTAAAAATAAAAGAAGCTGCAGATCTTATTATTAACAATGAAAAGATAATTATTTGTTGGGCTATGGGTTTAACGCAACATAAAAATGCGGTAGACAATATTAGAGAAATTGTAAACATCTTATTATTAAAAGGAAGTATTGGTAAAAAAGGTGCAGGAACTTGTCCTGTTCGTGGACATTCTAATGTTCAAGGAGATAGAACTATGGGTATTTGGGAAAAAATGAGTACTTCTTTTCTAGACAAATTAGATGTTGAGTTCAATTTTAAATCACCTAGAAAACATGGTTTTGATGTTGTAAATTCCATTGAGGCAATGCATCAGAAAAAAGCTAAAGTATTTATAGGAATGGGGGGTAATTTTGTTTCTGCAACGCCAGATACCGAGTTTACTGCAGCTGCATTAAAAAACTGCAATTTAACGGTTCAAATCTCTACAAAATTAAATAGGAGTCACATAATTACCGGTAAAAAAGCGTTGATTTTGCCTTGTTTAGGTCGCTCTGAAAAAGACTTTCAATCTTCTGGAGAACAATTTATTACGGTAGAAAATTCTATGGGAGTTGTGCATCAATCTCATGGTCATTTAGAACCACATTCAGAAAAACTTTTAAGCGAGCCTGCAATTGTTGTTGGTTTGGCTAATGCTACTATAAAAAACCCCACAACAAATTGGTCTGCTTTTACGGCTAATTATGATTTAATTCGCGATAAGATTGAAGCTATAATTCCTGGTTTTGAGAATTATAATAAACGAGTTCGTGTAAAAGGCGGATTTTACCTACCAAATAATGCTAGAGAAAACAACTTCTCTCCTACTGAAACAGGAAAAGCAAATTTCACTTTAAATGAACCTTCTGATATTAAATTAGATAAGCATCAATTTATAATGATGACTATTCGAACGCATGACCAATACAATACGACTATTTATGGATTAAATGATAGGTATAGAGGTGTTTTAAATGAAAGAAGAGTTGTTTTTATGAATGAAGAAGATATGCATGAACAAAACTTAAAACAATTAGATTTAGTAGATTTAAAAAGTCATTTTAATGGTGAAGAAAGAATTGCAAAAGGTTTTTTAGTTATAAAGTATAATATACCTAGACAGTGTACAGCTACATATTTTCCGGAAGCAAATGTTTTAGTACCTCTTAAAAGTGTTGCTAAAATAAGTAATACACCAACTTCTAAAACCGTTGTTATTAGTATTGTAAAAAGATAATTTATATTTGTGAAATGATTTTTAAAGACAAAATTTTGAGACACTTATTTCTTCTAATTATAGTAATGCTATCTAGTAATTATTCTGTTGCACAAACTAAAAAAATTCCAGAAAAGAAAACTCAAAAAGGGTTTGTAAAAACTGATTTTCTTTCTATAAATATGCCAGAGACACAAATACTAAATGAGCCAAACATGGGGTTTTCTGGGATTCATTACAACATTTACTTAAATGAAAACTTTTATACTGGTGTTGGTATTTATGGCTCTGTAACTGGTAAAAGAGGCGGTTTTTTCACTTTAGGTATAAATGCAGGGTTCAAAAAGTATTTAAATGAAAAATTATATATCGATACCGGCTTTCATTTTGGCGGTGGTGGTGGCGCTGGTGCACCAGATGGCGGTGGCGCGTTTATTTTACCACATGTAAACTTAGGGCACGATTTTAAGCACTTTTCATTAAATACAGGCTGGAGTTATGTCAACTTTTTTAATGAAGGTCTAATTAAAGGAAATCAATTAAATGTAGCTTTAGAAATTCCTTTAAATTTTAATTATTCAAGTTATAAAAATACAGAAAGTACGTTTTCTTCAGATGTTTTAAGAACATCTTCTTGGAATCAAAAGACAAAGAAAACCTCATTTATGTTACATTTTAATAATTTAGATGTAACGAAAGCAAATGCAAATGCAGCACAAATAATAGAAGGAAAAACAATTAGACTCGCTGGTTTTGAGTTTGCAAATTATTTATCAAAAAATTGGTTTGCTTTCTTAAAATTAGATGGTGCTTATAGCGGTATTAGAGCAGGTTATATGGATGTGCTTCTAGGTGCTGGATATCATTTTTCTTTTAATAAGAACCGCACGAATATTTTAACAAAACTTGGTATTGGTGCTGGTGGTGGTGGTGGTGTAGATTCTGATGGAGGTTTTCTGCTTTATCCAGATATTTCTATTGAACAAAAAATATTCAACAATGTTTATATTTCTTTAAATAAAGGATACTTATTAACACCTAGTAGTATTTTTACAACTTCTACTTATGGTGTTGGTTTAAAGTATTATGTAGAAAGAAACGGTACTTTTTCAGATGAAAAAAAATTTAGCAACGGTAAGTTTAAAGGTATTGAAATCGTTTTAAAGCAAGATTGGTATTTCAATGCTAAAAGAATGACTAATCCTACGCAAGATATGCATCAAATATCGTTACAAGTTAATTTAGATTTGAATAAAAATTTATATGTCGCGGGTCAAACTTCGTTTGCGAACTTCGGTGATGCGGGTGCTTACGCAGAAGGGTTGATTGGATTTGGTGTAAAAACGAATAATTTACTAGATAAAAATACTGCTTTTTTTACACAAATATTGGCAGGTGCTGCTGGTGGAGGAAACATAAGTACAGGTGAAGGCCTTATTATAAAACCAAGTATTGGACTTGACTATCAAATAAACAGCACTTTAAGCTTAAGAAGCGCACTTGGTTATGTAAAAGCAAAGGGAGGAGACCTAAGTAACCCTTTTATCAATTTTGGAATTAAATATTATTTTTCTTTTTTAAACATGGAATAGATTTGTGTATATTTGCTACTTCAATTAGAAATAGTTGGTACTCCCTAATCAAATTTCCAATTACGTTCAAAAAAGGTTTGTTCTTAATAGTTCAAACTAATGCGAATTATAATACAATTAAAGCCCCCTAACTTTACATGTATTTTTGTGCTATTATTTTAATAGTTTCAGAAAAGCTAAAATACAATCCCTCTACAAAGTTGGTCTCTGAATTAAAGTAATAGTTTTTGTTTAAAAAATAAAAATTATGTATTATGAAAAAAGTGTTATTTACCTTAGTACTTGTAGGCTCGTTATTAACTAGCTGCCAACCATTAAAAACAGAATTAGAACATTACCAGTCTAATAGAGCTGTTGTAGAAAACGAATTCCCTAATTATCACATTACCTCATTTAGACAATATAGTTATGTGTTTCAAGTGTCTAACCCAGAACACGTAATTAAAGTAACATTAGACAATGCTAAAATTGTTAAAAGAGATACTTTAAAAGTGTTTTCATTGGTTTCAAAAAAATAGCTGATCCTCACGATGCGTTTGTAAAGAGTTTGGCTTATACCTAACGTAACATAAATATAGCAACTAATATGGTTGCTATATTTTTTAGATTGGTTTTAATAAAGAACACTCTTAATTAGTTGTCTCTTTAGACTTGTAGTTCTTAAATAATTTAAGCGCTACTTTTTACAGAACTCGTATCTAAAATAATTATCTGTTATGCCTAAATTTTAACGTAACTATCTCTACCTCTTGAGGCTTCATCATTAATAAAGTCAAATAACATAAAACTACTATTAATTCCTGTTAATCTAACTTTATGAAGTGTATTACCTAATTCTGAACTCCAAACAGCTTTAACTTTTATATGGTTATCTGTATACCCATAAATATAGTCTCCTCTCCTTTTATTTTCAAATAAAACTGTTTTCTCTTCACCCAATTGGTTTTCATAGAATATTTTTAGTTTCCTTCGAGATAACTCTACAAGTACTTTTTTCCTTTTTTTACAAACACCTTTTGAAACAGTACCCTTCATATCAAATGCTCTTGTTTTTCTCTTACTTGAATACGCAGTAGCAGTGAGGTAAGAGATATCTGCTTCTGATAGAAACTGTACAGTTTCATTAAAGAGTTCGTCTGTTTCCCCAGGAAAACCAACAATAATCTCGACAACTATATAAGCTTCTGGCATTATTTTCTTAATATTTAAAAATAGCTCCTTGTAAGCCTTTAAAGGAAAAGGACGATTCATCTTTTGTAATATGGTCTCACTTCCACTATCCATTTTTATACTAAAGTAAGGAGATAACCTTTGAGATTCTTTTATAAAGTTTAAAGTTCTGTCACTGAACATTGGGGTTGTAATTGACAAAAATGAAAATCGATGAACATCACCAATTTTATCAAGTTCATTTAATAAATCGAAAAAACTATGCGGATGGTTTAAGTTTCCTTTTTCTCCTGTACCGAAATCTCCAACATTATCACCTATTAAAACAATATCCTTAATCCCTTCATCTGCCATACTTTTAGCATTTGACAAAATATTTTTTAAACTATCACTTCTAGAATTTCCTTTTAATAAAGGAATTAAGCAATAGGCACATTCATGATCACAGCCTTCTTGAATCTTTAAAGAAACTCTACTTGTTTCTCTAGAAATATTTGATAAATAACCGTTGTTACTAGAATATTTAGAAAACCATGCCAAAAGAAGATAAAAGATAAGAGTCATAAAAATCTCTATAGCTTCATAAATACCTATAAGGTCTGTGATAAATAGATGATGAATAATCATAAATAACATCCCTGCAGCAGCAATTTGAGAAATAACTACAGAAAAAATATTTCTCTGAAAAAGCAACATAGCTGCTACTAAATTTATTGAGGCAATTAAGATATAACAGTAAGTAACCCAGATTGGAGATTTATCGAATAGTTCTCTAATTGTTTCTGGTAAAAAATTTGAGAGAAAATCAATTGAAAAGAATCTAATACCCCACAAAAGGATAAAGAATAAACTAAGAACCACAGCAGTAAAAGCTCCAATTCTAAAGGGAACTAGCGTTTTATTTTTATAAGAAAGCATAACAATTGGGGAATTATATGTGCCGAAAATACGAAATAAAGCCTAAAATAAGTATTAGAAATGCTCTTTTATTAAAAATAACTCAAATAGCAAACTAGAAACATACGAGTACAAAAAACCTATAGTTTTTATCAATCATCTTTATTCATTAAAGAGACTTTAATTTATCTCCAAATAATAAAAGCAATATAATAGGAACTGCCAACAGAATAACCATTAGTTTATTGGTTGTAAATAAAGAAGGGTTTAGTAATAACGTAATTGCAAAACCACCTATTGCGCCACCTAAATGTGCAGAATGACCAACGTTTCCTACTTGTTTTTTCATTCCGTAGATAGAATATAACAAATAACCCACTCCAAAAATGTAACCAGGAATAGGGATTGGAATAAAAAACAAATACAAACTCATGTCTGGGTATAGTAATATAGAAGAATATATAATACCAGAAACAGCGCCAGAAGCACCTACAGCACTATAATAAGGTTCGTCTTTATGATATTTAAGAGAGTACAAACTACCGGCTAGTAAACTTAAAAAGTAAATAATTAAAAAACTAATAGTTCCAGCAAAACCAGTAACAATGCTCCCAAATAAATACAAGGCATACATATTAAGTCCTAAATGCATCCAATCTACATGTAAAAAGCCAGATGTTAACGCTCTAATTTTTTCACCAGATAAAATTTTACCTACTTGAAATTTATATTTATCTAAAAAAGCATAATCATTAAAACCTTTCATAGAAACCAAAACATTGGCTATTATAATTAATAATACTGCTCGATCTATATTTTCTATCATAACACAAACATAATGAAAACGGATTACTAATATATCTTTCCTTTTGAATTTATATACGATATTTGCAAAACTAAAATTCTATTATGCAATTTATTATTTTTGCGATTACATACCCATTTATCTGGTTGCTATCTAAGCTTCCTATGAGGATATTATACGTGATATCAGATTTTTTTTACTTTCTAATTTATTACATTATCGGATATCGTAAGCAAGTAGTTCTTGATAATTTAAAACTCGCTTTTCCAGAAAAACCAGCAGCAGAACTTCTTTCTATTAGAAAAAAATTCTTTAAACATTTAATGGATTTAATGATGGAAAGCGTGAAAGCCTTTTCTATTTCTGAGAAAGAAATTTTAAAAAGATATACGTATGTAAATCCAGAATTGGTAAATAAGTACACAAAAGAAGGGAAAAGTATTGCTTTAGTTGGCGCACACCAAGCAAATTGGGAATGGTCTACAAGTTTGCCTAAGGTTTTAGATATTGCTGTTTATGGTGCTTACACAAAATTGAATAATAAATATTTTGAAAAAGCGATTAGAAATTCTAGACAGAAATTTGGTATAGAGGGGTTTAAAACTTCTGAAATGGTACGAGGAATGCAACAACGTTTTTCAGACAAACTGCAAGGTGCCTATGTTTTATTAAGTGACCAATCTCCACAAGTTCATAAAACGTACTATTGGCGAGAGTTCTTCAATATTAAAGTACCAGTGCATACGGGCGCAGAAATGTTATCTAAGAAATTCGATTTAGTTGTGATTAACTACGTAACAAAAAAAATAAAGAGGGGGTATTATAAAACAGAATTTCAATTAATTACTAAAAAACCAAGAGATTTCGAAAATTACCAAATCACTGACTTGTACACAGCACTAACAGAAAAAAACATTTTAGAACAACCCGAATTTTATTTATGGTCTCACAAAAGATTTAAACACAGAGACAAAGTACCTACAGCGTTTAAATAATTATAAATAGAACCATTCTTTTACCAAATCATGTTCAATTGGTTTAACCGTTTTATGAGCATAATCATTTTTAATAGAATTATATTCATAGTCTTTAGACCAACTTTCTATGTTTTTAGACAACTCCTCTAAAGAATTACATACAAATGCTACTTCTTTATTTGTTATTGTTGGGTGCACAGATAAACGAACCCAACCTGGTTTTTGTGTATTACAACCGTGTAAAATCTCATCTTTAATTCTGTTAGAAGTTTCTTGATCTACATTCAATAAAAAGTGCCCATAAGTTCCAGCACAAGAACAGCCACCTCTTGTCTGGATTCCGAATCTATCATTCAATAATTTTACAACTAAGTTAAAATGATATTTTTCAAAATAGAAAGAAAAAATACTCAATCTTTCTTTATGATCTGGTGCTAATATTTTTACGCCGTCTAAGTTTTCTAGCGTTTTAAAAATGATGGTATTAATTTCATTTTCTCTGCTTTTAATATTTTTAGTCCCCATTTGCTCTTTCAACTGAATCGAAAGTGCAATTCTAATCGTTTGCAGGAAAGGAGGTGTTCCTCCATCTTCTCTTGTTTCAACATCATCAAAATAATCATGCTGTCCCCAAGGGTTTGTATAACTAACGGTTCCTCCTCCAGGATTATCTGGAATTGTATTTTTATATAACTTTTTATTGAAAATCAATACCCCAGAAGTTCCAGGTCCACCTAAAAATTTATGGGGAGAAAAGAAAACGGCATCTAAATATTCATCTTCGTTTTCTGGATGCATGTCAATGTCTACATAAGGTGCACAACAAGCAAAATCTACAAAGCACAAGCCATCATAACTATGAATTAACTTAGCTACTTTATGGTATTCTGTTTTTATTCCTGTTACGTTAGAGCAAGAAGTTATTGAAGCAATTTTAATTTTTCTGTTTTCGTGTTTTTTTATAGATTTTTCAAAACTCTCTAAACAAACCAAACCTTCATCATTACAAGGTACAACTTCTACATCTGCAATAGTCTCTAACCAAGATGTTTGGTTCGAGTGATGTTCCATATGAGAAATAAAAACAATTGGTCTCATTTCTTCAGGAATATCAGTGTAATTTTTTAAACTTTCTGAAACCTTTAAACCTAAGATTCTCTGAAATTTATTGACAACACCTGTCATGCCAGAACCAGAAGTAATTAAAACATCATTATCGTCTGCATTCACATGGCGTTTAATTATTTGTCTAGCTTCATGATATGCCAATGTCATTGCCGCACCAGAAGTAGATGTTTCTGTATGTGTATTTGCTACAAAAGGGCCAAATTTATGCAACATTTTTTCTTCAATAGGAAGGTATAGTCGTCCACTTGCAGTCCAGTCTGTATAAATTAAATCTTGCTGTCCATAAGGAGATTCAAATTTTTGATTGATACCAACAATATTTTTTCTAAACTGATCAAAATACTTTTCTAAACTCATGTTTATTCTATTTAAAAAATTCTAAACTTACCTCCTATTAAAATATTCTTTTGGAAAAAATAAAAACTTTGTGATGCACCATCACTTGGGTTTATTGTAGTTCTAACATCTGGCAAATTTATATAACCCAATTTTAAATCTGATTGAATATAGAAGTATTTAAAGAAAGTTACATCGAGGCCAACAACAGCTGAAGCTCCCCAACCTGCAATATGAAATTCATCGTGTCTTTCTTGATTAAATAATGTTACATCTGTTCTTGGGTACAAAATACCTGCACCAAAACCTTCTGTAAGGTTTATTTGAAAGTTTTTATGATTTAGACCAATGAAATGGCCTATTTCATCAAACCTTCTAAACTCAACATTTACATAGTTTAAACCATCTGTATGCTCTAGCTGTAAAAAATCTTTAGACAGAATTTGATCATCATTATTATATACACCATCAAAAGGAGATCCTGAATTAATTTCTCCATCAATTTTTACTGTTTGATCTGCAACCATGACATATTTCATGTGATCTACACCAATAGAAATCGTATAGTTTTCTTTTAAAAAATAACCTATTCTATAATTATTTTGAGGAATCGTTATTCTTCCTGGGTTAAAATAATCGTTAAAACTAAACGGAGTTTGTCTGTCTTTCGCTTTTACATTCTGTAAGGTAAAATCATAGTTATCACCTGTAAAACGAATATCAGAATCAGAATAATTAGCTCTATTCCATCCCCAATAGACAAAGAATTTTCCTTTGTTAGTTACTTTTTCTATTATGTCTAAAGTATCTGTATTTTTCTTTTGTGAAAAAGAACAGATACTCATTAATAAGAACAAACCTATTATTACTTTTTTTTTCAAAATATTATGCTATTATTTCTTTAATTTCCTTAATAAATCTTACCGCCAAATTATCTGCTGCTTGTTGTGATTTTGCTTCTGTATAAATTCTAATAATTGGCTCTGTATTCGATTTCCTCAAATGAATCCATTCTTCTGCAAAATCAATTTTTACACCGTCAATTGTGTTTACATCTTCATTATTATAGGTAGCTGCCATGGTCTCTAAAATCTTGTCAACATCTATTTCTGGTGTCAACTGAATTT
>NZ_VORS01000042.1 GCF_007997075.1 Polaribacter sp. IC073
TACGAAATCTGTGTAGAAAAGAGAGGTGATTTTCAATGTTGACGAGATCTATAGTCTCTGCGTATAAAATAACCTTAATCCCCTCTTTTGTGCTTTCTAATTTATATTGTTTAAGTTAACATATTTAGTATAATGCTAAGTTAAGCCGTATAAAAAAAATTGCTAATTTAGTGCTTAATCAAAGGCAGTTGCTTTTTTGCCAACTTCTGAATTTCCTTCGGAAATTCCTCGCTGTCAAAACCGCAACTTTTCTTATACATACACGTTGGCATTCATAGATCATGGAGTGCTTCCATTCAATAACTTAACGCAACAAATCTAAATTAATAGATTTGTAAAATGAAAGTAAAAAAACACAGACGATTAACCTTAAAAGAAAGGATAATAATCCAGACACTTTTAAAAGAAAAAAAGTC
>NZ_VORS01000011.1 GCF_007997075.1 Polaribacter sp. IC073
GTTGACCATAAATACAGACGGTAGTTACACATTTGCACCAATATTAAATTTCAACGGAACCGTACCACAAGTAACGTATACGGTTAGTGACGGAACAAATACGGCAAATTCGACCTTAGACATTACCATAAATCCTATTAATGATGCACCAGTAGCGGTAAATGACAATTATACAACAAATGAAGATACGTCAGTAACTTTAACACCTTTAACAGGAGATAGTGATGTTGATGGAGATACTTTAACAATCACAAGTATCAACGGAACCGCATTAACACCAGGAACATTACAAACAATTACCGTTTCTAACGGCGTTGTAACAGTAACTTCAGGTGGGGCAATTAGTTTTGTACCGACCGCGAATTACAATGGAAGTTCAACATTTGCTTATGTAATAAGTGATGGAAATGGCGAGACAGCAACAGCGAATCAAATTATAACGATTACCGCTGTAAATGATACACCATTTGCAAACCCTGATAGTACTAGTTTTGATGAGGATACAACCTTAAACGTTGCTGCAGGATCAGGTTTGTTATCAAATGATACAGATTTAGAAGGTGAAACCTTAACCGTTACTCAGTTTGTATTTGGCGGTGTAAGTTATATTGTAGATCCAACAACGGGTGGTACAGCTACAATTCCTGGAGCAGGTTCTGGAACAATTTTTAGTGATGGTAGCTATACATTTACACCAGAAGCAAATGTTAATGGAGCTTTACCACAAGTAACATACACAATTTCAGACGGAACAAATACAGCAAATAGTACCTTAAATGTAACTATTTTACCTATAAATGATAATCCAGTAGCAGAAAACGATGTTGCAGGTACAGATCCAGGGATTGCAATAGATATTCCTGTATTAAATAACGATTCAGATTTAGATGAAGATACAATTACTGTAAGTAGTATTACTGTAAATCCTCCTAATGGAACAGCTACAATTAATACAAATGGTACTATAAGATATACACCAAATCCAGGTCTTAACAACGGAACAGATACTTTTACTTATGAAATATCTGATGGAAAAGGAGGAACAGATACCGCAACAGTAACGGTAACAGTTCCTATTTCACCTTTCCCTCCAGTAGGTAATCCAGATACTAAATCTGGAAATGAAGATGTAACTCTTACTGTAAATGCTGTAAATGGAGTACTAGCTAATGATACTGATGGAAACTTAGATGATCTTTCAGTTGTTGATTTTTATGTAAATGGCTTTGTTGGAGCAAAAGATCCAGGAACAGCTTTCATGATTCCTAATGTAGGTTCTATAAAAGTAAATACAAATGGTAGTTATCAGTTTATTCCTGCTGCTAATTTTAATGGACCAGTGCCAGAAATTACATATACAGTTACAGATAGTACAGGTTTAACAACAGATGATACCAGTACTTTAAATATTTTTATAAACCCAATAAATGATGCGCCAGTTGTTAATGCTGATTCAAACTCAACTGATGAAGATACAACATTAACAGTTTTAGCTGGAGATGGAGTTTTAGCAAATGATACAGATATAGATGGAGATGCTAAAACAGTAAAAACGTTTACTGTTAGTGGAACGCAATACAATGCAGGAACTACAGCGAATATAACAGCAGGAGCTATACAGATAAATTCTGATGGTAGCTATGTGTTTACACCAGCACTAAACTTTAACGGAATAGTACCACAGGTTACGTATACAATGACTGATGGAACTGTAGATTTAACAAGTACATTAAATTTATCAGTAAATCCTATAAATGATGCACCAGTTGCAAATCCAGATGTTAAATCAACAAATGAAGATGTAACCTTAACAGTTACAGCAGCAAACGGAGTTCTTAGTAACGATACAGATTTAGATGCAGCTACTACATTAACAGTAACTACATTCATTATAGACCAAGTTGGAGGAACAAGAACTGCAGGAAGTACCGTAACAATTCCAAACAAGGGAACCCTTAAATTAAATGCCAACGGTAGTTATGTATTTACACCATTAGCTAATTTTAATGGAGCAGTACCACAGGTAACATATACTGTTTCAGACGGAGCATTAACAGATACAAGTACTTTAGATATTACAGTGGTTCCAGTAAATGACCCACCAGTTGCAGTTGCAGATTCAGGAGTAACAAATGAAGATACTGTATTAAATGTTTTAGAAGTAAATGGCTTGTTAGCTAATGATTCAGATATTGATGGAAACCCACTATCTATTACAAAAATTAATGTTGGTGGAATTTCATATAATGCAGGAGAATCAGCAGCTATAACAGGAGGTACATTAGTTGTAAATTCTGATGGTAGTTATACATTTACACCAACACCAAACTTTAATGGTGTTGTACCACAAGTAACGTATACAGTTTCAGACGGTAAAACAACTGTTACAAGTACGTTAGATATAACGGTAAATTCAGTGAATGATGCACCAGTTGCAGTAGATAATTTAGGAAACACAACAAATGAAGATACACCGGTTACAATAACCAAGGTAGGAGCAAATGATACAGATGATGGTACAATTGACGCAACAACTGTAAGATTAATTGATCCTAACAATGCATCAAACATTGGTAATTCATCAACACCATTAGTAATTGCAGGGGTAGGTACTTATACTGTAAATGCTGCAGGAACAGTTGTGTTTACACCCGTTTTAGATTTTAATGGAAATGCAGATATAAAGTATACTATCAAAGATAATGATGGAGTATTTTCAGAAAATCAAGCAACTATTGGCATTACTGTTAACGCAGTAAATGATGCACCAGTTGCAGTTGCAGATGCAAATGAAGTAGATGAAGATACAGTATTAAACGTAACAGATGCAAACGGACTTTTAAGTAACGATTCAGATGTAGATGGAAACTCATTAACTGTAACACAAATTACAGTTGGAGGTGACACCTATAATGTAGGAGTAACAGTAAACTTAACAGAAGGAACTTTAGTAGTAAATTCTGATGGTAGTTATACTTTTTCACCTGCAGGAAATTTTAACGGAAATGTACCTCAAATTACATACACGGTTTTTGACGGAACAACATCTGTAACTAGCACATTAGATTTAAAAGTAAATCCTATAAACGATGCTCCTGTTGCAAATCCAGATTCTAAATCAACAAATGAAGACACTGTTTTAAATATAACAGCAGTAAATGGCGTTTTAAATAACGATACAGATTTAGATGCTAGTACAACATTAACAGTAACTTCTTTTATTGTTGATCAAATAGCAGGTATAAATACAGCGGGAAGTACAGTAATAATTGACGGAAAAGGAACTCTTAAATTAAATGCTAATGGAAGTTATGTATTTACACCGGTAGCTAATTTTAATGGAGTAGTACCACAAGTAACATATACTGTTTCAGACGGCGCATTAACAGACACAAGTACTTTAGATATTACAGTCGTTCCTGTAAATGATCCACCAGTTGCAGTTGCAGATACAGGTGCAACAGATGAAGACAGTGTATTAAATGTTTTGGTAGCAGACGGATTGTTAGTTAATGATTCAGATGAGGATGGAAATCCTTTAACGATAACAAAAATTCTTGTTAATGGAGCTACTTATAATGCAGGCGTAACAGCTAATTTAACAGCAGGAACTTTAGTTGTAAATTCTGACGGTAGTTATACATTTACACCAACTACAAACTTTAATGGACCAATACCAGAAATAACATATACTGTTTCAGACGGAACAGCAACAGTTACCAGTACATTAGATATCACGGTTAATGCTGTAAACGATAGACCAATTGCAGTTTTAGACAAGAAGACAATTAATGAAGACACAGTATTAAACATTTCTGCGGCAAATGGCGTTTTAAAAAATGATTCAGATATTGATGGTGATGCCTTAACAGTAACTGCAATTACAGTTGGCGGGGTTCCAAAAACTGTAGGAGCAAATATTGTTTTAACAGAAGGTACTTTAAAACTGAATTCAGATGGTAGTTATACATTTACACCCGCAGCTAACTTTAATGGTGCAGTACCACAAGTTACCTATACCGTATCCGATGGTAATTTAACAGCTCAATCTACTTTAGATATTACGGTTACACCAACGAATGACGCACCAACAGTTGTTGCAGATACAAATACGGCTACAGAAGATACCGTATTAAATGTATTAGCAGCAGAGGGTGTTTTAAAGAATGATTCAGATATTGATGGAAACGCTTTAACCGTTACCATTTTCACAATAAGTGGAACAAACTATAACGCAGGAGAAACAGCTACGACTGCAGCAGGAACAATCAAAATTAATGCTGATGGGAGTTATACATATACACCAGCAAGTAACTTTAATGGTTCAGTTCCTCAAATAACGTACACCACTTCAGACGGTACAAACAGTTCTAATACAACATTAGACATTTCTGTAACTCCAGTAAATGATGCACCAACTTTAGTAGCAGACACCGGAGTAACAAATGAAGATACCGTATTAAATGTATTGGTTGCAGACGGCGTTTTAAAGAACGATTCAGATACTGAAAACAGTGCTTTAACAGTTACTAAATTTACAGTTAGCGGTACTAATTATACTGCAGGAACTACCGCAACTATTACTGCAGGGAAATTAAAATTAAATGCAGATGGTAGTTATGTTTTTACACCAGCAGCTAATTTTAACGGATCAGTACCTCAAGTAACGTACACAGTTACCGATGGTACAGACATATCTGCATCAACACTAGACATAACTATTAACCCTATTAATGATGCACCAGTTGCAAACCCAGATTCAAACGCAACTAATGAAGATACTGTATTAAATGTATTAGCAGTAAATGGATTAATCAAAAATGATACTGATACTGAAAACAATGCTTTATCTGTAACCAAATTTAAAATTGGTACAGTTACGTATTTAGCAGCAGAAACAGCATCTATTGCAGAAGGAACAATTAAAATTAATGCGGATGGTAGTTATACTTTTACACCAGCATTAAATTATCACGGAGCAGTGCCTGTTGTCAATTATACAATTACAGATGGTAATTTAACAGCGCAAAGTACCTTAACACTATCTGTTAATACGATTAATGATGCACCAGTAGCGGTAGATGATACAAATTCATTAAATGAAGATACCGTACTTATTGTTTCAGAAATAAATGGAGTATTGGAGAATGATTCTGACGTAGATGGAGATGCTATAAATGTATCTGGTTTTGCTATTGCAGGAAGTTCTTATTTAGCAGGAGAAACTGCCACATTTACAGCAGGAACTTTACAAATAAATTCTAACGGAGGTTACGTATTTACGCCAACTGAAAACTTTAACGGAGCAGTACCTCAAGCAACATACACAATTACAGATGGTATCTTAACAACAACAGCTAAATTAGACATTACCGTTAATCCTATTAATGATTCACCAGTAGCAGTAGCAGACATAGGTTCAATTGATGAAGATTTACCTTTAAATGTTGTTGCAGCAAATGGATTATTAAGTAATGATTCTGATCCTGAGAACAACACATTATCTGTAACTCAATTTACTATTAACGGTGTCGTTCATACAGCAGGAACTACAGCAACATTAACCGAAGGAACGCTTAAAGTATACTCAGATGGTAGTTATGATTTTACACCTGTAGCAAATTTTAATGGAGCAGTACCACTAGTAAATTATACGATTACAGACGGAACAAACACAGCTATTAGCAACTTAAAAATTACAGTTAATCCAGTAAATGATGCACCAACATTGGTGGCAGATACAAACGCAACAGATGAAGATATTACTTTAACAGTTTCGGGAGCAAATGGCGTTTTAAAGAACGATTCTGATTTAGAAAATGATGCATTAACAATCACTAAATTTACTATTGGAACTACAGATTATTCTGTAAATACAACAGCAAGTATCACTCAAGGAACTTTAAAAATAAATACAGATGGTGGTTATGTATTTACACCAGCACTTAATTTTAATGGTATATATCCTCAAGTTACATATACAGCTACAGATGGTACAGATATAGCAACAAGTACTTTAGATCTTACAGTGAATCCAATTAACGATACCCCAACTTTAGTTGCAGATACAAATACAGTTGCAGAAGACGCAGCTTTAAATGTAAATACTGCAAACGGAGTATTAAGTAATGATTCAGATATAGAAGGAAACACTATCACAGTTTCTAAGTTTACTGTTGGTGGAACTTCAGTAACCGTAAACGCAACAACAGGCGGAACAAGAGTAATACCAAACGTTGGAACAATTAAAATGAACGCAGATGGAAGCTATGACTTTACGCCTGTAGCTAATTTCAACGGTACAGTACCAACAATTACATACACGGCAACAGACGGAGTAAATACAGCAAACAGTACATTAAAAATTACGGTAACAGCTGTAAATGACAATCCGGTTGCAAAAGATGATACTTCCGCAACAGACCCAACTGTTTCAGTAAATATTCCGGTATTAACTAATGATACGGATTTAGATGGTGATACTTTAAGTATTATTGCGATTACGGTTGCACCAACAAAAGGTACCGCTGTAATTTTTGATAATGGTACTCCAGGAGATACATCAGATGACGTTGTTACCTATACGCCTCAAGCAGGTTTCAATAACGGAACAGATACATTTACGTATGAAATATCTGACGGAAACGGAGGAAAGGATACAGCAGTTGTTACAATTGCAGTGCCACAATCAGCGTTCTCCCCAGTAGCAAATCCAGATACAAACACTACGGATGAAGAAGTAACTTTAATTGTTGCAGATGGCGCAGCGAAAAGTTTAATAAACAATGACACCGATGCAAATTTAGATGCTGTAACTGTGACTACTTTTGTAGTAGAAGGAACAACATACAATGCAGGTGTAGAAGCTACTTTTGCAGACGGATCTAAATTAACAGTTAATACAGGTGGTGGTTATACATTTATACCAGTAGTAGATTTTACAGGTACAGTGCCTCAAGTAAATTATACAATTACAGACGGATCTGGAACACCAAATGCAAGTAGTACTTTAACGATTACTGTAAATCCTATAAATGATGCACCAGTTGCTAATCCAGATGCAGAAACAACATTAGAAGATACTACACTTTCTGTAAATGTTGCAAACGGTTTATTAAATAATGATTCAGATATTGATGGTGATGCATTATCAGTAAAAGAATTTGAATTAGCAACAGTAACTTACACAGCAGGAACCACAGTTAATTTAACAGAAGGTTCATTAACTATTAATTCTGATGGTAGTTACACGTTTGTACCAGCGACAGATTTTAACGGAAACATTCCGCAAGTAACCTATACAATAACAGATGGTACTGTAGACACAGTAACAAGTACTTTAGATATTGAAGTAATCTCTGTAAATGACGCACCAGTTGTAGTAAACGATATAGGAAATACGACATTAGAAGATACAGCAATAACTGTAAATGCAATTGGAGGAAATGATACAGATGATGGGAATGTAGTTGCTTCAACAATTGTATTGATAGATCCTTCAAACCCTGCAAATATAGGTAATTCAACAACGCCATTAGAAATTACAGGAGTTGGAGTTTACGCAGTAGATGCAGCAGGTAATGTAACATTTACCCCAGAAGATAATTTTAATGGAATAGCAAATATCAAGTATACAATTAAAGATAATGATGGTGTGGTTTCTGCTAACCAAGGTACAATAGGTATTACGGTAACGGCAGTAAATGATGCTCCTGTAGTAATTTCAGAAATTAATGATACAGATGAAGATACTACATTAACGGTAACAGCTGCAAACGGATTATTAAATAATGATTCTGATGAAGACGGAGATCAATTGTCAATTTCAACGATTGAAATTGATGGGACTTCTTATGCCGCAGGAAACACAATCACGATTGCAGAAGGATCATTAAAGTTGAATTCTGATGGAAGTTATATTTTTATACCAGCAGCGAATTTTAATGGTGCTGTAAGACAAATAACTTACAATGTTACAGATGATACAACAACAGTTTCTGGAACTTTAGATATTACAGTTAATTCAATTAACGATGCACCAGTAGCGGTTAATGATTTAGGTAATAACACACTAGAAGACACACCTATTACAGTAAATACAATTGGAGGAAATGATACAGATGATGGCAATGTAGTTGCATCAACAATTGTATTAATAGACCCTTCTAACGCTGCAAATACAGGAGACTCAACAACTCCATTAGAAATTACAGGAGTTGGTATATATGCAGTAGATGCAGGGGGTAATGTAACATTTACACCAGCATCAGATTATAATGGACCAGCAAGTATTAAATATACAATTGAAGATAATGATGGTTTGGTTTCTGCCAACCAAGGAACTATTGGAATTACAGTAACAGCAGTAAATGATGCACCAATAGCAGTTGCAGATACTAATGCATTATTAGAAGACATTCCTTTAACGGTAAGTGCAGCAGACGGTTTGTTAGATAATGATTCAGATACAGAGAACAACGCTTTAACAGTAACACAATTTAAAGTAGGCGGAGCAACGTATCCATCAGGAAATACAGTAAACTTAACAGAAGGAACGTTACAAATTAATTCAGATGGTAGTTACACATTTACACCAGCTGCAAACTATAACGGAGCAGTACCACAGGTAATCTACACAGTAAGTGATGGAGCAAAAACAGCAAATGCTACATTAGATTTAAATGTAACTGCAGTTAATGATGTACCAGTAGCAGTTGCAGATACCAATACAACAATTGAGGATACTCCATTAACAGTATTAGCAGCAGATGGTATTTTAAAGAATGATTCAGATATAGAAAATGATGCTCTAACAGTAATAGCTTTAATAGTAAATGGAAATCCTGCAACAGTTGGAGCTCCAATTGCTTTAACAGAAGGAACGCTACAAATAGCATCTGATGGTAGTTATGTATTTACACCAGCAGCAAACTTTAACGGAAATGTAGCTCAAGTTACATATACAGTATCAGATGGGAATCTAACAGCTCAAAGTACGTTAGATATTACAGTAACCCCAGTAAATGATGCACCATTAGCAGTAGCTGATACGAATACATTGTTAGAAGACACTCCATTAACTGTAAACGCAGCAAATGGTTTATTAGATAATGATACAGATACAGAGAATGATCCTTTAACGGTAACACAATTTACCGTAGATGGAACAGCATATCCATCAGGAAATATTGTAACCTTATTAGAAGGAGATTTACAAATTAATTCAGATGGTAGTTACACATTCACACCTGCTGCAGATTATAACGGAGTAGTACCACAGATAGGATATACAATAAGTGATGGAACTAAAACTGCGAATTCAACATTAGACTTAAGTGTAACTGCAGTAGATGATGCACCAGTTGCGGTAGCCGATACGAATATTACAAGTGAAGATACTCCGTTAATAGTTGCAGAGGTAGATGGTATTTTAAATAATGATTCAGATACAGAGAATGATCCCTTAACAGTAACAGCTTTAATGGTAAATGGAAATCCAGCAACAGTTGGAACCCCAATTGCTTTAACAGAAGGAATCTTACAAATTGAATCTAATGGTAGTTATACATTTACGCCGGCAGCAAACTTTAATGGAGATATACCACAAGTTACCTATACTATATCAGACGGGAACTTAACAGCTCAAAATACGTTAGATATTACGGTAACACCAGTAAATGATGCACCAGTAGCGGTATCAGATAGCAATACATTATTAGAAGATACCCCAATAACTGTAAACGCAGCAAATGGTTTATTAGATAATGATACAGATACAGAGAATAACGCCCTAACAGTAACACAGTTTACAGTAGGTGGAACTACATATACATCAGGAAATACTGTAACCTTACCAGAAGGAAAGTTACTTATTAATTCAGATGGTAGTTATACGTTCACACCAACTGCAAATTACAATGGTCCGGTGCCACAAGTGGCGTATACAATAAGTGATGGAACAAACACAGCAAATGCTACATTAGATTTAAGTGTAACCGCAGTAAATGATGCACCGGTTGCAGTAGCAGATACTAATACTACAAGTGAGGATTCACCATTAAACGTGTCAGCAGTAGATGGTGTTTTAAAGAATGACTCAGATATTGAAAATGATGCTTTAGCAGTAACCGCATTAATGGTAAATGGAAATCCAGCAACAGTTGGAGACCCAATAGTATTAACAGAGGGAACGTTGCAATTAGAGTCTGATGGTAGTTATGTATTTACACCAGCAGCTGATTTTAATGGAGTGGTGCCGCAAGTTACTTATACAGTAAGTGATGGAACATTAATAGCTCAAAGTACGTTAGATATTACAGTAACTCCAGTAAATGATGCACCAGTAGCATCAGTGGACACGAATACATTATCTGAAGACATTCCATTAACTGTAAATGCAGTAAATGGCTTGTTAGCAAATGATACAGATACAGAAAATAACGCTTTAACGGTAACACAGTTTACAGTAGGAGGAACAACGTATCCATCTGGAAACACAGTAAATCTAACAGAAGGTACCTTACAGATTAATTCAGATGGTAGTTATACATTTACACCAACCGCAGACTATAACGGTCCCGTACCGCAAGTAGCGTATACAGTAAGTGATGGTACAAATACAGCAAATTCAACATTAGACTTAAGTGTAACCGCTGTTAATGATGCACCAGTAGCAGTAGCAGACACGAATACAACAAGTGAGGATACAAAATTAACTGTATCAGTAGCAAATGGTATTTTAAATAATGATTCAGATAAAGAGAATGATATTTTAACAGTAACAGCATTAATGGTCAATGGAAGTACAGCTACAGTTGGATCTCCAATAATATTCACAGAAGGAACGTTGCAAATAGAATCTAACGGTAGTTATGTATTTACACCAGCAGCTAACTTTAACGGAGCTATTCCTCAAATTACATATACGGTAAGTGACGGAGCAGCAACAGCAACAAGTACGTTAGATATTACAGTAACACCAATAAATGATGCACCAGTTGCAGTAGCAGATACCAATACATTACTAGAGGATTCTCCTTTAATTGTAAGTGCAGCAAATGGCTTATTGAAGAATGACACAGATACAGAGAATGATCCATTAACGGTAACGCAATTTACAGTAGGAGGAACATCATATCCTTCGGGAAGTACGGTAACTTTACCAGAAGGAACCTTACAGATTAATTCAGATGGTAGCTATACATTCACACCAACAGCAAATTACAATGGAGCAGTTCCACAGATAGCATACACAGTAAGTGATGGCACAAACACAGCAAACGCTACATTAGAACTAAGTGTAACCGCAGTAAATGATGCACCAGTTGCAGTAGCAGATACCAATACGACAAGTGAGGACACGCCATTAAACGTATCCGCAGCAAATGGTATTTTAAAGAATGATTCAGATACAGAGAATGATGTTTTAACAGTAATAGCATTAATGGTAAATGGAAGTCCAGCAACAGTTGGAGATCCAATTACATTAACAGAAGGAACATTACAAATAGCATCTAATGGTAGTTATGTATTTACACCAGCAGTAAACTTTAACGGAGTTGTACCACAAGTTACGTATACAGTAAGCGACGGAGCAGCAACAGTAACAAGTACGTTAGATATTACTGTAACTCCGGTTAATGATGCACCAGTTGCAGTAGCCGATACAAACACATTATTAGAAGACACGCCGTTAACTGTAAGTGCAGCAGATGGCTTATTGAAAAATGATACAGATACAGAAAATAATGCTTTATCGGTAACACAATTTACAGTGGGTGGAACAACGTATCCGTCAGGAAGCACAGTCACCTTACCAGAAGGAACGTTAAAAATTAATTCAGACGGTAGTTATACATTCGCACCAACGGCAAATTACAATGGAGCAGTATCTCAAGTAGCATATACAATAAGCGATGGGACCAATACAGCAAATACAACATTAGACTTAACTGTTACTCCCGTAAATGATGCACCAGTTGCAAATGATGATGTTTCATCAACAGATCCAGGAGTTTCAGTAATCATTAATGTTTTACCAAATGATTCTAATGTAGATGGAGATAATTTAACAATTACCAATATAACAATTCAACCAGCAAATGGAGCAGTTGTAATAAATGGTGATGGTACAGTAACCTATACTCCAAACCCAGGATTTAATACAGGATCAGATACATTCGAGTATGAAGTTTGTGATGGAAATGGTGGCTGTGATACAGCGTCGGTTTCTGTAACAGTGCCAAAATCATTTTTACCACCAGTGGCTAATCCTGATGTGAAATCAACCTTAGAAGATGTAACATTAACAGTTTCTGCAACAAACGGATTGTTAGTAAACGATACAGATTCTAATCCAGGAGAAACATTAACAGTTGTTAGTTTCGAAATTGATGGAACGACTTACAATGTTGGTGTTACGGCAAGCCTAACTGAAGGAATGTTGACAATTAATTCAGATGGTAGTTATAACTTTATTCCTGCACCAAATTTTAATGGTTCAGTACCAGTTGTAGATTACACGATTTCTGATGGAACACCTACAGCAAATGCTAGTAGTACCTTAAAAATAACAGTAGATAGTGTAAATGATGTACCCGTTGCAAATCCAGATACAAATTCAATAGCAGAGGATACTCAATTAAATGTTTCTTCAGCAAATGGATTAATTAAAAATGATGAGGATGTAGAAGGAACTCCATTAACCATAACTCAGTTTACAATTAATGGAACAAACTATACTGCAGGAACCACAGTTGCTTTAACAGCAGGAAGTTTAATAATTAAGGCAGATGGTAGTTATATTTTCAATCCTGCAAAAGATTATGAAGGAACAGTTCCGCAAGTAACATATACAATTTCTGATGGATCAGCAACAGCAACAAGTACATTAGATATTACGGTAACCGGAGTAAATGATGCGCCAATAGCTGTAAATGATTCAGGAAATACAACATTAGAAGATACAGCAGTTACAGTAGCAACAATTGCTTCGAATGATACAGATGATGGTTCAGTTGATGTGGGAACAATTACATTGATCGATCCAAACAACCCAGCAAATACAGGTAACTCAACAACACCATTGGTTATACCAAGTGTTGGAACGTACACTGTAGATGCATTAGGAAATGTAATATTTACACCAGAGGCAAACTTTAATGGTGCTGCAGATGTAGAGTATACTGTAAAAGATAATGATGGTGTAGCTTCAAATATTGCTACAGTAGGTATTTCAGTAACACCAGTAAATGATGCTCCAGTAGCTATTGCAGATGCAAACTCAACACAAGAAGATACTCCTTTAACAGTTTTAGCAGCAAATGGATTAATTAAAAATGATTCAGATGTAGAAGGAAGTCCATTAACAGTAACTCAATTTACAATTAACGGGACGAATTATGCAGTAGGAACCTCAGTTGCTTTAACAGCAGGAAGTTTAATAATAAAAGCAGATGGTAGTTATACCTTTAATCCTGCACAAGATTATGTAGGAGCGGTCCCTCAAGTGACGTACATAGTTTCTGATGGATCAGCAACAGCAACAAGCACACTAGATATTACAGTAATCGGAGTAAATGATGCGCCGATGGCTATCAATGATTCAGGAAATACAACACCTGAAGATACAGCAGTTACAGTAACAACAATTACGGCTAATGATACAGATGATGGTTCGGTGGATGTGGCAACAATTACGTTGATCGATCCAAATAATCCAACAAATACAGGTAATTCAACAACACCGTTAGTAATACCAAATGTTGGAACGTATACTGTAGATGCATCAGGAAATATAGTATTTACACCAGAGGCAAACTTTAATGGTGCTGCAGATGTAAATTACACAGTAAAAGACAATGAAGGGGTAACATCTAATGTAGCAACAGTAGGTATTTCAGTAACACCAGTAAATGACGCTCCAGTAGCAATAGCAGATGTAAATTCAACACAAGAAGATACTCCTTTAACAGTTTCAGCAGCAAATGGATTAATTAAAAATGATTCAGATGTAGAAGGAAGTCCATTAACAGTAACTCAGTTTACAATTAATGGAACAAATTATGCTGCAGGAACCACAGTTGCTTTAACGGCAGGAAGTTTAATAATAAAAGCAGATGGTAGTTATCTCTTTAATCCTGCACAAGATTATGAAGGAACAGTTCCTCAAATAACCTATGCAATTTCTGATGGATCAGCAATAGCAACAAGCACACTAGATATTACAGTAATCGGAGTAAATGATGCGCCGATAGCGATCAATGATTCAGGAAATACAACACTTGAAGATACGGTAGTTACAGTAGCAACAATTACTACAAATGATACAGATGATGGTTCGGTGGATGCAGCAACAATTACGCTGATCGACCCGAATGATGCAGCAAATACAGGGAACTCAACAACACCATTGGTAATACCAAGCGTTGGAACGTACACGCTAGACGCATCAGGAAATGTAGTATTTACACCAGAAGCAAACTTTAATGGTGCTGCAGATGTAGAGTATACTGTTAAAGATAATGATGGCGTAACTTCAAATGTAGCTACAGTAGGTATTTCAGTAATACCAGTAAATGATGCTCCAGTAGCAATAGCAGATGTAAATTCAACACAAGAAGACACGAAGTTGACAGTTTCAGTTGCTAACGGAATCTTAAAGAATGATTCAGATGTAGAAGGAAGCCCATTAACAGTAACTCAGTTTACAATTAATGGAACAAACTACGCTGCAGGTACCACTGTTGTTTTAACAGAAGGAAGTTTAATAATAAAAGCAGATGGTAGTTATATATTTAATCCTGCACAAGATTATTTAGGAACAGTTTCTCAAGTAACCTATACAGTGTCAGATGGAACAAACTTGGCGACAAGTACATTAGATATTACGGTTACCGGAGTAAATGATGCGCCATTAGCTGTAAGTGATTCAGGAAATACAACACTTGAAGATACAGTAGTTACGGTAGCAACAATTACTGCGAATGATACAGATGATGGTTCGGTAGATGCAGCAACAATTACGTTGATCGATCCAAACAATGTAGCAAACACAGGTAACTTAACAACACCATTGGTGATACCAAATGTTGGAACGTACACTGTAGACGCATCAGGAAATGTAGTATTTACACCAGAAGCGAATTTTAACGGATCTGCAAACGTAAATTACACAGTAAAAGACAATGAGGGTGTAACATCTAATGTAGCAACAGTTGGTATTTCAGTATCACCAGTAAATGATGCACCAATAGCCGTAGCAGATATAAATGCTACACAAGAAGATACACCTTTAACAGTTTCGGCAGCAAACGGAATCTTAAAGAATGATTCAGATGTAGAAGGTACTTTATTAACAGTCTTAGAGTTTACTGTAAACGGAACAGATTATCCTGCAGGAACAACAGCTGTTCTAACAGAAGGATCTTTAATAATTAGAGCAAACGGTAGTTATACGTATACTCCTGCACAAGATTATACGGGTGTAGTACCTCAAGTTATTTATACAGTTTCAGACGGAAAAGACAATTCAACAGCAACCCTAGATATTACAGTTATAGGTGAAAATGATGCTCCAGTTGCAGTAAATGATACAGCAACAACGGTTCAAAATACACCAACAACTGTAGCAACTATTACGGCTAATGATACAGATGCAGACGGTACAGTAGATGCAGCAACAATTCTATTGATAGATCCTAAGAATCCTGCAAATACAGGGAATTCAACAACGCCGTTAGTAATTGCAAACGTTGGAATATATACTGTAGATACTTCAGGAAATGTAACCTTTGCGCCGACTCCAGAATTTACAGGAGTTACAAATGTAACATATACTGTAAAAGATGATATAGGAACAATTTCTAACCAAGGAACAGTTTCTGTAACCGTACAACCAGATAATGATGGCGATGGAGTTATAGATTCTGTAGATTTAGATGACGATAATGATGGTGTGCCAGATAGTGCAGAAAATGGAGGAATAGATCCTTTAGCTGATTCAGATAATGATGGAATTCTAGACTATAAGGATTTAGATAACATTACTACCGACGTAAATAATGACGGAATTGACGATAAATTTGATTTAGATCGTGATGGAATTATAGATCAATTTGATTTAGATACAGATGGAGACGGAATTTCAGATGTTACAGAAGCTGGCGGAGCAGACGCAAACGGAGATGGAATTATAGATGGTTTCACAGATGCAAACAATGATGGTTTAGATGATGCAACAGCAACAACTCCTTTACCAACCTTAGATACCGATGGCGATGGTGTTGCAAATCATTTAGATATAGATTCTGATAATGACGGAATTATAGATAATATTGAAGCTCAGGACCCAACGAATTATATAATTTCAACAGGAACAGATACCGATAAAGATGGTATAGATGA
The DNA here is from genome assembly GCF_007997075.1 of Polaribacter sp. IC073. Lineage (GTDB taxonomy): Bacteria > Bacteroidota > Bacteroidia > Flavobacteriales > Flavobacteriaceae > Polaribacter. The sequence goes on from NZ_VORS01000011.1 coordinate 16,405, forward strand.
TGCGTATGATGCAGATTGTACACCTTGTGGTTCTGTAACAGGAGTTCCACTTAATAATCCATTGAATTCAGATTCAGATGCGATTCCTAATTACTTAGATTTAGATTCTGATAACGACGGAATTATAGATAATATCGAATGGCAAACAACTTCTGGTTATTTAGCACCAGGAGCAGATTCAGATGGAAATGGTTTAGCAGATAATTACGAAACAAGTCCAGGTTCTGGAACTCCAAAATCTTTACCTCTTAATACAGACGGTATAGATCCACCAGATTATTTAGATTTAGATTCAGATGGAGATGGCGTTTTAGATACAGTTGAAGCTTATGATACAGATGGAGATAATGTAGCAGAAATAGTTGCTTCAGGGAATGATAGTGATAATGATGGTTTAGATGATGCATTCGATTTTAATCCAAATGGGCCAGCAGATCCTAACGCAGCATCTAATAATAACCAAGATGTAACAATGTTCCCTAACGATCAAGATCCAGGTACAGCAGAGGTAGATTTTAGAGATAAAGTTACTTTTGGGGTATTAATAGATACAGATGGTGATGGTATTACAGATAATATAGACATAGATGATGATAATGACGGAATTATAGATGTTGTGGAATCTTTAGGATTTATTCCTTCAGCAACGGCAAATGACCCAACATGTATACTACCAAAGGTTAGTTTTAAAAATCCAATTTATGTTGCTGGTACAGGAACTTCAGGTTCAGGATCAATAGGGGCAAAATATCGTTTCGAGAATGTAATTGATGTAACTGGTTTTGGAGCCGGAGGTGTTTTAGATGCGATTGTAGAAATTACAGATATTCAAGGAGGAGCAACTTTAATTACTATTGATAACTCAACAACGGGCACCCCAGATGCTTGGCAACCAGAATATACGGTGCCAACGCCAACGGGTAATAAAGCAGAAATGGCCTTTAAAGTTATTTTGGTAAATGACAATACAAATACACTATATAATATTAGTAGATTTAGTGGTGTTATTTATGATATAGATGGTGCAAACGCAAGAGAATCTGTAATACTTGCTAGACCAGGTTTATATGCAGTAGATAATGAAACACTATTAACAGTTTCAGACAATCCTGCTAATGGTTTAGTAACCTTCCAAGGTTCAGATGATACGTATGCAGGAGTAGATTTATCACCAAAATTGGCAACATTCTTTGGTTATTATAATACATCTTCTTTCAATATTCGTTTCTCTGCAGAATTATTATCAGCAACTTCAAATACCAATTTAGGTTCTGTTTTATTCTCGGGATGTGCAATTAACGGATTGTTTGAAGGTAATAATACCTCAAATGCTCCTTCACAAACAAACGGAGCATCTCAGAATTCAGGTCCTGGAACATTTCCAGTATTTACAGTTCATGATGGTGTTGATAGTGATGGAGATGGTAGGTCAGATGACAAAGACATCGATTCAGATAATGATGGTATTCCAGATAATGTAGAAGCACAAACAACTGCAGGTTATATCAAACCAATTGGTGCAACTGCAGATGTGGATAATGATGGATTAATAGATGCTTATGACAATAATGCTGTAATTAGTGGTTTATTACCTGTAGATACAGATGGCGATTTCTTACCAGATTATTTAGATTCAGATTCAGATAATGATGGATTAAATGACACCAAAGAAGCAGGTTTTGCACCAGCAACATCTAACAACGATTTAGATGCAGATGGTTTATTAGATGCTTTCGATGATGTGCAAACCTTAGGAACGCTATTTGACGTAAACGACGATCAAGATAATGGAGCAATAGATTTACCAGATTTAGACAATACTGCTACGCCAGAAGTAGATTATAGAGAAATTAAAGATAATGATGGAGATGGAGTTGCAGATAGGTTCGATTTAGATGATGATAATGACGGTATTTTAGATACTGTAGAACAAAAAGGAAATCCTTTAAGAGACACAGATAATGACGGTACACCAGATCATTTAGATTTAGATTCAGACGGAGATGGCGTAAGTGATGTCATAGAATCAGGTTCAGGAGCAGTAGATTTAAATAATGATGGTGTAATTGATGGCTCAGAAACAGGTTCTGGTGCAAATGGTTTATTCGATGGTGTAGAAACAATACCAGAAAGTGGAATAACAAAATCTAAGCCTCAGGACACTGATATGGATGGAATACCTAATTTCCAAGATACAGACGATGATGGTGATGGAATTCCTACCAAGAATGAAGATGTTGTAACTATCGACGGAGATCCAACAAATGATGATTCAGATAATGACGGTATACCTAATTATTTAGATGACGATGATGATAATGATGGAATTCTAACTGCAGATGAAGACAATAATAATAACGGAGACTTTAATGATGATGATGACAATAATGATGGTATTCCAGATTATTTAGATAATACAGATACAGATAATGACGGACTTCCAGATAGTGTAGATTTAGATGATGATAATGATGGGAATCCAGATACAACAGATCCGAATCCATTAGTACCATCAGTTGGTGCAGATGTATTAACAGTTGTTGAAGGTGGCAATGCTGTAGTAAATGTATTATCAAATGATGATTATTTACCAGGCGCAAACACGACCATTACAGATGTTGGTACAGGAACTGCGCAAGGAATTGTAAGCTTCGATCCATTAACCGGAGAGATGACGTATACTCCAGCCGCAGGTGAAGAAGGAACAACAGTAACAGTAGATTATACCGTTTGTAATACCGGAGTAAATCCACCAGTTTGTAAAATAGCAGCGGTAACCATTACGGTTCAGAATGACAATGATAAAGATGGTTTACCAGATGTAACAGATGTAGATGATGACAATGATGGGAATCCAGATACAACAGATCCTAATCCATTCACACCAACAGTTGCAAATGATGTATTAACAGTAGTTGAAGGATTAAATGCTGTAGTAAATGTATTATCAAATGATGACTATTTACCAGGAGCAAATACTACAATTACAGATGTTGGTACAGGAACTGCCCAAGGAGTTGTAAGTTTCGATCCATTAACTGGAGAGATGACGTATACGCCAGCCGCAGCAGAGGAAGGAACTACTGTAACGGTAGATTACACGGTTTGTAATACAGGTGTGAATCCATCAGTATGTAAAACAGCAACAGTAACCATTACGGTTCAGAAAGACAATGATAAAGATGGTCTTCCAGATGTAACAGATCCAGATGATGATAATGATGGAAATGCAGATACAACAGACCCTAATCCGTTCACACCAACAGTTGCAAATGATGTATTAACAGTAGTTGAAGGATTAAATGCTGTAGTAAATGTATTATCAAATGATGATTATTTACCAAGGGCAAACACTACAATCGCAGATATTGGTACAGGAACTGCACAAGGAGTTGTAAGCTTCAATCCATTAACAGGAGAGATGACGTATACGCCTGCAGTAGGAGAAGAGGGACTTATAGTAACGGTAGATTACATGGTTTGTAACATAGAGGTGAATCCATCTGTTTGTAAAACAGCAACGGTAACCATTACAGTTCAGAAAGACAATGACAAAGATGGTATACCAGATGTAACAGATGTAGATGATGATAATGATGGGAATCCAGATACAACAGATCCAAATCCATTTGTAGTAGTAATTGCAGATGATGTATTAACAGTTGTAGAAAGTGGAAATGCTGTAGTAAATGTATTATCAAATGATGATTATTTACCAGGAGCAAACACGACCATTACAGATGCAGGTACAGGAACTGCGCAAGGAGTTGTAAGTTTCGATCCATTAACTGGAGAGATGACGTATACCCCAGCAGCAGGAGAAGAAGGAACAACAGTAACGGTAGATTACACGGTTTGTAATACAGGTGTGAATCCATCAGTTTGTGAAACGGCAACAGTAGCCATTACGGTTCAGAAAGACAATGATAAAGATGGTCTTCCAGATGTAACAGACTTAGATGATGATAATGATGGGAATCCAGATACAACAGATCCTAATCCATTCACACCAACAGTTTCAGACGATGTATTAACGGTAGTTGAGGGATTAAATGCTGTAGTAAATGTATTATCAAATGATGATTATTTACCAGGAGCAAATACTACAATTACAGATGTTGGTACAGGAACTGCACAGGGAGTTGTAAGCTTCGACTCATTAACCGGAGAGATGACATATACGCCAGCAGCAGGAGAAGAAGGAACGACAGTAACCATAGATTACAACGTTTGTAATATAGGGGTAAATCCACCAGTTTGTAAAATGGCAACGGTAACAATCACGGTTCAGAAAGACAATGATAAAGATGGTCTTCCAGATGTATCAGATGCAGATGATGACAATGATGGTAATCCAGATACAACGGATCTTAATCCATTCACGCCAACAGTTGCAGACGATCTATTAATAGTAGTTGAAGGGTTAAATGCTGTAGTAAATGTATTATCAAATGATGATTATTTACCAGGAGTAAATACTACGATTACAGATGCAGGTGCAGGAACTGCACAAGGAGTTGTAAGTTTTAATTCATTAACCGGAGAGATGACATACACGCCTGCAGCAGGAGAAGAAGGAACTACAGTAACCGTAGATTACACGGTTTGTAATACTGCAGTGAATCCATCTGTTTGTAAAACAGCAACGGTAACTATTACAGTTCAGAAAGACAATGATAATGATGGTCTTCCAGATGTAACAGATTTAGATGATGATAATGATGGGAATCCAGATACAACAGATCCAAATCCATTCACACCAACAGTTGCAGACGATGTATTGATAGCAGTTGAGGGCGGAAGTGCTATAGTAAATGTATTATCAAATGATGATTATTTACCAGGAACAAATACAACCATTACAGATGCAGGTACAGGAACTGCACAAGGAGTTGTAAGCTTCGATCCATTAACCGGAGAGATGACGTATACTCCGGCAGCAGGAGAGGAAGGAACTACTGTAACGGTAGATTACACAGTTTGTAATACTGAGGTAAATCCATCTGTTTGTGAAATAGCAACGGTAACCATTACAGTTCAGAAAGACAATGATAAAGATGGTTTACCAGATGTAACAGATGTAGATGATGACAATGATGGGAATCCAGATACAACGGATCCTAATCCATTCACACCAACAGTTGCAAATGATATATTAACAGTAGTTGAAGGATTGAATGCTGTAGTAAATGTATTATCAAATGATGATTATTTACCAGGAGTAAATACTACGATCACAGACGCAGGAACAGGAACTGCACAAGGAGTTGTAAGCTTTAATCCATTAACAGGTGAGATGACGTATGCCCCTGCAGCGGGGGAGGAAGGAACTACTGTAACGGTAGATTACACGGTTTGTAATACTGCAGTGAATCCATCAGTTTGTAAAATAGCAACGGTAACCATTACGGTTCAGAAAGACAATGACAAAGATGGTTTACCAGATGTAACGGATGCAGATGATGATAATGATGGGAATCTAGATATAACAGATCCTAATCCGTTAGTAGTAGTCGTTTCAAATGATGTATTAATAGTCACTAAAGGTGGAAGTGCTGTAGTAAATGTATTATCAAATGATGATTATTTACCAGGAGTAAACACTACCATTATAGATGCAGGTACAGGAACTGCGCAAGGAGTTATAAGTTTCGATCCATTAACCGGGGAGATGACATATACCCCAGCAGCAGGAGAGGAAGGAACTATAGTAACGGTAGATTACACGGTTTGTAATACAGCGGTGAATCCATCAGTATGTAAAACAGCAACGGTAGTTATTACTGTAAATGGAGATAGTGACGGAGACGGTATTTCAGATAATCTAGATTTAGATGATGATAATGATGGTATTCCAGATACAGTAGAACAAAATGGAGATCCTTTAAGAGATACAGATAATGATGGTATTCCAGATCACTTAGACTTAGATTCTGATGGAGATGGCGTAAATGATGTTTTTGAGTCAGGAAATGGCGCTTTAGATGCAGATAATGATGGTGTAATCGATGGTTCGGGAACAGGTTCTGGTTCAAATGGTTTATTTGATGGAGTAGAAGTTACACCAGGAAGTGGCTTTATAAACTATACACCAATAGATACAGACAATGATGGTACACCAGATTTCCAAGATACCGATGACGACGGAGATGGAGTGCCTACTATAGGTGAAGATGTTGTAAATGTAAATGGAGATCCTAGAGATGATGATACAGATAATGATGGCATTCCAAACTATTTAGATACCGATGATGACGGTGATGGAGTAGATACCAAAGATGAAGATGTAGATGAAAATGGAGATCCTAGAGATGACGATACAGACAATGATGGTGTACCAAATTATTTAGATATCGATGATGACGGAGATGGTATAAACACCATAGATGAAGACACTAATAATGACGGAGATATTAATAATGACGATGATGATAATGACGGTATTCCAGATTATTTAGATGCAGATGATACAGATGGCGATGGTGTTCCCGATAGTGTAGATTTAGATGATGATAATGATGGTATTCCAGATTTAATAGAAAATGGAGGAGACAATTCATTAGATACAGACGGCGATGGAACTCCAGATCATTTAGATCTAGATTCAGATGGCGATGGTATCACAGATTTAGAAGAATCTGGTTCTAATGCAGATGATGCAGATGAAGACGGTGTTGTAGATGGGTCTCAAACAGGTTCTGGAAGCAATGGTTTATTTGATGGATTAGAAACATTTGATGATAGTGGTGTTATAAACTACGGTATTAGAGATACAGATAATGATGGTAAAAGAGATTTCCAAGATACCGATGATGATGGAGACGGAATCGCAACAGCAGACGAATGGATGTTAGATTGCGATGATGATCAAATTCCAGATCATTTAGATGTAACTAATTGTGATTTAATTCCAGACGGGTTCTCTCCAAATGGAGATGGTACGAATGATACATTTGTTATACCAGCACTCTCTAAATATCCAAACTTTAAGTTAGAGATATTTAACAGATGGGGTAATCAAGTTTATGATTATAGTAATAAAGGTAAAACAAGTCCAGATTGGTGGGATGGTTATTCAACAGGAAGATTAACGTTGAATAAAAGCAAACCAGTGCCTGTTGGAACTTACTATTATATTATTTACTTTAATGATGGAACAAGAAAACCAATTACAGGTTGGATATATTTAAACAGATAAAAACAAAGGCAACAAAAATGAAAAAATTGATACTAATAATTGCAGTTGTATTGTTTACTATTTCTGCAAAAGGACAACAAGACCCACAGTACACTCAGTATATGTACAATATGAATATCATAAACCCAGCGTATGCTGGGTCTTATGATGCTTTGAGTCTAAATTTTTTAGGAAGGTCTCAATGGGTTGGTATAGATGGAGCACCAAGAACGTTAACAATGGGTATTAACTCTCCCGTTGGTAAAAATGTAGGGCTAGGATTATCTGTTATAATAGATGCACTAGGACCTGTAGAAGAGCAAAATATTTATGGTGATTTCTCTTATACACTAAAAGTTGGTCAAAACGCAAACTTAGCATTAGGTGTAAAAGCAGGTTTTACTTTTTTTAACGTTTGTTTACCGTGTTTAAATACGGTGAATGAAAATGACCAAGCTTTTATAAATGAAAATGCAAATAAGGTGATGCCAAATATTGGAGCAGGTGCATTTTACTATACAGATAAGTTTTACGTAGGTTTATCTATTCCTAATTTATTACAAACATTTCATTTTGAAAAAGAAGGAGGGCAAGTAACAAGAGCATCAGAAAGAAAGCATTTTTTCCTTACTTCTGGTTATGTTTTTAATGTATCTAATGATGTGAAGTTAAAACCATCTGCAATGGTAAAGGCAGCAGAAGGCGCACCGTTATCTATAGATTTTTCTGGAAACGTTTTATTATATGATAAGTTAGAGTTTGGTCTTTCATACAGGTTAGATGAATCTGTTTCTGCATTAATAAATGTTAGAGCCTCTAGAAGTTTAAGAATAGGATATGCTTATGACCATACGTTAACAAGTCTAGGTAATTTTAATTCGGGTTCACATGAGATTTTTGTACTATTTAATTTCGATTTTGAAAGAAACAAAATTAAATCACCAAGATTCTTCTAGTTTTAACAATACAATTATGAAAAAAACAATACAAATTACAATCGTACTTTTATTTAGTTCTTTAGCCATATTTGGGCAAACTAAAGAAACTAAAAAAGCAGATACTTATTTTGAAAATCTATCTTATGCGTCAGCTGCAGAAGCATATAAAGTGCTAGCGGAAGAAAATACCACAGAACATGTTTTAAAAAGATTAGGAGATAGTTATTATTTTAATGTGAAGATGCAAGAAGCATCAGAAGCATATAGTAAACTATTTAGTAAGTTTCCAAACCAAGTACCAGAACATATTTTTAGATACGCACAAACGTTAACAAGTATCGGTGAATTTGAAGATTCTAAAATATGGATGAAAGAATTTCATCAAGCAAAAAAAGGAGACTCTAGGGGTATAAACTTTACAGATGAAGAAGCTGTTTTAGAGGATTTAATAAATGGTAAACCAGGGTACGAAGTAACAAATCAAAGAAGTATCAATACAAAAAACTCAGATTTTGGGGTTACAGATTATGGGAATACAATTCTTTTTTCATCACCAAGAAAAAGAAATGTTTATATAAAAAGAAACCATACTAGAAATAATAAAAATTTTTTAGATATATATAAAGTTATCAAAGAAAATATTACAATAACAGAAGGAGATGATTCTGACGTTAAACCAATGTTTACAGAAGAAGTGAATTCTAAGTACCATGAATCTTCTATCTCTTTTTCTCCGGATAGAAAAACGATGTATTTTACAAGAAATAATTATGTAGCTGGTAAATATAAAGTTGATAAAGAAGGGGTTAATAATTTAAAAATATTAAAGGCAGAGTGGGTTTATAACGAATGGATAAATATCGTAGAACTCCCTTTTAATAGTAGTGAGTATTCTGTAGGTCATCCGTCTGTTAGTAAAGATGGTACAAAGCTTTATTTTGCTTCAGATATGCCAGGAGGCATTGGTGCAACAGATATCTACGTGGTTACTATTAACACAGATGGTTCTTATGGTACTGTTCAAAATTTAGGCGCTAAAGTAAATACAGAAGGCAGAGAGATGTTTCCTTTTATTTCAGATGAAGATGTCTTGTATTTTTCTTCAGACGGTCATTTTGGTATTGGAGCTTTAGATGTTTTTGCAACTAAAAAAATAGCAGGAACTTATAAAACACCAGTGAATTTAAAAGCACCTATAAATACTAAATTAGATGATTTTGCATTTTCTATAAACCCAGTAACTAAAAAAGGATATTTATCTTCAAATAGAGAGGGTGGTGTTGGTGATGATGACATTTATGCAGTTGTAGAATTAGAGATTGTAAAATCACCGTGTATGCAAGTAGTTTCTGTAACGGTAAAAGATAAAAAATTTCAAAATCCGTTACCTGGAGCAAAGCTAGTTTTAAAAGATGTAAATGGTCTTGTTATTAAAGAAACCTATGCAGATGCAAATGCTACATTTACTTTTACATTACCATGCAATCAGCAATATACTTTAGACGCTATAAAAGAATATTACCAACCAGATACGGCTTCTTTTGTAACAACTGAAGAACAAAAAATAGATCTTAACTTAGATTTTGATTTACAGATTATATCAGATTTTGCTTATAATGAAAGAGGTGAATTAATTATTAAAATTCACCCTATTTATTTTGATTACAATAAATCTAATATTAGAGAGGATGCAGCAATAGAATTGAATCATATTGTTCGCATCATGAAAAAGTATCCAAGATTAGTAATAAGATCTAGTTCACATACAGATGCAAGAGGTAAAGAACGCTATAATGAAGCTTTATCAGACAGAAGGGCAAAATATTCTGTAGCTTATATTGTTGACAAAGGAATTAATTCGAATAGAATTTCTGGAAAAGGATTTGGTGAAACAAGATTAGTAAACGGTTGTGTAGACAATGATAGACACACAAATCGAGGAAAATGTACTAAAGAAGAACATCAAGCAAACAGAAGAACAGAGTTTGTTATTGTAAAAATGTAAATCTATATTTTACCCAATTAGGAAGAGCTTTTTTTTAAAAGCTCTTTTTTTGTGCCATAAATCTAAGAATTACAAGAAATTGATTAATTTCGCATTCTTATAAGAAAAGATAGATAATGAGCGCGAAATTTCCTGAGTATAAAGGTCTTGACTTACCAAAAGTAGCAGAAGAAATTCTAAACTATTGGGAAGAAAACAACATATTTGAAAAGAGTGTAACAACAAGAGAAGGTGCAGAACCGTATGTTTTCTTCGAAGGACCTCCTTCTGCTAATGGACTTCCAGGAGTTCACCATGTTTTGGCGAGAGCGATTAAAGATATTTTTCCACGTTATAAAACCATGAAAGGTTTTCAAGTGAAGCGTAAAGCTGGTTGGGACACGCATGGTTTACCAATAGAATTAGGTGTAGAAAAAGAACTTGGCATTACCAAAGAAGATATTGGTCAAAAGATTTCTGTAGAAGATTACAACGCAGCTTGTAGAAAAGCAGTAATGCGTTATACCGATATTTGGAATGATTTAACCCAGAAAATGGGCTATTGGGTAGATATGGAAGATCCGTATATTACCTACGAACCAAAATATATGGAATCTGTTTGGTGGTTGCTAAAAGAGATTTATAATAAAAAATTAATTTACAAAGGCTATACCATTCAGCCATATTCACCAAAAGCAGGTACGGGTTTAAGTTCGCACGAATTAAATCAACCAGGTACCTACCAAGATGTCACAGATACAACTGTTGTTGCACAATTTAAAGCAATAGAAAACACACTTCCAGCTTTTTTACAAAACGAAGGAACGGTTTCTTTTATCGCTTGGACAACCACTCCATGGACACTGCCAAGTAATACAGCATTAACGGTTGGACCTAAAATTGAATATGTTTTAGTGAACACTTTTAATCAATATACATTTGAACCTACAAAAGTAATTTTAGCAAAGAAATTAGTTGGAAAACAATTTGCAGGGAAAAATAATTTTCAAGTTGAAGATGCAGCAGCATTAAACGAATACAAATCTGGCGATAAAAAAATTCCTTATTATGTAATAAAAGAATTTATTGGTAAAGATTTAGTCGGGATAAAATACGAACAAATCTTAGATTATTGTCTTCCAAATGACAATCCAGAAGATGCTTTTAGAGTTATTGTAGGAGATTTTGTAACTACAGAAGATGGTACAGGAATTGTACACACAGCACCCACTTTTGGGGCAGATGATGCGATTGTTTGTAAACAAGCAGTGCCACCAATTCCGCCAATGTTGGTAAAAGATGAAAATGATAATTTAGTTCCTTTGGTAAATTTACAAGGAAAATTTAGACCAGAAATGGGTGAATTTGCAGGTAAATATGTAAAGAACGAATATTATAATGATGGTGAAGCGCCAGAAAGATCTATTGATGTTGAGTTGGCTATTAAATTAAAAACAGAGAACAAAGCCTTTAAGGTAGAAAAGTACAAACACAGTTATCCTAATTGTTGGCGAACAGATAAACCTATCTTATATTATCCGTTAGATTCTTGGTTTATAAAAGTAACGGACGTTAAAGATAGAATGCACGAGTTAAATAAAACCATTAACTGGAAACCTGAATCTACAGGAACTGGGCGTTTTGGAAACTGGTTGGCAAATGCAAACGATTGGAATTTATCGCGTTCTCGTTATTGGGGAATTCCGTTACCAATCTGGAGATCTGAAGATGGTAAAGAAGAAATTTGTGTGGGTTCTGTGAAAGAATTAAAAGAAGAAATGGCAAAAGCTGTGGAAGCTGGCGTTTTAGCAAAAGATATTTTTGAAGATTTTGAAGTCGGAAATATGTCTGAAGAAAACTACGCAAAAATAGATTTACATAAAAATATTGTAGATAAAATTGTGTTGGTTTCTGCAAGCGGACAACCAATGAAGCGTGAAAATGATTTAATTGATGTTTGGTTCGATTCTGGTTCTATGCCGTATGCACAATGGCATTATCCTTTTGAAAATAAAGAAAATATTGATGAAGGAAAAGCTTTTCCAGCAGATTTTATTGCAGAAGGTGTAGATCAAACAAGAGGTTGGTTTTATACCATGCACGCCATTGCAACCATGGTTTTCGATTCAGTAGCGTATAAAAACGTGGTTTCTAATGGGTTGGTTTTAGATAAAAAAGGGCATAAAATGTCTAAACGTCTAGGAAATGCAACAGATCCGTTTACAACCTTATCAACCTATGGTGCAGATGCAACGCGTTGGTACATGATTTCTAACGCAAATCCTTGGGACAATTTAAAATTCGATTTAGACGGAATTGAAGAGGTTAAGCGTAAGTTTTTCGGAACTTTATACAACACCTACTCGTTCTTTACTTTATATACAAACATTGATGGTTTTTCTTATGAAGAGGCAGATATTCCTTTAGAAAAAAGACCAGAATTAGACCGATGGATTTTATCAGAATTACATACGTTAATCAATAAAGTGGATACATTCTATTCAGAATATGAACCTACCAGAGCTGCAAGAGCAATCTCAGATTTCACACAAGATTATTTAAGTAATTGGTATGTACGTTTGAGTAGAAGACGTTTCTGGAAAGGAGATTACCAAACAGATAAGATTTCTGCGTATCAAACTTTGTACACATGTATGAATACGATTGCAAAATTAGGTGCGCCAATTGCTCCGTTCTTTATGGATCGATTGTATCAAGATTTAAATTCTGTTACTCAAAAAGAAACATCAGAAAGTATTCATTTAGCAGATTTTCCTAAATACGATGCAAGTTTTGTAAACAAAAGCTTAGAGCGTAAAATGGAAAATGCACAAACCATATCATCTTTAGTTTTATCATTAAGAGCAAAAGAGAAGATAAAAGTGCGACAGCCATTACAAAAAATCATGATTCCTGTTGACAATGCACAACAAAAGGAAGAAATTTTAGCTGTTGCAAGTTTAATTAAGAACGAAGTAAATATTAAAGAAATTCAGATTTTAGAAGATGCTTCAGAAATTTTAATCAAACAAATTAAGCCTAATTTTAAAACATTAGGGCCAAAGTTTGGAAAAGATATGCGTTTTATCGCTGCTGAAATTCAGAAGTTTAATCAAGAAGATATCAACAAAATAGAGAAAGATAAAAACATTCTTCTAGACATTAATGGAAAAAATATTACATTAGAACTTTCAGATGTAGAAATATCATCTAAAGACATAGAAGGTTGGTTAGTCGCAAATGAAGGGTCGTTAACAGTTGCTTTAGACGTTACTATAAGTGAGGAATTGCATAAGGAAGGTGTTGCCAGAGAATTGGTAAACAGAATTCAGAATGCGCGTAAAGACACGGGTTTAGAAGTAACAGATAAAATTAAATTAACGGTGTTAAATTTCGAAAACCTACAAAAATCTATCACAGATAATAAAGAATACATTATGAGTGAAACATTAACCAAAGAATTGGTTTTTGTAGACGCGTTAAACAATGGAACAGAAATTGAATTTGACACCATTAAAAGTAGAATATTAATAGAAAAATTGTAGGAACATGTCAGACGTTAAATTAAGATATTCAGATGAAGATTTACAAGAATTTAAAGCAATTATAGATCAAAAAATTACTAGAGCCGAAATAGATTTAGAATCATTAGAAAGTTCGTATAAAAATAATGCTGGGAATGGTACAGATGATACATCGCCATCATTTAAGTCATTTGATGAAGGCTCTGAGGTAATGAGCAAAGAATCTAATGTACAATTAGCAATACGACAAGAAAAGTTTATTAGAGATCTTAAAAATGCCTTAATGCGTATCGAAAATAAAACATACGGTATTTGCAGAGTTACACGTAAATTAATTCAAAAAGAACGCTTAAAACTAGTGCCTCATGCCACTTTAAGTATTGAAGCAAAACGCAAGCAATAAACATTTAAAAAGCTTCCTTCTAAGTCTTTGGAATTGGAAGCTTTTTTTATGAACTATTATTTTGAGTGTTTTTCTTAAGTTTGAAGAAAAATTGTTCCCGAAATTTCGGGAGAGAACTTATATTTTTAATGAAAAACCAGCGCTTTCTTATTTGTTTTTTATTCGTTTCTTTTTTGGTTTTCTCTCAAAAGAAAGCAACAAAAAAGTTTACAACTACTGCTAAAACCATTTCTATTTCTACAGAAGGTTTAGATGATTTTGTATTAGAAAATTCAGATTCTAAGTTTGTAGAAATTTTCTTGTACGCAGAAAATCCCAACAAACAGCATATTCTTGTTGAAGAAAAAAATGGACAAACAGAAATAAAATTTAAGATTCCTGTTTTTAAAAATGAAGATGAAATCTTTAGAAAGTACATTACAAAAAGATTAAAAAGAGCAACGGCAACCATTAAGCTTCCAAAAAATAGGGAGGTTTTTATTTTTGGGGAAAACATAAACGTTACTGCTAAAAGTTATGAGGGAGATTTAAGGGTTTTTATCGAAAATGGTATTGTAAGGCTAGATACTATTCAGCAAAATTTAGCGTTAAAAGTGTTTTCTGGAAATATCTTCGGAACCTTAAAAAACACAAATCTAAAGGTAGTTTCTAACCTTGGTAAAATTATGGTTGATGGTGTTTTGTATCAAAAAAAACATCAGGAAAATGATATTTTAGCAACTAAAGAAGTCTCAATTACTACAATAAAAGGGAATATTTTCTTAACACACGAATAAACGTAATAATAATGTTATTTTTGTATCCATAAAACCAAAAAATATGTCAAAGAAGAAGCTGGCAATTCTTACTATAATTATCGCTATTTTATTAGATCAAATTATAAAAATCTATGTAAAAACGCACTTTGTTTTAGGCGAAGAAGTTCTTGTTTTCGATTGGTTTAGACTCCATTTTACAGAGAATAACGGAATGGCAATGGGTATTGAGTTTGGTGGTAAAGCAGGAAAACTATTTTTAACCTTATTTAGGTTGGTTGCCGTATCTGCGATTGTTTATTGGTTGGTGGGCAATATAAAACGTCAAGTACATAATGCAGTAGTTGTTGCGATATCATTAATTTTTTCTGGCGCAGTCGGTAATATTATAGATTCTGTTTTTTACGGAGTTATTTTTGATCATCCAAGTCATAAAATTGCGACTCTTTTTCCAGAAAGCACCGACGGAAAATTGTTTTTTGGTAAGGTTGTAGACATGTTTTATTTTCCAATTTGGCAAGGAACTTTACCCGAATGGATTCCTTTTGTTGGTGGAGATTTCTTTACTTTTTTTCAATATATATTTAATCCTGCAGATGCTTTTATTTCTGTTGGTGTTGCTTTGTTATTTGTTTTCAGCAAACAAGCTTTTCCTAAAGAAGAGGAGGAAATTAATGCTTAGTTTTTTGTGATTTTAAAATTGTAAAGTGGTGTTTTTCTGTAAGCTTGAAGAAGTACATTCTCTATTTAAATAAGTAGAGTTTTCTTAGAGTGAATCTGATTTGCTATCAAATTTGTAGTGAGAATTTTTTCTTAAGAATCTAAAACTATTAACAATATGCGTTTCCTAAAATATCTTGCAGTTTTTTTGTTCGGTTTTTTTATTGCTAAATATTGGTATCAAGAAAAGACAAAAAATTACGAAAAAGAAGAAATACAGATTGTTATTAACTCTATTAAAAATTTAAGTAAACTTGTAGTTTCTCGCGGAACTTTCTCTGAAGTTTACAATTATTCCGACTCTAAAAAATACTTTTACGATTACTTATCTTTTGATAAGAAAGTAATAATTACCGTAAATGCTCTTGTTGAGGTTGGATATGATTTATCGAAATTAGAGATTCAAATAGATTCTTTACAGAGGAAAATTTACATCAATAAAATACCTGATGAAGAAATTACGATTTCGCCTGATGTAAAATATTTTGATTTACAACAAAGTCAGTTTAATACCTTCTCGAAAGAAGACTTAAATAAAATCAATCAAAAAAGTATTGAGAAGATTAAAGAAACCATCGAAGTTACTAATTTAAAAGAAAAAGCTAAAATTAGATTATTTGAAGAATTATCTAAAATATATCAGCTTTCTGTAATTTACAATTGGCAAGTTGTAGATCATACAAAATCTGGTTTTTTGAAGATACCTGAAAGTATTAAAAATCAATTTTAAATAGAAAAGGTTGCCATAGTAATATGGCAGCCTTATTCATAAGTATCCCCTAATATTAATATTTAATTCTAAAACCCAGCTCCAGGATTTTCAGGACTTTGTGCTTGTGCTTTCTGCGGACTTAATATTAGATAGGTTCCTAAAGCAGTTAAAGCAGCATATTTACCATAGTTTCCTAATTTTTTAATTGCTTCTTTACGAGTGATTTCTTGTACTTTATCTTGAGTGTCTTTTCTGTTTTTCATGATGTTTTGTCTTTAAAGTTCCCGTTATTATTCTAAGATTATTTTTTTGTTCAACTTACCTTGTTCTGTTTGAAGTTTCACTAAATAAATACCTTTAGACAATTGAGGTAAAGAAATATCTTTAACACCGTTAGAGGTAAAAGAAGATTTCATTACTTGTTTACCAAGCATACAATAAAGAGTAATACTAGAAGTTCCTTGTGGTAAACCAGCTATTCTTACAGTAGCATTATTTAATTTATAAATACTTACATTTTTTAAAGCAATATTTTGATCTACACTTAAAGATTTTTGAGCAGTAGCATGTATGTAAAATCTACCAGTTCCACTCAGTGCTTCATTTAAAATAACTTTGTAAGTACTGTTGGTTTTATCTAATCGTGTAAAAGTATTTGTTGCTTTATCTTCTAAAAAGAACTTCATGTCTGTAGAAAAGTTAGTAGCATTTAAAGAGAATATAATTTCTTTGGCAGCTGCAGCTTTTATACCAACAGGAATCACCATGTTTTCAAGATTAGAATTTGGTAAGGTTTGTATTGCTAATTTTTTACCTTTATTATTAGTAAGTAACTCTGTAAAAACTGAAAAATCAGCAGCTACACCGTCAAACATTTTAGAATCATAACCATTATCGTAGCCCGTAGATTTGTTGTCTACATAAAAAACTTTTGTTGATTTTTTATCATCATTAATCTCTACAAACAATTCAAAAGACGGTTTAGGAGCTTGCCTCCTAAAAGCTTCAGAAGCGTGATGACTTTGGTTTGAAGTTGCAAAAGTTACGTTTCCATTAGAAGCTGCTTCTACAAAGAACCCTTGTCCTGGTGCAATATCGATAGGGTTTACAGCATTATAAGTTGTATATCCAATTCCATCCCATAACCAAACAGTTTCTTCAGTAAGCACTCCTGTGTTAGTATTGGTAAGGGATCCTGAGTTAACATAGGCAGTAAATGGATTTCCTATTAAATTGAAATTATTTATTGAACCAGTAGTTATATAACTATTAATATTAGAAGTATTTGCAGTTCCTGTGATAGATAAATCACCAGCAGATGCTAATTTTATAGCTGTACCAAGCCCAGAAGTTAGCGCGCCAGATGTTGCTAACTGCTCATACAACCAACTAGAACCAATACTATTTGAGTAGAATCCAATACCAATATTAGTACCAGTTCCTGTAGCAAAAGGATGACTGCTTATAATATCTTGCAAAGTCTCACCGGCAACGGGAAAAGAAACTAAGTGCCAATTTGTATTAGGAATGTTTCTTTTATAGGTTACAGCTCCTGTTACTGTGCTTTCTGGTATAAAAGTTGCTCCAGAGTTAATGGTTAATGAGTTCAAAGTTACAGCAGAATTTGCTGTTGGATAATTGGTTAAACCATTCGGAATGATAACATCTGCATTGGTTGCAGGTAGTGTATTCGTGCTCCAGTTTGATGCCAGCTCCCATGTATTATCAGAGGCTCCTGTCCAAGTAAAAGTACTTGTTTGTATTGTAATGTTGGCTGTAGCTGTACTAGGACAAAGTCCTGCAGTTGTATAAGAAATAATATAACTAGAAGCGGTAGCGGTAGATAAGTCTATCTTACCTGTGTTTGGATGTATACTCAAACCCGCAGTAGAAGTAAACGTACCGCCAACTAAACCAGAAATTGTAGGTGTAGGGTCTGTATCATTGTTATTGTAAGATGCAGAGGTATAGGAAAAAGAAGCATTGTCCATCTCATTAATTGTTATCAAAAAATTTTCCATACTATTACATAACCCGGGCGTATTATAGGTTACTGTATGTGATGCAGGTGTAGAGGCAGATACATCAATTTCTCCAGTTGATGAGTTTATTACTAAACCACTATCAGCGGTAAATGTACCACCGGAAACACCCGTAATAGTTGGTGTAGGGTTGCTATCATCTACACAATATACTGAAGCATCGTAACTAAATGAAGGGTCTTCTCTTGTTGTAGTTGTAAAGGTAACTGTTCCGCATGTACCAAGAGTAACACAACCACCCTCCCCTCTAACGTAATAGGTGGTTGTACCAGGTGGTGGTTCTACAATAAAATAAGAAGTATTTGTAGCGCCTATAAGTGTGCCACCACAAGAACCAGTGTAAATTTTCCATTCTGTAGCATCATTTAATGCGCCAGAAATTGAAATTAAAGCGCTGTTTCCATCACAAATTATACCAGGTGCAGGAGCTATAGAGGGAGTCTCTGGTGCTACGCAGGAAGCAGTAGTTAAAATAATAGTATCAAAATTAGATGTCTTTGCAGTATTTCTCATACCATATGTCTGTCCCATAGCTGATTGAAGTAGAAACAGAGATGCTGTTGTAATAATTAGGCTGATTTTTTTCATAGTAAATAGTTTTTTTTTGAACTTATTAAATTAATAATTATGAAGCACAAATAAAACGGATGTTTACACCTGTTTTTAACAGTAAAATATTTCTATGATCTCAAACTCTCCTTAAGAAATTACTTCTAAATCTTTATTACTTAATAATATAATCTCATTTTATGAATACTTTTTTTAAATTAGGCTTCTCTCAGAGAAACCAGAAAGTATCGAAAAAAATAAATTAACTATTAAATCACCGATTTAAAGGGGGAGAGTAAAAGTTAGGTTGTTTGAAGAATTATTAAAAATATATTAGCTTCTTGTACTTTGATAAAAGCTTTATGGGTATGAGAAGGTAAACTTACACATGCTTCCATTATACTATTTTTTTTAATTGTTTAAACTGAACTTAAAGGTAGTATTTATATTTGAATTAATCTTAGGGTACTACTTCCTGAAAAATAAAAAGGGTGTAAATACCTATTTTTTTAGTATTTATATCTTGTATAAAAATGGAGGTCACTAAATATCAAAATCTGGAGTAACCTCTATTAATTTTTTCTGAATACCATATATAACCAAACCAGCAACATTTTTAGATTGTGTTTTTAGAAGTAAATTGTTTCTATGACCTTCTACAGTTCTAGGACTTATGAAAAGTTTATCTGCAATTTCTGTAGTTGTCTTTTGCTCACAAATAAGTTCTAAAACTTCAAGCTCTCTTTTAGACAATAAGTTTTTATCTAAATCGCTTTTTATACGTTTTCCGCTAGATGATATGATGTTTTCATGAATAATTTTTAATACTTTTTCATCATAATAAAATCCTTTTTCATAGACTTCATTTATGGTGTGAATAACCATTTTCGGACTTGTATTTTTTAAAAGGTAAGAAGACGCGCCAACATCTATCATGTTGGTAATAAAAGACTTACCATCATAACTAGTTAATGCAATTATTTTAATATTTGGGTGTGTTTTATGAATGGCTTTAGTAGCTTCTATACCATTCATCTCTGGCATTTTTAAATCCATCAAAATAACATCAGGAAATTCTTCTGTATTGCTTATGAAATCTACTAATTCATGGCCATTTTCAGCTTCAAAAATAACGTTGAAGTTCTGTTCTCTATTTAGTAAAAATTGAACTCCACTTCTAAAAAGTTGTTCGTCATCTACAATAACTATATTAATTGTGTTCATTTTGTACGTTGAGTTATATTATTATTGAAATTTTAAAACCTTTATTTTCTGCGGTTTTAATTGTGAAACTTCCTTGCAAAAGTGCCACTCTACTTTCAATATTTTTCATTCCTAATCCTTTTTTATGGTTTACATCTTTTGAGTTGAAACCAATACCATCATCAGTATAATTAAAAAGAAGATTATTATTATCTATAGTAATATGTAGACTACATTCTTTAGCACTGCCATGTCTTATCGAATTATTAATTAATTCTTGTACAATTCTAAATAAGTGCAATTCTTTTTCTGGTTCTAGATACGCCTTAGGGTATTTTAAATTGTATTCTATGGTAACTTTTCTACTATTGCTAAATGAGTCTGCAAGTTCTTCTATGGCGTCTTTAAGCCCAAATTGACTTAAAATAGGAGGCAGCAAATTATGAGCAATTTTTCTAGCACTTTCTAATGTTTTGTCTGTTGTCTTTAAAATACTATCATTTATAATTAAATATTCTTCGGGACTTAATTCGCCATCTTTTAAAAGATTGGCGTTTAAATTAATTACATTTAGTTTAGAACTAATTTCATCATGCAAATCTTGTGCAATACGTTTGCGCTCATCTTCTTGGGTAACAATAATAGATTGTATAATTTCTTTTTGATGATTAATTTCTAGGTTTTTTTTCTCCAACTCTTTTTCTACTATCTTTTTTCTTGAGAAAAAGAAAAATAGTAAAAGAGTAACCCCCATTAGAAGGAGCAATAAAACACCTGTTAAAACGATAGCAATCACTTGGTTTTCTTGAGTTAAGAGTTCTTCCATTAGGTGTTTTTGTAAGACAAAACAAAATTACGGAAAAATAAGTTATTGTAAATATAGTAGATTATATGCTGTATTTATAATACTTTATAAAAATCGGGTGTTTATACTTGATTTTACCATTTTAGCGTAATTAACTGTTTACTAGCTACTTATATTTAAGGGTTTTCTGAAGTTATTATACCATTCCACAAAAATAAAAATTTGGAAAACAAGGTCTAAAATGATGTTAAATTGCCAAACATATAGTTTTAACTCTCTGGAGCCTATGTTTCCTAAGATGAAAATTAAGGTGCTACAAAGTGTATATACAAAGAAACCAGAGTTAAAGTAAATGTATTTTTTATCTGTATTATCATCTATCTTTTTTACAAAAAATAAAAAGCTATAAATTATTAGAGGTACCGATGTGATCACAATTTCATAAACATTCCATTGTTGGAATGCTTTTGGAGAATTTTTTAGAAATAAAATAAACGAGACTACTATTGTAAAAGTAAAAAATCTATTTATGGGTCTAAATTTTTTTATTTCATATAAGGTTGAAAAGAATAGACTTAAAAAAAGAAGCTGACCAATAAAAAAATAATGACTTAAAAAGAGATTGTCTACTCTTAAGTCATGTAAAACACTTGAGTAAAGTTGAACGAAAAGACAAAGTATTTTAAAGCTTTGTCTTTTTCATTGTAACTAATTATAAATACTAGGGTATTTATAATTAAAAAAAGTAACCATAATTTTAGGTAAAGTTACTGAGAGTCGTTTAATTATAGTTATTTATAGAGGTACTTGTATCACTTTCTATTTTTTTTAATAAAGTTGATTTTCTAAAGTTTTTATACCATTCTGTAAAAATTAAGATTTGATAAACTAAATAAATAAAGGCATTTAAGAGCCAAATATAATTTTTGAAAGAATGTTCTGAGGTTGAACCGTTAATAAGATTACCAACAGAGAACAAAAAAGTACTAGAAATTAAATAGATAAAAATACCAGAATTTAGATAAATAAATTTTTTTGTAGCATTTAAGTTTTCTGAAAAGAATAAGACAGAATAGAAAATTAAAGGTAAGGAGGTTATGATAACTTCTGTTAAATTAAATCTAAAATAATCTAGAGGATTTATATAATAAATTATAATAATTAAAAAAGGGATGATAAATAAGAATAGGTTAATTAATTTTTTTTTAATTTTAGATTTTAAGATAGATTTATAAAAAAAACTCAAAAATAAAAATTGCCCCACAAAATAATAATGAGATAAAAAAAGATTAGATATTTGTTGACGACTTAAATAGGAAACACGCATTTGTAGAATAAGACAAAACAAAAGATAATAACATATGATTTTAAAAGCGATCGATTTTTGTCGATAGCTTTTAAAATAAAGAATTGTATTAAGAGCTAAAATAAAATAGCCTAAATAGATTAATACATATTTAAAAGTCATTAATTAGAACCATTTAAAGGGCTATCTGGATCACAACTAGATGGACAAGGCTCTGAAAAATCGTAAATTTTCCCACCTTCATTATCTAAACTAATTCCGTCTAAAGAAGAAATCATGTCTTTACCATTTTTATCTACACCAACAATCATTAGTTTTTCTACATATACATTTTCACCTTCAACTTTTAATTTTTCTACACCAATATAAGCTCTAACACTTGCAGCACCTTCTAAAATAGCTTCTTTTAAATCTTTTAAAGGAATGTTAAAAGCTTTGCAGTCTTGGTGTGCGTTATAAGAAGACTCCATTGTACGCCATCTTTTAGTCCATTCTTTAGCAGTTTTTAAACTAATAGTGTTTCTAGGGTTCGGTTTTGGTATGTCGTCTGGTTGTTTTTCCATGTTAAATAGTTTTAAAATTTATAAAAAAGTTTGATTAGACGATAAAACTAAATAAAAATAAATAAAAACAACGTATAAGTACCTGTATTTTAAATTGAAACACGTGTTTTCACCTAGTTTTTAGACCACTATTTTTAAATATTTTACTTTATTATATATTTAAAATTTGTGTAATTTCGTACCATGTCTACATCTTTAGAACTTCAAGTAAAAACGTTGCCAAATGAACCAGGTGTTTATCAGTATTTTGATAAAAATGAGGTGATTATTTATGTTGGTAAAGCTAAAAACTTAAAGAAAAGAGTTTCTTCTTATTTTAACAAACAGCATGAAAATGGTAAAACGAGAGTTTTAGTAAAAAAGATTGTAAGCATAAAACACATTGTTGTAGACACAGAAACAGACGCCTTACTTTTAGAGAATAACCTCATTAAAAAATACAAACCACGCTATAATATTTTATTAAAAGACGATAAAACGTACCCTTGGTTGTGTATTAAGAAAGAACGTTTTCCTAGAATTTTTATGACCCGTAGAGTTATAAAAGATGGTTCGGAATATTTTGGGCCTTATACCTCTATAAAAACAGTTCGAATTTTATTAGACTTAATTAAAGAACTCTACCCGTTAAGAACTTGTAATTACGATTTAAGTCATCAGAATATAAACGAAGGCAAATATAAAGTCTGCTTAGAATTTCATTTAAAAAATTGTAAAGGACCTTGTGAAGGCTTAGAAACAGAAAGTCATTATGATGCTGCTATCAAAGAAATTAGAAATATTGTGAAAGGGAATTTCAAAGATAGTTTAGATAAATTTCAAGAAATGATGATGGGTTTTGCTGAAAATATGGAGTTTGAGGAAGCGCAGAAAATTAAAGAGAAACTTAATTTATTAGGCAATTATCAATCCAAAAGTACCATTATAAATCCGTCTATAAATAACGTAGATGTTTTTTCTATTATTTCTGATGAAACCCATGGGTACGCAAACTTCTTAAAGATTTCTAACGGATCTATTATTCAATCTCATACCACAGAAATTAAGAAGAAATTAGACGAAACCGATAAAGAATTATTAGAACTTTTTATTGTTGAAATAAGACAGCGTTTCAATTCTCAATCGTCAGAAATTTATACACCTTTTAAAGTGAATATAGGTGAAAGTGTAAAAGTGACCATTCCTAAATTAGGAGATAAAAAACGCATTGTAGAATTGTCTGAAAGAAATGCAAAATATTACAGAATGGAGCAATTTAAGCAGGTGCAAATTGTAGATCCAGAAAGACATGTAAAAAGAATAATGGCGCAGATGAAAAAAGATTTACGTCTTTCTGTAGAACCGCGTCATATAGAATGTTTCGATAATTCTAATATTCAAGGAACGCATCCGGTTGCTGCTTGTGTAGTTTTTAGAGATGGTAAACCAAGTAAAAAAGAGTACAGACATTACAATATAAAAACGGTTGTTGGGCCAGATGATTTTGGTTCTATGGAAGAGGTTGTTTTTAGAAGATATAAACGTTTGCTAGAAGAAGAACAGTCTTTGCCACAGTTAATTATTGTAGATGGTGGAAAAGGACAATTGTCTTCTGCTTTAAAAAGTTTAGATCTTTTAGGTTTGCGAGGTAAAATAGCTATTATTGGTATTGCAAAAAGATTAGAGGAAATCTATTACCCAGATGATCCGATACCTTTGTATCTAGATAAAAAGTCTGAAACACTAAAGATCACGCAGTATTTAAGAAATGAAGCACATAGATTCGGCATTACGTTTCACCGAAATAAACGTAGCAAAAGTGCCATAAAATCTGAGTTAGAACAAATTCCGGATGTTGGGGCACAGACAATTACAACTTTATTACGTAAATTTAAGTCGGCAAAACGAGTTAAAGAAGCTTCCTTAGAAGATTTAAAAATAGAAATAGGCCATTCTAGGGCAATGAAAGTGTACGAATATTATCATCCAAAAAAAGAATGAAAAAGAAATTAATTTACTTGTTTTTAATTTTTACAACGGTAATTATTAGTCAGAATAAACAACCAAAAGTTGGTTTGGTTTTAAGTGGAGGTGGTGCAAAAGGTTTTGCACATATAGGTGTTTTAAAAGCAATAGACAAAGCGGGCGTTCAAATAGATTATGTAGGTGGTACAAGTATGGGTGCTATTGTTGGCGGTTTGTATGCTGCAGGTTATTCTGCAAACCAAATAGAAGAAATAATCTTAAAAACAGATTTTTTAACGTTAATTAGAGATCGTTTGCCAAGAAATTCTGAAACTTTTTTTGAGAAAGAATTTGGCGAAAAAACAGTAATTACACTTCCTGTAAATAAAGGAAAAATAGGGCTGCCAAGAGCAATATCTAAAGGGCAAAATGTATTAAACCTTTTGTTAGAATTGTTTGATTCTGTAGATGGTAATCAAGATTTTTCTAAATTATCTATTCCTTTTTTCTGCATTGCAACAGATGTAGAAGACGGAACGCCTGTAATATTAGAAAGTGGTTCTTTGCCAATTGCTTTAAGAGCAAGTGGTTCCTTTCCGTCACTTTTAAACCCCGTAGCATTTGAAGATAAACTTTTGGTAGATGGTGGTATTGCAAATAATTTTCCTGTAAGTATAATGAAAGACAAAGGGATGGATATTATAATTGGTGTTGATGTAGAAGGGAAGTTATTTCAGAAAGATAAAATTAATTCTGTAGTTGCTTTATTAAATCAGATTATGAGTTACCAGATGTATCGCAAATCAGATGAAGAAATAAAAAAGCTAGACGTTTACATTCATCCAGAAATATATAATTATAGTGTTGTAGATTTTGATAAGAAGGAAGAAATCTTAGAAAAAGGAGCTATTGAAGCTGAAAAATTTGTAGAAATTTTTGAAGAAATTGCCGCGAAACAAATTGTTAAAAAGAAAAGAGAAACGATAGAATTTAGCGACGAAAAATTATTAATATCAGACATTGTTATAAAAGGAGCATCTTATTACACAAGAGCGTATGTTTTAGGGAAACTAAATGTTAAAGAAGGAGATAGTTTGTCTAGAGGTGATATTACAAAAAAAATACACTTACTCTCTGCAACTAGAAATTATAATAGAATAGAATATAATTTAATTAAAAAGGTAGGTAAAAGTTATTTGTTAAACTTTATACTAAGTGAATCTAATGAAAATGCAAATTTAAAAATTGGTGTTCATTATGATTTGTTGTATAAATCGAGTGTTTTGGCAAACTATAACCAGAAGCATTTACTAACCAGTAACGATTTATTTTCTTTAGATATGATTCTAGGAGATAATATAAGGTATAACCTTAACTACTTTGTAGATAACGGTTTTTATATAAGTTATGGTTTTAGATCTAGATACAATCATTTTAGAAGCAACTCTAAATTTAATCAAGTTTCAAATTTACCAAACGTAAGTAGTATTAATTTGAGTTACTCAGACATAACCAATCAAGTATTTTTTCAAACAACTTTTAATAGAAAATTTGCAATAGGTTTGGGTTTAGAGCATAAATGGTTAAAGGCTTCTACAGAAACTTTAGCTTCTTCTACAAGACCAGAAACCATTATAGATAAAAGTAATTATTTAAATGCTTTTGGGTATTTGAAACTAGATTCTTACAATAAAAAATACTTTGCAACCCAAGGGTATTTTGCAGACTTAAATTTTAAATGGTATGCAGCATCATCGGACTATAATAATGATTTCGAAATGTTTTCTCAAGCAAAGGGTACGTTAGGTTTTGCAACTACTTTTGCAGACCGACTTACATTACAAACAACAAGTGAAGCAGGCTTTACCCTTGGTAACCAAACTTCTAATCTATTCGATTTTTATCTTGGTGGCTATAATCAGAATTATATAAACACCTTTGTTTCTTTGTATGGTTATGAATTTTCAGATTTGTCTGACAATTCTTTCATAAAAACTCAATTAGATCTAAGATATAGAGTTGGCGATTTACATTATTTTTCTTTGATAGCAAACTATGCAAGGTTAGAAGACAATGTTTTTAGGGATCTTGAGCTGTTTGATAACATTAAATCTGGTTATGCAGTTGGTTATAGTTATGACTCTTTTGTAGGCCCTATAGAGCTAAAATATAGTTGGACGCCAGATCATACAGATGGTTATTGGTTATTTAATTTAGGATTTTGGTTTTAATAAATACGCATAAAAAAACCATGAAATTCATCATGGTTTTTTTGTGCGTATTTAATTCTTAGATTCTAATTATTCTGTTTTGTACTTAGATAAAATTCTTCATACGTATTTAAAATATTCATTAAAGCAGAAATTAAATCTTTAGTTTCTAATAGTAAACTAAAATAGAGTGTTGTGTTTTTAGGACTTGTCTCATCTGTTCTAATTCTTGCAACTTGCTTTTCTATAGACGCAGAAACATTCTTAAACAACTCTTGTTTTTCAATTAAAATATCACCTAAATTATCGAAAGCTCTTTTTTCAAAAACATCTGCAACTTTTAAAAGTAAAGCAGATAATTCGTGATCTATATGCTTTAAGTCTTTTAATTGTCCTTTCTTTAAGTTTTTATGATTGTTATTTACGTGTTTGTAACTCGCTCTAGAAATATAACTAATAGATTGTGCAACATCTTGTAAATATCCCAAGACCATAATATAGAATCTACTTGCTTGTACAGAAGTTTCATCTAAAGATTTTATAAAATAGAAAACACCGTCTTTTAAGCCGTCTATTTCATCATTTAATTTACCAACGTGTTTGTCTGTCTTACGTAATTTATTTAAATCGTGATTTGCTAAGTCGTTAACAACGTTTGTGTATAATTTATTTACTCTGTTAGCAACGCCAGAAATATGATCTGCACTTTCTTCAATTACACCATTTATTGTAATTAATTCTGCACGTTCGATGTATACTTGTTTTTTCTCTTCTTTTGTATTTCTTCTATGGATTAAGGTGTTTCTTCCAATTAAAAAAGCAACAACTGCTAATAAAATAGGAATCATAATCATGTCCCAGCTAATTAAATAAGCAACCAAGGCTGCGGCTAAAAATGCTGTAATAGCAGTTAAAAACCAACCACCAATTACATTTAAAACACCGGCTACTCTATAGACTGCACTTTCTCTTCCCCAAGCTCTGTCTGCTAAAGAAGTACCCATTGCGACCATAAAAGTTACATAAGTTGTAGACAATGGTAGTTTCATAGAAGTTGCAATAGATATTAAAATACCCGCAACAATTAAATTTACAGAAGCTCTTACTAAATCGAAAGCAGGCAACTCGTATGTTTTATCTTTTGGCAACGCTATTACAGGTTTTGCAAATTTAGAATCGATATATGCTAAAGTAGGTTTTGGCAAAATATATCTAATTCCTATATTCATTACCATCGCAACTCTTACGGTAATTCGAGACAATGGGTTTGGTTGAAATTTTTCATGACCTTCACCTTGTCTAGATAAATCGATACCTGTTTTAATTACGTTTTGTGCTTTACTAGAAGTCCATAAAGTAACCACCATTATTCCACCAGCGAACAGTAATAACCAAACGTTAGAAGGTACTTTCTCTGCTAAAATACCCATAGAAAAAGAATCTGCAGCAACCCCAGAAACAGTCCAAGCTTCATAAGAGTTCCAAGCAGCAATTGGCACCCCAACAAAGTTTACCAAATCATTACCAGAAAAAGCCATGGCTAAAGAAAAGGTACCAACACCAATAATTAATTTTAAGATATTTACTTTAAAGGCTTGTATTAATATTTGAGAAATAAGAGACCAAACAACAAAACTTCCTGCAATAATTGCGAGTGTATTTCCTTCAATTAAAAATTTTACATCTTTATAAAAAGGGGTTCCTTTCATTCCTTTTATAATGATGAAATACGTAATTGCTGTAATGGCAAAACCACCAAACAAAGCACTTATATAGGTTGGTCTTTTATCAAAATTGAAAGAATAAATTAATCTAGAAACAAATTGAACGATTGCACCAATTGAAAAGGCAACAATAACAGAAAGTAAAATTCCGAGAATAATTTTAGTTGCAGTTTCGTGGTTTATATAGCTCCAAATATCATTAAAAGATTGTGCATCATTTGCAGAAATTTTTATTAAAGAAATACAAACGGCTGCTCCTAATAATTCAAAAACGATAGAAACGGTTGTAGAGGTTGGCATTCCTAAAGAATTAAAGATATCTAGTAAAAGAATGTCTGTAATCATTACCGCCATAAAGATAAACATGATGTCTTGAAACATAAACATACTAGGGTTAAAAATCCCCTTACGTGCAACTTCCATCATACCACTAGAAGTAATTGCTCCCATGAAAACACCCAAACTAGCAATAATCATAATATTTCTTACTGATATTGCTTTCGAGCCAATTGCTGAATTTAAAAAGTTAACAGCATCATTACTAACTCCTACTACTAAATCTACAATAGCTAAAACAGCTAAAGCGACTAACATTAAAATATATGGATCTCCCATTTTGTTTGATTAAATTAAGTTGTGCAAATTTACAAACACAAAAAGTTGTGAATGTTATGTTTATGTTATGTTAACTCTTATTAAAAATGAATGTCTACTTGCAATCTATAAAGCAATTGATTTGTTTTAAAACCAATGTCTGTATAGCTTACGTCTGTTTGAACTTTTAATTTATGACCTGAAATGTATTTAGATAAACCTAAAGTATATTGATTTTCTGCACCTTTACCTGTACTATTTCTGTCTAAAGTTATGTTTGTATACCGTGCAGAAACTTCTACTGTTTTAGATACTAAATAACCAGATTGTAAATTTAAACCAGTACCAACTTGTACAATATCTCCTGTTAAGGTTCCATCAGAATTTTTTGCAAAAGCATCTGCTGCATTCCTATTTGCATATTCTGCCATAAAAGAAAATCCTTTGTGTTTATACATTGCATCAATAAAAAGTGTAGAAATATTTGTTGCATAAAAACCAGTGTCATTTAACATATAAGAACCTTGGTTACTTCTTGTTTTAGAAGCGTTATTATTAAAGTCATATGCAAAACCAAGAGCTAATTTAGGGTTTGGTTCAAAGGTTAAATCACTTCCTTTATAATCTCCATTGCTTTTAAAATCTCCAAAAGGAAACAATTCTAAACGAGTTGTGTATTGATGGCCACCAATGTTTCCTGTAGTAACATTTCTTCCTTCACCTTGGGCAATAGAAAAGATTTCTTTTACTAAAAAAGTATCTGTTAGGTTAAAATGATGTCTTAATTGAATTCCGAAATCTCTGTCGATAGTAAACCTACTATTTAACAAAGACCTGTCTACTTGCTGCAAGTTTGCAGAAGAAATAACTCGCTCTCTATTACCTGGTAGTTTTGCTTGGCCGAACCATAATACAAAGTTTCCAGAGAAATTCCATTTTAAGACAGCATCTAAAATATACCTTGGTGCATTACTTGTATATGCTGAAGCACCAGATTGGTCTCTATTAGATAACCCCAATTCAACCTTATATTTTAATTTCGGTGAATAAGCAAAACCATCAAACTTTAAACGAGATCTTCTAATTAAAAAAGAAGTTGTAGGGTTAGAGAGTCCGTTATTAGCATCCCAACTAGTAGTGGTAAGATTTTGAAATCTTAAACCAACCTTCATAGACCACGTGCTGTCTTTTCCTATTAAGTTAAATAATCCTTTTCCAAATTTAGGTGCATTGGTTTCTTGTGCACTTGTACTTAAAAAGGCACACAAGTAGGTTAATATTACTACGTTGCGTAGTATTAATAATCTCATAATTAATAGTTTTTGTCGCAACAAAGAACCATCAACAATGTTAAGTTAATGTTAAAATAATATTAAAAAAACAAAAAACTGCCTTGGCCAAAGGCAGTAAGTCATATAAAATAGTTGACAAAAACTAGTTAATTTATGATGACGTTCTATCTAGAAAGATGTATACAAATTTAAGAAGAATGTCTATAACTAATGTTTTCTACAAATTAATAAACCGTTAATTATTATTCGAATTTAACATATAGGTAATGTTTCTATAATAGAAGTATAATTTAAAACTAACATATACTTTACAAACCAAACGGACTTTTGCCAATGTAAATAACGAACAATAATGAAGAAAATACTATTTATTGCTTTTATAGCATTTAGCCAACTATTAACAGCGCAAAACAAAGGAACCTTAAAAGGTTTGTTAACCGACAAAGAAACTAATAATGCGCCTTTACCTTTTGCGAACGTTTTTATTAAGGGAACTACAATTGGTACAACTACAGATTTTGATGGGAATTACTCTTTTAAAATCCCTACAGGAACGCATAAAGTATCTTTCAGTTTTTTAGGATATAAGACCATAGAAAAAAACTTTACAATAAAAGGAGGGGAAACCCTTGCCCTAAACCAAACAATGTCTGCAGAAGAGGGGGTAGGCTTAGGTGAGGTTGTTATTAAATCATATACAAGTAAAGAGTCTGCTAATGCACTTTTATTAGCACAAAAGAAGGCAACAATAATAAAAGAAAGTATTGGGGCACAAACCTTAGCAAAAATTGGAGTTTCTGACGCTGCAAATGCGACGACTAAAATTTCTGGAGTTGCAAAAAGTGAAGGTTCTGGGAGTATTTATATTAGAGGTTTAGGCGATCGGTATTTATCAACTACAATGAATGGTTTACCAATACCTTCGGATGATGTTTCTAACAAGAACATTAATTTAAGTCTGTTTTCTACAGACGTTATAAAGAATGTAGGTATTAGTAAAACATATACAACGGCTAGTTACGCAGACCAAGGCTCTGGTAATGTAAATGTTAATTCAAAAGAATTTATTTCTAATGCATATACTGTTTCATTCTCTGGAGGTGTAAATACAACTGTTTTAAATCTCTCAGATGATTTTAGAACAACAATTATTAATGAAGATGTTGCGGTAGGTTTTCATAAAAAAACCTATGCATTACAAAACTTAATTACGCTGCAAGGTTGGGATACAAGAACAATTTCTTCCCCAATTAATTTTAGTGGCTCTTTTTCTGCAGGACAGAAATTTGAAGTTTTAGGAAAAGAAGTAGCTGTTTTTTTAACGGGTTCACACTCTAAATCTTTTACACACCAAAAAGGAATTTTTAAAACGTACAGATCTAATGTTTTAAATAGCGAATTTACAGATGCAGAAGAGTATGGTGCTTTAGCAAATACTACGGGTTATGTGAATTTTAGATTGAAGCTAAACGATAATAACAAGTTGAAATACAATACTCTTTTTGTAAATACAGGTACAGATAATTTGTATGAGCAAGGTAGAAATGGTTTAGGATATGTTTTTGATCAAGATCCGCAAGAAGAAGGCGCTTTTATTAGAGATCAAAATTTTAAACAAACTACAATGTTGGTAAATCAGTTATTAGGAGAACATAATTGGAGTGAAAACAATACTTTAAATTGGGCTGGAGGCTACAATTTTGTTTTAGCAGAAGAGCCAAATAGAATTAGAAACGAAATAAATATTTTAGACATTACTACTTCTCCAGAAATACAATATGCTCATGTTGGCGATTATCAACAAAGAAAATCTAGCCAAAAAATACAAGATACAGAATATACTGCTTTTTTAGAAAATAAATGGGCTTTGGGTTCTAAAGATGACAATAAACCGTACTCTTTAAACTACGGATTGAATTACAGACATAAACAAAGAGCTTTCAAATCTTTATTTGTTGGTGTAAGATCAAAAGGATTTAAGGCACCGTCTATAGATGATTTATCAGAAACATTTACAACAACAAATTTTAATAACGGGTTGAGATTAAGAGTAGGTGAGACAGATAGATATCATGCAGATTTAGAGATTCTGGCAGGTTTTGTAAATTTCGATTTTAGTTTTGATAATAAATTGTCTGGTAATTTAGGGGTACGTTTTGAAAGAGATGAGTTAGATGTAACTTGGGATGTTACCAATTATGTTGGCAGGTTAGGTACTTTAAATAAAGTCTATGAAAGTGTATACCCAAGTATAAATTTAAAATATGAGTTAAAAGAAAATCAATATGTACGTTTTGCTTCTAGCATAACGCAAACTTTACCAGAGTTTAAAGAATTAGCGCCTTTTGAATATGTTTCTCCAACAGGTAGAGTTGTAAAAGGAAATCCAGATTTAGAAAAATCTGACATTTATAATTTCGATTTAAAATATGAAGTTTTTCCTAATAGCGGACAACTGTTCTCTGGAACAGTATTTTATAAACACATTAAGAATCCAATCACTTTAGCGCAATCTAGAGGTTCATCTGGTTATTTTGTGTATTCAAATACAGGAAAAGAGGCAAATGTTTACGGTTTTGAGTTAGAGGCTAAAACAGATTTAATTAAAAATGATGCTGAAGAAGGAGTCTTAAACTTTACCGGTAACATTACAAAAATGTGGCTAAAGCAAGACTTATTAAAGGAGTTTCAATATAAAAATAAGATAACATCTAGCTTGCAAGGAGCGTCTGACTTTATTGCGAATGGATCTTTAAGTTTTAGTAATAAAAAAGAAAATGAATTTGTTGCAACGTTAACAGGTAATTATTCGTCAGACAAAATTTTTGTTTTAGGATCTCCAGAAGATTTTGCAAATAGTGCCGAGTTGTACAATGACGAAATTATAGAGAAAGGTTTTGTGACCTTAGATTTTGTGATAAGTAAAGAGTTAACAAAAAAAATCACCGTAAAATTAGTTGGTAAAAACGTATTAAATCCAGAAATAAAACAAACACAAAAAGTAAGAAGTTTAATCTCTAAGATTGAAAGTAATGAAACAATATCTTCTTACAAAAATGGAAGTCGGGTAACTTTAAGTTTTAAATATACGTTCTAGTTAATAACCATTCCTTAACAAATCAGTCAAATTCATAAAAAGCCTAACATACTATTAATCTTTAGGTAAAGACAAATAAAGAGGAAGGTGATTTCTTTGTATAAAAATAAAATCAAACAAATTTAAAATGAAAAAATCAATTTTTAAAATTCTTAATGTTGTAGCTTTTTCTATAGTTACATTATCGTTAACAAGTTGTGATAGCGAAGAGCCAGAAATCATTTTACCAGGTGGCGAATCTGAAGTAATAGAAAATTTAAAAACAGGTGTAATGGATGGTAAGCTTAAAGAAGATTATACATTAGAACCTGGGGTAACGTATAGTTTAAACGCTTCTTTTACAGTTGATTCAGGAGCAAAATTAACAGTACCTGCAGGGACAAAAATTCAAGCTTTAAATGGAGGTACTAGCGTTTTTATTGCAGTTTTACAAGGAGGAAAAATAGATATTCAAGGGACAGAATCTAATCCGGTAATTATGTCTTCAGCATCAGGAAATCCTGGAGATTGGGGAGGTTTAACAATTTGTGGAGAAGCTACAACGAGTGCAGGTGTAGCAGCAGAAGCAGAGGTTGGCGGTTTTATTTATGGGGGTACAGATGATACCGATAGCTCAGGTTCTATAAACTATTTGGTTATAAAAGGGACAGGAGCTCAAATTAGCTTAACATCTCAATACAATGGTGTTTCTTTTTACGCTGTTGGTTCTGGTACTACTGTTAGTAATGTTGCTGTAATTAATGGTTCGGATGATGGTGTGGAGTTTTTTGGAGGTACAGTATCTGTTTCAAACTTATATTTAGAAAATAATGAAGACGATGCTATCGATTGGACCGAAGGTTGGAATGGTACTGTTTCTACTGCATATATTTCTCATACTAAGGCAGGGTTTTCTACGGTTTTTGAAGGAGACAAAGGCAATGGAAATCCTAAATTTAATAATATAACGGCTATTTCTACTGTAGGAGGTAAAGCATTACAATTTAAATTACAATCTGGAGGCACAATTTCTGGTTTGTCTTTAAGTGGATATGATGTAGATTTAGATATGAAAGATGGTGGTAATACGGCGAATGTTGTATTTTTAGAAGGTTATTCTCCCGTTGCACTTGCTACAGAAGCAGAAATGACAACTTCAACAGATTACTTTTATACATTAAACACAAGTGTAGTACCAACCGTTAATGCTTTAGAATTTGATTGGGTACCTACAGATTTAACATTTGATAATGCTACCTTACAAGGTGCAGTAAGTACAAACGTTACTTTAGATGCTGCTGTAAGTTATACTTTAAATTCCTCTTACATTGTGCAATCTGGTGCAACATTAACCATTCCTGCTGGAACAAAAATAACAGCTAGAGATGGCGGAACAGGAGTTTATATTGCAGTATTACAAGGTGGTAAAATAGATATTCAAGGTACAGCAACTAATCCTGTTGTAATTTCATCTGTTTCTGCAACTCCAGGAGATTGGGGAGGTTTAACAATCTGTGGAAACGCAACTACATCTGCCGGTATTAATGCAGAAGCAGAGGTTGGTGGTTTTATTTACGGAGGAATAAATGATACAGACAATTCTGGGTCTATAAAATACTTAGTAATAAAAGGAACTGGGGCTCAAATTAATTCAGAATCTCAATACAACGGAGTTTCTTTATATGCTGTTGGATCTGGAACTACACTTGAAAATATTTCTGTAATAGATGGTGCAGATGATGGTGTAGAGTTTTTTGGAGGAACAGTCTCTGCTAAAAATCTATATTTGGTAAATAATGAAGATGACTCTGTAGATTGGACAGAAGGATGGAACGGTACAGTTACAAATACTTATATTTCTCATACTGTTGCTGGTTTTTCTACTGCTTTTGAAGGTGATAAAGCTAATGGAAATCCTAATTTTGTAAACTTAACAGCTATTTCTACAGTAGCTGGTACAGCTTTACAGTTTAAAAAGACTTCTGGAGCCACTATTACTAATGTTTGGTTAGAAGGATATGCGAAAAATATCGATATGAAAGATGGTGGTTCATTGGCAAATGTTATTATAGATGGTTCTGCAGCAACAACAACAGCAGAGTATAAAACAGGGACTAAAGTAGATGTTTCTACTTGGACTTGGAAAAGTGCAGGTTTGTAGTCTAATAATATTCATAGAATAAAAAAAAGCAGGCTTTAAGCCTGCTTTTTTTATTTTACAAAATAAGAATATTTTACTCAGT
Organism: Polaribacter sp. IC073; assembly: GCF_007997075.1. Lineage (GTDB taxonomy): Bacteria > Bacteroidota > Bacteroidia > Flavobacteriales > Flavobacteriaceae > Polaribacter. The sequence goes on from NZ_VORS01000011.1 coordinate 52,169, forward strand.
TTCTTTTGCACAACAAGCCATTTTACAATCATCTGTGCAAATCATTTTGCCGTTTACAGTTTCACCAGAACAACAACCTTTTTTATTTGTATTTAGTTCGCATTTTTCTTTACAAGTATTAGAACAAATATGTGGTTTTTTAGAAGCTATCAAAGTTGTGTTTTCTGAAGCTTTGTACAAGTCTCCACCAGCAATTCCATCTACGTAAGCAATTAAGTCTTTTGTAGAAGTCGTATTTGCATCAAACTCTATCGTTGCAATACTGTCTGTAAAAACAACTTTAGCATCTATTACACCTTCTTTTTTAGACAACTTAGATTGAATTATTTTTGCACAACCAATTTCACAAGTCATACCAGAAATAGCAAGAGAAATTTTTTCTTTTTTAATTTCTTTATTACACCCTATAAAAACAAAACAAGCAACAGCAATTGAATAAAATATTTTTTTAGTAGTCATCATATTTAATTATTAGATTATGCTACAAATTTATCAATAATCAGGCTCATATTTCAATAATTGTAAGACTTTTACGGCTTTAACTTTTGAAGCATGAATAATCAACAACAAAAATGGCTTTACCTTGCGTTACTTTCTCTGGTTTGGGGAAGTTCATTTATTTTAATGAAAAAGGCATTGTTGGGTGTAACACCTATTCAGCTAGGTGCCTTAAGAATGATTTTTACAGCTATTTTTCTTTTAACGGTTGCTGCTCCATCATTAAAAAAAATAAAAAAGAAACATTATAAATATATTGTTTACACTTCTATCGCGGGAACTTTTGTTCCTGGGTTTCTGTTTGCTTTTGCAATTACAACAATAGACAGTTCTATTGTGTCTATTCTAAATTCATTAACACCTTTTTATACGTTAATATTTGGTGCAATGGTTTTTGGTTTCGCTTTTAAAAGAAGGCAATTATACGGAATTTTAATTGGCTTGTTAGGAACCTTAATTCTAATTTTAAAAGGAGCTGCTTTAAACCCTGATCAGAATTATTGGTATGCTTTTTTAATAATTATCGCTTCTGTTGGGTACGCATTTAATGCAAATATGGTGAAGAAGTATTTAAGTGATTTGAACGCACTTTCTATTGTAACAGGTAATTTTTTATTATTACTTATTCCAGCAATTGTGGTTTTAGGCTTCACAGATTTCTTTGCTACGTTTGATGTTGAGAATAAAGTTTTAATGCAGTCCTTAGGGTATTTAGCAATTTTATCAATTGTAGGAACTGGAATTGCAAAAACTATTTACAATAAGTTGGTTCATATTTCAGATCCTGTTTTTTCATCTTCTGTAACTTATTTAATTCCATTAGTGGCAATCTTTTGGGGAGTGTTAGATGGTGAAAAATTAAGTACGCTTCAGGTTTTCGGAGGAGTTGTTATTCTAATAGGAGTTTATTTGGTGAATAAGAAAAAATAGTTTTTTAGAAACAATTAAATTAACGAATGTCTCACTGAGCTTGTCGAAGTGCTTTTTGCTCTTTGAATTTAAAAAAAGATCTTAGCGATCTCTGCGTATTATTTGCGGTTAATCTTCAGTTTTAAAAGATGGTTTAAGTAACTAATGTTAGACAGCCTTAAAGTTTCGAGAGTAACGAAGTGCCCTTTTAAGCTTCCCTTTGTGAAAATTTGTAAAATTCGTGTTTAAAAAATAGCAATAAAAAAAGAGCCAAAACCTAAGTCTTGACTCTCTATTTTTAAAAATATTTCTAAAATTGATTACTTAAAATCTGCATCAGAAACACCTTCGTTTATTTTTACTTCTTTTATTTTGAATTCTAAATCCATTGGTCCCATTTTTTGACCGATGGTATGTGGAAATTTAATTCCGTTTACTTCTTTATAGTCAGAAAATACTGTTGGCGTTTTTACTTCTTTACCATCTGGCGTTTTTACAGTTTTTACTTCTTTTATTTTTAAACCAGAAGTCATGTCGTAATAAACCTCTGTATCGTTAGATTTTAAGACGATTGCATTTTTACCTTCAATTGGCTCTATTCTAACCAATTCACCAGACATATAACTTACATCATTAAAAAGAGCATTTCCGCTTTTTGCTTCCGCAATTTGCTCTGCTTTCATGTCCATTCTCTGACCTCTAGACTCAGAATATCCTGTCGTTCCATCAAAAACTGTTTTAGAGGCAACATTTCCCATTACAGAAACAACCTGTGAAGTTTTATTTGGCGCAGATGCTTTCATTGTCATGACTAAAGGAGTTCCTTGTATTGTAGCATTGGCAACCATCATTGTTGTTTTAACAGCCATCACTTTATCTTTACCTCCAATTGCTTCAAAGTATTTGTTAACAACAGTTTTAGCCGTCATTCCTGCAGGAATTGGCATTGTCATAGCTGGCTTTTCTGTTGGGTTTCCTTCAGTATCAAAATAACTGATTACATAATCTGTTTTCTCTAAGTTTTTAAGAACCTCAATTCCTTTACCAGTAACCATTATTCTAGCTTTATCTCCTCTAAAATATTTAATTGCTGCATTTTGTACATCAGCTACAGTTACAGAATTAATGTTTTTAATATAGTTCGCATAAAAATCTTCTGGCAAGTTGTAAAGTGCAATATTAAGTGCGTAGTTTGCAGCAGTTGCAGGTTTCTGAACGTCCATTACAAAACCACCAATATATTCTTCTTTGGCATCTTTTAATTCTTTCTCTGTTACTTGTTGGTAACGAATTTTATTTATTTCTTTTTGTATTTCTACAACAGAACTATCTGTTACCATATTTCTTACACTTGCAGTAGCTCTAAAAGTAGCTGTATTTGTTTGTCTGCTTTGACCAACTCTAGAATAAGAACCATATGTATATGCTTTATCTTCTCTTAAGTTTTTAAAAAGTCTAGCACCACCACCGCCACCAAGAATTTTATTTGCCAATAAAGCTGCATAATAATCTTTGTCTCCTAAAGTTAGGTCAATGGTGTTTACAACCGCAATTTCAGACTGATTTGCATTTGGCATATTAACAAAACTAATTTGTGTAGTAGAAAGATTTTCTGGTGCAGAAAAGGCAGCAGCAGCTATTTGTCCTTTTTTCCAATCAGCAAATAACTTCGTTACTAATTTTTTAGTCTCTTTTGGGTTGATATCTCCTACAATAATTAAATAGGCATTGTTAGGTCTGTAGTACGTGTTAAAGTTGTTTTTTACATCTGCTAAAGTAATCTTGTTTACAGAAGTTTTACTTGTAAATTCTCCGTAGGGATGATTTTTACCGTACACCAAAATACTTTCTACTCTACTAGCAATTACAGGGATGTTTTTTTCTAAAGACTTTAAATTCTCTAAAGTAACCTCTTTTTCTTTATCAAATTCTTCTTGCGTAAATTGAGAGTTTTTTACACCATCTGCCATTAAACTTAATACTTCTGGGAAGTATTTTTTTAAAGATCTTGCAGAAGCACTAGTACTATTAAAGCTAACATTTGCTCCTAAGAAATCTACCTTTTCGTTAAAGTTGTCTTTACTAATTTTTGTAGTTCCTCTACCTAATAAACTACCCATCATGCTAGAAACACCAGCTATTTCACCCTCAAAATAAGGTTGATTGTCTATTCTTAAAGTAGCAGCAACTCTTGGCAATTTATGGTTTTCTACCATAATTACGGTCATACCGTTGTCTAAAGAAAATTTCTCTGCGGTTCCTAATTTTACAACAGGATCTGGTCCTGGAGTAGGCATTTTACTTCTGTCTATTTGCGCGTTTGTGGCAAAAGACAATGTTATAATTGCTATCGTTGATAAAATTTTTGTCTTCATCTTATTTCTTATTTTTTCTTAGGTAAATATTCTAAGATTAATCTCTGGTTTTTATTTAAGTATTTATTCGCAACTGCTCTAATTTCTTCACGAGTAACAGATCTGTAGATGTCAATCTCCGAATTAATTAAATTAGTATCTCCATACATTACATTATATCTAGCCAAAGAATTTGCAATTCCAACAACACTAGCGTTGGCGTTTACATAATTGTTTTCAAACTGATTTTGAATTTTTTGAAACGCTCTTTCAGAAATTAAGTCTGTTTGAATTTTTACAATTTCTTCATCCATTTCCTTTATCAAGTCATCTAAGGCAACTTCCCCAAGTGGAATCGCAAATAATGCATACACACCATAATCTTGTTGTGAAACGTTTGCAGCCTGAACAGCTAGTGCCATTTTCTTCTCATCTACCATTTTTTTATACAAAACAGAGCTCTTTCCACCACTTAAATAAGTAGAAATCATATCTAAAATTTTAGAATCTCTAGTTTTAAAAGAGGGCGTTCTGTAAGCAGCTACAATAGCTGGTATTTGAATATTGTCATCATAAGCCGTTGCTCTATATTCTTCAGTAATAGGAGCTTCTTTCGGGAAGTTTCTTACAACATCTGCTCCTCTAGGTATCGGCCCAAAATAAGCTTTTATCATTTTTTTAGCAGACGCAAAATCAATATCACCAGCAACAACTAACGTTGCATTATTTGGTACATAATATTTTTTGTTGAACGCTAAGAACTCTTCTAAGGTAGCTGCATCTAAATGTTTCATGTACCCTACATTTGGGTCTTTGTATGGGTGCACTTTAAATAGGTTCTTAGATATTTCAGGTAATAAATTAGAATACGCTCTTGTACGCTCTCTTTTTTCTTCTTTTACAACATCATTTTGTGTGTCTACACCTTCTTGTTTAATAATTGGGTGTAATAAACGCTCAGACTCAAGCCATAAACCTAACTCTAATTTGTTCGAAGGAAAAATCTCATAATAATAAGTTCTATCTTGAGAGGTATTTGCATTTACTCTACCTCCATTAGAAGCCACAATATTCATCCATTCACCTCTTCCAATATTTTCGGTTCCTTCAAATAATAAGTGTTCGAAGAAGTGTGCAAAACCAGTTCTTTCTCTACTACCATCTTTACCACCAACACCATACATTACAGAAGTAATTACTACGGGCGCAGAATTGTCTTGATGCAAAATTACTTGCATTCCGTTGTCTAACTTGTACTCTTCAAATTCAACTTTTTGTGCATTTACAGAAAACGCAACCAACATAGCTGAAGCAAGAGATAAAATACTTTTTTTCATTGATTTTTTATTTAATTAATAATAGATGCTTTGTTTGACGCCGAGAAATTCTCTTTGTTACAATAAATTAGCATTTTTTATAAGGTTTCACCAAAAATAGTAAGAATCTGTTGAAAAAAGAAACTTAAAAAATTATTTATTCACTTGATTCTAATGCTTTTATTTTTTTTTGAAGCAATGTTGTAGCTTTCTAAAAAAGATGTATATTTGCATCCGTATTTTCAAGAGAGAAGGTGCGTTAACCAGTATTAATACGCAAAACAAATAGTATGTACGCAATCGTAGAGATAGCAGGGCAGCAGTTTAAAGTAGCAAAAGACCAAAAAGTATACGTTCACCGTTTACAAGGAGAGGAAGGATCAAAAGTAACTTTTGATAACGTTCTTTTACTTGATGACAATGGAAGTGTATCTATTGGCGCCCCAGCTATAAAAGGAGCCGCAGTAACGGCAACAATTTTAGGTCACTTAAAAGGTGATAAAGTAATCGTTTTCAAGAAAAAAAGAAGAAAAGGTTACCAAAAGAAAAATGGACACAGACAAGCTCTTAGTGAGATTCAAATTGAATCTATCGCTGCTACAGGTGCTGATAAAACTGCTTCTAAAAAAGCAGAAGCTCCAAAGGCAGAAACAGCATCTAACGATTTAAGTTCTATGACTGTTGCTGAATTAAAAGCTTTAGCTAAAGAACAAGATATCTCTGGATATACTTCTTTAAAGAAAGCTGAATTAATAGAAGCTTTAACTAAATAAGAATTTACAAATTTTAAAACCATAACATCATGGCACATAAAAAAGGAGTAGGTAGTTCGAAGAATGGTAGAGAATCAGAATCGAAACGTCTAGGAGTAAAAATATTTGGAGGACAAGCTGCAATTGCAGGAAACATTATTGTTCGTCAAAGAGGTACAACTCACAATCCAGGAGAAAACGTTTACATGGGTAAAGATCATACTTTACATGCAAAGGTTGATGGAGTAGTGGAATTTAGAAAGAAAAAAGACAATAGGTCTTATGTTTCTATAACTCCATTTGAAGCTTAGTAAATAAGTATCAAATAACACTATAAAAAAGCACTAACATTTATTTGTTAGTGCTTTTTCGCGTTTTAGAACTTTCCATTTTGTACTTTTACTCCCATGAAATTAGTGTACAATTTTGTAGTGTTTTTAGCTGATTTGTTATTGCCAATAGTAGCTTTGTTCAGTAAAAAAATAAAACTTTTTATTGCAGGAAGAAATGAAACTTTCTCTAAAATATCCTCTTTAAAAAACGAAAAGGTAATTTGGTTTCATGCTGCCTCTTTAGGTGAATTTGAGCAAGCAAGACCAATTATAGAGGAATTAAAAAGCAAGTATAAACAGCATAGAATTTTAGTAACTTTTTTTTCTCCTTCTGGTTATGAAGTTAGAAAGAACTATAATTTAGCAGATGTGGTTTGCTATTTGCCTTTAGATTCTAAATCGAATGCAAGAAAGTTTGTGGAAATTGTAAATCCAGAATTTGCTATTTTTGTAAAATATGAATTTTGGCCAAATCTTCTAAACGAGCTTAAAAAGAACGAAATTAAAACCATCTTAGTTTCAGGAATTTTAAGAAAAGAGCAGTTGTTCTTTAAAAGTTATGGCGGCTTTATGAGAAAGTCTTTAGAGGCTTTTCATCACTTTTTTGTGCAAGATAATACCTCTAAAGAGTTGTTAGATTCTATCAGTTTTAAAAATGTAACAGTTGCAGGAGATACTAGATTCGATAGAGTTTTAGAAATTTTAGAACAAGACAATTCGCTAGATTTTATTAATGAATTTAAAGATAATAGATACACTATTGTTGCAGGAAGTACTTGGAAAGAAGATGAAGAATTATTAGTTCAGTATATCAATAATAAGGCAACAGAAGATGAGAAATTTATTATTGCACCGCACAATATTAAAAAGGATGCGATTTTAGAGTTGCAAAAAACCATCAATAAAAAAACAGTTTTATTTTCAGAAAAAGAAGGTAAACAATTATCAGAAAAGCAAGTTTTTATTATTGATACCATTGGTATTCTTACTAAAATTTACGCGGTAGCAGATATTGCTTATGTTGGTGGAGGTTTAAAAACCGGTTTGCATAATATTTTAGAACCAGCAACTTTCGGAATTCCGGTAGTTATTGGGCATACATACGACAAATTTAAAGAAGCTGTAGATCTCGTTAAAATAGGTGGTTGTATTTCAATAAGAAACCAAGAGGAATTTAACGACAGTTTTATTAGTTTAAAAGAAGATGTAAGTTTTAGAAACTTAACCGGAATCATCAATAAAAAATACATTGAAGATCATTTAGGAGCAACAAATTTAATAATGAATTATTTAAAAGATAAAATTTAAATTAATGTCAGTTGGTGTGATTTTGATTTTCTTCAAAATTGTATCGAGAACAAATTAAAGAAAGTATGGATTTTATATTACAACCTTGGCCGTGGTACATTGGCGGCCCATTAATAGCAATTTCGTTGTTATTGTATTTTTACTTCGGAAAGAATTTTGGAGCATCTACAAACTTCGATACGTTGTGTACAATGGCTGGCGCAGGAAAAGTGTCAGATTATTTTAAGAAAGATTGGAAAGAACGTGATTTTGCTTTGCTATTTGTAGTTGGGTTAATTATTGGCGGTTTTATTTCTGCGTGGTATTTAATTCCGAATCCGGCCATCGATTTGAATCCAACAACGGTTAAAGAATTAACAGATTTAGGCTTTTTAAATGTTGGAAATCAATATTTCCCTGACGAAATTTTTGGAGAAGAAGCATTTTCTTCAATCAAAGGATTTTTAATTTTAATAGTATCAGGAATTTTAATAGGTTTTGGAACGCGTTATGCCGGTGGTTGTACTTCCGGACACGCAATTACAGGTTTAAGTAGTTTACAATTCCCTTCTTTATTGGCGGTAATTGGTTTTTTTATTGGAGGAATAATTGCTACTTGGTTTATAATTCCAATGCTGTTTTAAGTCAACGATAAATAATTGATAAAAAAAATGTCACACTAAGCTTGTCGAAGTGTAAATAAAATATATAAATGAAAAACATTAGATTTTTAATATTAGGAATTTTTTTCGCAATTGTATTAAGTAAAACGCAAGCCATTTCTTGGTATCGCTTTTATGAGATGTTTAAGTTTCAGTCTTTTCATATGTTCGGAATTATTGGAGGTGCAGTTGTAATTTCTGCAGTATTTATGCAATTGTTTAAAAGTGGGAAAATAAAAGATATCAATGGAAATAAAATTGCGCCAACGCCAAAGAAAAAAGGTTTTATAAGTACCCTTTTAGGAGGTACTTTTTTTGGTTTAGGTTGGGGAATTTCTGGCGCTTGTGCGGCACCCATTTTTGTAATTCTTGGGTTTAAATTAATTCCTGCTTTAATTTTATTGTTTGGCGCACTTTTAGGCGCATTTATTTACGGACTATTAAGTAAAAAATTACCAAATTAAATGAGCAAATTAAAAGACAATTTTGGACGACAAATGGAATATGTACGATTGGCAGTTACCGACCGTTGTAACTTGCGTTGCCAATATTGTATGCCTGCTCAAGGAATAGAAATTGTTCCGAGACAAGAATTACTCACCTTTAAAGAAATGTACCGTCTAATTCGTGTATTAACAGAATTGGGCGTTACTAAAGTTCGTTTAACTGGTGGCGAACCTTTTGTGCGAAAAGATTTTGTTGGTTTTTTAGAAATGTTATCTTATAATGATTTATTAGAAGCCATTAATATTACCACAAACGGTGCAATGATTTCTAAGCATATTTCTAGAATAGAACAATTAGAAAAAGTAAAACATATCAATTTAAGTATCGATAGTTTACAACGAGAAAAATTTGCTAAAATTACAAGAAGAGACGTTTTTCCGGAGGTTTATGAAACGTTTGAATTGTTAGAGAAAAGTACTTTAAATTTAAAATTGAATGTTGTAGTACAATCTGGTTTTAATACCGATGAGATTGTCGATTTTGTAAGGTTGACAAAAGATAAAAATGTTGCGGTTCGTTTTATTGAAGAAATGCCTTTTAACGGAAAAGGACAGCGTGAAATGGAAGAAAACTGGACGTTTAAGAAGATTTTAAATGAAGTGAAAACTGAGTTTGATGTCAAAGAAATTCAATCTGAAAAATCATCAACTTCTAGAAACTATGCAATTGACAATCATTTAGGAACCTTTGGGATAATTCCTGCTTTTACAAGAACGATCTGTAACGATTGTAATAGAATTAGAATTACATCAACAGGAACTTTTAAAAACTGTTTGTTTGATGATGGTGTTTTTAATTTACGAGATTTTATAAGAGAAGGAGCATCTAATGACGATTTAAAAGAACTCTTTTTAGGTTTGGTAAAAGACAAGCCAGAAAATGGTTTTATAGCAGAAGCTAATCGAAAAGATGGTGGTGCTTCAGAAAGTATGAGTACAATTGGAGGGTAAAAGAGTGTATACTTGTACAGTTCAACTAGATTGTTGTTCAGTCTTGTTATTCTTGCGTGGGCAGGAATTTAAAAATGAAAAAGATAGAAATGAAAGAAAACTTTAAAATTAAATTAACTTGTAAGCAAAGCCTTGTTGCTATGTTTGTTTTGGCATTTTTCTACTCAGCAGTTTTATATCTCGCAGGAACGAATCAAAGTGTGAAAATAATTATTATCCAAGGTGCTCTTTACGGAGTTTTATTTATTTTAATATTTCCTTGGACAATGAATAAGTTAATAGGTAAACGTCTAAATACGATTGTGCCTAAAATTCTGTCAGGAGAGCAAATTTTAGAAGAGTTTTCTGGTAGTTTATTTAGAGGTTTAGAAGCTGTTGGAGGTAAGGTGTTTTTAACAAATTATCAAATAATTTTTCAAAGTCATTCTTTAAATATTAAGAAAGGTCAAACAAATATTAACTATTCAGAAATAGAGAGCGTTGAAAAAAGAAAAACAATGAAGATTGTTAACAATGGAATAAAAATAACGACAAAAGAAGGTGAAGAGTATTGTTTTGTAGTAAATAATAGAGAAGTTCAAATTCAAAAAATAAAGGATAAACTAACTGTATGATTTCAGTAAAAGAAGCTTTGCAAATAGTTTTAAACTCAATTCAAAATTTTGGAATTGAAGAAATTCCGTTTATGAAATCTGTAGGTAGAATTTTAAAAGAAGAAATTAGAGCAGATAGAGATTTCCCGCCATTTAATAGGGTTTCTATGGACGGGATTGCAATTGACTACACTTTATTTGAAAGCGGACAAAGAGCTTTTAAAATTGAAGGAATTCAGGCAGCAGGAAGTGAGCAATTGACGCTTAAAAACCCTAAAAATTGTATTGAAGTAATGACAGGAGCTGTTTTGCCAAACAAAGCGAATACAGTTATTCGTTATGAAGATGTAGAAACGAACAATGGTTATGCAAAAATAATAACTGAAGGTATTTTCGAGGCCCAAAATATTCATTCTAAAGGAAAAGACGGAAGAAGTGGTGATTTATTAATTGAAGAAAACACACGAATTTCAGCAGCAGAAATAGGGGTTTTGGCAACTGTAGGAAAAACGTTTGTAAAAGTAGTAAAACAACCCAAAGTAATGATTGTTTCTACTGGTGATGAATTGGTTGGGGTTCATGAAATCCCTTTATACCATCAGATAAGAAGAAGCAATGTTTTTACGTTGGTTTCGTTATTAGAAAGATTAAACATTCCTTCTGAAACAGCTCATATTACAGATGATAAATCAGTATTAAAAGCTAAAATTAAAGTGTATCTACAAGAGTACGATGTATTGCTTTTTAGTGGAGCAGTTAGCAAAGGAAAATACGATTTCTTACCAGAAATTTTTGATGAATTAGGGGTGGAAAAATTATTTCATAAAGTTGCACAAAGACCAGGGAAACCTTTTTGGTTTGGGCAAAAAACCTTTATAAGTACAGGCGATACGAATTCAGAGACAGTTGATAAACCTCAAAAAAAGACAATTGTGTTCGGGTTTCCAGGAAACCCAATTTCTACTTTTGTAAATTGTTTGGTGTATTTTTATCCTTGGTATTACAAATCAGTTGGATTAGAAACTGAAGAAGAAACTGCAATTTTAAATGCAGATGTATCTTTTAAACCGAATTTAGAATATTTTTTACAGGTAAAATTAGAAAATAAAAACGGAAAATTAATAGCAACTCCAATTACAGGAAATGGATCTGGAGATTTAGCAAGTTTGGTAAATGCAGATGCGTTTATTCAATTACCAAATGATAAAATAGAGTTTAAAAGTGGAGAGATTTTTACTATAATTCGCTATCGCTAATTATAGTTATAAATGTTTAGGTTTGAGTTTTAAGTTTAAAATACAGCTATGAAAGAAAGTATTGTTCAGAAAAAGAGTTTTAAATTTTCATTAAAAATCATTTCTCTTTATAAAAAATTACAACGAGAAAAAGAATTTGTAATTTCAAATCAAACTTTGAGAAGTGGGACTTCAATTGGTGCAAACATAGAGGAAGCTTTAGCAGGACAAAGTAAGAGAAATTTTACTGCAAAAATGTCTATTTCTTCAAAAGAAGCAAGAGAAACTAAATATTGGTTACGTTTACTAAAAGAAAGTGAGTTAACAAATTTAGAAGTAGATTCTTTAATTTTAGATATTCATGAATTAATTAGAATTTTAACTTCTATTGTTAAAACTTCTCAAAGCAATCTAACTAAAAACTAAACATTTAAAACTAAAAACTATTTAAATGACTTTTACACATTTAAATTCTAAAAACAATCCTAAAATGGTAAATGTTTCTGATAAGAAAATTACCAAAAGAACAGCCATTGCAAAAGCAACCATGTTTTTAGGAAAAGAAGTAATTGCTCATTTTACAAATGATGAGTTAATTACCAAAAAAGGACCTGTTTTTCAAACAGCAATTATTGCCGGAATTCAAGGTGTAAAAAAAACATCAGAATTAATACCAATGTGTCATCCGTTATTAATTAATGGCGTAGATATTGATATTAATATTATAGATTCAGAAAACATAGAAATTTTTTGCGAAGTAACTATCGAAGGGAAAACCGGAGTAGAAATGGAAGCTTTAACAGGCGCAAATATTACGTGCTTAACTATTTATGATATGTGTAAAAGTATCAGTCAGAAAATGGTGATTAAAGAAGTAAAATTAGTAGAAAAAACTGGAGGAAAATCTGATATAAAAAATGGATAAACACCAAAAACATACAAATTTAGAAAGACGAGATAACGAGACTTTTGCACCAAATGAAATTTCAATTTTAGGTACAAATTGTAATACTATTTCAGATTTAGTTCATAAAGTATCACAGAAATTATCTAAATATAAATTAGCTTATTTTGATGCTTCTCATGCAAAAGATGTCGAAAAGAACAAGTTGTCGGAATATGTATTTCACCACGAAGGAAATCTACAAATAACCACTTCTGGGAATGTAAACAAGTTTCAGCAACGCTTAGATTTTGCTCAATTCGATTGTGTTTTTATCAACGGAAATCATTATCAAGGCGCAAAACAAATTTTAGTTTTAGATGAAGCAAAAGAAGCTTCTGTTTTGAAAAGATTAGCACAACTAGACCGCATTCAGTTTGTCATAAAGTTAACGAAAGACACAGCGTATTTTTCTTTTCTTGAAGAGAAATTTCCGAATATAAAAAACATCATTTGCTATACAATCGATGAAGTTGATAAAATTTCAAATCATATTAATAATCTGATTCAAGAAAAAATAGTACCGGTAAAAGGGTTGGTTTTAGTTGGTGGAAAAAGCACTAGAATGGGGCAAGATAAATCGGATTTAAATTATTTTGGAAAACCTCAAAAAGAAGTTGCTAAAGAATTATTAGAAAATAATAATTTAGAAACCTTTTATTCGGTTCAAAATTCATTAAATAAAGAAAATGAGATTTCAGATAAATTCATCAATCTAGGTCCTTTTGGTGGCATTTGTTCTGCATTTCAAAAAGATCCAAATACTGCTTGGTTTGTACTAGCAACAGATGTTCCTTTTATAAATGAAGAAATAATTCAGACTTTATTACAACACAGAAATCCGAGTAAAGTTGCCACAGCAATTAAAGGAAAAGGCAAGGAGTTTCCAGAGCCTTTAATTACTATTTACGAACCAAAAGCATATCCGGTTTTATTACAATATTTAGCACAAGGATATTCTTGTCCGCGTAAAATGTTAATTAATTCTGATGTTGAAATTGTAGAAATTGACGATTCTTTTATTAGAAATATAAATACGCCAGAAGAATTTGAAATAGCTAAAAACGAACTCTCGAATTCGTTTTTGGGAGGAAAAATGACGAAGTAATCTGTTAATTAAAAGAGCGAATATTGAATGAAGAGATTGCTTTGTTCCTCGCAATGATAAAAAAATGAAACCAACAAAAAGTCAATTTTTTAAACGTCAGATTACTTTACAGGAAATTGGAGAAGTCGGACAACAAAAATTACAAAACGCTTCTGTTTTGGTAGTTGGTTGTGGCGGTTTAGGAAGTCCGATTGCGGTGTATTTAGCTTCTAGCGGAATTGGGGAAATTCATTTGGTAGATTTTGATACGATTGATATCACTAATTTACACAGACAAGTTTTCTTTTCTTTAGAGGATGTTGGTAAGTTTAAGGCTGAAGTGATATCAACATTTATAAAAAAAAGAGCCCCTTTTACAGAAGTTAGCTTTTCGAACAAACCAATTACAAAAGAAAATGTTTTTGAGTTGTTAGAAGACGTTGATGTTGTGGTTGATGGAACAGATTCGCTACCCACAAAATATCTTTTAAACGATGCTTGCGTCCTTCAAAATAAACCAATGGTTTATGGTTCTTTGTATAAATTTGATGGCTATGTTGCTACTTTTAATGTCTTGCAAAAAGAAGGCAGTTATTCAGCAAATTTAAGAGATGCTTTCCCCGAAATGGCAACAGATATTCCTAATTGTGAGGAAGCGGGAACGTTAAATTCTATTGTTGGTATAATTGCCACACAACAAGTAAATGAAGTTTTAAAATTGATTACAGGAATAGGAAAACCGTTAATAAATCAATTATTAATTTACAATTCACTTCAAAATACACAGTTAAAAATGAAGTTAAAACCGACTGTTTTAAAAGAGAAAATAGCAAAAATATTTAAGGTTCAAACCTATTTTGATGCTGTTTGTGCAACTCAAAATAACGATTTTTTAATTACTGCTGCAGACTTAAAAAGTAAACTTGAAGATAAAAATTTAGAGTTAATTGCCGTTTTACCAAATTTAAAATTACCTTTTGAAGTGCATCAGGTAATTCCTATTCAAAATTTTAAGGCAGAAAATATTATTGTAGATTTTGATAAAACTTATGTTATGGTTTGCCAAAGAGGTATGAATAGCTACATTGCAACAAAAATGATGAAAAATAAATACCCGGAATTAAACGTCTTTAGTTTGGTTGGCGGAATTTCTAAATACAAAATAGCACATAAATAAATGGAAAACCCCATAAATTTTTATACAAGTACAAAAGCTGACTTAGAAAAAGAAGCAGCCATTTTAAAACGCACATCTGTTAATTTAAGTATCTTTAGATTTACTGTTTTCTTAGGCGTTTGTTTTTTAATTTATACAACTTTTGGCGAATATCCAACGGTTTTTATCATCGCTTCTTTAGGGCTTTTATTGTTTGGGTTTTTGGTTTCAAAACACATCAATCTTAAAAGAAAAAGAAATATTGTTAATGAGAAAGTTCAAATTAATAAGACAGAAATAGGTGTTTTAAATCGCGATTTTCATCATTTAGAAACGGGTGAAGAATTTATAAATCCTGCACATTTTTATAGCAATGATATCGATTTATTTGGCAAAGGTTCTTTCTTTCAATATATGAATAGAACGAAAACAAATGATGGTAAAGAAGTTTTAGCAAATTTGTTAATAGAAAATAAAATAACTACTATTTTAGAGAAACAAAATGCGTTGAAAGAGCTTTCTAAGAAAGTTCTTTGGAGACAACATTTTGGGGCTTTGGCAAGTTTGGTTTCTGTGAAGAATACTTCGAAGTCCATTGTAGATTGGGTCTCTAATTATGCTTCAGTTTTTCCTAAATATTTAGCGAAAATTCAAATAGGCTTTTCTGTACTTTCTTTGGTTTTAATTGTTTTGGTTTCCTTTGGTATCGTTCCGTTCTCATACTTAATAATTTGGTTTTTCTTCGGGCTTTTTATTACGGGAAGGTTTTTAAAAAAAACGAACAATCTTTATGCAGAAACGGATAAGGTTAGAGAAACGTTTAAACAATATCATGTTTTATTAGATGAGATAGAAAATGAATCTTTCACTTCAGAAATATTAACAAAAAAGCAAGAAATTATCAAGTCAGAAAATAAAAAAGCTTCTTTAATTTTTAAAGAGTTTTCTAAAGTTTTAGACGGTTTCGATCAAAGAAATAATTTAGTGATTGCTGTTTTTGGAAATGCATTCTTGCTTTGGGACATAAAAAGTGCTTGCAAGGTAGAAAAATGGATTTCTAGTTATAAACACACGGTTGATAAATGGTTTGAAGTAGTTGCTTTTTTTGATGCAGAAAACTCGTTAGCAAATTTTCACTTTAATCATCCGAAATTTATTTTCCCAGAAATAACTTCAGAAAAAGAAGTGATTGAGGGAACTAATTTAGGGCATCCTTTATTAAAAACGGATAAAAGAATAGACAATGATTTCAATATTAAAAAAGAAGAATTTTTTATTGTTACAGGAGCAAATATGGCAGGAAAAAGCACATTCTTAAGAACTATTTCCTTGTCTATTGTAATGGCAAATTGTGGTTTGCCCGTTTGTGCAACGTCTTTTAAATATTCGCCAATAAAACTGATTACAAGTATGAGAACTACAGATTCTTTAACGGAAGATGAGTCTTATTTTTATTCAGAATTAAAACGATTAAAATTTATTGTTGATGAAATTAAAGACGAAGATTACTTTATAATTTTAGATGAAATTCTAAAAGGAACCAATAGTAAAGACAAGGCAATTGGTTCTAAAAAGTTTGTAGAAAAACTAACAAAATCGAAATCTACAGGAATTATTGCAACGCATGATGTGAGTTTGTGTGAATTAGAAAATGAGTTTCCTACAGTTAAAAATTACTATTTTGATGCTGAAATTATAGCAAATGAATTGCATTTCGACTACACGCTAAAAAACGGAATTTGTAAAAACATGAATGCGTCTTTCTTGTTGCATAAAATGGAAATTATTTAGTGTTTTAGAGAGAATAGAGGAGAGGTGCGTGATTTAGTAGAGATGTATCATAAAATAAGATTTTTAAGCTTAGAACGAAGCATGAAAAATAATTTATTCTTTCCATTCTAAGGTTTCTATCAAACGTAAAATATCTTCTTTTATATAATCTACAGCAGGCAAAATGGAATCGTAATTTGGTTTTGCATAGAAATATAAAGAACCCTTTATAAAGTTTTTTGTGCTGTCTGTAACATGAAACTGAATGTGAGAAGCTGCATTTCCTGTAATTTCATAGATACTGCCAAAAACTCTTTTTTTAGGATTTACAAAGTCTTTCGGTATAATTTGTTCTGCCTTTGCAGTGTGTTTAAAAACAAGTTTTTCTGCTTCGGTAAGTAATTCTTTTATATTATTTTCTACAGGTCTGTAGGTAATATCTATAGATGCTTTTAATTTTGGATATTTAATTGTGAGCCAATTGTTCTTGTCGTCAACAATGGTTGTATTTTTTGAAATGTCAAAAGTATACGGTCTTTTTAGTTTTAATTTTTGGTATGTTTTTTCTGGATATTCTAAGCTTAAATATGCTTTGGGTTTCGGAAAAACAGCCTCCTTACAAGAAAGAAAAAAGGATAAAAAAAGGAATAAAAAGAGGTTACGCATTTCTAGTAGCTTTTACTTGTTTAATACGCTTTTTATCTAGCGCTTCAATAGTAAACGTATAATTCTTAAAGATTATTTTCTCGCCTCTTTTAGGGAACTTCCCAGAAATCTCTAAAATAAAGCCAGCTAAGGTTTCACTTTCGCCTTTCTCTTCCTCAAAGATATCTTCATCTTCATCATCTAAAACTCTACAGAAATCTTTTATAGAAGTCTTGCCTTCAAAAATATAATTGTTGTGGTCTATTCTAGAATAAGACAAATCTTCATCGTCAAATTCGTCGTTTATGTCTCCTACAATCTCTTCTATAACGTCTTCTAAGGTAACTAATCCGCTAGTTCCTCCGTATTCGTCTACAACGATAGCTAAATGATTTTTCTTTGCTCTAAAATCAACCAATAAATCGTCTAATTTTTTATTTTCTGGTACAAAAAAGGGTTCTCTAAGCAGCGTTTGCCATTTAAAAGATTTCTTGTCTAGATGTGCTAACAAATCTTTTGCGTACAAAACACCTGTAATATTATCTATATTTTCTTTATAAACAGGATTTCTAGAATAGCCTTTTATTAAAATTTTATTTAAAACTTCTTCATAAGATTCATCATCAGAAATTGCAAAAATATCTATTCTTGGTTTCATTATTTGCACCGTTTCTGTGTTTCCGAAGTTTACAATTCCTTGTAAAATCTTTTGCTCATCTTTACTAGTTGCACCTTGAGATGTTAATTCTAAGGCTTGAGACAGGGTTTCTACGGAAAAATTCCTTGCTTTATTTCCGAATTTTTTCTCAATCCATTTCGTAATCGAAATTAACGGCATGCTAAAAGGCGTTAATAAAATATTAACAGCATGAATAAATTTAGACATTTTCTTAGCAAATGGCAGTGCATTTCTAGATGCATATACTTTTGGTAAAACTTCGCCAAATAATAGAATTAAAAAGGTTACTAAAATTATTTCTAAGACAAATCGAACAGGAAGTGCAAAGAAATGTAGGTCTAAAGTAAGGTTAAAATTGCCAAATAAAGTTTCTGCTAAAGAAGCAAATAAAAGTACAATTAAAATGTTTATAAAATTGTTGGTAATTAAAATGGTGGCTAGCAGTCTTCTGGGTCTGTCTAGTAAGTTTACTACAATATTCTCTTCTTTACCATTGTTAGAAAGTTCGTTTATATCTGTTTGATTTAAAGAGAAGAAAGCAATTTCAGAACCAGAAATTAACGCAGAACTAACAAGTAGTGCAATTAAAACAATTCCGTTTAAAACTGTAATAAAATCGAAGGAAGCTAATAGAATAAATAAATTTTCGGGATCTGGGTCCAAAGGTTAATAGTTTATAATTGTTAAAAAGGTAAATCGTCGTTTTTTTCTGGTGCAACCGTTTTTGGTTCACTAGTAATTGGTGTATTTTGTTGTGGAGCAGGAGCACTGTTTTCCGAGTTCTTTTTAGCAGTACTTAGCATTGTCATTTCTGTAACAATAACTTCTGTAGAATAGCGTTTCACGCCATCTTGTTCCCATTGCCTGTTTTTTAATTTTCCCTCTACATATATTTTATCTCCTTTCGATAAATATTTCTCGCAAATTTCTGCCAATTTGTTTCTCACAACAATATTATGCCAATCTGTATTGGTTACTTTTTCTCCTGTTTGTTTGCTTGTGTAACTTTCTGAAGTTGCAATAGGAAAACGCCCAACACTATTTTTATCATCAAAATAATGCATTTTTACGTCATCACCTAAATTACCAATAAGTATTACTTTGTTTATTGTTCCTGCTGCCATAATTTCAATTTTTTAAACAAATCAAATGTACAAAATTATCAATTACTTTTTCGATTGAAAAGCTTCTAAAAAATTTGCGATTAAAACAGGTACAGGAAAATCTTGAATGTCTTTCCAAAGAATATTAGCATTTTTAAGTCTTTTTGTTTCTACAACCCAAAAATGTGTATATATATGTTGATGAGATAACTTATGAACAATTTCTTTTTCATTAAAAAGTGAAATAGTAGTTTCTTCTGGAAATAGTTCGATAAATGCATCCGAAGAAATAATTTCTTTTTGATTGATGCTCTTCTCGCTTTCAATTAATGGAAATTGGTACAAACCTCGCCAAATGCCTTTTCCCTTTCTTTCTGATAGAATTGTTTTGTTGTCTTCTGTTTGTATCACCAAAAAATTAAAATAACGTTTTCTAACTTTTATTTTCTTCTCTTTTACGGGCAATTCTTTTGTGAGGTTTTTTTCTAAAGCGACGCAGCTATCAGCAAACGGACAGGTGTCACATAACGGATTTTGTGGTTTGCAGTGCAATGCACCAAAATCCATAATTGCCTGATTAAAGTTTCCGGGTTGTGTTTCGTCTATTAGAGATTGCGCTAATGCTTTAAACTCCTTAATTCCGGATGTCGAGTTGATTGCCGTATGAATGCCGAAGTACCGGGAAAGTACCCTGTAAACGTTTCCATCTACAACAGCTGTTGGTTCGTTAAAACAAATGGAGGCAATTGCAGATGCGGTGTAATCTCCAATTCCTTTTAATTTTATAATTTCTTTATAAGTGGATGGAAACTCGCCATTTAACTCTTCTGCGATCTGTTTTGCAGAAAAATGTAGGTTTCTTGCGCGCGAATAATAACCGAGCCCTTGCCACATTTTTAAAACAGTACTTTCATCTGCTTTTGCAAGCTCGAAAACTGTTGGAAAAGTGGCTGTAAATTTCAGATAATAAGACAAACCTTGGGCAACTCTTGTTTGTTGCAACATGATTTCGCTTAGCCAAATAAAATATGGGTTCTTACTTTTACG
Source organism: Polaribacter sp. IC073 (assembly GCF_007997075.1). Lineage (GTDB taxonomy): Bacteria > Bacteroidota > Bacteroidia > Flavobacteriales > Flavobacteriaceae > Polaribacter. The sequence continues at coordinate 71,994 of NZ_VORS01000011.1, forward strand.
CCAAGGGAGTTCTCGGTTATTTTGTAAGTACCAGTAAACTAATGTGTTAGAAAATTTCATCAATAAAATATAGAATTGCAATATTACATTTTAAAATTAAGATAAAATTAAGTCTTTATCTTTTCGGAATTGATTAATTATCATATATTTGCATCCGCATTTTTGGAAGTAAATTAATAAAAATATAGTAAAAATAGAGACATGACGAAAGCAGATATCGTATCTAAAATTTCAGATAAATCGGGGATTGAAAAAACAGATGTTTTAGCAACAGTGGAAGCATTTATGACTGAAGTTAAAGATGCCTTAGAAAATGGGGATAACGTTTATTTAAGAGGTTTTGGTAGTTTTATTATCAAAACAAGAGCAGAAAAAACTGGTAGAAATATTTCAAAAAATACAACTATTAAGATTCCTTCTCATAATATTCCAGCTTTTAAACCAGCAAAAACTTTTACTGAAGGAGTAAAAAGTAAAGTTGCTGTAAAATAACATTAATACAATACTAATCTAAATCTTAACGGATTTAAAAAAAAATCGAAACATTATGCCAAGCGGTAAAAAAAGAAAGAGAGCAAAAATCTCTACACACAAAAGAAAGAAAAGAGCAAGAGCAAATAGACACAAGAAGAAAAAGTAAGCTTACGCTTACTTTTTCGTTTATTATTTAGCGAAAAAGAATCAATCAAACAAAACAAGTTCATTGACATTGGAAGATTTACTCGTAGTGTAAGGCAGTAAATCTTCTCACGGTATTACAAAATACCTGACAGTATTAATCCATTTGCACAATAAAGTGCAGTGTTAAAACCAAATTCAGCATGAAAACAGAATTAATAATTCGTTCAAATTCATCTGATATTGATTTTGCCTTATTAAGAGATGGAAAACTTATTGAATTAAATAATGAAACAACTGGTAATAAATTTTCTGTTGGCGATATTTTTTTAGCCAAAATAGGAAAGGTGTTAACAGGTTTAAATGCAGCCTTTGTAAATGTAGGATACCCAAAAGACGGGTTTTTACATTATCATGATTTAGGTGCGCAGGTAAACTCATTAAATGCATTCATTAAGAAAGTAAGCACAGGTAATTATAAAGAATTCACTTTGAAAAACTTCCGATTTGAGGAAGACATTAACAAAGACGGTAGTGTAAATGATGTGCTAAAATCAGGGCAAAACCTATTAGTACAAATTGTAAAAGAACCAATATCTACAAAAGGACCAAGGTTAAGTTCCGAGTTATCTATAGCAGGTAGATTTTTGGTATTAGTTCCTTTTTCTAACAGAGTTTCAGTTTCTCAAAAAATTGAAGATCCAAAAGAAAAAGAACGATTAAAAAGATTAGCAAAAAGCATAAAGCCAAAAGGTTTTGGCGTTATTCTAAGAACTGTTGCCGAAGGAAAAAAGGTAGCAGAACTAGATAAAGATTTGCAAAACTCATTAGAGCGTTGGAAAAAGATGTGTAAAAGTATCGCGAATACAAATACCCCAACAAAAATTTTGAGTGAATTAAACAGAGCATCTTCTATTTTAAGAGATGTTATGAATGAATCGTTTACAAGTATTGTAACCAATGATGAAACTCTTCAAGAAGAAATTAAAGAGTACTTGCAAGAAATTTATCCTGAAAAGGAAAAAATAGTAAAATTGCATAGATCTGAAACTCCTATTTTTGAAAAATACGGAATAGAAAGACAAATTAAAACATCATTTGGTAAAACAGTTTCTATGAGCAAAGGTGCGTATCTAGTTATAGAGCACACAGAAGCTTTGCACGTTATAGATGTAAATAGCGGAAACCGTTCTAACAAAGCAGGCTCACAAGAAGATACTGCATTAGAAGTAAATCTAATTTCAGCGACTGAAGTAGCACGTCAATTACAATTGCGTGATATGGGAGGAATTATAGTTGTAGATTTTATTGACATGCACAAAGTTGAAAACAGAAATAAATTGTTTCAACACCTGAAAGAGCAAATGGCTTTTGACAGAACAAAACACAAAATATTACCTCCAAGTAAGTTTGGTTTGGTACAAATTACAAGACAAAGGGTTAGACCAGAGTTAAGTATAAAAACTACCGAAGCCAACCCAAATAAAAGTGGAGATGTAGAAGCGCCAATTGTCTTATTAGACAAAATTGAAGCAGATTTAGAGAAATTTATCTCTAATCCAAAGAATAAAAAGATACAATTACACTTGCATCCTTTTATTGCTGCCTATTTATTAAAAGGCGTAAATTCTATTCGTTTTAAATGGTATTTAAAACACAAAAAGTGGATTACTATTATACCTAGAGATGCTTACACATACTTACATTATAGATTTAAATCTCCAAAAGATTAATTTTTATACTTGTAAAAGGCAATAATTTATTATCAAAAAACCCGAAACTATTAAAGTTTCGGGTTTTTCTATTTCATATATTTTTAATGTTTTGCTTGTAATGCTAAATTAAAAAAGTAAAAAAAAATCATCTTTATAGTTTTGATAGAAAATTTCTGAAAAAAGAAATTTTACTCGATCTGTCCGCCTCTTTTTTAGTATTTACGCAATCTCACATCGAGCAATGCTGCTTTTTTGCAAAATTGTATCGAGATGTTTTTCATAACTTTACTAGCGTTCTTTTTTCTCCTTAATTAAATACATATAAACAGGGTAATGATCTGAGTAACCACCAGTATAACCTCCGTTAGAAAAACTTCTAAATGGATAGCCTTTGAATTTGCCTTTCTTATCACTTAAAAAACGCTTGTTAAAAATCATAGCTTTGTACATTTTATAGGTAGAATAGTCTTTTTTTCCTTTATCTAAAAGAGGAGACGAGATTAAAATCATGTCAAAAAGATTCAAATTATCTCTGTAAGCTAAAGTATTAAACCCTCTTCTGTGTAAATCTTCATACGGATTGTAAATATCGTTTTCTTCAACATTTTTCTTTTTTCGCTTCGTTTTTAAAATTTTCTTAAAGCTAGAATTTATCGGGTCGTCATTAAAATCTCCCATCGTTAATATTTTAGCATGCTCATTTTTGTCTCTAATCTTTTGAATTATTTTTAAATTTTGGTATGCTGCTTTTTCGCGTAAAGGCCTGCTTTTTGCTTCGCCGCCACTTCTAGAAGGCCAATGATTTACAATAAGATGAATTAACTCATCATCTAAATAACCAGAAACTAATAATTGATCTCTAGTAAATACCTTTCTATTGTTTCTATAAATATTCGGATTGAAAGCTTCGTGATATACTGGTTTAAAATATCTTTTTTGATATAACAAAGCAACGTCAATTCCTCGTTTATCAGGAGAGTCGTAATGCACAATTCCGTAATTATTTTTTATTAAATGTTTTGATTTTACTAAGTCTTCTAAAACATTAAGATTTTCAACTTCAGAAACACCAATAATTGCAGGACTCGTTTTAGCTTTCTCTAAACCAATTTGTGCAATTGTACTTGCTAGTTTATCAATCTTATCCCAATAAACCTTAGATCTGTTCGCTTTTAACTCCATCATTGGGCTTGCTTCATCGTTTATAGAAGTATCATTTATAGTATCAAACAAATTTTCTAAATTGTAAAAAGCAACGGTTCTTATGGTGTATTTCTTTTCATCTTTCTGGGAAAAAGAAATAGTGACGCTAAACAATAAGAGGATTAATAAGTGGGTTTTCTTCTTCATTTTTTATTTTTTTTTAATTACAAACTTACATAAGAAAAAGCAGCCTTAAAAATAAAAGTTAAAATAGACAGTGTTTTTCTGATAAAAAAATAGTAGCTTTACTACGCTATAAAATTGAAAATGAAAAAGTTATGAAGAAAACTGTTGTGTTCATAGTTCTGTTTCTGTTGTGTTATACAATAAATTACTCCCAAAATTTAATAAAAGGAACTGTAGTAGATAGTAATTCTGAGAACGCTTTACCGAATGTTTCTGTCCGTATTAAAAATACAATTATTACCTCTAAAACAACTCTTAATGGTGTCTTCGAAATTAAAAACCTTACCGACGGAAACTTTATTTTAGAGGTTAAATTTCGTGGTTATGAAACTCAAAATTTTCCTATAGAATTAAATGGGCAACCAATAGATCTAGGAATCATTCTTTTTTATAAAGACTACACAGAGCAACAAGATTTAAGTGTTATTACAATTACAGATGATGAATTAAGCAATGATGCAAGTGCTGCAGATAATATTTCTGGTCTCTTACAAGCATCAAAAGACATTTTTCTAAGATCTGCTGCTTTCGAGTTTAGTTCTTCCTTTTTTAGAATTAAAGGTTTAGACTCTGGAAATGGTAAAGTTCTTATGAACGGAATTGAAATGAATAAAATCTACGATGGTAGGGCACAATGGAGTAATTGGGGTGGTTTAAATGATGTGTTAAGAAATCAGGAATTTAGCAATGGTTTGGCACCTTCTAATTTTACTTTTGGTGGTATTTTAGGGTCTACGAACATGAACACGAGAGCTTCACAACAAAGACCAGGTACAAGAATTTCTTATTCTTCTTCTAACCGAAGTTATGTGCACAGAGCTATGGCAACACATACCATGGGGCTTTCTAAAAAAGGATGGGCAATGACTTTTTCTGGAAGTAGAAGAGTAGGGAAAGAGGGCTTTAATGAAGGAACTTCTTACAATTCTTATGCGCTGTTTACATCCATAGAAAAGAAATTTAATGAGAGCCATAGTATTAATTTTACAGGAATTTTTACACCAAATAGAAGAGGAAAATCTTCACCAAATACCCAAGAAGTTTTTGATTTAAAAGGAATTGAATACAATGAATATTGGGGAGTATTAAATGATAAAAAAATAAATTCTCGAATAAAAGAAGTGGCAGAACCTATTTTAATGTTGAATCATTATTGGGCTGTTTCAGAAAATGCTACGTTACAGACGAACATCTCTTATCAGTTTGGTAAAATAGGAAATAGTCGGTTAGATTTCAACGGAGGCTCAAACCCAAGTCCTACTTACTACCAAAAATTACCAAGTTATTTTTTAAGAAATAATGATTTATCTGGCGCTTACACTTCTCAAGAAAACTTTGTAAATAATGGACAAATAGATTGGAACCAGATTTTTGATGCAAACAATACAACAGCAAATGCAGATTTAAATAACGCGTATATTTTGTATGAAGATAGAAATGACGACAAACAAATTACTGTAAATACCATTTACAATTCAGAAATAAACAATCATATTGCTGTAAACGGAAAATTAGAGTATAAACGTTTTCGGTCTGAAAATTTTGCACAAGTGATCGATTTGTTAGGAGGAAACGGGTATTTAGATATTAATAATTTTGCAGATACCGAAGCAGAAAAGCAAAACGATGTACTAAATCCGAATAGAATTGTTGGTGTTGGCGATCGATTTAAGTATAATTTCAACTTGAGTTCAGACTTAATGAAGGCTTTTGCACAAGTGCAATTCAAATACAATAAAGTTGATTTTTTTCTGGCTGCAAACGTATCTCAAATCATAAATAAAAGAGAAGGATTGTATAAAAATGGTCGTTTTGAAAACACCTCTTTCGGTACATCAGAAGAAATTAGTTTTACAAATTACGGCGTAAAAGCAGGTGGTACCTATAAAATTAATGGCCGGAATTTAATAGACGCAAATGTTGGTTATTTAACGCAAGCGCCAACCCTTAGAAACTCTTTCTCTAACTCAAGAGAAAATAATAATATTGTTGATGATTTACAGCGTGAAAAAATGTTTTCTGCAGCTCTAAGTTACATTCGAAGAAGCCCCATTATTACTGCTAGAGCAACCGCGTATTATACTTCTATAAAAGATGCAACAGAGATTTCTTTCTATTTTGGTGATGGAATTGGAGGTGATAATACCGCTTTTGTACAAGAAATTTTATCAGGAATAGAGAAGAAACAATTGGGTTTAGAATTAGGGCTGGAAGCACAAGTTACATCAACAATAAAACTAAAAGGAGCAGCTGCTATTGGTCGTTTTACGTATGCTAATAATCCGGATTTGTATCTAACCTCAGATGTTACAAATGAAGGCATTTTTGATGAAAATGGTCGTTCAGGAAATTATACATCAAACTTAAAAAATTATAAAATATCCGCAGGACCACATCAAGCATATTCCGTTGGTTTCGAATATAGAGATCCGGATTATTGGTGGGTTGGTGCAACAACTAATTTCTTTAGAAATACGTATGTAGATATTGCTCCTTTAACAAGATCGAGCAATTTTTATACAGATTCAGATGGGCTAACGTTTTCGAATTACGATGTGGAAATTGCTAGAAAATTAGTACAGCAAGAAAAATTTGATAATTATAAAGTTGTAAATCTAGTTGGTGGCAAATCATGGAAAATAGATGGTTATTATATTAGTGCATTTGCTACCATAAATAATTTGCTAAATACAAAGTATAAATCTGGCGGATTTGAGCAAGGTAGAAATGCAAATTATAATGAACTTAAAGCAGATAAATCTTTGAATAAACCTGTGTTTGGAAACAAATATTGGTACGGTAGAGGAGCAACCTACTTTATGAATTTGAGTATAAGTTTTTAAAAATAAATTGAAATGAAAAGAAACAAAACAAACATCTTAATACTAGCTTTTATAACAAGTATGTTTTTTACGGCCTGTATAGAAGATAACGATTTTACTGTTCCAGAAAACTTAGGTGTTGAAGAAAGTCTAAAATTAGCAGCAATATTAGATAGTATTCAGAACAATCAATTGGAGTTAAAATCGATAAAAGATCTCAAAAGTTTATATATTTCTGGAAATGATCCTACCAAAATAGTGTCTGATATTATTGTAAAAGGATATGTTATTTCTTCGGATGCAAAAGGGAATTATTTTAGAGAATTTTACATGCAAGATGCTCCAGAAAACCCCACGGCAGGAATTAAAATTACTCTTAATTTAAATAATAGTTACAATAAATTTAACTTTGGAAGAGAAGTTTACATTCGCTTAAAAGGCCTCTATATTGGAGAAGTTAATTCTAGTGATGGTGTTATTACAATTGGAGGTAAAATAAATGCAACAGACGTAACAGAAATACAAAGTGTCTCATTAAAGCAAATTGACAATCACTTTTTTCGCTCTGAAAAAAACGAAACAATTATACCGAAATCTGTTTCTTTAGCAGGTTTAAACGCTTTAGATATCGGAACTTTTGTAACGGTAAATGATGTTATCTTTCCGTCTAATTTATCTGGAAAATCCTATGTAGATCCTACAGAAGATTTTGATACACAACGCAAAATACAAACCTGCCAAACATTGGGTTATGCAAATTTATTAATTGAAACGAGCTCGTTTGCAAGTTTTGGGAATGAAGCTTTACCCACCGGTGGTGGAACTATTAGTGCAGTGGTTTCTAAAGATTACGGCGGTAATTCTCTAGTGTTGGTTTTAAATACAACAGAAGATGTTACCATGTCTGGTGATCGATGTACTACACGTTCTGAAGATGATTTTTCTACGATTTTATTAGACGAGAATTTTGAAACATCCTCCGGAGAAATTGCAATTACAGATTGGCTAAATTATAGACAAGAAGGTACAAAATCATGGAGATCTTATACAGATACCTATTCGCAAAGTAAAGCAGCAAGAATTGGCTCTAAAAATTCTGGAGACGCAAACACAGTTGCTTGGTTAATTACAAAGGGAATCGATTTAGACACAACGTTAGAAGAATTTTTATCATTTGAGACTTCTAACAGTTTTGGAAACGGAAGTAATTTAGAAGTATTAATTTCGACAGATTGGGATGGAACAGCAGCAAACATAGCTTTAGCAACCTGGGCTGTTCTACCGGCCAAAATAGTTTCAGATGGAGAGGGTTTTAAAAATTGGGTACATTCTACGTATGTTAATTTATCAAATTATTCTGGTACCGCCTTTATTGCTTTTAAATACACAGGAACCGGTAATATTAATTTTGATGGAACGTATGAGTTAGATAATATTGCTATTATTGCAAAATAATTAACTGTATTTTATGAAAAAAATAGAACACATTGGTATTGCTGTAAAAGACCTTGAAGTTTCTAACAAATTGTATGCTTCCTTATTTGGGCAAGAACATTATAAAGAAGAAGAAGTGGCTTCTGAAGGTGTAAAAACCTCTTTCTTTAAAAGTGGACCAAATAAAATCGAATTACTACAAGCTACAAATCCAGAAAGTCCGATTGCAAGATTCATTGATAAAAAAGGAGAAGGAATTCATCATATTGCCTTTGCGGTTTCAGATATTAAAGCAGAAATCGAAAGGCTTAAAAAAGAGGGTTTTGTGGTTTTAAATGAAGTACCTAAAAAAGGTGCAGATAATAAATTAGTGGCTTTTTTACATCCTAAAACTACAAATGGGGTTTTAATAGAACTGTGTCAAGAAATAGAATAGTTAAATTACTGCTAACAGTTACTGTCAACTGCGTACTAATTATTATCTTGCCACCGTTTTAAACCCATTATAAATGCCTTCAAAATTCGAATCTTATCAAAAAAGACGCTTAGCCTCTTCTTACATATCTGTTGTAATTAGTATTGCTTTGGTACTCTTTATGGTTGGTATTTTAGGTTTGGTACTTTTAAAATCTACTTTGGTTTCTAATAGAGTAAAAGAAAAAGTGTCTATTACTTTATTTTTAAAAGACAAAGTGAGTAAAAAACAAATAGATGGTTTTAAGGCTTCTATTGTAGAAGAGGCATTTACCAAAAGAATTGTTTACACTTCTAAGAACCAAGCTGCAAAGCAATATAGTAAAGAAATTGGTGAAGATTTTATGAAGTTTCTAGGAGAAAATCCTCTTAAAAATTCAATAGATATTTTTCTAAAAGCAGCATATGTAACTCCAGAAAAAATGCAAGAATTAGAAACTCGTTTTCTTAAGAATGCATTTGTTGCAGATGTTTCTTATGATAAACTGTTAATAGATTTGATATCAAAAAACATTAAAAGAATAAGCTTTTGGCTTTTGGTGTTTAGTGGTTTTTTTGGTTTAGTAGCAATTATTTTAATTAATAGTTCTATAAGATTGTCTATTTACTCTAAAAGATTTAACATAAAAACCATGCAAATGGTAGGTGCTACAAAAAGTTTTATAAGAAGACCTTTTATTTGGCAAAGCATAAAATTAGGCCTTGTTGGTGCACTTGTGGCATTAATAGGTTTGGGGGTTGTTATTTATTATTTAGATAATTTTGCACCAAGTTTAGGGTTGTTAAAAGATTATGTTTCTTTAAGTTATTTAGTTGGTGGTGTTTTAGCAGCTGCTTTTATAATTACTTGGTTAAGTACATTTTTTGCAACACAACGTTTCTTAAACTTACAAACAGATGAACTTTATTATTAAAATATGAAAGACGAAAATATTCAAAAACCAGCATTTATTTTTGGAAAGAAGAACTACACTTTTATGGTGATAGGAATTGTTGTGATAGCTTTAGGATTTATCTTTATGTCTGGTGGTGGAAGCGACGATCCAGAAGTTTTTAATGAAGAAATTTACAATTGGCAAAGAATTCGTTTAGCGCCAACTTTAGTAATTATTGGTCTAGCAATTGAAATTTATGCAATTTTATTAAATCCTAAAAAATAAAGATGGATATTTTAGAAGCGATAATTCTTGGAATAATTCAAGGATTAACAGAGTTTTTACCGGTTTCTTCTAGTGGTCATTTAGAATTAGCAAAAGCAATTTTAGGAGATACTTCAGTGCCAGAAGAAAGTTTAACTTTTACAGTAGTTTTACATTTTGCAACTGCATTAAGTACAATTGTTATTTTTAGAAAAGAAATTATAGAAATTTTTAAAGGATTGTTTCAGTTTAAATGGAATGATGAATTTAAGTTCTCATTAAAAATCATTATTTCTATGATCCCTGCAGTGGTTGTAGGTCTGGTTTTTGAAAAAGAATTAGAATCTTTTTTCGGAGGAAAAATATTATTAGTGGGTTGTATGTTAATACTTACGGCTGTATTATTATTGTTAGCAGACAGAGCAAAAAGTACAAACAAAGAAGTTTCTTTTTCTAACGCTGTCTTAATTGGTGTTTCTCAAGCAATTGCAATGTTGCCAGGTATTTCTAGATCTGGGGCAACAATTTCTACTTCAGTTTTACTAGGAATTGATAGAACAAGAGCAGCAAAATTCTCTTTTCTAATGGTGGTTCCATTAATTTTCGGAAAAATAGGGAAAGATGTTTTAGGCGGAGATTTAAGTTTTCAATCATCTGAAATGATTCCTATTGCTGCAGGTTTTATTGCGGCATTTTTAGCGGGTTTATTAGCCTGTAAGTGGATGATTTCTTTAGTGAAGAAAAGCAAACTTTCTTACTTTTCTATATATTGTGCAGTTGTAGGAAGTATTGCAATTGGATATGCTCTTTTAAATTAATTTTAGAATAAAATCAGTACAAATGACTGAAGAAGATTATAAAAACGGTCAAGTTTTATTGATTGATAAACCACTAACTTGGACTTCTTTTCAAGTAGTAAATAAATTGCGTTGGGAGATAAAACAACGTTTTAATATTAAGAAAATTAAGGTGGGTCACGCAGGTACTTTAGATCCTTTAGCAACCGGTTTGTTAATTATTTGTACTGGTAAACAGACAAAACAAATAGATACATATCAAGGTCAGATTAAAGAATATACAGGTACTTTTACTGTTGGTGCTACAACACCAAGTTACGACTTAGAAACTGAGGTAGATAAAACGTTTCCAACAGCACACATTACAGAAGAATTATTGCACGAAACGACCAAACAGTTTACAGGTGAAATTCAGCAAAAACCACCTATTTTTTCTGCAATTAAAAAAGACGGAAAGCGTTTATATGAATTGGCAAGAAAAGGTGAAACTACAGAGATAAAAGCAAGAACAGTTACTGTTGCTACTTTCGAAATAACAAAGATAAACTTACCAGAAGTAGTATTTAAAATTATTTGTAGTAAAGGAACGTATATTCGTTCTATTGCTTTTGATTATGGAAATGCGTTAAAATCTGGTGCACATTTATCGGCTTTAAGAAGAACTAAAATTGGCGATTTTTCTGTGGATGATGCACTTTCTGTTGAAGGTTTTGTCGAGAGTTTAAAAGAAGACCAGTAGAATATATGTCAAATTTTAATTTCTAAAAGTATTTAATTTTTAGTCCATTTTACAAATCTATAATTTTAGAATCGTTACTTAAGTTATTATTTATTTGAAGCATCGCTCAAAAAATGCAATTAAAGGTGGTGTTATTATTGTTTCTCCAGGACTGTATTATACTGATATAGGTTGACCTTTTTTTAGGATAATTTATACCGTTCAAAAGATTTTTTTTAGCCGTTTAAAAGGCAAAAAATAATTTGAACTAGTTTTGTTCTAAATTGTTAGTTCAGTCAAATTTACATTATTTCTTCGATATGATTTGTATTTGATGTTTGGATTTAAACGTACCTCCGCTGGTTTTCTTAAATTGAGACTAAAATGGGTTCTTAAATTGTTGTAAATAGATACTGCTTGTTTTGTAACTTCTTGAGCAATGGCAGTATTTTTAATACAGTTTCTAAGTCCGTATTCATATTTTAAAGTTCTATTAATTCGCTCTGCAATTGCATTTTCATACGGATCATATTGTTCTGTCATACTCATTATTATGCCATTTTCTTCTGCAAACGCTGTATATTTAGGATTACAGTATTGAAAACCTCTGTCTGAATGATGAATTAATTTTTTGTCAGGGTATTTTCTATTTTTAATAGCCATTTCCAGCGCTTCTGTGCAAAGTGATGTCTTCATGTTATTATCTAGTTTATAGCCCATAATTTGCTTCGAATAGGCATCTGTAACGATTGCTAGATAATTGTGCCCATTGTCGGTTTTAATGTAGATGATATCGCTTACCCAGAGTTGTTCTGGTCGAGTAGGAACTTGGTCTTTAATTAGGTTTTTATATTTTCTAAATTGATGCTTAGAATTTGTTGTTGTTACGTAGTTTTTAAGCTTCGGAACGAGCAAGTTATGAAGCCTTAAAAAGTCGTAAAATTGTCTCTACCGATCTTAATGTCCTGTTTTATGAAATCTGGTTTTAGTTCAGCATAAAGCTTAATTCCGCCAGTTCTCATGCTTACTTGTTTGCGGTAAGTTTGTACCATTACTATAAGTTTTTCGTGATTTATTTGTTTGACTTCTTGTGTTTTACATCTTTTGTAGAAGGCTTGTTTACTAATCCCAAAACACTGATAAAACCATTTTCTTTTAAACGGTTTTTCTTTTTTAGTTCTATCTCTTTCGCTAATGTTTTGGGTAACGACTTTTTTGATAAATCGACTCCAGTAATGATTTCCATATCCGCAATGATATCTTGCTGAAAGTCTTTTACAAACTCTAGTTCTTCAATACGTTCCTTTAGTTTTTTTATTTCATCGTTTTTACCCATACCCGTATTTTGTTGTACTAAGGTACTATATTTTCTAATCCAATAAGAAATGGTTGTTCTAGGAACATCATATTTTTTGGAAGCAAAGTTTGTAGAAATCTGACCATTCTGAATTTGGTCAACGACGAATAATTTGAGTTCTAAAGTTGCTTTTTCGTACGTTTTTTTTCGCCAGGGTTGTTTTTGTGTTTTCATAAGTGACTATAATTAAGTGTTTAATTTTTAGTCAACCTATTTCAGGAAAGTACTTGGATTCAATGTTCTAACGCAACAAAGCGTTTTTATTTTTTGATGATACTAAGCTACAAATTTAAGTTCATTATCCATCATTTCTTTTGGTGTTTTATAACCTATTACTTTTCGAGGTCTATTGT
>NZ_VORS01000012.1 GCF_007997075.1 Polaribacter sp. IC073
GGGCTCACCTCTTCCCATCTCGAACAGAGAAGTTAAGCCCAATCGCGCCGATGGTACTGCATTTATGTGGGAGAGTAGGTCGCCGCCTTTCTTAATTCTGATACAATCAGAATATTACAAACCTCATGTCGAAAGATATGAGGTTTTTTTATGCATTAAAATTAAATAATTGGTGACTTTTTGAACTTTGTTTAGGATAAAAAAAAGGGGGATTAAGAATCAAGTCCATAAATTAGGATCAATACCAAATGTTGTGGAATTTAGATTTTAAGCATAAATATTAGTTAATCTAAACAGGAGAATTCTATATTTCTTACACCTCTAAATTGTGCTCTAAACGCTTTGATTTTGCGTTAAAGGATTTTGCATAAGCATTTGTACTTCTGTTATCAAAATAATTGAGTATATTTTGATAATGTATCGGCATTGTTTTAGAGATACTATTGAAACTTTTAAATTTTGACTTCCTCGCTTCTTTATCCCATTTTGCAAATCTTATTTAAAAAAGCAGCAAAATTACTAGTAAATCTAGTGTTTTTTGCTACTAACTGTCAATCTTTTACAACGCTTTTCTTTAAACTTTATTCTACCCAACGCCGTCTAATAACATGTAGAAAAACGTTTTGCTTCGGTTTGGAAAATCTTGAATAGTCGCTTCCGGAAAAAAACCTTTAGAGCTTAATTTTAGTCTTTTAAATTCTTCAGGAATCGTATTTAATTCTGTGAAATGGAATTGAAGTTCTCATTGTTTTATTTCATGTTCGGTTGGTGTAAAAGAATCAACAAGCATTTCTGGTAATAGTAATTTAGCAAGTTCAATTGAAGTATCCAAAATAGAAATAATTTAAAGCCAAAGTTCTTAATTTTTAATTTACTTCACTACTTTTAGTATTGATCCATAAATCATATATGCAAAGTTGAGCGTTTAAAAAGAAAGAATTCTATGTTCCTCACAGTTCTATATTGTGCTCTAAAAGGCTTAACTTTAGTAATAAGAGATGCTGCAGAAGCATTTATGCTTCCATGATCAAAATAGTTGAGTATACTTTGATCATGAATAGACATTTTTCTAACGATACTATTGAAACAGTTAAACTTTGATTGGCTCACCTTTCATCTCATTTAGTAAGCCTAGTTAACCGATAGTTATGGGATTAAGAGGAAATATGGGAGTAGAGTATCTTTTATAGAGGTCAGTAGTTAGTCAAAAACAAATTATATGTAACTAACTACTGACCTCTAAAATAAAAATTCTGAATAGTTAGTTTACTTCAAAAATTTTGATATTTATTCTTGCATTCTCAATAAAAGAGGACTTACATATTTTATGAAGCACAACTAATAGAGAGTGTTTTAAGTATTGGTTAAAAAGGTCTGCAAGAGAAGGGTGAATAAGTAAGTATTCATAGATTTTTTTATCAAATAATAAGATCTTTTAATTATTGGACTTACTAATTTATTAATAATTTTATGAGTAGAATCATGAGTACCAAACTACCCTTTTTATTATTTATTTTATGTGAAGGGATATATTTGGTCTTATTAAATTTTTGATAAGGTTAAATTTTAGCCAAGTAAAATTACTATTTGTTAAAATTTTTCTATATTTGTAATTCGTATGAAACAAATTTCACATAAAATAATATCAACTGTATTGGCCTTTGTAGTCTTATTTTCTACAATGTCATTTACATTTAGTATGCATTTTTGTGGAGACACACTTGTAGAAACGGCTATGTTTCACAAAGCAGATGGTTGTGGAATGGAAATGGATAAATCTTTAAATGAAGGGTGTGCTATTACCAATGATAATTGTTGTAATGATGAACAATTAGTAGTTGATGGTCAAGACGAATTACAACTTCAAACAGCCCAAGTTTCTTTCGAACAACAAATATTTATAGCTTCTTTTGTATATTCTTATATCAACCTTTTTAAGGGGTTAGATAATGATGTACCATCATTTTTAGTCTACAAATCACCTCTCGTCACTAGTCAAATCTTTAAACTTGACGAGACTTATTTAATTTGATTTTTAAACAGTAGTTTATTTTATCCTATAGCTATAGTGTTATAAGGATAATTTCGTGTATTCGGTGTTTTTTCAGCACCAATTTATAACTGTTTAATAATCAAAACTAATGCTAAATAAAAGTATCAAATTTTTAATAGAAAATAAACTTGTTGCAGTTTTATTACTCCTTCTTTTTGTTGGTTTAGGAACTGTAAATGCTCCGTTTAATTGGGATACAGGCTTCTTACCAAGCAATCCTGTAGCTGTAGATGCTATTCCAGATATTGGAGAAAACCAACAAATTGTCTTTACAAAATGGGACGGTCGTTCTCCGCAAGATATAGAAGACCAAATTACGTACCCTTTAACGACCTCTTTATTGGGGATTCCCGGAGTAAAAACCATTAGAAGTTCTTCTATGTTTGGTTTTTCAAGTATATATATCATTTTTGAGGAAGATATTGAGTTTTACTGGAGTCGTAGTCGAATTCTCGAAAAATTAAACTCTTTGCCAAGTGGTTTACTTCCGGAAGATGTTAATCCTGCTTTAGGACCGGATGCAACTGGTTTAGGTCAAATATTTTGGTACACCTTAGAAGGTCGTGATACAGACGGAAATGTAACTGGAGGCTGGGATTTACAGGAATTACGTAGTATTCAAGATTATTATGTAAAATATGCTTTATCTTCTGCGAGTGGTGTTTCTGAGGTTGCTTCTATTGGTGGATACGTTAAAGAATATCAAGTAGACGTCAATCCAGAATTGATGCGACAGTATAATATTAGTTTAAGTCAGGTTGTAAAAGCGGTTAAAGAAAGTAATAAAGATATTGGTGCACAAACCTTAGAAATTAACCAAGCTGAATATTTGGTTCGTGGCTTGGGGTATGTAAAATCTGTTTCTGATATTGAAAATGCGGTTGTTGCTTCAGAAGATTTTACAGCGATTAAAATAAAAGATATTGGTAAAGTTTCTTTAGGGCCAGCAGCTAGACGTGGTATCTTGGATAAGGAAGGTGCAGAAGTTGTAGGTGCAGTTGTGGTTGCAAGGTATGGGGCAAACCCTATGGAGGTTATTAATAATGTTAAAGAGAAAATTAGTGAATTAAGTGCAGGTTTACCATCAAAGGTTTTAGAAGATGGGCGCACTTCTCAAGTTACAATTATTCCTTTTTATGATAGGTCAGAATTAATTCAAGAAACATTAGGAACACTAAATGAAGCTTTAACCTTAGAAATCTTAATAACTATTTTAGTGATTATTATTATGGTATTTAATTTACGAGCTTCCATTTTAATTTCCGGCCTACTGCCAGTTGCTGTACTAATGGTATTTATTGCCATGAAGTTTTTTAATGTAGATGCAAACATTGTTGCGCTTTCTGGAATTGCAATTGCCATTGGTACTATGGTAGATGTTGGCGTCATACTATCTGAAAATATTCTTAGACACTTAGATGAAAATGATGATAAACTACCAATAAATACGGTTGTTTACAACGCAACGACAGAAGTTTCTGGAGCTATTTTAACAGCTGTAATGACAACTATCATCAGTTTTATTCCAGTATTTACAATGATTGGTGCAGAAGGAAAATTATTTAGACCCTTGGCTTTTACCAAAACCTTTGCTTTAACAGCCTCTATAATTGTAGCCTTATTTTTAATTCCGCCTTTTGCAGCGTTTTTATTTAGAAAGAAAACCATAAAAAAGAATTTTAATTATGCTGTAAATGGAGTTTTGATTGTATTGGGAATTGTTACCATTATTTCTGGTTATTGGTTAGGAATCATTCTAATTGCATTTGGAGTTTCAGGTGTGTTAAAACTTCAGGAGAAGATTAGTGAAAAACGAGCGAATCTATATAATATTATAATCTCTTCGTTAGCGATTGTATTTCTTTTAGCAGAATATTGGAGACCCTTAGGAGTTGATAAAAGTATCTTTTGGAATCTTATTTTTGTAAGTCTTATTTGCTTCGGATTGTTAGGTGTTTTTACTGTTTTTAGAAGTTACTATACACGTATTTTAAGATGGTGTTTAGATCATAAAATTTTATTCTTATCCATACCAACTGCTATTGTTATTGCAGGTGTTTTTATCATGAAAAATACAGGAAAAGAGTTTATGCCCTCTTTAAATGAAGGCTCATTTTTATTAATGCCAACCTCGATGCCACACTCTGGTGTAGTAGAAAATAAACGAGTATTACAGCAATTAGATATGGCTGTAGCAAGTATTCCTGAAATTAAAACGGTTGTTGGTAAAGCAGGTAGAACAGAATCGGCTTTAGATCCTGCTCCTCTGTCTATGTACGAGAATATTATTCAATATAAACCAGAATATATGTTGAATGAATACGGAGAGCGCCAACGTTATAAAGTAAATGATAATGGCCTGTTTGAATTGAAAGACGGAAGGTTAATTTACAATGAAAATTTAATCATCAATTCGAATGCTTTAGAGAACAAAACTGCAACTATTTCGACAGTTCTTAATGTGTCTAACCAACAGTTAATAGAAGATGAATATGGTGAGTTCTATAGAAATTGGCGACCAGAAATTAATTCTCCAGATGATATTTGGAATGAGATTGTAAGAGTTACAAAATTACCAGGTGTTACTTCTGCTCCTAAATTACAACCTATTGAAACTCGATTAGTGATGTTGCAAACAGGTATGCGTGCACCAATGGGAATAAAGGTAAAAGGGCAAGATTTAAAGCAAATTGAGGCTTTTGGAGTTCAGTTAGAAACTATTTTAAAACAAGCAGAAGGAGTTAAGAAAGAAGCTGTTTTTGCAGATCGAATTGTAGGGAAACCGTATTTATTGATTGATATTGATAGAGAAAAAATAGCACGTTATGGTATTTCTATTCAAGATGTACAAGAGGTCTTAAAAGTTGCAGTTGGTGGTATGGTTTTAACGCAAACTGTAGAAGGAAGAGAGCGTTACGGCGTTCGTGTTCGTTATCCTAGAGAATTACGAGCAAACCCTAGTGATTTAGGACAAATTTACATTCCTGTTTCTAGCGGAAGTCCTGTTCCTTTAAGTGAATTGGCAACAATTCGTTATGAGAAAGGTCCGCAAGTAATTAAAAGTGAAGACACCTTTTTAGTTGGTTATGTTTTGTTTGATAAATTAGATGGCTTTGCAGAAGTAGGTGTTGTAGAAAACGCACAAGCTTTAATTCAGCAAAAAATTGATTCCGGTGAATTAATTGTTCCCAAAGGAATCAATTACAAATTTACAGGAACCTATGAGAACCAATTACGTGCAGAAAAAACATTGGCTGTTGTGGTGCCTTTAGCATTGGCAATTATCTTTTTGATTTTGTATTTCCAATTCCGTTCTGTCACCACATCATTAATGGTCTTTACAGGAATAGCTGTGGCATTTTCAGGTGGATTTATAATGATTTGGCTCTATGGACAAGATTGGTTTTTAAACTTTAATTTTTTCGGAGAAAACCTGCGCGATTTATTTCAAATGCATCCTATAAACTTAAGTGTTGCTGTATGGGTTGGTTTTATTGCACTTTTTGGTATTGCAACAGATGATGGTGTTGTAATGGCAACGTATTTAACGCAAACTTTTGATAAAAACACACCAGAAAACAGAAAGGAAATAAGAGCATCTATTGTGGAAGCTGGAGAAAAACGAATTCGTCCTTGTTTAATGACAACTGCCACAACAATTTTGGCATTACTACCTGTTTTAACATCTACAGGACGAGGAAGTGATATTATGATTCCTATGGCAATACCAAGTTTTGGCGGCATGTTAATCGCATTGATAACTTTGTTTATTGTGCCTGTATTATATAGTTGGAAAAAAGAATATCAACTTAAAAAAGCATCCTAATGAAAATGATAAAATTAAATATTAAAGCAGTCTTAATTCTTTGTTCTTTTTTCTTTTATCTAGAAGCGCATTCGCAAGAATTAGAAACGCTTATTAATGAAGCATTAACGAATAGTCCGGAAATTCAAAAATTTGAACTGCAGTATCGTATTGCTACTGAAAAAGTGAATGAAGTAAACACCATACCAAATACAGAGTTTGGTGTTGGTTATTTTGTGAGCGAACCAGAAACAAGAACAGGAGCACAGAGGGCTCGGTTTTCGGTAAAACAAATGTTGCCTTGGTTTGGTACCATTACGGCAAGAGAAAATTATGCGTCTTCTATGGCTGAAGCTGATTATATAGAGATTACGATTGCCAAACGTAAATTGATACTTTCTATATCTCAATTTTATTATCAGCTCTATGAAATAAGAGCGAAACAACTAGTGCTTGATGAAAACATTCAATTATTAAAAACTTACGAACGCCTTGCTCTTAACTCTGTAGAAGTAGGAAAAGCATCTGCTGTTGATGTGCTGAGACTGCAGATAAGACAGAATGAATTACAGCAGGAAAAAGAAGTACTTAGGCAAAAATCTAAAGGATTTCAAGCCGCTATAAATAGTTTATTGAATCGTGACTATGATAAGAATATCACGGTAATTGATACTTTGGAGATACCAGTTGAAGATATTTCGTTTTCATTTGATGCACTTTCTCTAAACCCAGAACTGTTAAAATATGATAAACTCTATGAATCTGTTACACAATCGGAAGTACTTAATTTACGTGAAGCACAACCAACACTAGGTTTTGGATTAGATTATATTTCAGTTTCAGAAAGAACAGATATGAATGTAGTAGATAACGGTAAGGACATT
The DNA here is from genome assembly GCF_007997075.1 of Polaribacter sp. IC073. Lineage (GTDB taxonomy): Bacteria > Bacteroidota > Bacteroidia > Flavobacteriales > Flavobacteriaceae > Polaribacter. The sequence goes on from NZ_VORS01000012.1 coordinate 6,743, forward strand.
ATTATGCCTATGGTTTCTGTTACAATTCCCATTTTTAACAATCGCTACAAGTCTATTTCGAAGCAAAATAAAATGCGTCAACAAGAAATTCAGTTGCAAAAAAATGCTAGATTAAATGTTTTGAAGTCAGAGTTGGCTAGAACTATATCACAACGAAATCAAGCACGTATAAAATTTAATACGCAACATAAAAACCTGAAGCAGGCAAAAAATGCAGAAGAAATTTTAATAAGAAGCTACGAAACAGGTACCATTAATTTTAATGATGTTTTAGATATTCAAGAATTACAATTAAAGTTTCAAATGAATCAAATAGAATCGGTAAAATCATATTATACAGAGACAACAATAATTAATTATTTAACTAATTAAAAAGACCGACATGAAATATATATATAAAATTAAAGAACTAAAACTATTAGTATTTCTGTTAATTTCTCAAGCTATTTTTTCACAATCTGTTGAAGGAAATGTAGACAATTTACCTGTTCATGAATATACCTTAACAATTAAGAAAGGTATGGTTAATAAAGCAGGTAAAATAGTAGAAGGAATTACCGTAAACGGAACCATACCAGGACCTGTTTTAGAATTTACAGAAGGCGAATATGCAGTAATTTATGTAAAAAATGAAATGACTGTAGAAACTTCTGTGCATTGGCACGGACTCTTATTACCTAACTTTTATGATGGGGTACCATACTTAACAACACCACCGATTAAACCGGGTACTACTTTTAAGTACGAATTCGCATTAAATCAATCTGGAACCTATTGGTACCATTCACACACTATGTTGCAAGAACAAAGTGGTGTTTATGGTTCTTTTGTTATCAAACCTAAAACCCCAACATTAGAATATGATAAAGAGCTTGTTTTAATGCTTTCTGATTGGACAAATGAAAAGCCACACAACGTACTGCGTAATTTAAAACGAGGTAATGAGTGGTACAGCATGAAAAAAGGAACATCTACACCTTTAAACAAAGTCATTAGGCGTGGTGCTTTTGGTGCACAACTCAATTTTTGGCGTCAAAGAATGGAAGGAGCCGATGTTGCAGATGTATATTACCCTGCATTTTTAATAAATGGTGAAGAAACTATAGAATACCCCGAATTTAATCCTGGAGAAAAAATAAGATTAAGAATTATTGATGGTGCTGCTTCTACATCCTTTTGGATGACATTTGGTGGTAGCATGCCTATGTTAGTTTCATCAGATGGTTTAGATGTTGTTTCTGTTTCTAAAAATAAAACTTTTATAGGAGTCGCAGAAACTTACGATTTTATAGTAACGGTGCCTGATGATGGTAAAATGGAATTTAGAATTACCGCACAAGATGGTTCTGGTCAAGCTTCAGCTTTTATAGGAAAAGGAAAAGTTATTCCGGCTATTGATGTTACAAGACCAGATAAAATTGGCATGATGAAAAAAATGGCTAAAATGGATATGAAAATGGGAGCACATGCTTTAAAGTTTCAACCAAAAAAAGATGAGCGTTATAAAATTAAAGCAGAATACGGGATGCAAATGGGCGATATGAAAGACATGAATATGTCTGAAAACTCATCAATAAAAGAAAAAACAGACCATTCAAAAATGAATCATTCTGCTATGAACATGACTAAAAGTGTTTCTAAAAACAAGTCTAGTATGCAAATGAAAGATGCTACGGTTAAAGATAGCGATATCAAAATGGGCGAGATGGCAATGTTTTCTGAGTACAACTATGATTACTTAAAATCACTAAAAAAAACCAACTATGATAAAAGTCTTCCTGTAAATGAAATTTTACTAAACCTTACTGGAAATATGAATCGTTATATCTGGAGTATGAATGGTGTACCTCTTAGTGAAGCCGATAATATTAAAATTAAAGGAGGAGCAGTTACCAGAATAACCTTTAATAACCTTTAATAACCTTTAATAACCTTACTATGATGCATCACCCAATGCATTTACATGGACACTTTTTTAGAGTAATTAATAAAAATGGTGATTATTCACCCTTAAAACATACTGTTAATGTGCCCCCAATGCAGGAAATAACAATTGAGTTTGAAGGAGATGAATATGGCGACTGGTTTTTTCATTGCCATATTTTGTACCATATGATGGGAGGTATGGCTCGTGTTGTTAGTTATGATACACCACGCGATGAGAGAATGAAAGATTTTCCGGTGTCTAATTTAATTCATGAGGCAGACATGTTTTACTCTTGGGCTATGGTAGATGCTGGGTCACACATGACTGGATTTAACTTTGTGGCATCAAATATTCGAAATCAATTTAATATTGGTGCAGAATATGGTTGGAATAAAAATATAGAAGCAGAAGTAACTTATGAACGATATCTGCATGATAATTTAAGGGTTTTTGGTGGAGTAAATATCGAAAATGAAACAGAAGGAAGCTTAGATGAAGTTTCTACAACAGCCATTGCGGGAATTCGATTTTTAACACCATACCTATTCAATCTTGATGTTCGTGTGGATCATAAATTACGTCCTCAAATTAGTTTGAGTCGCGAAATTCTAATTTTTCCAAGAACTGCAATTTTTGGTAATTATGAGTATCAAGCAGATTTTGGATGGGTAAATAATCTGTATGGAAATAACTTTGAAAAAGAAGTGGTTTGGAATGCAGGATTGGAATATTTCTTATCCCGAAACTTTTCATTAATGGCAAGTTACGATAACCGATTTGGAGCTGGAGGAGGATTATCTGTAAGATTTTAATGAAATAAACCGAGTACTAATTTAAATTTTAAAAAATGAACTATTATTTTAATAAAACAGTCAACGGAACATTTGAAGAAGTTATAGAGAAAGTAAAAAAAGTATTGAAAGAAGAGGGTTTTGGCATCCTTACAGAAATAGATATAAAAGAAACACTCAAGAAAAAACTTGATGTTGATTTTAAGCAGTATAAAATTTTAGGTGCTTGTAATCCACCATTTGCTTATAAGGCTTTGGAAGCAGAAGATAAAATAGGCACAATGTTGCCTTGTAACGTCATTGTTCAAGAAATAGGAACAGAAATTATTGAGGTGGCTGCTGTTAATCCGATGGCTTCTATGCAAGCAGTTGATAATAAAGAACTTCACACAATAGCGTCTGAGATAACATCAATGTTAGAAGTGGTAATTGAAAAATTATAAAGATTTTAATAATTAGTAAAAAATAAACAAAGATGAAAAAACTAAAAATAACAGTATTGATATTTACATTGTTAAGTCTTACAATAGTGTCTTGTAAAGACATTAAAAAGCAGGAGGTTAAAGAAGAAAACCATTCTAAAATGAACTACGATAATAGCAGTGAATTTAATAAAAAGATGGATTCAGAGGATAAATATTCTGACACAAAACAGGTAATGTCTAATTATATGGTACTTAAAGATGCTTTGGTAGCAACAGATAAAAATGAAGCGGCAAAAGCAGGAAACAAAATGGTAAGTACTTTAAAAGGTTTTGATGTTGAAGTTTACAGTGCGGAAGAGCAAGAAGAGTTAAAAGATATCATTATTGATGCTATAGAACACGCAGAACATATTGCTAAAAGTGAAATGGACCATCAACGTGAGCATTTTAAAACCTTAAGTAAAGACATGATTGATCTGATTGTTATTACTGGAACAGAAAACACACTATATCAACAATTTTGTCCGATGTACGACAAAGGTTCTGCTTGGTTAAGTATGGATAAAGAGATCAAAAATCCATATTACGGTAGCAAAATGTTAACCTGTGGTAAAGTACAAAATGAAATAAATTAAATGAAAACTGTGAAAATCATAGCATTGGTTTTATTGGTTGTTTTTGTGGGAATTCAGTTTGTGCCCAAAGAACTGAACCAAAGTAAAGCTGTGCCAAAGACAGACTTTATGTTGGTTCATAATGTGCCAAAAGCAATTCAGCATAAATTAGAAGCTTCTTGCTATGATTGTCACAGTAATAATACTGCGTATCCTTGGTATAATAAAATACAGCCTGTGGCTTGGTTTTTAGAAGATCATGTTAAAAACGGGAAAGCAGCATTGAATTTTAGTGAATGGGGTACATTATCAAATCGAAGAAAAGCAAGTAAGTTTCGATCAATAATAAAACAGCTAGAAGGTAATAAAATGCCTTTGAGTTCTTATACAGTAATTCATAGTAATGCTATTTTTTCTAGAGTTGAAAAACAGCGTGTTATTCAATATATAACTCAATTGAAAGATAGTTTATCAAATTAATTTTTAAATATCATGAAACATACATATCACATACACGGAATGACTTGCAACGGATGTCGGAGTCACGTTGAAAAAATACTTTCAAAAGTAGCAGGAGTTTCAAAAGCTACCGTCAGTTTAGAAAAAGCAGCGGCAACTATAGAAATGGAAGCACATATTCCGATAGAAACCCTTCAAGAAGCTTTAAAAAATGACGGTGGAGCCTATAGCATTCATGAGTTAGATGATAAGGACCACCTTTCGAGAGTGGCAAAGGAAGGAAAAACAATGAAACATACATATCACATACACGGAATGACTTGCAACGGGTGTCGCAGTCATGTAGAAGAAACACTTTCTAAAGTAAAAGGCGTTTCTAAAGCTACCGTCAATTTAGAGAAAGCAGCGGCAACTATAGAAATGGAAGTACATCTTCCGATAGAAACCTTTCAAGAAGCTTTAAAAAAGGATGGTGGTAGTTACAGTATTCACAAATTAGGAGCACATCAACCTAAAAAAAATAAGGAAGAAGCACCTAAAGGAAAAGGAACGGGTACATTTTATTGTCCGATGCATTGCGAAGGTGAAAAGACCTATGATAAAGCTGGAGATTGCCCTGTTTGCGGAATGGATTTAGTGGAAGAACAAAACCTAGCAACAAATACAATAGAGCAATGGACCTGTTCAATGCACCCAGAAGTTCTAAAAGAGGAGTCTGGTGCTTGTCCTATTTGCGGAATGGATTTAGTGCCAATAGAAGCCGATATTTCATCAGAAGATAAAGCTTATAAAAAGTTATTAAAAAAGTTTTGGATTGCAGTTGCTTTTACATTGCCAATATTTATAATAGCGATGTCAGAAATGATTGAAAACAATCCGTTATACAACATTTTAGAGCAAGAAAAATGGAATTGGATTCAATTTTCATTATCAATTCCGGTTGTTTTCTATGCAACTTGGATGTTTTTTAAACGCGCTTGGACCTCTTTAAAAACAATGAATCTAAATATGTTTACGCTTATCGGTATCGGCTCTGGTATTGCTTGGATATTTAGTGTTTTTGCGATGTTTTTTCCAGAAGTATTTCCGCAAGATTTTAAAACTGCAGATGGTAATGTTTTTGTCTATTTTGAAGCAACCACCGTTATTCTAACATTGGTATTATTAGGGCAGTTATTAGAAGCAAGAGCGCATAGTCAAACAAGTGGAGCTATAAAGGAACTGTTAAAATTAGTACCGGCAACAGCAACTTTAGTTACAGAAGGAGAGGATAAAGTAATTGCAATAGATAAAATTGAAAAAGGTAATTTATTACGAGTAAAACCAGGAGAGAAAATTCCTGTAGATGGAAGTATTGTTGAAGGACAAAGTAGTATAGATGAAGCTATGATTACAGGAGAACCAATTCCTGTTGATAAAGAAGTGGATGATAAAGTGAGCTCGGGTACTATTAATGGTACAAAATCATTTGTAATGAAAGCCGAGAAAGTAGGTTCAGAAACCTTACTTTCTCAAATTATCCACATGGTAAATACGGCAAGTCGCTCTAAAGCACCAATTCAAAAATTAGCAGATAGAATTGCTAAATATTTTGTTCCTACAGTATTTTTAGTTTCAGTAATAACATTTGTTGTTTGGGCAATTTTTGGTCCCGAACCAGCGTATGTTTTTGCTTTTGTAAACGCCATTGCAGTATTAATTATCGCGTGCCCTTGTGCATTAGGTTTAGCAACGCCCATGTCTGTTATGGTTGGTGTTGGTAGAGGTGCACAATCTGGTGTTTTAATCAAAAATGCAGAAGCATTAGAGAAAATGAATAAAGTAGATACGCTTATTGTTGATAAAACAGGAACGATTACAGAAGGAAAACCATCCGTAGAAAAAGTAATTTCTGTTCATGAAATAGAGGAAACAACTTTACTTCAATACATCGCATCTTTAAATCAATATAGTGAGCATCCTTTAGCAGCAGCAATTGTTAATTATGGTAAATCTAAAAAGATCATTATTTCTAAAGTAAATGACTTTGAAGCAATAGCAGGAAAAGGAGTTGTTGGTACGGTTGGTTCTAAAAAAGTAACTTTAGGAAATACGAAATTATTGGAACAGTTTTCTATTGCTATACCAGATAGTTTAATGAACAAGGTAGTTGCCGAACAAGAACATGGTAAAACAGTTTCATTTATCACTGTAGACAATAAAGCGGTAGGTTATGTTACTATTTTCGACGCTATTAAAGCAACGAGTCTAGATGCGATTAAAGAACTACAAGACAATGGCGTAGAAGTTATTATGTTGACTGGTGATAATGCCAATACTGCAAAATCGGTAGCAGAACAACTCAATCTAAAACACTATAAAGCAGAATGTCTGCCCGAAGATAAACTGAACGAAATAAAAAAATTACAAGAACAAGGTAGGGTAGTTGCTATGGCAGGAGATGGTATTAATGATGCACCAGCTTTGGCGCAATCTGATGTTGGTATCGCTATGGGAACAGGAACAGATGTAGCTATTGAAAGTGCCTCAATAACTTTGGTAAAAGGTGATTTACAAGGTATTGTAAAAGCTAAAAAATTAAGTCATGGTGTGGTTAAGAATATAAAGCAGAATCTATTTTTTGCTTTTGTGTATAATGTCTTGGGTGTACCAGTTGCAGCAGGAGTTTTATACCCAGTATTTGGGCTATTATTATCGCCAATGATTGCTGCATTGGCAATGAGTTTTAGTTCGGTATCAGTAATTGTAAATGCATTAAGGTTAAGAAACATTAAAATATAATTTATACAATCATGAAAAAATTAATACTAGTATTTGCATTGGCAGTATCAATATTGAGCTGCAAAAAAGAAACAAAGAAAACAGAAATTAAGGACCATGATAATCATGTGACAATAATTAAAAAAGATGAAACACCTAAAAAGAAGGTTTTGAGTCCGCATGCATCTGCAATGACAATGATTGGAGACGCTCATATTCATATCGATTATTCTTCTCCTGGTGTTCGAAATAGAATCATTTTTGGTGGTTTATTAGCTTATGATATGGTTTGGCAAGCAGGTGCACACAAGGCAACTTGGTTAGAAACAAACAAAGATTTAATTATTGATGGAAAAACACTTGCTGCTGGTAAATATGGTTTGTTTACAATTCCTTCAAAAGAAGAGTGGACTATCATTTTTAATTCTAATTGGGATCAGCATGGGAAAGATGAATATGACGAAAAAGAGGACGTTTTACGATTTAAAGTAGCACCAATTATTTCTGAAGCAATTACGGAACATTTGGAGTATAAAATAATAAAAGAGGACGATGGCGAAGGATCAATTTCATTGGCTTGGGAAAAGATCTTAGTTAATTTCAATTTTAAATTAAAATAATAAAATAGATTGTTAATGTAAAACCAAAAATTATGAAAAATTCAAATCAACACTCAAACAACGGAAACTACAAAAACTTCTTTGTAATGTTAGGCTTGTCATTTGTGGCAATGTATATTATTATGTACTTAAACACGTATGAAATGGACCATGTGTATTTTAGTTTAACTCGGTTTTATATGGTTTGTTTAGGCATTTCTTCTATGGCAGTAATTATGCTACTTTTTATGCTGAAAATGTATAAAAATAAGAAGAAAAATATATTAATTCTTGTTGGAAGTTTTGTGCTTTTTATAAGTGCTTTAGGTTTGGTTAGAACTCAGAAACCTATTGTTGGAGATGTTCTTTGGATGAAGGCAATGATTCCGCACCATTCTATAGCCATTTTAACTAGTGAAAGAGCAGATATTAAAGATCCAGAAGTTAAAAAACTGGCAGATGACATCATTAAAGCACAGAAAAAAGAAATTGAAGAAATGAAAGCAATGATAAAAAGATTAGAAAATGAAAAATAAAAACGGAATTATTTATATTGGTATTCTTGCTGTAGGTATTTTGTTTGGTTGGTTGCTTTTTGGAGGCGCATCAACAACTGAAACAACACACAATCATTCGGAAACAACTGAAAAAAGCCAAATGTGGACCTGCTCTATGCATCCACAAATTATGCAGCCAGAAGCAGGAGATTGCCCTATTTGTGGAATGGATTTAATTCCTGCAGAAAGTAGTGCAGAAGGCTTAATGGCAGATCAGTTTAAGTTAACTAAAAATGCAATGGCATTGGCAAACATTTTAACATCTACTGTTGGAGAAGGTAAAATGGCTAATAGCACCATTAAATTGTCTGGTAAGATTGTAGAAAATGAAGAAGCAAATACTGTTCAGGTAAGTTATTTTTCTGGTAGAATAGAAAGGTTGAATATTAGTTTTACAGGTGAAAAAATACGTAAAGGGCAATTATTGGCAAGTATTTATTCACCAGAATTATATGCTGCACAGCAAGAGTTAATAACCGCAAAATCTTTAAAAGAAACACAACCAGAATTATACAATGCCGTGCGTAATAAGTTAAAAATATGGAAACTCTCTGAAAAGCAAATAAATCAGATAGAAACTTCAGGTAAGGTGAAAGAAAATATTCCTATTTATGCAACCGTTTCTGGTACCGTTTCCGAAAAATTAGTGGCCGAAGGAGATTATATTAAACAAGGGCAACCTTTACTAAAAATAGCAAACCTCTCTACTGTTTGGGCTAATTTTGACGTGTATGAAAATCAGATCAATCAATTTAAAAAAGGACAAGACATTTCTATAACAACTAATTCTAATAAAGAGTTAAAGGCAAAAGTAGCTTTTATAGATCCTGTTTTAGATACAAAAACCAGAACTGTAAAATTAAGAGTTGTTTTAAATAATAGAGAGAATGTCTTTAAACCAGGAATGTTTGTTGAAGGAAAAATAACGGAAAGTATTTCAAATAAAAAAGAAGTAGTGTCTATACCTTCATCTGCAGTTTTATGGACAGGTAAACGGTCTGTTGTCTATTTAAAATCGAACCCTAAAGAACCTATTTTTGAAATGCGTAAAATTACATTAGGTGCTAAAATAGGTGATAACTATCAAGTGTTAGAAGGTTTAAGTAACGGTGATGAAATTGTAACAAACGGTACTTTTACGGTAGATGCTGCGGCGCAATTACAGAGCAAAAAATCGATGATGAATACAGCTGGTGGCAAAACAACAACAGGCCACGAAGGGCATCTTGATATGGAAGGTGCAACTTCAACAAAAAAAGAAGTTTATTTGAACATAAATGAAAGAATGAAAGTGTCTAAAGATTTTCAAAAGCAATTGAAAACTGTTTTTAATGCGTATATTAAATTGAAGGATGCCTTAGTAAAAGAGGATTCAAAGAACGTAATAGCAGCATCAAAAAAACTATTAGATAATTTGTCTAAAGTAGATATGACGTTATTAAAAGACAAAGAAGTTCATAACCATTGGATGTCTTTAGAAAAAGAATTAAAAGTAGCAGGCAATTCAATTTTAAATACCTCTAAAATTAAAGAACAAAGAACAGATTTTAAAATTCTTTCTTCATATTTAACCAATGCGATTGAAGTCTTTGGAATTAATGAAAAAGTGTATCATCAATTTTGCCCAATGGCAGATAGTAATAAAGGGGCTTATTGGTTAAGTAAAGAAGAGAAAGTAATGAATCCGTATTTTGGGGAAGCAATGTTAACCTGCGGAGAAGTAAAACAAGTAATAGAATAATAACAATTAAACTTTAAAATAATGAAAAAAGTAATTTTAAGTGTTGCTGTAATAGCAGCGATGACATTTACAAGTTGTAAAAACGATGCGAAAAAAGAAACAAAAACAGAAACAATAGAAGTTTCTAAAGAAATGGCAACAACAGCTGTGTCTTTTGGAGTAAGAGGAAATTGTGGTATGTGTAAAACCACCATCGAAAAAGCAGTAAATAGCTTAGAAGGTGTAGCTAGTGCAACTTGGGATGTAGATAAAAAGAAAGTTGATGTTTCTTTTGATGAAACAAAAACAACTGAAATGAGCATTCACGAAGCAATTGCAGCATCTGGTTATGATACTGATAAAGTATCTGGAAATGAAGAAGCGTACAAAGGTTTACCAGGTTGTTGTAAATACGACCATGATATGGCAATGAGTTTATCTAGTAAAATGGAGTAAGAATTCGTTCTTAAACTTCATTACAGTATATTAAAAGAGTCCTTTTTTAAGGACTCTTTTTTGTTTTATAAAAAAGTGTGTCGTACCTTAAAAACTTCACAGAATAAGAAGCCTTAAGAATTGTAACGGCGCATATAAAATAATTATTGAAGCCCAGAATCAACATCAGAAAAAATAGTATCGAAAATAATTGCAGAGAAGAAAATATCTTTGGATATTTCTTTTTTTAACGCAGACAAAAAAACTAAGAATATGAATACATTTGGAATTGGTGGTGCTACCATAGAAAACGAATTAAAAGCATTGAAACCTTTAGAAAATAATATAAAACCAATACAGAAAGAAGAATATAAACAACGAATTCATAAAGTTTGTGACTTAATGAAAGCAAACAATGTAAAAGCAATGTATGTAAATGCAGGTACAAATTTGCTGTATTTTACAGGAACACATTGGCATGCAAGTGAGCGGCTTGTGGGGGCAATTATTTTACCAAATGAAGAGGTTCATTATATAGTACCAAACTTTGAAATAGGAACTATTCAAGATTTTTTAGAAATAGAAGGCACAATTCATGGTTGGGAAGAACATGAAAGTCCGTATGCATTATTTTTTGAGGTTCTAAAAAACAACCATACAACACAAGGAGAAATTCAGGTAGACGAAACCACCCCTTTTTCTATCATAAACGGTTTAAATAAAGAAGTCCACTCTTTTTCAATACAAGTTGCAACGCCACTTATTTCTGACTGTAGAATGGTGAAATCGAAAGAAGAAATTGCTATTATTCAACATGTGATGAATATGACAATAGTCGTTCAAAAAGCAACGGCAAGAATTTTAAGAGTTGGTATTTCTACAAAAGAAGTAGAAAACTTTATTCATGAAGCGCATAAAAAAATGGGTGCTCCTGCTGGTTCTTATTTTTGTATTGTTTTGTTTGGCGTAGATTCTTCTTTTCCACACGGAGTGAAAAGCCCGAAGAACTTAGCATTGAATGATATTGTTTTGGTAGATACCGGTTGTCAATTGTATGATTATATTTCAGACATCACAAGAACTTACATCTTTGGAGAAGCAAATGAATTGCAACGCAAAATTTGGAACATAGAAAGAGAAACCCAATTAGCCGCTTTTAATGCTTCCGTTTTAAATAATACCTGTAGTTCTGTAGATGATGCTTCAAGAGTCGTTTTAGAAGCTCATAATTTAGGACCCGATTATAAATTACCAGGTTTACCGCATAGAACAGGACACGGAATCGGATTAGATATTCATGAATATCCATACATAATTAGAGGTAACAACACCAAGCTAGTAGCAGGAATGACATTTAGTAATGAGCCAATGATTTGTGTGCCTAATGAGTTTGGTATCTGTTTAGAAGATCATATTTACATGACAACAGAAGGAGCAAAATGGTTTACAGAAATTGCACATTCTATAGAAAATCCTTTTAATGTATAGTTTTTAAGATACCGTAATAGTTGTATTTTTATAAAATGGATTTATTCTCTTCAGAAAAAATAAAAAATGTGCTGCCTTTTGACGGTGTTACAAATTATCACGGACTTGTTTTAGATAAAAAGCAATGTGAGTTTTATTATCAAAAATTGATGGAAACCATTCAGTTTAAAAATGATGAAGCTCTTATTTTTGGTAAGAAAATCATTACCAAAAGAAAAGTTGCTTGGTATGGAGAGTTAGAGTATTCTTACACCTATTCTAAAATAACAAAAACGGCAAATATTTTTACCAAAGAACTATTAGCGTTAAAAGAAGTAGTAGAAAAAGAAAGTGGCGAAACGTACAATTCTTGCCTCCTGAATTTATACCATTCAGGAGAAGAAGGAATGGCATATCATTCCGACGGAGAAAAAATGCTAAAGAAAAATGGTGCAATTGCCTCTTTGTCTTTGGGTGCAGAACGTAAATTTTCTTTTAAGCATAAAGTAAATAAACAAAGAATAGATGTTCTTCTAGAAAATGGTAGTTTATTGGTGATGAAAGAAGAAACACAAACACATTGGTTACACAGATTACCTCCTACTAAAAAAGTAAATTCGCCAAGAATTAATCTAACTTTTAGAAGTATAGAGTTGTAATATTATACTTACTTTTGCAAAAAATATTTTTCATTGGAAACTAATAATCAACAGTCTATAAATCTTAATAAATATATAAGTTCATCAGGTGTTTGCTCTCGTAGAGAAGCTGAAAAATTTATAAAAGAAGGCAGAATTACTATCAACGGTAAACCAACTCAATTAGGGAATAGAGTGGGTAAAAAAGACGTGGTAAAGTTCGATGGAAGATTGGTAGAACCTAAAAATTTTACCATATACATTGCTCTAAATAAACCTGTTGGTATTGTTTCTACCACAGATGATAGAGAGCGAGATAATATTGTAAAGCATGTAAATTACCCAGAAAGATTGTTTCCTATTGGGCGTTTAGACAAACCGTCTGAAGGGTTAATTTTCTTAACAAATGATGGCGATATTGTAAATAAAATATTGCGGGCAGCTAACAACCACGAAAAAGAATATTTTGTTTCTGTAGACAAATCGATTACAGAAGATTTTTTATTAAGCATGAGTAATGGAATTCCTATTTTAGGAACCGTTACTAAAAAGTGTAAAGTTGAAAAAGTAAGCGATAAAATATTTAAAATTGTTTTAACACAAGGTTTAAATCGTCAAATTCGCAGAATGTGCGAATATTTAGATTACGAAGTGACCAAGTTAAAACGAACTCGAATTATGAATGTTGAGTTGGGATATTTACAAACTGGAGATTGGCGAGAACTCACTGAAGATGAAATGAAAGAAATTAATAAAATGATTTCTAGTTCTTCTAAAACTGTAGAAGCTTCTGAGGTAGAAGAAAAACCAAAGCAAGCCAAACCAAAGAGAAATAAAGCACCTACCAAAAACGATTTTAATAAAAAAAGTGCCTCTTTTAGAAAATCGTCACCCAAAAGTAAAAGAAGTAATGCTAGTTTTTCGGCGAAAAAGAAACGTTGGTAATATTCGAGCGTTCCTTTTCTGGTTGGGCTTGGAATTTATATTGAAGGAAATCGAAAGGCTGCAATCTTATTTATTTAAGCAAGTAAAAAAGGATTTCCATTTTAAATGTATTGCATTCACGATCTCAACAAAAATATAAAACCATGCGTAATCATTACCTCACTTGTTTGGTCACAAAACACAACTCCATAACTTTTCATTTTTTATAACACTTCATTTAATTTATCAATTCTTAAATAATAGTATATTTGCCTACGATGAAATTTGACTTAAAAATTACCGATCCAAAGAGTAAAGCCAGAGCTGGTGTAATTACTACAGATCACGGAACTATTGAAACGCCTATATTTATGCCAGTTGGTACAGTTGGTACAGTAAAAGGCGTACATCAAACAGAATTAAAAAACGAAATAAAACCAGATATTATTTTAGCAAATACCTATCACTTATTCTTACGTCCAGGAATGGAAATTTTAGAAAAAGCTGGAGGATTGCACAAATTTATGAACTGGGATAGTAATATCTTAACAGATTCTGGTGGTTACCAAGTATATTCTTTATCAGGAAGAAGAAAAATTAACGAAGAAGGTGTAAAATTTAAAAGTCATATAGATGGTTCTATGCACTTTTTCACACCAGAAAACGTAATGGAAACGCAGCGAACTATTGGGGCAGATATTATAATGGCTTTCGATGAATGTACACCGTATCCTTGTGATTATAATTATGCAAAAAGATCTATGCATATGACCCATAGATGGTTAGATAGGTGTATAAATCATTTAGATAAACTACCTTATAAATATGGTTTTGAGCAAACTTTTATGCCAATTGTTCAAGGAAGTACCTTTAAAGATTTACGTAGACAATCTGCAGAATATATTGCAAATTCAGGTCAGCAAGCAAATGCAATTGGTGGTCTTTCTGTAGGTGAACCAGCAGAAGAAATGTATGCAATGACAGAAGTTGTTACAGAGATTTTACCAGAAGACAAGCCACGTTATTTAATGGGAGTTGGTACGCCAATTAACATTTTAGAGAATATTGCGTTGGGTATTGATATGTTCGACTGTGTAATGCCAACAAGAAACGCAAGAAACGGAATGTTGTTTACCGCACACGGGTCTATCAATATTAAAAATAAAAAGTGGGAAGATGACTTCTCTCCAATAGACGATATGGGAATTACTTGGGTAGATACCATGTATTCAAAAGCATATTTACGTCATTTATTTGCTGCCAAAGAAATGTTAGGAAAGCAAATTGCCTCTATTCATAATCTAGGTTTTTATGTTTGGTTAACTAGAGAAGCTAGAAAACATATTCTTGCAGGAGATTTTAGAGAATGGAAAGATAAAATGGTAAAACAAATGGACAAACGCTTGTAGTTGTTCGTTTCTGGTTGGTCGTTATTCGTTAGCGGCAGAAATTAGAAACCAATAACAAAAAACCAACAACAATAATTTGAAAATAATAGATTGGTACATATTAAAAAGATTCTTGGTAACATTTTTGTTCACCTTATTAATCTTAATTCCAATAGCAATTGCTATTGATGTTTCTGAAAAAATAGATAATTTTTTAGAGCATACAAACTTGGGGCTAGATGAAATTTTAAATGATTATTATTTAAATTTTATTATTTATTATACCAATACATTTATGCCTTTGGCATTGTTTATTGCCGTAATTCTATTTACGTCTAAACTATCTAATAACACAGAAATTATAGCAATTACAAATGCGAAGGTTTCATTTACACGTTTTTTATATCCTTATTTTGTTGGTGCAACAATAGTTACCATACTGTCTTTGGTTATGAACCATTATGTGGTGCCAAATAGTACTAAGATTAGAAAAGGATTTGAGAAGGAATATATTAGCAATTCAAAGCAAAAAAATGAATTAAAATATGTTTCAGATTTTAGTTTACAATTGACAGATAGTACCTATATTTTTATCAGAAATTTTAATACAGCTAATAATGTGGGTTATGATTTTAATTCAGAAACCTATGATGGCTTAGAGTTAAAATCGAAACTTTCTGCAGACAATATAAGATTCAATGTAAAAGACTCTGTTTTTACTTTAACGGGTTGGAGAAAGCGTTTGGTTTACAAAGATAGAGATAGTATTTTTTCTGGGAATAAAATAGACACGGTATTTAATTTTACACCAAGAGATTTAATATACAAATCTGCTTTTGCGCAAGAAATGCCTTCAGATGAATTAGTTAAATTTATTAATATCTCTAAAAAAAGAGGGGTAAAAAATTTGAATGCTTATTTGGTAGAGCTATACAAAAGAACAAGTTTACCAATAGCATCATACATTCTTACAATAATAGCTGTTGCCTTAGCTTTTAGAAAAAGAAGAGGAGGTACAGGAGTAAATTTAGCGGTGGGTGTTGGTATTATGTTTTTGTATGTTTTCTTTATGAAAATTGGCGAAGTACTCGGTTCCGTTGCAGGTGTTAACTCATTATCTTACGTTTGGATTCCTAATATTATGTTTGGCCTTGTCGCTATTTATCTTTACTTCCATGCAAGAAAGTAAATTAAAAAACTACCTATTACTTCACTTGATTGTTTTTATTTGGGGTTTTACCGCAATCTTAGGTGCTTTAATTACCATCGATGCAATTCCGTTAGTTTGGTACAGAATGTTATTGGCAGTATTATTTATTGCTATTTATTTTCTATGGAAGAAAAAATCATTTAGAGTCGATAAAAAAGGACTATTAAAATTTTTATTTACAGGAATTGTAATTGCTGTACATTGGGTTTTCTTTTTTAAAGCGATAAAAGTTTCTAACGTATCTGTTGCTTTAGTAACCATGAGTACGGGGGCTTTTTTTGCATCATTAATAGAACCTATTTTTTTTAAAAGAAAAATAAATGCGTTAGAAATATTTTTAGGATTACTTGTAATTGGCGGTTTGTACATTATTTTTAATTTTGAAAGTCAATATAAATTAGGAATTATTTATGCATTAATCGCTTCTTTTTTAGGAGCTTTGTTTGCCGTTTTAAATGGTTTGTTTATCAAAAAATACACAGCAAGTTCCATTTCATTTTATCAATTATTTTTTGGTGTAGCATTTATAACAGTTTACTTATTGTTAACCAATGGTTTTACAGTAAGTTTTTTTCAGGTAACATCAAAAGATTGGTTGTATCTAATAGTCTTAAGTAGTATTTGTACAGCCTACGCGTTTATTGCTTCTGTAGAAGTAATGAAATACTTATCTCCGTACACAGTAATGCTAACCATTAATTTAGAACCCATTTATGCAATTATCTTAGCGTTGCTTATTTTTGGTGATGAAGAAAAAATGAGTAATACCTTTTATTTAGGTGCTTTTATTGTGCTATTTGTTGTTTTATTAAACGGAATTATAAAAAACAGAAGTACTTTAAAAGATACGTTTCAACAAAAGTTGAAGAGAAAAAAGTAAGTTAAATTTACCAAAAAAGTAATTTTTATAGTATGTTTGTCCCTACAAACAACAAAAATCAAATCACTACAATATGGAGTATTTAGAATTTGAAATGCCAATAAAAGAGCTTCAAGATCAGCTGCAAAAATGCCAAATTATTGGTGAAGAAAGTGAAGTAGATGTTACTGCTACTTGTAAGAAAATAGCAAAAAAATTAGAAACTGCTAGAAAAGATATATATAAAAATTTAACGCCTTGGCAACGTGTCCAATTATCTAGACACCCAAGTAGACCTTATACTTTAGATTATATTAAAGCCATTTGTGGAGATACCTTTATGGAGCTTCATGGAGACAGAAATGTTGGTGATGATAAAGCAATGATTGGTGGTTTAGGTAAAATTGGCGATCAATCTTATATGTTTATTGGTCAGCAAAAAGGATACAATACTAAAACACGTCAGTATAGAAATTTTGGGATGGCAAATCCTGAAGGATATAGAAAAGCGTTGCGTTTAATGAAAATGGCAGAGAAATTCGGAATTCCTGTGGTTACTTTATTAGACACTCCTGGTGCATACCCTGGTTTAGAAGCAGAAGAACGCGGACAAGGGGAGGCTATTGCCAGAAATATTTTTGAAATGACCATTCTAAAAACACCAATTATAACGGTTGTTATTGGTGAAGGAGCTTCTGGTGGAGCTTTAGGAATTGGAGTAGGAGATAGAGTGTATATGATGGAAAATACTTGGTATACGGTTATTTCTCCGGAATCTTGTTCTTCTATTTTATGGAGAAGTTGGGAGTTTAAAGAACAAGCTGCCGCTGCTTTAAAACTAACAGGAACAGACATGAAGAAAATGAAACTGATTGACGGTATCATTAAAGAGCCTGTTGGAGGAGCGCATTCTGATAGACAAGGTGCTTTTGAAGCGGTTCAAAATCAAATAGTTCTTGCTTTTAACGAGTTGAAAGACCTATCTGAAGAAGATTTAGTAGCAAAGAGAATGGACAAATACGCTAATATGGGCGTTTATAAAGAGTAATTTTTGTTTCAGAAGAGAGATAAGACGTAAGATTATTACTAAAAAAAGACGAAATTCTAAATGGAATTTCGTCTTTTTTATTTTAGATGAATACTAGAAAAATTTTAACTAAAAAAAAGCGAAATTCATTCATTTGAATTTCGCTTTTTTATATCTAAACATCTAAACATCTAAACATCTAAACATCTAAACATCTAAATTCCTAAAGAAGTAAATAAATCTTTTAATCTTTGTTCAGAAGGTCTTGGAGCATTTGCATCTACAATATTCCCTTGAGGATCAATTAAAATAAATCTAGGAATTGCATTTATTTGATATTCTTGTTGAAAAGAAAAATCTTGTCCAGCCCACAATTGCGTTCCTGTTAATTGTTTTGCTTTTACAAAATCTCTCCATTTTTTTTCTGCAGCTTCCCAAGAACCACCACTTCTTCTAGACTCATCTGTAGAAAGGCTAATAAATGCTATGTTTTTTCCATGGTATTCTTTTTCTAAAGACTTTAAAAAAGGAATTTGTTGAATACAAGGTCCGCACCAAGTAGCCCAAACATCTATGTATACGTATTTACCTTTAAAAGAATCTAAAGATTTTTTGCCACCTTTAAAATCAGTGTAGTTTTCAAATTTAGGAGACGGAGTTCCTTTAGCCATTGTTTTGCTTTTACTGTAAGCTTGGTTAAAGTAGTTCATCATTTGTGTATTTTGTTGATTAGCCATTGCAACCAAAGAACTATCGATAGCATCATAAGATTTTAAAATGCTATCATATTTATTTCTAATAAGCTCTAATTTATTCTTAAAAGCGGTTTCTTCAAGCTCTAAAATTAAAGCAGGATTTCCAATTTTTTGGCTTTCCTTAATTTGTGCAAGCATAAAATTACTGTTATTTGCACCTTTACCAGAAAAGACAAAGCTTTCCATAAATTTATCCGAATCACCATTTAATTTAATATCAAAACCATTTTTTAAATAGATTGGAGATCTTTTAGATTGACTTGTGCTAAAAACATATACATCTGCTTTTTCAACTTTTAAAGTATCTTTAAAAGTGCCATCAGTATTTATAGCAATTGTTTTAAGAAGGCCTTTTTGTCCGGATATTGTAATAACAGAATCTTTGTTGTTATCTAATTTACCTGATACCGAAAGATATTTTTTAGAATGTTCTTTCGTACAAGAAACCATTGCCATAACAGCAAGAAATACCATGCTTATTTTTTTCATTTTGTAATATTATAATTTCGAACAAATATAAAATTAAATTAGATTAGAAAGTGTTAATCTCTTGTTAGTTTTAAGATTGATTTAGTTTTGAATACAGCTATTTAAAACTTCCTGACTCTAGAGTTATTTGTGTTTCATGGATTTTATTGATTGCAACCAGGATTGGGCAGGAAAGGGTTTAAGGATTAATGCAACCCTTTTAATTTTGTTTTAAACATTTTTGCGGCAGAAGTATAACCGCCTTCAGTTCCGTCTACAAAGTGTGCGTGTTTTGTTTTTCTATCTAAAACGTAGCAAGACATTATAGATGCATGTGTTACATGAATGCCATAAATAATTTTATTTTCCTTTTCTAGTTGATTTAAGTAGGCTACAAAAAGATTTATTTTGCTTTGTTCTGCTGTGAAAATTGTATTGATCATGCCGTCTAGCATAAAAGTGTGCGATAGCTGCCCTATTTGATGTAAGTATTGTTTTCCGTTTTCAGACATATTAAAATACCATTTCCCTACAAGTGTAGCAATCCAATTTTTAAGCAAGTAAAGGAAGCTTTTATTGGCAATACTAATTTTCATTTCTTTCCAAATTTTAGAAATACTAAAATTTAATTTTAGATTGTTAGACTTTATAGGTTGCCTCTTGTTAAATGTGCCAAAAATGGCATCCATTTTAGTAAGAATAGCTCTATAAACATCTTTCTGATCTGTTTCTTTTACAGCATCTAATAACAAACAAATAACTTTCTTTTTGTTCTGTGTAGGGTTGATTTCTTTCCACCTACATTCCATTCCTTCTAAGTTTAAAAGATGCTCTTTAAAACCATCGGAATCTATTTCTATAAAAGTACTTTTAATAATTTCTTCTGCTTTCTTTAAGCCATTTCCTAGCACAATAGGAATTGCCAATTGCTCTGTAAGTTGATGTTTTACTATTTTTAAATTCGCTTTTTGATCAACTAAATCCTGAATCGAAACATGACCAACTCTAAGTGTTAGGTTTACATTTCTTTTAATGTGAAGACTGTAGTTTTCTAAAACGAGTGTAACTTTCTTAAGAAGTAATGTTGGAATAATAAATGTAGCCCCATCACCACCAAAAAAATAAGGAATTTCAATATTCTTTTTTTCTTTTCTAATGGTGTTTAAAACCGATATAATTGCACCGGTTGCTGTTAGGTTTACTTGTTGGTGTTTGCCTTCATTAATCGCCTTTGTAGAATTTTTAATATCTACAACAACTACATGCCAAGTATTCGGAATCTCAGAGAAACCAGATTCATCTGCTAATAAATGGACCAGCGTTTTATTAGATTTCTTTAATTGCGTGTAATATTTTATATTCTCCATTGTTACAACTACAAATTACTTCTTTTAATCTGTAGTTAGCTAAGTTAGTTTTTTTAAACAAAAAAAATCCCAAACTTTCGTTTGGGATTTTAATACTTTAAGACTTTGTTTCTGTTTCAGTTCTTATTTCAGGTTTCTTTTCACCTTTTTCAATTTTAATGGTGAGCTTATTCTCTTTCTCATCCAATTCCATAGAAATCGTATCACCTTCAGAAAGTTTAGAATTTACAATTTCTTCTGCCAAGGCATCTTCAATGTATTTCTGTATGGCTCTTTTAAGTGGCCTTGCTCCGTATTTCTTATCGAAACCTTTGTCTGCGATGTAATCTTTTGCTTTTTCGCTTAATTTCAACGTGTAGCCTAAATCAGAAATTCTATTTAATAATTTATCTAATTCGATATCTATAATTTTATGAATATCATCTCTTTCTAAAGCGTTAAAGATAATTACGTCATCTATTCTGTTTAAGAATTCTGGTGCAAAAGACTTCTTTAAGGCACCTTCAATTACAGATTTAGCATGTTCGTCTGCTTGTGCTGTCTTAGTAGCAGTACCAAAACCAACGCCACCACCAAAATCTTTTAATTGACGCGCACCAATGTTAGAAGTCATAATAATTATGGTATTTCTAAAATCGATTTTTCTACCTAAACTGTCGGTAATATGCCCGTCATCTAAAATTTGTAACAACATATTAAACACATCTGGATGCGCTTTTTCTATTTCATCTAACAAAATTACAGAATACGGTTTCCTTCTCACTTTCTCTGTTAATTGGCCACCTTCTTCGTAACCAACATATCCTGGAGGTGCTCCAATTAAACGAGAAATTGCGAACTTCTCCATGTATTCACTCATGTCAATTCTAATTAAAGAATCATCAGAATCGAATAATTCACGCGCTAAAACTTTTGCCAACTGTGTTTTACCAACACCAGTCTGACCTAAGAAAATAAACGAACCAATTGGTTTGTTCGGGTCTTTTAAACCAACTCTATTACGCTGTATTGCTTTTACAACTTTGGTAACCGCGATATCTTGTCCCACAACTTTCCCTTTAATTAACTGAGGCAGCTCGTGTAATTTATGTGTTTCTGCTTCAGCAACTCTATTTACAGGAATTCCTGTCATCATAGAAACTACTTCTGCAACATTATCTTCTGTAACTACTTCGCGGTTTAATTTAGAATCATCTTCCCATTGTTTTTGAGCAGAATTTAGCGCAGCTTCAATGTTTTTTTCATCATCACGTAATTTGGCAGCTTCCTCATATTTTTGTCCGTTTACAGCTTTTGTTTTTTCCTCACGAATGCGTTCTAATTGCGCTTCTAGTTCTAAAACTTGCCCTGGTACCACGATGTTTGTAATATGAATTCTAGAACCCGCTTCATCTAAAGCGTCAATTGCTTTGTCTGGCAGGTATCTATCTGTCATATATCTATTTGTTAATTTTACACAAGCTTCTATGGCGTCATCTGTATAATTTACATGGTGATGCTCTTCATACTTGCTTTTTATGTTTTGTAAAATTTGAATGGTTTCTTCTACAGAAGTAGGGTCTACAATTACCTTTTGAAAACGACGTTCTAAAGCGCCATCTTTTTCGATATTTGTTCTAAACTCATCCAACGTAGTTGCACCAATACATTGTATTTCTCCTCTTGCCAAAGCAGGTTTTAACATGTTAGAGGCATCTAAAGAACCTGTTGCGCCACCCGCACCAACAATGGTGTGAATTTCATCAATAAAAAGAATAATATCTTCATTCTTTTCTAGTTCATTCATTAATGCTTTCATGCGTTCTTCAAACTGACCACGGTATTTTGTACCCGCAACTAAGCTTGCTAAATCTAAAGAAACCAAACGTTTGTCAAATAAGATTCTAGACACTTTGCGTTCTACAATTCTTAAGGCTAAACCTTCTGCGATGGCAGATTTACCAACACCAGGTTCTCCAATTAACATCGGGTTGTTCTTTTTTCTTCTACTTAAAATTTGTGAAACACGCTCAATTTCTTTCTGTCTACCAACAACCGGGTCTAACTTCCCTTGTTCTGCCATAGCAGTTAAATCTCTACCAAAATTATCTAAAACAGGTGTTTTCGATTTTTTTACGTTTTTTCCTTTAGGAGCTTGCTCAAAAGGATTCGATTTTTCTGATGCAAATTCGTCATCATCAGAAGGTGTTTCTGCAATTGGGTTATTTGGTAAATCAATTGCATCATCTGCATGTAATTGCTTGTACAAAGCTTTCGCCTCGTCGTAATTTACATGGTACTTCTGAATTAATTTTGTTGTAGGATCATTTTCGTTCCTTAAAATGCATAATAATAAATGAGCTGTGTCTATTGACTCACTTTGGTATAGTTTAGCTTCTAGAAACGTAGTTTTAAGCGCCTTTTCTGCTTGCCTTGTTAAATGCAAGCTTTTCTTTTCTGAAGTTTCTGTAAACATTGGGTCTACAGGGTTTAATTGTTCTAGCTTTTTACGCAAAAGAATTGTGTCTACATCAAATGCAGTTAAGATTTCCATTGCTTTTCCTTCTCCTTCTCTAATTAAACCTAATAATAAATGTTCTGTCCCAATAAATTCATGCCCTAATCTTAGTGCTTCTTCTTTACTGAAAGCGATTACATCTCTTACTTTTGGTGAAAAATTATCGTCCATATTTTATTATCTATTGATGTAAATTTAGTCCTTTTTTATTTGAATAATTACAAAAAAGGTGCCAAGGCTGAAAAACTGACAGTTTGACTTCGGATCTAAGTTAGAAAACTGTTGAAAATCAGCCAAATAAAAAGGAGATAAAAATTATCAATAAATGTTGATAACTCTCTTTAAATTCAGTAGATGTAAACCTTTGTAGATAGCCCTAGAAAGAGTATCTTGCCTTGTTTTAAAAAAATGACTAAATATTAATAGAGAATATATATGGCAGACGGAGAAAAGTTAATTCCGATTAACATTGAAGAGCAGATGAAATCTGCGTACATCGATTACTCGATGTCAGTTATTGTTTCAAGAGCATTACCAGATGTGAGAGATGGTTTAAAACCCGTTCATAGAAGAGTTTTATTTGGTATGCATGAGTTGGGGATTAAAGCAACGGGGTCTTACAAGAAATCCGCAAGAATTGTTGGGGAAGTTTTAGGTAAGTTTCACCCACACGGTGATACATCCGTATACGATTCTATGGTGCGTATGGCACAACATTGGAGTGTGCGTTACATGATGGTAGATGGGCAAGGGAATTTTGGTTCTGTAGATGGAGATTCTCCGGCAGCAATGCGTTATACAGAGGTAAGAATGCAGAAAATATCAGAAGACATGTTGGCTGATATTGAAAAAGATACCGTAGATCATCGTTTAAATTTTGATGATACTTTGCAAGAACCAACCGTTTTACCAACACGTATACCTAACTTGTTAGTTAACGGAGCCTCTGGTATTGCTGTTGGTATGGCTACAAATATGGCGCCACACAACTTAACAGAAGTTATTAACGGTACACTTGCATATATAGATAATAGAGATATTGAGATAGATGAGTTAATGCAACACATTACGGCGCCAGATTTTCCTACAGGAGGAATTATTTATGGTTATGATGGTGTAAGAGATGCTTTTCATACCGGCCGTGGACGTATTGTAATGCGTGCTAAAGCTGTTATAGAGGAAGTAAAGGGACGTGAGTGTATTATTGTTACCGAGATTCCTTACCAAGTGAACAAAGCAGAAATGATTAAAAAAACTGCAGAACTTGTTAATGATAAGAAAATATCTGGTATTTCTAATATTAGAGATGAGTCTGATAGAAACGGAATGCGTATTGTGTACATTTTAAAACGTGATGCAATACCTAATATCGTCTTAAATAAATTATTTAAATACACACAATTACAAACTTCTTTTAGTGTAAACAATATTGCCTTGGTAAAAGGAAGACCAGAGCAATTAAATTTAAAAGAGCTTATTCATTATTTTGTCGAGCACAGACATGAAGTTGTTGTTCGTAGAACAGAGTTCGATCTTAAGAAAGCAGAAGCAAGAGCACATATTTTAGAAGGATTAATTATTGCATCAGACAATATTGATGAAGTAATTAAAATTATTAGAGCTTCGAATAATGCAGATGAAGCTAGAGAAAGCTTAATTGAACGCTTTGCGCTGACAGAAATTCAGGCGAAAGCAATTGTAGAAATGCGTTTGCGTCAATTAACAGGTTTAGAGCAAGATAAATTGCGTGCAGAATTTGATGCAATTATGTTAACAATAATCGATTTAAAAGATATTTTAGCAAACGAACCGAGACGCTATGAAATTATTAAAGATGAGTTAGCTCATATTAGAGATAAATATGGTGATGACCGCAGATCTATTATAGAGTATGCTGGTGGTGACATGAGAATTGAAGACATGATACCAGATACAGAGGTTGTTGTTACCATTTCTAATGCGGGTTATTTAAAACGTACAAATTTAGAAGAATATAAAGTTCAGAATAGAGGCGGAAGAGGTCAAAAAGGAGCTACTACAAGAAATGAAGATTTCTTAGAACACCTATTTGTAGGAACAAATCACCAATATATGATGTTCTTTACTCAAAAAGGGAAAGTATTCTGGATGCGTGTATATGAAATTCCTGAAGGAGGTAAAAACACGAAAGGTAGAGCAATGCAAAACTTAATCAACATAGAGCAAGATGATAAAGTAAAAGCATTCTTAGTAACAGAAGATTTAAAAAACGAAGACTACATCAATAGCCATTATGTGATTATGGCAACGAAGAAAGGTCAAGTTAAAAAGACTTCTTTAGAGCAATATTCTAGACCAAGAACAAATGGTATTAATGCAATTACTATTAAAGAAGGTGATGAATTATTAGAAGCAAAGCTAACAACTGGTGATAGCCAAGTAATGTTAGCATTAAAATCTGGTAAATCTATTCGTTTCGAGGAAGCTAAAACACGCCCAATGGGAAGAACTGCATCTGGTGTTAGAGGAATTACTTTACAACATGACAAAGATGAGGTAATTGGTATGGTTGCCGTAAACGATATGGAAAGCAATATTCTTGTTGTTTCTGAAAAAGGATATGGTAAGCGATCTAAATTAGAAGATTATAGAATTACCAATAGAGGAGGTAAAGGTGTAAAAACTTTAAATATTTCTGAAAAAACAGGTGATTTAGTAGCAATTAAAAATGTAAATGATTCAAATGATTTGATGATTATTAACAAATCTGGATTGACTATTAGAATGGCGGTTGAAGACTTAAGAGTTATGGGACGTGCTACACAAGGGGTTCGTTTAATTAATATTAAAGGTTCAGACAGTATTGCAGCTGTTGCTAAAGTAGCTCATGAAGAAGAAGTTGAAGAAGAGGATATTGAAGGCGAAATAGAAAATGGCACGGAAATTGAAAATGGTTCAGATGAAAATCAAGAATAACAATAAACTAATAACTAATAAAATGAAAAAACAAATATTAGCAATCTCGCTAGGTTTAATGTCTGTAGTGGCTTTTGGTCAAAAAAAGGAATTAAGATCTGTAGAGAAGGCAATTAAAAAAGGAGATTTAAAAGAAGCTAAAGTTATCATAGAATCTCTAGAAAGTATGGAGGCTACTATGGATTCTAAATACAGAGCAAAGTACTACTTTTTAAGAGGTGCTGCTTATGGTAAAACAGATGTTCAAAAAGCTGCGGATGCATATACTAAGTTATTTGAATATGAAAAAGAAATTGGAAAGCAGAAATACACAGAAGAAGCTCAGCCTAAATTAAATGACTTAATTCAGTTTGTATCTAACAAAGCGATTGCGCAATACAACGAGAAGAATTATAGTGTTGCAAAAGACAATTTTTACTTAACATATAAATTAAGTCCTAAAGACACTAGTTTTTTATACAACGCAGCAATAAGTGCATCTTTGTCAGAAGATTATGATGTTTCTTTAGATTATTATAAAGAATTAAAAGCAATTGGTTATACAGGTATTTCTACACAATATTTAGGAACTAATAAAGAAACTGGCGAAGTAGAGAATTTAGGTTCTAAAACCAACAGAGATTTATTGGTAAAAACTGGTCAATATACTAACCCTACTGAAAAAGCGCTAGAATCTAAACAAGCCGAAATTGTAAAAAATATTGGTTATATTTTAGTAAATCAAGGAAAAACGGAAGAAGCTGTAATTGCTTTGCAAGAAGCTAGAAAAGCAAATCCTAAAGATGTAAACTTAATTTTGAACGAAGCTCAATTGTACATTAAGCTTGATCAAATGGATAAGTTTGGGGAGTTAATGAAAGAGGCTGTTAAATTAGATCCAACAAACCCCACCTTGTTTTTTAATTTAGGTGTTGTAAATGCAAACGAGGGTAAAACTGAAGATGCGGTTAAATACTATAAGAAAGCTATCGAGTTAGATCCTGAATACGGAGATGCATACATGAATTTAGCAGTTACAATGCTTTCAGAAGAAAAAGAGCTTGTTGAGCAAATGAACAAAAACTTATCTAATTTTAAGAAATATGATGCGTTACAAGACAAGCAAAAAGCATTGTATAAAAAAGCGTTACCTTATTTGGTAAAAGCAGATAATATTAAAAGGTCTGCAGATACAGTTAGATCTTTATTAAATATTTATGATACTTTAGAAATGGAAAAAGAAGCAGATGCTTTAAGACCTATTTATAAAGAATTAAGAGGACAGTAATTCTCTTTAATTGATATTATAAAAAAAATCCGAAACCTTAAAGTTTCGGATTTTTTTTATATCACTTTTTTAATAACTCTTAATTTGTGCGTATGTTTTTGAAGATCTTTATTGAAGATACCACTATGATCTAAAGTGTCTACTCTTACTTTTCCGTGTGCGTGAATGATGTTGTAATCATTCAAAATAATGCCCACATGAATTATTTCGCCTTCTTCATTATCGAAAAAAGCCAAATCTCCTGGTTCACTCTCTTCAATAAAACTTAAAACTTCTCCTTGTGCTGCTTGCTCTTTTACATTCCTAAATAAGGTATAGCCACAAAGTTTATATACTATTTGGGTAAAACCAGAAGAGTCGATTCCAAAGGGTGATTTTCCTCCCCATAAAAAAGGAGCATTCAAATACGTGAAAGCTGTTTTTAAAATATCATTTTTAGAGGATACTCCATGGTAAACAGTATTGTCATAAGAATAATTACAACTTCCTAGTTTTAAATTTCCTTCCTTTAAAAAAGGCAATTGAGAACCAATAGCAATTGTTGTTAACTCGTTATTTTCACTGGTTACAAAATCTAAAATTTCACTAGAATACGCAGGCGTTTCATTACAAATTTGAGTGTATGAATCTTCTGTAATTTCAAGATATTGTTTATTGTCTATAAAACCTTCAAAATTATCGAAAGCTAAACGGATTTTACTCCAGTTTTTTTGCTTTTCAATGATTTCAAAATGCTCACCAAAAAGTACCTGACTAATCATTTCAGACGTGTCAGATTCTTCTAACCTTAAGGGAACGATGCTTAAATTACAAATGCCAAAAAGCATAAATAGATAAAGTTTTATAAATTTTAAATTCTTTCTATTACCATTGCACTAGCGCCACCACCACCATTGCAGATTGCTGCAGCACCAATTTTTGCATTATTTTGCTTTAAAATAGATGTTAAAGCAATAACTATTCTTGCTCCAGAAACCCCTAAAGGATGCCCTAAAGAAACAGCACCACCATTTACATTTACGTTTTTATCTGTAAGTCCTAAAATTTTCATGTTGGCTAAACCTACGATAGAAAAAGCTTCATTTAATTCAAAATAATCTACATCATCAATAGAAATATTTGCTTTTGCCAATGCTTTAGGTAATGCTTTTGCCGGTGCAGTTGTAAACCATTTAGGTTCATGTGCAGCATCTGCATAACTTTTAATTTTAGCAAGCGGAGTAATGTTTAATTCTTTGGCTTTTTCAGCAGACATTAAAACCAATGCAGCACCACCATCATTAATTGTAGAAGCATTTGCAGCTGTAACTGTTCCGTCTTTTGTAAAGGCGGCTCTTAAGGTTGCAATTCTATCCATCTTTACGTTCTTATATTCTTCATCTTCAGAAAAAATAATAGGATCTCCACGTCTCTGAGGAATTTCTACAGGTACAATTTCATCCGCATATTTTCCTTCGCTCCAAGCTTTTGCAGAACGGTTGTAAGATTGTACAGCAAATGCATCTTGATCTTCTCTTGAGAAGTTATATTCGGTCGCACAATCATCTGCGCAAACTCCCATAGGAACTTTATCATACGCATCAACTAAACCGTCCTTTTGCATTCCATCTTCCATGGTAATTGGTCCAAATTTAGCACCATTTCTTGCATGTTGATAATGTGGAATTGAACTCATGTTTTCCATTCCTCCAGCAACCACAATATCAGCATCACCCAGAGCTATTGTTTGAGCAGCCAGCATGATAGATTTCATACCAGAAGCACACACTTTATTTACAGTTGTACAAGGTACAGAATTAGGAATGCCAGCATACATAGCAGCTTGTCTTGCAGGAGCTTGCCCTAAACCAGCAGAAACTACATTTCCCATATACACTTCTTGCACCATTTCTGGTGATAAATTAATTTTGTCTAAAGCTCCCTTTATTGCTACAGCACCTAGTTTTGTTGCAGGTATAGAAGATAAACTTCCCATAAAACTTCCGATAGGTGTTCTAGCAACAGATACAATTACTACTTCTTTCATATGATATTTTGAGATTATTTTAATGTAAGATTGTGTGCTAAATTAATCTTTTTTAATCAATTTTTGGAGGTTTGTTTCCCTTGAATTTCTAAGCTTAACTTTTTTGCAGTAAGTTTGTATTCACAAGAAAATAAATATGAGCAACTTCGTAAATAAACTCTATCAAAACAATACCATCATTTATAAAGTAATTTTATTTTTAATCACAACGGTTGCTATTGTTTATTTATTTCCGAAAGGAGGACAATTTAAATATGATTTTAATAATGGGCAATTATGGAAATATGAGAATTTATATGCACCTTTTGATTTTGCTGTTCAGAAATCTGAAGCCGAAATTAGAATAGAGAAAAAACAAATAGAAGCAGACATTAAACTTTATTTTACATACAATAATTATATTGTAAATGAAGTGAAAACTAATTTTGAAAAAAGAATTTCTCCAGCATTTTTAAGCGACTCCTTAACAATTAAGCAAAAATCCTCTTTTAAAGAAATGGGGCTTTATATAATTGATGAGGTTTATAAACTGGGGTTTTTAGAAGTGGTTAGTCAAGATAAAATTGCGAATAAAGACGAACTGATTACGATTAGAAAAGAAAATGTAGTAAAAGATATTCCTTTTAAAAATTTACACAACTCTAATGAAGTTTTAAAAATTATTACAGAAAATTTAGAAAATAACTTTACAAAAGAGCGAAGAAAACAACTTTTTAACATATTATCAGAGGTTATTAAACCGAATATAACTTATGATGCAGAATTTACTGAAAAAGTAATTGCCAATGAAACTAAAAATATATCCTATACAAAAGGAAAAGTCTCATCGGGAGAATTAATTATACAAAAAGGAGATATTGTTGAAGGAAAAAAATTAGCCATTTTAAGTTCTTTAAAAAGTGAGTCTGAATCTAAGGTTTGGACCGAGTCTAATTACAATTGGATTATTTTAGGATACACCATTTTGGTTTCTTTAGCATTATTAATGCTCTTATTATTCTTGAAGAAATACAGGGTAGAAATCTATGACAATAACAATAAAGTAACGTTTATCTTTTTCAACGTTTTTGCGATGATTTTTATACAAACGTTGGTGATAAAGTACAATTCAGATTATTTATATGTTGTTCCTTTAAGTGTACTTCCCATTGTCTTAAAAGCTTTCTTTGATGCGAGGTTAGGTTTATTTACACATGTTTTAACGGTATTACTTTTAGGGTATATTGTACCAGATAGTTTCGAGTTTATTTACTTGCATATTATTGCGGGTATGGTTACTATTTTAACAGTTTCAGAATTATATAAAAGAGCTACTTTATTTATTTCTGTAGCTCAAATTACAGGGATCTATATGCTTACCTATTTTGCGTTTTCAATTATTAAAGAAGGAAATGCATCACAAATAAATTTAGATTATTTTATTTTATTTGCAATGAATGGTTTGCTATCTTTCTTATCGATCATATTAATTTATATGTATGAGAAAGTTTTTGGTTTGGTCTCTGATGTTACTTTATTAGAGTTGTCAAATACAAATACAAAGCTTTTAAGAGAGTTAAATGAAAAAGCCCCAGGAACGTTTCAACATTCGATGCAAGTTGCAAATTTAGCGGAAGCAGCAGCCAATGAAATAGGAGCAAACTCTATGCTGGTAAGAACGGGAGCTTTGTACCATGATGTAGGTAAAATGGTAAATCCTATGTATTTTACAGAAAATCAAACAACCGGTGTAAATCCTCATGACGAATTATCTCCAAGAGATAGTGCTAAAATAATTACAGATCATGTTATTAAAGGTGTAGAAATTGCCAAGAAATATAAGTTACCAGATAGAATTATCGATTTTATTAGAACGCACCATGGTACAAGTACGGTTTATTATTTCTTAATGAAAGAAAAAGAAATGAACCCAGATACAGCTATAAATATCAAAAAATTCCAGTATCAAGGCCCAAATCCGTTTTCAAAAGAAACAGCGATTTTAATGATGTGTGATGCTGCAGAAGCAGCTTCTAAGAGTTTAAAGATCCCTACAGCGCAATCAATCAGTGATTTAATAGATAGAATCGTTGAAAAACAGATGTCAGATAATCAGTTTTTAAATTCAGACATTACTTTTAAAGAAATAGAAACTATAAAAAAAGTAATAAAGAAAAAATTGCTAAACATCTATCACTTAAGGGTTGAATACCCTGAGTAGAAAAAAAAGTAAAAAAAAGGCAGAAACATCTTGCTAAATTGTAAATCTAGTAGTACATTTGCACTCGCAATTTTAAACAACTGCGGTAAGTTCATTAAAGGGAGAGATGGCAGAGTGGTAATGCAGCAGATTGCTAATCTGTAGCCGGGTAACTGGCTCCAGGGTTCGAGTCCCTGTCTCTCCGCAATTAAAAAGTTACACTCGGGGTGTAGCGTAGCCCGGTCATCGCGCCTCGTTTGGGACGAGGAGGTCGCAGGTTCGAATCCTGCCACCCCGACTAGTTGTACGTAGCAACTTTAAAACTACGGGCTCTTAGCTCAGCTGGATAGAGCACCTCCCTTCTAAGGAGGCGGTCGAAGGTTCGAATCCTTCAGGGCTCACTTAAAGCTTCACAGAAATGTGAGGCTTTTTTGTTTTCTATAGGTTTTGTAAGGGTTTTCAGTACTTCCTATCATTTTCAATATTACTTCATAATTAATCAAATCACATCTTTTAGGTGTACAATCAGGTGTACCACTTTTTCTTCTGGTGTACCATTTTATAAAAACAAAAACTATGAATAATTACAAACTAGCTGTACTCTTTTTTCTACAAAGAAACAGGATAAATAAGAAAGGGAAATGTCCTATAAGGTGTAGAGTTACATTTTTAAAGAGTAGAAAAGAATTCTCCACAGGAATTTTTATAAATCCAGATTATTGGGATAGTGGTAAACAACTAGCAATACCACCTAGTAATAAAGAAAATATAATTTTAAACAACAAATTAAGCCTTATTCATCAACAGATAGATAAGGCTTTTTTAATGCTTCAAATTCTGCCTAATGACTTTGATGTAGATGATATTTACAGAAAATATAAAGGAGAAGACTCTAAAGAAGAAATAACCATTTTAGGAGCTTATGATTTGCATAACGAAAAGACTAAAAAACTAATAGGAATTGACTTTAATAAACTGTCTTGGACTAGATATGTTGAGAGTAGAAGAAAGGTAGCTTTGTTTATAACTAAATTCTATAAAAGAAAAGATGTTAGATTGAAAGATTTAGATTTAAAATTTATCCAAGACTTAGAGTATTTCTTTAAAACTGAATTGAAATTAAGGCAAGCCACTGTGTACAGAAGTATTCAGAGGGTAAAGAAAATTATTCAGTTTGCTATTTCAGATAACTATTTAAAAACAGATCCTTTTCACTTATATAGGAATAAGAAATATAAAACTGTAATTGTCTATTTAACTGATGAAGAATTGAAGAGCTTGGAAAAACATACTTTTAGTCAAGTGAGATTGCAACAGGTGAAAGATCTATTTATATTCTGTTGTTATACAGGATTGGCTTATCATGAAATGTCAACTTTGACAACTAAAAATGTAGAAATTGGTTTTGATGGAAAAGAGTGGATTCAGATGATTAGAAAGAAAACTAATAAGAAGATATCTGTTCCAATATTACCTAAAGCAAGAGAGATTTTGAATAAGTATAATGATGAGTTACCAAGTATAAGTAATCAGAAATTTAACTCTTATTTAAAGGAGATTTCAGAGCTTTTAAGCATAGATAAGAAACTAACACATCACATTGCTAGAAAGACTTTTGCAACTACTGTATTACTTTATAATAACGTGCCAATGGAAGTTGTTTCAGAACTTTTGGGGCATTCTAATATGAATATTACGCAGGCTCATTATGGCAAAGTTGTGCAGAGAAAAGTGAGTGAACAAATTAATATTCTAAAAAATAAGTTATGATTATAAGGTATCTAAAATGTATTCCCAAGAAAAATATTCTTTATTTTCAAGATCTACTACTTTCCTTTTTGTTTTAAACCAAGACCAATAGTATACTACTTTGTATGTTTTAGGATACTCATCATATCTTGGCAAGGGAATAGTTTCTTTTTCTATATGAACTGCACAAGGTATAAAAACTTTCTTTTCAAAGAAATTAAAATTATCCAAATCTTTGTGATAGCATTTTTTAGGTAAAGTTTCTTTAGTAATCTTAGCTATCTTATAAAGCAATGCATATTTTTTATCAGATTTAATGTTTTCAAACTCATCAACTAAAATTTCTTTAATTTCACTCAATAGTTTTAATTCTTTAAATTTTGTATCAAAAATTGAATACTTTTTAGTAGAATATCTATACTCATTGTTTTCAAATACAATTGGTGCATTAAACCCTAAAGCATCACTTTTTAGAATTTTTAAATCTTCTCTTATAGTCCTTTCTGAAACACTTGTATTTTTTCCTTTAAATTCAGACAGGGCTTCAGAGCATTTTTCTATTAAATACTCAATAGTGCATTTTTTGAATTGGTTTTTTAAGCATTTATCTATAGTCTTATATCTAAGTAGTGCGTTTAAATTTGCTGGCATATTTTTTTTCAATGCAGATAGGCTGCAATGAATATTTATATTATTGCACTAAAGTAAACATTAACAACTAATAAATAAAAAAATGAGCAGAATTTTAGACAATAAATTAAGGGTAAAACCTTATTGTGAGAAGTTAAATAGATCTTTTACTTCAATATCTAAAGCTTTAGCTAAAACAAATAAAGTTGAAATAGTAGTATTTATTTCTCCTCTTTCAATCCTACCAATTTGTGATATAGATATATCGCAGTCATTTGCTAAATCTTCTTGAGAAAGATTAGCATCAGTTCTAAGCATTTTTAGACTTTCACCAAATGCTTTTATGAATTTTTTGTTCTTGACTTTTATCACTAGGTAAAAGTCAGTAAACAATACACAATACATTAACGCATATATGCGTTATAATTATTATATTTAACAAAAAAAAATAAATTATGAAAAACAGATTTTTATCATCAGTATTACTATGTCTAATTTTATTAACTTCTTGTGGAGGTAATGATGAAAACATCACAGGAAACTTTTCCAATGATGAAAAACTAATAACGCAAGTTACAGTACAGAATCCTGAATTTCCAGATTATTACAACCCAGACACATTTATATATGAAAACGGAAAACTTATAAAAGCGTGGCTTGTTGGGGGTTCTGGTTCTTTATATGAATTTGAATATGGTGCAAATGGGAAAATAGCAACTGTATATAAAGGATCCTCTAATTATTCAGATATAAATACCTCTATTAAAGATACAGGTCAAATAACAAAACAAATCTATAACGGGGATGGAAATTTAATTTCTATTACTGATAGTGGAGGAAAAGTGCTTTGTAGCATGGATTATGATTCAAACGGAAGGTTCTATAAAGTAGATGTTAAAGATAATTTGATTGGAAAACTAGAAACTTATATTTATTCCGATTTTGATACAAATGGGAACCCTAGAAAAATGAGTGATCTTACCATTACTTATGATAATAAAGTAAATCCAATCTATGTTCTATTTAAAAAGTATGGTTTTTTTAATGTAATAATGAGTAACTCTCTAGAAGGAAGCCTAGGTGGACTTTATTTTTCTCCCAACAATATAAAAGAAATAATAGATACCGACGACAATAATAAAATATTATTTAGTGCAATTTATTCTTATGATGCAGACAGGTATCCTGTCTCTAATAGCTTTAGTGGTTATGGAAACGGCAGTTATAGTGATGTTGAAGTCTTTGAGTATTAAGATTTAACTGTATCTATGAAAATTAACCTAAATTTAAACAAATAAAGAAGGTATACCAAATAGCTAATTTGCCTTATAATAAAATATAGGAAGAGGTTAAAGTGAATTCATCTATTTGCTTTTTCGTAGATTTAGAAAAGTAAAATATTTTACAGGTCTTCTTTGATGAGATTGCAATTAGCTAAGGACAGCAAGCATCTAATATTTATCAATGCAAGTAGAGAGACATTATTTTTGAATCATAGAAATCACATTGATTCTATTTTAAGTATGTACTTATATTTTGTAATAAATAAACTAATTTTAATAAAAAAAACCAATAAATCAATTTAATTATTAAAAAAACAAATATGGAAATAGTAGGAAAATAAAAGTTTTAAACGAGACTCAAAATATAGGTAGTAGTGGCTTTAGGAAACGAGAAGTAGTTATTACAACAGGTGATCAATATCCACAGCATGTTTTAATAGAATTCATTCAGGATAAATGTGATTTACTAAATAATTATGCAGTGGGGCAGGATGTGAAAATAGGCATTAATGTTAGAGGGAAAGAATGGATAAATCAGAGGGTGTTGCAAAATATTTTAATTCGCTTCAAGGATGGAGAATTGAACTTTTAAATACTCAAGAAATAAAAGAAGATACGCTACCAGAAGTTCCTCCTATGAGTCTTGTAAAGGGTGAAGAGGAGGATGATTTACCATTTTAAAATAATAATTGCAACATTAATAAATTCAGAAGAATGAAGAATGAAATTATAGAAGCTATAAAAAACTTTGACATAGCTAGGCTTAATGTATTACTTGATGATGATACTTCATATATGGATGTTACAAAATTCCGATTTCTAAATAGGCTAGAAAAAAAGTTTAACACTGCTAGAAAAGAGGGGTGTTGTCATTTTGATGAGATTTTTTTTGGAATCTGTGGAGATTGTAATAAAGGTTGTGAGGGATTGACTTTTTTATCTACATCTGGTTACTACTTAGACCTACTTATTAAAAGTAAAGACGAGAAATTTGTAGATGATATTTACACATGTTCTAAAATTATAGGGTCTAATATTATTGAGAAAAAATATAGTTTAGAGCCACATTTTTATGAAGATGAAAAAGTGAGTTTTCAACCATACTCTGATTACAAATTTGTAGAAGAACAGTATAAATTAATGATAACAGATATTGATAGTTTTAAAGAAGATTTAAGCTTTGAAGATTTTATAGCCTGGTATGAAACATACGGCGATTTAAGAAATTTAAATTTTTTAGAAACAACTATTCTAAAATTATATACCAAAATATATGATGATGTAAATGCGATAAATAAAATTCTTGAGAAAGAAATAGAAACAGAGAATTTTGTAAGGTCTATAAAAGAGGCAGTAAGTGTTTAACAGAGAATTCACCAAGTATTATAAAAGTACATGCTAAAAAATAGATTTTATTTTTTCTTATTGTTAACATCAATAACCTATTCACAAGATAGGTGGGTTAATTTTGCTGATGAAAACGAAATAAATATTAAAATAACAAAAGACACAAATAAGTTTAAAGTTAACGATTTAGAATTTGTAGCTGTTTGGAATAGCAAAATGACACCTAATGAAAAATATGGGTATTTAGGAGGTATTAAAAACCTTAAAATATTCTATAAAGAGCAACAAATGGATGAGCATGTTAATTTACCTGACAATATAGGATTGGGTTATGTTATAATGAAATTCTATGATTATAATTTTGATGGATTCTTGGATTTTACAATTCAAGTGGATTGTGGAGGTAGTTGCTATTCTCATTATTATTTATATGATATAAAGCAGCAAAAATTTATATATCAAAAAGATTGGAATTTTAGAATTCAAAAAATAAATAAGAAAGAAAAACTAATATTAACACAACCAGATGGGATGCTGGATAATAGAGAGTTATTTAGAGTTGAAAAGATAAATTAATAAAATTAAAAAGAGAGTAACAATATGAAAATATCAACAATGTACCCCAATTTTAAACCAGCAGTAAAATTTTGGTTAGATGGTAAAAACTATTCTTTAGTTTCAGATGATTCTAAAAAAGTAAGTTTTATGATTCCTTTAGCTTCTCATAAAAAAGGATTTGATTATTATGAATTAGATAATGTAAATGGAGGGGTAGTTTTTTCTTTAGTAACAATGTTAGGATTTAAAACTATTAAAAAGTCAAGCTCTAAAATTATTAATGATGAATTACCTTATGATGATTGGCGTTATTTAATAGATGAGGTTATGAGCCCACATTTAAGAAGTGAAGAATATCAAGCACTAAAAAAAGGTTATGCTAAAACAAGCACTGGTTGTTTTGGTATGTTAGCTGTTTTATTTATTTCATTTTTATTAGTAATTAAAAATCTTTAAAATCATGTGGTTATTTTATATTATAGTATTATTAGTAGTGTTTTATTTATTAGATAAGTACACCCCAAAATATAAGCCAAAAGTAAAAGACTTAAATGTTAAGGAAAAAATCTCATTAAAAAAAGAGGTATATATTGATAATTCTAAAATCAATAATATTAACATTAACGATAAATTTAAGAAATCTGTGGAGTTTGTTAACGAATTTGTTTACAGTTATTTATATGTAAATTTTATTAATAAAGAAGATAATACTTATTCTATTGTTGAAGGTTACACAGAAGAATTTGAAAAATCTTTTTTTGTAAACGAATTAATTAAATTTTCCATTGTTAAAGGAATAAAAATTAATATTCCAGATGAATGCCTTATTTCTTTCGAAGAATTTAATACTCATAGTATCTATAATGTATGGACTGAAATCTATTGGGAAACTGAGCATAAAGTTTATCAATTCGAATTTGGTTTATCTCAAGATTTGGATTATTCAGATATGGCAGTTATTGATTCTGTAATTGTACTTTTAGATTCTGAAAATACTGTAATAGACATAACTATTAAAGAGAATTCAAAATTAGGAGGAATTCCAAAGCTAAAACATTTAACAGCAGATGGAGCTTTTAGTTTGAATACACCACTTTATTTTGAGAATGATTTTGATTTGAAAAATAGTCAAAATTTCCGTATAATTAATGAGCAATTTAATGACGCCTTATATTGTTATTATAAAGATTCCAAAATAATATAAAAATAATTTTTTTCAAAATTTTTAAAAACTTTTCCTATCGTGAAAGCGAGGTAATCTAATATCAACCCCCACTCACTTTTACCATTGCGGGATACCCCCGCACTATTAAATAATCTTTAAAATTTAAGAAACTATGGTAAAAATTGTAGGATTTAAGACCTTTGAAAGAAAAGATGGGTCAGAGTTTTGTGCATTAATTGTACAAGGAGGAATTGAAGCTGTAAAAAGCAGTGAAACAGGAAGAACTTATTTTACAGCACGTAAAGTAAATGTCAGTTGTACTTTTGATGAAGAAATGTGTGAAAGTTTAATTGGTTCAGATTTTCCTGGTAGTATTAAAAAAGTAGAGGTAGAAGCATATGAGTATGCAATACCAGATACTGGGGAGTTGGTTATACTTACACATAGTTATCAATATGTAAGTGAAGATGAAAACGTTGTTAAAAACAATGTAGTGGAAAAAGAATTGGTTTTATAAACTAATTTTTTAAGTTAAGATAGAATAAAGAGTTTACAGAGATGTAAGCTCTTTTTTTATGTCTTTTTTTTAGTGAGATAATCTCATTGAATTTAATTATAAACAATAATATTTAAAATTATGCAATTACAAAAAGCAAAAAGGCACCAAGTAAAATTAAGATTAGGATTGTCTGGTGCATCAGGTTTTGGAAAGAGCTATTCCGCTCTTTTATTAGCCTATGGAATTACAAGAGATTGGACTAAAATAGCTGTAATAGATACAGAAAATAATAGTGCTTCCCTGTATTCTCATTTAGGGGATTTTAATGTGGTTTCTTTAAATCAACCTTACAGTCCAGAGCGATATATAGAGGCTATAAGGCTATGTGAAAAAGAAAACATGGAAGTAGTTATAATAGATTCAATCACTCATGAGTGGCAAGGAAAAGGAGGTTGTTTACAAATACACGAACAATTAGGGGGTAGGTTTCAAGATTGGGCTAAAATTACGCCTAGACATCAAGCTTTTATAGATGCTATTCTACAGTCAAAATGCCACGTAATAACAACAGTTAGAAAGAAAATGGACTATTCTATGGATAGGGATTCAAGTGGTAAAACAAGGGTGGTGAAACACGGTTTAAAGGATATTACTCGTGAGGGTTTTAGCTATGAATTAACCGTTGATTTTGAGATAATTAATGAGAACCATATGGCGAAAGCAACAAAAGATAGAACAGGTCTATTTATGGACAAACCAGAGATTTTAATTAACAAAGGAGTTGGCAAAATGCTAATAGATTGGTGTAATCAAGGAGTTTCAATTGCAGATGCTAAAAAGGAAATAGCAGAATGTACAACTGTTGAAGGTTTAAGACATTTATATCAAAAGTATTCAAGTCTTAAAAAGGAGTTGAACGATACTATTTTAAATCGTAAGCAAGAGATTGAAAACGTAAAATCTATGGTTATAGAAAGCAAAGAAATTATTAACAATAATAAAACATCAGAAAATGGAATTAGTAGCTAATCACCAAGTAGAAAGTATGATTGAAGATACTAAAAACTTAGTAAAGAAATCATCTAGTAAATTTATAGAAGCGAATACTGTAGAGGTAAGTTTAAATCATCTTAGAGAGGAATGTATAATCCCTGTTTTTGCAAAAGATAACGAAACTACGTTATCACATTTTCAATTTATTGATGCTACCAAAGAAATTGCAGAATCTACGTTTAATGGAGTGTTAATAATGCCTTCTATAAGGGTTTCTCATCAAATTAAGGGAAGAATTCCTTCAGCAATTGGGAAGTCTGTAAAAGAGCTCTTAGAGCATGAAAAAACTACCTACTATGAACGTATGGCTTTTATGATGGAGATACCAAATAGACAAATAGTGGTAAATAATCAGATACTAAATTTATCTATTGGAGGTGTGAGAGCGTACAATAAGGAGAACTTATTTTCAAAGAAATCAATAGAAAAATTTCAAGTTTTTATTGGTTACGAAAACACGGTTTGTACAAATCTCTGTATTGCTACTGATGGTTTGAATTCTGAAATTAGAGTTAGTAGTATTCAGGAATTACAGGAAGCTGTTAAGAACCTGATATATAATTACAATCAAGAAGCTCATATTGATAAGTTAGAAAGATTAAGTAATTATTATTTAGATGAAAAGCAGTTTGCTCATTTAATTGGCAAAATGCGGATGTATCATTTTTTATCTAAAATAGAGAAACAAGGTAAGTTTCCATTGCAACTAACAGATTCACAGATAGGATCAGTTGTTAAGGATTATTTTACAGACGACAATTTCAAAAGGTCAGAAAATCAAATTAGTTTATGGAATGTTTACAATCTTTTTACTGAAGCAAACAAGTCGTCATACATTGATTCTAATTTAGAACGAAACGTTAATACACACGAGTTTATACAAAACCTAGCTAATTCTATTGAAAACAGGACACCTAACTGGTACCTATCAACATTATAATATAGCTATTTTGTATAAACTGATTATTAACCTAGTGTAAAATAATGGAAATGGATGATGAAGAATTAGCAGACTTATTAAAATATATTTCTCCTTTTGAGATTTATATTGTGAATTCAGAAAATGAATTAGAATGTTTAAAATGCCCTTTTAAAGTTAGAGTGAAGTATAATATTGGTGTTTTGGTAAAGAATGAAATTGTTTTAGTAGACAAAGTTAAAATAACAAAAGACCTACTATCTGTTTATGTGATTAGAAATCAATCTTATTATTGCTATCATTTTATACTTGTTTAAATATAATGGGAGTCTATGTTGTATTTTGAATATTCAAACTTTTGAGACTTTTCCTCCTATATAATTAAAGAAATACTGAAAAAGTTTAGCTAAAGTATACACAACATATTGGAATATAATATATGTTGTGTATTTTTATAAAAAAAACTTGTCAGACTTGACGAGTCAACTTGTCAACTTTTTAACAGATGAAAAAGAACATAACTTTTAAAGACATTTTAATTCCTGAAAATTTTCTTGAATTACAGAATCAATACAAATCAACAGATAATAAAAACTTAGGGAATAGAGATTTTTTTCAAGAAGCCCAAATAGAAGATTTTAGTGTTTCTTATTTTAATTTTAATTTTGAAAACGTAACATCCAAAGAGGTTGAAGTTTTTTTTTATAAAGATTATTTAAAACCACAACTGATTGAAATACACGAGGTGTTTATGCAATCTTTTCAAAATGAAATGGATAGACTTAATTTAAATAAAGGTGATGTAGATTTATTTTGTAGTCAGAAAATTAATGATTTATTGAGTTTTGAAAAGATTCTCCTAAATTGTTCTTATTTATCTAATGATATTAAAAATTTAATTGCTTCAAATATAATTTTTTGTTTAGATCAGATTCAAGAATTTAATTTTAACAAAGAGGTTTTAACTGGAGATAAAATGAGCTTTAATTTAATAAGACAAGATGTTCTTGTTTTATTTTTTTTACTTAGAGAAAAAAAACATATTAAATGGCATAGTAATTCAGAATTAAAAGTTTTATTAGAAAATAACTTTATGTCTTATGATGTAAAAACTGAAAAGCATATAAACTTCAAAGTTGGTAAAAATAATTTCTCAGATTTTAAAAGTGGTAGTAGAACTATAAATCAATCAGTAGAGAGGTTAAGAAATATTTTTCAAGAAAAAAACTTCTTTGATATCACTTAGTTTTATTAGGGGTGCGTTACTTTATCCCCCACTAAATTTTCCTTCCAAATATACTTTTGCAACAGCAAGAGACAAAACTGTCCGTTAAGAATAGTTGCTATAGAGACTCAACAGCAAATCTAACACAGTTATTCCTTTGTGAAAATAATAATAAATTTAAAAGTATTAAAAATGATTAAAAAGGAATCTCCATTTTGGAGTTATGATGAAGGAAGTCTAAAAATATCACATTCAAAGTTATATGATTTTTTAGCATTACATGGTTTTATGAGGTTAAAATTGTCGCCTACAAACTATTTGTTAGTAAATGAAAAGAACAATATAATTGAACTATCATCCGAGGATGAAATGATAGGACTTGTTGCGAATTATTTGAGAAATAATGGTGAATATAAAGTTTATGAGACTTTTGTAAAAAGTGTTGGTCAATATATATCTAATAAAAAATTAAGCTTTTTACCATTAGGTGAGTTGCCAAAAGATAGAGATAGTAAGGATACAGGTGTTTTTTATTATAAAAACTGTTATTGTATAGTTTCTAAGGATGGAATTGACGTGAAAGATTATAGTGAGTTACCATATGTTATATGGAGAAATAGGCTTATTGACCATAACTATAAAGAAGACAAGAGTGATGTAATTGGACAATTCCACCAGTTCTGTAACAATATATCTAAGAATGATATAAATAGATTTTTATCATTAAAAACTATTTTAGGGTACTTGTCACATAGGTGCAAAACCAAGGATGAGTCAAAAGCTATTATATTTTATGATGAAAATATGCTTTTAAATGATAAAACAAATGGAGGTACAGGTAAAACTCTATTATCTGTTGCTTTATCTAAAGTTAGAGATTTAGAATTATTTGATGGAAAATCTATAAAAGCTGAGAGTTGGTTTAAAAATCAAAGAATAAACTTGACAACAGATATTATTACATATGATGATCTAAACAAAGCCACAAGCTTAGAGTTGTTTTATTCCATGATTACAACTGGTGTTGAGGTAGAGAAAAAAAGGAAAGATGCATTTTACATTAAACATGAAGAGTCTCCTAAAATTATAATTACTTCAAATTATCCAGTAAAAGGTCCAGGAGGCTCATCTGATTTAAGAAGAAGGTTTGAATTTGAAGTTGCAAATTACTACAATGAAGAGTTTACACCT
The DNA here is from genome assembly GCF_007997075.1 of Polaribacter sp. IC073. GTDB lineage: Bacteria > Bacteroidota > Bacteroidia > Flavobacteriales > Flavobacteriaceae > Polaribacter. The sequence goes on from NZ_VORS01000012.1 coordinate 49,676, forward strand.
GAAATAGATTTTGGTAACAGGTTTTTTAACGATGCTTGGAGTGTTGATGAATGGCAGAAATTCTATTATTTTTTAATGGAGTGTTTAATGGAATATTTGAAGCACGGTTTGGTTGAAGCACCTTCTATAAACCTTGAAGAAAAGAAATTAGAGATGAATACTTCTAAGGAGTTTGTTGAGTTTGCTAATGATTTTTTTGAATTTAACAAATGGGAGGATAAAAGAGAAGCCCAAGAGTTATTTCAAGGTTACTTTCCTGAAGTAGGATTTTCTGCTCACACATTTAAAAAATGGATGGATGAGTTTTGTAAAGATAATGATGCGAAATTAGAAATAAAATCTACTGGTGGTAACTACTTGTTTAATATGGTCAAAAGTGCAGAGGATGAAAGTGATATATAAAGTAACAAATAAGGAATCAGAAGAAGTCTATATTGGGGCAACTTCTAAAACTTTAGAAGAAAGAAAAAAAGACCATTTAAAAAAGTCTAAAAAAGGCAAGAGTTATGCATTTCAAAATGCGATCGCTACTTATGGAGCTGATGCTTTTAAATGGGAGCAGATTGATACAGCAATCACAACAGATGAATTAGCAAAAAAAGAAAAAGAATATATTTTAGAATATAATTCAAAAGAAGAAGGCTATAATTCTGATAGTGGAGGTGGAATCCAAAAAACAGTTTATCAGTATGATATTATAACAGGAGAATTAGTAGACAGTTACTCTAATTTGACCATTTCAGGAGCTGTAGTCGGTTTAAATAAGCAAGACTTGTCAAAGATTTGTTTAAGTGTTAATAAGGTCTGTAAAGGCTTCTATTGAACTTATGACTTTATAGATGAGTTTATTCCTTTAACAGATAAGAGGAGAAAAAAGATACATCAATATTCTATACAAGGTATCTTTATAAAAGAATTTAACTCTGTGTCTGAAGCATCAAAATTGACAGGGTGCAATAAAACAAGTATAGCCAAAGTTAGCAGAGGTGAACGAAATAGTTGTGGAGGTTTTATTTGGAAGTATTTATAGAATTAATTAAAAAAGAAAGGTAGTTTAAAAGCTACCTTTTTTAAAAATAAAAAAGTCCTACCGAAGCAGGACTAAAGATTTTCATCTACGGCATATAGCCTTATTGTGATAAGATTAAAGATTAGAAATTTTAATCTGTATCAAATATAGGAAAAGTTTTTTTATTTTAACTATTATCTCTAACTTTATGAGAAAATAAAATTGCTATAATTATGACAAAAATACTTGGACTAGATTTAGGTACCAACAGTATTGGTTGGGCTATTGTTGAAAAAGATAATAATGAAAAGGAATATAAATTAATAGATAAAGGAGTTAGAATATTTTCTGAAGGTGTTAATATAGAAGCAAAAACAAGTAGCGAAAGCTCTAAAGCTGCTCAAAGAACTAGCTATAGAAGTGGTAGAAAACTAAAATATAGAAGAAAACTTAGAAAGCTAGAATTGTTAAAAGTTTTATCAGACAATAATTTATGTCCTAAATTAACAGATGAAGAATTAAATCTTTGGAGATATAAAAAAAAATACCCTACTAATGACGACTTTAGGATATGGTTAAGTACCGACAATCAGAATGATAAATTAGAAAGGAAGGAACAAAATAAAAACCCATATGCATTTCGCTTCAAAAGCTCTACTCAAAAACTTGAATTAAACAATGTAATTAATCGACATGAATTAGGACGAGCTTTCTATCATATGGCTCAAAGACGTGGCTTTTTAAGTAATAGGCTAGACACTTCTGATAATTCAATAATTGAAGAAAAAAATAATGAGATTGAAGATATTATTCAGCAATCTAATACTAAAGAAGAGTTATTTCTTGATTATAATAATTTCCTTGAAGCTTATGATAAAACAGACACGCAGAATAAAGCTTTATTTACTTTAGGTAGAGCATTTAAAACCATTTTAAAAGATAACGCAAATGAAGAACTAGTTTCTTTAAAAGAAAAATTGTTAGAACGTTTAAATCGTAAGGAATTTTTAGGAAAAGTTAAAAGTGCAATTAATAATTTGTCTGAAAAAATTACGGAAGCTAATTGTAATACTTTAGGTGAGTACTTTTATGGATTGCATATAAATGGACAAAAAATAAGAAATAATTACACGCATCGTGAAGAACATTATCTTCAAGAGTTTCATATTATTTGTGATAAGCAAAACCTTTCATTAACATTAAAAAAGGATATTGAAAACGCTATCTTTTTTCAGCGACCATTAAAATCTCAAAAAGGTTTAGTTGCTAAATGCCCTTTAGAAAATGACAAGGCTTGTGTGCCAATATCTCACCCAGCTTTTGAGTTATTTAGAATGTTTAGTTTTTTAAATAATATTAAAATAAAACCACAAAATGAAGATAAATTAAGAATTTTAAATACTGATGAAAAAGCAATTATAAAACCACTTTTTTACAGAAAATCTAAACCTAATTTTGATTTTGAAGAAATAACAAAAAAACTAACCCCCAAGCACTTAAAATCAGGATACTACAAGGATAAGAATGCAAAAGATTTGGATGTTTTATTCAACTTTGGGAACTACACAAATGTTCCAGGCTGTCCTACGATTGCAAATTTAAGATCTGTTTTTGGTGAAGATTGGATAACCTATTTAAATCAGAATTTTACAAAAAAGAACAAAGACAATTCTAATAAATCAGAAAATCAAATCATTGATGCTATTTGGCATGTGCTTTTTAGATTTGATAAAACAGAAAAATTAGAAAAATTTGCGATAAATAACATTGGCTGTGATAAAATTACTGCTTTAAAATTTTCAAAAATAAAATTAAAACAGGATTACGGATCCTTAAGTTTAAAAGCAATTCGTAATATTTTACCTTATTTAGAGAAAGGATTGCTTTACTCACACGCTGTTTTTCTTGCAAATATGAAAACTGTTTTACCAAAAGATATTTGGAATAATGAGAAAGATAGAAAAATCATAAATAATGAAGTATTTTCAATTATAGAAAATTATAATACTTATAAAAATATAGTTGACATTGTTAATGGATTAATTAAAAATGTTAAAAACAATAAGGAAACGTGGAGTGATTCAAATATTTTTGTTATAAATGCTTATAAAAAAGACCTTGATAAAAATATTAAAGAATATTTTGGTTTAAAACTTTGGGATTCATTTTCTGAAGATAAAAAAGAAATGCTTTTAAAAGATAGTTTTACTCTTTTTTCAACTCAAATGAAATTAAATTTTGAACGTGGTCAATTCTTAAAAAAAGAAACATTAGATGAGCGTATAAAAGAGTTTTTAAGAGATAACTTTAATATTGAAGACTATAAACTTAAAAATCTCTATCATCCTTCAGCAATTGAAGTTTATAATAAAGCTAAACGTAGCGATAAAGATGGTAAATTATATTTAGGAAGCCCACTAATATCATCTATTAAAAATCCAATGGCAATGAGAGCATTGCATCAACTTCGAAAAGTTATTAACCAATTAATAAAAGATGATGCAATTGACGAGAATTCCACTATTCGTATTGAAATGGCTAGAGAGCTTAAAAGTTCGAACGAAAGAGTTGCAATAAGGCAATGGCAAAACGATTTGGAAAATAACAGAAAGAGTTATGTTAATGATATAAAAAAATTATATCAAGAACAATGCAACTTAGAGATTGAACCAACACAGGATGAAGTATTAAAATATCAACTTTGGATAGAACAGAATAGAGTTTGTCTTTACACTGGAAAAAGCATAAGAGTTTGTGATTTTATAGGAGCAAACCCAAAATTTGATATAGAACATACCATTCCTAGAAGCAAAAGTTTAGATAATTCTCAAACAAATAAAACTTTATGCTGTTCTATTTATAATAGAGACATTAAAAAAGATAAAATACCAGCAGATTGTGTTAACCATAGAGAAATTTTACTACGAATAAAACATTGGTATGCAAAACATAAAAATTTAGAAGATCAAATTAGAGACATTACCAAAAAAGTTAGGGCAGCAACCACAAAGGAAAATAGAGACAGCAACATTCAAAAAAGAGCTAAATTACGTTTTGAATATAATTATTTAAAGCATAAATATAACACTTTTACAATGACTGAAATTCCAAGAGGGTTTAAAAATAGTCAATCTGTAGATATTGGAATCATTAGTAAATATGGAAACTTATTTTTAAAATCACTATTCACAAAAGTATATCCTGTTAAAGGTAAAACAACATCTAATTTAAGAGATATATGGGGGCTAGAGAAAAAAGAAAGAGTTAACCATGCGCATCACGCAAAAGATGCGGTAGTCGTTGCATGTTGCTCAAAAGACATAAATGATGCTTTAGCAGAATATTACCATAATTATGAAGATTATACTTTTTATGGTAAACAAAAACCATCTTTTAAACATAGAATTCCATGGAAAGGTTTTAATAATGATGTTAAGAATTTTGATAAAAATATATTAATCAGCCATCATACTCCAGATGCTTTACCAATACAAAGTAAAATAGCTATACGTAAACGTGGAATTATTCAGAGAAATGAAAAAAGAGAAATTAAATATAAACAAGGAGATACTGTAAGAGGATCCTTGCATAAAGAAAGTTTTTATGGAGCCATAAAGAGAGAAGTAATCAATAAAAAAGGGGAGTCCTCAGAAATCATAAAATACGTTTTAAGAAAACCATTAGAAAGTTTCTCTGATACAGATTTAAAAAACATAGTAGACGATACCGTAAAGGAAATTGTTTGCAATGCCCGCAAACTAGAAAAAGGATTAAAAAAAGAAATTGAAGGATTAAAAAAAGAAATTAACAAAGTAAATGATGTAGAAGAACAAATTATAAAAGACAAAATTGGAGTTTTATCAAACAAAATTGAAAATGAACTTTATGTATTGCCGAATAAAAACGGAAATCCAGTACCAATAAAAAGAATTAGATATTTTACAACAGATGTTTCAAATCCATTAATAATAAAGAAGCATCGCGATGCTTCAAGACACCAATACAAACAACATTATTTTGCTAAAAATGATGGAAATTATTGTTATGCAGTCTATGAAGGTATTAATAATAAAGCTAAAAAACTAAAAGAATTTAGAGTTGTAAATAATTTTGAAGCAGGCAAATATTTCACATCAAATGAGAGTAACAGTAAGGAAGCATTAGAGTCAAATATTATTGATAAAAACAAAAATATATTGACACTTAAATTTATATTGAAGACTGGCACCTTGGTTTTGTTTTATGAGAATTATAGAAGTGAAGTTCATGATTTAGATAATATAGGAATTTCTAAAAGACTTTATAAAACAGTTGCTATTGAATCTGATGGAAGAGTACAATTTAGACACCATACAATAGCTAAACCAGACAGTGAATTAAAAAAATCATCAAGTGTTAATTTTCAAGAACCTAATGAAAAATTGAGAATATCAAAATCTGGTTTAAACATATTGGTTCAAGGGTATGATTTTGAAATATCGCCCTCTGGAAAAGTGAAATTTAATAATCATTAAAAAAAAGGTTAAGTTCATTGACATATTGCGTAGCTTTATAAGACTGAAATCGCAAATAAAAATTTAGTTTTCTTTGGCTAGTTTTTGTTCAGGTTTGATTAAAGATTAGAAAAAAAGATATTTCATCCGAAGTAATTAATTTGTCTATTGAAGTTGTGGTTTGATTAAAGATTAGAAAAAACGATATTTGAGAGCGTGCAAACCGCACCAACTCAAAAGTTGTGGTTTGATTAAAGATTAGAAAAAACGATATTACCTTTTTTATTATACTTAACTAATTGGTGGTTGTGGTTTGATTAAAGATTAGAAAAAACGATATTCTTTCTAAATTGGTACTACACCAAACCATGGTTGTGGTTTGATTAAAGATTAGAAAAAACGATATTTATGTTTTCGAAATCTTTAGGATGCGGCAAGTTGTGGTTTGATTAAAGATTAGAAAAAACGATATTTTCGGCAGAACGACCAACAACGTACCCACCGTTGTGGTTTGATTAAAGATTAGAAAAAACGATATTAAATGTGATACAATATCTAGTGAGAAAGCAGTTGTGGTTTGATTAAAGATTAGAAAAAACGATATTTACATCAGGAACATTAACATCTACTGTTTGTTGTGGTTTGATTAAAGATTAGAAAAAACGATATTTTACTACTTACTAACGCAACGTTACTTGTAGTTGTGGTTTGATTAAAGATTAGAAAAAACGATATTAGCATGCTATAGGTTCGTAGGCACTTGTACGTTGTGGTTTGATTAAAGATTAGAAAAAACGATATTCAGATAATAGGTGGGATGTTAGGATTCTAGTTGTGGTTTGATTAAAGATTAGAAAAAACGATATTTAGAGCTAAGGATTTACAAGGCAGGTTTACGTTGTGGTTTGATTAAAGATTAGAAAAAACGATATTAATGGGACACAACAAAGTCATCCACGGTAAGTTGTGGTTTGATTAAAGATTAGAAAAAACGATATTTGTTGGAATTGCATTGCCTTGTAGTGAAAGGTTGTGGTTTGATTAAAGATTAGAAAAAACGATATTAGTGTCATGTATAGCTCCTCAGTAGTTACAGTTGTGGTTTGATTAAAGATTAGAAAAAACGATATTGGTATCTATAATAGAACGCAATGCTCTGTGGTTGTGGTTTGATTAAAGATTAGAAAAAACGATATTCGATAGAAATGGCGCTGTTGAAG
>NZ_VORS01000013.1 GCF_007997075.1 Polaribacter sp. IC073
TCACATATATATATATATATTCGCATTGTGTCTTTCTAATTTACCTGAAATTGTAAAAATATCTATGGGTGCCCAAAACCCAAGAGCACCTAAGGTAATCAAAAAGAAAAATTGAACGCCCCATTTTCCGAGGTAAGCATAATGAGTATCAAAAAGAAATAGGAACAATAAATAGGCAGTTCCTGTTGATTTAATTTGAGATTGTAGTAAATGTTTATTTAGTTCCATTTTACAAATCTATAATTTTAGGTTTGTTGCGTTAAGTTATTGAATGGAAGTATTACTATCACTATATGGGATTTCAAGTTTATTTTGCGGAATCCCTAGATAAATTAGTCGATAACTTACAAGAAGTAAAACCAGTTTTTCACCAATTATACCAGGGTTATTAGAAAAAATATTTGATAAAATTATAGCGAAAGGAAACGAATTTTCAGGTATAAAAAAAGGATTGTTCTTTTGGGATGTTCGTCTAGCGGAAAATACAGAAATAGATCAAAAAAGAGGTCTGAAACATAAAATAACCGATACATTCATCTTTAAAAAATGGCGTGCAGTTTTTGGCGGAAACATAAAATTCTTAGTTTCAGGATCTGCACCATTACAAGATCGATTGATAAAGATATTTTCAGCTGCAGGATTACCAATTTATGAAGGTTACGGAATGACCGAATCTTCTGGAGTTATCTCTTTAAACGGGTATAAAAAAGGAGAGACGCGTTTAAAAACTGCAGGAAAGCCAATACCAGGTTTAGAAGTCAAAATAGCTTCTGATGGTGAAAACCTAATAAAAGGGAAAAATATTTTAAAAGGGTATTACAAAAATGATGTAAAAACTACGGAAGCTATAAAAGATGGGTTTTTTCACACAGGAGATATTGGTGAAATTTGTAAAGACTGTTTTTTAACGATTACAGATCGTAAAAAAGAAATATTTAAGAGTTCTGGAGGTAAATATATTGCGCCTTCCATTATTGAGAATAAAATGAAACAGTCTAGTTTTATAGAACAGAATACGGTCATTGGAGAAGGTTATAAAATGCCTGCTGCACTAATACAAATCAACTATGAGTTTGTTAAAGATTGGGCATTAAAAAATAAGCATATAATTACAGATGTAACTTCAGATGAAAAACTAATTGTTACCATCCAACAAGACATCGATTTATATAATGAAGGCTTAGGAAAGTGGGAAAGAATCAAGAAATTTGAAATCACACCAGATGAATGGACTATTGAAGCTGGGCATTTAACAACTACATTAAAACTAAAACGAAAGATTATCAAAGAAAAATACAAAGCACTTTTTTCTGAAATTTACACAGATTAAGCTTTTTTTCTATTTTGTTTTAAATATTGAAAAAAAAATCCTGAGCAAATACTTAGGATTTTTAATATTTTAAAAAAAAAAGGTTTATTATTTTTTAGCTAACAAATCTCTAATTTGTGCTAACAATTCTTCTTGAGTTGGTCCTTTAGGAGCTGCTGCTGGAGCTGGTTCTTCTTTTTTCTTCAAATTGTTTAATCCTTTTACAATCATAAACATTACAAAAGCTACAATAATAAAGTCAATTACGTTTGTTAAGAAGTCTCCATATAAAAGGGCAACTTCACCAACAACTTTACCCGCATCATCTACAACACCTTCTTTAGCAATGTACTTTAAATCTTTAAGATCAGCATTAAATAATAAGCCAATTAACGGAGAAACAATTCCTCCTGTAAAAGAAGTCACAACTTGTTTAAAAGCTGCACCCATAACAAAACCAACTGCAATATCAACAAGGTTTCCCTTCATTGCAAAGTCTTTAAACTCTTTAAGCATTCCCATTTTTATGTGTTTTTAATTAGTTAATTAGATGCTAAAGTAATAAAAAATTATTATTTTAAGGTTTTGTTAACACGTGGGGAGATTGCCGTTAAGGTCTCGTAAACAATTGTCTCAGAAATATTAGCAATGTTTTGTATCATTTTTTGATTGTTAAAAATAATTACTTCATCACCTTCTTCACAAGCAATATTGGTTACATTTACCATAACCATATCCATACAAACATTACCAATAATTGGTGCTTTTTGATTGTTGATAAGAACAAAACCTTTTTTGTTTCCTAATTTTCGAGACAAACCATCTGCATGACCAATAGGAATTGTAGCTGTTTTGGTGGCTCTTTTAGCTATAAATGCTCTGTTGTAACCAACTGTTTCACCTGGTTCAATTACATGTATTTGAGAAATAATTGATTTTAAATTGTGGGTATTTTTTAATTGTGCAGTTTCTTTTTCATCATTCCCAAAACCATACAAACCAATACCAATTCTAACCATGTCGAATTGCGCATTGGGGTAATTTACAACACCAGACGTATTTAAAATATGTAACATTGGTTCATAACCTAAGTGTTTATAGAATTGCTGAACAATGTATGCGAAATTATTTATTTGATTAATCGTAAAATCGTTCTCTTCTAAATCTTCACTTGCAGCCAAATGAGAAAATAGCGATTGCACTTTTATATGGTTGGTCTCTTTTAATTCAGATAAAATCTTGGGAACATCTGTGTGCCAAAAACCCAACCTATTTAAACCTGTGTTAAATTTTAGATGAATGGGGTAATTCATTAAAGGCACTTCATCTGCCAATTTTAAAAAAGCATTAAAAATATTAAAATTGTATAATGCAGGTTCTAATCTAAAGTCTATTATAGCTTGTAAGTTTTGTTGATGAGGGTGTAGAACCAAAATAGGGGTTTTTACACCAGCTTCCCGTAAAGCAATTCCTTCATGCGTATATGCAACAGCAAAATAAGCTACTTTATCTTCTAAAAATTTTGCGATTTGTACGGCATCACTTCCGTAACCAAAAGCTTTTACAACTGCTAAAATTTTTGTTTCTGGTTGTAATTTTTGTTTGAAATAATTTAGATTGTGTACTAACGCATTTCCATCAATTTCTAAAACAGTAACGTGATTGTTCATTGTTATATGAAGTGTTATTCAGTATCTTTTAAATTAGAATCAGTATTTTTTGTAGCTAAAGCTTTTTGCTTTTGCAGCGCTTTGTAATATGCAGCTCTACTTAAAGGTTCATATTCTTGCATTTCGCCCAACATTACAATATTTTCATTTTGGGCTTTTCTAAAACTATAATGTGCCAAATTACCTGTATGCGTGCAAACCGCGTGTACTTTGGTAACATATTCTGCCGTTGCCATTAAAGCGGGCATTGGCCCAAAAGGATTTCCTTTAAAATCCATATCTAAACCAGCAACAATTACGCGAACGCCTCTATTTGCCAAATCATTACAAACGGCAACAATTTCATCGTCAAAAAACTGCGCTTCATCAATACCAACAACATCTACGTTATTTGCTAACAACCTTATATTGGAAGAAGCAGGCACAGGTGTAGAACGAATTCTATTGTCGTTATGAGAAACAACTTCCTCTTCATCGTAACGTGTGTCTACAGCAGGTTTAAAAATCTCTACACTTTGTTTTGCAAATTGTGCACGTTTTAAACGTCTAATAAGTTCTTCTGTTTTTCCAGAAAACATTGAGCCGCAAATTACTTCAATCCAACCAAATTGTTCTGTATGATTTACTGTATTTTCAAGAAACATTTTGTAATTTTAGGCTTTAGAAATTTAAATTATTTGTTACTTTGATTTTTAACAAATTTAGGAATATTTACGAGTAAAAATAAACTTCAACTTACAACTTATGCACAAAAAATTAGAAGCCGATTTAATAAGTTTAGCGCACAGCATCTTACAAATGAAAAATAAAGAAAATGTGTTCTTATTAAAGCAAAAATCGAAGGAAGTTTATGAGAAATTATCTGTTTTAGCATTTGTTGAAGAATATGTAAATGCTACTCCGAATTTAAAAAAGACAAAAGAAGAGCTTACTTCTATTGTTGAAAAAGGATATGAAAAGAAAGACTTAATTACTGACGAGGTAGCAGAAGTAAAAAAAGAAGTTAAGATAACAAAAGCTGTGCCTAATAACATTGTAGACGAATATTTAGGGGTTGAAAACGAAAAGTTAGCCTCTGAAATTGGAGACGGTTTTCCTGATGAAAATTTTCCTGATAAAGTTTTAAGTTCAGAGAATACAGATGAAAAGGAAGAAGTAATCAGCGAATATTTAGAGGTAGAAAAAGTAGCAGAAGTAGAACAACCTTTTGATGATTTAGAAGGGCTTATCTTTGGAGACACAAAACCAACTAATTTTAAAGACGACCCTAAAGATGTTGGTGGTTTTAAAGCGTTAACGTTAGAGGAGGAGTTACAAGATACAATCCCTGTAGACGTAATGGCTAATTTATTTGAGCCTGTAATACCAAGTTCTCTAAACAATAGATTGCAAAAAAATATTCAGATTGGTTTAAATGATAGAATTGCTTTTGTGAAGAATTTATTTGAAGGCAGTCAAGAAGATTTTAATAGAGTAATTTCTCAATTAAATACCATTAAGACAGAAAAAGAGGCTAAGAAATTCATTACTAAAATGGTGAAACCAGATTATAATTGGTCTGAACAAGAAGAATTAGAGGAGCGTTTAATGGCTATTGTAGCACGTAGATTTTCTTAGAAAATGCTTTTAAAACCAATTTTAATTCAGACACATTTTCACAAACGTAGAACTGGCGTTACTAGAAGTATAGAAAATGTGTTGCCTTTTTTTAACGAGACATTTGAAACCTATTTGTATGGTTATGGAGCAAAAGGGAAACATATTACTACTTCTAAGTTAAGGAAACTCTTATTTTCTGATAGAGAGGTTGTAGTACATTGTCATCGAAACAATGAAATAATGCGCATGCTTTTTTTTCGTTTTTTGGGTGCTAAATTTAAGTTGATTGCAACACGTCATGCAGAAACGGTTCCTTCTGGTTTAACAATGAAATTGCTTAAAAAAGCAGATAAAGTTGTGACGCTTATTAAAACGATGGGTGAGAACCTAGGAATAGAAAATACCATTGTTGGTCACGGAGTTGCTGCTGGTGTCTTTAAACCGAAAGAAAACATTTCGTTAAAAAACATAGACCAAGATAATATAATTTTATGTGCAGGAAGGGTTCGTAAAGCAAAAGGACATCTTGTTTTATTAGAAGCTGCAAAAGTTTTAAAAGATTATAAAGATTGGGCGCTGGTAATTGTTGGCAAAGTTGATAAACCCGCTTTTTTAGAAGAATTGAAAGCGATTTCAAGAAAATATTCCATAGAAAATCAAGTTTATTTTATAGATGAAACAACAGAGATTGTTTCTTATTACCAAGCATCTAAAATAGCAATTGTGCCTAGTTTTTCAGAGGGTTTTTCTCTTGTGGCTGCAGAAGCAATGTCTTGCGGTTGTTCTGTAATTGCTACAAAAAACGTTGGTGTTCATGATTCATTAATAACACATGCTAAAAATGGTTATTTATTTGAAGCAGGAAATAGTACGGATTTAGAAATCTTGATTGAAAAATCGATAACTAAAAAAATTCCACTTTTAGGAAACCAAGCAAGAGAAGAAATTCTAAAAAACTGGAGTGCACAAAAAGAAGCAGAAAACTTAATAGAAGTATATCAATCAAATTAATTGTTTGAAATAAGATTTGTAACAAACGTTGTTTTTAGTCGTCTTAAATTAAAACCGACTATTATGAAACAGTTCGCTATAATTTTTTTCGCCTTTTTTATGACAACAATTTCTGCACAAGAAGTAGTATTTGAAAAATTCTATAAAGTACATAAAGAGCAATCTACATTTTCAATCAATTTATCAGCATCATTGGCGGGTTCTTTTTTAGATGATGAAAATGATGGCGATTTAATGAACGTTATTAAAAAATCGAGTGATTTTAAACTTATGATTTTTAATAATGAAGACAACAGTATTTCAAAAAACTTTAGAAAATTTAGCAGAAAAAACAATTTGAAAACACTTGCTCGCGTAAAAGAAAATGGTAGTAAAGCTGAACTGTTTTTTATTGAAAAGAATAATTACATCAGAGAAATTATTATAAGAGCAAATAGTAATACCGATAAATTTGTTTTGTTTGGTTTAAAAACCAAAATCACAAAAGACGAATTAGCAGCGATGATTGCTTCTTCAGATATTAAAATTTCATCAAAATAAAAATTTAAAAAGAGAAGGTTTAACCAATCTTCTCTTTCAATTCTGCGACAACTTTTTTACTATTTCCAATAAATATTTCTTTATCAACAATGAAAACCGGACGTTTTAAAAAAGTATATGCATCTAATAGGTATTGTCTGTAATCTGCCTCAGAAATATCTTGGTTTTTCAAATCCATCGTTTTATACAGTTTTGCTCGTTTGTTAAATAACGCTTCATAACTACCAGACAGTTGGTGCATTTCTTCTAATTGAGTAACATTTACAGGATTACCTTTTATTTCTTGTCGCTCAAAACCAGCTGTATTTACTTCTTTTAAGATGCGTTTGCAAGTATCACATGTTTGCAAAAAATAGACTTTCTTCATATTAATCAATTATATTTGTTCATTCAAAAATAAACATAAAAATGAAGACACAATTCGATGTTTTAAGAAAATCTCGCGATTTAGTTATAAAAGAATTAGAAGGTTTAACTTTAGACCAAATTCATACAATTCCAGCAGGTTTTAAGAATAATATTGCTTGGAATGTAGCGCATTTAGTAGTTACACAACAAGTATTACAATACAAATTTTCTGGCTTAAATTGTCTATGTCCAGAGGAGTTAATCGAAGAATGTAAAAAAGGAACTTTTCCAACAAAGAATTTTACAGAAGAAGAGTTTGAAGAGGTAAAAGAGCTTTTGTTAGGGTTGCCAGATACGTTGCAAGAAGATTTTGAAGCAGGGATTTTTGAGAACTATACAGAATACCCAACAAGTACAGGTTTTGTTTTAGACTCTATAGAGAGTGCGATTGCATTTAACAATTTTCATGAAGGTATTCATTATGGAGTGATACGATCTATAAAGAAATTTTTATAAATTAAGATGGATTATTTTTTAATTGCAACCGTTCTAATAGTACTTTCAGCTGGGTTTGGTTATATAAACACAAGGTTCTTAAAATTGCCAAACTCAATTGGTTTAATGTTGATAACCATACTGTTTACGCTGGCTGTTTTTGTACTAAGTTATTTTGATGATACCTTGCTTCTTAAAGAAAGAGAACTCATTACAAGCATCGATTTCAAAACGGTACTTTTAGATGTAATGTTAAGTTTTTTATTATTTGCAGGGGCATTGCATACGAATTTTCAGCAATTAAAAATTCAACGAAAACCAGTATTAATTTTTGCAACTCTTGGAACGCTAATTTCAACATTTTTGGTTGGAGTACTCGTTTTTTATGCGCTTAAGGTGTTAAACCTCGATGTAGATTTTACCTATTGTTTGCTTTTTGGAGCATTAATTTCTCCGACAGATCCTATTGCTGTTTTGGGAATTATGAAAAAAGTAGGAGCTCCAAAAAACTTAGAAACAAAGATTGTTGGAGAATCTTTATTTAATGATGGAGTAGGTGTTGTTATTTTTCTAACAATATATCAAATTGCTAGTGGTGGTGCTGAAATATCTTTTGGCAATATTGCTGAATTATTTTTGGTAGAGGTTGTTGGTGGAATTATTCTTGGATTGATTATAGGTTGGGTAACCTACCGATTATTAAAAAGTATTGATGATTATGAAACGGAGGTAATTATTACGCTTGCCGCAGTTATGGGGGGAACTTTGTTTGCGCAACATTTTCATTTATCTGCACCTTTAGCAATGGTTACCGCGGGTTTAATTGTAGGTACAGACACTGTTAGGAGGTCTTCTATGGGGGAAGTTACAGAGGTTTATGTAGATAAGTTTTGGGAACTAATAGATGTGCTTTTAAATACCATTCTTTTTGTTATGATTGGAATGGAGATTTTAGTTTTAACTTTTGAAGCGACTTATGTTTTAGCCGGGTTTATAATAATTCCGTTACTATTAGTCGCAAGATACATTTCGCTGTTATTACCTATAAAAATCTATGCGAAAAAGTTAGAGTTTGTGCCAAAAACAAACCTAATTATGACTTGGGGTGGTCTGCGTGGTGGAATTTCTATTGCTTTGGCTTTGAGTTTAACTCAGAACATGGAGCGCGATTTGTTTCTAGTAATAACTTATATCGTTGTTGTTTTCTCTATTCTTGTGCAAGGATTAACTGTCGGAAAAATGATAAAAAAATTCACTAAATAAGCTACAGACTGTTGTAGTATTTGAAATAATTCCTGAAGAAAAAATGAAATTCAATACCAAAACAATTCACGGAGGTCAAAAAGTAGAGAAATCAACTAGCGCAATTGTGCCACCAATTTTTCAAACTTCTACCTATGCACAAGCTAGTGTAGGGGCAGACCAAGAATATAATTATTCAAGAGGAGCTAACCCAACCAGAACTGCATTAGAAAACAGTTTAGCTTCCATAGAAAACGGAACACATGGTTTTGCCTTTTCTTCTGGTTTGGCTGCAATAGATTGTGTTTTAAGAACGCTAAAACCTGGTGATGAAATTATTGCAGGAAACGATTTGTACGGAGGAACATATAGAATGTTTACTAGATTGTTCGAGAAATACGGATTGGAATTTATATACGTAGATATTAATTTTGCAGAAAATGTAGCGAAAGCAATTACAGCAAAAACAAAATTAGTTTGGTTAGAAACGCCAACAAATCCGTTAATGAAAATTGCAGATATTAAAGCAATTTGTACTGCAGTAAAAGAACTGAATTCAGAAATTTTAATTGGGGTAGACAATACATTTGCAACACCATATTTACAACAACCTTTAGATTTAGGTGCAGACATAGTAATGCATTCTGTAACAAAATACTTAGCAGGTCATTCAGACGTACTAATGGGTGCTTTAATTGTAAAAGATGCAAATTTAGCTGAAGAAATCCATTTTATTCAGTTTGCTGCTGGCGCAGTTGCAGGCCCAATGGATTCTTTTTTAGCATTAAGAGGTATAAAAACATTGCATATAAGAATGCAACGTCATTGCGAAAACGGACGAGCAGTAGCCAGTTTTTTAAAGAAGCACCCGAAAGTTGGTGCGGTTTATTATCCTGGTTTAGAGGAACACCCTAATCATGAAATTGCCAAAAAACAAATGAAGGATTTTGGTGGCGTAGTTTCTTTCAGTTTAAAGGATGAAAGTAAAGAAGCTACTTTTAAGTTTTTAGAGAACATCGAGTTTTTTACACTAGCAGAATCTTTGGGTGGTGTAGAGAGTATGGTAAATCATTCTGCAACCATGTCTCATGCATCAATGCCAGAAGAAGAACGTTTAAAAACAGGAATTACAGATGCCATAATTCGTTTAAGTGTTGGTATCGAAGATGAAGATGATTTGTTAGCAGATTTAGAGCGTACTTTAAATTTATAGAAACCTTTTAGAGAAATATACAACAAAAAAATCCGCACAATTTGTGCGGATTTTTTTGAGTTGAAATTGAGGCGATTGCCTTCTAATATTTTGAGATACCGCTAAAAATCGGCATAAGCGATGCATTCAAAATTTTCAATAAAATTTGGTTCTCTGCTTACATGTTCCTACGATATTGTCCACCAACTTTAAACAACGCTTCTGTAATTTGTCCTAAAGAACAAACTTTGGTTGCTTCCATTAATTTGTCAAATAAATTTTCATTTTGAACAGCAGCTTCTTGTAAAATTGCAACTTGTTCTTTCACCTTTTCAAGGTTTGCAGTGTTTAATAAATCTTTCGTTTGAATTTGGAATTGCTTCTCTTCTTCGGTTGCACGAATCACTTCTTCGGGCACAACTGTAGGCGATCCTTTAGAACTCAAAAAGGTATTGACACCAATAATAGGAAACTCTCCATTATGTTTTAATGTTTCATAATACATACTTTCTTCTTGTATCTTAGAGCGCTGATACATGGTTTCCATAGCACCTAAAACGCCACCACGTTCTGTAATTCTATCGAATTCTAATAAGACAGCTTCTTCTACCAAATCAGTTAATTCTTCAATAATAAAAGCACCTTGAATCGGGTTTTCATTTTTAGTTAACCCTAATTCTTTGTTGATGATTAACTGAATCGCCATTGCTCTTCTTACAGATTCTTCCGTTGGTGTTGTAATTGCTTCATCATAGGCATTTGTATGTAAAGAATTACAGTTATCGTTAATTGCATACAACGCTTGCAATGTTGTTCTAATATCATTGAAATCGATTTCCTGTGCGTGTAAGGAACGACCAGAAGTCTGAATATGATATTTTAACATTTGTGCTCTCGGGTTTGCACCGTATTTAATTTTCATCGCTTTTGCCCAAATTTTACGAGCAACTCTACCAATTACTGAATATTCAGGGTCAATTCCGTTTGAGAAAAAGAAAGACAAGTTGGGTCCGAATTTATTAATGTCCATTCCGCGACTTAAATAATACTCAACGTATGTAAATCCGTTAGACAAGGTCAAAGCCAATTGTGTAATAGGATTTGCACCAGCTTCTGCTATATGATACCCAGAAATAGAAACAGAATAAAAGTTTCTCACTTGCTTTTCAATGAAATATTCTTGCACATCTCCCATTAAACGAAGTGCAAATTCTGTAGAAAAAATACAGGTGTTTTGTGCCTGATCTTCTTTTAAAATATCTGCTTGTACTGTTCCTCTAACTTGTGCTAATGTGTCTTTTTTTATTTGTTGATACACTTCCGAAGGTAAAATTAAATCCCCCGTTAAACCTAACAACATTAAACCTAAACCATTGTTTCCTTGAGGTAATTTTCCTTGATAGGTTGGTCTTTCTAAACCTTTAGACTCATAAACTTCGTTAAATTTTGCATCAACTTGTTTTTCTAATTTATTTTCTACAATGTATTTCTCACAATTCTGATCAATGGCAGCATTCATAAAGAAACCTAACAACATGGGTGCGGGGCCATTTATGGTCATAGAAACAGAAGTCATGTGGTGACTTAAATCGAAACCAGAATATAATTTCTTAGCATCGTCTAAACAACAAATTGAAACTCCTGCATTTCCAATTTTCCCATACACATCTGGTCTTTTACCAGGATCATTACCATATAAAGTAACAGAATCGAAAGCAGTAGAAAGGCGTTTTGCATCCATTCCTAAACTCACATAATGAAAACGTCTGTTGGTTCTTTCTGGTCCACCTTCACCAGCAAACATTCTTGTTGGGTCTTCACCAGTTCTTTTAAACGGATACAAACCTGCTGTGTAAGGAAATTCTCCAGGAACATTTTCTTGCAAGTTCCAACGTAATAAATCTCCCCAAGCTTGGTATTTTGGTAAGGCTATTTTTGGTATCTGTGTATGAGAAAGCGACTCTGAATGTGTTTCTATGTTAATTTCTTTATCACGAACTTTAAACGTGTAGATTGGGTCTTTATATTTCTGAACCTTTTCTTGCCAGTTTAAAATGATTTCCCAATTTAGTGGATCGAAGTTTAGTTTTACTTTTTCGAATTGCGCGATTAATAATTTCAAAAAGGCTTTATCGTCTTCAGAAATTTCAAGAGAAAGAATTTCATCTTCATTTAAACCCGTTTTAATAATTTCTATGGATGAATTTGTGATAGACTCAATGGTTTGATGAATTCCGTATAATTTTTGAGCAACCATAACTTGGTCGTCAACTTTCTTGTCATAAGATCTATTGCTTTCTGCAATTTCAGACAAATAACGAACTCTTGCTGGCGGAATTACAAAGATTTTTTCAGACATTTCTTTGGTAATTTCCATTTTCGATTTTAAATCTACGCCTGTTTTCTCCACCAACTTGTCCATAATACTTTTGTATAAAGTATTCATTCCTGGGTCATTAAATTGTGAGGCTATAGTACCATAAACAGGTAAATCATCTTGGTGAATATGCCACAAATTATTGTTGCGCATATATTGCTTCTTCACGTCTCTAACAGCATCTAAAGCACCGCGTTTATCAAACTTATTAATGGCAACTAAATCTGCAAAATCTAGCATGTCAATTTTTTCTAATTGTGTTGCAGCACCAAATTCTGGTGTCATTACATATAAGGAAGTATCAGAATGTTCTATAATTTCAGTATCCGATTGTCCAATACCAGAGGTTTCTAAAATAATTAAATCAAATTCAGCAGCCTTTAAAACTTGTACCGCTTCATTTACATATTTAGACAATGCCAAGTTAGATTGTCTTGTTGCTAAAGAACGCATGTACACACGAGAATTATTAATAGAATTCATACGAATTCGATCTCCTAAAAGTGCGCCACCTGTTTTTCTTTTTGATGGATCTACAGAGATTAAACCCACTGTTTTTTCTGGAAAATCAATTAAGAATCTTCGAACCAATTCGTCTACTAAAGAAGATTTTCCAGAGCCACCAGTACCTGTAATTCCTAAAACCGGAGTTTTAGAGTCTTTATTTTTTATATGAATTTTATCTAAAGTTTCTTTTGCTACTTCAGGGAAGTTTTCTGCAGAAGAAATGACTCTTGCAATTTTTCTTGCTTCTTTATTTGGTAAATCATCTACAGCAACATCTAAATGATCACCAATTGCAAAATCCGAGGTTTTAACCAAATCATTAATCATTCCTTGTAAACCTAATGCTCGTCCGTCATCTGGCGAATAGATTCTGGTAATTCCATACTCCATCAATTCTTTAATCTCTTCAGGAAGAATTACGCCGCCACCGCCGCCAAATATTTTAATGTGTCCTGCACCTCTTTCTTGCAACAAATCGTACATGTATTTAAAATACTCATTGTGTCCTCCTTGGTAAGAGGTTATTGCAATTGCATTTACATCTTCTTGTATGGCACAATTGACTACTTCTTCCACAGACCTGTCGTGGCCCAAGTGAATCACTTCAACGCCTGTAGACTGAATAATTCTACGCATAATATTTATGGCAGCGTCATGGCCATCAAAAAGTGCCGCAGCAGTTACAATTCGTACTTTATAGATAGGTTTATAAGTTGTAATTTGTTCCATTCGTAATAAATGTTTGATTTTAGACTTGCAATTTACGGAATTTTCAAAAAAGAAAGAATAATTTTATGAAAGTCTTAAGGTTTTAGTTTTAAGACTTCTTCATTAATTCCATTCACGTAATTTTTTACTATCTGTAGTTCTGTGAAGAACTCTTGTCCTTTAAAATTAGTAATATCTTTTTGTGTAATGTGTGTATTATAATAGTTTAAATAGATAGAAGAGAGTGGAAGGTAAGACCAATGCCATTTTTCTTCATTATACCCACTTCTGCCTGTGTTTTTAGAGGTGTAAACTTGATAGAAGCCAAACTTTGAGGCATTTTCTTGAAGCCAATTATAGGTTGCCTTACCTTTTCCGTTTAAAAAATAGGCATTATTTAAGTTGTTTAAATCTATATCGGTTCCCCAATGATGTCTAGAGGTTGATGGCATAGCGCTGTATTCTAGCATTTTTATAACTCGGTTTAATGGTGTAAGATAATTGTATTTTTCATTCCATTTATAATTCCAAATTCTTTTTTGATGTTTGAAGTTTCGAGTTCCAGAAATTATTTTCAAGATAATTTCATCTTTCGCAGCAGCAGCATTCATCAATAGGAAATTGGCTAAAACTTCTTTTCTTAGATGTGTTTTTTTGATTGAATTTTGTCTAGGCACTACTTTAAAATCTAAATTTTCTGTATACTCAAACTTTCCTAAAACATATTCTTTTGTAAGATAATTTGGGTATTTTACAACCGAATCTTTTTCTTTTTTAGAAATAACAATTACTTCGGACGTTCTATTCTTATGTTGCAGTTTGCAAGTAGTAAGACTTCCTAAAAATAGTACACTAAAAAAGAATCCTATAAATATTTTAATGATGCTCAAAATTTTATTTTTATAATAGAGTTGTTGTTGTATTTAGGCGTATCTTTCTTTTAGAATAAGCAAGATACCTTTTTTTGTTTTTTAAAAGTATACTGAATCATTCCAACTTGTAAAATATATAATACATTGTTATTGTAGTTGAATTTTTAAGATAGCACGACGTTTAGTTTTTCTTTTATGATTTTTTTTGAAACACAAATAGAATAAGAGTTGCTGTTGTAAAACCTTTTGAATGAGTAGCTTTCGATGCTGTAACAATATTATATTTTGCGTTTTGGCATGTTTTTTGATTATTAGGTATGGTAATGCATCAATTAAAAACGATACCAATTTAATTGAAAAATACTATTAAATTCAGTAATTAAAAAATATAAACTTATGAAACTATTAAAACCTTTTATGTTCTTTTTGGCGATTGCACTGTCTTCTTGTAGTTCTGTTAAAGTGGCTACAGATTATGACACTAAAGTGGACTTCAGTAAGTACAAAACATACGCTTTTTATAAAACGGGTATTGATAAAGCTGAAATTTCTGATCTAGATAAAAAAAGAATATTAAGAGCTATTGAAACGGAACTTGCTGTTTTAGGAATGAAGAAATCTAGTAACCCAGATATGTTAGTGAGCATTTTTACAAAATCTAGAGAAAAAGTAAACGTCAATCAGAATCAGAATAATTTTGGTTATGGATTTGGTTGGGGTTGGAATCCTTGGATGAACGCAGGAATGAATAGTAATGTACATGTTTCTCAATACACAGAAGGAACTTTGTTTATAGACTTTATAGACAAAGATAAAAAAGAATTGGTTTGGCAAGGTGTTGGTACTGGTGCTTTAAAAACTCAAAATAGAGAAAAGAAAGAAGCTAGAATTAAAGAATTTGTAAAAGAAATTGTTTCTAGATTCCCTCCTGGGAAAAATAAATAAACTAAAAATTAGCGTTCTTTCGAACGCTTTTTTTATGCGCTAATTTCTTATTTTTGCAAGATGTATAACAAAAGAATACCTTTAGAAGAAGGAGACTATTATATAAACGAACAAGGTTATAAGGTTTTTACAGCTCAATTCCATTTAAAAAGAGGGTCTTGTTGTAAAAGTGGTTGTAAACATTGCCCATACGGGTATGATAAAAAAACAGATACGTTTAAATAATAAGTGACTTTCTTAGATATAAAGTTTCATAAGAGTAGGTAAATTTAGAAAAATGATAAAAAGAATTTTAGTTTTAGTAATTGCAATTCAGTTTTTAGGTTGTGCAGAATTGCAAAAAGTTGTAAATAATTTTCCAACTGATGTAGGTTTGTCTCAAGCTCAAATAGGTAATGGTTTAAGACAAGCTTTAGATAACGGAATTAAGAATCAGGTTTCTAAACTAACTTCCAAAGATGGTTTTTATAGAAATGAATTGGTAAAAATTATATTACCAGAAGAATTGCAAGCTGTAGATAAAGGTTTGCGAAGTATTGGTTTAGCTAATTTAGCAGATGAAGGGATTAAGGTTTTAAACAGAGCCGCAGAAGATGCTGTAAAAACGGCAACGCCCATTTTTGTAAACGCGGTGAAAGAAATTACATTTAATGATGCAAAAAATATTCTTTTAGGTGATAAGAATGCTGCAACAAGTTTTCTTCAAACAAAAACTGAACAAAATTTATATGAAAGTTTTACACCAGTAATAGCTGAATCTTTTGCTAAAGTAGGTGCAGATAAAGTTTGGAATAACTTAATCTCTAGATACAATTCGATTCCTTTTGTGAAAAAAGTGAATCCAGATTTAACAAATTATGTAACAACAGAAGCTTTAAGAGGTGTTTTTACAATGATTGCTGTTGAAGAAAAAGGAATTCGTGAAAAGGTAGGTTTAAGAAATACAGCTTTATTGAAGCAAGTTTTTGCTTTACAAGATAATAAATAATTGAATTATAGTGAATTAGTCTTTAAATATTTATTATATTTAAGGACTAATTTATGATACTATGTTACAAGTAAATCAACTACAAACTTATAGGAAACATTTAGAAGATAGATATTCTTGTTTATTAGAAAAATCGAACAATTATCGTTTTATAGATGAAAATAAAAGTGATTCGGCTGCATTTAAAGCAATGAAAATTTTAGCGAAAATTAGTAGAATTAGTTATTTAGATAGAGAAGAATTACAGTCTATTTCTTAGTTCTTTAAAATAATCGAAAGCTTTTAACATTCTGGTTCCGTACCAAGAAAAATATTCTCCATCAACCAACACGATGTTTGCTTTTTCTGTATAATTATTAAAATCTAAACTATTTTTCTCTTTAAAAGGGTAGGGTTCAGATGATAAAAAAACAGCGTCAATTTCTTTCTCTTTTAAATCTTCTAAAGTTATTTCTGGATATCGATTTAAGTTCTTATAACAATTTTCAAATTTATTGAGTGCTAACAAATGATTTATAAATGTGTTGTTGGCAGCAATCATCCAAGGATTTTTCCATATAAAGTAAACTACTTTTAACGTAGGTTTGTCTTTAATAAACAATTTAAAGTCTGCTAATTTTGCGTTTAATTCATGAATGATTAGCGCAGCCTTTTCTTCACAAGAAAAAAGGGTGGCATATTCTTTTATCAGTGAAATAAGGTCTTCTATTGTGAAAAGGTCTGAAACATGTGTTGTTGCTATTTCTCTACAGTTTTCTACAATTTCTTTGGTGTTTTCCTCTTTATTGCAAAGAATAAAATCAGGTTCTAAGATTTTGATTTTTTCTAGGTGAATGGTTTTCGTTCCGCCAACAACAACCTTCTCTTTTATTAAGTTCTTCGGATGAACGCAAAACTTAGTAACACCTACAATATTTTTCTCCAAGCCTAAATCTACCAACAACTCGGTTAAACTAGGTACTAACGATACAATTTTCAGGTCTTTTATCAAACTTTATATAAATTTCTCCATTTTTAATTGCAATTCTTTTGCTTGTTCCTTTGCTTTTTCTGCGAAATTTTCATCCTTGGAAGCATAAATAATTCCTCTAGAAGAATTAATTAAAAGTCCGATATTTTCAGACAAACCATATTTACATACATCCTCTAAGCTTCCGCCTTGCGCGCCAACACCAGGAACTAATAAGAAAGAATTAGGAACTATTTTTCTAATTTCTTTAAAATATTCAGCCTTAGTAGCCCCAACAACATACATTAAGTTTTCTGAGTTTTTCCAGTTTTTAGAAGTCTCTAAAACATGTTTGTAGACTTCTTTCTGGTCGATTTTTTTTGTCTGAAAATCAAAAGCACCTTCATTAGAAGTTAAAGCTAACATAATGGTATGTTTATTCTTAAAAGCTAAAAAAGGTTCCACAGAATCTTTCCCCATATAAGGCGCAACCGTAACAGAATCGAACGCTAAATCTTCAAAAAAGGCTTTGGCGTACATGGTAGAAGTATTGCCAATATCGCCACGCTTTGCATCTGCAATGGTAAAAATTTCAGGATAATTTTTATTCAGGTAGGTAATCGTTCTTTCTAAAGACTTCCATCCTTTTATACCATATGCTTCGTAAAAAGCGGTGTTTGGTTTGTAAGCAACACAAAGATGGTGCGTTGCATCTATAATCGCTTTATTAAAAGCAAAAATAGGATCTTCTTCCTTTAATAAATGTGAAGGAATCTTGTCTAAATCGACATCTAACCCTATACATAAAAAGGATTTTTTCTTTCTAATTTGCGCTACTAATTCTTGTGTTGTCATAATTTTTATAAAGTTGAACAAAAATACTTAATTTAGACCTTCTTTTATAAGTTTTAAGAGGTAAAGAAGCCCTAAATTTGAAACTATTTGAAACCTGTTATGAAAAAAATATTCCTAGTTTTTATACTTGCGTGTGTTAGTTGTAATTTAGAAAAGCCTACAGAATTTTCTGAATTGGCTTTAAATGATACTATTTACAGTGCAGATGGCACGTCTTTTTCTATAAAAAACGTTTTAAATAACTATAAAGGAAAGAAAGTTTTAATAGATTTTTGGGCTTCTTGGTGCGGAGATTGTATCAAAGGTTTGCCAAACGTTCGAAAACTACAAAAAGAATACCCAGCAGTGGTGTTTCTGTTTTTATCTGTTGATAAAAGCAAATATGCCTGGAGAAGGGGAATTAATCGATTTCAAATTGAAGGGGAACATTACAATTTACCAAGAGGAATGAAAAACGGCGACTTTGTAGACTTTGTAAATTTAGGGTGGATTCCGAGATATATGGTCATTGATGAGCAAGGAAAAATCACTCTTTTTAAAGCCACGAGTGCTTCCGATTCTTCGATTGAAGAAGCTTTAAAAACGGTTATATAAATCGTTTTAGTAACTATTTTTATTTCCAACTACAAATGACCATTCGATTTCTTAAATTTACATCAGAATTTAATATTGAAAAACATAGCTGTTAAAAGCACTAAAATTATAATTATGAGAACTAAGATTGTTGCAGGTAACTGGAAGTTAAATAACGATAAAGAGGAAAGCAAAAAGTTAATAAAAGATTTAAAAAAAGCACTTAAAAGAAAGAAACTTAAAAATACACGTGTAATTGTTGCACCAACATTTGTTAATTTATCATCTTCTGTAAAAGCAGCAAAAAAATCGAAGATAGAAGTAGTTGCACAAAACATGCACCAAGCTTCTAACGGTGCTTTTACAGGTGAGGTTTCTGCAGATATGTTAAAAGCAATTGGTGTAGAAACTGTAATTTTAGGACACTCAGAAAGAAGAACTTATTTTAATGAAACAGATGCAGCTTTAGCAGAAAAGGTAAACACTGTTTTAGAAAAAGGAATGGAGACAATTTTCTGTTTTGGTGAATTATTAGAAGATAGAAAATCTGACAATCATTTTGCGGTTGTAGAAAGTCAATTAAAAAATGCCTTATTTCATTTAGAAGCAAAAGATTGGAAAAGCATTATTTTGGCTTATGAACCAGTTTGGGCAATAGGTACAGGAGAAACTGCGAGCCCAGAGCAAGCACAAGAAATGCATGCTTTTATTAGAGGTATTATAGAAAAGAAATACGATAAAAAAGTAGCAGATGATGTTTCTATTTTATACGGTGGAAGTGTAAAACCTGCAAATGCAGAAGAGATTTTCTCTAAGCCAGATGTAGATGGAGGTTTAATAGGTGGTGCAGCTTTAAATGTAAAAGATTTTACAGGAATTATTAATGCGATCTAATTAGCATACTTTCAAAGAAAACCAATAAATTTGCATCGAGATATTTTAATCTCGATGCATTTTTTTTTGATTTGATAATTATGGACAATATTTATATAGAATACAATTTTACAGTTTCACCAAAAGAACCAACAGTAGAAATACTAATAGCAGAGTTAGGGGAGGTTGGTTTTGAGAGTTTTGTGGAAAATGAAAACGGAGTAACCGCATACGTTCAGAAAACAGCCTGGAGCGAAACAATATTAGAAGATATTTTTGTGCTAAATTCAGAAGAGTTTTCTATCGAATACAATTATAATGAAGTTCCGCAAACAAATTGGAATGCAGAATGGGAAAAGAATTTTGAAGCAATTCAAGTAGATGATTTGGTAAGCATTCGTGCACCATTTCATGAGAATCCGAATTTAAAATATGATATTGTAATCGAACCAAAAATGAGTTTTGGTACGGGACATCATGAAACAACACACATGATGGTGCAGCATTTATTAAAATTAGATTTAGAGAATAAAAAGGTGTTAGACATGGGGTGTGGAACTGGAATTTTAGCAATTTTTGCTGAAATGAAAGGTGCAAAACCATTAGATGCAATAGATATAGACAATTGGTGTTATGAGAATTCTTTAGAGAATGTAGCGCGGAATAATTGTAAAAATATTAGCATTTATGAAGGAGATGCAGCGCTTTTGGTAGGTAAAAAGTACGATGTTATTATTGCCAACATCAATAGAAATATTCTTTTAATGGATGTGAAGGTGTATGCAAATTGTCTAAATGAAAATGGCGTTTTATTATTAAGCGGTTTTTATGAAGAAGACATTCCTGTAATAGATGCAGAAGTTTCTAAGCAAGGTTTAAAATTAGAGACTTTTATTAAAAGGAATAATTGGGTCGCATTAAAATATAATAAATAAGAAAAAATATTTTATTTTTATAGTATGAGCACAAAAGAGAAAATTCAAGAAGAGGTAGATGTTTTAGAAAAAGAAGTTTTTCAGCATGAAATTGTTTTACATAATGATGATGTAAATACATTTGATCATGTAATAAATTCTTTAATAGATGTTTGTGAGCATACCTTAGAACAAGCAGAGCAATGTGCTACTTTAGTGCATTATAAAGGAAAGTGTACGGTAAAATCTGGTGAGTATAAAGATTTAGAACCTAAATGTTCTAAATTATTACAATTAGGTTTATCTGCAGAATTAATATAATTATGGAAAACGTATTTAAATATTTTGGGTTCTCAGATTTTTTTAAAGATGAATCTGATACTTTTTCAGGAAATGACATTTGTTTTACAGCATTAAATGAAACTCATTTTTTAATTTTTGAGAAAATTGGTGAGGTCTATAATTTATATGTTTCAAAATTTTATCAGAAAAAAGATGTTGGTTTTAAACCTCCAGAGATATTAGAATTAGTAGTCGGAGACTACGATAAAAGTCTACCAGAACATAGAATTGCATTAAGACAATATTTAGGTTAAACTTGAGAGAAATCTCAAGTTTTTTTTGTTATAAAACCATGTGACTTTTTTTCTCGTAGGTGTCTTAAAGGATATAAGTAAGATAAATTAAGGTGAGAAAAATAATATTGATAGTAATTGTTTTGTTGGTCCCTATTTTAGGTTATGCACAAATAGTGCCTCCACCTGCGCCACCTCCACCACCTCCTGGGTTGCCGATAGACGGTTTTCTAACATTGTTGTTAATTTTGGGAATGCTATACGGTACTAAAAAAATCATTAAAAATAATAATGGTTAGTTTTTTATATAAAGTTTGGTTAGTTAAAGGGACTAAAATGGAGTTTTAGCGTCTTTCTAACTTAAGTATTTTGTGAAAAAAAAATATACTTTTAAGTAAAATAAAGTGAGTCTTTAACTTACCAATGATAATATTTTTATCCTTTAATAGGATTTGTCTTTTAGACTACAGTTAGTAGAGGATAGTGTTTTAGAAGTTTGTAGCCTCTTAAAAAATGAATTAAGCAGTGTTGTGGGGTTTTGAGGTCTTTTTAGTTCTCTGCTTTAGGTTTTATATATAAAAAAAGCTTCCAAAATTTGGAAGCTTTTTTTGTGACCATGGCTGGATTCAAACCAGCAACCTCTTGAGCCGTAATCAAGTGCGCTATTCAGTTGCGCCACATGGCCGTTAAGCGGGTGCAAATATAATATTGTTTTTTCAAACAAAGAAATATTAAGTACTTTTTTATGAATTAATTTCTTCTTTGTAAGAATCGACTATTGGTTGTGCTTTTTCTATGTCAGATTTTAAGATTAGTAATTCAACGGCATTTCTATCGGAGCCAAAACCTGCGAGTCTTGCAGATTCTACTCTGTCTTTTGTTATAGAGCCAATATTGTGGTCGTCTAATCTGTTTTGAAGTCCTTTTACTATAATAGACGATCCTGAAAATACTGTTATGTGTTCTGTTTCCATAATGTTTTTTTTTTAGTTTAATGAGTTCTGAGTTACAAAAGATTTCCAACCAATGATTGCTAATTGAATTTTAGAAGCTTTAGAAATATCTAGCCCTTTTTTAGTATAAGAAGGTAGTGCTATTTTATTCATTTTTGCAATAAATTTAAAAACTTGTTTTTTCATTAGTATCAGTTCTACATCAAATTTAATGAAAATAAACAACTCTTTATAATAAGAGCTGTTTTTATATGTGATGGTTATGAGATAATTGAAAAAATAATGTTAGCAATGTCTTTTAAGGTTTTTTGTAATAATAACTATCATAAGAATAGTTTTAAAGGTTCGTAAAAGAAGGTGATTTCGAAATTGTCTTATCAATATATATAGGTTTAGTATTTGTTAACAAGGCTTTTACAACTATTATTTAATTTTACTTATAGAACTAAAAAGAAGTTATTTGTTTTAAATTAGAATACTCGATGCTAGTTTTTACTTATTTACTGTAACATTTTTTCAAGCATATGGATAAAAGTATTATAAAATAAAGGATAATAATTGTTGTTTTTTCTTTTGCAAAGAAAAACGGGCCTTTTGAAACATGTTTTTTTTGCTTTTCATCTTTTATTTTCATCTTAAAGTGATAAAAATGTATCTTCGTCGAAAATAATATTTATGAGTATTTTTTATGTAATTATAGGACTATTATTATTAGTTCTTGGTGGTGAGTTTTTAGTGAGATCTTCTATAGGGTTGTCTTTTAAACTAAATATTTCTAAAATGGTTATTGGAATGACGGTAGTTTCTTTTGCTACTTCTGCACCAGAATTATTAGTTAGTTTGCAAGCTGCGTTAGATGGTTCTCCTGCAATTGCAATAAATAATGTGATTGGTTCTAATATTGCGAATATTGGTTTGGTGCTAGGAATTACAGCTATTATTGGCCCGATTGCAGTAGGTAGTGATTTTTATAAACTGAATTGGCCTGTGATGATGTTGTTTTCGGTAGTGTTGTATTACTTTTTATGGAATGACAATGTTTTAACTCAAATAGAAGGTATTATGCTTTTAGTGGGGTTGGCTGTTTTTTTGTTTGTATTAATAAGAAGTGCAAGGAAAGAAGAGGTTTCTGTAGAGGAGGTAGATGATGCTTTGGCTTCAATCGGTTACGGAAAAATAGTTGTTTGGTTATTAATTGGTGGTGTTGCATTGTATTTTGGTTCAGAACTTCTGGTTGACGGAGCAAAAGACATTGCAAATAATATGGGAGTTAGTGAAGGTGTTATTTCTATAACCATGATTGCTATTGGAACAAGCGTACCAGAGTTAGCGGCTTCTGTAATTGCTGCAATGAAAGGAGAAAAAGCAATTTCTTTAGGTAACTTAATCGGTTCTAATATTTTTAACATTGCCTCTGTATTAGGTATTACGGCATTAATTAAAGAAATTCCTGTAACGGAAGCTCAGATTTTATCTAGAGATATTTTTTGGATGCTAGGTTTTTCAGCAGTTTTACTACTGTTGGTGTTTATACCTAAGAAATTTGTTTTAAGCAGATTTAAAGGTGTTTTTTTATTCTTAGGATATGCGCTTTTTCTTTACTTGGTTTTTTAGAGCTTATAGAAAATTTTTGACATAAAAAAAGCTCGCAAATGTAATTTGCGAGCTTTTTGTTTTAGTATGTATGTTCTAGCTAATATTAGCAGACTTTACGGTCTTAATAATTCTACCAGCAATTTTATATGGATCTCCGTTTGAAGCAGGTCTTCTGTCTTCTAGCCATCCTTTCCATCCTTTCTCTACAACAATAATTGGAATTCTAAGAGAAGCACCTCTATCTGAAACACCGTAGGTGAAGTCATGCATAGCAGCTGTTTCATGATCACCAGTTAAACGTTGGTCGTTAAACTCACCATAAACTGCCATGTGTTCTTTTACTACAGGTCTAAATGCTTCACAGATTTTCTCATACGTTTCTTTAGAACCACAAGTTCTTAAAACAGTGTTAGAGAAATTTGCATGCATACCAGAACCATTCCAGTCCATGTCTTTACCTAATGGTTTTGGGTGGTACTCAATATAATAACCATATTGCTCAGTTAATCTGTCTAATAAGTAACGAGAAATCCAAATTTCATCACCAGCTTTTTTAGCACCTTTTGCAAATAATTGGTATTCCCATTGCCCGGAAGCAACTTCTTGATTAATTCCTTCAAAATTTAAGCCAGCATCAATACATAAATCAGCATGTTTTTCAACAATAAGTCTACCATGCGTATTCTTACCCCCTACAGAACAGTAATACATTCCTTGCGGAGCAGGATAACCACCAATAGGAAACCCTAAAGGCAACTGTGTTTTATTGTCCATAATAAAATATTCTTGCTCAAAACCAAACCAAAAATCGTTATCATTATCATCTATTGTTGCTCTTCCATTAGAAATATGTGGCGTTCCGTCTGCATTCAAAACTTCAGTCATTACTAAATACCCATTAATTCTTGTAGGGTCTTTATAAATTGCAACAGGTTTCAATAAGCAATCAGAGGCTCCGCCAGAGGCTTGTTTTGTAGAAGAACCATCAAAAGACCACATATCTATTTCTTCAATAGTGCCTTTAAAGTTCTCATGCTCTTCTACTTTTGTTTTACTTCTCATGTTCTGAGTTGGAAAATAACCGTCTAACCAAATGTATTCTAACTTAATTTTTGCCATAATTCTTGTTTGTGTGATGTTAACATTGCAAAAATGAAATATTTTGACTACATATCAAAAAAAACAGGGGTGTTATTTTAAATAATAGCAAAGAATAATTTTATCCCTAATTTTTATGGGGTATATTTGTTTTTAAAATAAAATATAGTAGCTAAAATTAATATTATGTCAATAGTTAGATTCAATGCATTACAAGAAACACTAAATAGAAGAACCATAAAGATTGAAGAAAACGAAAAGAGGTCTGTTCTGTTTGGTAAAAATGTTTTTAATAAACATGCAATGCAACAGTATTTAACAAGGTCTGCTTATGAGAGCGTAATGAATGCGATTGAAAAAGGAACCAAAATAGATCGGAAAATTGCAGATCAAGTTGCGGTGAGCATGAAAGATTGGGCAATTGCGAAAGGAGCAACACATTATACACATTGGTTTCAACCATTAACAGGTGCAACAGCAGAAAAGCACGATGCTTTTTTTGAATCTATTAATGGTAGTTTGGCCATGGAAAAATTCGATGGAGAACAACTAGTTCAGCAAGAACCCGATGCCTCTAGCTTTCCGAATGGCGGAATTAGAAATACTTTTGAAGCAAGAGGTTATACAGCTTGGGACCCAACATCACCAGCATTTGTGTATGAAACAACGTTATGTATTCCAACAATTTTTGTCGCCTATACAGGTGAAGCTTTAGATAATAAAACACCATTATTAAGAGCGTTACAAGCAATTGATACCCATGCAACTGCTGTTTGTAAGTATTTTGATAAGAATGCATCAAAAGTAAACGCAACTTTAGGTTGGGAACAAGAATATTTTTTAATTGATGATGCTTTAGCGTTATCTAGACCAGACATTTTATTAACAGGCAGAACCTTATTAGGGCACACTTCTGCAAAAGGACAACAACTAGACGATCAGTATTTTGGGAGTATTCCTGCAAGAGCCATGAGTTTTATGCAAGACTTAGAGCAAGAATGCATGTTGTTGGGTATTCCATTAAAAACAAGACATAATGAGGTTGCACCAAATCAGTTTGAATTGGCACCAATTTTTGAAGAAGCTAACCTAGCGGTAGATCATAATTCTTTATTGATGGACGTTATGGAGAAAATTTCTCGTCGCCATCATTTCAAAGTTCTATTTCATGAAAAACCTTTTTCAGGAATTAATGGTTCTGGTAAACATAACAACTGGTCTTTATCAACGTTTGATGGCGTAAACTTGTTAAGTCCTGGGAAAACACCTATGAAAAATTTACAATTCTTAACTTTTTTTATAAATACCATAAAAGCCGTTTACCTAAACGAAGAATTGCTAAGAGCATCTATTGCGTCTGCAAGTAATGACCATCGTTTAGGTGCAAATGAAGCACCACCTGCAATTATGTCTGTGTTTATTGGAAGGCAGTTATCTAAAGTTTTAGACGAATTAGAAAATGTAACCAAAGGGAAATTGTCGCCAGAAGAAAAAACGGACTTAAAACTAAACATTATTGGTAAAATTCCAGAAATACTATTAGATAATACAGATAGAAATAGAACCTCACCTTTTGCATTTACAGGAAATAAATTCGAGTTTAGAGCAGTAGGTTCCTCTGCTAATTGTGCTTTGCCAATGACGGTTTTAAACACCATTGTAGCTAAACAGTTAAAAGAGTTTAAAATAGAAGTAGATGCTTTAATAGAGTGTAAAAGCTTAAAGAAAGACGAAGCTATTTTTAATGTATTAAGAGAATACATTAAAGAATGTAAAGACATTCGTTTTGAAGGCGATGGTTATGGAGAAGCGTGGGAAAAAGAAGCGAAAAAACGCAGATTAAGTAATAATAAAACCACACCAGAAGCATTAAAAGTTCAGGTTTCTAAACAAGTCATCGATTTGTATGAAGAAATGGACGTGATGAGTAAAGTAGAGGTAGAAGCACGTTACGAAATAGCTTTAGAAGAATACACAAAACACTTGCAAATAGAAAGTAGAGTTTTGGCAGACATTGCTAGAAACCATGTAATACCAACAGCGATAACTTATCAAAATACATTGTTAGAAAACACCAAGAATTTAAAAGAAATTTTCGGTGAAGAGTATAAAAATATTGCAAAAGAACAAATCGCGCTTATCATGATAATTTCTAATCATATTACAGAAATAAATGCATTAACTATTAAAATGACAACAGAACGTAAGAAAGCCAATAAGTTTGTAGGCTTAAAATCTGCGGAAGCTTATTGTAAAAAGGTGAAACCATTTTTTGAGGAAATTCGGTATCATTGCGACAAGTTAGAAACCATGGTAGATGACAATCTTTGGCCATTGACAAAGTACAGAGAATTGTTATTTACAAGATAATTTCGTTTTTAATTTGGGCGTTTTAACGGGCTTTACACTCTATCTTTTTTTTCGTAACTCAAAAAAAGGATGCCGTTTCAATCCCTAACGCATAGCGCAATCTCAAAAAGTACGCACTGATAACTAATAAATAGAATTTACAAAGCCTTCACGTTTCAAAAGCCTGAAGGTTTTTTTATGTCTTTTATAAACACGCTAATTAACACACATGTATTTATACGTGTAGAAGCACGTATTTATACGTGTAGAAGCACGTATAAATACGTATTTATAAGGATATTGTTTTTGAGGGTTTTCCCCCTTTTTTCATATTTACATCTTTTTGTGAAATGGCTTTTTTCCCTTTGTTTCATTCGTTTTTAAGTTTTTTTTTGTTAAATTATAAAAGACTTCTGTTATTTTGCTGTTTTTTTTTATGAATAATAAACTTACATTTACAGTGTTATATAACATTTGTTACTGCTCTTTAAAAAGAGTTGATGAAAATGTAATTGTATATTTTTATACCTCCCTAAAAGCACATTTTACCCCTGTTAATTATTTTTCCCCTTATTTTTTTTAAAGCATTATCGTATTTTATTATTAAATATAATGAGAATACTTTATGCACAAACTTTAACTAATATAAATTAAAATCAATTATCATGAAAAAATTATTAAGTTTAGCTATGGTATTAGCTACGGGTGCTTTCTTTGCACAAAATTCAAATTTATCTACTCAGAATGGTTTTGGTAACGGTGTTACTGTTACTCAATCAGGTGCTGGTAACGGTTCTACAATTAATCAAGATGGTTCAAACTCAGGAGTAGGTAATGGAGGAAACAACAATATGGCTGCTGTTACTCAAATAGGGCTTACAAATATGGCATCTATTGATCAACAAGGAGATTCAAACATAGGAACTATTTATCAAGACGGAGATTTAAACCAAGCTACACAAACTGTTGGTGTTGGTTTTGCTGAAAATAACGTTGCTACGTCTACTCAATTTGGAGGACAAAATGAGTCTATTCAAAATCAAATGCATGATAATAATTATGCTGAGGTTATGCAAATAGGAACAGGTGTAAGTGGTTATGGTAATAACTATGCAAAACAAGACCAAAAAAGTCTTGCAAATGGTGTAGCGGGTAGTATGGCATACATTTATCAAGAAGGTACAGATAACAGAGCTGTTCAAAAACAAAGAGGTAGTGATAATATGGCTGCTACTGTTCAATTAGGTGCAGATAACTGGTCTAAAACAACTCAGACATCTGTTGCAGGTTCAGGGTTTTTTAGTGCATCTTTAGTTATGCAAAATAGTGCAACTGATGGGCATAAGGCTACTGTAAATCAAACGTCTTTAGCTGCTAATAACATTAGTATTATAATGCAAGATGATTTATTGGGTGTTGGTGGTAACAAAGCGACAGTTACACAAAATGCAATGTCTAGTGATAACATGAGTACTGTTTTACAATTTGGTACAAACACAGCTGTTATTAACCAAACGGGTATGTAATATTTAAGATAAGCGAGAGAAAGATAATATTCTCTTGCTTATCTTTTTTTTAATTTAAAATTTTTAACATGAAAAGATATATAATTCTATTGATTGTTTTAATAACGCAACTCTTTTGTAATGAGGTTTTTTCTCAAAGTTCAGCAACCTATTCTTCTGATAAAAAAGTAATAAATTCTCAAAACAATTTAATACCAAATAATAATTATTTAACTACTATAGCACAGCTAAATATAAGCAGTGGTGCTAATGAAGTAGTTTTAAATCAATATGGTTTAAATAATGTTGCAGAGATTTATCAATCTAAACAGACGGCACAGAGTGTGGTGCAAATAGGAATAGAAAATTATTATGGTTTTGTAGATTATGAAAATAGCAGCCCAGTAAATTTTAACGTTTTGCAACAAGGGAATGCGAATTCTTTACAAATTTATGGAACGAATTCATTAATTAATGGAATGGAAATTATTCAAAAGTCAAACTTTAAAAATATTGTAATTAGAAATTACAGATAATAGCAATGCAAAAGAAATATAAACATAGCTTATTGCTCCTTTTGATAACTTATCATCTAAGTGCACAAATTAAGAATGATATTTCTGGTGAAATCAATATAGATAAAAAAGATGAATTTATAACCTTAAGAGCTATTGTAGAAAATGAAAGCTTATTATTCAAAGATCAATTAACTTATATTTTTATTGCTGTTAAAAAAGAGGAAAATGGAAATTACTCGAACAGTAAACAAACGGGTGCTTTTTCTTTAAAACCGCAAGAAGAAAGCGAGCAGGCAATTATTAGGATTAATTTAAGTGACAATGAAGAACTACGTACATATCTCTTTGTAAAACAAAAAGACAAGTTAATCTCAAAAGATTCTATTTTTATAAACATAAAAACAGCGCAAAAGGTAACAATACAAAAAGAACAAGATTTTGTATTAAAAGGCATAGTAGTAGATGAAGCTTTTTCTAAAATAGGTAGAGATTTTCATGACTTTTTTTATCAACAGTATTTATTGTCAGGAAAAAAATATCCATTTATTATAAAAATCAAAGAAAAACCAGGTATGGCTAGATCCAGTATTCTATCTGTTGAAATAGAAGACTATAAAATACATGAATTTTTCTCAAGACCAGATGAAGAATACTTAAAAGCTAACGTTAAATTAGTGTTAGAGCGAATAAGTGCCTACGAAAAAAGGCGTCAGACCATATACAAGAATAATAAATAATAAAATTAAGTATTATGAAATTTAGAAAAATAAAAATAAGCATTTTGTTTTTTTTACTTGCAAGTACTACTTTTTCTCAAGCAATAGTATACAAGCCAATTAGTGTTTTCTTTGGTGGAGAGGCTTTTGCATACCAACAAGTATTAGCATCTGCAAATGCTCAAAATGATTTTAAGGAAACTTCTAATAATAAATTTGAACAGCCTTCCGATATTGAAAACTTTACAAATAACTTAAATAGACAATTGTTAAATTCTTTATCTCAGAGTTTATTTAAAGAACAAATTGGCATTGATGAATTAAGTACAGGAACGTATGTTTTTGGTTCTTTAGTAGTAGAGGTTACTCCTGCTGTAGGTGGCTTAAGCGTAAGTATTTTAAATACTTCAACCGGAGAGCAAACTTATATAACGATACCAAATAATTAAATTCAGTTTATTATGAGAAAATTACCACTGAGTATAGGTTGCTTATTTGCTGTTTTTTTATTTGTTGGTTGTGGTGCATACTTTAATCAGCCATTGAACCGAACAAATGCCAGAATAGGAGAGAATACTTCGTCTAGATCTAGTGTGAAAGATTTCTTACCAAAAGATAAAATGGTTGTGGGTGTCTATAAGTTTAGAGATCAAACTGGGCAGTATAAACCTATAGAAAATGGATCTACGTTTAGTACTGCAGTTACTCAAGGCGGTACCTCTATTTTACTAAAATCTCTAGAAGATTCAAAGTGGTTTAAGCCAATAGAAAGAGAGAATATAGGTAACCTACTAAACGAAAGACAAATTATTAGAAACACACGTCAAGAACATTCTAACAACAACACATCTGTAAAATTACCACCACTTTTATTTGCCGGTATTATAATAGAAGGAGGCGTTGTGTCTTACGATTCTAACATAATAACAGGAGGCTCTGGTTTAAGGTACTTTGGCGTTGGTGGTTCCAATAAATACAGACAAGATAGAATAACAGTATACCTTAGAGTTGTTTCTACTACAAACGGACAAATATTAAAAAATGTATATGCTTCTAAAACGATATTGTCGCAGGGAATTTCTGCAAACTTTTACAGATTTGTGGCGCTAAGAAGGTTGCTTGAAGTCGAAACAGGAGTTACAAAAAACGAACCAGCACAATTGGCAATTAAAGAGGCTATAGATAAAGCAGTTGAGTTGTTAATTGTAGAAGGAATTGTAGATGGCTTATGGCAGCCTGAAGGAGGTGATGAAGTGGTTCAAATAGTTAAAGAGAATTACCAAAAAGAAAAGAAAGAGGCAAGCGAAACAAAACTGTTCGATAGAAAACAAGAATTAAATAGAAGTAAAAATGCTATAAATGTAACAGCTTTAGCTA
This sequence comes from Polaribacter sp. IC073, assembly GCF_007997075.1. GTDB lineage: Bacteria > Bacteroidota > Bacteroidia > Flavobacteriales > Flavobacteriaceae > Polaribacter. Next base: position 30,655 of record NZ_VORS01000013.1, read on the forward strand.
GTAAAATAAATGGAGATTACAGTAACTCGGCACTAGGTTTAGGTTTTGATATCAAATATAAATATACGTTAGACAACCCAAAATTTGCTATTTCTGCAAGTTCTGGTCTTTTCGAATTAAAAAACACAGGCATCTTTAAAGAATCCTTTATAAATAGTAGTTTAAATTTAGAATTTATTCTTCTACCCTATGATACATTCACGCCATACCTTTATGCAGGTATTGGCTCAGTATCTAAAACCAACCTTAGTGAGAGTTACTTTAAATTTCAATACGGTTTAGGTTTAGAATATCTGATTTCAAATAATTGGGGGGTAACAATTAATGGAGAGCACAATATGTTGAATACAGATAATTTAGACAATTTAGTGAGAGGTCAGCAGAATGATCAAATTTGGAATATAAAAGCAGGTTTTAGTTTCTATTTTTAAATTAATATTATGAGAAAATTACAAAAAATATATGTCTTACTACTTTTTACTGTTTTTACAAACTGTAATGAAGAGAATACCATTGGAAGTGTAGAAGTTGGAGAAATTACAGGTAGGGTTGTAAAAGCAAATAGTTTTGAACCTATAGAAAATGCTAAAATAACGCTATCACCAACAAATAATACAACATTTACAGATGCGAATGGAGATTTTATTTTTGAAGAGGCTCCTATTAATGAATACTCTGTAGAAGCATCAAAAGAAAAATTTTTAAACTCATTTGAGCCCGTTAGTTTAGAGTCTGGTGCTTCTATTAATGTGGTTTTTGAAATGGAAATATCTACGGCATTAAACAATGCACCAACAACACCAAAATTAATATCTCCCAAAGATGGTACTATAGATTTAGAAAGATCTGTAGAATTAGTATGGGCATCTTCAGATATTGATAAAGATTCGATATTTTATAGATTAGAAATCAAGAACGATTTTAATAATGATATTCTTAAAGTTGGCAACCTTTTAGATACTACTTACGTCGTTTCAAATTTAAAATTTGGAAGAAAATATTTTTGGCAAATAGCCGCAACAGATAATATAAATCCAGAAGTACTAAGCGCTTCAAGCTCATTTACTATATTAAAAGATACAGGTAATAGGTTTGTGTATGTGAAGGTTAAAGATGGAAATAATATTATTTATTCATCAAGTCTAGCTGCCAATTCAACTCCTGTTAATACAGTTCAGTTAACCGAAACTACAGCAAACTCTTGGAGGCCTAGAAAAAATAATACTGTAAATTTAATTGCATTTTTAAAAAATTTTAATAATGAGGTTCATATATTTACAATGAAACCAGATGGTTCAGACGTTAAAAGAGTCACTTCAAATGTACCAATTAACACGTTTAATTTAAATGAAGTAGATTTTTCTTGGTCTGCAACAGGAGATAAATTTATATATCCAAGTTTTGATAAACTGTATATGATAAATAAAGATGGAAGTGGTCTTCAATTAATACATCAGACCACAAATGGGCATTTGATTACAGAATGCGATTGGAGTAATGACGAAAATAAAATAGCAATAATAACAAACAATTCCGACGGATATGATGGTTCTATTTATACCATAGATACTAGTGGAAACTTGGTAACTTCAATTGTTTCTGCAAACGATGGTGCTTTAGGAGGATTAAATTTATCTGTAGACGGTAATTTATTAATTTATACGAAAGATGTTACCAGTTTTCAGTCTTCAAATTACAGAAGGTTAGATAATAGAATCTTTACATATGATTTTTCTACAATGACAAATACAGAGCTACAAACTCAAAAAGAGGCAGGTACTAATGATTTAGATCCGCGCTTCTCACCAAATGAAGCAGAGGTAATTTACGTAAACTCTTCCAATGATGGTATTTCTCTGAAAACTATATTTAGAATTCCCATTATTGGTGGCGCTCGTGAAGGGCTATTTCAAGATGCAATTATGCCAGATTGGGAATAGCGTTTATCTAGAATAAAGTTTTAAAAAACCAAATGATAAAAATCATTTGGTTTTTTTATGATGTCAAATAAAAGAAAGTTAAATTTGCAGTTCACAACACAATAATATGAGTCAAGAAGTTTCTAAAAGATACGCGCAAAGAGGTGTTTCAGCATCAAAAGAAGATGTACACAATGCAATTAAGAATATAGACAAAGGTTTATTTCCGAAAGCATTTTGTAAAATTGTGCCAGACTATTTAACAAACGATGCAGATTATTGTTTAATAATGCATGCAGATGGTGCAGGAACAAAGTCTTCTTTAGCATATATGTATTGGAAAGAAACAGGCGACATTTCTGTTTGGAAAGGTATTGCACAAGATGCATTAATCATGAATATTGACGACCTTTTGTGTGTTGGAGCAACAGATAATATTATGTTGTCTTCTACAATTGGTAGAAACAAAAGTAAAATTCCTGGTGAAGTTTTATCAGCAATTATAAACGGAACAGAAGAATTAATTGAAGACTTAAAAGGTTTTGGAGTAACCATTCATTCAACCGGAGGAGAAACTGCAGATGTTGGCGATTTAGTACGCACAATTATTGTAGATTCTACAGTTACGGCAAGAATGAAACGTTCTGAAGTTATTGATAATGCAAACATAAAAGCAGGTGATGTAATTGTTGGTTTAGAATCTTTCGGACAAGCAAGTTATGAAACGGAATACAATGGAGGAATGGGCTCTAACGGATTAACTTCTGCAAGACACGACGTTTTTCATAAATATTTAGCAGAGAAATATCCAGAAAGCTTTGACGCTGCAGTTCCAGAAGAGTTAGTGTATTCTGGGAATACAAAATTAACAGACAAAGTAGAAAACTCTCCTATTGATGCTGGTAAATTGGTTTTATCTCCAACAAGAACCTACGCACCAATAATTAAAGAAATTTTATCGAAATTTAATTCAGAGACCGTTCACGGAATGATTCATTGTTCTGGTGGCGCACAAACAAAAATTTTACATTTTGTAGATAACTTGCACATTGTAAAAGACAATATGTTCGAAGTACCACCATTATTTAAATTGATACAAGAACAATCGAATACAGATTGGAAAGAAATGTATCAGGTTTTTAACTGTGGCCATAGAATGGAAATTTATGTATCTCCAGAAATAGCAGAAGACATAATTTCTATTTCTAAATCTTTTAATGTAGATGCTAAAATAGTTGGTAGAGTAGAAGCGTCAGAAACTAAAAAATTGACTATTACAAGTGAGTTTGGTGTCTTTGGATATTAAAATACAGCAATCATTATTAAATTATATTATAAAAAAACTCCAATTACCTTTAAAAGTAATTGGAGTTTTTTTTTATGGTTGTTTGTAGTTTATATAAAATAAGTTTACCCTTTATTCATTTTCATAATCATGCACAAATTTAATATGAGGACTGCTGGCCATTAAGTTAGGGTTTGTTCCTTCAGTTCCCTCAGGAATTGGTTGGTTGCGTGTTTCGTAATAAGTTGCCCAACTAGGCATTGGATTTCCTGTGCTGTCGTTAAATGTCATTGGGTGCGTAAGAAAAGGAATAGAATCTTTAGGTAAATCTTGAGAAGAGAACATTTTATAAACTAATTCGGAGCAATAATAAGAAGTGTCATCCCATAAAAAAATATCATCATAAGGCGTATTTATTCTTTCGATTCCATACGCTATTGCTTTAGAAATATAAGGCTGATATTGGCTCTCTAGTCTTGCAACCGTTGTTTGAGATTTGTTGAATTTATTCTTATTCCTGTTCAGAAACGCTATTAAAGGGGTTTGACAAATTCCTTTTTTCGGAATCGCTTCCACGACAAACCATTTTCCATCTTTTTGCATTGCCATCCCAACATGCGAATAGTTTTTAGAAAATGAAGTTGCCGTTACGTCTTTAATTGCATTATCTATTTCGCCTGTTCCTGTATTTTGAAAAAGTAAATCTCCTTGTTTTATGTCAAAATTATTATTACAACTGAGCAAAATAAAGGAGAATACAAGGAGGCTACAAGTTTGCTTTAGGATTCTATTCATGATTGTTTTGTTGTTATTTTAGGATGGGGCAAAATTATTGCCAACTTTGTTTTAAGCAGTGAATTTACTAAATAAAGCACGAACGAAAACATATCGAAATGATTTCCTAAGTGAGCTAAAAGTAGCAATTAATTATAGACGTTGTTGGTAGTAGGTTTTATTTCAACATATAATTAATTATTAATTCGATTTTAGAAAAATTTACTATTACTTATCATCTTGTTCACAACTATTGTTTATTTCCAGTCCACTTCCCATTGTAGTTTAGGCTTGAATTATTCCAAGTTCCGCTCGCTGTTGTTCCCTCCATTTCTCCAATAAATGTTGCTCCACTATTTGCAGTTCCGATAGTTACACTCAAGTTTCCGTTAGCTTGAACATTTCCATTGACATCAAAAGTGTCACTAAATACATTAGATATTGTAGTTCCAGAAATATTTCCATTTCCATCTATTGTCATACTCCAAGTTCCGTTATCTCCTTCGCCAGTATATTGTCCGCTCCAATTACCTTCAAAACTTAAAGGATTAGAGTTGTCGTCATCGCTTGAACAAGAGTTAATAAATAATGTAATAATTAAAATTGGTAAAATAATCAGCTTTTTCATTTTGTAATTTTTATTGATAATATTTAGGTTTCGTATGGACTTACTGCCAACGAGATTGTGCACGGTTTGTTGCGTGGTTAAGTGAGGAGTTTGGTGAATTGGCTATAACGAGCAATTAATTTCACAAGGAGTTGTAGATTGTGCTTTATTCAGTTTCTTTATCTTTTAGAATACTTTTTTTCGTTAAAAGTAGGAAAGTCAAAAATATTACAAAAAGAATTACTTTTCCAATTAAATATCCAAAACCATATTCAGTCAATCGTTCAAAGTCATTTGTAAGTATTTGAAATATATTGACTAATAATAGAATAGAAATTATAGCTGAAATATAAAATACTGCTTTATTCATTTTAGGTTATTTATTCAAAAAGAAAGGTAATTATTAAATTACCTTTCTTTATTTAAGTCATGAACTATTTAGTTACTGTTGTAGTTGATGGAGTGTAAATTCCAAAAGTTAAAGAAGCTACTAGTCCGTTAACAAATGTTTGTCTGGTGTGAACTGTGTAATCTTTCGTGCCATTTGCCATTTGTTTAGAATCAGAAACTCCAACAGGGGCTAAACCGTAAACAACATAATGATTCCATTGGGTCGTTTGAGAATTTCCTTTTGCTCCTTCTCCGACAACACTTGTGTAAGAGTAGCAAGAAGTTAATAACATTGATGAAGCAAATAATACTGCCATCATTTTCATTGATTTTTTAATCATACTTTTTTAAATTAATTTAAACATTTTATTTATATCACTCATTTTGAGTCTCGTTTTCTGTTTTTTTATAAGGTTTTAGCAAATGTTACTTTACAGTCTATAACTCCAATTATCTTCAGCTATTTAAGTGATAAGTTTTAATCTAACAAATTTTATAATAGGGTTGTTTCTGTCATTTTTGATAGAGTAATAAAAACCTGATTCCATATCTTTAAATTGCCAAATTGCAATCTCAATTTTAAAAAGGCTCTGTTTAATTGTCATTTTTAGAGTTACTACTGCATCAATTAAGTAAAAACACACTTATTAAAAGAGTAAGAACATAAATTTTTTCCTGTTTTAATCTTTCCATATTTTAGATTAACATTTGCTAATTACAGACACCAGAATAAAAACTTTTGATCCCAATTCATATCTGTTGTAAACCTACAATTGCAAAAGCAATTATTACTACGGGTTTCCGTAGTTTAAAATGTGGTTTCGTGAAGTTTTTACAAATAAGGTATTATTTACCTATGTTTTCTTAATTTTAAAAGCCTATAATTTGAGAGTAATCAAGATAAAATCAATTTTAAAATGCTGATAATAAGTAGCTTTGTTTCATGTCTTTGTGATTCAAAATAAATAAATTATTTGTTAACTTCTCTATGTTTATAAGTTTTTATTTATCTAAAAATCAATTAGTTAGTTGGTTTTGGTAAAAACTTTATGATAATTATCATTCTTTAGGTTGTATCTTTGTAGGATATTTATTTCTTCATAAATCATTTTAAATTGCCCCATATAATGAAATCAAAAACAGTACACACTCCTCGTAAAATATATTCTAGAGACGAGGCTTTAAAAGCTGCACTTAACTACTTTAAAGGTGATGAATTAGCCGCTAGTGTGTGGTTAAATAAATATGCTTTAAAAGATTCTGCTGATAATATTTACGAAAGTACTCCTGATGAAATGCATCAAAGAATTGCTTTAGAAATTGCAAGAGTAGAGCAGAAATATGAAAACCCATTAACCGAGTCAGAAGTTTTTGAGGCGATAAAAGATTTTAAATATATTGTTCCCCAAGGAAGCCCGATGGCAGGAATTGGAAACCCTTTTCAAATTGCGTCTTTGTCTAATTGTTTTGTAATTGGTAATGATGGTGAATCGGATTCTTACGGAGGCATCATGAAAATTGACCAAGAACAAGTGCAATTAATGAAACGTAGAGGAGGTGTTGGTCATGATTTATCTCACATTCGCCCAAAAGGTTCTCCAGTTAAAAATTCAGCATTAACATCTACAGGAATTGTTCCTTTTATGGAACGTTATTCAAACTCAACTAGAGAAGTTGCACAAGACGGAAGAAGAGGAGCATTGATGTTGTCTGTTTCGATCAATCACCCAGATGCAGAAGATTTTATTGATGCAAAATTAGAACAAGGAAAAGTGACGGGAGCAAATGTTTCTGTGAGAATTGATGACGACTTTATGAAAGCCGTAAAAGGCGATGGAAAGTACGTGCAGAAATATCCTATTAATAGTGAAAAACCTACGTATACCAAAGAAATAGAAGCAACTGAAATTTGGAGTAAAATTGTACACAACGCATGGAAATCTGCAGAACCAGGTATTTTATTCTGGGACACCATTATCAACGAATCAGTGCCAGATTGTTACGCAGATTTAGGCTATAAAACAGTTTCTACAAATCCTTGTGGCGAGATTCCTTTATGTCCGTATGATTCTTGTCGTTTATTAGCCATAAACTTATTCTCTTATGTAGAAAATCCGTTTACAGACAAAGCAATATTTAATTTCGATTTGTTCAAAAAACACATTGTTATTGCGCAGAGAATGATGGATGATATCATCGATCTAGAACTAGAAAAAATTGATGGAATTTTAGCAAAAATAGAAGCAGATCCAGAAGGAGAGGATGTAAAAGCTACAGAGAAAAATCTTTGGCTAAACATCAAACAAAAAGCTTTTGAAGGAAGAAGAACAGGAATAGGAATTACTGCGGAAGGAGATATGTTGGCAGCTTTAGGAATTCGTTACGGAAGCGAAGAAGGAAATACTTTTTCTACGGAAGTGCATAAGGTTTTAGGAATAGAAACCTATAGAGCTTCTGTAAATTTGGCAAAAGAAAGAGGTGCATTTGCTATTTTTGATGCAGATAGAGAAAAAGACAATCCGTTTATTTTAAGAATAAAAGAAGCAGATAGTAAATTGTATGCAGAAATGTTAAAATATGGGCGTAGAAATATTGCTTTGTTAACCATTGCGCCTACAGGAACAACTAGTTTAATGACACAAACGTCATCTGGAATTGAGCCTGTTTTTATGCCGGTGTACAAACGTAGGAAAAAAGTAAACCCTAATGATAAAAATACGCGTGTAGATTTTGTGGATGAGGTAGGAGATTCTTGGGAAGAGTATGTAGTTTTTCACCATCGTTTTAAACAATGGATGGATGTAAATAATATCGATTCTTCAAAGAATTTCACACAAGAAGATATCAACGAATTAGTGAAAAAATCGCCCTATTACAAAGCAACTTCTAATGATATTGATTGGGATAGTAAAGTAAGAATGCAAGGTGCAATTCAGAAATGGGTAGATCATTCTATTAGTGTTACCGTTAATTTACCCAATGATGCCACAGAAGAATTGGTGGGAGAATTGTATTTAAAAGCCTGGGAAGTTGGTTGTAAAGGAGTTACTGTATATAGAGATGGTTCGCGTTCTGGCGTCTTAATTTCTGCGGAAGACAAGAAAGACGACAAAATAAAAGAGACTAGTTTTTCACAAAAACGTCCGCAATCAATAGCCGCAGACGTGGTTCGTTTTCAAAATCAGAAAGAAAAATGGATTGCTTTTGTAGGTTTGGTTGATGACAGGCCTTATGAAATATTTACAGGATTATTAGATGATGAAGATGGAATTTTAATTCCGCGTTGGGTAGAAAAAGGATTGATTATTAAAAACAGAAATGAAGACGGTTCTTCGCGTTACGATTTTCAATACAAAAATAAAAGAGGGTATAAAACAACAATAGAGGGATTGTCTCATAAGTTCAATCCAGAATTTTGGAATTATGCCAAATTAATTTCAGGAACCATACGTCATGGAATGCCAATTGATAAAATTGTAGAGTTGATACAAAGTTTACAATTTGATTCAGAATCTATAAGTACGTGGAAAAACGGAGTGCAACGTGCATTGAAAAGGTATGTTGAAGATGGTACAGAAGTAAAAGGACATAGCTGTGAAAGCTGTAATTCTAACAATTTAATTTATCAAGAAGGCTGTTTAACATGTAAAGATTGTGGTTCTTCTAAATGTGGATAAACTTTTGATAGGAAATTAAAAATGCCAAAAGCTTTAAAAGTTTTTGGCTTTTTTTTAAAATTTTAAATTGAATTATTGTGTTTTTGTATGGGAAGTTTGGTGTTCATTTAAGAAATAATTTTTTATATACATTGCCATAGCAAGTTTATTTTCCAGTAGGACACTCAATCACGATGCTATCTTCTTTAAGTCGAATGTTTATTTCAAGCATATTATTCATCTTGAATAATTCTTTGTTAACCTTTCTTTTTTCAGTCTTGTATCCTAAAAAAGAAAACTTAAGGATTAATTCATTTTTTTTATTGAAAAGTTCAGTTACATTTATTTCATAGCTTCCTTTTTTACTTATTTTTATTTTCTACTTTGAACTCTGAATTTCAACCTTTGCATATTTAAATGAATCACCAACATTATCTTTAATTTTTCCGTAAATTATTAAAGAATCTTTTTTTTGTTTTAAATTAACAAAATATGGTTCAGACTTAATTTTATTATTTAAAGTATAAAATGGAAATAAAGAAGATAAAATCAATAAGTATATTTCCATTTTGTATTCAGTTTTAATATGCTACATTTTTTACAATATGGCGATTTTTAACTAATTATGTCAGTCGAAAACGAAGTTAATTACTTTTAGGTTTAGAAACAATCCAAACTAATTTACGCTATCAAAAGAAAATGAATACAAGAATCATCATTAGAACAATCAATATTTAATGAATCATTTTCTACAAAATATTCCATTTTATACTGAAACGAACTTATTGTTTAGGATGCATTTTTAATTTTTTTACGATTGCTGAAGATGCACTATCTGCGTAAATTCCGTATGCGTTTACAACAATTCCTTTCAAATTATTTTTGATGGAAGAAATTGCATAAACAATCATTTCATCTCCAGGATCGCTATCTCCTTCAAATCTGTAAAAATGATCTATTTCAAAATCCTCTGGCGATAATTCAGTTGCTGTGAAACTGCAAACAAGACATTCCTTATCTGTTAAGATAGAAAAATCAATAGTATAACCAAGTTTTTTAAGATCAGACATTGCTTCAGTGACGGTATCGTAGCTTTTTGTTTTCATAATCGTAGGTTTTTAAATTACAGAGTACTTTGTTGATATAGTGTGTTTTAATGTATTATATCAGACAATAACGAAGTTAGCCTTTTCAAACTTAGAAAGTTCAATTTTCAATTAATTTTAAATCCATCAAAGACTTTTATCCTTTTTTATTTCTGATAAAATAAGATGTGTCATTGTGTCTCCGTAATTAATCAACGTATCTATAAATTGTTGTAAGTGAAGTTGGTCTTTTAAAACAGCACGAATATGTATGTTTTGAGAGCCAGTAATTCTGTAAGCTTCTTTTATTTCAGAAAACTGATTCACATCTGCAATAAATAATTTTATTTTTCCGCTAAATAATTTGAGAATAATGATTACTTCTAATCCGAAACCTAGTTTAGAGTAATCTACGTGCAATGAATACGCTTTAATAACTTGAGCATCTTCTAATTTTTGAACACGTTCTCTTACAGAAGACGGTGAAAGGTGAATTTTCCTACCAATATCTGCAAAAGAAGTTCTAGAATTTAGTTTTAATTCATTGATTATTTTGTTGTCAATACTATCTATCATCGATTCGATTGTTTTATATGTAAAAATACATTTTATTATCAAAATGAATAGATTTTATTGTTGAATCAATTTTACATATTGTAGATATATGAATAATTTTGACCCTTTAAATAAGATAAATTTTATTAAAAATGAGTATCACAATTCTATTGGTTGTTGGCTTAGGTATTTTCCTTGGTTTCTTTTTTCAAACATTAACAGGTTTTGCTGGAGCTTTAATTGCGTTGCCTATTTTATTGTTGGTTTTGGGTTTGCATGATGCCATCGCTTACATTTCTATATTTTATCTTTTTTCTAGTATTTATTTAATTTCTCAAGAATGGAGAAATATCGATAGAAAAATTATTCTAAAGCTTAGTATTGCCACTATTTTAGGAGTTGGTCTAGGTGTTTGGGTGTTGACACACGGAAAACCTTTTTTTCTAAAAAAGGCGTTAGGTATTTTTATCTTACTGTATGTGGTGTATACAATTTACGCAAAAGACAAAGTATTTAATAAGCCGAGACTAGAATTTTTATTAGGACTTGCAGGTGGTTTTTTTTCGGGATTATTTTCAACAGGCGGTCCTTTATATGTTATTGTTGTTAAGAATTCATCTGTAACAATGAAAACTTTTAGAGCTACGATGTTTGGTGTTCTAGGTTTAATTACTGCCATTAGAATACCGACACTTTATACTACAGGTATTTTAAATATGGAACAAGTGCAGTATTCATTATATTTAATGCCGTTTTTTATACTAGCAATCTATTTAGGAAAAAAGGCGTACGCTAAATTAAACGAAGTCGTTTTAAAGAACGGAGTTTTAGGTTTGCTGTTTTTATCGGGTGTTATGTTGCTCTTTAATTCTTAATATTTTTTTGCAGTAGAAAGGAGATGCTTAATTTAAGCTCTCAAAAATTAACTTTAATCATTGAATATTTTTCTAATCATCTAAATTAATGATAAGAATGTTATTCCGACAGTGGAACGATGAGAAATTTCATTTTTAAGGTTTTTACAAACAAAAGAAGTATGTGTTTGTTGAATGATTTTTAAACAGAGTAGTAGTTTTATTTACATCTTAAACCTTTAAGAATAAAGGATCTGTTTTTTCAAGAATCTTCATTTGTTTAAAAAAAGGGTTTCTTTTTATTTTAAGGTTCATCCTATTCCGCAGATAGTTTTAGATAAAACTTTATAAAATAAAACACTATTCTTGTTATTTATACAGAGCTATTTTCCAATTTAAAAGAAAGTTTATTTTAGTTTTTAGCTGAAGTATTATAGGAGACAATCAATAATAACAGTAAATCTACAGTAAAAGTTTTACTTTTTTTAGTTCGATTACTTCAAAGATACTAAAAACGAAATAGTTAACTTTCCGATAAAAATTGTAAATTCGCAATCCAAGAAAAGAGTAGAAGATGTTAGATAAATTAAGAATTGTTAAACAACGTTATGATGAAGTTTCTGATTTAATTATTCAGCCAGAAATTATCATGGATCAAAAGCGTTATGCGCAATTGATGAAAGAATATAAAGATTTAGGAGATGTTGTCGTAAAAGGTGATGAATACCAAGCTATAACGAACAATATAGAAGAAGCTAAAGAAATTCTTGCTGATGGTTCTGATGCAGAGATGAACGAAATGGCAAAGATGGAGATTGATGAAGCCAATGTTAGAATTCCGCAATTAGAAGATGAAATAAGATTCTTATTAATACCTAAAGATCCAGAAGACACCAAAAATGCAGTGGTAGAATTACGTGCAGGAACAGGTGGAGATGAAGCAAGTATTTTTGCTGGAGACTTGTTTAGAATGTATACAAAATATTGTGAAGCTAGAGGATGGAAAGTTTCTACCGTAGATTATTCTGAAGGTACAAATGGTGGTTTTAAAGAAATTCAGTTTGAAGTTACAGGAAATGATGTGTATGGAATTTTAAAGTTTGAAGCTGGTGTGCATCGTGTACAAAGAGTTCCACAAACAGAAACTCAAGGTCGTGTGCATACTTCTGCTGCAACATGTATGGTTTTTCCGGAAGCCGAAGAATTTGATGTAGAAATCAATCCAAAAGAAGTAAGAATCGATTTTTTCTGTTCTTCTGGTCCTGGAGGTCAATCTGTAAACACAACGTATTCTGCTGTTCGTTTAACACACATTCCTACAGGTTTGGTTGCACAATGTCAAGATCAAAAGTCACAACATAAAAATAAGGAGAAAGCGTTTAAAGTATTACGTTCTCGTTTGTACGACATGGAGTTGGCAAAGAAAAATGCAGAAGACGCTTTAAAACGTGGTTCTATGGTTTCTTCTGGTGATAGAAGTGCAAAGATTAGAACTTACAATTATGCGCAAGGTAGAGTTACAGATCATAGAATTGGGTTGTCTTTATATGATTTACCTAATATTATGAATGGAGATATTCAGAAAATTATTGATGAATTGATGTTGGCAGAAAATACAGAAAAGTTAAAAAGTTTAAATGACGGAATTTAAAAGTTGTCATTTTTTAGTAAATATAAAGCCTCAGAATTTCTTCTGAGGCTTTTTTATTTGAGTTATTTTTTAATTGAAATGAATTAATGCAAACTGTGGTATGAAAGTATCTTTGGGGGAAGAAAAATGATACTTATGATAGCTACAAAATTAATTGGACTAACTTCTGTTTTAACTAAAAGTAAAAAAGCCAAAATAGCATTGCTTCTTCTAGAAGTTGTTGTGATAGCAATTGCTTATAAAAGCAATAGTAAAGAAAAGCAAATTAAAAAATTAGAAGAAAAATAAAACTAGCCTTGAAAAAGAGAATTTAAAATTGAGAAATTGAAGTGTTTACGGTTTTTAAAAAAAGAAAAGCGATTAAAGTTTTAGGGGAGAACTTTGAATCGCTTTTTTTTGTTGAATAATTTTTTGTTAATAAATCTCACAGTAATTATACAATGTGGGGGAAGTAAGCTTTAATAACACTACAAATATATAGTAGATAAAAGTATCTCACAATCCCTGAAAACAGTATAAATTTAGTATCCCTGAATTCAGGGTCACTTATCCCTGAATTCAGGGATACTGCCCTACTTATTTTCCAAATAAATGCAGTTCTGTAAACTCTTTATCTATAGTGATAGCTTGAGTTTTAGAAGTGTTTGAGTTTTTTAATTCAATAGCTACATTATCAATCTGAATCGAGGTGATTTCGAACGGTAAATTATGAAAGACAATATGAAACTTACTGTAGTCTGCATTAAAGTCTCCACGTTTGTGTTGTTGTAAAATTAATTCCTCCTTTTTACCAGTAACTTTAAAGGTACGCAAACTGAACCTTCCCTTTTTATAATCGTAACCATCATGAGCGTCATCATATAATTTAGACGATTCTTTGCCTTCTTTGTAATATACATCTAAGGTAATTTCATCAAACTTCTTTTCACCTACATATTGTTGTACTGGGTATTTAGGAATCACAGCACCTTCTTTAATAAAGATTGGTAAACTGTCTAAGTCTGCATCTACCCATATTTCTTTTCCTCCTTCTACCAATTGATCTGTCCAGAAATTATACCATTTACCTCTAGGAATATACATTCTTCTCCCTTTAGCATTAGGCTCTATTATTGGGCAAACTAATATTTGTTCTCCGTAAACAAACTCGTCACTTCTATAATGAGTAGCTGTATCTGCTTGATCGTATAAAACTAAAGACTTTAAAATAGGAGTTCCTTCATTTATATATTTCCAGAAAGCAGTATATAGATAAGGTAAAAGTTGGTATCTAAGTTCAACAAACTTTCTTACAATATCGGTTATTTCATCACCAAAAACCCAAGGTTCTTGGGCTCCATGATCTCCAGAAGAATGCACTCTACAAAATGCATGAAAGATTCCTAATTGAATCCAACGTGCAAATAATTCTCCTTGTGGTTGTTCTGCAAAACCACCAATGTCACTTCCTGCAAAAGAAAAACCAGACATAGACATTCTTTGCGCTTGGTTATTTGCAATCGCTAAATGTTCCCAAGTTGCAACATTGTCTCCCATCCAAGTAGATGTATAACGTTGTGCACCAGAATAGGCAGATCGTGTAATAACAAAAGGTCTTTTCGGATACGCGTATTTCTTTAAACCGTGGTAGGTTGCACGTGCCATTTGTGTCCCGTAAATATTATGTGCTTTTCTATGTGAACAAGGGTTTCCATCATAATCATGACGAACATCATTTGGAAAAGTTTTGTTAGGAACGTCCATTACAGCTGGCTCATTCATATCATTCCACACCCCTTTTACACCAATATCTTCAATTAATTCCTTAAATAAACCAGACCACCATTCTCTAACTTCTGGTTTGGTGTAATCTGGAAAATAACATTCTCCAGGCCATACTTTACCTTTCATATAAGGGCCATCTGCACGTTTACAAAAGTAATCTTTTTCTAATGCTTCTTTAAAAACATCGTACTCTACATCAATTTTAATTCCCGGATCTATAATTACTACAGTTTTAAAACCATCGTCTTCTAGTTCTTTTACCATTCTTTTCGGGTCGGGAAAGTGTTTCTTGTCCCAAGTGAAACAACGAAATCCATCCATATAATCGATATCCAAATAAATCGCATCACAAGGAATTTTTAAGTCTCTAAATGTTTTGGTAATTTCTTTTACGTTACTTTCTGGGTAATAACTCCATTTACATTGGTGAAATCCTAATGCCCATAATGGAGGCAGCGTATGAGGTTTACCTGTTAAATCTGTGTAGTTTTTAACCACATCTTCCATTTGTGGTCCGTAGATGAAATAATAATTCATTTCACCACCTTGTGCCCAAAAACTAGTTACATTTCTTCTTTCGTGTGCAAAATCGAAATGTGATTTAAAAGTATTGTCAAAGAAAATTCCGTAAGATTTATTGTCTTGTATGGCTGTGTAAAACGGTATTGCTTTATAAATAGGATCTGTATTTTTACCAAATGCGTAAGAATCTGTTGCCCAGTTTTCGAAACGTTTTCCTTTTAAGTTTACGTCTACTGGTTTATCTCCTAAACCATAAAAGCTTTCAGATTTTTGGCAGGCTTTGCTCATCTTTACAATGTCTCCACCATGCTCATAACTTTCCTCCCAATGAAAACCAATTTCATCTTCATTAATTAATTTTAAATCGATCGCATCAAATAAACTTACTTGTAAACTTAGTTTTTCAACTTTACAAATTAATTTTGAAGTAGTAATTATATAATGAGTTTCATCCTCTGTTACATCTAAAAAACTATAGCCTCTACTAGCGTGTACGGTAACTCCATAAGAAAAATCATTTTCAAATTTACCTGTCGTGCTGTATCTAAAACGAATAACACTATCTCTTACTACGGTTACTTGTAATACAACTCCATTCTTTGTAGAAAAATGTAAAGTATCTACATCTTTCTTATAATTTATAATTTCTGATGGAAATAAATTTCCTTTTTGTTCTAACTCTGTATTAACAATCATAATTTTGGTTGTTTATTTTAACTTGCAAAAATCGCTAAAGTTTGTTTTGTAATTATAATTAAGACTCTTTTTATTTACGAGAACGTATTCGTCTCTTATTGGATCTAAAATATTACTTATTTGTTTATAAATTAGATAAATATGATTTATTTTAAAAGGTTTTCTATGGTCTTAGAAAAATGTTTCTTTTTTATGAAGTTTCAAAAAATAGTCCTCTTTTTTATGATAATTGTAGTAATGTAAAAAAGAGGACTTGTTAATTTATTTGTATTTATAAGCAAGCATGCCTAATGGTGGTAGATTTAATTCTATAGAATTTTCTCTATTGTTCCATTCTTTAACTTCTGAGGTTAATTTCTTGTTTTTAAAATTTCCGCTGCCATAATATTTAGACGCATCACTATTAATAACTTCTCTTAAAGTACCTTTTTTAGGCAACCCAATTCTATAGTTCTCTCTAGGTACTGGGGTTAAGTTTAAGATAATTATTAAATTGTTTTTCTCATGATCTCCTTTTCTAATGTAGGTCATTACAGAGTTTTCATGATCTCCATGGTCGATCCACTCGAAACCTTCTGCTGAAAATTGTTTTTGGTGCAATGCTGTTTCTTCTTTGTAAAGTTTGTTTAAATCTCTTACAAGCATTTGTGCTCCTTTATGAACGTCGTACGCTAATAAGTGCCAATCTAAACTTCCATTAAAATTCCATTCGCTTGTTTGCCCAAATTCGCTTCCTTGAAACAATAACTTTGCTCCAGGGTGTGTGTACATAAAACTGTAAAGTAAGCGTAGATTAGCAAATTTCTGCCATTCATCTCCAGGCATCTTATTTACAATTGACTTTTTACCATATACTACTTCATCATGTGATAATGGCAGCATAAAATTTTCTGTAAATGCGTAATTTAAACTAAATGTTAAATCGTTTTGATGGTGTTTTCTATAAATAGTTTCTTTAGAGAAATAATCTAGAGTGTCATGCATCCAACCCATCATCCATTTCATTCCAAAACCTAATCCTCCAGAAAAAACCGGACTAGAAACTTGTGGGAAAGAAGTAGATTCTTCTGCAATGGTTTGTACATCTGGAAAATTTTTATAAACGGCTTCATTCATTTCTTTTATAAATGAAATTGCTTCTAAATTTTCTCTTCCCCCAAATTCATTTGGTTCCCATTCGCCTTCTTCTCTAGAGTAGTCTAAAAATAACATAGATGCTACAGCGTCTACACGTAAACCATCTGCATGGTATTGTTCTAACCAAAAAATTGCATTACTTATTAAAAACGATTTTACTTCATTTCTACCATAATTAAAAATAAGACTTTTCCAATCTTGATGATATCCTTTTCTAGGATCTGGATGTTCATACAAACTAGAACCATCAAAATTACCTAAACCATGAGCATCCGAAGGAAAGTGTGAAGGAACCCAGTCTAAAATAACACCAATTCCTTTCTCGTGAAATTTATCAACCAAAAACTTAAATTCATCAGGATAACCAAAGCGAGAAGTAGGAGCGAAGTAACCGGTTAATTGATAGCCCCAACTTGGGTCATACGGAAACTCCATTACTGGCATAAGTTCTACGTGTGTAAAATTCATTTCGGCAACATAGTTTACAAGTTCATCAGCTAATTCTGTATAACTCATAAACCTATTTTCTTCTACTTTTTGTTTCCAAGAGCCTAAGTGAACTTCATAAACAGCGTATGGTGCATTTAAAGCATTGTGCTTTTTACGCCCTTTCATCCATTTTTTATCCTTCCAAGAGTAATTATCTTCCCAAATTATAGAAGCCGTTTTTGGTGGGTGTTCACACCTACGTGCATAAGGGTCTGCTTTTTCTGTGATCGCATTATTACTATTGCTTTCTATTTTATACTTATAAGTATTCCCTTTTCCTGCAAAAGGAACAAAACCTTCCCAAATTCCACTAGAATCCCATCTTACATTCAATTGATGTTCTTGAGCATTCCAATAATTGAAGTCTCCAATTACAGAAACTTTTTTAGCATTAGGAGCCCAAACCGCGAAGTAAGTGCCTTCTATACCCTCTTTTTTTATAATATGAGATCCAAATTTCTCATATAACTTATAATGTTTACCAGCTTTAAATAGGCTAATATCAAAATCTGAAAATAAACTATGTACTATAACTTTAGACATATGTTAGTTTTTAATTAAAAATTAAATAGTTTTAAATTATAGTTCCTTTAGGAATTACTGCCCCTTTTTTAATAACTACAATACCATCTTTTACCAGGTATGTGTCTGTTTCAATATTTTCTAAGTGTAAACCCCCATTAATTCTAGTATCATCTCCAATTCTACAGTTTTTATCTATAATACAATTATTGATAAAGCATCTGTCTCCAATACCAATTTGGTTTTCTATTTTATTTTTCTTAATGTTTTCTAAAGACTCATAAGAGTCGTTACCCATCATATAAGTATTGGTAATTATGGTTTCTTTACCAATTCTAGAACGAATACCAATAACAGATCTTTCTATCTTTTCTGCATTTATAATACAACCGTCTGCAATAATAGTTTTATTTAAAATGGTGTTTGAAATTTTTGATGTAGGTAAAATACGAGCTCTCGTGTAAACCCTATTCTCATCATATAAATTAAACTTGGGTAAATCATCTGTTAGGCCTAAATTCGCTTCAAAGAAAGAATCAATATTTCCAATATCTGTCCAATATCCTTCATAAGGATAACTTACTGTTTTATGTTTTCCAATGGCTTGCGGAATAATTTCCTTTCCAAAATCGATGGTATCAGGATTCGCCATTAACGCTACCAATAAATCTCTGTTAAAAATATAGATTCCCATAGAAGCTAAATAGTTTCTATTTTCACTTTTCATCTCAGCACTTACTTCAGAAGTCCAATCTGGTAGTAATTCGGCTGCAGGTTTTTCTATAAAAGAAGTAACGGTATTTGTATTATCTGTTTTTAATAAACCAAAAGATGTGGCATCTTTAGCGTTCACAGGATAAGTTGCTATAGATATTTCTGCACCACTTTGTTTGTGTTTTTCAATCATGTCTTTAAAATCCATGTTGTATAACTGGTCTCCAGATAATATCAAAGCATACTCAAAATCGTTTTGTAAGAAGTGATGCATACTTTGTCTTACAGCATCTGCGGTTCCTTGAAACCATTTATCGCTCTGCATTGTTTGTTCTGCAGCGAGCACATCTACAAAAGCAGAACTAAAAAAACTAAAATGATAAGTGTTTTTGATATGAGCATTTAGTGAGGCAGAATTAAATTGCGTTAATACGTACATTCTCTTAATGTCTGAATTTATACAATTAGAAATGGGGATATCTACCAATCTATATTTCCCTGCTATAGGTACTGCTGGTTTAGATCTATCTTTTGTTAATGGATACAATCTAGACCCCTGTCCGCCACCTAAAATAATACCCAGTACTTTATCATTTATCATAATTAATTTTTTAGAGATTTATATAAGTTTACATATTCTTGGGCAGAATTTCCCCAAGAATTGTCTATTGACATCATTTTTTTTAGATTTTCATGAAATCCTTTTTCATTATAAAATGTTGTAGCTTTTTTGATTGCTTTGGTCACTTTTTCTACGCTAACACCATGATGTATAATACCAAAACCATTCTCATTATCTATATCTATAATGGTGTCTTTTAAACCACCAATGGCATTCACAACTGGTACCGTACCATAACGTAAAGAATACATTTGGTTTAAACCACAGGGTTCTACTCGAGAGGGCATTAATAAAAAATCTGCACCAGCATATATAATGTGTGCTAGTTTTTCATCATAACCTATAAATGTATTAAAGTTTTCTTTAGGCATTGCAGTAAGTGCACTTTCTGTTTCTTTGTGCCCAGATCCTAATAAAAGAATAGAAATTTTCTTTTCGGCAAGCGCTACTTTAAATATTTGGGGGAATAAATCGGCTCCTTTTTCACCAACTAATCTTCCAATAAAAGCAAAAAGAGGCTTCTTTATGTCTAGGCTAAACTCTTTACATAACCATTCTTTATTGGTGCTTTTACCAGAAACCACATTAGATGTTGTATAATTTTTTATTAATCTTTCATCTGTTTTTGGGTTCCAAACATTCCAATCTATTCCATTTAAAATACCCACACATTTTGCATTTTCATGGTTTAGTAAGTTCTCTAATCCATTAGCACTTAATTTTAATTCCTCCATATAAGAAGGAGAAACGGTAGTTACTTTCCAAGCACATTTTATAGCCGCTGCAAGAGGGTTTATGGTGCCTTTCCAATCTAATAAACCTACCTTGTCAAAATTAAAAGGCGGAATTAGATTTACCTTTTCATGCGGAAACCATCCTTGGTATTGCGCATTATGAATGGTTAAAACTGTAGGGATATTTTTTAGCGCTTCATATTTATAACTATGAGACATCATAAAGGGAATTAACCCTGTATGATGATCATGGGTATGAATAATATCAGGCTTTTTTTCAAAAGTTAAAAACCAATCTAATGTTGCTATTTGAAAAGCTAAAAAGCGCGCAGTATCATCATTAGAATAGACATAGTTTTTATAAAGTAAATCTGGTATATCAACACAAAAAAGATCAAAACCTAGTTGCTCATCTTTAAGTTTAAGTACCTTAAAATTATAATATTCATTGCCGAGAGCTATGTAGTTTTCATAGACTTCTTCAAAACTATTATTTTCTGTAAACTTATTATTATAATAAGGCATTACTACATTACTCGTAGTATCTAACTCTTTTTGGTATTTAGGAAGTGCTCCAACAACATCTGCTAGTCCACCAACTTTAGCTACCGGAAAACATTCTGCACTTATATGTAGTATATTCAATCTTTGTAATTTGATGGTTAGCTCATAAATCTACAAAATATTTTTTTATTTTAGGTGATACTAAAGATTATTGATATAAGTTTAATAGAACAGTGAAAATGCTGAATTAAATTTATTTTTTCATAGAAAATACGGCTAGTATTTATGAATTTCTTTGTTTGTTAATTTCATCTTGTAATTCTCTTCTTAATTTCTGTTCTCTTTCTATTGTCTTTTTCCTGTGTTGCTCATATTCGTATTCAACATCCTGTAAATTATTTTGAGCTTTTTTTGTAAGTATATTATTTTTAGAAAATTTAAAAACAAAATAAAGTAAGGCCAATAATAAGAATAGTATCAAACCCCATAGAATAAAGTTATATATTGTTTTACTTATCTGTAAGCCAAATAAAGAAATTGAATCTTCTTTTTGAATAGCCGTCTCTAGCTCTAATTTAGTTTTATCAAGTAAATTTTGAGTTTTATTAATTCCTTCTCTTTCAGTTGTAAGAAGGTTGTTTTTTTCTATGATTAGATTTTTAGAAATCTTCAAGGAATCTAAAACACCTTGTTTTAATTGTAAGAATTTTTCTTTGCTTATTACTTTGTATTTTTGATAGCTAGTAGATGTTCTATAAATTTTATCAAATTGACTACTAAGAGAGTTGTCCTCGTTAACAGCCTCTTGTGCAGAAGAAATTGATACTAGTAATAATGCTGCAAAAGTAAATATATGTAATCTCATTTTTATAAATTTTTAATAGAAGTTTTTAAAAGAATAAAAGTAATAAAAAAACCCAAACGTTTCGTTTGGGTTTTTATTATAAGCAAGTAATTTATATTTATTTAATTTTCTCTACAACTGCCTTAAAAGCACCTGGGTTGTTTACGGCTAAATCAGCTAAAACCTTACGGTTTAATTCGATTTGGTTAGCTTTCACTTTCCCCATGAACTGAGAGTAAGACATTCCGTGTAAACGAGCTGCAGCGTTAATACGCACAATCCATAAAGAACGGAAGTTTCTCTTATTGTTTTTACGGTCACGGTATGCATAAAGCATTCCTTTTTCAACCGCATTTTTTGCTACTGTGTAAACGTTTTTTCTACGTCCAAAGTAACCTTTTGCTGCCTTCAAGATTTTTTTTCTTCTTTTTCTTGAGGCTACTGAATTTACTGATCTTGGCATAATTTTAATGTGTTTTGTAGTAGGCGGTTTGCTTAGTTCTTATTGGGTTAGTACACACTAAAAACTCAAAACTCTTTTATTGCCTAATACATGGTTAATAATTAAATTCCCTTGTTAAACTTATTTCAAGTTTAACTGTTGCATAATGTTAGACTTGTCCGATTTATGTACTAAACCATCGTGAGTTAACCTTAATTTACGTTTTTTAGACTTCTTTGTTAAGATGTGACTTTTAAACGCGTGCTTTCTTTTGATTTTTCCGGTACCAGTAACTTTAAATCGTTTTTTGGCACTAGATTTGGTTTTCATTTTAGGCATCTCTCCTTCGTTTTTATCTTGCTTATAAGATTGTTATTTCACTTTTTTAGGAGCAATAAACATAATCATACGTTTACCCTCTAATTTTGGTAGTTGTTCTACTTTACCATATTCTTCTAGTTCTTGGGCCAATTTTAATAATAAAATTTGTCCTTGTTCTTTAAATATGATAGAACGACCTTTAAAGAATACAAATGCTTTTAATTTAGCTCCTTCTTGTAAGAACTTAAGAGCATGCTTCTTTTTAAATTCATAATCATGCTCATCTGTTTGAGGTCCAAAACGTATCTCTTTAACAGTAACTTTCGTTGCTTTTGATTTTAAAGATTTTTCACGCTTCTTCTGCTCATACAAGAATTTCTTGTAGTCAATAATTTTACAAACTGGTGGCTTTGCCTTTGGTGAAATTTCTACCAAATCTAACTCCAGTTCAACGGACAATTCTTTAGCTTTATCTAAAGAATAAACTCCAACTTCTACATTCTCGCCCACAAGACGAACTTCGTCAACATATTTTATTTTTTCATTAATCCTATGCTGATCTTCTTTGATTACTCTTAACGGTCTTCTCGACCTGCTTCTACGTATTGCTATGACCTATATATTTTAAGTTTAACTTATGGTTGTTTTTCAACCTTTTATTATTTTATTGAAATTCAAAATTAATTAAAATTTCTTCAATGTTTTGCTTTCTTCTGTTTTAATTAAAGAAATAAATTCTTCAATTGTAAATGTACCGATATCTCCTTCACCATGTCTTCTTACAGAAACCGTGCCATCTTGCTCTTCTTTTTCACCAATAATAACCATAAATGGTGTTTTGCTAACTTCTGCATCTCTAATCTTACGACCAGTTTTCTCACTTCGGTTGTCTACGAGTGCGCGAATTTCGGAATTTTCTAACGATTCTAAAACTTTTTCTGAATATTTTTGATATTTATCACTGATTGGCAATAAGATAACCTGATCTGGTGTTAGCCAAAGAGGGAAGTTTCCTCCCGTGTGCTCTAGCAATACCGCAATAAAGCGCTCCATAGAACCAAATGGCGCTCTATGAATCATTACCGGTCTGTGTAGTTGATTATCTGCCCCTTTATAGGTTAAATCGAATCGTTTTGGTAAATTATAGTCCACTTGTATCGTTCCAAGTTGCCAACTTCTGCCTAAAGCGTCTTTTACCATAAAATCTAATTTAGGGCCATAAAAGGCAGCTTCACCTTCTTCAATCACAAAATCTAAACCTTTATCGGTCGCAGCATTTATAATTGCATTTTCAGCAATTTCCCAAGTCTCAGTATCACCAATATACTTTTCCGGTGTATTTTTGTCTCTAACAGAAACCTGTGCTGTAAAATCATCAAAACCTAAAGAACTAAAAACATATAAAACTAAATCGATTACGTCTTTAAATTCTTGGTCTAATTGTTCTGGTGTACAGAAAATATGCGCATCATCTTGTGTAAAACCTCTAACACGCGTTAAACCATGCAATTCTCCACTTTGTTCATATCTATAAACAGTGCCAAATTCTGCAAAACGTTTAGGTAAATCTTTGTAAGAATAAGGTTTGAAATTATAAACTTCACAGTGATGTGGGCAGTTCATCGGTTTCAATAAAAACTCCTCATCCATTTTAGGTGTTTTTATTGACTGAAAACTATCTGCACCATATTTCTCATAATGTCCAGAAGTAACATACAGTTCTTTCTGACCAATATGTGGTGTCATCACCATTTCATAACCCGCTTTTTTCTGAGCTTTCTTTAAGAAATCTTCTAAACGGCCTCTTAGAGCAGCACCTTTTGGCAACCATAAAGGCAAACCAGCACCAACTTTCTGAGAAAAAGTAAACAACTCTAACTCTTTTCCAAGTTTTCTGTGATCACGCTTCTTTGCTTCTTCTAATAATTCTAAATATTCAGTTAGCAACTTTTGCTTCGGAAAACTAATTCCGTAAACACGTGTTAACTGATTCTTCTTTTCGTCACCACGCCAATAAGCACCAGCAACACTCATTATTTTAATCGCTTTTATGACTCCTGTGTTAGGAATGTGACCTCCTCTACATAAATCAGTAAAGTCGCTATGATCACAAAAAGTAATCTCTCCATCCGTTAAGTTTTCAATCAACTCAACTTTATACTCGTTATTTTCTTTTTTATATAAAGACAAAGCATCCGCTTTAGAGACAGAACGTATCGAAAACTCATGTTTTCCACGGGCAATTTCTAAAAATTTCTTTTCAATTGCCGGAAAATCCTTGTCAGAAATAACGTCTTCACCTAAATCTACATCATAATAAAACCCAGTATCAATTGCAGGACCAATCGTTAATTTAGCGTTCGGATGAAAACTTAAAATAGCTTCTGCTAAAACGTGCGCAGAAGAATGCCAGAAAGCTTTCTTGCCAGCAGCATCGTTAAATGTGTATAAAATTAACGATCCATCTCTGGTTAATGGAGTCGTGGTTTCAACAGTCACGTCGTTAAAATTTGCAGATATTACGTTTCTAGCAAATCCTTCACTAATGCTTTTTGCAACATCCATCGGAGTACTGTTTATAGCAAACTCCTTAATAGTTCCGTCTGGTAAAGTAATTTTAATCATTTAATGTATCCTATTTGAGGGTGCAAAGATATTAGAAAACAATATTTCACACAATATATATGTGTACTTATTATAAGTGAGTGTTTTTTTCATGGTGTTCCTTTTTTTAAATGGGTTTTAACTAGTTTTTAAAAGCCTTAGCCAAAAAAAAGTCGGGCTTTACACTATATCTTTTATTCATAACTTCATAAAAGGATGCCGTTTCAATCCCTAACACGTCTTTTTACCACCTGAAAGACACGTTAGTACTCTATTGGTTATATTAGATTAAAGTTAGAGACTAGTAGTGTAAATAGATTGTAGTACACGTTCAATACTCCATTTATCTATTTAAAAAGTATTTATTCAGTCAAATATTAAGGGAATTAATTACAACGATAAAAGCAACAAAATTAAAAACAGCTTTTAAGCTGCTTAAAATAATGCACTTAGGTTTGATTGTAAAATAAACTTAAAATAAAGGTTAAAAAATAGTTGAGATATTAAAAATGTGTTGTAAGTTTGCAGCCGCTAACAGCAACAGTGGTTTGTTAGTTTCGTTCATTGATAAGTTGTTTAAAGAGCCTTTAATTGCCCGTCAAAAAAGTGTTAAAGACTTCTTTTAGTTTAAGAAAAAAAAATAGTTTATTTTTTTCTTGTCAGGTTTAGAATAAGTTTTATATTTGCAGCCGCTAAGGGAAACAGCAAAAAACGATCAGAGAGATTTTGGGAATGGCTATTAAAAGGTCAGTTAGTTCGATTCTAACATTTCTACAAATTAGGGTTCACATTACTTGTTTAAATACAAGAGATTGAGATTCTAAAAGTTCATTGAAAATATTGAAATTGACAGCGTAAACAAAGAGTAGAATAACCACATTAGTTAAATAATGTAAATTCTTTTGAAACTTATTCATTAA
>NZ_VORS01000014.1 GCF_007997075.1 Polaribacter sp. IC073
ACGTTTATTGAACTGCAAATGTAATGCCATTATTTGATTAAAGAAGCAAAAAAATAAAAAAATTTTATATTTTTTTTAAACCTACTGCTATTAAAAAAATTATAATAAAAAAAGCCTATCAATTATTGATAGGCTTTTAGATAAAAAATTAACTAGTAATAAAATAATATATAATTATATAACTCTTACGTTTACTGCGTTTAATCCTTTTCTTCCATCTTGTAAGTCAAACTCAACTTCATCGTTTTCACGAATTTCATCAACTAATCCTGACACATGTACAAAATGTTCTTTGTTGTTTCCTTCTTCAGTGATAAATCCAAATCCTTTAGATTCATTGAAAAATTTTACGGTACCTTTATTCATAATAGTAATATTAAATATGTTGCTTGTTTAATTACATACAACATTTATTATTAATCAAAAATAATGCCAAAAACAATAATTTAGTAAAAAACAGCAACTATTGTTTTTAAAATAAAATCTACAACCTATAAATAAGAGATTTAACAGCTTCAAACTCACTAATAATTTCTTCTAAGACAACTTTTGCCGGTTTTATTTCATGAATTAAACCCGCTATTTGACCTATTTCTAACTCGCCGGCATCTAAATCTCCCTCAAACATTCCTTTTTTTGCTCTTGCCCTTCCCAACAATTCTTTTAAATCATCTACAGTTGGTTTTGTTTTGTACAATTCTTGTATTTCATTAAAAAACTTATTTTTCACCAAACGTACAGGTGCTAGTTCTTTTAAAGTTAACTGTGTTCCGCCATCTTTAACTGCTACAATTGTATCTTTAAAATTTTGGTGCGCGGACGATTCTTCCGTAGCTGCAAACCTACTTCCTATTTGAACCCCATCTGCTCCTAAAACCATAGCCGCTAACATTCCTCTACCAGAACCAATGCCTCCTGCAGCAATTACAGGAATTTTCACCTGCTCTTTTACCATTGGTATTAAGGTAAAAGTGGTGGTTTCTTCCCTTCCATTATGTCCGCCAGCTTCAAAACCTTCGCAAACAACTGCGTCTACCCCTGCTAATTCTGCTTTTAAAGCAAATTTTACAGAGCTCACAACATGCACCACCGTAATTCCTTTTTCTTTTAAAAAGGAAGTCCAAGTTTTAGGGTTTCCTGCGGAAGTAAAAATAATCTTTACGCCCTCTTCAATGATAATATCCATAATTTTTTCAATATCAGGATACAACATCGGTACGTTTACGCCAAATGGTTTGTCTGTGGCTTTTTTACATTTCTGAATATGTTCTCTTAAAATTTCTGGATACATAGAACCAGCACCAATAAGACCTAGTCCACCAGCGTTTGAAACTGCAGAAGCCAATTTGTAGCCAGAAACCCAAATCATTCCTCCTTGAACAATAGGATGTTTTATTCCGAATAATTCTGTAATACTATTTTTCATTAATTTTTTATAATCTTAATTGTTCTGTATTGATTTTCTTTAGAAATTTTTAGGAAGTACAAACCCGTTTCTAAAAAAGAAATTTCAACCTCATTTAAAAGTGTTTCTTTTTGTAGCACTTGTTTTCCCAAAACATCAAAAATTTGCATTTTATATCCTTTTCTATTCCCTAAAAATCCTTCAATTTTAAAAATTGTAGTTACAGGATTTGGTGAAATTTTAACACGTTCTAAAGATGCTTCTTGTAATGAAGCTGTAGAGCCAATGTACTTGTTTAAAGCAATTTCAAAATCCGGAATTCCGTAACCATATTGATCTGTAGGATTAGAATATGTATTTGCAGATGTATAAACCGCTTCCTTTAAATGATCATTAAATTTTTTTTGCTTTTTAGATTTTTTATGGATTGAAGATTTCAACAAAAACCCTTCATTTCCATTTAAACAAGCAATTAAACCCGCCATAATTGGTGATGAGAATGAGGTTCCGTTTGAAAGAGAAATGGCTCCATTTGTATGATTAATAACGGCTGCACTTACACCTAAAGCTAAAATTTCTGGTTTAATTCTCCCGTCTGAAGTTGGCCCGAAAGAGCTAAAATTAGCAATACTTTTGTTTTTATCTACGGCGCCAACTGTAATTACTGAAGGTGCATCTGCAGGAGCAGTAATATATTTCCAAGAATTATTTCCAGAATTTCCAGCAGAATTAACAACTAAAATTCCTTTGTTGCCTGCAATTTCTGCTCCTCTAGAAATAAATGTTGTTTTCCCATTCATATCTGCATACGAATAATTATAATCTGCATTGTCAAAAGTAGAATATCCTAACGAAGTATTAATTACATCAACACCCAGACTATCTGCTCTTTCTGCCGCTTCTACCCATAATGTTTCTTCTAACGGAACTTCTACTGGCGCATTTTCTGTTCTAAATAAATAGAATGAAGCATCTGGTGCAGCCCCTACAAATTGATTTTCTAAATAACCGCCTATTGTAGACAACACATTTGTACCATGATTATTCCCTGCATAAAAATTTGTACTTCTTTCCACAAAATCGTAGCCACCAAGAATCTGATTGTTTTCTCGTAGCCTTTTAAAAGCTTCTAGCGTGTTTACATTCGGAAAACCAGCATCTATCACTGCAATTATTTGACCTGCTCCTGTTAAACCTTGTGCATGTAAATAATTGCCTTTTAGCATTTTTATTTGATCGCTGGTGCTCCCATAATTAAAATCGGTCTGAGAAATATTAAATTTATTCTGATGATTAGAAACCATCTTTTCAACAGCTTTTTCGCCTAAATTATTAAAGGTTTTATTAGCGAATTCAACCCGCTTTATAAATGATGAATTTAGAAAATAATTGTCGATAATTATTTTTGTTCCTTGAATATGAACTGCATTAAGCCATTTTGATTTTCCTAAAACGGTGATTCCAACAGCGGCTTTAATATTATCTATGTGCGCTTGATGCATAGGAACATCTGTTCCGTTTATTTCTATTTGCAAATTATTTCTTCTATCAATAGCCCTTTGGGAAAGCATTAATAACGGATTTGAAATATATAAAGTAGAATCTGGTTTGTCTCTTAAAAAGAACCAAGCATCTTCTTGTTGTTGAGAAAACAACGAAAAAGTAATTAAAAAAGAAAAAAGAAAGCCTAGTTTTTTCATGGTTTATCTTAAACCCTAAAAATACCAATTAATAAACCCTAAAAAAAGTTTTTTAAGAAATTACTCCAGAACCTAACAACTCTTCATTGATATACCAAGCAACAAATTGTCCTTCTTGAATTGCAGATTGTTTGTTTTCAAACTCTACAAATAAACCCGTTTCTACCTTGTGTAAAGTGGCAATTTCTAGAGCTTGTCTGTATCTAATTCTAGCTTCTACTTGCAATGTTTCGCCAACTTTTAAGGTTAAATCTTCACGAATCCAATGTATTTCTTCGTTGGATACAAACAGTACATTTCTATAAAGACCTGGGTGATTTTTACCTTCACCAGTATAAATAGTATTTGTTGTTACATCTGTTTCTATTACATATAACGCTTCTTTTGTACCACCTACATTTAAACCTTTACGCTGTCCTTTTGTAAAATAATGCGCTCCTTGGTGTTTACCAGCCACTTTACCGTCTTCTTTGTTATAAGAGAATTTGGTTGCGAAATAAGCAAGTGCTGCTTCTTTATTTTCAAATTCTGGTGTCGATTTTATATACTGAGAAAAGTCAGAAGGAATCGTAACAATATTACCTTCTTTTGGTTGTAATTTTTGTTGTAAAAATTCTGGTAAACGAACTTTACCAATAAAACATAAACCTTGAGAATCTTTTTTGTCGGCAGTAATTAAATCTGCTTTTTTTGCTATTTCTCTAACTTCTGGCTTTGTTAGTTCACCAATAGGAAACAATGCTTTTGTTAATTGTTCTTGAGAAAGTTGACATAGAAAATAAGATTGGTCTTTATTTACATCTTTTCCTGCCAATAATTTATAAACAGGCTTTCCGTCTATAATTTCTTCACCTTTTCTACAATAATGACCTGTAGCAACATAGTCTGCACCTAGTTTTAAAGCGATGTCCATAAAAACATCAAACTTTATTTCTCGGTTACAAAGTACATCTGGGTTTGGCGTTCTTCCTTTGCTATACTCATCGAACATATAATCTACAATACGTTCTTTGTATTGATTGCTTAAATCTACCACTTGAAAAGGAATTCCTAGTTTTTCTGCAACAATCATTGCATCATTACTATCTTCTAACCAAGGGCATTCATTAGAAATAGTTACAGAATCATCGTGCCAATTTTTCATAAATAGCCCAATAACTTCAAACCCTTGTTCTTTTAATAAATGTGCAGTAACACTAGAATCTACACCACCAGAAAGCCCAACAACTACTCGTTTCATTATTTAATTTTAAGGGTGCAAAGATACGAATTAGAAATGGTTTTGTAGATTGAAATAATTGATAGATAAATTGATTTGTTTTATGTTGAAAATAGGTGCTAGCTTTTCATTGTAAGCTTTTTAGTTTTTAGAAAAAATTTAAAATTAGAATCGCTAATTCTCTTTTTTCTGCGTGTATGAAGCTTTTTCCTCCTTTTTTTCTTTATCAGAAGCAATTTCACCATCTAAATAAAACTCCCACTTTCCGTATCGTTCTCCGTCTTTATATATCCCCGTTTCTTTTAGGTTTCCATTCAACTCGAAATATTTTGCCAAACCATTTAAATTCCCATTTTTGTAAGTAATTTCTTCAATTAAAATCCCCTTGTTAGAATATTTACTAGAAACACCCTCTAACAATCCGTTTTTATATTCAGAAAATTCGGTTACTTGTCCATCTGGATAGTACACCAATTGCTCGCCATGAAGTTTGCCGTTGCTATAATTTTCTTCTGACATTAAAGTACCATTGGGATAAAAATATTTCCAATTACCAACTCTTTTTCTTTTGTTTAAAACACCTTCTGTTTTAATTGCCCCTTTTAAAGTATAAAACTGGACAAACAAGGAATCTGAATCTTCAAAAAAAGTCTTTATAATAACAGGTTTTTCTGACGTAGTGATGTCATAAAATTTGAAAACCCCTATTTCTTTTCCTGCTTTAAACTGACCTGTATAGCGTATTCTTTTATTCGGATGGTATTTCTTCCAAACACCTGTTCGTTCGTTATTACTATCAAATTTATTAATTCTTTGTGCAGTAGCCTCCTCACTTATAAAATAACAAGCCAAAAAGGTGAAAATAAAAACAAGTCTTTTTATATTTATCATTTAGATAGAATTTGAGAACAAATATACATTAATAGTCCCAAAAAAAAAGTTGCTTTACTTAACGAAACAACTCGATAACATGCAAAAAGCCTACAAGTAAAAACCGCCAAAGGGTTGCAAATATAGTGTTAGAAAATCAAAAAATATTCTCAGAATTAATTTTGATACCTTTTGATGTTGAAAATAAATTTTCTATAACAGCTGCCTGAATTTTAGAATGGATTTACATACATTATCATTTAAACTGGAGGATACCACATTTAGGTGAGTTTTTAGAAAAACTTGCTACTGTAAAATTTGACAGTGCCATTAGACCTTATGCTAAAATTCGCAAATAATTAGCAACTGCTAATTATTCAAAAAT
Source organism: Polaribacter sp. IC073 (assembly GCF_007997075.1). Classification (GTDB taxonomy): domain Bacteria; phylum Bacteroidota; class Bacteroidia; order Flavobacteriales; family Flavobacteriaceae; genus Polaribacter. The sequence continues at coordinate 5,580 of NZ_VORS01000014.1, forward strand.
AGAAAATAACATTCAGAAAAAGCGAACAATCCCTTAAATAGAAACCATGCTAACAAACGGTTTCGATTGGTTAATTGCACCTCAAAATTACTGTAAGAGCTTAGACAATGCCTTCTTTGTATTTATTCGGATTAGAAATAGATTGGATTCACCCAGAATTTAAACATCTTATTGAGACAAAAATAATCCATGAAAGTAAAGGTTGTAAAGCATGTGGAAAACAGGCTATAAATTTAATAGAAAAATATGCGACTTAGCTTATTTGTTCATGATTTCAATTATAAATTAGCACTTAATAGCTATTTAACTTTGATTGTAAATTATAAAACTAAAACCATGAGCAATCAATATAACATCATTCAAAAAGTCAATCAAAAAATAGCATAGGAAAAAGAAAACACCATTGGTATTTCTATAGTCATGGTAATGTTTTGTACAGGAATCGTGGCTATAAATGCAGCAATAGCGGTTCAAAAAAAATTTCTTTATTTACTTAAATGACTGCTATTATATTAGCCGTAGGAACAGCCGTTTTATCTATTAGTAAGCAATCTTTAAAATGATTCTCTGGGCTTTTATTGCAACTATTATTATGAATGTGGCTTTGTTATTTCATCAAATCTCTATTGCACTTTCTTAGGTTTTTCTTCAAACATTCGTAAAAAAAGAGACGCCGCAATATTTCTTGCACGCTCTTTTGCCTGATGTGCTCTTGTTCCTTCAAAAAGCGCATCTACGGTTGTAAACCATAATTCTAACCATTTGCCAAAGTGTTTTTGAGTTATCGTATGATTAAAATGAGCATCTACATCTTTGTGCGCTTTCATTGGGTTTCCTTTAAATTTTCTAACAAAAAATAAATTGGTTTCCCAAAAATCTGTCAGTTTTTCTAAATGACTTTCCCATTCATTCTTTGGTATGATTTCTAAAAAGATGGGTCCTATAAAAGAATCTTCTTTAATTTTATCATAAAAAGTTGTGACTAATAAAAAAATATCAGCCCTGTTTTCTATATCTCTTAATTCCATTTTTTATCATTTTAAGAAAACAAAAGTATATCTTTACCAATGATAGTTTTATGACCTGAATCATAATGATAGACCAACAACTTCTTTTAGATTTTAATGCTGAAATATGTGAATATTGGAAAGGGAAAGAAATATTTTCAGAAAATAATACTGCTAAATATTACTATCAAATAGTTAGTGGAGCCGTTAAAATGAATAATTATAATGACGATGGAAAAGAATTTATTCAAAATTTTTTCTACAAAGGGCAAAGTTTTGGCGAGCCACCTCTTTTTATCGATGTAAAATATCCTGCAAATGCTATTGCTTTTTCAGATTGTAAGATTCTTAAATTAGAAAAAGAGAATCTCTTTAAATTACTATTTCAACACCCAGAAATTCATTTAAATATTACAAAAAGTTTAGCAAACAGATTGTATTACAAAGCAATTATTGCTTCAGAAATTTCTAGTCAAGAACCAGAACACAGAATCCTTCGTTTTTTCGATTATTTAAAAAAAGATGTTGCTAAAATTGAAGGAGATTTCGCCTATAAAGTAGTGTATACAAGACAACAAATAGCAGATACTCTAGGACTTAGAGTAGAAACAGTAATTAGAGTTGTAAAGAATTTAGAGAAGAAAAAAAAGGTAAAAATCATTAAAAGAAAAGTTTTTAGATAAAACCCCTTTAAATATACGTAAATCAACTTAGTAATTTTTATTTTTGCAAATCACAACACAACAAAAAATGAACTTAACAAAACTAAATGCCATCTCACCTATTGATGGACGATACAGAGGAAAGATTGAAAAACTAGCAGATTATTTTTCTGAAGAAGCTTTAATTAGATATCGCGTTAAAGTAGAAATTGAATATTTTATTGCTTTGTGCGAAATTCCTTTGCCACAATTAGCCAATTTTGATCACAGTTTATTTGAAACGTTGCGTAAAATTTATATTGATTTTACCGCAGAAGATGCTCAGAAAATAAAAGACATCGAAAGCATTACAAATCATGATGTAAAAGCTGTTGAATATTTTATCAAAGAAAAATTTGATGCTTTAGGTTTGCAACAACACAAAGAGTTTATCCATTTCGGGTTGACTTCTCAAGACATAAACAATACAGCAATTCCGCTTTCTATTAAAGACGCGATGAATGATGTATATGTGCCTCAATATTTAGAACTTTTAGAAAGATTACAAGAATTAGTAATTGAATGGAAAGATATTTCTATGTTGGCAAGAACTCACGGGCAGCCAGCTTCTCCTACGCGTTTAGGAAAAGAAATAGATGTTTTTGTAGTTCGTTTAAAAGAACAATTCAATTTGTTAAATGACATACCAAGTGCAGCGAAATTTGGTGGAGCAACCGGTAATTTTAACGCTCATAAAGTTGCATATCCAGCGATAGATTGGAAAGCTTTTGGGGGTAATTTTGTACAAGAAAAGTTAGGTTTACACCATTCTTTTCCAACCACACAAATAGAACATTACGATCACATGGCTGCATTGTTTGATACTTTAAAACGTATTAACAATATTATTATAGATTTAGACAGAGATTTCTGGACCTATGTTTCTATGGAGTATTTTAAGCAGAAAATTAAGGCAGGTGAAGTGGGTTCTTCTGCAATGCCACACAAAGTAAATCCGATTGATTTTGAAAATTCTGAAGGAAATTTAGGACTAGCAAATGCAATCTTCGAACATCTTTCTGCAAAATTACCTATTTCTAGATTGCAAAGAGATTTAACAGATAGTACCGTTTTACGTAACGTTGGGGTTCCTTTCGGACATACAATTATTGCGTTTACATCAACCTTAAAAGGGTTGAATAAATTGTTGTTAAACAAAGCAAAGTTTGAGCAAGATTTAGAAAATAATTGGGCAGTTGTTGCAGAAGCTATTCAGACAATTTTAAGAAGAGAAGCATACCCAAATCCTTATGAAGCATTAAAAGGATTGACAAGAACGAATGAGAAAATCAATCAAAATTCTATTGCGAATTTTATTGATACACTAGAAGTTTCTACAGACATTAAAGAAGAATTAAAGGCAATTACGCCAGCAAATTATACAGGTATTTAACATGATAAAAGCAGAAAAAAGAATCGAGAAAAAAGAGGTTTTAAAATTTATTTTAGAAAAAAGAAACACACTGTTCCTGTCTCTTTTTTCTTGTTTCTTTCTTCTAGTCTTAACTTCTTGTTCATCAGAAAAAGGAGATCCAGATAGATTTAAACATGGCGTTTTTGAAATTCCGGCTGGAGAAGGTTATAGCAAAACTACAATTACCAGAATAGACAGTCTTCAGATTGAAGAATATGACAAAATTATAAGTATTTCTAACGATAGTCTATCCGAAGAAAAAAGGATAAAACATATTGATACGTTATATATCAAATGGAAAAATAATTTCTTTTATTCTTTAAAAATGAAATCGCCTAAAAAACAGCTAGATAAAGACGCTATTTATGTACAAATTACTAAAATAACAGATGATTCTTATGATTTTTCAGCAAAAATAGGTTTTAGTAAATTTCTTACAGACGGTACAATTTATAAAGTAAAATAACATGGAAATTTTTCTACATGCAGATACTTGGGTTGCGTTATTAACACTAACTTTTTTAGAAATAATTTTAGGAATAGATAATATTATTTTTATCTCTATTTCTGCAAATAAGTTACCCGAGAAGCAAGTAAGAAAAGCAACGCTTTTAGGGTTGGCTTTGGCAATGATTACAAGAATTATACTGCTGTTTGGTGTGTCTTATTTAATCGCTTTAAAAGATCCTTTTTTTAGCATTGACATTGGTTGGTTTAAGACCGGTTTAACGGGCCAAAGTATTATTTTGTTTCTTGGTGGTCTTTTCCTATTATACAAAAGTACCAAAGAAATTCGTCAGAAAGTAGAACACACCAACGAAGAAGAAATCTTAAAATCACCAAAAGTCATTTCGTTTTCAAGTGTTATTATTCAGATTATATTAATTGATATTGTCTTTTCTTTTGATAGTATATTAACTGCGGTTGGTATGACAAACGGAATTGAAGGCGCTTTAATTATTATGATTATTGCTGTTATTGTGTCAATTTTAGTGATGATGATTTTTTCAACCCCAATTAGTAGTTTTGTAAATAAAAATCCGACCATACAAATGTTGGCACTGTCTTTCTTAATTTTAATTGGCTTTATGCTAATTACAGAAGGCGCACATTTATCGCACACAGCATTTTTTAACAAAACTGTAGGAGCAATTCCAAAAGGTTATTTGTATTTTGCCATTGCGTTCTCTTTAGGAGTAGAAATGCTAAATTTAAAAATTAGAAAAAAATAATTTTATCAAACAGTTTAAGATACATATCAGCTTCTTTTTCTTTTTATTATTGATGATTCCTGCATCAATACAAATTATGCATGCTTTTGAAAATCACGAGCATACCATTTGTACTTCTTTAGTTGAAAATCATTTTCATGAAGACAATGCAGATTGTGATGAACTTCACAAACAACTTACTGTATTCTCCGTAGCATTTTCATCTAATTTTGATGTAATTCCTACTCATTTTTACAGCACTATTTTTATTGATAAATCTCAAAAATTTAAAGACTTTTATCACTCGGAGCAATCTTCTCGAGGCCCACCATTTTTTACTATTTAAAACAGTTACATTAGTACGAATACCTTCCATAAATTTCGGAAAATAAAATGATTTCTTATAATTAGAGGTTGTTTATGCGGCATTCGTAGGACTCAAATTTTTTATTCAATAGTAAAATAATACCAATGAAAACATACATAAAACTGCTATTTATAATGGCAATTGCTTCTGTAAATGCACAAAATAGTATTTCCGGAAAAATAACAGACACGCATAATAATGCATTAATAGGTGTAGAAATCTACGCACAAGAACTTCATAAAGGAACCGTTACAAAAGGTGATGGATCTTATGAATTGAAAAACGTTCCTAATGGAAAAATTAAACTAATCTTTAGATACTTAGGTTATAAAACAATATCTAAAAATTTAGTCATCGCTTCAGATAACCTAACTTTAAACTTTCAATTAGAAGAAACTTTTTATGAAATAGATGAAATTATTGTTTCTACTCCATTTAATAAGTTACAGTCAGAAAATGTTATGAAAGTAGAACGTCTTTCTGCGAAATCTATTCAAAAATTAGGTGCAACGACATTGTCAGAAGGACTTGTAAATATAGCAGGAGTTTCGCAAGTTTCTACAGGGACTTCCATAGGAAAACCAGTAATAAGAGGTTTAAGCGGCAACAGAGTTTTAGTCTATACACAAGGTATTCGTTTAGAAAATCAACAATTTGGTGGCGAACATGGTTTGGGAATTAATGATGCAGGAATTAGCTCTGTAGAAGTTATTAAAGGGCCTGCTTCTTTACTCTATGGCTCAGATGCTTTGGGTGGTGTTTTATATTTGAATCCAGAAAAATTTGCTTCAGAAAATAACACAGAAGCAACAATTAGTCAGCGTTATTTTAGCAATACATTAGGTACAAATACTTCTGTAGGCGTAAAATCTTCTTTAGAAAATTGGAAGTTTTTAGCTAGAGGAACCTATGCAAATCATTCAGATTATAAAATTCCGACTAAAGAAAGAGTTACAAATACACGTTTTAATGAGAAGGATTTTAAAACAGGAGTAGCCTATTCTAAGAATAAATTTACTTCAGAAATTCGATACAATTACAACAGATCTAACTTGGGATTAACTGAAGGGATTGGAGAACAATCTACAAGTAATTCACTTTTAGAACCTTTTCAAACAATAGACAATCATATTTTAAGTTCTCACAATCATTTCTTTTTAGGCGATTCTAAATTAGATATCGATTTAGGGTATACTTTTAATGACAGACAAGAATTTGAAGAACATGAAGACCTCGATGCGCATGAAGGTGACGAGCAAGCTGCATTAAGAATGAAATTGAAAACATTTTCTTACAACGCAAAATATCATTTCCCCAAAGTTGGTGCCATAGAAATTTTATCTGGAGTACAAGGTTTGCATCAAACAAATACAAATTTTGGAGAAGAATTGCTAATTCCAAATGCTACTATAAACGACTTTGGAATTTTTACCACTGCCAATTATTCTTGGAATAAAAATACTTTACAAGCAGGAATTCGTTTCGACAATAGACAAATTACCACAGAAAAACATGAAATTATACATGATGGTGATGTGCATGTTTTTGAAGCCATTGATAAATCTTACAATAGTTTTACAACCTCTTTGGGACTAAAAACTTCCGTATCCGAAGAAATTACTGCACGAATTAATCTTGCTTCTGGTTTTAGAGCCCCCAATTTGGCTGAATTAACTTCTAACGGAGTGCATCATGGAACCAACAGGTTTGAAAAAGGAAACAACAATTTACAGAACGAAAAAAATATTCAAATTGATGTTTCTTTAGCATATAAAACAGCACATTTTGAATTATTTGCTAACGGATTCTACAATCACATAAACGATTATATTTTTATTGCACCAACTAATGAGATTGAAGATGGTGAGCAGGTGTATTCTTATATTCAAGAAAACGCTAAATTATATGGTGGGGAATTCGGATTTCATTTACACCCACATCCGCAAGATTGGTTGCACTTAGAAAGTACTTTTGAAATGGTTATTGGAAAACAAGAAAATGGCAACTACTTGCCGCTAATTCCTTCAAATACTTGGAGAAACACCCTTAGAACTGAGTTTAATGATAAAGAATGGTTACAACAAGGATATTCATCTTTGACTTTAGAAAGCACTTTCTCACAAAACAATGTAAGTAATTTTGAAACTTCTACAGGTAATTATAACCTCTTAAATTTTGCTTTTGGTGGTGATATTCATTTAAAAAACATGAGCTTTTCAACGTCATTATCTGTAAATAATTTATTGAATAAAGAATATGTAAATCATTTGTCTCGTTTAAAGAGCGACGGTATTTTAAATCAAGGAAGAAATATTGTTTTAGGTGTTAATTTTACGATTTAAAAAAATATCATTCAAAAATTATAAAAAAAGTATTACTTAATTGTAATGCTTTTTTTACTTTTGTTGTAAATTAATAGGATGCTGTTTTAGAACTTATAAAGTGATAAAAATGCTCAAAATCAATAGCATTTTTATGTCTAAATTGCCAAAAGAATATCAGTTTATAGACTTGTCAGATTATGGCAGACCCATAGCAAGAATCATTGCAAACTCATTAAAATCTACTAGATTTACTCCTGTAGATATTACCATCGCTTTTATTATTTCTGGTTTAATTGGTGTGTATTTTATTATTGAAGGTTATTATTGGGCAGCAGCTTTTTTCTTAATTTTTAAATCGATTTTAGATGCTGCAGATGGCGAACTCGCTAGAATAAAAAAAACACCTTCTTATACTGGTAGGTTTTTAGATTCTGTTTCAGACATTATATTAAACTTTATTATTATAATTACTATTTGGCAATTAACCGATGTTAGTTTAACGCTCGCTTTGTTAGCATTCTTCGGAATTCAATTACAAGGAACTTTGTATAACTATTATTACGTTATTCTTAGAAATAGATTTGATGGAGATACTACAAGCAGAGTTTTTGAAGATGAAACACCCATTGCGTTATTAGGAGAAAAACAAAAAAACGTGAATATTTTGTTCTTCATTTACAAAGTGTTATATGGCATTTTCGATAAAATAATATATGCTTTAGACAGAAGTGCATCCGAAGGAAAACCTTTTCCTAATTGGTTAATGACCTTAGTTTCTACCTTTGGTTTGGGCTTTCAACTCTTAATTATAAGTGTTCTTTTAGTCCTCAATTTAAAAGAATTTATCATTCCTTTTTTTATAGGATATTCTGTGTTAATTTTCGTATTTATTTTTATACGCAAAGCTTTTTACTAATGCACGTGCTCTGTGCTTTTTAAGCGGCTTAGAACAATTAAAGCAGCTACAAAAAATAATCCCAAAGAAAGCACACTCCATTGCATAGAATCTGTTAAATAGATTAAGAAACCAAAAACAAAAGTTCCTAATACAATGGCTATTTTCTCTGTAACGTCATAAAAACTGAAATAGGTTGCGTTGTCTTGCGTTTTTGGTAATAATTTAGAATATGTAGAACGGGTTAAAGATTGTATTGCTCCTAAAACCAAACCTAACAATCCGCCTAAAGCGTAAAAATAATACGCTACATTAGGCAATTCTTTTTCCAACATAAAAGCAGATAGACAAACTAAAATCCATATAAAAAGTGTAATTTTTATTGCCTTAAAGTTTCCGTATTTCTTAGAAACATTTGAAAAAATATAGGCTCCTAAAATAGCTACAAACTGAATTAATAAAACGGTAACAATTAAATTAGTAGTTCCTAAACCTAATTCTGAAGAACCAAAAATAGTGGCCAATAAAATAATGGTTTGTACGCCAACACTTAGTAAGAAAAAGGCTAATAAAAAGTTCTTTAAAGTTGGGTATTGCTTTAACTCGTCCCAAACTTTTTTTAATTCTTTAAAACCTTTCCATATAAAATCTTTATCTGCCTTTCTATTAAAACTATTATTGGGTAATTTTTTAAAAGTTACCTGTGCAAAACCAATCCACCACAGACCAACCATCACAAAAGAAATTCTCATTGCTTTTAAAGATGCTATATTTTTTGCACTTTCTGTTGCTTTTGCAATTTCGACTTCACTTCCGTTTGCTAAAATTGTATCAGAAATACTTAAATCGAAACCAAATGTTTCTGGTGCTAAAATCATTCCTAAACATAACAACAATAATATAATAGAACCAATATACCCGTAAATAAAGCCTTTGGCACTCGCGGCATCTTGTTGCTCTGGATGCGCCACTTCTGGTAAGTATGAATTGTAAAAAACAATACTAGACCAAAAACCAATACTTGCTAAAATTGTACAAATTATACCAACCCAAGCGGTGTTTAAATCTTCGAAAAAATACATAGCCATTACAGACAAACCACCTAACCAACAAAAAAACTTCATGAACTTAAGTTTATTTCCAGTGTAATCTGCAATACCAGATAAAATTGGCGACATAAATGCTACTACTAAAAAAGAAAAAGAAAGTGCATAACTGTATAAAGTGTCTGCATGATTCCATTTCATTCCTAAGAAAACAACCGTTTTGTCTTCTGTTATTGCAGCATAAAAGAGCGGAAAAACAGCGGTACTAATTACTAAAGAGTACACTGAGTTTGCCCAATCGTAAAATGCCCAAGCGTTTATTAATTTTGTATCTCCAATTTTTAACATAGAATTATTTTAAATAAAAATGCCGTTCAATGGTTGTTGAACGGCACACAATATAGTAAAAGTTTTTACTACTTATTTAAAATTAGAGTTTGCGACTCCATTAAATTTTGCGGCATATTTTTTAGCTGTTGGTAAATAGCTTCTTAAATCTTGAATTCTAGAAGCATTTGATGGGTGTGTACTTAAAATTTCTGGTTGAGAACTACCCCCAGAATTTTGACTCATTCTTACCCAAACTTCTGCAGCTTCTCTGCCATCATAACCTGCCATAATCATAAAAACTAGACCTAATCTATCTGCTTCTTGCTCATGTACTCTACTAAACTTTAGCATTCCTAGGCCAGAACCTACGCCAAAAGCAGTATTCCATAATTGTTGAGATTCTGAACTGCTACCAGAAGTTCCTAAAGCAACTAGTAAACCACCAATTTGTTGACCATAAGAATTTGTCATTCTTTCTTGCCCATGTTTTGCAAATGCGTGTGCAACCTCATGCCCCATAACTGCGGCAACCCCATCTTCATTTGCGCAAATTGGCATGATCCCTGTATAAAAAACAACTTTCCCTCCTGGCATGCACCAAGCATTTATTGTTTTATCGTCTACTAAATTAAATTCCCATTTGTAAGCATTTGCTTCTGAAGTCATATTATTTGCTCTCATAAATCGATCTACAGCTCCTGCTATATTTTTTCCAACACTTTTAACTTGGTTTGTCATTTCTCTATTAGTAGACAATTTATTTTCTGCTAAAAACCCTTTATATTGTGCAAAACTTGCTGGCAAAACTTGTGCATCGCTCACTAAATTCACTCTACTTCTTCCTGTAATTGGTACTTTACTACATTCAGAAAAAAGCAATACCGTTACTAATAAAATGACTAATTTTTTCATATTTATTGATTTGTTATATTTATATATTTTGTAGGTAGCAATTTATAGTTTTTATCAATACGATATGTGCTATATCCGTTTTTTAAATAACTGAAAAGAAAATATATAAATTTGATTCGTATAAAATAACACTAATTTTCTGTAAGTCTTAAAATTAAAAAACGTCTAAAAAAATGAGATTTAAACTATAATAAAAAAAATACAAATGAATAAAATATACTCCCTATTAATGATGGTTTTATTAGTAAGTTGTTCTGGTAAAGCACAAAATACATCCAAAGAAAATAAAAAGTATAAAGTTAATAAGACAAATGCAGAATGGAAAAAGGAATTAACTAATAAACAATATTATGTATTGCGAGAAGCCGGTACAGAAAGAGCCTTTACGAGTCCGTTTAATCAAAGTGAAAAAGCAGGAACTTTTGTTTGTGCAGCATGTAAAACACCTTTGTATGAATCTAAATATAAATTTGATTCGGGAAGTGGTTGGCCATCATTTGATAGAGCTATCAAGGAAAATGTAGAATTAGATATAGATTATAAAATTGGCTATGCAAGAACAGAGCTAAAATGCAATACATGTGGTGGTCATTTAGGGCATTCATTTGATGATGGCCCTCAAAAAACTACAGGAAAACGTCATTGCATAAACGGTGCTGCTTTAACCTTTATTCCTCAAAAATAGACAGACAAATTCATTAAAAGAGTACCTTTATATTTTTAAATATAAAGATGAAAAAAATAAAATTTCCGAGTGCACAAACAGTATTACTTTTAATTGCTGCTTTTGTTGCTATCTTAACATGGGTAATTCCTTCAGGACAGTTTGATAGATTAGCCTATGATAAAGAAGAAAATACTTTTATAAAAACGAGTAACGGGAGTTTTATTTCTTTGGAAGCAACCCAAAAAACATTAGACGATTTAGAAATTAAGATTCCTTTAGAAAATTTTACCTCAGGTGCAATTTATAAGCCGATTAGTATTCCTAAGACCTATAAAGAACTAGAAGCAAGACCCCAAGGTTTTAACGAATTTATTTTAGCACCTTTAAAAGGAATAATTCAGGTTGCAGATATTATAATTTTAGTTCTTTTTATAGGTGGTTTAGTAGCTATTGTAAATTACACAGGTGCTTTTGAAGCAGGTATTTTTAGGCTCTCTAAACTTCTAAAAGGCAAAGAGTATACGCTAATTATTATTGTAACTTCTTTAATTGCTGTTGGTGGCACAACTTTTGGTTTAGCCGAAGAAACCATTGCCTTCTACCCTATTTTAATTCCGATATTTTTAGCCGCAAAATATGATGCAATTGTTGCTTTGGCTTGTATTTATATAGGGAGTTCTATAGGTACAATGGCGTCAACAATAAACCCATTTAGTACCATAATAGCCTCTAATTCTGCTGGTATTAATTGGACTACCGGAATTTACGGAAGAATAGCCATGTTTACAATTGGTTTAATTATCTGTGTTTTATACATTATTAGATATGCCCAAAGAGTAAAAAAAGACCCTACAAAATCTATTATTTTCAGTCAAAAAGAAATGATAGAAAAAATGTTTCTCTTCAACAATTCATCAGGAAACAGCAACTTTACCTTTCGCTTAAAAATGGTTTTATCTGTTTTTATTTTATGCTTTATCATTATGGTGTATGGTGTTAGTAATTTAGATTGGTGGTTTTTAGAAATGACTGGTATTTTCTTTGTTGGAGCACTTTTAATAGGTTTTATCTGTAAAATAAATGAAACCGTTTTTGTAGAAACTTTTATAAAAGGAGCAAACGATTTGCTAAGTGTTGCTTTTATAATTGGTATTGCAAGAGGTGTTACCATACTTATGGAAGATGGCTTAATAAGTGATACTTTATTGTACTATTCTAGTGCTGTAACCGAAGGAATGAACAAAGGATTTTTTATAAATTCGATGCTATTTGTGTATAGCGGATTGTCATTTTTTATACCATCTTCTTCTGGAATGGCTGTTTTAACCATGCCTATTTTATCACCGCTTGCAGATGGTGTAAATATTGGTAGAGAGGCTGTAGTAAATGCTTATTTATTTGGGATGGGGTTGTTCAACTTTATAAACCCTACAGGACTAATTTTAGCTTCTCTTGCCATTGTAAAAGTTGGCTATGACAAATGGCTGAAATTTGTACTGCCTTTAGTTATTATTTTAGCGGTAGTATCCATGGTTTTCTTAACAATATCTGTTTATCTTTAAATATTCGCTTTAAAAACACATATTGATGTGTTTTCTTTAACCTAATAATTTGAATTTGCCGCCAGTATTTTTACAGTCTAAAAAGATTACTAAGTATATATAAAATATAATATCCTGGGGCTTCACTTTATTAATTGTATTTTTATTGTACATTTCATGTAACATATTCGTTTCAGATGACCAAAGAAGTAATTGTAGATTTATTGGAAGAAAAACATAGAACCTTATTTGATTGGTTAGAAAAACAACCGAAAGAAAATTGGGGAAAAGGGCCACAAGGAAAATGGACTACTGGTCAACAAATTCAGCATTTAGCAGATAGCTTACAGCTTCTTAACAACGCGTTAAGTTATCCTAGGTTTTTTCTAAAATATAAATTTGGTCTTTGTAATAGAGCAACCAGAGATTATGAAACAGTTGCTAGAAATTATCAACAAAAATTAGAAGAAAATAAAGATATTGCTGCTTTATTCAATAGCAAGTTAAAAAAACCTATTCTAAAAAATAGAGAACGACTGATTAATAGACTTCAAATTCAGAACAAAAAACTACAATATAAAGTCCGAAAAATAAGCGACCTCAATTTAGATACCTTGGTAATTCCGCATCCTTTAATGGGTAAAATGACGCTTAGAGAAATTATTATGTGGACTGTACATCACACAGAACATCACACCAATATTTTAATACATAATTATAGTGAAGGCCTTTAAAACGCTTGTTATATGAAAGTAATATGAGTAAAATAATAGCGAAACCACATCTTTTTTTCTTTGCATTAGCTCTTTCTTTTGTAATCTTAGGTTTTATAAATAGAGAGCTAAGTATAGACTTTAATATAGGTGATGTCTACTATGATTTTACGGTAGATTTTTGGTTTTACATTTCTGCAATCTACTTTACATTGGTAGGTTTTAATTATTTATCTTTAATTTGGGCAGATAAACCCCCTAAAAAAGGGTTAACGATACTTCATGTTTTATTACAAATTTTAGCCCTATTTTTATTAATGACAAAACATCGGTGGAATTGGCTTGGTGCACAATATCCTGCAGAATTTAACCTTCTAAATGACCATTCAGAAACTGTAATTTTTATCTCAATTATACTCTTTATCAGCTCAATTCTTATACATCTTTTAAACTTCTTTGTTCCTTTATTTTTAAAGAAAAACTAATCTAAAAAAGGCATTAATAACTTTATAAAAATACTTGTTAATTTATTATATTTGTGTTTCCAAAAAAGACACAAATTATGTTTAATAATTTAAGCGATAAATTAGATAAAGCCTTACATACCTTAAAAGGACACGGTAAGATTACAGAAGTAAACGTTGCAGAAACTTTAAAAGAAGTTAGAAGAGCGTTGCTAGATGCCGATGTTAACTTTAAAATTGCCAAAGATTTTACGAAGAGAGTACAAACCCAAGCACTAGGACAAGATGTTTTAACAACATTAAACCCTGGACAATTAATGGTGAAGTTGGTTAAAGACGAACTAACTTTGTTAATGGGTGGCGAAACTGTTGGCGTTAATTTAGCGGGTTCTCCAACCATTATTTTAATGTCTGGTTTGCAAGGTTCTGGTAAAACTACTTTTTCTGGAAAATTAGCAAATTTCTTAAAAACTAAAAAATCTAAAGAAGTACTTTTAGTTGGTTGTGATGTGTATAGACCTGCAGCAATTAACCAATTACAAGTAGTTGGTGAGCAAATTGGTGTAGAAGTATATGCAGAAGTTGGTAACAATAATCCTGTAGAAATTTCTGTAAACGCAATTAAACATGCAAAAGCAACTGGTAAAAATGTAGTTATTATTGATACAGCTGGTCGTTTGGCTGTAGATGAAGAAATGATGACAGAGATTTCTAACATTCATAAAACAATTGAACCACAAGAAACCTTATTTGTGGTAGATTCTATGACTGGACAAGATGCTGTAAATACGGCAAAAGCCTTTAATGATATCTTAAATTTTGATGGAGTTGTTCTTACAAAATTAGATGGTGATACTCGTGGTGGAGCTGCTTTATCTATTAAATCTGTTGTTGATAAACCAATAAAATTTATCGGTACTGGAGAAAAAATGGATGCAATCGATGTTTTTCATCCAGATAGAATGGCAGACAGAATTCTTGGAATGGGAGATGTTATTTCTCTTGTTGAAAGAGCGCAGGACCAATATGATGAAGAGGAAGCTAGAAAATTACAAAAGAAAATTGCAAAAAATCAGTTTGGTTTTGATGATTTCTTAAGTCAGATTCAGCAAATTAAAAAGATGGGAAGCATGAAAGACCTTATGGGTATGATTCCTGGAGCTGGTAAAGCAATGAAAGATATAGATATAGATGATGATGCTTTTAAAGGAATTGAAGCTATAATTCATTCTATGACTCCAGAAGAAAGAAGTATTCCAACAACTATAAATGCAAGCAGAAAAAAGAGAATTGCTAAAGGCTCTGGTACTTCTGTTAATGAGGTAAACCAATTGATGAAGCAATTTAATCAAATGAGCAAAATGATGAAAATGATGCAAGGTGGTGGTAGTAAGAAAATGATGCAAATGATGAAAGGAATGCAGTAAAAATTTAAAAAAAGATAAACAATTGTTTATCTTTTTTTTATACATAAAACACAACAACACAAACAAGAATGATTTTACTAGACGGAAAAAAAACTGCAGCAGATATTAAAGAAGAAATTGCTTTAGAAGTTAGAGAATTAAAAAATAAAGGTCATGATACACCTCACCTTGCCGCTATTATTGTAGGAAATGATGGCGCAAGTATTACCTATGTAAATGCGAAAGTAAAAGCTTGTGAAAGAGTTGGTTTTGAATCTACTTTAATAAGATTACCCAAAGAAATTACAGAGGAAGAATTATTAAATGAGATTGCCGTTTTAAATGTTGATAATGATATTGATGGTTTTATTGTACAACTTCCATTACCAAAGCATATAGACGAACAGAAGGTTTTAATGGCCGTAGACCCTGATAAAGATGTAGACGGATTTCACCCAACAAATGTTGGGAAAATGGCGTTAAATTTACCTACATTTATCTCTGCTACACCGTTTGGTATCTTAGAATTGTTAGAAAGATATCATGTAGAAACTTCGGGGAAACATGTAGTCGTTTTAGGTAGAAGTCATATTGTAGGAAGCCCAATGAGTATTTTACTTTCACAAAAAAGAAAAGTAGGAAATGCAACCGTTACTATGTGCCATAGTAGAACCAAAAACTTAAAAGACATTACTTTACAAGCAGATATTATTATTGCTGCCATTGGAATCCCAGAGTTTTTAAAAGCAGATATGGTAAAAGACAATGTTACTGTAATAGATGTTGGTATTACACGTTTAGCAGATTCTTCTAAAAAAAATGGATACCGATTGGTTGGTGATGTTGCTTTTGAAGAAGTTTCTAAAAAATCTGATTTTATTACACCTGTTCCTGGTGGAGTTGGTCCTATGACCATTGCAATGTTGTTAAAAAACACCTTATTAGCTTGTAAAAGAAAATATTAATTCTATGAATAAAAAAAAAGGAAGCACCTATTTTTTTGAATATTTTCAAATATTTATAGGAATTGTATTAACCAGTTTAGGGTTAAAAGCTTTTTTATTGCCTAATGGTTTTCTAGATGGTGGTGTTACTGGTATTGCCCTTTTAGTGAGAACTCAAGTAGATATAAACATGTCTTACTTGCTACTTATTTTTAGTATTCCTTTTTTAATTCTGGGCTATTTTACTGTTTCTAAACGCATTGTAATAAAATCGATTATAAGCATTTTAGGTTTGGCTATTTTTATTCACGTAGAAAATTTTCAAACCATTACAAATGATAAATTATTGATTTCTATTTTTGGAGGTATTTTAGTGGGTTCTGGAATTGGAATTACCATTAGAAATGGTGCTGTTTTAGACGGTTCAGAGATTTTAGGTATTTATTTGAACGATAAATTTGGTATTAGCATTGGTAAAATTGTCTTATTCTTTAATCTTATTTTATTTAGTGTTACTGCATTTGTGGTTTCCGTTGAAGTTGCCCTTTACTCTGTTTTAACCTATATTATAGCAGCAAAAGTTACAGATACGGTTATTGAAGGTTTTGAGGACTTTATTGGTGTTACCATCGTTTCTAAAGAACATGGGCTTATTAAAAAAGCTATTTTAGAAGAGTTGGGCGTTGGTTTAACTATCTATAAAGGAGCTACTTCTGGCTTCGGAAATAAAGGTGTTGTAGAAGATCTAGATATTATTCATTCTGTAGTAAACAGAATCGATATTAGAAAAATGTATCGCATTGTACAAGAAATAGATACCAAAGCTTTCATTGTTGAATTTGATGTAAATAGTGTAAAAGGTGGTGTTCTAAGACATTATATTGATAAGAAAAAAAATAAAAAAATAAACTCAGTACATACATCTACTCATTAAAGCACCTTCTTTTCATCTTTTTCTGCGCCAAACTCTTTTCTGTAAATTCGAACAATTACCAAAAATAAACTAATTAATAGTGGTCCAAAAATAAGACCAATAAAACCAAATAAAGGCACACCAACAATAACACCTATTAACGTAATTAATGGGTGTACATTGTCTAACTTTTTTAATACTAATAAACGAATAACATTGTCTGTAGAACCGACTACAACAATACCATAAATTAAAATTCCCCAAGCGGCAAAGCTATTTCCAGAAGAAAGTGTAAGAATAAATACCGGCAAGATTCCTATTAAAGTTCCTACAAACGGAATCATAGAACCAACCGTTACAATTATAAACCAAAAGAAAGGGTCATTGATGTTAAAAATTAAAAAACCTATCAACGCAATAATTCCTTGTGCAACAGCTACCAACGGAATTCCTATTGCGTTAGAACGTACCATTGCTTGAGATTCTCTTCCTATTATTTTTAGGTTTTTGTCGCTAATAGGAATATATTCATATAAAGAATTCTTTAATTCGGTTCTATTGGTTAGCATGTAAAACAAAATAAAATACATAATACCAATGGCGATAAAGATATTAAAAGTACCGCCAGCAAAACCTTCTAGGTTGTTTGTAACCCAAACAGAAACTTCAGAAACATTTATTCTTTCTGCCAAATCAAAACCATATTTCGTTTCAATATTACCAAATAAACCTTTTAGCGCAAGTGTTACTTGTTCAGAATTTGAGACGGCGTCTCCTATCTTATTTCCTAGCAACATTAAAAGTCCAGCAACAGGAAGTAAAATACATACAAAGGAGATGAGCATTAAAAAAATAGCTGCAAAATCTGCATTCCAATTCCTATTTACTAAGGCAACCATCCATCGCCTTAATAAGACATAAATTGTAATTGCCCCTAAAACACCAGATAAATAAGGCAACATTTCCTTAAAAATAAGAATCCCAATAAATAAAATTAGCAATAAGACAAATACCTGTCTTATTGTTTTTGGCGCAATTGTATCTTTCATATAAGAATTTTATGCAATTTACTAAAGATCGACTTTTAATATTACTCTAATCAGTTTTAAATGTAACGCTATTAAAATTTCAACCTTCTTCTCTATGTACCAAATCAATGGCAAATGCAGGTAAACAAACCGATAAATATTCACAAGGTGCATCAAACGGGTTGGAATATTGCACTCTTGTGTTTTTTTCAATTTTAATGGATTCTCCCGCTTCTAAGATAATGGTTTCATCCTCTATAATAAACTGTTTCTTACCTTTAATGATATACGTATATTCGTCAAATTTAGGTGTTTGAAAAGGTTCACTCCAATTAGATGGCGCAACCATATGGGCTAAACTAATTTGAGAATTACCATCTGTAGCTTTCCCAAAATGCTCTTCTATTAACTTACCATCTGTTGTTGGTACAACAAATGGAGATTTTTGAATGGTATATTTTTTCATGTATTTAATTATATAATACGCTATACTTCCTATTAATTCCGATTTCTATTTTAGAGAAAGCTTCCTCTTTTTTTTCAATGAAATAATAAGAATCTGCGTTTTCTGAATTAAACAACGTAGCTGCTAATTCTGATAACTTTTTATTATATTTATTTTTTTCCCCTATTGCCAACCTTAATATGTTTAAATAACTTTTATCATTTAAGAAACAACCTATAATATCAATAATTTCTAGCTCAAGAACATGTGTTTATAAAAGAATCTCTCTCAAAATTATTAATTTAAAGATCAGTATCTAGATAATACTGAAAAATGATTCTTCTATCAAATTCAGAATTTGGTTATAGAACTGCCTTCTTGTTGTGTTCTATCGAAAAAAGGTGTTTCAAAATAATTTTAATTAAACCAAACGATAAAAGATTTCATTTTAGCCAAATCAGGAATTTGCTCTAAAGTTACTTTCTGAGTTGTAAAATCTTTTAAACCTAATTCTTCTTTATCGATTGCTATTGTTGCGTTTAAATCGTCTATAAACAGCGTTGCAGTAGAAAAAGTAGATTCTATTCTATTGATATTGTTATTTACATTTATCTGAGAAAAACTAGAATTTATACTTATAGCTGTTGCCGTTTTAAATCTAGCATCGTGAATTTCTATACTTTTAATCGTAGAAACTGAATCTAATTGATCTTTAGGTATAATGGTTAGCAAGTGCTTTCCTCCTTTTTCAAAAACTAAATATTCATCATCATCTTGAAAATAATTATCTCCTAAAGCACCTTCACTTAAATTTTTAATAATTGAATCTTTTTTGAAAATATCTGCTAATTCTTGCACAGTAGTTTTTGTTGTTAAATGCCCAACTTTACCTTTTTCAATTTTGAATTTTCCTCCGTCTCCACAGCTTACAATTAAGAAAGCACAAGCAATTATTACTATTGATAAAATATTTTTTTTAATCATTTTTTGGTAGTTTATACGTTTTATAACGTTCTATTATTGGTTTTGTTATTTTAAAACTTTCTTTAATATTCCGAAAGCTGCTCTTATAAAAGTAGCACTTGTTAACACTTTAATTAACGGATTCTGCGCAGTACTTCGTCTTCTAGAAGAACTTCTAGTCGCTCTCTCCTCTCTTTGTCTTTCCTTTTCTTTTTCCTTGGCTACTTTCTCTCTTTCCTTTTCAGCTGCTGCTGCCTTAATTGCTTTTGCTTCTGCAAGATTTACTTTTTCAATTTTAGCATTTAATAACTCGTATGCGCTTTCTCTGTCTAGGTTTTCATTGTATTTGTAAAACAATCTAGAGTTATTTATTACTTGCTTTATTTCCTTGGCATTTAATACGTCCATTCTACTCATTGGCGCACGCAACATGGTTCTTGCCAACGGTGTCGGAATTCCTTTTTCGTTTAAAACGGAAACAAATGCTTCTCCGATACCTAATTGTGTTAAGACTTCCTTTGTATCGTAATACTCTGAACTCGGATAATTCTCTGCAGCCAATTTAATTGCTTTTCTGTCTTTTGCAGTAAATGCTCTTAACGCATGCTGAATTTTCAACCCCAATTGTGCTAAAATATCTTCTGGCACATCTTTAGGATTCTGAGTTACAAAATACAATCCAATTCCTTTAGAACGAATTAATTTTACAATACTTTCTATCTGATTTAATAAAGCCTTAGATGCTTCTTCAAACACCAAGTGTGCTTCGTCTATAAAGATAATTAATTCTGGTCTACCAGAATCTCCTTGTTCTGGAAACGTTTCATATACCTCAGCTAATAATTGCAACATAAATGTTGAAAACAACTTTGGCTTGTCTTGAATATCTGTCAATCTTAACACAGAAATGATTCCTTTTCCATCTGCATCTACTCTGGTTAAATCTTCTACTTCAAAAGATTTTTCACCAAAGAATAAATCGCCACCTTGTTGTTCTATTGCTACAATTTTACGCAAAATTGCACCTGTAGAAGAAGAAGAAATGCGCCCGTATTCGGCTTGAATTTCTTCTTTCCCTTCATTTGTAACGTATTGTAAAACTTTTTTAAAGTCTTTAATATCTAATAATGCAAACTTATTATCATCACAATATTTAAAAATGATGGAAACAATACCAGACTGTGTTTCTGTTAAATCTAAAATCCTTGATAATAAAACGGGGCCAAATTCTGAGACTGTTGCACGCATTCTTGTTCCTTCTTGCTCAGAAATTGTTAAAATTTCAATCGGGAACTTTTGTGCTGTAAACGGAAAACCAATTTTTGCATGACGTTCGTCTATTTTGGCGTGTCCTGGGCTTGCTTGTGCCAAACCAGAAAGATCTCCTTTGATGTCCATTAACAACACAGGCACACCTTTTTCTGATAAATTTTCAGCCAAAACTTGCAAGGTTTTTGTTTTCCCTGTTCCGGTTGCTCCAGCAATTAAACCATGTCTATTTAGGGTCTTTAAAGGAACTTTTACAATCGCATCTGTTATAGTTTCTTCCCCTAACATGGCAGCACCTAATGCTATAAAATCGCCTTTGGTTTTGTAACCATTATTTATGTATTCAAAGAATTCTTCCTTTTGACTCATTTACTAAATTTTGATAAAAATAATCAAACTTTAATTGTTGTGAAATTATTTAAACATTTTGTTTGAAATAGTTTTAAATGAAAATTTAAAATGAATGCAATAAAAAAGGTTCTAACTTTACAATAAAGTTAAAACCTCTTCTTCTTTTTTAAGATCTAATTGGTCTTATTTCTGAAAATATTCAGGAATCAAGCCTTTTAATTTCTCTAAAGTTTCTTCAACTGTTAAGTCGCTCATTCCTCCAGAAGCATTTGCATGACCTCCTCCGTTAAAATGTTCTTTTGCCAACATATTTACAGGGTTTTCTGCTCCTTTAGAACGGAAAGAAATTTTCATAATTCCGTCTCTTTCTGTAAAAACAATCGCAGCTTTCATTCCTTTTATAGACAAAACCAAGTTTGCCAAACTATCTGTATCTCCTTTTTTGTAATTATATTTTGCCAATTCTTCTTTAGACAAAGAAATAATTGCCACATTGTAATCATATAAAATTTCTAACTTCTCGCTCATTGCGTATCCTTGCAAACGCAAACGAGATTCGGTATTATTATCACTTAATTTTTCGTGAATTAAATGGTGTACTACTCCTGCTGCCAATAGTTTTCCTAAAACGTCATGTGTTCTTGGTTTTACAGAATTGAATCTAAAACTACCGGTATCTGTTAAAATACCTAAGTATAAAGGTGTTCCTATTTTTTCATCTAACAAATCTATATGACCAGATTCTTCTATTAAGTCTACAATTAATTGAGATGTTGATGATGCCGTAGTTTCTGAAACCGTTATTGTAGGAAATTCTTCAGGATTCAAATGATGATCGATCATAATCTTCTTACAAGTTACTGCTTCTAACAACGCTTGCATTTCTGGTCCTACTCTATTGGTTGCATTGTAATCTAAACAGAAAATTAAATCTGCTTTTTGCATTTGTTCAGTTACCTCATCCGAATTTTTATCCATTAAAATAATTGAAGAAGTATCTAACCAATCTAAAAAATCGGGTGCTTTATCGGGGTGACAAACCACGGCTTTTTTACCTAATTTTTCTATAAAATGAAGCAAACCTAAAGAAGAACCAATTGAGTCTCCGTCTGCAGATTTGTGTGCTGTAATTACGATATTAGAGGCTGCTAATATTTCTACTTCAATTTGTTTGTAAATATTCATGTAGTGTATTTTTTCAATTGCCATTTATTATAGCAATGGTATGTTTTTTGGAAGGTGCGAAGTTAGGTTTATTATTGAAGTGTGGAAGGGAGTTGTTAAAGTTTAATTGTTAGGGAATTGTTTGTTGTTTTGGTTGAAGAAATATTTGAAGAAATTTTTCTAAAGTTTCGTGGTTTAATAGATTTAAAATGAATAGAAAATCCGTGAGGTTATTTGTAAATAGGCTAAAACTAGCAATTATTTTATTTAAGTTTGTCTTTTCATACGAGCTTGTTTATCCTTCTAAAACCTTGTCAGAAAGATCTAAACAGTGACTTACTGCTCTTCTGTATTTCTCCTCTCTTCCTGTTCTATTCATCATTCTCAAATTAAAAAGCCGTATTGAGGAAATTAATAATTTATTTTCGAGTGCACAATGGAAATCTTTTTGACTGATTAAAACTGTAATTTCATCTCCTTCAGTCTTTTCTTCATAAGCGTCCCTTAAATCAAGCTTTAAAGATGGTATCGTTTCTAAGAGTGATTTAAATGAATCATTTTTTTCTTCAAGACTTCTTAAGTAAGGTACTTTTGACACATATAGCATAAATGTTAAAGAATTATCAGGTTCTTCAAACACTGACAATACTGGTACAGAATTAATATTGATTCTTGTTACGCAATTAGATTTTTTTAAATAATTAGGTAAACAGGTTAAGTTCCAGTAATTAAATTCACTCGCTAAATAATTAGGAATGGTTGATTTAATATATTTTCTCAATAAATTTATTATCTCGTCAAAATATGACTTTTTTTTAAATTTCAAATACCTGTCTTTAAACTTTACTCTTACATCTGTATTATTAAATTTACTACCAGTTAATAAATTATAATTGAAGTTACTTACCCATAATTCTTGTTGCTCCGCATCAAAAACATTCAAAAATTCAATTTGTTTAAGGTTGCGAATTCTTAATTCTTTGCTTTCAAAAAGCCCTATTATTCTATTTTCTTCAAAAAGCAATAAATCTTCAATTATTGGTTTGAAATACACGGTTATAATGTCATTATATTTTTTTAAATGCTGTTTAATTCGGACTTGTATTTTTTTTGCCTGCCCTATATAATATTCATTATTCCTAAATTCAATGATATATATACCACTACATTTTTCATCCCTTAAATGTTGAAATCCATACTCACTAACTAGAAATAATTTATTACCATCCTTTGGAATTGCTGTTTTTATTTTTTCAATATCATTGATTTTTTGAAAACGGATAATATATTTAATCTCTTTTGAAAGTAATCTAACAATATCAATATTTGCTTTTTCAAATTGTTCTGTCAAATTATATATGTCCGCTCTCCATTTTAAAGTAAATTCATCATCATAATCTAATAAATGATTTGAAAATAATTCAATCGATTTTTCATAGTTTCCAATAAAATAATTGCACGCTCCTAAATAAAAATCTAGACCATCTAATTTGTTATTTAGATATTTCGCACTTTCTAAATCTCTAATAGCTAAATCATATTTATCTATTGAATAATAACAAATGCCCCTATTATATAATCCTATAGTATAGTTTGAATTTAATTCTAAAGCTCGTGAAATATCAATAACTGCATTATCAAATTCTTCTTTTTCCATAAAGGCTTTGCCTCTTGCACCGAAAAGCAAATAAATTGAGTTATCTAATTCTATTTTTGAATTACAGTAATTAATCATTCCAACAAAATCTTTATTTTGGAAGTAATTTATCAAAGTTTCATTTAATAGTATTTTGTCACTCATTTTCTGTTCATTTTTTTTTTAGAATGAGATAAAAAGTTAACACTGATATGATGTCGTTTCAATGACTTGAATCAGGAGCAAGCGAAGTTAGAAGAAAATAGGTTTAGAAACAAACCAAATTATAATCCAAATGTCATTTCGAAATGAGATTTTCAGTGATTGAGAAACCTCATTAAGAAAACTAATTGTGAGATTACTCTTCGTTCTGAATGACAATCGTTAGCATTCATCAATAAATAAAAATAAATACTGTAAATCGTTATTTCAGTTAATTGAATTCTAAGCCAAACCTCATTTCGAAATGAGCTTTTTAGCAATTAAAAAATCTCATTAGAAGAACCAACTATGAGGTCCTTCTTAATTAACTATGTTAGATACTTTTCAATCAAAAAATATTTTAATTTCAGTAATATTCAGTCCAACAATCGTTAGCTAGCCTAACAACATAACACTCTATATTAATGATTTAATTTTAGAGCCTTTATACACTATGAGCTACTTGACTAAGGCAAAAAGAGCAGTAAGCACTAAAAGCCAAAAACTGGAGAATCATATTCATATTTGAACTCATAGAGGAATTGCTGTTTGAAAAGGATTTACCTAATGCAATTGGATATGAAAATAAATAGCAATTAATAACTGTAAGAATTCTAGCAGTAATGGTTACACCTACTTTGCCTTCAAAATAAGCAGCCGGAATAAAAATAACAAACCTACACCAATCATAATCAGGAACTTAGCAAGGAAATCAGACATAAATGGAAGATTGATTTTTTTTGTTTCTATACTTTTATCAACTTAGCTACATTTCTATAATTCTTGCCAACGTTAACAAAAACATATAATGTTTAAATGTGTTATATTATAATTGGTGAAATTAGGTTTTTCCCTTTTTATAAATAATAAACTGACAACTAAGAAACAATGAAGGAAATCACCTCTGATTTTAATATTTGTATTTTAATACTATTTTAACTTTTTGAGCATAAAAAAAGGGAAGCTAATTTACTTCCCTATATTACTTTTATTTTGTTTCTATTTAGAAAAAATATCCAACAGATACTTGAAATACTCCATTTTTAATACTATTATCAGATTCTTTAGCTACGTTAGATAAACCTAAGTTATAACGAGCACTAAAATTTAAACCACTATCTAACTTATAACCAGCACCAAAATTTAATCCGAAATCAATTGTTTCAAATTCATCTTTTACATCCACTTCTCCTGAGTCACCTCCAGATTCTGCTTTTACTTTTGCAGATAATAAGAAGCCTACTTGAGGTCCTGCTTCTAAACTAAAACCTTCAGCTACATAATACTTAGCCATAACAGGAACGTTTAAATAATCTAACTTCATAGTTAAGTCAACATTATTCTCATCAGTTTTGGCTCCTTGAGTTGAATACATTAATTCTGGCTGAAGAGAAAACTTTTCAGAAATTTCGATTTCTGCAACTGCACCCACATGAAGAGAAGTTCTATAATCATTGTTTTCAACATCATCTCCATAAACGTTAGCAAAGTTTAGACCCGCTTTAGCTCCAAACTTTACATCCTGTGCGTTTGCTGTAAATCCTGCAGCAACAATAGCAACAGCTAATAATACTTTTTTCATAATTTCAATTTTTAAATTAACTAATTCTTTCCACAAACATATAGTTATTTTTAGAAATAAAAAATAAAAAGATTAAAAAAATCATCCGAAAAAGTTGTGAAGAAGAAGGCAAAAGCAATTTAAAAATAGACAATAACAAACTCTATGAAAAGAACTACTAAAAATCTAAAAAAAATCACTTCAAACATCGTTCTAGGAGAGTAACCTAATAATAGTGACTCTTCCTCTTTTTATTATAATTAACTCAGGGTAAACCTTATAAACATAGATTTTTATAATTACTTTAAAAACTTCTCAACACACTTTTCTTCTTTCTTAAAAAAAACCTCGAAGTGATAAACCTTGCTTAGTTTTCTATAAAAAAACTTTAATAAGTGAAAAGTTATTATTTTGTAAAAAACAATGTGATTCCTTGCTTATATCAGTCAATCCAACTCTTAAAATCTTTAACCCTTTCTCTACTGACAATAATTTCGGTTTCGTTAAAAGGATGCAAGATTAATTTTAAACGCGAATTAGAATACGCAATAATGTCTTTAATGGTATTTATATGCACAATAAAAGTACGGTTTACTCTAAAGAATTGCGCTGGATCTAATTGTTCTTGCCAATGCTCTAAAGAATTGTCTAATAAATAGTTTCTATTTTCTTTGGTATGAATATAAGTCGCTTTATTTTCACTGTAAAAACAGGCAACATCTTCAATATTTATAATTTTTAGATGTTGTCCGACTTTAATTGTTAGCCTTTTTTTAAACTTCCGATCTACAGGGTTTACCAACAATTTACGAATATCATCTAAGTTTACTTGCACGTTAGATTGTTTTGGTTGGTATTCTTTAAACTTATCTACCGCTACTTTTAACTCTTCTTCATCTAGAGGTTTCAGTAAATAATCAATACTATTTAGTTTGAAAGCTTTTAACGCATATTCGTCATACGCAGTCGTAAAAATAATAGCAGATTTGACTTCAATTTCTTCGAAAATCTCAAAAGAGATGCCGTCTGAGAGTTGAATGTCTAAAAATATTAAATCTGGGTGTTTGTTATTCTGCAACCAGTTTAAAGACTCTTCTACCGAGTGCAACATTTGCTGTACTTCGATGTCTAAAATAGCCAACATTCTGTTTAATCTTCTTGCTGCTGGTTTTTCATCTTCAATTATTAGTACGTTCATTTTCTTTTAGTTGTTAAATTCTTAGATTTTAAGATTCCTCCTATCGTCGGAATGACAGAAAGGTAAACTTTGTCACTTTATAGCGCTGAAGCTTTTGCAACTTTTAAACTAATTTTCTTCTTTCATATATTCATCAATCTTTTTTTCTTCCCAATCTTTACCAAATAAATTAGGGAATCCAAAAGTTTTAATTCCGTGAAGAATTAAAAATATTCCCCAAATAAACCAAATTGGCAAATAAGTGTTTTCTCCTCCATCAAACTGATTGCTAACGATAAAATCTCCGAAAAATTTAAAAGAAAAATTCCATACAAATGCTAAAAACAAATTTACCAAAATGTAAGCAACCACATGTTTATAGAATTTTTTAATTTCTTCTATACGGCTTAACTTAGCATTATACTAAATATGTTAACTTAAACAATATAAATTAGAAAGCACAAAAGAGGGGATTAAGGTTATTTTATACGCAGAGACTATAGATCTCGTCAACATTGAAAATCACCTCTCTTTTCTACACAGATTTCGTA
>NZ_VORS01000015.1 GCF_007997075.1 Polaribacter sp. IC073
TCAATAAGCACTTGTTGATAAGGGTTTTGTAAAATAATCTAAAACAAGTAAATTCTACAGAAAATATTCCCCCTAGATTATCAATGCATGAGAGCCAAACTTTCCCTAGAGTTTAGCTCTTTTTTTTTTTGAGTATATACTGTGAAAATTAGTAATACGTATTTTAAGCATTTTTAGAATTTAAAACCAGTAATACCTCTTCCTTTTATTTGTTTTTTCACATCAGCTACTAAATATTTATACTTTTCGCGATTTTATTTTGCTGTAAATCCGTTAAACAAATATATTTAAAGAATAGCTTATATAGCTTGCTATAATGCATAAAACACAATTGTCTGTGAATAGTTGGGGGATTAAATAGTAAAGGTAACACGCAAAAGATAAATAGAAATTTCAAGAAGATTTTTGCTTGTAAACTAAAGCTAACAAGTAAATTGTAAACGGTGTTGAGTGTGATTCTTTTACTCACCACCTTTCATTTGAGATATTAATGAACCATACATTATTAGAAAAGGAGGAAAGAGTGTACATCTAAACTTCTATCTTGAGAGTTTAGTGTTTTACATTCAATATCAAAAGTGAATAAATTTTTAGAGGTCAGTAGATAAATGCTTATCTTTAATCTCAATAAACATTACAAATTATGGACATATTTAAGGGTCGAAATCTCCTAGAGTTTTCTGATCGGTTTAAAACTGACTTGGATTGCAAAGAATATCTATCCGGTTTAAAGGAACAACATACTTATCATTGCATTAAGTGTAATCATAATGCATGTCAGATTAAAATTGATTTTGCACGACAATATAATGTCTGTGGGCACAAGGAATCGGCTACTGCCAACACGTTATTTCATAAGGTTAAATTTGGTGTTAGGAAGGCTTTTTTCATTTGCTTCGAAATGGCTACGAGTACTAAAAGCTTATCAGCAAGTTATATGGGGGTTCGTTACGGTGTAACCGAGAAAACGGCTCGTTTTTTTATGCTCAAGGTAAGGGAATCGATGTCTTCAAGCGGCAATAATCCAATGGATGGTAATGTGCATGTAGATGAGTTTGTTCTGGGAGGAAGAGAGCAAGGTAAGGTTGGAAGAAGTTATAATAGTAAGAAAAAGAAGGCAGTTACAGCGGTTCAACTTACAGAAGATGGCAAAATAAAGAGAATGTATGCCATGAAGATAGAAGATTTCTCTGCACAATCTCTACAGTACATTTTTGTTAACCATATTAGTCGAGAAGCTAAAGTGACAACAGATAAATGGAGAGGATACAAACCTATTGCAAAAGCCTATAATATAAAACAGATAGAAAGTAATAAGGGACTTAATTTCAAGGCACTCCATACGATGATTCATCAAGTTAAGTCTTGGATAAGAACAACCTATTCATGGGTAAGTGACAGTAATTTAAATAGATACTTCAATGAGTTTTGCTTTAGAATAAACAGATCTCAGAGCAAAGCAACAATATTCAATAATTTGATGGTGAAAATGGTACAGGGTGACAAAATTAGTCAAGCTGAATTAATAGGTAACTAACTACTGACCTCTATAAATTTTATTAAAAGATTCTTATCCTCTAAATATAAATTAAGTTTTTGCTTTAAAGAACTAGTTTTTAAAACATATTTTTCCCATTTTTTATTTTCAATAATTCTAATAAGACTATGTAACAACCAATTAAAAAGTGATTGAACCAATACTGCAGATTTTTTTAGAATATTGTACTTATAATTTAGCTAGTTACTTTTTGATTTCAGTTCAATTAAATTTCCAAGATAATTTGTGTTTCCAATGGAAGTGCAGTTAGAGTTTACTTTATAAATTAAAACTCAGTTTTATATTAATTCAAAAGATTTTTCATTAAAGTCTATTCTTAGAATTATTAAGCTACTAGTAGTCAATTAGTATTAATTGTTACGTATTTTTATTTATGAGAAGAGTTTTCTAATTAAAGCTAGCTAGTTGCAGCATTTGCTTAGAATACAATAATAAAAGTTTTAAGTAGGTAGTTTCGCTTTTTTTAAGATCGCTATACTTCGTTGAAGGGAAAAGGAAGTGCAAGAAAATTGTAAAGTAAAGAAGTAGTCATTTAACTATGCTTTTTTAATAGTTTCAATTAATTCATCGAAATCTTTAGCTTTGTCAAAAAAGGCAGAAGCCCCATATCTCAAACAAATCTGTTTAAGTTCTTTACTTGTAGAAAAAACAAAAACTTTGGTTTCTATTTTATTCTCTTTAAACCATTTTAATAGTTCTATACCATTACCATCTGGCAAACTTAAATCAAGTGTAACTATTTCAACTTTGGTCTCGTTCAAAAAAGAAATTGCATCTTGTAATGAAGCTGTTAAGCGTATTTCTTTAATAGCACTAACTTCTTTAGCTGCTTTTACAATCTTCTCTCCAATTAATAGGTTATCTTCTACAATTAATAAGTTATAAAAAGAAGGTTTCAAATGTTGAGGTATATTAGATAGTTGCACGTAAAAATAACTGTTTTATAGCATAATTACAATAAGCAAAATGCTTAAAAAAGTAACAATTGTTAAATATCTAAAGATGTTAGCCCTTTTTGAATAGCATATTTTGTCAATTCTGGGATGGTGTGTAAATCAATTTTTTTCATGATATTATTTCTATGAACATCAACAGTCTTTGGACTTAAGAACAAGGTTTCTCCAATTTCTTTAGAGGACTTGCCTTCTGCAATTAATTGTAAGACTTCTTTTTCTCTAGAACTTAATTGTGTTTTTTCTAAATTCTCTCCATTCTTAAGTAATGAGAGAAACTCTTGATTAATATCTTTCGAGAGATATTTTTTATTTTCTATTACAGTAGTAATTGCTATAATTAATTCATCTGCATCACCATCTTTTAATAAGTAACCGAAGGCACCTGCTTTAAACATTCCTTGAATAAATTGCTTACTAGAGTGCATAGAAAGTCCTATTATTTTTATTTCAGGATGTGTTTTTTTTATTTGCCTTGCAGCTTCAATGCCATTTAAACCAGGCATCGCTACGTCTATAATAAGAACATCTGGTAATAACTCTGCGCATTTTTTTATTGCTTCCCTACCGTCTGAAGCCTCACCGATAATATGCATATTAGATCTTTGCTCAATAA
This sequence comes from Polaribacter sp. IC073, assembly GCF_007997075.1. Classification (GTDB taxonomy): domain Bacteria; phylum Bacteroidota; class Bacteroidia; order Flavobacteriales; family Flavobacteriaceae; genus Polaribacter. The sequence continues at coordinate 3,128 of NZ_VORS01000015.1, forward strand.
TATTTCTTAAACCATCTCGAAGCAATTTATGATCGTCAACTAAGATAATTTTAATTTCGGCTTTATAAGTCATTAAGATAAAGGTATAAAAATTTTAATAGATGTGCCTACGTTTATATTTGAAGTGATTGTAAATTCTCCTTGAATGTTTCGAATACGCTCTTTAACAGTAAATAGTCCAAAACCAGAACCAGAGTGATTGTGAAGATTATTTAATAAAGAAGTATCAAACCCAATACCATTATCTACGATAAAAATATGAATACCAAGTTTGCTTTTTTTAAAATTTAAGGTTATTAGAGATGCTTTTGCATGTTTTATAGCATTGGTAAATACTTCTTGAATACTTCTATAGAGTAAAATTGATTTTGCATCATCAAGTTTAATAGTGGTAATATTACTATTTAACTGACACTTAATTTTATGAGTATCCTCTATATCTTCAAGTAACCAATTTAATGCTTCTATAATACCTAATTGATATAATACAGGTGGCGAGAGTTCATAAGTGATTTTTCGACTATTTTCTAAGGCATCAGAAATATGAGATTCGATAAATTTTAGATCATCATAAATGATCTTTAACTGTGGATTCTTTTTCAACTCATTAACTCTCATTTTAGAAATAACTAAAGATTGACTTAAATGATCGTGTATATTTGAAGCAATTTCTTTTTTTTGTTTTTCTTCTATTAAGGTGATTTCAGTAGTTAATTTTTGGAGTGATATTTGGTATTCTTGTATTTCTTGTTTAGCGAGCACCCACTGCGTAATATCTCTAGCAGATGAAACAAAATAATTAATTTTTTTCTCTTTATAAATTGGTGATGATAAAAATTCTAACCACACAAAGTGGCCTTCTTTATGAAGAACTCTACAAGAGAAAGCGTCGATAAACATACCAGCAAAGACTCTTTTTTTCATTATTTCTTTTAGTGGCTCAATATCTTCTTGGTGAATTATACCAAAGACTTTTTTATTAAGAAGATCTGATTGTTCATAGCCTAACAAGGTTGTTATTGAAGGACTAATGTATTTAAAACTACTGTCTAAGTTGTGTAAGCAAATTAAGTCATTAGAATGATCTGTTAATAAACGATACATTTCTTCTGCTTTTTCTATTTTATTTCTTATTAGTTTTTGTTCTGTTATATCTTGAGAAACTCCTCTTCTACCAATAATTTCATTACGATCATTAAACATAGGTTCTCCTATGTTTCGTATCCAACGCTTTTTATTTTTTAAATTAACCATCTGTAACTCAATATCAAAAGGAACTCCAATAGTAGAAAGAGTTACTGTTGCTTCGATAAGTTTTTTTCTAGAAACCTCACTAAAAACATTAAGAATTATTTCAATTTCTGGTACACCTTTGCTAGGGTCTGTACCATAGATCTTATGAACAGCCTCAGACCAAAAAATAGTATCAGTTTGCTTATCATATCCCCAATAGCCTACCTTAGCCATTCTACCGGCTTCTTTTAATGAATATTCATTTTTTTCGACTAATTCTAAGGTAGTTTGAATCTTTAGTTTAGATAGCTCTAATTTAAGTTGTCCTTTTTTATAATCTGTAATGTCTTGAGTAACACCTCTTCTTCCAATGATTTTGTTCTGCAGGTTGTAAACAGGTTGGGTTACATTTCTCACCCAAACTTCTTCATCTTTTTGATTGATTAGTTTTAACTCAATATCATAAGGAATACCTTTATAGTCAAGTTCTAAGGTAGCTTGTGTTAATTTTTCTTTAGACTTTTTATCAAAAAAACTCACAACTTTTTTTCGTGATGGAACTCTTTTTTTAGGATCTAATCCAAAAATAAGATAAAGGTACTCAGACCATATAAAAGTATCAGTAGCAATATCATATTCATGATATCCCATTTTAGCTATTTTACTCGCCTCATCCATGGAGTACTTTCTTTTTGCCAACAATTCTAAAGAGATTTCAATGTTTTGTTTTGAAATTTTTAATTCATCTGCTCGTTTAACCTTCTCTTCATTTTGAAAGAGAAGTTCTTTATTAGCAAGAATTAATTCATTTGCTCGTTTCTCTTTTTCTTCATTTTGAAACAGAAGTTCTTTATTTGCGATAACTAATTCCTCCGCACGTTTTTCTATTTCTTTATTTTGAATAAGAAGTTCATTGTCTGCGACAACTAATTCCTCTGCACGTTTTACTTTTTCTTCATTTTGAAACAGAAGTTCTTTATTTGCGATAACTAATTCCTCTGCACGTTTTTCTATTTCTTTATTTTGAATAAGAAGTTCATTGTCTGCGACAACTAATTCCTCTGCACGTTTTACTTTTTCTTCATTTTGAAAGAGAAGTTCTTTATTCGCGATAACTAATTCCTCTGCACGTTTTTCTATTTCTTTATTTTGAATAAGAAGTTCATTGTCTGCGACAACTAATTCCTCTGCACGTTTTACTTTTTCTTCATTTTGAAAAGCAAGTTCTTCATTCGCGATAACCAATTCATCAGCTCGCTTCTCTATTCCTTTACTTTGAACAAGAAGTTGCTTGTCTGCAAGAACTAGTTCTTCCACTCGTTTTCTTTTCTCTTTAATTTGAAAGAGAAGCTTCTTGTTAGCTATTGCCAATTCTTCTGCTTGTTTTTCTTTCTCTTTGCTGTATTCTTCTATTTCTTGTTCTGCAATTTTACGTTGGTGTATATCTCTACATATTTTAACGAGTTCTATTACTTTACCATCAGTATCTTTAATTGGATAAATGTATTCTGAAAACCATTTTTTTTCACCTAACCAGTCGAATAACACTTCTCTTGTTTCACTATTACCTGTTTTTGCAACTTTTTTAAATATTTTTAAAAGTGTTGTAGAAACATCTTTATCAAAAAGGTCGTGTGGCATTTTACCAACAATATCTTTAGAATTTATCTCATAGCGTTTTGGTCCATTGTAGTAAAGATACTTACCGTTTGGTTGATGTATGGTAATCATATCTTCAGATGCCTTTAATAACATATTGAAACGATCTTCACTTTGTCTTAATTTATTTGCAGATTTTAATTCAATAATCAGTTTTTCTAAATCTTGATAAGTTGGTTTTTTAGTTGGCATTTTATTATAATATTAACGGTATAATGTTTTTTGTGAATATAATTAGTAAAATTAAAAAGTTGAGCTATACACACACAACCTGGTGAAATAATAAAATAGGGGCGATTAAAACAATTTTAAGAAACCATATAAAACGCCACTTTTAACCGTTTTTAAACTACAAATAATAACAGAACTTTAAAGGGAACTATAGTAATTTGTACAAAAGACAGTTATCTATTTATAGTTTGTTAAAGGTAGTCTTTCAAATTAATTTTCGAGTGTGGTATATATTCCATGGTTGGTATTTTTTCAGTCTAAAGATAAATAAAAAATATGAACTATTAGATCTTACTTAGTTGTTTTTCATGTGTTAAGGTTACTTTACATGTTCATTTAACTTTTCAATTTATTTATTTCAATTCATACCACCATCTGCGATATTCATGTTAAAAATGATGCGTCCAATGAAAGAGGATTTTTATGTGGTAGCAGAATCTGTAGAAAATATTAAAGAAATAAAAGTGACCATTCTTATATTGTTGTTACAAAAGATGAAGGAATGACCTATAAAAGATTAGAAATTTTGTAGAAGAAAAACAGTCTTTTTTACTGAAACCAGATAATGCTGCTTATCAGTTTTTTGAAGTTCCTTTTTCTCAAGTTCTATAATTATGGAAATATACCTGTAACTTTAACAAGCAAGAATAAAAAGAACACGAATTAAAACGGAGTAGTATTCTCAAAACGTTTAATAGGTTAGGAGTGGGGTTAGAGGCTTTGAAGGAATCTTTTGTTTCAGCACTTAATTTAGTCTGTAATTATTTTAATTCCTAATATTTGTACTTTAAGAGGGGGGTATTCAGACTTGTTATAGCTTTTTTCTTTAAAGCGATAACATAATTTACGTTCGTAAGAGAATTTACGAGCCATTCAATACAATTTCGGAATATTTCTTAAGATTTTAAAAATACTTTTTGTGCCTTAAATAGCGTTCTGTTTAAGCCATAAAAACTGTTTTTTTTAAAAAATTAAGCAAAAAAAAACAGTTTAGAATAAACTAAACTGTTGTTTTGTAGTAAATTAAATTTGTAGCGAGAACGGGATTTGAACCCGTGACCTCAGGGTTATGAATACTAAATCAAAGCAATAGTAATACTTATTTTGCTGATTATCATCTTATTAAATTAAACTCAATTACAGTAAAAAGTGTACTTTTAAGTTTCCGCAAAAAAGAGGACAATTATTTTTTTATCAAAGAACGTTAAAATAAACGAACTCTTTATTTTTTTAACATTTAAACACCTGTTTTGTTTTGTTAACATTTTTTTAAGATAAAATTAAGTTAATATGTATGACATTTGAACAAAAAATGATTGAAGAAAAAGTAAAAGGTTTTAGTAAATTATGTATATTTGCAAAGTACATTCTTTTCTTTTATTAAAAATAACAGTTATAACACTGTTATTAAAGGCGTTAATTCAAACGTCCTTAAACTTCCTTTTATTTTATTTATAATAATAACAAGCTAACTAATTACATTAGTTTTTTGTTGAAAACCTATTAATAAATAACTGAATAACACGCTATTAGGTATTTGTAAATAATTATATTTATTGTTCATTATTAACGAATAAATAATTATAAATTATGAAAAAAGTATCAAAAATGCTAATCGTTTTAGCCGTGTTATTTGCCAGCGCAACCTATGTAAGTTGTACTGATTTAAATGACGAAGATGAACAAATTGAAACACAAACAATCGATCCATGCGAACTCGACCCAGCAGGATGTAATGGCGAACTCGAAGAAGGATAAAACTAATTGGTTTATTCAGCCTAAGAAAATATTGATATTAGTACTTGCTGTTATTTTTTCGGCAGGTACTTTTTTACATTTCTTTCAAGAAAAAAATTCAATAGAAATATCATCACATTTAAAACTGTTTCCTGAAATTAAAAAAACATACAATAAGAGTTTAGATGATTTTAGTAAGACTTTAAACAACGAACAACAAAAGGAGCTTTTAGAATTAAGAAAAACTTATGAAACTGAATTTTCTTCTTACATAAGTTCTAAGAAAGAAATTCTTAAAAAAGATTCTTTTGTAAACCATTCTAATAAACGTTCTTTCTTTTTCGCATTATTTATGATGTTATTGCCTTTCATTTCTTGCAGCCTTTGGTTGTATTCGATGTATAATAGGAATGATGATTTACTAAGTGTTTTTAAAAAAGCAGCTTATGTTTTGTTAGGGGTTTCTACTTTTTGGGTAATTTGGGTGTTTTTAAACAACATTATAAATGATAATAACATTGTTTATTTGTTGTTGTTTGTTGCAGTTGCATTCACTATTGCTCATTCTGTTTTTGAATATTTTAAATACTTAGACAAGATACCAAATTATAAATACCTTATAAGAACTCTTATAGGCTTCGTTTACAGAGTTCAGAGAGAAGATTATATTAAAGAAGAAAAATACGAAAAATACACTATTGAAAAAACAGAAATAGTAAACAAAATAGCAGGCAATGACTAGTAAAAAAATTAAAAAAGTACAGAATAGTGATTTAATACCTAAAGAAGTTTTTGATGATTACAAGATTGATATTAGGAAGATTGAAATAGCAGAAGAAAAGGCAAAAGCATCAGAAATTGAACTTGTAAGCCATTTAAGAAACGTTAGTTATAGTAATATTCATAAATTAATGAACGCTTAAACAAAAACCTATAAATAAAAAAAAAGCCACTCATATTGAGTGGCTTTTTTTATTTGAATTAATAAACGAAGCTATTTAGTAGATTCTTTTAGCGTTAAGTAGTATTTTAAACCCTCAGCTTTAAAAGTGGCAGAAAACAACCTATTATCCATTAATTTACTCCAATTATCACATACATAATCTATCACCAGATCATTAGGCACTTCTATACCTTTATGAATTAATTTATTTGATTTAAAATTTACAACGTCATTTTCTTCACTAAATAGGTATGCAATCGATACGTCATAATGTTTCGCTATGATCTCTAAACTTTTAGAAGGAATATCAACTCCTCCACTTTCATAATTCTGTATAGTTCTTAAACTAACGCCTACAACCTTAGATAGCTCGGTTTGGCTTTCATTTTTAGCTTTACGTAACTGTTTTATTTTTAACATTTTTAATTTATTTTGAAATTATATGTAATTATTTTGCATATAATGTTGCGTATATGTAATATAATTACGTATATTTGTACCACACAACAACAAAGGTATAATAATTATTTAGTTGTTAAGGTAAAAAAACAACAATCACGAATAATAGAGATATGAAAAATACAATTTCAAGCAGAGAATTATCAAAAATAGTAACAACTGATTTAATTACGGTTTACTCGGGGTATAGCTCAATTAGTATTGACGCTAAAGAATTAAAGATAGATGCTTCTTTAGATTTTGTATCTCAAAAATTTGAGTGTTTGATCTGGTTAGATGAAAATGAAGAGGAATTAGAATTAACAGAAACTCAAAAAGATTTTGTTTACAATCTTCTTATAAACGCTGAATCTCAGGAAAGCGAATTTGATTACGATAATAATTTTCACGCATTAAGTTTAACCTACTAAAAACAAAAGCTATGAGCGCAAAAGAAATAAGAGAAGTTTTAGTGAATTATGATATGACTGTTAATAGAATGTTGGGAGCAGATGAAGAAACCCAAAGATTATGGTCTGAAAATAATGTAGATAAATATCTAACAGTTGCTAAAACCTCATAAAATGTCAATAATAATTTCAACAGAAAAAAGCAAAGATATTTTAAGAAGATTGATAAGAAGCGATTTTGACAAGATAGACTTCGCTATGGATTACATATATAATAAAGCAGATGATTTAATCGGTGTTGCTTACAGATATGGTTTAGAAGATTTAGCCGAAGAAATGAAAATAGATAAAATAGCCTAATTATGAAACCAATAAATATAGAATATTATAATTTTTCAAAAAGAGAAAGCGATGTGATTAGAGAATTAATGAAAGGGAATATTATGAAAGAAATAGCCGACATATTATGTATCGCATTTTCAACAGTAGATTCTCGCATAAGGAGTGCAAAGAAAAAAACAGGCGCAAAGAATATAGCGCAATTAGTTTATATCTACATCCTTCAAAACTTAGCAATTTATAATAAAGTAAAAAAATAAAATGGCAGAATTGAAGACTAAAATAGACAATATAAAAAACCTCTGGAAACAGATTAATAACAAAACAGCGTTTATAATAGAATGTTCTAGTGCTGTAGATAGAAGCGCAAACACCTTGCACAATCATTGGTTTGCGAGGTTTTGGCAAGTGCCAAATGAGAAACAAGATGAAGTTATTATTTATATGCAGAAATGGATTTTTAATCAAAAGTAAGAATAAATAAAAGCAAGTTAAAAGTTCAGAATGTACGCCTATTGAGGATTTATGATTTGCTCCCCAATTTAAAAAAATACTAAAAACAAATAAAAGTTCAAAACGTGTAGTCACTAAAAAATCAAAGTTTCATTTGTTCTTTGATTTTTACTAAAAAAAATAATTATGAATCCTTTAGACAAACATATCATTTCTGGAATAGCTTCTTTATCTGAGGAAGGAAGAAATGCTGTTAGAAATATTATAGGTGTTAAAGAGGTTAAGATTCATAAAAAGGAAACTCAAAGAGATCGTATTAACGCTATAAAATTAGATATGATAGCGAAGGGATTAGTAAGTTAAAAAAATAAGATAATTATGATACTACAAATTTTACCACCAGATTTTTATGAAGCAGAAACAAACAGTGTTTTTTTAATAACTGCAATAGCGTTCATACTCGTAACCGTTGGACTGATTTACAAGAGATCTGTAATGAAGAGAAATATTAAAAAAAAGTTAGTACAAGCAAAGGAGAAAATTCAGTTAAAGAGATATAAAGAGATGATGAACAACAAAGTTAATTTTTCTTTTGAAGAAATAATTAGCCTTCAAGAATGGCACACTAATTTTTCACTAACTAAATAACAACAAAAAAAAAGCCACGTTGTAGCGTGGCAATTAATAAACTATAAAAAGCAAAGATATGAATAATTCAATACATTATCTAAAAAGTAGAAATAGCGACTTTTTAGCAGGAGCAGATTTAGAAATTTTCGAACTTGAAGGAAAATCAAAAATTCTTACAGTTAAGAAAGTAGAGTATAAAGAAAACTTTAGAGTTAATGGGCGGTTAAAGCAAAAAGGAATCATTGCTTATTTTGAAGAGCCGTATGCGAAGCCATTGATTATAAACACAACAAATACAAGGAAAATAAAAGAATTAACAGGTGTTATAGATGCGTCAAAATACGTAGGTTTTTCTTTGGAATTTCATTTTGATGTAAGTGTTAGAATGAAAGTAAGTCAGACAGAAACGCTAAAGGGAGGTATTAGAATTAAATCTGTTAATACAAATGGTTTAGTTGCTGAATTAAAAGACGTTAAAACTAGAATTAAACAAGCTGCAAACAAAGCTGAATTAATGAGTATTTGGCAAGAACTAAATGAATCTGACCAAGCAATTTACAAGGATGATATGACTGTTAAATTTAAATCTTTGTAAAATGGATTATTCTAAACAAATATTTAGATCTCATATGGTTGGTAAAATTATAAATGTACCTAAACCATTAACAGAGCCACAAGAGAAAATGCTTGCAGATTATTTAGAACGTTCTTCCGGGGTTGGTAGAACGTTAACACCAAAGCAAGACATTGTATTAACAGAATTAAAACACAAGTTAAACCAAAGTAAAAAATACAGTCTTTCAGATGGTGCAAAGAAAACATTAAGAGAATTAATGGCTTTTGAAAGTAGAGGGGTAAGACTTTTTATGGGAAGTGTTCAGACAAAAAAAGGGTTGCTTTTAGAGAAAGAAATTAGAGATGTTTTATCTATTGAAGCAAATGATTTTTTAACAGAATGCAACGAAAGAAAGGCGAATGAATGGGTGACAGGAATTACAGATTTTGACGTTACTAATATGGATGTTGTTCCTGATATTAAGGCAGCATGGAGCTTGCTTTCTTTTAATAATATTTTAGAAGATAAAGCAAATGAATTGTATTTAAGACAATTAGATAGTTATATGGACTTATATCAGAAAGACAAAAGCTTATTAATTCACGTTCTTTTAGATACACCAGTAGATTTAATAGAGCGTGACATAAGGAATATTTTAAACAATCCAGCATACACAACTCTAAGTAATGAATTAACAGATGAAGGCACAGAGGTTATGAAATCTTTAATTTACAACCACACTTTTACTAAAAAAGGAATAGAAGATGTTATTAATTATGCGGTTAGAGTACATAGTGACGAATATTTTGAGTTCAATAAAACTATTTTCAAAGACTTCAAAGAAAAGCCTTTATCTGAAAGAATACATATGATACCTCATTCATTTGATAAAAAAAGAATTGAACAAAGAAATGAATGCATCACGTTGGCAAGAGAGTATATGAACACAGTTAAGCCGATTAATAATTTTGATATAAATCTTTTAAAATAACAAATACCTATAAAATGGAAAAAACATTCAATCCATCAGAGCAAAACAAAGTTGATTTAGAGCGATCTATACTTGATTTAAGATCTAAAAAATCTGGTTTAGTTTTTAAGAAAATTAAGAAGCAAGAAAAAGCAACAGATTTAAAAGTGCAATTAACAAACCCTCATTTAGAATTAGAGGAGTACGACACTTTAAAAGGTAAAAGAAACAAAGTGAGATGTCAATTATCGCAAATTGAAGTCGATATAAAAGAGGTTAATTTAGAGATAAATGCTAAAAACAAACTGTTCACGTCAATACAAAGTCATTTAAAAGTGAACAAAAATAAACTTAGCAATGATACCAGTTTTTTAAGAGAATTAATAGTACTAAAGGAACAGTATAATGAGTTTTCAGCAGATCATACAAGAGTATCTAGTATGCGGACAATGGCATCCAATTTCACAAACAAATTAGAATCAATAATTAATAAATACGCAATTTAAAACAGTTAAACAATGGAAGTAGCAGGAAAAATTAAACACTTAGGAGATACCGCAGAATTTGGTGCTAAAAGTTTTAAAAAAAGAGAAATAGTATTAACAACTGACGATCAATATCCGCAGCATATAACAATAGAATTTATTCAGGATAAATGCGATTTGTTGAATAATTTTTCAGTTGGTCAAGATGTAAAGGTCTCTATAAATCTTTTAGGTAGAGAGTGGATTAACCCACAAGGAGAAGCAAAGTATTTTAATTCTGTACAAGGATGGCGCATTGAGAGCGTGCAAACCGCACCAACTCAAAACACACCGCCACCAAATGACGGAGTGCCTTTTTAAATTAAAACCTTTTGAGTAGCAAGGCAAACTCAATTTTTTAACATCAATTTTTCCCGCCGTTTTTGATAATTGGACGGTGGGTTTTTAAAGAAAGTGAATGAGTAATACTTACAGTTGTTCCGATGGTTCAAGATTAAAAAAATCTGTTATTGATAGATTAATTGTAAAAGCAAAAGCAGAAAAAGTAAGGCAATTTATAGATGAACACGGCTATGTTTTTTGTGAAGAATGTTATACTTCTAACGCTTTTAAGTTTGATATGTCACACGATTTAAGTGTTAATAAATGCCAGCAAAACGGAACAACGGAATTAGCGTTTGATGTAAATAATATATCAATTTTATGCCGAAAATGTCACCAAATAAAAGATAAATTATTTTGAGCGAATACACAGAACATAAAGCAATTGCAAACTATATAAAAATGCAATACCCTAAAGTTATTTTCACTTCTGATAGTTCTGGAATAAGACTAAGTATAGGTAATGCAAAGAAAATGTTAGCACTAAAGGCAAAATATAAAATACCAGACTTAATAATATTACACCCAAATAATGACTACAACGGATTGATAATTGAAATAAAAGAAAAAAGCAAAACACCTTATTTAAAGAACGGTAATTTATCAACAAACAAACATATACAAGAGCAAAACAAAACTTTAGAAATATTAAATATTAATGGCTATAAAGCAGTATTTGGAGTAGGATTTAACGAATGTAAAGAAATCATAGATAATTATTTAAAAACAAAATAATATGCAACCAAGAACATCAATAGAAGCAAACACAAGAAAACAGCCAACAAAAGAAGTTGATAGGTTCCTTATACTTTCTGTAATGTCAGATAAAAAAGGAATGACTTACAAAGAAATAGCTAAACTATTAGGATGGGAGGGCGTTAAAGTAATGCGTAGAATGTCTGAATTAGTGAGAGATAGTAAAGTAGAGATAAAAGAAGTTAGAGCCTGTTTAGTTGCTGGTTCTAAATGTAGTGCTTATTTAAAAATATAGAAATTATGAGTGAAATAAATAATTTTAAGGAAGAGGAAAACGAGAGTAGAATGAAGGTAATTGCTCAGAATGGAAATACAGGGGAACATTACGATTTTATTAAAAATAAAGACCCACAAGATTTAAGGAGCGAACTTTTTGATGATGTTGTAAATAAAACACTAGAGGAGTTAAAAGTTCTATTAATAACAAAAGGTAAAGAGTACAGAAGAAATAATAATGTTTATCACAATTTTGAACAAGGATCTAAAATAAAAGGTTTAACACCAGAAAAAATCTTAGACGGTTTTCTTTTAAAACACGAAATTTCTATTAGTGATATAACCAACGATTTAGAAAAAGGTGTTTTACCTACACAAGAAAAGGTGGAAGAGAAATTTAATGATAATATTATTTATTTAATAATCAAAAAAGCAATGATTATAGATAGAATAAAAAGTAGCCAATTATGAATAAACCTGTAATAATTTCACCAGAGCAACAGAAATTATTTAAAGTATTTATTTTAATGGATTTGTACGTTCAAGAATCGGATGAGCTTCTAGAAAACGAGAAAAAAAAGGAGTTTCCGCAAGCCATTTATGATAAAATGATAGAACTACAAGATTTAATGATTCCTATTTTGGATAAAATATACGAAGAAAAAACAGTTAGAAAATCAGACTTTTTTCAAGGACTGCAATATAAATTAAACTACAACTTAAAAGTAGCAATCAAACAATACCGTTAATTATGATGAAAACTGAATTAATATCAATCAATAAAATACAAGCATTAAAAATAATTGAAATAGTAAACAACTATTACAGAGTAGAATGCAGAGAAGATACAAGAAAAAGAGAAATAGTTTTCCCAAGGCAAGTAGCAATGTATTTTATACACAAATACGGAAATCTATCACTTACTAAAATAGGTGATTTATTTAAAAGAGATCATGCCAGCGTGCTACATTCTTTAAAAGCTATATCAGATGTAATTACTTCGCCAGAATCTGTAAGAAAAGAACAAAAATTGAATTTAAAAGAATTAAAGTCAGATTGTTACAAGACACAAGAGATAAGGCTAAAAGATTTTGAGTTGTTTGGTTTGAGAATTGATATTAGTAATATCATTCAGGAAATGAATGAGCAAGAATTAAATAAAGTTAAAGAAGTTTTGCTAGGTATCGAAATAGCAGTATAAAATATATGCAATATAATTGCACTTAAATTATCTTTATATGAAATATAATTGCGTATATTTGTAGTTCAGTTGTTTAAGTGGAATTTCACGACTACAAAGACATTAAATTCTACCTTTTTAAACGATTTGCTAATTCCACTTTTAAGCAATGAATTTAGAAAGGTTTTTTTATACCTAAAAATGACTTTAAAGAATTACTTAGAAACAAATAACATAAAGGCAACGCCAGACCAAAGAAGCCAATTAGGTAGAATTATATCTACTAAAGGAGATTCTACACGCTATGTAACGGAGAATCACAGAAACGTAAAGGATTACAAAGAAAGTTTCTTAAATAAGCCAAAAACACAATTAGCAATTATTAATCATCTAACAAAATAGTATTTATGGCAAAATTAAGAAGTTTGAGTACTGCTTTTTGGTCTGACCCCTTCATAGAGGATTTGCCTCCAAAACAAAAGTTGCTTTTCATCTATTTAATAACAAATGAAAAAACAAACATGTTGGGGATTTACGAAAGTTCTAATAAAAAAATTTCATTTGAAACAGGTTTAACAATTGATGAAGTTTTTAATGCTTTGGAAGCGTTCCAAAGGGTTCAAAAAGTAAAAAGAATAGGTAATTACATCGTGTTAGTTAATTTTATGAAACATCAGAATTATAATACTAATATGAAAAAATCTGCAATAGATACTTATAATAATCTACCTAATGTACTTAAAAATAATGATTTAGAGGTTTCTAAATCAAAACCAATAGAAGGGTTCGTAACCCTTTCGAACCATTACGGTATGGTTCGTAAAGTAGAAGTAGAATATGAATCTAAAGTAGAATATGAATCTAAAGATGAAGAAGAAGAAAAAACAGACATCTTCACCGACATTCAAATTTTAAAATATACATATTTAGAAAACGAAAGATTAGTTAATGCTTTTTGTAAAAAACAAAAAATAGAAAAAACCGAACTAGCGAAAAAATTAATTGATTTTAATGAAGAATTAGAAAGCAAAGGGAGTTTTTCGAAAACACAAGAAGATTATAATTCTCACTTTTTAAGTTGGTTTAGAATATCAGGAACAAAACCAAATTATAAACAAACACAGCTAACAACAGTACATTCAAACAGATGATAGACGCAACAAAATTAATAGGAAGACACAAGTATGCTGCATTAAAAAAATACGATTTTGAAAAAATGTCAACTATGGAAATGGTTGAGTTTAGAAAAACTTTTAAAATATCTGTTTCAGAAGCAATAAAAAAAATTGAGGAGTTTGAAAATTCTACAAGTTTTTCTGGACCAAATGTGCAAGCAATCAAAGAATATTCTAGAAAGCTAAATAGAATTGGGGTTGTTAAAGAAATGAAAATAACAAAAGAAACTCTTTGGGTGGCTTTCTTAAGAAACTTTAAACTTTTAGAAAAAAAAGACTTTGTAAAAACAGAAGATATTTTAGCAAATTTGGCACCGCTATTTTATTACTTCACAGATGATTTTTCAAATTTTGAGAAATGCAAAAGATTATCAAATTTATCGGTTCCAAGTTTTGACAAAGGAATTTTAATTATCGGTGACTTTGGAAACGGAAAGAGTTCTACAATGAAGGTTTTTGAAAAATGTGTAAGAAACACGCCTAAATATTTTAAAGGCTATTCTGCTAATGATGTTGTTTTAGATTTTGAAGGTTGTTCAGAACCAAAAGACAAAACACATTTGATAAAAAAAATGTCAACCGGCAAACTATATTTTGATGATATAAAATCTGAAAGAAAAGCGAATAATTACGGAAAGAGCGAAATATTTAGAGAGATTTTAGAAAATAGATACAATAACAAAGCATTAACTTTTATCACTTGCAATTACAAAAAAGGGTACGAAGGAAATTTAGAAACAGCTTTAAAAGAATTTGGCGAAAAATACGGAGATAGGGTAAATGATAGAATTTACGAAATGTTTAACGTGATCGAGTTTAAAGGGAAAAGTTTTAGAAAATAATATGCCAAAAGGATATTTTACACCATTTACAAAAGACCAGGAAGACTACATTAAAAAAGAGTTTTTAAACATTCCTGTAAAAAGGTTGGCAGATGATGTTGGGGCAACTTACGGCAGGATTATGAGGTTTCTTAAAAACAACAATCTAGTTATTCCAAAAGAATTAATAGCGCAAAGAAAACAAGATAGCTACAAGAAAAAAGGAAGCATTCCATTTAATAAAGGATTGAAACAAAAAGAATATATGTCTTTAGCTGCTATAAATAAAACAAAGGAAACGAGGTTTAAAAAAGGTTGTGTTCCTGCTAATATTTTAAAATTGGGAACAGAAAGGTTTACAAAAGATGGATATTTAGAAATAAAAATAAATAATCCTAGTAAATGGGAACTAAAGCAAAGAAATGTTTATAAAAAACACTCTAAAGAAGATTTAAAAAAAGGGGATATCATAATTTTTATAGATCGGAACAAAAGAAATTTTGAAGCATCAAATTTAAAGAAAATCACAAAATCTGAAAATATGGATAGAAATACAATTCATAGATATCCTAAAGAAATGAGACAGAATTTAATCTTACTAAAAAAAATAACAAGAACACTTAAAAACAAATAAAATGACAAAAGAATTAAAGAATCGTTTAGAATTATTATCAGGAAAAACAAAAGTTTACGAAGGTAAAGTTATAAAAATAAAAAACTTTAAAGACGTGAACGGTACTATTGTAATTTTTACAGATGGAATAAGCATTGCTCTTGCAACAAATGAAATCGATTTATTTTTTGATAATTTAAGTGATGTAAAAGAAGATTCTTTTATGCCTAAGAAAAATGATGTTTCAAATGAAGTAATTGTAAATGGTTATGCACCTTCTGCAGAAAATAAGGTAATGAAAGCTTCTTTGCTTAATGTTTTATCCGATCTACAAAATGGCGAAATAACACCCGAAAAAGAAAGAAAAGCAATGTCTGTTTGTGGTGTAATTAATACAATGGTAAACATGCAAAAAGTAGAAGTTCAGTTAATAAATAGTTTTAAAAAATAATAGATGAATACATCATACAGACAAGAAGCGATACAAGAAGTAATATCATCCGGAGTAGAAATAACTGGCAAACAATTTAACAGATTTTTAAGAAGCTATAATTCAGGAGCAATGCCTTTAAATAATCTTAACAAAAGAATCGCTGAAAAAGAAGAGCCTTTATTTATAGAATATGTAAAGGAAAGTGTAGAGAAAGAAAACCACCTAAACTATTAAAAATGAAAAAGAGAGAACACAAATTTAGATTTTGGGATAAAGACTTAAAAAAAATGTGTAACAGGAAACCATCTCACAATGATTTTTCACACGCAAAAATTATTCCTTTAGAATATACAGGTTTCAAAGATTGTAATGGCATTGAAGTTTATGAGGGATATACTTTAATTGATGTTGAAGAAAATTTAAAAGATACTCAACAGCAAGTTTATTGGTGTTCTAAGTTAGGGTGCTGGAAATTAGATCAGACTTTCACACAAAATAAAGAAAGCGGCTACTTGCTGGCAAACGAATTAAAAGACTTTAAATTTCAGGTTGTAGGTAATATTTATGAAAATTCAATAAAGTAGTTTTTAACTGAAAAGATAATATTAATTACTTAAAATAATTAAATAATGACAAAAGAAATAGAAATTATTTTAAATGATTTAAGTGATAGCAATGACTATAACTTAAAGTATATACCAGAACATAATTACAAGGAACTTGCAAGTAAGCTAAATGTTTTATTTTCTTTACAAGGTGTTGGCATTAGTTTTTTTACTGCTTCAGACATAGGAAAAGAGTTTGAAATATTAGCAAATACTTCTGGTCACGGATTTAACATAGGTGAAATAGTTACGCTTGCAGAAGATAACAAAGACCCAGACGATGACGAATATAAATTCGTAGGTAAAGATGATTATTGGTTTTGCAATTTTGCAGACATAAAGACTAAGTAAAATTATTACTTACCAACGGAATCGGTTATGATTATTAGCGTAAATAAATGATTAAAATTTATAAAAAATGACAGAAGAAATTATACAAAGTAAGCAATATTGGATTGAATTTATAGATTACTCTAGAAAGCATTGTGGATTCACGGACGAAGATTTGTCAGAACACATTGTAAAAATGATTGATAAAGCTATTAATTATAACCAGTGTTCTACACAGTTAAAGGATGAATAATAACAGTATTTTGAGGAATTTATGAAACACGTAAAAAAGCAAGGAAAAGACCAATACAACTTTAAAGAATGGTTGTATAATTTAGATGAATTAAAATACCATTATAAAAGACTAAAAAAAGAATACAACCTTTAATTGTTTAGAACGGACCGCAGATAAGGACTGATTTTTAACGATTAAATAAACAAATAATTATGAATATAGAACAACAGGAAATAGAAATCAAAGGAATATTAGTACACTTCTTTAGAAGCGGAACAAATGGGGATTACTTAGAATCTTTAAATAATGCAATTAGTGAAATACAGAAAGTTAAAAATTTGGCTTTATCTGATGTTGTGTCAAGTGATTACATATCTATTAGTAAGCAAGAATACGAAATACTTAAAAGGGATAGTGATAGTTTAAGTAAGATAAGTTTTAGTATGTAATTATTTGTTACAACGGATATGTACAAGGAAAGTAAACGAGTAAATATTCTAAAACCCCCGAATTCTGGGGGATTAAAAATAAATAATAACAGAACAACAAAAAGCGAATAGTAGTTTATTTTCTTTGTACGTTGTTATTGTTAGTTTGTGGCAAGCGTAGGTGTGTCTACCTGCGGAGGTCTTATTCTAAGCTGTGGTGCTAGCCGAAAAAGCACAGACCTTTTGAGCCACAATTACACACAACGGAAAGGTTAAGGTTAGTTGCGTTTAAAAATTCTAAAACCCCCGAATTACAAGGAATTAAAATAAGTAAGCAATAGCCAAACGGAAAGCAGTAACCAGCAATTAATTTTATATAGTGTTACCTGCTGATAAAAAAACCGTTGCGTAGCAAAACCCGAACAGATAAACATTAAAATAAAAATAAATTATGAGTAAAAGTAGTTCAAATGATGGAATAGGTATTTTAGGTTTATTAGGCGTTGCCTTTGTAGTTCTAAAACTGACAAACTTTATAGATTGGTCTTGGTGGTATGTTACACTTCCTTTTTGGGGTGGAATAGCATTAGTACTTATTGGACTTGGTATTTATGTATTATACCAATTATTAACAGCTAAAAAAGGTAGAGTTCCTAAAATGAAAAAACCACCTAAACCACCAATTAGAAAAAGCAGGTTTCAACAAAAATTAGACGAAAAAATGGCAGAAGCTGAATTACTAAAGAGTAAGTCTCAAGAGTGAGTCGGCTTTTTTCTTTTTATTTTATAGAACTTAATTATATAAAACAAGTAACGATGAAAATAAAACAAGAAATTAGTAGAGTATTGACAGAATTCAATTTTGATAGAATGTCTTTTGATGAAGCAAGTAAGCAGTTATTTGATTTATATGTTGTTGTTAAATGTAACTGCGATGAAAGTAAGCAATTAGAGGAAGAATTTGAAATACACCATTTAATAAACGATACATACCAAGTAATTGGCAAAGATTCTAACACTGTATGGAAGCAAGGAACTTTAGAGGATTGCAATGAGTGGGTTATGTTGTAGTAGTTATTTTTTACAACGGATATGTTTAAGGAAAGTGCTGAATAGATTATTAATAAATTAAATAAATACACAATGACAAAAGAAGAAAAGTTAGTTTGGAAAGAAATGCAGAAATTAGGTTGGGATAATAAGCCTACAGATTTTCAATTAGAACACTTTAAAGACGTTATACAAGCAACAAAAAAAGCATTTTCTTTAAACAGTGTTGTCTCAAGTAAAATTACTGCTTTAGTTACTTACTGTATTTGGCAAGATAGCGGACACGCAATGATGGACGATTACAAAAAGACACTTACTAAGGTAGTTAAGGTAAATGACCTAGTAGATATAGAAGAATTATTTAGTAATGTTGTAAAAATAGAAATAATAAAGTAAATTTCTTTGTTACAACGTATTTTTGTATGATTTTTAGCGTATAAGTATAACAGCAATTTTCCGAAGTAAAATAAGTAGATAAGTAAAAAACAAATTAATAGCGAATAAACTGCCTTAGCTATTAATTATACAAAGTGTTGGCAGTAGTTAATTATAAAATTATGAAAACAGTTTATTTTCAGCCAGAAGGTATTAATAAAAAATATTGTGAAGTTGGTATGATTTCAGAAACAGACCCTGAATACATTTGGTATTTAGACGAACCTTGTAAAACATTAATTAGCGAGGTTAAAATAATAGATAAAAAAAACGTAAGGTTTAATAAGAAAACTAGAATGTGCTATGTTGTAAGTACGCCTTAATTACTGCCTAACGGATATGTACAAGGAAAGTAGCTTTGTAAGGCACTTAAAAATATAAGCAATACAAGTAGATTGAATTAAGTAAATAATTAATTAAACAGTAGTAATAAGCTATTTTCTTTGTACGTTGTTGCATAACGTTTGGAAAAAAAGCCACATTGTTTTTGTTTAAAAACAAAACCCGTAAACAAACTAAAAATAAAATAATGGAAGACGAAGAATTAAAGCAAGTAGAATATGATTGCAAAGAGTATTTAAGTAAAATTAAAGCGATTAAAAATGCAAGATCACAAATGATAGAATTTAAAGGGAAACCAAGAGAGGAAACTTGTAGGCAAGCTATTGATTTCTGGAAAAGAGATCAAGAAGATATTAAAAGAACACTTATACCCTATATGAAAAGATTAATTAAAATATTAGAAAATAATTCCCACGTTATAAAGCCACAATAAATGGTGGCTTTTTTTTTAAATGTTTTGCAACGTTTGATTGTATGGTTAGTAGCGTTTTGCGAGCGTTATTTTCCGCAGGAAAATTGAAGCAAGTAAATAAGCGAAAACCATAAGATAAGTAAGAATTTAGCTATTAACTATACAAAGTGTTACACAACGTTGCTAAAAAAAAGGGCGTGGTTTTGTGAAAAACCAAATAAAACGTTATTAATAATGCAATAAAATAACTTATTTACTGATAATGTCATAAAAATACGTAAATAAGTAAAATATATACATTTTATACGTAAATAAGTTGTATATTTACATTGTAGTAAGGAATTAACCACTACTTTAAATTAAAATATAATGACAACTTTAGCAAACGAAATCAGAACAGAAATTGAAAACAATGGTGGATTAAAATCTTTTACATCTGCTCAAAGAAAAGATAGACCAACTGGATGTCCAATGAAAAGAATGATGATTGAAGAATTACAAGAATTAAGTAAAGAAGAAATTCACGTAGCTTTTCATTTAGGATTAATTGGAAATAACAATAGAATTGGCTCTGTTGTTAAAAACTCAAAAAAATATTAATATGTACTGGGTTTTAGATAAGAAAAAGGATGAGCCGTTAATATTCGGCTCAATTCCTGTAATGGAAAAACAATTAGGATATAAAAAAAGAAGTTTATCAGTACATTTTTCTGAAAAAAAAGAAACTTCTTTTATAGACGAAAATTACAGAATTGAAAGAACTGATTTAATTAGAACTGTTAGAGAATAATTGGCGACAAAGATTGGTCGCCCTTTTTTTTAGCAATGTTGTGTAACGTAATTGTACAATGAAAGTAGGGGTATAAGAATTATAGAAATCTTTAGTATTGCAAAGACTTTAAAGAAATGCAATCGAGCCTTTATAAGCTATGCAACCCCTATTTTTAATGTACATTGTTACCTCAAGTAATTTACACAATGAGTAATTTAAAAAGCAATTAAAACACACTTAGTAAATAAAGTTATTTACGCTTATTAAATTATTTGATATGTAACGGATATGTACAAGGAAAGTAAACGAGTAAAAAAGCAGTTATTAAGGATTACTTAACAACTGAAATAAGTAATGACAAACCTTTGATTAAGCGAATAGCTGTTTATTTTATTTGTACGTTGTTGCATAACGTTTGGAAAAAAAGCCACATTATTTTTGCAAAAAATAAAATACATAATATATGACAGATTTTGAACTATGGATAAAATTAAACTGCATTTATAAAGAATACAATTATTATAATTACAATGGTCGTATTTATAAAAAATACGATTTACACGATATATTTTTAAATACACAAAGGATTTAAGTAAATACTTAAGATAAAGTGAAGAGTTTCCATTATAATAAGTGCTTCCCATAATATTTGGTGGCTTTTTTTTTAAATGTTTTGCAACTTTATAGAGTATGATTAGTTACGTAAATTAAGCGTGAAATTAACAAATAAAACGTATCTTTATAGTGGTAAAAATCTAACAAATAAGCCATTAGTAGTAATTAATTATACGCATTGTTAGCTCAAGTAAGAAAAAAAAGCCAGTTATTTTTGTAAAAAATAAAACCCGTAAGAAATGAAGGAAATACTATTGAAATTTATAAATAATTATGACAAAGAAATAACTATAAATAAAGATAAAGTTGATTATATTCAATATGAAAACAAAGAGCAGATTTATATTGATTTAGATAAAAAAGATTTAAGTTTATTTTTATCTAACTTAAATATTGATTTTGAAATAGAAGAAACAATTAGTAATTTAGAGGATGGTTTTTTAGTTTATGAATTTAACATACCTAACGATATTGTTATTGGACAAGCTGATTATGGAGATGGTATTATTAACGATTTATTTACGGTGGAAACATCTGTTTATTTAACTACTAGAGATTACAAGAGAGTTTACCGTTCATATTTAAACAGTAAGAAATGGCACGATAAAAGAAATGAGATGCTTAAATTTTCTGATTACAAATGCAGTAGATGTAGTAAAACCGAAAACTTACAAGTTCATCATTTGAATTATAATACAATAGGAGATGAATCTTTAGGAGATTTAGATGTTGTTTGTGTTGGTTGCCATAAAAAGATACACAATATAAACTAACATACAACTACAACCGTGGCTGGCTTTTTTTTCTTATTTGTGTCTAACTTTATTTGTGTATGATTAGTAGCGGATTAATAAACTAAAAGATAATAAAAAATGAAACAAATAATACATGACTTTATAAAAGAGAACGATTTTAAAATGGATAGTTCTGGACTTTATTTAATAGGCAAAGGTGATTTACAAAGACTTTTAAATAAGCAAGAACAAGCTATTAATTATACACGTTGTTGGCAGTAGTATTTTTTTTATTCATACATTTGCACTCCTTTTAACAAAACATTTCGGTTGAAAGTCATATAAATTCTTTATATTTATAATTCAAATTATTATATGGTGT
>NZ_VORS01000016.1 GCF_007997075.1 Polaribacter sp. IC073
TACGAAATCTGTGTAGAAAAGAGAGGTGATTTTCAATGTTGACGAGATCTATAGTCTCTGCGTATAAAATAACCTTAATCCCCTCTTTTGTGCTTTCTAATTTATATTGTTTAAGTTAACATATTTAGTATAATGCTAAGTTAAGCCGTATATAATTTATTGCTGGCTTCTCGCCTACTTACGAAAGTCCTCGCGGACTTTCTTGGTCGGTAAATATTTACTAAATTAGTTGCTTAAACCACGCAACAAACCATATACAACAACGTTGGCAAAAACTTCGGAAATCACTCAAACCAGATTAATAGTTATTCGAATTTCTGAATTCTGAAACGCTAAAAAAAGGAAAACAAAAAAATGTTTGCGGAATTTTGCCAAGTTTTCGGAAAATAGCAAAATGTGGAATTTACTCAAATTCTGAAAAAATTAAGATTGCGAAATTCAGCAAGTTTGTGAAATTCTCAAAACGCCGAATTTACTCAAACTCTGAAAAACCAAAATTGCGGAATTGAGCAAAATACGGAATTATAAATCTTTGCGGAATACTTACTCAAAATCTGAATTCTGAAAATAAAAAAAAGAAATAAAAATAGAAAATGCTGAAAAATTTTGCAAAAAAAAATATTAAATCGCTTTTGCCAACAACGTGCATAATTTATTGCTTGCGTAGTTTTTCCGTTGGAAAAACTACGCAAACGTGAAAGTCTGGTGTTTTAATTATTTTTTTGCTAAATTTACGCAACAAATCATAAGCACAACAGCGTTGCAAGTAATAGCGGAGATTTCTCAAACCAAATAAATTTTCGTTAGAAATTTATAATTTTTTTATTTCTAAAGTTCGGAGAAATTGGGGAATTATGCAACACTCTCTCGCTAATCAGAATTTTATCAAAAGAAGGAATTTCCAAAATTATGGAATTGGAGTAAATTCGGAATTCAATAGTTTAGCGGAATTTTTAATCATGTAAAAAAAAAGAAAAAAGGTTTCCAAATATCGGAATTCAACAAGTTGTGGAATTGCAAATATTTACGGAATTAAAAGTTTGTGAAAAAAGCTGGAAACAAAAAAAAAGGAAAATATAAAAACCTGAATTGTATGAAAAAAACTACTACTTGCAACACCGTGTTATACTAACTAACCTACACAAGCCTTATATTTAAAGGATTTTAAAACATTGTTTTAAAAAAGGTACAACATAGGTACAACTTTTAAAGAATACAATCAAGTGATCTATAAGCATAAAAAAACCGCTTCTAAATTAATAGAAACGGTTTGTAACGTGTATTTAAACTTAAAACCATTAAGCTGCCGTACCAGAGCCTAAATACACACTATTTGATACTATCTTACCATCAGCAGAAACAAATGCCATAAACAGCTCTACAGTCTCTCCTGCATACGTGTTCGGAATTGTAACAACTTGCGAACCTACAGTTCTATCAGCTCCAGCAAGAATTGAAATTGATTCTTTCTTACTTGGGTTGTAAACTAATACCATTGCTTTATCTGTTGCGTTTGCATTCCCATCTGTAGAATTATCGTCCCAAGCAAAAGAAACTTGACCCGCAGTTGACAAATCCTTTATTCCATTTAAAACTCCAGACAAACCCCCTCTACTTAATAAAGCTAAAGAATAATCAATGATAAAATCAGGTGCTGTACCTCCTACCGCATTATTTAACACATAAGACATCGCAGCATTAAACTCTGTTTTCTTTGTTGCAAAAGCCTTATATCCGATTTTAATAAAATCTTTGTTCGCCTGTAAATACTCCAAAGTAACCCTAAATTTATTACGCTGATTTACCTGCCCCACTGTTCGAGGATTCGCCACGCTCGTTGGCTTAATTCTAATGTAGTCGATACCTTTCCAACTTCCACCAATAATGTTACCAACTTTTCCTGATAACCCTCCTAAAATTCCTTGTCCAATCTTTCCCATAATTATATAAATATTTAAATTAATACTCGCTCGAATTTGGTACGGACTTTATATTGCTTTAAACTTCACTTCCTACTACAATATAACTATAATAATGCCAAATTGTTACTATTTAAACGTGTCATGATGTGTTAACGCTGCGTTTCTTTCGTTTGCTTTTCAGTAGTAGTAAAGAATAATTACAAGACCTTAAAACTGCCATTTTCAGAATGACATATTGTGTGTTTTTTGCTTAGCGATTTGATTTAAAAAAATTTATAAATGACAGATCATTGATACATAAACAGTCTCATTAAATTTTCTTTATTGTTTTTGAAACATAAAAATTCTATACAACAAAAAACCACCTAAAAGTTAAATTAAAGGTGGTTTGCATTTTAAAATAATTTCGGTTACCAATTGTCATTCCTCGATTCCATCTTCATATATTCTTCAAATTCTGTAATTAATACATTCGCTTTAGTAAGAAATAATTCTTTAGTAAAACCATACTCAATTCCCATAGATTTTTGAGAATATATTCCAGAAGGTGCGTTTATTTCAATTCTTGATATATTATCTTTTACCCTAATTGTTATAACTGAATAAAAACTTGCTGTAGATTGAACATATGCACTAGTACTAACAACTCCTGCTCTCATTAGGTATTTCCCCTTAACAATACCAGCTTCTTTATCTTTGAACTGGATGATGCTTTTAGCATCATTAAAACTTTGTACCATCCATTCATTTGCTTTAATAAAATTAGAGTTCTTATTAGATTTAGTTTCTACATTTTTAGTTGCAGGTTCAGGCGTTGGTATTTCTACTCTTGACATTGCACCACAAGACATAAAGACTGTAATAATTAAAAATAATGCAGATACTTTAATATTTTTTTTTACTTTCATTTTGTTATGTTATTTTTTCAAAACTAATAATATACTCTAACATAATTGTTCGGGAATCCGTAACTTAGGATGCGTTTATATGTATCGAACTATTAAGATATCAACAAGAATGCTCACTTTCCATAATTTACCCGTTTTCAAAAATTGAGAATTGCGGATGAATTGCGCGCAAAGGCATTCTCAAATTTTGAAAATGTTAGCCCAATGGCGATTGAATGACACAAAGTGGGTGAAAAAGTTATTTTATATTAAAAAAAATAGTATCTTCATACTTTCTTTTTCATAGCAATTTACCCACCTCTCTACGATGTGGGTTTTTTTTTATAAAAAACTGAATAAAAGTACCTAGTGCGTGGGCAGCAGCGAGAATAAGTGTATAATTTTTTATTTGTTTTGTTCTAACTTCTTGATTGTTTTTGTTAAAAGTGGTTGCTATCTATGCTCTTTTTTAAGAACTAAACTACCTCTACTTATTGCTTTATTTTAAGAAACCTTATGAGCAGCTGCTTTTAGTGAAAACAACTTTACTTCTTTCTTTACAAATAAAACTTTATACTCTTATTGGCTTTTTTTTGATTTTATAGGTGCCTTAGAAATATGCTAAATAATGCTAATTTGTATTTTTTCTTGACTGATTTAATGAAGCCTAAAAGCACTTGTAAAAACAATGCAACATAGCCTACATGTTCTTAATTTATCTATATGTTATTTCTAATTTCCGAGGTGCGCGTTGGATGTGCGGCTATTTTACATAATACCAGTTATAACTACCTGTAGTTTTTACGAAAGAGTATTATAACTTGTGTTATGTAACTTAGCTTTGGGGAGTTTAGTGTTTTATGATAAAAATATTAAAGATTGTTTTTTACAGTTGTATTTGAGTGTACGAAAATACAAGCTTTAAAATGCAAGTACCTCTAGACTATTAAAACGCTAAACTTGCGGAGGTGTGCGGAATAACACAAAAGACAGAGTTTTTTTGCTTTTCGCTAAAAATTGGGTTTTGTGTTGTGGGGGTTTTATTGCCACAAAGGCTCTGTTTTCCAATCATCTGTATAACCTAAAGCCTTTCTATCTACCGAATTGTATTCTGTAAATAAGGCATCTAATTTATCTTTAAACTTATTATTAGGGTTTACGGACTGTATAAGATATTGAACCATACATAAAAGAAAATAAGTACGATGTTTAACATGCATACGATTACCTGTACGAGTATCTATATTGTAAAAATTTGAAATCCAATTTAAAGAGGTTTGAGTTGGTACAGTCGCTTTTATTGTTAAGCTTTTATTCCACAACCTACTGTGGTGCGCACAAGTATTACGAATGTAAACTAATGTATGAAGCCAAGTAGCAAATACATCATCTCTTAAACCAAATTTTCTTGAAATATTTCTTTTCGTTCTACCGCCCTTAAGATTATCATAAATATGTGATAAACTACCAAAAGAACAAACCTCTAAAGCTATCCAACTCGGAGGCAAATCTTCGGTATATTTTTTCTTATACTCTTGAAGAAATAGCTCTTTACTCCTACCAACCTCACCAAATATTTTACTTAAATCTCTCGTATGCTGTGCATGTGATTTAAAATTTTTTGATTCTGATAGCCAAAAAACACCCCAACTATGAGAACACTCATAGGCAATTATAGCTCTAATCGCAACCTCAATTTTTTCAATTTGGCTTAGAATTAAAAGACGTAATTCACGATCAAATTTATATAATTCGAAAGCTTGGTTAAAATGAGCATCCGTTTTAAATTTATGATTCCTTTTAGGATTATCTATTAAGGTATACCAATAACCCGATAATCTGTAATAACTTAATTTTTCTAAAAGATGCAATGCTTTTTCTTCACAACCTTCGAATGACAAACCTCTTTCTGATAATTGTTCGAATTGCTGCTGATAAGATAATGGTGGTTTTAAATAACTCTCCTTAGTCATAGCTAAATATAAGGCAAAAAAAAACTTACCCTGAGCGCGCTGTTCTACGGGAAGCGGGGTAAGTATGTTACTGCAAATATACAAAAAAAACATTTACTTAATGGGTAATTATTTTACTAAAAGAATAACAAACTTACTCATATAACTACATTAGGACGGATTTGTTACTAATTATTATCATAAAAATAGTAATTCTTAAAAATAAAAAAACTAAAAATAATTTCAATTTAATTATAAGTTTTTCGACTATTAGGTGAAAAAACATTAAATAAATGTTGATAAATAATACCTGAATTGACGTTCATTTTTTTTCTTCAATTTAATTATCAACACCATTAATAAAAGTCTTTACAAAATCTTTTATTTTTTCTGTTATTCTAGTGCTTATGGATTCTCTTTGTAAAACACTTGGTTGTTTTTCTAATGCTTCAATAACCTCATCTTCGGTTGCCATTCTTCCTGTGAAAAGAAAATCGTTTATGATGTCTTCTACTTTATCTTGTTTTAATGATTCTGCTGTACTTAATTCTTGTAAAGCTTTTTTAGTTTCTTCTTGCCAATAGTTTTTAAATTCTTCTTCAATAGTTTCACTATCATTTATTTTTGGAAGATTATTTTGAATGAACTTTTCTATCAAAACTCTTTTACTTCTTAACTCTGATTCACCAGCAATTAAATCTATAATTTGTTTTTTCTGTTTTTCTTGGTCTTTTGGTTTCGCATCTTTTAATTGTGCTAATAATTTCATTATGTAAGCGACATTAATTTCATCACGATGTATTAATTCTAATTCAAAATCAATTTCATCTAAAATAGATACTGTTTCTTTTTGATTGTTTGTTTTTATCTTATCATACAAGTCTAAATACTTACTTGTGTAATCTGCAAACTCTTGGTCTTTCATATAAGTATCATCAAATGTAAATTCGATAAATGATGATAATATATTTTTTAAGCGCATGATTTCTCTAAATGCTTTAGCAAACTCTAATTCATCTTCTTCTGTTACTAAATCACTTACACTATCAACCGTTGGTGCTATACCCATTAACACTTTATAAGCTTCATTAAATTTCTTTACCTGCTCTTCATAAGGTGCAATTATAATCGTTTCTTGTGCGTTTTTATCTGAAAACAATGCAATAGCATCATCTGTGTTTTGTTTTAGATTGCGAAACGCTAAAATATTACCTTGTGATTTCTTTTCGTTTAAGATTCTATTTGTACGTGAATAGGCTTGTATTAAACCGTGATAGTTTAAATTTTTATCCACATAGAGTGTATTTAAGGACTTACTATCAAAACCTGTAAGGAACATATTAACTACTAATAATATATCAATCTGTTTATTCTTAACTCGCTTAGAAATATCCTTTTTATAGTTTAGAAATGCAACACCATCTTTAGTAGAATGTTTAGAACCAAATTGTTGATTGTAATCTGCAATAAATTCATCTAACTTATCTCTTGTGTGTTTGTTTACAGGTTTATCATCATTTACATCTTCTTCTTGTATTTGACCATTTGCATCTTTATCTTCTTCATTTACATTATAGGAAAAGATTGTAGCAATATTTAAACGATGTTCTCCAGCTTCTTTTTTAGCTTTTAATAGGTCGTAATATTTAATTAGAATATCTACGCTACTTACACAAAATATTGCTGTAAACGTTCTGTGATGCGTTTTACGATTGTGATTTGCTATAATGTAGTTTGCAATGGTATTTAGATACTCATCACTTTCATATACTTCTTGTTTGTTTATGTCCTCTACTTTAGTTTCATCTACATCACCTTTAGATTTAAAAACATTGTAATATTCTATTGAGAATTTTAAAACATTTTCATCTCTAATGGCATCTGTAATTACGTATTTATGCAAACACTCGTGAAATAGGTTTGCGGTTGTTTGTTTGATGCTCTTTTTACTGATGGCATTTTTTACAAATATTGGTGTTCCTGTAAAACCAAATAATTGATGATTGGTAAAAAAGCTCACAATACGCTTATGTGTATCTCCAAATTGAGAACGATGACATTCATCAAAAATAAATACTATTTTTTCATCCTTTAGAGCTTCTATTTGCTTTCTGAACTTTGCTTTTGATATTGCAGAATTTAACTTTTGAATCGTTGTAACTAATAAAGGTCTGTTATTATCTAAAAATTGACTGATCAACATTTTTGTATTCTCTGTACCATCAATACTGTCTTTATCAAACGCTCTAAATTCTCTTACGGTTTGATCGTCTAAATCTTGCCTATCTACTACAAATACTACTTTTTTAATTTTAGGATTATGTGTTAATATTTGACTTGCTTTAAATGATGTTAGTGTTTTTCCTGAACCTGTGGTATGCCAGATATATCCGTTTTTATCAGAATTTTTTACTCTGTCTATAATAGCTTCTACTGCATAAAATTGGTAAGGACGCAATACCATTAATATTTTATCGCTTTCGTGTAAAACAATATACTTGGTAATCATTTTAGCAATATGACAAGGCTCTAAAAATATGCTTGCAAACTTATCTAATTGCGTTATTTTTTTATTCTTTTCATCACCCCAAAACGATGTGAATTTAAAACTTTGTTTTTGACTATTTGCATAATACTTGGTGTCTACACCATTACTAATTACAAATATTTGCACATAATTAAATAAGGCATTATTTGATGCAAAGGATTCTTTTTGATAGCGTTGTATTTGATTAAAGGCTTCTTTTAATTCTATACCTCTACGTTTTAATTCTATTTGTACTAATGGTAAACCATTAATAAGAATCGTTACATCGTAACGGTTTTCACGTTTGCCATTTATAGTAATTTGATTGGTTACTTGGAATTGATTTTGACACCAAAAATCTTGATTGATAAACTCAATATATGCCTTCTCTCCATTGTCTTTTTGAAGCACATATTTATCTCGTAAGGTTTTGGCTTTATCGAAAATATTACCTTTAGAAAGGTGGATGACTATTCTATCAAACTCAGCAGCTGTAAATGTAGTTTTATTATGCTTTTCTAATTGTGATTTAAGATTGCTTACTAAGTCCTCTTCTGTTTTTATAACAACAGATTTATGGCCTAATGCTACTAATTGGCTTATTAAATTATTTTCTAATACTTGCTCTGGTTGTGTTGTCATAATCTATACAAACATCTTTTGTAATAATCCTTTTTTAAAGTTTTTGCTATTTTCTATGTTGTTATTTAAAGCTTCTATTTTTAAATCTAACTCTGATAAGAAATTGGCTATTTTGGTTTGTTCTGCCACATTCGGCAAACTAACCTTAAGTTTTACAAATGCCGATTTAGAAATATTATACCTCGTACTACCTTGTGCTAAAGGAATCATTTTTTTTCTAAAATTTGTACTTCTAAATAGAAACTGACTAAATGCAGGATATAAGTCTAATTGATTTACTCTAAAACCAAAACAAAAACTATTAAGATACATTTCTTCAATATTATCTAACAACACAGATGCAGTACCTATTTCATTTGGTGTTTCTGATGAAGTTGTAAAAAAAACATCACCATATTGAACTTTAGTTTGTTTATCTCTAATAGTAATATCAACTAAGCCACAATTATTAATATTGATTTTAGAACTATCAAAAATTTGCTTGTATTGAATATATGGCTTACCACTACCAAAATTTTCTTTAGTCTTACCTGTTAAACCGTTTAAGGTACTTCCTAAATCCCCCAACTTCTTAATCTTCCATTTAGGATAATAATTACCATCATCATCTTTAAACCTTAATTCTTGATGAAAGATTTTTTGCATGATGCCTTTTTTGTATTGCTCTAAAAGGGTTTTCTTTTTGGTTAGTTTGGTAATTTTATCATCTACATCTGTAAGGAATGCTGCTATTGTTTGTTGTTCTGGAAGAGATGGGATATTTAATTTTAATTTACCTATAGCTTTTAAAGATAGAAAAGGCTGTGCTCCACCTGATGAAATTTGATGTCTTAATCTATCACTATTACGTCTTTGAACTTGAGCAAAAAAGCTTGAATATATTTTTTCTTTGTTAGGTTTTATTAAAGCAACATTTTTTAAACTAAATTCATAATTCACATTTACCATTGCAGATGTTGCAGTTCCAGCACCAATGTTCACCATCAATAAATCCCCAAATTCAGGATTACATCTTTTATATATTTTATTATGCTCTTCTTCTGAAAGGTAATAACAATTATCAAAATCTATTTTACCATCTTTAACGTGTATGGCTGTTAAAAATGGAATCCCTTCTTTTATTGGTTTAGGTGTATCGTGTGTACCATCAGTTATCTTATTAGCTATTTTTGATATAATTACTTTTTCCCATTTACCTTGAAAATTAGGAAACCTCAATTGTGGTATTAATTGCTTTTCCATATTAAAAAGGTGTTTTAATTTTTAACGCCTTGCAATAGGAAGCAATACGTTTATCTGTTTCTGCCAACTCAATATCTAATGCTTGTATTTCTTCTGCAACTGCATTAATATCAATAGGTGCTGCTTCTTCAAAGGTATCTACATAACGAGGTATGTTTAGGTTGTAATCGTTACCTGCTATTTCTTGTAACGTTGCTCTGTGGCTGTATTTATCGGTAACCGTTCTATTAGCATAGGTTTCTACAATTTGGTTGATATGCTCTGGCAATAATTTATTATCTTTTCCTTTCTTTTCAAAATGACTAGATGCATCAATAAATAATACATCTTCATTCGCTTCTCTACATTTTTTAATGACTAAAATGCACGTTGGTATGCCTGTACCAAAAAAGATGTTTGCAGGCAAACCAATTACGGCATCAATGTAGTTTCTATCTTCTATTAAATAACGTCTTATATGTGCTTCACTACTTCCTCTAAATAATACTCCGTGTGGTAATACCGTTGCCATGATGCCGTTTTCATCTAAATGATGAATCATATGCTGTACAAATGAAAAATCTGCTTTTGTTTTAGGTGCTAATTTTCCATACTGACTAAATCTATCATCTGTAGCAAAAATACCACTTGCAGACCACTTAGCAGAAAATGGTGGGTTTGCAACTATGGCTTCTGCTTTTAATTCAATATCTGCGTGTTGTGGTTCTTCTAAAGTATCTCCTTGCTTTATATCAAATTCACGATAATTTACATCGTGTAAAATCATATTCATACGTGCTAAGTTGTAGGTAGTACGATTTAATTCTTGTCCGTAAAACATCCCCACATCCTCTACTTCTTTTGCTACACGTAATAAGAGTGAGCCACTTCCACAGGTTGGATCATATACAGATTTCAAACGCTTTTTACGAGTAGTAACAATTTTTGCTAATATGGTAGAAACTTCTTGAGGTGTGTAAAACTCACCCGCTTTTTTACCTGCACTTGCCGCAAACTGACCGATTAGAAACTCGTATGCATCGCCTAATAAATCACTATCATTATCTTCTAATTGAAAATCAATTTCATCTAAATGTGTTATAATTTTAGCAATGGTTTCGTTTTGAGCCTTTACGGTTCTTCCTAATTTACCAGACGTTAAATCTAAATCTTCAAAGAGTTTTACAAAATCGTCTTCAGATTCTGTACCCATGGTACTCTGCTCAATATTGGTAAGAATACGCTCTAAATCTTCAATAATAAAGAACTGTTTAGCTTCATCATTATCGTTGGTTACTATTTCTGAAAGGTTATTCCCTTTTTGAGCTATAGACGTAAATAATTCACTTGGTTTTAAGAAGTAGCCCAACTCTTTAACACAGGCTTTTTTAACAGCTTCTACGTATATTTTACCATTTTCTGAATTTTCATCTAACTGCTCGTAAGTTAAATTGTCTGGTGCTAATATTTTATTGGCGTATAGGTGTAACTTCTCTGAAAGGTATTTAAAGAATATAAAGCCTAAGATGTAATTTCTGTAATCGTCGGCATCCATTTTACCTCTTAACAAGTTAGCAATAGCCCATAGTTGTTTTTCGAGTAGTTTTTTTTGTTCTTCTGACATTGATAATGTTTGTTTGTTGCAATTTTTTAAGATGATAAAAATAGCACTATTTTAAATAGTAAGCCATACGAGGGATGCGGTATTTGAGGGAAATGAGGGAAGTTTTACTTAAGCCCCTCACTTTCCGCAGTTCCCTTACTTTTCTCTTTTGATGGATTGTAGTAAAACCCCTGTGATTCTCTTATTATAATATTGTCTTTACACAATTTTGTAATATACCTTTCTGCTGATTTTTGTGGAATCTTAAAACTTGCAGCTTTGCTATAATAGTCTTGTGTTGTAAAACGCACTGGTAAGCTTTCTATAAATTGCTCTTTACTATTCTTGTATTCAATTTTTGTTTTGTCTATTGGTAAACTTGAATACACTTTACTACTATGCTTACTTAAAACCTTTATAATTGTTAATGTTGATTTAAAATCTTCATCGGAACAATATAATTCTGCTGATATATCGCCTGTTTCTAAAACACGTAATACTGTAAATATCATACTTATTCTAAATGCTATAATTCCTAATCGTTTTACAGTCGCATCATAATCTAAAGGATTGATATTTAAATAATATAGATTTAAATCTGGAAAGAACTTTAAAAATTCTTCTTCCTGTGTTTCTGTATATGAAAACTTTATTGGTTGATTTGATTTTAATGTTTTATACAACTCAAAAAATTGTTGTCCTAACACATCGTAATACTCATTTAAACCGTTTTTAGATTTGTTAGCAAATACATTTCTCCATTTAGTACTACCAGGCATTTGATAAAACATAAAACGACTGAATAAACCATTTTCTGCATTAGGCATTAATGACAACACTTGTTTTGGTGTACCGGTTAATACACAAGATAAACAAGGTTCTTTCATTTCTACATATTCGCGCTCTGTTTTACGATAATAAGATATCGGTTCGTGATGAAATGCGTTTCTAAAACCATCTGAATAGTCGCCATAATCTTTTGTAAAGTTCTTAGCTAATGTATCTGCTTCGGTTTCAAAAATTAATCCTTTTCCTTTGTTCTCATTTAACAATTGAAACATGCCTGATGAACTATTATTTGCAGGAATGTATAACATTTTTAAAGGTGGCTTTTGTGGTTTCTTTATTGTTTCGTCTTTTTTACTATGCTTATTATACAATGCTAATTGCTTATTATATTCTTCTTTCATTAGCTTTGTTTCTTCTTGCATACTGTTATGAATAGGATTTACTAAACGTTTACAGAATTTTATTTTCCCTTTTCCAGAAGCTGCTGGTGCTGTTACAAATAGAAATAGATTAGGGTATATTTTATCACCATCATAAATACCATACAACTTTGGTAAACACGCACTAATTGTTGTTATCGAACCTAATATCATTAAATCTTTTTCTTGATCTGTACTAGAATGTTTCACCATATCTTGTAGTAACTGCGGAAGTTGAGGGATTAAGGAAGTTGAGAAAGTTGGACTACTTTCAAACTCTTTTTTTAACTTTTCTTCTTTAACGTTTAATACTTCTTTCTCAATAGGTTCTTTAATTGGTTTTATGTTATTTTGATGTGCGATATAGTAAAATGTAGAAATATTTACTCCTGATCCTTTTGCTTTTAAACAGTTTGAAAATTGAACATCACATTCTTTGTAATTGTATTTTTGATGGAATTTGCTTATTCTGTGATAATAGTCTCTTCCTGTTTCTCCGTATTCTTCTGAAATTGCAAAACCTAAGTTTCTCCACGTTTCATAATTACCTGTTACATCTGTTGCTGTTTGTTCTATTTCTTTTATGTAAATTTCAATATTATTACTTATTGGATTGTTTTGGACTGTTGATAGTATCGCTTCTTTTTGTTTTATTTCTGTTTCAAAAGTTGCCGCATTTTTATTGACAAAACAATCTTCATCATAAGACACAAAACACAATCTACAAATATCGCTTCCAGAAGTATCTATATCAATATTTAAAGCCTGCTCGTAATAATCAACAACTTGCTTGTAGGCTTCTTTATGATGCTCTTTTTGTGTATTTATTTTCACGATTATCTTTACTCCTTTACCGCTTGGACTTATAAAAGATGCAAAAGTATAAGGAGCTAATCGTGTGAGATTTGTAATTTCCTTAAGTTGAACAGTTGAAAGTTTATCAATATCTAAAATTACATATTGACTATAATTTTTAATCTTATCTACACTTCTCCCATTGGTAAATGTACCTGATACTGTAAAGGCTAATAATTGCTTTTTTAGTTCGTTTGCTGCTTCATTGTCATCATTATTAATTAGGTGTCTTATATCGCTTATTTTAGCTTTATAAGTACCTTTTTTAATATTATTAAGGATTTCTTCTAAAGGTGTATCCTCAACCTTTGTTGTAAAATTTTTGAATACTGATACGGTCTTTTTCATAACTTGGTTTTTTAGGATTAATAGTTTCTTTTTTTGTTAGAGAATGCTGCTTTGTAGTTTTTATCTAAAAGCTTTTTTACATCGCTCATTCTGTAATAGATTTTAGAACCTATTTGAGAAAAAGACACGATTCCTTCATCCCGCCAAGTTTGGGCAGTGCGTTTGCTAATATTCATTAGCTGAATAAATTCTTGATTGTCTAGAAAAGTTGCTTCTGGAGTTTTTGAAGTTTCTTCTAGTTTTACGTTTAAACTATCTAAACGATTTACTAATTCTGTGTACTGTTCTGATGTTAAAATTACTGCATTCATTATGGTATCTATTTTAAATTATACCGCAAGATTGCATGAATGATAATACGTTATAAGGCCGTCCTTATAAAACCTTATAATAGAAGTTATTTAATTAAATGGATTCTCTTTTATGTACTCTTTTGCCTCTTTATGAACGTTTTTAGCTGTATCGTGATAATCAAGTTTTGATTTCAATTCTAAATTAATCTCTTTGGCTATTATTATACATAAATTATGCAAGCCTAATTGAGGTAAAATATTATTATCCATCAATGCCTCTACAACACCTCTTAACACGCCCTTTTTACGCTCGGTTAACACCGATTTTCTTTCACTATTTATAGCACCAAAGTGCTCTAGTATATTATAAATGTATTCTCTTTTTGACTTATTGGTAATCACTGTTTTAAAAGTATTTTCTTTTTTTTGTAGAAGTGAAACAGTATCTCTTTTAGTGCTAGAGAGGATTTTTAATTCATCTAGGTATTTCATAAAGAAACCTGCAACAAAAGTTGTCGAATAAGTAGATTTACCTCTTTCATAAATAATAAAATCACTTAAAATTAATTTATCCCTAAGTAAATTATCATACTCCAAAAGCACTTCTTTAGATTTAGAAAACCCAAAGATATTTTTAAGTCTCTTTATTGTTATTTTTGAAGTATCTCCTTTAAAAAAATTTTCTATAAGCTCTTTATGGTTTTTTATTAATTCATTTTTATTTGAAGTTTCTAATTCCTGAATATCTTCAATTTCTGAATCAACTGTATTTTTAATAAACTCGTTAAATAATTTTATTTGTAATTTTTCTATGTCTTCTATTTTCTCACCACCTAATTTTAGGTTGTAAATTTCTGCCCAATGATCTGTTCTCTTGTTTCTAAATATATCCATATATTCCACAGTACCATCTACCCATTTTTGAATGTATTCTTTTTTCCTATTTGGTCT
Source organism: Polaribacter sp. IC073 (assembly GCF_007997075.1). Taxonomy (GTDB): domain Bacteria; phylum Bacteroidota; class Bacteroidia; order Flavobacteriales; family Flavobacteriaceae; genus Polaribacter. The sequence continues at coordinate 14,410 of NZ_VORS01000016.1, forward strand.
TAAGTCTAACAATCCATTTTCTACAGTTACTTTTGGCTTATCAAAGATTAAAAAAACGCCGTACAATAAAATGTCTTCTATAAATTTTATAACATCATTATAGTATTTTAAAAAAATGTTTTTACTTTCATTTTTATTGAGTTCTGCTATTTTTAATGTTTTATCAATTTCTTTTATTTCTTCACTAACCTGGGCTGAATAAAAAGTTATACCAAATAATAAAAATAATTCGTTCTCTGAGTGTATTTTTGTTCTTGGGTTTATGATGCCTTCTTCTAATTCTATTTTTATTAAATTTATTAGTTTACTATAAATAACTTTTGCTTCCGCTTTAGATATTTTCTTCTTTTTGTTTCCCTCTAAAAAAACCATTTTATATCCTGCAGAAACATAATTCGTTACAGCTTCATCTAATATATTTAAACTACTATAACTAGAGAATAGCAAATCTCTAGCTTTCGTTAATCCTTTTTGAAGTTCGTCTTTACTTGCTTTTTCTTTCTTTATGATATTGCTTAAAAACTGTACTTCTTTAAGTGTAGTTTTAAAGCTATCATATACAATTTCTTTCATATTTTTTAATTGATGTATTTATCTACTGCATTATCTAACTCACTACTTATTATTTTTGCATATACCTGCGTTATTCCAATATCTGAATGGTCCATTAATTTTGATACGTGTTCTATTCGCATTCCATTATTTAATGCCCTAGTTGCAAATGTGTGTCTGCTTAAATGAAATGATAAATTAAAAGGTAATTCTAATTGTTTTCCCATTTTATTAAGATACATACTACTTAATGCTATCGCTCTACTTGTTACCAAACTTCTATGTTCTTTGTCTGTAAAATATTCTTCATTAATAGTCGTAAAAGGAAAAATAGTGTCTTCTTGTTTTTGGTCTTTTTGCTTGTAAATTTCTAAAATATCAATTGCTTTTTGACCAATTTTCACACTATGCTGTCTACCTGTTTTTCTTATGATTTTTGTTATTCTAGAATTTTTCTTATCGTAATTATTCCATTTTAATTCTAACACATCACCAAACCTTAAACCTCCAGAGAAAACAGAAAAGATAAACATATCTTTTATAATTTGCGCCTTGTAATTATTAGGAACTTCTAAATTAATAAAACTTTCTAATTGTTCGGCTGTTAAATAGCGCCTTGTACTCTTTTCTTTTTTAACCGTAAACTTGTTGAAGGGAAATAAATCTAAAGGTATTAAATCTTCTCTCTGCGCTTCTCTGAACATTATTTTCATCACCTTTAAAGAGAAATTTATGGTTGTGTTATTGTTCCCCATTTTAGAACTGCAATAGGATGCGTACTCTTTTAATGTAGTTACTGTAATATCTTCAAACATTAATTCACGATGCCCAACAAAAGTTTCAAACTTTTTTAAATATGCTTTATAGGTTTTGTAAGTTGAGTATGCTAAAGTATCTTTTTGCTTTTCGCAACGATTATCTGAATAGTCAAAAAAGTTCGTTAAAGGTTTTCCTTTTATGGCCTCTTTTAATTTTCTCGCTGAAGTAGATAGGTTTTTTCTTTCTAAATCCGCAACCTCTCCTTTTGCGTCTGCAACCTTTTGAGAAATATAAGCGTTCAGTCTTGTAGAATTACTGTGATTCTTCTTTACTTTTTGTCTATCTTCATCCCACTCATTAGGATTCAATTTTAAACTTAATGAAATGAATTTAGTTTTACGGTCTTTGATAACTCTTAAATAAAGAGGAGCTTCTCCAGATTTATCTAATTTGTTTTTTCTTAAAATTAATTTTATTGAAGACATAAAGTATTGGTTTTAAGGAATGCATAACAACGCAACCGAATACTAAGGTACAACAATAGGTACAACAAAACTAGCTTTTAATTGCTTTTTGCTACGTTGCATTACATTAACAAAACCTCTATAAGCATTGTATCTATTGAGTTTTAATAAAATAAAAAGAAAAGTAGTGCAACTATTATATAACACCGTGTATAAAAAATTGCTTATTTTTAGCTTAACCGAAGGCAGTTGCATTTTTACTCACTTCAATTTTCCTGCGGAAAATAGCCGTTCATAAAAATCGCAACTTTCCATAACACAACAAAGTTGTGTGCCATATAAAGATACCCGATTAATGAGAATAATAATACTTATGACTTTACTTTTTCTAACTCAATTCAGCTTTGGACAAGCAAGCCGAAAAGAAATGGCTGAATCGAAAATATATGTTCGAGCAACATATTTTGACCAAAATAATGAGATTATCGGACTTCAAGTTAGAACGGATTTTAAAGACACTTTGATAGAAAATCGGAATTTCCTAAAATTCAAAACGGAAGACTTTACCGACTATTCTGATATTGAAAAAACTGACATCTATTACGAATCTTTTAAAGATGGTAATTATATACTTCTTAACCGAACTCTTCAAACCGTTCACAATATCGACTACAATAAGACTAATGAACAAATAGCTACCCTTTTTGGAGAACAAGTAAAAACGTCCCTCGAATTTATCGATACAAGAAGAAGCTATCCAAGAGACAGTTTAGTAGCGACAGATAAAACCCCAAGAAAATATTTTAAAACAGAAAATTCAGAGATTTATGCATTATTAATACCTGCCTTGAAAACATTAGCAGTTTCGAGTGACGGACAGTTTTATACAAAACAACTTTTCGGAGACAATTATAATGACATATCAGAAGGTATTAAAAACAACTTCCAAACCAACAACAGATTTGATATCCAATCAGGAGACGAAATTCAATTGTTTTATCGCAGAAAATGGTACAATGATTCAACAGGAATTGCCGAATACCAAGACAAGCAATTTAAAAATGTTAAATACATTGGAGATACTATAGTTGACGGCAATAAGTCACTAAAAATGGAAATTGAAGGTTACAACTATTTGAGCGGTTCAAAAGAAGATACTGAAGAATTTTTGATTCAAGTTTCAGATAGTGGATATTATTCCGGAAATCAATTTATTCCATTCAAAGACTACAAAACCGAACTTAAAATCATTGGGCAGAACGGACAAAAGAGTTTTTCCCTTCAAGGTGTGAGTAAAGACACAATCAATGGATTTACCTATGAAAAAATAGTGCAAGCAACATCTGACCCTTATCGATATTTTATACTTCCGTTTTTTCCTATGCCATTTGTGGAGTTCGGTAATGTGCAAGGAATAATTACTTATTCAAAAATCAAAGGAATTGAAAAAGGAACTAAAAGAGAAAGAACCTATATAACAGACGAAAATAACATTAGAGATATTTCCAGCGTGTCGGATAGAAAAGTGGAAATAGAAATCTACTTTTTAGACAAACTTGATATCGATATTGAAATAAAAGATTATGAAACTGATGAAATTATCGGTTCCTTAAAGTTCAAATCCAAGAAAGGAATAAACTCATTTATTATAGAGACAGACAAATTAGAAAAAGGAAAATCATATAGCGTTCAGATAAACTATAAAGGAGACAATAATTCGGGAAGTTTCTCGAACGGATTTAAATCAAAACATTAATGAAATACGGCACACAACAATGTATATAAAAAATAGGCGAAACAGTAATAAATTCAAGGCTTTTGGCTCCTGTCAAAGTTTGTGCTTAACCGAAAGTTTGGTGCTTCGAAATCGCCTACTTTTCATATACTGAACGTTGGCTTCAATGCCGAAATCCTGCTAAATATCAACTTTTTAGTTTTTAAGAAAAGTAGGAGTATTCGGAATATTCTCAAAAAAAACGAAAATTTATTTCGAAAAAATTGGTTTTTTAATATTGAAATTTGCGAATTAATTGCTTGTGAAAAAAGCTGAAAAATCAGAAAAAAACATTTGCGAATTTCCTCAGAAAAACGAAAAAATTAAAAAGTAGAATTTAATAACAAAACACAAAAGTCGGCGGAATTTTCTCAGAAACGTAAAAGCTGAATTTCTCAGAAAAACGTGAATTGAAAATTGTTGCGGAATTACCAAAATTTATGAAAAATCCAAAATATGAAAAAGTGAGAAAACGGAATTTGCGAAATAATTATAAAACCGAATAAATTATAAAAAGCACAAAAGCCAACAACGTGTAAGAAAAATTGCTAAATTTGGCTAAAGCGAAAGTTATTGCTTTTTTGCCGGCTTCCGATTTTCCTTTGGAAAATCCTCGCCCACAAAAACGCAACTTTCCTTATACAAAACCGTTGGGTAACATATAACGAATGAAAGAAACATTGTCTATAATAATTATATTTTTCACTTTTTTTGTAGGTAATTCTCAAGAAAGAGAAATTGAAAAAATTTACAGTGATTGCTATTTTAAAGCAATGCCTGAAAACGGAAAAGAAATTAAAAAAATTCATAAAACTTACGAAAAACTACTTATTTCAAAAGGAATTTTAGCCAATAATTCTGGAAAAAGTTACTATGATTTATTTAAGAAAGTAATGGCTGAAAAGTTTGTCGATAATAAAACAAACTTTTCGCTTATTGACTCAATCAATAAACTTAATTATTCAGATTTAATTCATTCAAACATAAAATGTACTGAAAAAATTAAGACTTTAAAAAAGTATAAAGATTCGAATACGTTTTTACTCGAAAAAAGAATGGATTCGATAAAAGAAGATTTTGACTCTGAAAAAGTTTCTGAAATTTTTATAAAAACCTTTGACCAAAAAGATTTTAAGATTGAATATTACAAATTGAGAGCTTTATTAGTTTTAGAAATGAATAAATCTCTCTCTGTAATGGGAATAGGAAAACCTAAATATTCTATAGAAAGAATTGAGAGTTCTTTAAGTATTTCTTTTTCAAAAGAAAATTTGACTTATATAAATGGCGAAAAAACTTCAAAAACGGCATTGGAAAAAATTGTAATCGATTATTTGTCAAAAAATAAAGAGAATTCGCTAATTAGTATAAAATCAAGCAGAAAATCTCTTTATGGAGAATATTTAAAACTTATTGAGAATTTGGAATTAATCTTCTTAAATTTCAAAAATAAAATTTCAACTCAACGTTTTAGTAAACAGTTTGAAAGTTTAACTAAAAATGAAAAAGATGAAATTGAAAGAGAATATTCGTTTGAAATTTATGATAAAGATCCTGAATAAAAAATACGTTACCCAACAAAGTACTGTGGTAAAAAACAAGTAAAATTCACTTAATTTTTCACCAACACACTTCTGAAAGTATCGTCATATATTAACCCAGATTTGGCGATTGCAAATGCCTGTTTTAAAAGCTTATTACAA
>NZ_VORS01000043.1 GCF_007997075.1 Polaribacter sp. IC073
TTCAATCGTTCAGTTTGAGTCTTAAAATTCCAAAGTCAAAACCGTTTAACTTCTCAACAAAAAACGCTTGAAAATTCGAGAAAGTGTATTGAAAATTCCAAAAGTCGCTCGATATTAAATACAACGTTGATGTATATGGTTTGTTGCGTGTTTCAAGCAACTAATTTAGTAAATAATTACCGACCAAGAAAGTCCGCGAGGACTTTCGTAAGTAGGCAAGAAGCCAGCAATAAATTATATACGGCTTAACTTAGCATTATAATAAATATGTTAACTTAAACAATATAAATTAGAAAGCACAAAAGAGGGGATTAAGGTTATTTTATACGCAGAGACTATAGATCTCGTCAACATTGAAAATCACCTCTCTTTTCTACACAGATTTCGTA
>NZ_VORS01000044.1 GCF_007997075.1 Polaribacter sp. IC073
ATTTTCAATGTTGACGAGATCTATAGTCTCTGCGTATAAAATAACCTTAATCCCCTCTTTTGTGCTTTCTAATTTATATTGTTTAAGTTAACATATTTAGTATAATGCTAAGTTAAGCCGTATATAAAAAATAGCAGTTAAGAACTAAACTTTAAGTTTATTTCTTTTCTGCTATCTTTGTTTTCAAGTGAAAATTATCGCATATGAACCTGCTACTTTTCATATACAACAACGTTAGGCAACATTTGACCAATGTACCCTTCCATTCAATAACTTAACGCAACAAATCTAAATTAATAGATTTGTAAAATGAAAGTAAAAAAACACAGACGATTAACCTTAAAAGAAAGGATAATAATCCAGACACTTTTAAAAGAAAAAAAGTC
>NZ_VORS01000017.1 GCF_007997075.1 Polaribacter sp. IC073
GTTGTGGTTTGATTAAAGATTAGAAAAAACGATATTTACCTCCTCACTAAAACTATTAGCAGTAAGGTTGTGGTTTGATTAAAGATTAGAAAAAACGATATTGTTGTAGCACCACCACCATTACCCCAATTAGTTGTGGTTTGATTAAAGATTAGAAAAAACGATATTAAAGAGAGATTTAGGAAGTTACGGATATGGTTGTGGTTTGATTAAAGATTAGAAAAAACGATATTTCTGTTAATTCTAAGTAGTTACCATTAATAGTTGTGGTTTGATTAAAGATTAGAAAAAACGATATTTAACCCTACTATGTGTTGGGCAAGGTGGCGGTTGTGGTTTGATTAAAGATTAGAAAAAACGATATTTTTCTATCTCATCAATTAAACTAAATAAAGTTGTGGTTTGATTAAAGATTAGAAAAAACGATATTTTAATTTAAGAAGCCCTTACTATGTTTCAGTTGTGGTTTGATTAAAGATTAGAAAAAACGATATTCTATATGAAACGAACAAATAAGATGAAGTAGTTGTGGTTTGATTAAAGATTAGAAAAAACGATATTTACTTATATTTTATTATTTCAATTTCTTTAGTTGTGGTTTGATTAAAGATTAGAAAAAACGATATTTTTCGGACTTGTGAAAGTTAATTTACCATGGTTGTGGTTTGATTAAAGATTAGAAAAAACGATATTTCTTCTGTTGTTAGATTGTTTTGTAATGTGGTTGTGGTTTGATTAAAGATTAGAAAAAACGATATTACACTTTCTACTTTTTCACCTTTAGTAGTAGTTGTGGTTTGATTAAAGATTAGAAAAAACGATATTTGAATTAGTAGCAGCAGGAATTAACTACAAGTTGTGGTTTGATTAAAGATTAGAAAAAACGATATTTAGTTTCTTTTAATGCCTTTAATTTAGCAGTTGTGGTTTGATTAAAGATTAGAAAAAACGATATTTCAAATGTTACTTTAGGAGCTAACAATGAGTTGTGGTTTGATTAAAGATTAGAAAAAACGATATTTCCGTAATCTTTTAAAACTCTTTTGCATTGTTGTGGTTTGATTAAAGATTAGAAAAAACGATATTGAAATAAACCTACAACCTAGACCTTATTTGGTTGTGGTTTGATTAAAGATTAGAAAAAACGATATTTTAGTAGCGTTTTCTGTTTGCGCTCCAATAGTTGTGGTTTGATTAAAGATTAGAAAAAACGATATTAATTTTGAATTTCTCATATCATCTTGAATGGTTGTGGTTTGATTAAAGATTAGAAAAAACGATATTGAAATTAACCTACAACCTAGACCTTATTTGGTTGTGGTTTGATTAAAGATTAGAAAAAACGATATTTAGGTGATGGATTTACAAAGGGATTAACCGGTTGTGGTTTGATTAAAGATTAGAAAAAACGATATTAAATTAAAAGGTATTGAAAAACAGGGATAGGTTGTGGTTTGATTAAAGATTAGAAAAAACGATATTTTGTAGTGTTGGTTTAGAGCGTCATCGAATGTTGTGGTTTGATTAAAGATTAGAAAAAACGATATTTGCTGTAACTTTGGTTTGTTAGCGTTTGAGGTTGTGGTTTGATTAAAGATTAGAAAAAACGATATTTATTTAAAGCTCTTAATTTAGCCTTTAATTGTTGTGGTTTGATTAAAGATTAGAAAAAACGATATTTGCTTGTCCGTTTCTCTTATCGTTTAACGGGTTGTGGTTTGATTAAAGATTAGAAAAAACGATATTAATTTTTGGTGTGAGCAAGATGCTAGATGGTTGTGGTTTGATTAAAGATTAGAAAAAACGATATTACTCACTAACTCGGGTTTTGTAAATACAACGTTGTGGTTTGATTAAAGATTAGAAAAAACGATATTTAATTATAACTTGGTCATAACTGTACGCTGTTGTGGTTTGATTAAAGATTAGAAAAAACGATATTGAGTGAAAAAGAATAGTTTTAATCGTACTAGTTGTGGTTTGATTAAAGATTAGAAAAAACGATATTAGTCTCCGGTAAATTCTAAACAATCCCACAGTTGTGGTTTGATTAAAGATTAGAAAAAACGATATTATAATTCCATCATCAATTACAGCTTTTGGTGTTGTGGTTTGATTAAAGATTAGAAAAAACGATATTTCTAAACGTTAAACTTTCACACCTAAAACAGTTGTGGTTTGATTAAAGATTAGAAAAAACGATATTTTTATTCATTGCATCTAAAGCAACATCGCTGTTGTGGTTTGATTAAAGATTAGAAAAAACGATATTACCGTCCATTGTTGGTATCAAGTCACGCTGTTGTGGTTTGATTAAAGATTAGAAAAAACGATATTTCTTGAGATAGCGAGTGAAACTCTACTAGAGTTGTGGTTTGATTAAAGATTAGAAAAAACGATATTTGTGCTTCTTGTTTCTTATAAGGTTTCAGGGTTGTGGTTTGATTAAAGATTAGAAAAAACGATATTTTAATTGCACCCAACTTTTATTAACAGCAAGTTGTGGTTTGATTAAAGATTAGAAAAAACGATATTCAACAGGCTTGCGTTTACTCTTGTCGTAGAGTTGTGGTTTGATTAAAGATTAGAAAAAACGATATTCGCTGCACTAAAATGAGCATTACAGCAATAGTTGTGGTTTGATTAAAGATTAGAAAAAACGATATTGTCTAAAGTGGTAAGAACGGTGTCTTCAAAGTTGTGGTTTGATTAAAGATTAGAAAAAACGATATTGCTTGTAATTATTTATTAAGTTAACTGCTTGTTGTGGTTTGATTAAAGATTAGAAAAAACGATATTAGTTGCTGTGTTAGCTTCTAATAATCAAAGAATTAAATAGAAATATCGTACATAAAAAATGCTTCTTACAGAGATATAATTGCTTTGCTTGAAGCATTTTTTGTTTTCTATTAAAAAAGTTCTAATTGCATTGGTGGTGGTTCTTTGAGTGTTTCTACTTTACCCCAAAAATTCATTATATTTCCATATTGCTTATCTGTAATTCTTAAAATACTTACTTTTCCATAAGGAGGTAATAGTGCTTTTATTCTTTTTTCATGAGCATCTGCACTTTCACTACTTGCACAGTGTCTCATATAGACAGAAAATTGCATCATAGTAAAACCATCTTTTAGTAGGTTTTTTCTAAATTGTTGTGCATTTCTTCTATCTTTTTTAGTTTCTGTTGGTAAATCAAAAAACACAAATAACCACATAACTCTATAATTATTTAAATCCATAATTTAGGGTACAAAATCTTTCTAGATTTCCCTGCAAAACATTGTTGTAGTGAACTTGTTGTTCTGCTTAAAGCAACCATTAAGGGGCTTTTAATGTCTTCAAAATATACTGTTTGTGTAAGTACACTCAATAATTCTAATTTTATAGGTGTAATTAAATCGTGCTCATCATACTTATCTATTAGCTCCAAAACTTTTGCGTCAATCAAAGGTCTATAGGGCTCCATAATATCATCTGCCAAACAAAAAGCATTGTATTTATTATGATGATGAATACCCAAAGTATTTAATAAACCACTACCAGAAAGAGCCCTTGCAACTGCTGCTCTTAAAATTATATATCCATAATTTAAAAATAGATTGGGGTAAGCACCAGTCCTTTCTCTTTTAAATTTAAAATCAAAAATATTTTTCCAATAATAAGCAGCTGCTACAGCTTCTCTATTATCACTATCACCACTTAAAACTTTTGTTTGATAGTGATTTAAAGGAGTGTTATTTTTACCTCTTTTGCTTAGTAGTATTGCTTGGTTTACTATTTTATGCTTTATAACCTGTTGCCATAACTGCTTTTTTAATGGTTCTGAGGCATTAATTTGATATGTAAATAATTCTTGTTGTATATGGTGGTTATCTAAATTTAACAACATACTTTGTGGCAAATGTTTGTTATCGCAAAAGATAACACTTACGTTATTTGCAGCGAGTTTAGAGAGTGCAGGTACAGAAATATAAGTTTCCTGATTTTCTATAACGATAAAACCAATATCTTCTATTGGAATTGTTTTTTCTCTATCAAGTACTTTTATTACTAATTGCTCATACTTTGTTGTTAAAGAGCATTTATTTTCAAAGAAAAGTGTTCTTTTAATCATGGTTTTTCTCTTAAAAGTATTAAATTTCTTTTAAAACCTAATAAGAAAATAAAATTTAATAAGAATTTAGTTAAATAAAAAGGCATACTTTTAGGGATACCTCATGTAAAATAGTAGTGGAAAGACCTATAAATACTAATAAAATTGAAGAAGGTTCGAATCCTTCAGGGCTCACTTAAAGCTTCACAGAAATGTGAGGCTTTTTTGTTTTCTATAGGTTTTGTAAGGGTTTATAGGTGTTTGCAACATCTTTCTCATTTTTACTTCAATCAACTAATTAATCAAATACGATCTTTTTAGGCACACAATTAGGGCTATCATTTTTTCTTTAGGTATACCAATGAAACTCAATCAAAAAGTATCGCTTCAGTAAAAACTACGCCAAACAAAAATCCCTTCAAAAAGAACATTACTTCCCCATTAAATTAAAATATGATTAATAAGTTAGCGTTCAGTAATTAACGAATTAGTTTCTTTTTTTCATTTAATAATGCCATCAAATTCAATAAGAGTAAACATCTAAAAGTATATATTCGCGCTCAATTTTTTTTAAGCTACTAACTACGAATTCTAGAAAATACATGAGCAACATAAAAAACTGGTTAAATTATTATAAAAATAGTTTAACTGATAGTGAAAATTTAGCGGTAGACATTTCTAGAATCAAAAATTTATTTCATCAAAATTATTGCGATTTAAGCACGGCAACTATTAATCCGGAAAATGCTGCAGAAATGCTCGATTTCGAAGAGAAGAGAATTAATAGGCTTAAAGGAATCACCAAAAAAGAAAGTGCGAATTGGCATAAAGTATTCGATGCTGAAATTATTATTGCCCCTTTTCAATTAGACTTTCAATCGAATGACACAAGTTTCAAACAGAAAACAATTCATCCGTTTTGGATCACTGCCAGCGTAAATCGCTTGGGTCAATTATCTGCTCCGAGAGAAATATTTCCATTAATAGTTCGTAATTATTTAGATCCAATTGCAGAGGTTGGAAATGATTTTATTTTTTCTTCAATAGAAACAATAGCAGCAGCAAGAGCTATAGAAAAACCAGCAGTTGAAAATGAGAAAATAGAATGGGGTGCTTATTGGAATTATGTTAATAAGGTTTTTTCTGAAATTACTTATGGAGGTATAAATAGTTATAAAGTCGACGGATATACAACAAATCATAAAGCTACCTATTTTGCTAGAAGTTCTAAGATTTCAGCAGCAAAAAGTATTCTTTTCTTATATGAAAACTTACTGAATATAGCCGAAGAACTTCCGTTAATTTCAAAAATAATAAATCCAAATAATAGGAAACGAAGAGATCCAATTACCGATAAAGGTTTCTTAGATTTCAATCATTTGCATTTAGGTCAAATGTCTAATGAATTTCCGCTTTCTATTAGTCAGCGAAAAACCTTACTATCTTATTTTACTGCGGAAGAAAATGCTATTACAGCAGTAAATGGCCCACCAGGAACCGGGAAAACTACTTTATTACAAAGTTTGGTTGCTACAGAAGTTGTGAGAGCAGCTATTAAAGGGGAGGAAGCGCCTGTTATTTTAGCGTGTTCTACAAATAACCAAGCAGTAACAAATATTATAGATAGTTTTATCAATTCTAAAAGTGACATGGAAAACCTAGCAGAACGCTGGATTCCTGGTTTTAATGGGTATGCAACTTATTTGCCTTCAAACTCTAAAAGTGAAAAATCTTTAAAAGATATAAATTATCTAAAAGGAAACATGTTTGGGAATGAAGGGACTTTATGTGATTTAGAAAACGAAGCGTATTTACTGGAGGCGAAGCATTTTTATTTTAGTAATTATTTTGATTATTTTGGATTTAAAGCAGACTCACTAGAAGCTGCTTGTGAACATCTTCAAGAAGAAATTTCAATTTTAGAAGACAATTTAATAGACGGAGTGCGCATCTCTCAAAATTATTTACTTTCTATTGAAAAAGTAAATAATTTACTACTTCACGATAAAAATCATATTAAAAAAAATGCAATTCAAATATTAAACTTGCAAGAATGGAGAACCATTATTACCAAGATAAAATCGTATTCGAAGGAAGAGAAATTTATCAATGAAATAAAACGTTATTTTAAAGTTTCTTCGGAAGCAAACGCCCCAAATTCAGAACATCTTTTTATTGTTAATGACGAAACACTTACAGATAAGAAAACTGCGCTCGTTTTTATAAAAAAATGCATTGCAGACCTTAATCTGGCTTTGTCTTCAAACTTAAAATTGAAGAATTGGAAACATCAAAATAATATTACAGGATATCCTTTTATTTCAGAAGAACAAATGTGGGAGTTTGAGTATGAGAAAATGGAGTCTGATGATAAAACACATCGTTTTTTTTATGATGAAATAGATTTAAGTTTGCGTCATAAGGCTTTTTTATTAGCAACTCATTATTGGGAAGCAAGATGGCTTTTAGAAACAGAAGATGTTTTAGAAAACGAAACAGAAAAAGGAACTGGTGAAAAAACGGTAATGGCAAAATGGAAACGAAGAGCGATGCTTACGCCTTGTTTTGTTGCAACTTTATACATGGCACCTACCCATTTTTTATACAGCCAGTATCAAGGTGAAAATGAAGAAGGAAAACCGATTTTCGAATACCTTCCTTTATTTAATTTTCTAGATTTATTGATTATTGATGAAGCTGGCCAAGTAACACCCGAAGTTAGTATTCCGATATTTTCATTAGCACAAAAAGCAATAGTTGTTGGAGATTTAAAACAGATAGAACCTATTTGGTCTATTCCGCCAAAAATTGATTTTGGAAATTTAGTTGATCAAAATATTGTCAAAGATCAATCGCAAACTTCCTATTTAAATGAAATTGGTTTTTTAGCTTCTAGCGGAAGTATTATGAAAATGGCTCAAAATGCCTGTGAATATCAAACACCTTTAGTTACTAAAAAAGAAAACGGATTATTATTATTAGAGCATCGAAGGTGTAATGATGAAATTATTGGGTTTTGTAATGAATTAGCATACGATGGAATTTTAAAACCAATGAAAGGAAAGGCACATAAAGATCAAATATTTGCTTCTATGATGGCTTATCATGTAGAAGGGTTTAGTGAACGAAAATTTAACAGTCGTCATAATATAAACGAGGTTAAAGCGATTATTTTATGGCTAAATAGACATAAGGAAGACATAAAAAACGCTTATAATATAGATACTATTGAAAGTGTTTTGGGTATTATAACACCATTTGCTAGTCAGAAGTCAGAATTATCTAAAGCTTTAATTCAATCTGGATTTAAAGTGAATGATATAAAACTAGGAACCGTGCATGCACTTCAAGGAGCAGAACGTAATATTGTGTTGTTTAGTTCTGTTTATAGCAATGAAGATGAAGGTGTGTTGTTTTTTGATAGAGATAATAAACCAAACATGTTAAATGTTGCTGTTTCAAGAGCAAGAGATAGTTTTATCTTATTTGGAGATACTAGAATCTTTGATGAAACTAAAAATACTCCTTCAGGAATTTTAAAAAAACACTTAAAGATGTTTGAATTACCTGCTTAAAATAAAGAATCTTCTTTAAAAGAAGAATTGAAGCCTTTTTAAGGCTTGTTTAAATGCGATAATAGCATTGCTCATTTTTACTTTTAGACTCTTTTTAGAGGTGTGAGAAACCCTCAAATAGGGATGCTAAATTATAAAGACCCACAACTTTTTGAGTTGATCCAACTTGATCCCCAATTTTGATATTTTTAGTTAAATTGAAAGCAAAAAAAAAGACCTCATAAAATTTATGAAGTCTTTTGAGCGAAAGACCAGGTTCGAACTGGCGACATTCAGCTTGGAAGGCTGACGCTCTACCAACTGAGCTACTTTCGCGTGGTAAAGAGCTGCAAATATAGAATGTTTTTTAACATCTGCAAGCGTTTTATTTACAAAAAATAAACTTTTTTTTAATAGCTTTCATACTGAAACAGTTAGCTAATAAAAAAAATATTTTTCAGCTCTTTTTACCGCTTTTATAAATGGTATTTATACTTTTTTGCTCTTTTTAATAGAAGGTTTAATGAAATTTGAAGGAATAAAGTTTATCAGTCTTAATTTAAAGCACAAATAGTATGAATAGATACTAGTTCATTAAATAAAAAAGATTCACTTCCTTAAAAATTCACAAGAGTTGTCTTCAATTATTATTTATTTAAGTTATTAAGGTAAAGGGACAAATATTTTAATGGTGGTTCCTTTATTTATTTCTGAAGAAATAGTAAATTCTCCGCGTATATTTCTAATTCGTTCTTTCACCGTAAATAAACCAAAACCAGAACCAGAATGATTTTTAAGGTGATCTAATGCAGAAGCTTCAAACCCCAGGCCATTATCAATTATAAAAATATTAACCCCAAATTCATTTTTTTCGAAATCTAAGGTAATTAAGGATGCTTTTGCGTGTTTTATTGCATTTGTAATAACCTCTTGTATGCTTCTATAAAGTAAAATAGACGCTTCATCACTTAATTTAATATGAGAAATATTATTATTATTATTTAATTGACACTTAATTTTATGAGTATTTTCTACCTCTTCAAGTAACCAATGTAATGCTTCTATAATACCCAGTTGATATAATACGGGAGGTGAAAGTTCATACGTAATTTTTCTACTATTTTCTAAAGCATCTGTAATATGAGATTCTATAAACTTTAAATCTTCTTGAATTAGTTTTAAAGTAGGGTTTTTCTTCAATTCATTAATCCTCATGTTAGAAATAACTAAAGACTGACTAAGATGATCGTGTATATTTGAAGCAATTTCTTTCTTTTGTTTTTCTTCAATCATAGTAATTTCAGTAGTTAATTCCTGCAGAGATCTTTGGTATTTCTGAATTTCCTCTTTTGCCAACACCCATTGTGAAATATCTCTAGCAGATGTAACAAAATAATTAATCTCATTGTCTTTATAAACCGGAGTGGATAAAAACTCTAACCAAACAAAGTACCCTTCTTTATGACGAACTCTAAAAGAATAAGCGTCTGACATAGCATTACTAAATATTTTTTTATTCATCGCGGTTTGTAAGTCGTCGATATCGTCTTTATGAACGATATTAAAGACTTGTCTTCCTAAAAAATCTGATGGTTCGTAGCCTAATAGGTTTTTTATTGAAGGACTAATGTATTTAAAAGTACTGTCTGGTTCTTGTAAACAGACTAAGTCATTGGCGTTATTTGCTAGTAAACGATATAATTCTTCAGTTTTTTCAATTTCCTCCCTTGTTTGTTTTTGTTCTGTAATGTCTTGTATTATGCCTCGTAAGCTGGTTACTTCTCCTGCTTTATTAGTAACAGGGTATCCAATTGCATTTACCCATAATTTTTCATTATTTGCGTTTTGAAACCTTAGTTCTAATTCATACCTTTTCTTTAGTGTAATGCATTCTTCAACTGCGTTTTCTAAAACCTCTTTAGAACCTTCAATAAAATAAGCAGTAATTTCTTCAAGCGTTGGAACGTTCCCAATAGGAAGGGCATAAACATCAAACACCTGGTCGGACCAACGGGTTTTTCGTGAAGCCAAGTTAAACTCCCAGGCACCAATTTTAGCTATTTTGCCTGATTCATTTAAAAGAAACTCACTTCGTTCTACTTCGATAAGTGCATTTTTTATTTCAGATTTATTTCGTTTTAAATTATCTTCTATTAATTTTTGATGTGAAATGTCGGTCATCACCATTACTGCACCTATCTTAAAGCCATTAGAATCAAAAAACGGAGTACCGTTACAGGTAACTATTCGTGGTTTTTGACCTTTAGATTTAATAATCATTTCGAGATTTTTAATCTTCTTTCCATTAAAAGCTTGTATCAACGGAATCTCATGAGTTTTAAGTACTGTTTTAGAACCTACTTTATATAATCCATAATTTTCCGCCCATTCTTCTTGGGGTATTCTTAAAACATCAATACCATGCCACTCTTTAGCAGCTTTATTAAATAGCACTAATTTACCCTCGGCATTACAAGCGACTATACCTGCTGGCTGGTTTTCTGTCATCGCAAACGTAAATTCGGCTTGTTTATTTAATTCATACTGGGCCTTTCGTATTTCTGTTACATCTTCTATAATTCCTAAAATATATCTTTCATTATTAATTTGAATTGTTTCTCCTGAAGCTAGCCAAATTCTTCTTTCTCCAGATTTTGTAATAAAATTAGCTTCGTAATTTGTTACACTTCCATTTTTAATGACCTTATCTATATATTTTTTCCGAGCATCTTTCGATTCAAATAAAGTTCTCCCGGAGGTTTTCATGTCATTCAATTCTTTTAAAGTATAGCCGGTAATCTTTATTGTTGCGTTATTAGCATCTACAGTTTCATAATTATTTGCTTTTGTTAGTATTATTGCATTCGGACTGTTTTTATATATTTTATAGAACTTTTCTTCGCTTTCTTTAAGTTGAATTTCGGCCTTCTTTCTATCGGTAATATCTTGAAGAACCCCTATTACTTTAATTATATTGCCTTGTTGGTCTCTAATTAACTCTGCTTTTGAGTGAACTATTCTGCGCTTTCCTTCGTTTTTTGTAGTGATTTCATATTCAATATCAAATTTTATTCCTTTTTCAATAAAATCGATTAAAGCCTGACGTATGATGTCTCGCTTAGGAATACATGCCCCGACAAAATCTGTTGCTAAATAATTAACTTTAGGATCAAAGCCAAAAATGCGCAATGTTTCGTCAGAACCCCATAAAAATTCAGTTTGTACATTGTACTCCCAGTTTCCTACTTTACCCAATTGTTGGGCTTTCATATAGCGCTGCTCATTTTCTTTTAGTAGAAACTCTACATTTTTAATATCTGTAATATCATTAAATGTGGTAAATACTTGGTGAGGTTCATTTTTACCTTCTTTAAATTGCGGAATTGCGTCAATCTTTATCCATCGATATTCGTTATTTTTGGCATGAAATATTCCCATTATTTGATTTAAAATTGGTTTTCCCGTCTTTAAAGCCAATATACTAGGATGCTTGTTTTTTTGGTATTCAGAACCATCTTCTTGGATCGCTTTCAAATTTAAATCTGAAGACATTTTACCTTGCAGTTGCTCTGAAGAAGCGCTTAAGATTGTTTTTGCAGCAGGGTTAACATCTGTTATTTCACCTTTATCATTTTGATAAGTAACACCAAGGTTCATCCTATCAAACAACAACTTAAATTTATTATCTTGTTCTTCAATTTCTTTTTGCGCTTGTTTTTTCTCTGTAATATCATGCATTATTCCAACAACAGAGCGCAAGCTTCCATCTTCGTCTAGATTATCACTCACATACAAATCACACCAAATTTCGTTTCCATTTTTGTGTTGGTACTTTCTCTCTTGTGTATAATGAAGTATTTCACCAGACAACACTTGTTGGTAAAGGGAAGTGTTTTTTTCATTAGGATGTAATATTAAACTAGTTTGCTTACCTATGGCTTCATCAGAGGTATATCCAAATAAATTTTGCCATGTTTTGTTTACAAATAAATACTCGCCTTTTACATTTACTTCTGCTATTGCAACACTGGTGGCATTGAGTATTGTTTGGTACCTTGTTAATGTTTCTTTTAGTTGGTTGTGTATTTTTAAAAAACCATTGGCAAGGTCTGAAATTTCATCTCTTCCATCAAATAGAGATTTATTTAGCCTTGTCGGGTTATCAAACCCTTTTACAATGGCTACAATTCTCTTTAAAAAAAGAAAATTAAAAATCAACCATAAAAAAAAGCTAAAAGCAAGATATAGGACGAAGTTTATTTTTGCTTTCGACCAGATTTCATGCTGTAATATATAAAGTTCTTCTGTTAAGTCTTTAGTTAAAATTAATTGTCCTGTTAAATCGGGTAAGAAGTTACCTTCTGTAGTTCCGATAAATATCTGGTTGTATGAATATAAAATTAGG
Organism: Polaribacter sp. IC073; assembly: GCF_007997075.1. Classification (GTDB taxonomy): domain Bacteria; phylum Bacteroidota; class Bacteroidia; order Flavobacteriales; family Flavobacteriaceae; genus Polaribacter. Next base: position 12,053 of record NZ_VORS01000017.1, read on the forward strand.
TTAGACGCATCGTAATCTATTTTTACATTAGAATCTTTTAGTTGAGGTCTAATAATGCCTGGGAAAATACTATCGGATACTCGTAAAAGATTCCGGCCTTCTAGCCGAAAATCGTTGGCGGCAATAATATTTTGGTTTTCATCAACTAACAAAACATGTGTTATGTTTTTAAAACCACTAATTTGATTTACACTTTTACGTGCTTCTGCAAGATTTTTGTTTCGTAGAGAACTTTCTACCTGTGTACCAAGCAGTAAGCCTGTTTCTCTTATTTGCTCTGATGTTCTTCTTATGGTTTCTGAAGTAAGGTTTTGTCTGCTACTATAGAAGTTTACAGTTAATAAAAGAAGATTAAACAAAAGGATTCCTAGAGGAATACTATACCTTAAAGGAAAGTTTTTAATTCTTATCATGTATGTTTTTTACGATACTCATATCAATTAGTTCAGAAACATTATGCTTCGTATTAATTAACTTAAAAGCAATCATTTTTTCATTCACTTTAGAGAGTGCTTTATAATAACCAGATTCAGTGGTATCTATTAACTTCTTGTTATCACTTAAGTTTAAAAAAGTAACACCGCCAAGAGCATTTATAAAATCTTCTGATGATATGTTGTGTCTTGCTGTAAGTTTTGGTGTAAACTTTTTAGCATTTTTTTTATAAAGAGTTATTACATCAAAGTAACCTTTACACAAGGCTGTTAATTGCTCTGTTTTTTGGGCTATTATAGTTGGTGTAGAAATTAAAACATCAGAAATTTCAAAAGGGATTTCTTTACTGTTGGATAACTCTACTGCTCCTTGCTTTTTCATTTCAGATGCAAATGGTTCGTAGGTAATCACAGCATCGAAAAGTCCGTTTTTGTAGGCTAATGGTTGGTTAGACACATCTATTGGCACATGGGTAATGTCGTTGGGAGAAAGCCCGTATATTTCTAAAAAACGAAGCATCACAAAAATACCCAGTGCACTTGCTTCGGCTCCCAATTTTTTACCTTTTAACTCTTCCATAGAGGTTATTTCTGGTTTAGCTAGAAGAAGGTCGCTTCCAGAGGAATAATCAATAACCATTAAAATACGGTCTTCCAAATTCTTGTCATTCATTTTTAAATAAAGATGACCTGTACCAATAACGGCATCTAGCAAACCTGTTTTATAAGCTCTTATTGCTTCTGATGGTGTTCTGTAATCGATAAGTTCAATGTTTTTGTCTTTGTAGTATCCTAAACTTTCTGCCAAATGGAAAAATTCATTAGGAGGCCAAATTAACATGCCAACTCTTAAAGGCTCTGGAACTTCGTCTTTACACGATAAAAATAGAATGCTAATAAAAAAGGCTATTAAAATATTTTTCATAGTATGTTTTTACAATGCGCTAAACAGCGTTATATAGAAACCCAAATACTTTATGCAAGGTTTAACTCTAAAGATAAAAAAAAATCTTATTTGGTGTGTATAATTATTAAGTTTTTATCTCATTATTATAATTAAGGTGATTTTATCAAATAAGTATAAGTTTAATTTCTATTTAGTAAGCAGGTATTATGCATTAGTTTCTCTGAAGTAGTAGCGATTGATTCTTTCATACTATTACATTAATTTTTGTGTAAAGTACTTTTTAAAAATCTTTTTCATCTTAATTTAAAAATTAAGGAAATTGCTTATTGGATGGTTCTGTGTTCTTAAATATATTTGTAGTGTACAATTAGTATATGTACTATTGATTTTTTATAACCCCCTAAATTATTATTATGAAAAAATTACAACTATTCTTTTTATTTGCTATGATCGCTTTCTCTGTTAAAGCTCAAGAAATTGCAATGAACACACCAAAAAATATTAATATTATGCACGATGTTTCTAAAAACGAAATAGTGCCTATGTTAGAAGAAACTACTTATACTTATAAGTACAAAGGGAATGAAGTTTTGGTGGTCTTTACTGAAGATGAACATATAGAATATTTTAACGATAAAAAACACGCTATTAAATCTAGTATAGAATGGACAGCTAGTGATGAGTGTTACATGACTTTAAAAGAGTCTAATTTACCAAACTTTCCTTTTACAAGTGGTATTAAATTGCACATGAAAATCACTAAGATTAAGCGTGGCTATATTTATTATGAATCTACATTAGGTGGTAGAAGCTGGACAGGTAGAATGAAACAAGTTAACTAAAGTGTAAAAATTAAAACTAGTTTTTAATTTTATTAAAATATTCCTGCATTTTTCTAAAGTATTATAAATAGACTCCTTATTTATTACTTTTGAAGAGCGCAGGATTTTTTTTTTAATAAACCATTAATCTTAACAAACAGTTTCGATAACATTCTCTAAAGTTGTCGTCAATTTATAGCATATCAAAAAATAAGTGAGCATTTAGATTCTGTTATTTCAATAATTGTAGTGCTTCTTTTTTATGTAAAAACTTATTTGAATAGAAAAAAAATAATTGTATCTAAAATGTAATATTTCAATATTTTGTAGATAAAGTGTTGTTTTATATGTTTTTAGGGTGTGTCAGGAATGATGGTGATTTTAAATAAACCACCGTTTTGTTATAAATTAAGTAATATACCTATTGGGTGGCTCATGATTCTTAAATACATTTGCAATGTATTACGTAATACATATTTTAAAACCTTATTTTAATTTTTATAATCCCCCCCAATTATGAAAAAAATACTATTTGCATTTACCTTTATGATTGCAGTATGCAGTTTCGGACAAAACAATGTAGAAATTTCTATACAACAAGACGCAAGACTGTTCTTAGTTGGAGATCAAAAAGGGAATGATCCTTTAACGATTAATTTTTTATCTAAGATAGAAGTTCCTGTTTACAGTCTTAAAAAAAGTTATTTTTCAACCTATATTTCTGTCGAGTATGCCGATTTAGTTGGTAAGAACTTTAAACGTTATGCCCTAGGTGCAGGTTATGTTGTTAAAAGTATTTATAGAAAAATAGGCGCTGGTGCCTATGTAGATTTTGGAAAGATCTATAGGGACAAAGAAGGCTTTTCTAGCATAAGTCTTAGCGGAGAACTAAATTATAAGATAAACAACCGATGGAAGCTTATTTGTACGCAACAACTAACTCATCGAAAAGATTTAAAAGTTCTTTATAATTCAAAAAACGAGTATATAATTAGTGGTTTTATTGGTTTTAAGTATAGCTTATAAAAAACTTAATTAGTATTAGAAATTAAGAAAATCACCTATTTTATAGTTTTACAATAATGAATATATTTGTAGTGTAGCAATCAATAAGCACTTGTTGATAAGGGTTTTGTAAAATAATCTAAAACAAGTAAATTCTACAGAAAATATTCCCCCTAGATTATCAATGCATGAGAGCCAAACTTTCCCTAGAGTTTAGCTCTTTTTTTTTTAGAGTATATACTGTGAAAATTAGTAAGACGTATTTTAAGCATTTTTAGAATTTAAAACCAGTAATACCTCTTCCTTTTATTTGTTTTCTAGATACACGTTAATAAATACTAGTTCTCATAGCAATTTTATTGTTTTGAACGTTTTTCTGATTTAAAACTGTAAAATATCGAGCTTGACAATTTTGATGAAATTAGTGGCGTCTCAATTAAAATGTAGAAATTAAGAAAATCACCTATTTTATAGTTTTACAATAATGAATATATTTGTAGTGTAGCAATCAATAAGCACTTGTTGATAAGGGTTTTGTAAATAATCTAAAACAAGTAAATTCTACAGAAAATATTCCCCCTAGATTATCAATGCATGAGAGCCAAACTTTCCCTAGAGTTTAGCTCTTTTTTTTTAGAGTATATACTGTGAAAATTAGTAAGACGT
>NZ_VORS01000045.1 GCF_007997075.1 Polaribacter sp. IC073
TTCAATCGTTCAGTTTGAGTCTTAAAATTCCAAAGTCAAAACCGTTTAACTTCTCAACAAAAAACGCTTGAAAATTCGAGAAAGTGTATTGAAAATTCCAAAAGTCGCTCGATATTAAATACAACGTTGTTGTGTATGATTAGTTGCGTGTTTCAAGCACTAAAGTTAATAAATAAAAACTATCTTTTAGCTGTGAAAATATTTTCGTAAATATGCTAGTAATAGCAATTAATTATACACGTTGTTGGCAGTAGTATTTTTTTTATTCATACATTTGCACTCCTTTTAACAAAACATTTCGGTTGAAAGTCATATAAATTCTTTATATTTATAATTCAAATTATTATATGGTGT
>NZ_VORS01000018.1 GCF_007997075.1 Polaribacter sp. IC073
ATGGTTATATCAGTTTAAATTCACATCGTATAATTTACTATACAACGCTATTGAAGACTAGATTATATTCTAGTTTAGGATATCTCTCACCGCTAAAAATGGAAACAAAATTAAGAGGAATTATTAAAAATGTAGCTTAAAGAAATAGTCACAAATTTACTAGGTTGTCCAATATTATAATTTTAAAGAATGAGTTTAATAAATTAAAGAGAATGATTCAGAATAATTCTTCTAATAAGCTGACTGTTTTTTTGATAATTATTTAATTTATATTGTTCGTAACAAACTTTGTGCCTAAATGTTTATTTTGATTGGTGTTTTAACAATATAGATATCTTCAATCATTAGTATATAAATCATAACTTACTGTTTTACAGGTGTTATATTTTTTTAATCTCATCTAAAACTTCTAAATTTTTGTGTCATTTTTTTGATGAAATTCTAAGCATTACTAATCGTGATCTAAACCTACTTTATATATTTACATTGCGGAATAAATTTTTATTAAAAAGAGCAGAACTTTAAATGCAATTAAGTATTCAATTCAGAAAATCATAAATAAATATTAAATAACGGCTAATTAGTTATTTGACTTTTAAGTCAATGTTTAGTTTATTTTACGTAATGTTGATGTTTAAAAAATAAAATAAGTCCTATAATTTCATTTGTAAATTATATAATCTAATTAAATAGTTTCTATTGATCACTGAAAAAGATTTAAAAAAAATATTTGATACATATTACACAAAACTCGTGTCTTTTGCGAATCGTTTTTTGACGACAATTGGCGAGGCAGAAGATTTGGTACAAGATGTTTTTATCCATCTTTGGGAGAAGGAAAATACATTTCCAGACGAAACTTCTTTAAGGATCTATTTGTATAAAGTGGTGCGTAATAAGTGTTATAATGTACTTAAGCACAACAAAGTAAAACATAAGTATGCAGAAAACACAATACGTTCTTTAGAAGATAATAATTTATTTCTAAAAGAAATACTTGAAGAAGAAACGGTCAGTCAATTATACAAGGCTATTGAAGTGCTGCCAAATAGGAAAAAAGAAATAATTAAGTTAAGTCTTAAAGGTCTTAAAAATAGTCAGATTGCAGAAGATCTAAATATAAAACTTCAAACTGTTAAAACCTTAAAATCCCAAGCATATAGAATTTTAAGAGACCAACTAAGAGAATTAGAAGCCATTATTTATTTTTTATTAGCCTAAATATTATAAACAAGTCAAATATTTTTTAAATACTTGAGATATCAGTGTTAATTTTTTAACACCTGATAATCAGTATACTTAATTACTTTTTTTAGTGCACTCGCAATTAAAATAAATAACATTTTCGTCAGTTTTTATTCATTTATTTATGAATATGTTAAAAAAAAGCAACTTTTACTAGTACTATATTAAAATTAACTTGTTCTATATATAAATACATCAAGTAGAATGACAGATATTTCTGATATATCAAAATTATTAATCAAACAAAAATTAAAAGTCTTAACCGATGCTGAAAAATTACAGTTAAAGAAATTAAAAAAGGAATATCCAATTTCAAAAGAAATTAAGATAGAAGAATTGGTTGATAGAATTGAATCCTATTCAAAAATAAATGAAGATAAGGCATGGAAATTAATTGAGGGTAATATTCAAAATAAAATAAGTAAACCAGTTTTTAGACTTTTTAATACATCTTGGTATAAGTATGCGGCAACAGTTATTATTATTTTAACTACAGCTTATTTTTTGAATGATGTTGTGTTTAAAGAGTCAATTATTGACACCTCAGTAATAGTAAATACAAGCACTATTTCATCAGGCACAGATAAAGCGATAGTAACTTTAGAGGACGGTTCTCAAGTTACTTTAGAAAAAGGAAAAGAAGTACAAATTCAAAATGCAAATAGTAATGGCGAAGAAATTATATATGTTGCAGGAAAACAAAATTCAAAGGAACTTGTTTATAATTATTTAACAATCCCGAGAGGAGGTCAATTTTTTATAAAACTTTCGGATGGAACTCAGGTATGGTTGAATTCAGAGTCGCAATTAAAATATCCAGTTACTTTTATAGAAGGGCAAATTAGAGAAGTAGAATTAGTATATGGTGAAGCCTATTTTGATGTAACACCAAGTTCAGAAAACAAGGGTTTTAAATTTAGAGTGATTAATAAATCCCAAGAAATAGAAGTGTTGGGTACTGAATTCAATGTAAAAGCGTATCGAGATGAAAATGCTATTTACACCACTTTAGTGGAGGGTAGCGTTGCCGTTAAATTTGAAAATACTCAGCAAAATTTAACTCCCAATCAACAATCAAGTTTTAATCCAAGCACGAGCGCTTTCAAAATTACTCATGTGGACGCTTATAATGAAACTTCCTGGAAAGATGGCGTATTCTGTTTTGAGAGAAAACCATTAAAAGACATCATGAAAGTGCTATCTAGGTGGTATGACATGGATGTAGTTTTTGAAGATACATCTTTAGAAACCGTTAAATTTTTTGGTGTGCTTGCCAAAGGGCAAGATATAGAAGAAATTCTAAAAACAATTAAAAAATTTAAAATCATTGAAAGCTATGAAATAAAGAACAAAACGATAACATTAAAATAAAAAGGGAACGAAGTAAAACATTTCGAGGTGCAATAAACTTCGTCCCTTCAATTGAGTATTAATTAAATATAACTAACACAAGGCAAATTTATGGAAATTAAATTCATTCATGGCCGTTCTCCTATCAGAAAACGGTTTCTAACCCAAATTATGCGAATTTTCACCTTTTTACTATGTTCAACAGTTTTTGGCTTTACTACAGGAAATAGTTTTTCTCAAAAAAAGATTACGATTGATAGAGATAAAGAAATTTCAATTCATGAAGTTTTTAAAATTATTAAGAACCAAACTGATTATCGATTTTTATATCCCGAAAATTTAGTTGAAGATTCGCCCAAAGTAAAATTAAGAAAAGGAATAATTAAGTTATCAAAACTTTTGGAACAGAGTTTTTTTGGAAGTAATGTGAAGTTCAAATTATCTAAAAATAATACAATTGTAATTGAAGAAAGGGAGTCAAGACCCATCAATGAGAACTTAAAAAAACAAAAAATAAAACTTATTGGCACTGTTACTGATGAAATGGGAAATCTTTTACCTAGTGCATCAATTTTAGAAAAAGGGACTAAAAACGGAACTCAAACGGACTTTGATGGAAATTTTTCGATTAACGTAAAGTCTAAACAATCGATTCTGGTAATTTCTTATTTGGGATTTATAACCCAGGAGATTGCTGTAGGAGATACTCAAGTTTTTAATATTGCGATGCTCGAAGATGCAGGTGTTTTGGATGAGATCGTTATTGTTGGATTCGGAAAGCAAAAGAAGGAAAGTGTAGTGAGTGCAATAAGCACTATAAAAGGAGACGATATTAAGTTGCCGACCAGGAGTTTAAGTAATAGTTTAGCTGGTCGAGTATCTGGAATTATTGCGGTTCAACGTTCGGGTGAACCTGGATATGATAATTCTGAGTTTTGGATTAGAGGTATTAGTTCCTTTAAAGGAGGGACAACACCATTGGTTTTAGTTGATGGAATACCTAGAAGCATGAACGATATAGAACCGGATGAAATTGAGACTTTTTCGATATTAAAAGATGCAGCGTCTACGGCTATATATGGAGCTGAAGGCGCTAATGGTGTCGTATTGATTACATCTAAACGAGGTAAAGAACAAAAGACACTAATTAGCTACCGAGCAGAGTATAGTTCGCTGCAACCCACCCGTTTACCAGAGTTCTTAGGTGCCGTTGATTTCATGAAGCTCTATAATGAAGGTCTGAGTAATGAAGGTCAGCAACCAAAATTTTCTGAAGAATTAATAGCAAGAACGCAATCAAATATAGACCCTGATTTATACCCAGATGTACAATGGCTCGACTTATTAAAAAACACAACTAATAGTCAAAGACATACCTTGAATTTTAGAGGAGGAGGAGAAAAAGCCCGTTTCTTTATTTCTGGAGCATATTTTGGAGAAAATGGTATTTTCAAATCGAATCCTAATGCAAATTATGAAACTAATATTGGGTTAAAAAGGTATAACTTGCGATCAAATGTTGACTTTGATGTTACGAAAACTACTTTATTACGAGTCGACTTAAGCGGTCAGTATTTAGAAACGAATTATCCCGGAGTTGGTACTAGCGCACTGTTTAGAAATATGACTTTAGCACCGCCGAACTTATATCCAATGATCTTTTCGGATGGAACTTTTGCTTCTCATCCAACACCTAGTGGAAACCGTTCCAATCCATATAATTTACTTATGGAATCGGGATATGCTAAAGAATGGAGAAGCAGCATACAATCAAAAATTGCTATAGAGCAACAGCTTGATGAAATTACTGACGGATTAATGATAAAAGGGGTTGTAAGTTATGATTCGGAATCACAATATGTTTCTACAAGAATAAAGACACCGCCGCAGTTCATTGCAAATCAAAGAGACGTAAATGGAAATTTGATTTATAGTCAAACCATTAATGAGGCATCTTTTGGAGAACCTTCTGAATCTAATAGCGGGAACAAAAGAATATATCTCGAAACTTCTATGAATTATGCAAAAACATTTAACAACAAGCATAATGTGGGAGGGATGTTGCTTTTCTATCAAAAGGAAACTCAGTATAGTTACGAAGCCCTAGCCTTTAGGAAACAAGCCTATATAGGTAGAGCTACTTATATGTTTGACCGTAGATATTCTATTGAAGCAAATTTTGGTATTACAGGAAGTGAAGCTTTCTCTAAAGGCAATCGCTTTGGATTTTTCCCTGCATTGGGCGTTGCATGGGTTGTAAGTAATGAGAACTTCTTTAACGGCGCAAAACACCTCGTTAATGAGCTAAAAATCAGAGCTTCTATCGGGAGAACAGGAAATGACAATACTGGAGGTGATAGATTCTTATATAGAGGAACTTTTGTTGGCGCTTCAGGGTATCCAATCGGTATTGGAGGAAGTGGTAGCTTAAATGGTATGGGTGGTTATGTTGAAGGCAGGTTTGCAGCTCCTAATTTGAGTTGGGAAATTGAAGACAAACGAAACATAGGAATTGATTTGGGTCTTTTTAATAACAAAGTGACCTTGCAAGCAGACTATTTTGACAACTCAAGATATAGTATCTTATTACAAAGAAATACGGTTTCGTCAACCGCAGGTTTTAATCAAGCGCCATGGCAAAACTTTGGAAAAGTTAATAATAAAGGGGTTGACCTCACCTTGAATGCAAATCAACAATTTGGAGATTTTTCTGTAAGTATGAGAGGAACCTTTACTTATGCTAAAAACAAAATAATTGAATACGATGAGGTTAACCAGCCTTATCCGTGGATGAACATTACAGGAACCAGTTTGAACACTCCTAATATATACGTAGCAGAAGGACTTTATACTGAAGACGATTTTGATGTATCCGAAGGAAATGGAGTAAAAACTTATACTTTAAAAGCTGGTCTGGCTACGTCTTCACTAAGTGCAAATAATTTGCCAGGTGATATTAAATACAAAGATTTGAACGGAGATGGCAAAATTGATCAATTTGATCAAACTAGAAACGCTGCAAAACCTACCATTCCAGAAATAGTTTACGGGTTTGGTTTTAATGTTGAGTACAAGAATTTTTATTTAAATGGTTTTTTCCAAGGTTCAGGTAATGTATCTACTGTTCTTGGAGGATCAAATCCAGAAGGCTTCTTTCCTTTTAATTTTGGTGTAGAAGAAAGCTCTGTAAGAAAAGAAGGATTAAATAGATGGACGGTAGCCAACCCATCTCAAAATGTATTGTATCCACGCCAAAGATCTGGAACTTATTATCATAATAATGTTGGTAGTACATGGTGGTTAAGAGACGCTAGTTATTTACGTCTAAAAAATGTTGAAATAGGTTATAATTTTGACAAAAAATTATTAAGCATTTTAGGATTAACTACAGGAAGACTATACATCATGGGAAACAATCTTCACGTATGGGATAAGATCAAAATGTGGGATCCTGAAATAGGAAACGAAAATGCTGGTATGAATTACCCTATACCTAGAACAATAACTTTAGGTCTTGAACTAACACTTTAAAAATTATACTTATGAAATTATATAATAAAATACATGTAGTCGTTTTATGCTTGTTAGTGGCTATAACTACAAGTTGCACTAACGACTATTTAGATGTTTCAGATGAATTGGTAGAAGAAGTAACCATGGAACAGGTGTTCAGTCGCCCTGCAAGTGTTAGGCAGTTTCATCGAAACATTTTTACAGGAATCACCAATAGTTCCAATATGATTTTTGGAACAGATTATCAAATAAATGGTTTAGATAATCCTTGGGCAGGAGCAACCGATGAGCTTAAAATGGCTCAAGGTCCCCTAAGAAACCTTACATCTAACGGATTTAATGCGGGGAATGCACCTTTTCATAGATGGAATCTTTTATATCCACTAATTAGACAGGCTAATTTATTTTTAGAAAATGCCAAAGTTATCCCGCAAAGTGGTTCAGCAGATTATATTGACGAGGACCAACTTTCTAAATTGAAAGCACAAGCCAGATTTTTAAGAGCCTATTACCATTATTTGTTGTTCGAATTATATGGTCCAATTCCTATAATGGCAACCGCCGTCGATCCAAGTTCTGCAGATTTAGATTTTTCTAGAAATTCGGTTGATGAGGTCATCAGTTTTATAGACGCTGAACTCATTGAAGTTGCCGGTGAACTTAATGATAAAGAAACAAGCGATGCATTTTTGGCTCTTCCAACAAAAGGGGTTGCACTAGCAGTAAAAGCCAAATTGTGGATGTATGCAGCTAGTCCACTTCTCAATGGAGGATATGTTGAAGCTTTAGCTATAGAGAATCCTGAAGATGGTAAAAAGATTTTTCCTGCATTTGACAATACGAAATGGCAAAAAGCCTTAAATGCAACAAAAGAACTGATAGACTTTGCAGAAAATGGAAATTATGAACTTTATAGAAATTCAGGAGTTTTCGATCCACATGCATCTTTATACGAATTATTTAACCAGTATAATGACGAGATTATTTGGGCTAACCCAAATAGTGATTGGGGATCTTTAAGCTATGACGGTACGGATAGAAGATTAACGCCAAGATCGGAACGATCAGGATTTGCTTCTATTGCAGTGACTCAGGAGTTGGTGGATGACTTTTTCATGTTAGATGGCTTGCCAATCAACGAATCACCAACCTATACCGAAAATGGATTCTCTGTAGATGGAGATGATCAAAGTGGACAAACAAGTGTAGGAACTTATAAAATGTGGATCAATAGAGAACCTCGATTTTATCAAACAGTAATGTTCCATGGACGTAAATGGCATTATGGTAACAATTTAATTAAATTTAATAAAGGAAGCGGAAATGACAATTCATCTGAAAATTATCCTTGGTCTGGTTATCTATTATACAAACGATTAGATAAAACAATTCGAAATGAAGGTAGTTTCCCAAGAAGCAAGTACAGGCCTTCTATAGTATTTAGACTTGCCGAGTTTTACTTATTATATGCTGAAGCTTTAAATGAGGTTAATCCAAGCGACTCTAAAATATTGGAATACGTAGACAAAGTAAGAGAGCGTGCAGGAATACCAAAGCTTTCTGTTATTAAGTCAGAAATACAAGGGAATCAGCAAGCGCAACGATTAGCAATAAGAAAAGAAATGCGAGTTGAATTGGCTACAGAAGGCCAACGCTATTTTGATGTTAGAAGATGGATGATTGCTGATCAACCAGAAGGAAATCAAGGAGGTCCTTTTTATGGAATGAACATGAATGGTTTGCCTGAATCAGAATTTTTCGAACGCACTACTTATGAGAATAGAGTTTGGGACAAAAGAATGTATTTATATCCAATTCCATTAGTAGAGATACAAAAGAGTACTAAATTAATTCAAAATCCATTGTGGTAAGCTTGGAAAAGGCACGTACTATGAATTTATTAATAAAACAATGAAAAACATGAAAAACATAATTTACCTTAAATATCTCCTTTGTACCGTTGCTATGATCGGCCTATTGATGGGGTGCAATGAAAATGACGATATAAATAACGAGAGTAATAGCGGTATTTTTATAGTCCCATCGGGTAAGGAAGTTACAGAAAGTAAAGTCTTACTGTCGTTTGCTTCCGAGGCCTATAAATTTCCTGTGGCAGTAGCTGTCACGACGCCTGTTATTAAAAATGTGGATGTAACAATTGCCTTAGATAATAGTCTGGTTACGGCGTACAACATCGCACATAACACTAACTTTTCAATAATGCCCGAGGGTAGCTATTTATTGGAAGCAACTAGCTTAACTATACCTAAGGACAGCGTGGCTTCTCAACAATCAGATCTGGTAATTAAAGCCGGTATGCTTGGGCTGGATACAGATTATTTATTACCAATAAAAGTAGAATCAATTTCAGTAAGTGATATTATTCTAAATCCTGTCATGGCTACTAAGTATTATATTTTTAGGGCGCCAACACCAAACATAGGTGATTTGTCTACTGGCAAGAAGTCATATTTCAAATCTCAAGAAGATTGGAGGAGTCCTCAAAGAGGAAATGATGGCAATACTAGTGGTGAGTGGGGTGATGGGTCTGTATGTGAATCTGGTGGAGGAGCTGAACAATATTGGCAGGTAGATTTGGGAGCTATTTCCCCAAGAATTAATGATGTAAAAATATGGAATAGAACCGATTGTTGTGATGATCGTACAATAAATTTTTATGTGTTTATTTCCGAAGTGCCTTTCACAGGAACTAGTGTAGCAGAATCATTAGCACAGCCTGGTGTTAAAGCTTTTTATACAGATGGGAAAGCAGGGAGGCCTACACAAATAGATTCTAATGTAGCAGGTCGTTACATAAGGCTTCAGAATACTGGTAACCAGAATCTTACCTTAGCGGAGTTAACAGCAGTAGGAATTAAACCCTAATAAGGGTCAACACAAAAAGTTGATGAGTAACTAAAAATGAAAGAATTATGATAAGAGGAAACGGTCTTCTGCTAATAGTAAGTTTTTATGGAAAAAACAGATTAAAATGCTAATAACTGAAGTTTAAGCAGCGTTATGGTAGTCTCAGGATTGCGATGGAACTACAAAAAAGAGGTTATAAAATATCGCAGATTACCGTGGCTAAATACATGAAAAAAATGGGGTCACGCAGTAGGTCGAGTAAGAAATTTAGAGTCACTACAGACTCTAGACATAATTACCTCCTTATAGACAACGTGTTAAATTGGCAGTTTAAACAGATTGAACCATCTAAAGTTTGGGTTTCAGGTATAACTTATATTGCTATAAAAGAAGGGTTTCTATACCTAACAACCATAATGGATTTATATGATAGAAAAATAATGGGTTGGAGTTTAAGCACAAGTATGACTATTGATGATACAACTTTGCTTGTATGACGTATGCACTTAAAAATCGTAAAAGAACCAACGAACTAGTTCCGCTCGTGGCGTATAGTGCGCTAATAACAAATTCTCTAACACTCTTGCTTCTTGCAACGTTACACGAAGTATGAGTAGAAAAGGTAATTGTTGGGATAATGCAGTAGTTGAAAGCTTCTTTAAATCCTTGAAATCTGAACTTATATATATGGAAACACCCTGATAGTCAGAAAGGAAATGGAAAGGGAGGTGTTTGAATATATTGAACTTTGGTACAATAAAAAAAGGAGGCGCTCAACGCTCAATTACATGACAATTAAAGAATTTCATAACTTGAAAATTAATTATAAAAATGCTGCTTAACTAATACTGTCCTTTTGGTTTGCATATCCACTTCCAAAGAATTGCAGCTTATGCAGAAGTTAGATAGACTGACATTTCAAAGAAAAATTCTAAAACATTCAAAAGAGTCCTTAACGGGACTGATTAGTAGCTGGGGTATTATAAAAATTGATTATAACTTGTTTTTATATATATATTTTTAATTGAACTCATCTCAAACGTCATAAAAAGAAGATCATAAGCAAACTTCTAGCTGCCCAGGAATAAAAGATTTGAACGCAGCTTAATGCCCTTTTGATATGCTTATCGAAAAGTATCGAAAGGTTTTGTAGATGTCAAAGCTTGGCTTTTTAATTTATTTGGTTAAAAGGATCATTTACTGTATTATATTTTAATAAACATTAAAAAAAGGAATACTATGCTAAAATTACATTCAACTTGTTTGATCTTATTTTTTATAACATTTAATTCTTGGTCACAAGAAGGTGATGGAACAGTTTTGGAATTTAAAAACTCATACGAAATATTAGATAGCGATGCAAAAGTGTCAATTATTAATAAAGCCGCTCATATTGTTCCAACGACAAATCAATATATGGCTTTAAAAAATGAGTTTATAGCATTTGTCCACTTTGGTCCAAATACATTTACTCGCATGGAATGGGGCAATGGTATGGAAGATCCGAAAGTGTTTAATCTTAAAAATTTAGACACGGATCAATGGTGTAAAGCAATGAAAGAGGCTCAAATGAAAATGGTTATTATTACGGCCAAACACCATGATGGGTTTGTGCTTTGGCAAAGTCGTTATACTAAACATGGTATTATGTCTACCGATTTTCAAAATGGCAATGGAGATGTATTGAAAGAGCTTTCGGCATCTTGTAAAAAGTATGGATTGAAATTGGGCATTTACTTATCGCCTGCAGATTTGTATCAAATTGAAAATAAAGATGGAATTTATGGCAATTTAAGTGAATACTCAGATCGTGTAATTCCCAGACCTGTTGTTGGGCGCCCATTTAAAAATAAAACAAAATTCAGCTTTAATGTTGATGATTATAACGAATATTTTTTAAACCAATTATTTGAATTGTTAACAGAATATGGTCCAATTCATGAAGTTTGGTTTGATGGAGCGCATCCGAAAAGAAAAGGCGGTCAAACTTATAATTATAAAGCTTGGAAAGAATTAATTTCAACTCTGGCTCCAGAAGCAGTCGTTTTTGGAAAGCAGGATATTCGATGGTGTGGTAATGAATCTGGCGCTACTAGATCTACAGAAAGTAATGTTGTGCCTTATGTTGGAAATCCTGAAGAAATGACCAGTTTTCCAGACATGACAGGAGAAAATATAGGAAGTAGAGAGAAACTATATGAAGCTAGTTATTTACATTATCAGCAAGCGGAAACCAATACGTCTATTAGAGAAGGCTGGTTTTATAGAGATGATACTTCTCAAAAATCACGAAGCATAGATGATGTTTTTGATATATATGAGCGCTCGGTTGGTGGCAATTCGACCTTTTTATTAAATATTCCTCCAAATAGAGAAGGTGAATTTTCATCTGTAGATGTAAATATTTTAAAAGAAGTTGGTCTGCGTATTAAGGAAACCTACGGAACAAATTTATTTGCTAGGGCAACAGGTCCGAAATACATATTAGATGCAAATACTGCTACTTTTGAGGTATTGTATGATGAGAAAAAGCAAATCAGCATTACTACTAAAAAACCTGTAACCATTAATAGATTAGTTATTCAAGAAGCTGTTTCTGTTTACGGAGAACGCGTAGAGAAACATGCTGTAGATGCATGGTTGAATAATGAATGGAAAGAAATAGTTGTTGCAACTAATATTGGTTATAAGCGTATTTTACGTTTTCCAGAAACGACCTCAAATAAATTTAGAATTCGTTTTTTAGAGTCACGTTTAAATCCGGCTATTTCTATTATTTCGGCCCATTATTATAAAATACATCCACCAGAATTAAGTATAACAAGAACTTTGGAAGGGCAAATATCTATTAAGCCTAAAAAACACGAGTTTGGGTGGAAACTAGATAGTGAAAACAGTTCAAAAAAAATCACTTCAGAAATAGAAATTCATTACACTACAGACGGTAGTGAACCTACAAAAAACTCACCTCTATTTATAACCCCTTTTACTAAAGCGTCTGGTGAAATTAAATCAGTTGCTTTTTTAAAGGACCAAAAAGGAAGTATTGTATCCAGAAATTTAGGAATTCTTAAACAGTATTGGAAAGTGATAAAAGAAGATAGCTGGGCTTCAAACCATGAAACTAACTTGGCAATAGATGAAGATCCAAGTACTTTTTGGATATCTAAAGAAAAAAACGGTCCCCATTACGTAGAAATAGACTTAGGAGCTGTTCGAGCGCTTAAAGCTTTTACCTATACACCTCCAGTAGTAACTTCAAAAGGAATGATAGAACAAGGATTCATTAAAGTTAGTAATGACGGGGAAGCTTGGGAGGTTTTTGAGATTTTTGAGTTTGGAAACCTCATAAACGATCCAACACCAAGAACACACTATTTTAAAGAAGTTCTAAGTGCACGCTTTATACGCATAGAATCTAAAACCATTGCTGGTGGTGAAAAGCGAGCAGCCATTGCTGAATTAGACTTTTTTGAATAAAAAATGAGAATATTTAAAATTTATAAAATAAAGCGTATTTGTATTTTATTACTGTTGCTTTTAAGTTTAAATAGCAGTTTTGCAAAAATTAGGTTGCCTTCTACTCTATCGGATAATATGGTATTGCAATAAGAATCAAGTGCTACTATTTGGGGTTGGTCAACTGAAATGTGTGAAACTATAGAGATAATTGGCTCTAGGAATAACAATAAAGTAGCAGTAACAAAACATCAAGGTATTTGGTCCCTCAATTGGAAGTCGGATAACTACCAAAAAGCATTGCGGTTTGTACCTCACATCGTTTTCATAATGCTGAGAGCCAACGACAGCAAGCTACGGAACAAGAGAGTATCTCCATTCTGATTTTGAAGCAGATTATCAAGATTTGATTGCAGGTTAGCGCTTCACAAAAAATTAGCGCAAGGAAAGCTGGACTACCTAGTAAATTTGTGACTATTTTATTAAGCTACTTTTTTAATAAATCCTCTCAATTTTATTTCCATTTCTAGAGGAGAGAGAGATCCTAAACTAGAATGTAGTCTTTCGTTATTATACCAAAGAATCTAGTCTTCAATAGCGTTGTATAGTAAATTATACGATGTAAATTTAAATCTATAGAGGTCAGTATTTAAATTCATATCTTAGAAGTCATTAAACATAGTTATAAAATGAATATTTTTAAAGGACAAAACCTCCTATAGTTTGCTGACCGGTTTAAAACAGACCTAGATTGCAAGAAATATCTAGCTGATATTAAATGGAAAGATGGTTTTCAATGTGTAAAATGTAGCCACAATAAAGCTCAGATAAGGAAAGACTTCTCACGCACCTGCAATATTTGTTCTCATCAAGAATCAGCAACATCAAACACACTTTTTCACAAAGTGAAATTTGGAGTTAGAAAGGCATTTTTTATTGTTTTTGAAATGAGTACAAGTACCAAAAGTCTTTCGGCAAGCTACGTTTCAGTTCGCTTTAGTGTTACTGAAAAGACAGCTCGTTTATTTATGCTTAAAATTAGAGAAGCTATGGAAAGTAGTAGGAATAATCCCATGACAGGTATTGTTCACGTTGATGAATTTGTACTTGGTGGACGCGAAAAAGATAAAGTTGGCAGAAGTTATAACGCAAAGAAAAAGAAAGCCATTACTGCTGTTGAGTTAACTGATGATGGAAAAGTAAAAAGAATGTATGCTATGAGAATCGAAGATTTTTCAGCAAGTTCGCTTCAATATATTTTTGTGAATCATATTAGCAGAGAAGCTAAAGTAATAACCGATAAATGGAGAGGCTACAGACCAATTGCAAAAGTTTATAATATTACACAGATTGAAAGTAATGGTGGTATGAATTTTAAAGCACTTCACACTATGATTCATCAAGTAAAATCGTGGATAAGAACAACGTATTCTTGGGTAAGTGATTTCAATATAAACAGATATTTTAATGAGTTTTGTTTTAGAATTAACCGTTCACAAAGCAAAGCAACAATATTTAATAATCTAATAACTAAAATGGTCGAAAAAGAAAAAGTTAGTCACAAACAAATTATATGTAACTAACTACTGACCTCTATAAATCTATATAGCCAC
>NZ_VORS01000046.1 GCF_007997075.1 Polaribacter sp. IC073
TGTTCTCCTCCCGATGGTGTTCCGCTTAACATTATTTCTGCCAAAGCTTCTCCATTTATTCTTTCAGAAAAAGTAACGTTTCCTGAAATTCCAGCAACTGCTTTTTCTCCTAAATCATAGGTTTTTGTAGTTCCTGTTAAATCATTCTGACCGATATCTCCTTGCGCTACAATCGTTCCTAAATCATCTGAACTTAAATGCACATTTACATAACCATCAATCCCATTAATATCAGCGTACATAAAAGCAGTACCATCGTTAAAAGCTGCCAAATTGGTAGCGCTCATTCCTGTGTCTCCATTAATTGGTGTAAAAGAAAACAAGATTCCTCCTCCTTCT
>NZ_VORS01000047.1 GCF_007997075.1 Polaribacter sp. IC073
TTTTGGTTCTATTTGATGAAGTTCGTTCAAGGTTCTGATTTAAATGAATGCCAACGTTGTTGTATATGGTTTGTTGCGTGTTTCAAGCACCTAATTTAGTAAATAATTACCGACCAAGAAAGTCCGCAAGGACTTTCGTAAGTAAGCGAGAAGCTAGCAATAAATTATATACGGCTTAACTTAGCATTATAATAAATATGTTAACTTAAACAATATAAATTAGAAAGCACAAAAGAGGGGATTAAGGTTATTTTATACGCAGAGACTATAGATCTCGTCAAC
>NZ_VORS01000048.1 GCF_007997075.1 Polaribacter sp. IC073
ATGACGTAGGAAGAGGAATTTAAATCGTTATTAAAATATGAGGTTTCTCAATCGCCTAAAAAGGCTCATTTCGAAATGACAATTGGAATTGAAAATAGAAGTGTGATTGTCATTCCGAATGACGCAGAAAGAGGAATTTAAATCGTTATTAAAATGTGAGATTTCTCAATCGCCTAAAAAGGTTCATTTCGAAATGACAATTGGGCTTAAAAATAGAAGTATGATTGTCATTCCGAATGACGCAGGAAGAGGAAT
>NZ_VORS01000049.1 GCF_007997075.1 Polaribacter sp. IC073
ACAATAGACCTCGAAAAGTAATAGGTTATAAAACACCAAAAGAAATGATGGATAATGAACTTAAATTTGTAGCTTAGTATCATCAAAAAATAAAAACGCTTTGTTGCGTTAGAACATTGAATCCAAGGTGTCTACATTTGATGTGACGATTTTTACGAGGTTATAAATTTTATATTTGACTTATGGTAAAAAAGTATGACAATGAATTTAAAGTTATGATTGTAGAACTGTTAAATTCGGGCATTAAGACAAAA
>NZ_VORS01000019.1 GCF_007997075.1 Polaribacter sp. IC073
CAATACCTAAACCAACTAAAGTATTTGCGACCAAACTAGAAATCATTTTTCCAGAAATACGAGCGTCTCTGCCAATTACAACTTTTATCTTTTTCTTATCAGCATTTCTTGCTTGTATAAATGCACCGTAAGCAGCTGCAAATTTCACAGCGTCTATGGGTGTTAAATTGTCGCCCGTTTTACCTCCAATGGTTCCTCTAATTCCGGATATTGATTTTATTAATGTCATTCTTTGAATGTCTTTTTTAATTAGCAGTACAAAGATAAATTATTCTGATTTACTTCTTTGTATAAAGGCTAAAAAAAGCAATCTGATTCCCTTTTAAAACTTAGAGAAATTATAGCTAATTAAATAAATTAGCAAAAATGTTTGCGTTAGGGATTGAAGCATTTGTTTGAGCTCTTTTTTATTTTTCTTAAAAAAAGCGAGTGCGTAAAGCCCGACCTTTAGGGAACGCCCAACTTAATATTAAATTCTACAGAACAGTAGCTTCTAAAATAGATTAATAGGTAGAGTTTTAAACAAAAAAAAAGCCGATGCAAATTGCATCGGCTTTTAGATATTATAAATATCGACTTGTTATAAAAGAATTACTTCTTTTTGCTACCAGCTTCCATTTTCTCTTTTAATGCTGCTAAACCACCGATGTCTCCAAGTGTAGTTTTTTCTGCATCTGCAGTTTTCTTAGCTGCTGTTTTAATATTTCTCTTTTCTTCTTCTCTAAATAATGAAGTATGAGAAACAACAACTCTTCTGTATTCTTTAGAAAATTCTAATACAATAAATTTAATTGTATCTCCTTTTTCTAATTTAGAACCGTCTTCTTTTTCTAAGAATCTTGTTGGTGCAAAACCTTCAACTCCATCAGAAAAAGTTACAACTGCTCCTTTATCATTCTTTTCTTTTACAGCACCTTCATGTGTAGAACCGATTGCGTATGTAGCCTCATGAGCGTCCCAAGGGTTATCTTGTGTTTGCTTATGACCTAAGTTTAACTTTCTGTTCTCTACATCTAATTCTAATACTTGAACCTCTAATTTGTCACCTACAGTTACAAAGTCTGATGGGTGCTTAATTTTCTTAGTCCAAGATAAATCAGAAATATATACCAAACCGTCAATTCCTTCTTCTAATTCTACAAAAACACCAAAGTTTGTGTAATTTCTTACAGTACCTGTGTGCGTAGAACCTACTGGAAATTTAGTTGTAATATCTGTCCAAGGATCTGGGTGTAATTGTTTGATACCTAAAGACATTTTACGGTCTTCTCTATCTAAAGTTAAAACTTGCGCTTCTACTTTATCACCAACTTTTACGAAATCTTGTGCAGAACGTAAATGTGTTGACCAAGACATTTCAGAAACGTGAATTAACCCTTCTACTCCTTGTTCAACTTCTACAAATGCGCCATAATCTGCAATTACTACAACTTCTCCAGTTACTTTATCACCAACTTTTAAAGTATCGTTTAAAGCTTCCCAAGGATGCGCAGACAATTGTTTTAAACCTAATTGGATTCTAGATTTGTTATCATCAAAATCTAAAATTACAACGTTTAATTTTTGATCTAATTCAACAACCTCGTTCGGGTGATTGATTCTAGACCAAGATAAATCTGTAATATGAACCAAACCATCTACACCACCTAAATCTACAAACACACCATAAGAAGTAATGTTTTTAACAACACCTTCTAATACTTGTCCTTTTTCTAGTTGACCAATGATTTCTTTTTTCTGTAATTCAATATCCGCTTCAATAAGAGCTTTATGAGATACAACAACGTTTTTAAATTCGTGGTTGATTTTCACAACTTTGAATTCCATTGTTTTCTCTACATATTGATCGTAATCTCTAATTGGCTTCACGTCAATTTGAGATCCTGGTAAGAATGCTTCGATTCCGAAAACATCTACAATCATACCACCTCTAGTTCTACATTTAACGAAACCGTTAACTACTTCACCAGTTTCATGAGCATTGTTAACACGTTCCCATGCTTTAATTACTCTTGCTTTTTTGTGAGATAATACTAATTGACCAGAAGAATCTTCTCTTTTGTCAACTAATACTTCTACAGTATCTCCTTCTTTTAAGCCTTGGTTGTAACGAAATTCGTTTAAAGAAATAACTCCTTCAGACTTAGAATTGATATCGATGATTGCATCTCTATCAGTAATTCTAATTACAGTTCCTTCAATTACGTCACGTTCGTTTACAAAACCAACAGTTCCTTCTAACGCTTTTTCAAAAGCTTGTAGTTTTTCTTCATCAACAGCTTCAATACCTTGTTCGTATTTGTGCCAGTTAAAATCAGCTAAAAATTGTTTTGGATCTACAGCTGGAGTCGCTGTTTCTTGTACTTCAGTAGCAGCTACCTGCTCTTCAGTGTTTTTTGTTTCTTCAGACATTTCCGAGAAATAATTTTTGTATCTTATTGTTCTCCAGATTTTTAACGATAAAAACGCAAAGAGTTGTTTTTATAAATTGTTTTATACTTTTCCTTTTATAAATCTGTTCTCGTAAAAAGGAGTGCAAATTTACGAAATTGTTTTGATTATTAAGCATTTAGAATTAATTTATTATTCCTTTTATTCTTGATATACAAAAACTACCTTTGCACCCTTAAAACCGTTTTGGGTAGATTTTAATGAAGATGGATAAAAATACAAAAGATTTAGTAGATAAAGGAATTATGCTTCCGTTAATGGAAGAATTTTATACAATACAAGGTGAAGGTGCTCACACAGGAACTGCCGCTTACTTTATTAGAGTTGGTGGTTGCGATGTTGGTTGCCATTGGTGTGATGTTAAAGAAAGCTGGAACGCAGAATTGCACCCACCAACGTTAGCAGATACCATTGTAGAGAATGTAAAAAAATATGCTAAAACCGTTGTTATAACTGGTGGTGAACCTTTAATGTGGTCTATGGATTATATTACAGATCTACTCCAAAAAAATAATATTAGAACGCATATAGAAACTTCTGGTGCGTATTCTTTTTCTGGAAAATGGAACTGGTTTTGCCTTTCACCAAAGAAAAATAAACTTCCTTTAGATGAATGTTATCCGGAAGCGAATGAGCTAAAAATGATTATTCACAATAATTCTGACTTTGATTTCGCAGAACAAGAGGCTGCTAAAGTGGGTGCTGAATGTGAACTTTATTTACAACCAGAATGGAGTAAAAAAGAAAAAATGACGCCACTTATTGTAGAGTATGTTATGAAAAATCCGAAATGGAAAATTTCTTTACAAACGCATAAATATCTGAATATTCCTTAATATTCAGATATTCTCTGTTTTTTAGAAGCTATTTCCTGCTTTCCACTATATCTTTTTATAGCTGTTATAGCCAAGTTTACCTTTTGTAAACCATAGCAATCTCATAATTAAAAGAGTTACTCTTTTTTTAATAGCTATAAAAAGGATGCCGTTTCAATCAGGGCTAAACCTACTTGCTATGTATTAGAATTTCTTAAAGTTTTCTATCTACTAAAGCGCAAATACGTTCAAACTGTTCGTTAATTCCCATGTCCGAATTATCAAAACCAATAGCATCGGCTGCTTTCATTAAAGGAGAATCTTCTCTTGTAGAATCTATTCTATCTCTTTCTTCTACATTAAAAAGAATGTCTTTAAAATCTACTTTGTCTCCTCTATCTATTAACTCTTTGTACCGTCTAGTTGCTCTTTTGTCTGCAGAAGCAGTCATGTATAACTTTACATCAGCATTTGGAAAAACGACTGTTCCAATATCTCTACCATCCATAACAACACCACTATTTTCTCCCATTATTTGCTGTTCTGCAACTAACTTTTTTCTCACAGCAGAAATAGTAGACACTTTACTTACTAATTGAGAGATTTCTAATGTTCTAATTTCCTTTTCAACATTTATTCCGTTTAAAAACATTTCAGCAAAACCTAAATCTGCATTAAAACAAAAAGAAAGAGAAACATTTTTTAGACTAGAAATAAGTTGTTCTTTATCTAAAAAGTCTTTGCCAACAAAATTATTTTGTTTTGCATATAACGTAACAGCTCTGTACATCGCCCCCGTATCTACATATATATAATTGTACTTTTTTGCTAATAATTTAGCAATGGTACTTTTCCCTGTCGATGAGAATCCATCTATAGCAATCGTAATTTTTTTATTCATTTAATACCTTCTATTATCTAAATCTATCTCTAAACTAAATGTGCTAACATTAGAAGCAGAGTGAAATTTAGAATGTGCATAATTAAATTTAAATCTATTCATTTTTATTCCAAAACCAAAGGAAATTCCACTAAAAGTTCTCGCATTTTGCAATTTTAATTCGGCAGCTCTTCTAAAGTTATATCCCAGTCGTACATTTATCAAACTTTCTGGAAACAATTCTGCTCCGATAACAAAATGCCTAAAAGTATTTCCAATAAACCCAACACCTTCTTGCGATACATTTCCTTCTAAATCTGTTGTTTGATCTGAAGGATTGACTGCTGAAATATCCCACTGTTGCAAATTATCTAAAGTTCCGTACCATTTTAAAGGAACATGTTCTAATTGAAAAGAACCTCCTAAAGCTACCTGCAAAGGTAGTTTTTCAGTAGTACCATTGTAGGTTGAAATTTGAGTTCCAATATTCCTTGCCACAAGTGTAAAAGAAAAAGGTTTAAACGGACTTTGGTATAACAAAGCTATATCTATTGCAATTCCTGTAGAAGAAAAATTACTAATATTAGACGTAATTAACTTTAAGTTTGCTCCAAAATAAAAATTAGTATTTGGAAAATTATAGGCATAACCAACAGAAACAGCAATATCACTCGCCTTAAAATTACCAGTTTCATTTCCTTCTTCGTCTGCTCCTATAATAGCACCATAATCTAAGTATTTTATACTTGCATGAACAGTACCAAATCTCCTTGAAATCTCTCTAGCATAAGAAATAGAACCAACGTTTATTCCTGCTAAATAACTAGCATAATTCACAGATAACCTCCTGTCTAAAGCACTGTTTATAGTAGAAGGATTCCATATCGGTTGATTAATATCATCTATCAACGTCAATACCTCTCCACCCAGTGCTATTTGTCTTGCAGATGTAGAAATATTTAAAAACTGATAGATTCTTTCTCCCCCAACCTGAGCATTTAAGGAGATCGAAAAAAATAAAATAGAAATAAAAAATAACTTTGTCATTAACTAATTTAGTTTCGTTTTACAAATATACTTTATAACGGAATAGCATCATAAAAATTACTATTTAAAACAATAAAAAGCTTCTTTTGTAGATCTGAGAATTAAATGATCTTACAATAAAGACCGAATAGCTTCATTCCTTCCTATGATTCTATTTTATAGACAATAACAAGTTATAAAATTTAACAATTGTATATCGCATAAATAAGCATGTCTGAATGTTCTTTTTTTAGTTTTATTTTTTTTTAAAGAAAGAAATAAAACTTTAATCACCTGTTCAACGCATCCTTTAATCTGTATCATAAACTCAAATCACCATACTTCCACTAAATCTATATTTTTAAAAAGTTATGAGACAATAAGTAGCTAAACCTTAAGACTACCTATAAGTTTCTCTAAAACAACATTTATAGGGCTCTTATAATAATTTCACTTTTGTATTTAAATTTAGAAACAAATATAAATTCTGATAAAAGAGTCGTCTTTCTTTTATGCTTTTTGTTATGTATCAAATTATCTTTTTCTTTTAATGCCTTACATACTTTCATAAATAATGTAATGTATAAAATTAGCAGCACTCCATTTCTAAAGGTAAAAAATGCAAAATACTGCATAAAAACCACATTAAAACAAAATAAAAACGCATAAAAAATGCATAAAAGTAACATTGTATGCATAAATATTGTATTTTTTTTATTAAGTTTACAATCACAAATAAAAAAAAGTCATGACAAAAAACATTCAACTCACACTGCTGGTTTTTTTTACAACTTCGTTTTCGGTATTATTTTCACAGAATATAACTGTGAGCGGTAATGTTACAGATGAACTAGATAATGGTTTACCAGGAGTGGCTGTTCAAGTAAAAGGTACCGAAAAAGGTACATTTACAGATTTTAAAGGAAATTATAACCTAACCATTGAAAAAGGAAAAAAATTAATTTTCTCCTTTATGGGATATAAAAGCCGAGAAATAATTGCTGATAAAGTAAAAATAAATGTCACCTTAACTGAAAGTGAAACAGCTTTAGATGAAATTGTAATTACTGCTGAATTTGGTTTAAAACGTGTTCAAAGAAGTATCGGTTCTTCGGTGCAGAAAATTGATGGTAAAACAATTGAAGATTCAGGGAGAGAAAACTTTATTTCTGCACTTGCAGGGCGTGTAGCTGGTCTTAATATAGGATCTACTAGTGGAAGCCCCGGAGCATCTAACACTGTAATTTTACGAAATATTACCTCTATATCTGGTAATAATCAGCCACTTTATGTGGTAGATGGTATTCCTATGAATAACTCTACATTTGATCCTAGTGGTATGGCTGGAGGTGGTTTTTCTGTTCGTGATATGGATTTTTCTTCAAGAGGTAATGATTTTAATCCTGAAGATATTGAGTCTATAACAGTCTTAAAAGGTGCTGGCGCCGCTGCTTTGTACGGTTCAGATGCCTCAAATGGTGCAATTATTATCACTACTAAAAAAGGTACTGCAGGAAAAGGCAAAGTGAAGTTTAGCAACTACATCAAATTTAGCAAAGCTTACGGCTATCCAGAAATGCAAGATAAATATGCCAATGGAGCCTATGGAACAACAAACTACTATTTTACAAGTAAATTTGGAGGACAGTATCCTGAAGGAACTAAAACCTATGATAATATTGATGCAGTTCTTCAAACAGGTTTTCAAGAACGATACAATGTTTCTATTGAAGGTGGGTCTGAAGAAGCGACTATCCGTGCTAGTTTTTCTCAATTAAATGAAACAGGTGTTTTAAAAACTACAGATTATAGTAGAACAAATTTAAGTTTGTCTGGTAGGGCTAATGTTACAGATTGGCTAACGTTTGAAGGAGCGCTACAATATACAAGTACCACAAACACTAAGGTTCGAAAAGGTACAGCGGGTCCATTATACCGTGCTATGTTGTGGCCAATGGTAGACGATATGAGCAATTATCTTGCTGAAGATGGCAGTCATATGAGAAAACCAGAGTATTATCTTGATGAAGATTTACTGAACCCTCTTTTCGGAATGAATAAAAATAAATATTATGATGAATCAGATCGATTCATCAGTAACATCGCTCTTAATATTACCCCTTCTAAAAACACGTTTATAAGAGCGCAAGTTGGTTGGGATGTTGGTATGCAAACTTTTGTAACCTCTAACCATCCTTATTATGCCAATAGAAATGCTGGTGAAGGTCAGTATAATCTTGTACAGTCAAATTTTTCTGATCCAACTATTAATATTCTTACAGGATACACCAATAATTTTTTTGATGAGAAATTTTCATTTTCTGGTCAGTTAGGATACCATCAATTAGAAAACGGAGTTACAAGAGCTGCAAGTTACGGTGGTAAATTTATTGAGCCTAATTTTCAATCGATCAACAATACAGATCCATTAACACAAACTGCTAGACAAAGAAATACAAAACGAAGAGTACAAGGAATTTCTGGTTCGTTTGAATTCGGATATGACAATATTGCTTTTATAACTTTAAGAGCTAGAAATGATTGGTCGTCTACATTACCTGTAAATAACAACAGCTATTTCTATCCTGCTCTTGAAGGTGCTCTAATTGTTTCTGATTTCGATTTTATGAAAAATATAAAACCAATCAATTACTTGAAACTACGTGGTTCTTGGGCGCAAGTTGGTAAAGATGCAAGACCTTTGCAAATTGATCCTGAATTGCAAAACACCAACCTAACAGGTGGCGGTTTTAAATATGGCTTTACAGGACCAAACCCTAATCTTAAACCAGAAATTACGACAGCACATGAGGCAGGTATAGATTTAAGATTGTTTAAGAACAGAGTTAAAGCAAGTTTCACCTATTTTGAAACAGAAAATTCAGATCAAATCGTACAAGGTTTCCGATTAAGTTATGCTACAGGTTTTGTATTAAACACCATGAATGTTGGTACCTTTAAAACAAAAGGATGGGAAGCAAATATTGATGTTGATGTGATAAAGACAGATGATTTTACTTGGAATGTTGGAGTAAATGGTTCTAAAGGGACTTCAGAAGTTGTTTATCTTCCTGAAAATGTAACAGAATACTACAATCCAAATACCTGGAACTCAGGAAATATAAGAAACGGTATTATGAGAGGTGAACCAATTACCACACTAACTGGAAGAGCTTATGACCGCAATGATAATGGAGATATCTTAATTTCACCAACTACCGGATTACCACTAACGGCTAGTCAATGGTCTATTATTGGAGACAGAGAACCAAAATTACGTTTCGGAGTAATGACAAGTTTGAAATATAGAGACTTTAGAGTATCAAGTTTATTTGCGGGACGTTTAGGTGCCACAGTTGTAAATGGCACAAAACGATATATGATGCAACGAGGAACAAGTTGGGAGTCGGTTGCTTTGCGTGAAAGACAACCTCAAATTTTTAATGGTGTTCTTAAAGATGGTAATGAGAACAGTGCAAACCCAACCCAAAACACAATTTCTGTGGATTATAGAACCTATGGATCTACTATTTTTAGTGGAGGAGATGAAGATTGGTTAGAACAAGATGTAAACTATTTAAGAATGCAAGAGTTCCGTTTTTCTTACCGCTTGCCAGAAGAAGCACTTCGAAAAACAAAAATTTTATCTAAAATGGATTTATTTTTTGTAGCAAATGATTTATTTACATGGACAAATTACTCTGGTATTGATGCTGTTGGAAATACAGTTTCTGCTGCAGCTGGTGGAACAGGTGGTGAAGGTATTGATGTGTTTTCCATGCCAAACCCTCGTAGTTTCTCTATAGGATTAAGTTTAACCTTAAATTAAAACGTCATGAAAAATAAATTTATATACCTACTAATACTATTTTTCAGCTTAACTAGCTGTGAAGAATACCTCGATGTAAATGATAATATAGATGCTCCTGCTAAAGTAGATGGATATTTGTATTTAGCTGGTGTCACTCAACAATACCAAGAAATTTTTTACGACTTACGTGCCATTGCACCAATGACACAAATGATGGGTACAAGTAGCTACTCTAATTTTGCCAGTCATTACTACAACCCAGGAAGTGATTCTGGAGGGCAAATTTGGCGAATGACGTATTGGAGTCAAGGTCAGAATCTAGAAAATTTAATCAATCAATCTAAAGCTGCAGAAGATTGGACATTAGCCGGAATTGGGTTAGCCATGAAAGCTTTTAGTTGGGATTTGCTAACAAAAGTTCATGGAGAAGTACCGATGAAAGATGCATTTGTACCAGATTTACTGCAACACGATTATGATTATCAAAAAGACGTATATGCACAAGTGCGCGAATGGGCCTATGAAGCTGTTGAGTTACTAGAGCGAGCAGATGATCAATCTTATGGAAATAAAATAAGTGATAATGATTTTATTTATGGTGGAGATAAAGAGAAGTGGATTAAATTTTCCTACGCTATTATTGTTCGTAACCTAGCTTCTTTAACCAATAAAACAGATTTTAATAGTACTTATGCACAAGAATTAATAACTGCTGCAGAAAAATCTTTTCAAAGTCCTAGTGATGATGCAACCGTAAAAATTGGTGGTGGCTCTCAATCTGCACCTTACAGTAGTTATAACAATTTCTGGGGCACTGCAAGACGAAATCTAAATTACAGGTATTTTCAGCATGAATATGCAGTACAAGTATTTACAGGAACTGTTCCTGAGTATGAACAAGCAACAGGTGATAAAATTATTGGAGGTAGTAATCCATATCATCCATATGAACTTGCAACAAAACAAATTATTACCGATACCTTAGTAAACCAATCAGGTCATTTTGACCCTAGAGTTGCAGTGAAGTTGGCAACCACAAGCAACCCAACTTATGAAGATTTAGATGATAATGATAGTATAAAAGCTTATAAATATTATGGGGGCTCTTTTACAGGAACTACAGGTTCTATTGGGCAAGCTCCTTCTTACTATGGTAGAACACTATCATCTCAGTATTCAGGAACTGTAAATGATGGGTCAGGGCGTTGGATATATAGAGACGACGCTCCTTATATTTTAACAACCTATGCAGAAATAAAATTCTGCTTAGCAGAAGCTTATTGGAAATTAAACCAAAAGCCAGAAGCTTTTAATGCATTTAAAGAAGGAATTAGAGCAGACATGCAAACAACAGCACGCTATATCTCTACAGGTAAAGAAGGTAGTGCAACTGGTGGTGACAAAATTACAACAGGTGCTTTTAATGATCTTTCTACCAAATATATAAACGGGCCCTATGTAGATGGATTAACAGATTTTACTTTATCTCACATTATGATGCAAAAATGGGTGGCACTATACCCATGGGGAGCGCAAGAAGCGTGGGTAGATATGCGTAAATACAATTATGATATCAGCTTTACAGGAGATATTCCTAGTAACGGTGACGGATTCATACAAGCTTCTTTAGATCAAAAAGTAGATTCAGATCCTTCAAAAGTATATAAAGGATTGTATTTAGCACCAGCGCAAGTGCAAGGAAGAAAAGGAGCTTATAATATACGTAATGAAGGTTCTCCGAGTTATCGATTAAGACCGCGTTTTAATTCAGAATATATGTGGAATTTACCATCATTAGAAAAACTGAAACCAATTTCTGGAACAGCAGACAATTATCATACGTCAATACCATGGTTTGTTTACCCGGGAGAATTGCCAGAATAAAAAAATATGTTAAACTTAAGAAATATAAAAATTATGAAATATTTAGCGAAAATAGGACTCTTTCTGGTTTGCACTTTTTTAATTGTAGCCTGTGAGCAGCATTTTGTAGAATACGAAAGCACTCAAGTTAATGATGAAAACACAGCACAATTCCAATTACATTATATGGTTCCAATGAGTGGAGGAAATGCAAATAGTATTAATATGGTAGAATTAAATGAACGCTTATTAACCAATGAAACATCTTCATTACCCACCTTCAGCTATATTCCTAGAGGTGCCGTAGGTAAGTTTTTTACAACGGAATCTGGAACAGCCAATCTTAAACTACACAAAGGAGCGGTAGATAATTTAGATCTAGTCTATAATCGCGACATCAATTTACCCGTAGGAAAATCTAATGTAATTATACATAGTTTTGATGAAGCGCCAATTATTATAGAAAACAAAGTTCCGTACCCAACAATAACAACTGCAAATACAGGTGATACAGCATGGGTTAAATATTATAACATTCTTTATGAAGCTCCAGGAGTACCAACACTTCTAAAACTTCAGTACCAATACCAGTATACAACGGATAATGAAACGGGAGATAAAAGTGATTGGATTAATGTTGGTAATCCTGTTACATTCGGAGAAGCAACCGAATGGGAACCTGTAACTGTAAACAAAAGAGTAGAAGTGTCTTCTGGTAACGCTCGAATAGATTACCGCATTCGATTAATCGGGCAAGATGGATCAGATCAAGGGAATCTACAAGTAACAAATAGCAGAGGAAACACTGTTGAGTATAGTGATTGGTGGACGGCATATGTAGGTCGTGTGTACCACCACATGTTTACTGGTTACCGTGTAAACTCACGCTCATTGCGCGCAAGAGTAAGGCAATCTAACGCATTATAATTTTATAACATGGTAACTGAATATAAATAATTAACAATTTAATCAGAATTACCCTCCAAAGATGTTTCTGGCGATTTAGTAGCCATGTAAATATTCTAAAATCCAATTAAATCAAAAGCTCATCAGTACTTACTGGTGAGTTTTTTATTTAATTCTAATGTATCTTTTCCTTTGGGCGTGCCCATTTTAAAACAACATTCTAGCGTTATACAACCCCTCGTCATACAAATGGTCAGGCTTTCCGCTGCAAGTCCTCGTTCGTTCCTCACTGTGGGCTTTTCACTACGATCCTTCACGCAAGATAATCGATCCTAAACTTCGTTAAATAAACACTTCCATTTTTCTTATCTCTTAAACTGCTATCTCCTTTTTTACTAATTTATCATCAACCACTTCTAATTAAAAAACCGTTTTAGATAAAATAATACAGCTTTTTAAGCTTTTGTAGACTATACTCTAAGTAATCATAAGTCCTATCACTCTTATCAAAGATCATTTAATAGATGCAGTCAACGATGTAGCATATCCTTATTCATATTTATTACCAGCACATTTGAGTTTGGGTAGCTCGAGATGAATGTTTAGCGTCTGTTTTGCTGTATCCTTTTTAGTTTTGATTGATTTTTGTGCATAAAAAAACCTCATATCTTTCGATATGAGGTTTGTAATATTCTGATTGTATCAGAATTAAGAAAGGCGGCGACCTACTCTCCCACATAAATGCAGTACCATCGGCGCGATTGGGCTTAACTTCTCTGTTCGAGATGGGAAGAGGTGAGCCC
>NZ_VORS01000001.1 GCF_007997075.1 Polaribacter sp. IC073
AAATTCAGTTGACACCAGAAATAGATGTTGACAAGATTTTAGAGACCATGGCAGCTACCTATAATAATGAAGATGTAAACACAATTGACGGTGTAAAAATTGATTTTGCAGAAGAATGGATTCATTTAAGGAAATCGAATACAGAGCCAATTATTAGAATTTATACAGAAGCAAAATCACAACAAGCAGCAGATAATTTGGCTGTAAGATTTATCAATGAGATTAAAAAAATAATTTCATAATTTGTAAATCATTAAAAATACCCCAATTTATAATCTCACTTTTCTAAAAAAACATCCTTTAGAAAACTTAAAACTACCTACTCTATGAGCAATTACCACATAAAACATTTAGAAGAATACTATAAAGTTTATAGAAAATCGATTCGTGAACCTGAAAATTTCTGGGAGGAAATTGCCGAAGAGCATTTTGTTTGGAGAAAAAAATGGGACAAAATTTTAGATTGGGATTTCTCTAAACCAGAAATAAAATGGTTTGAGGGTGCAAAATTAAACATTACAGAAAATTGTATTGATCGTCATTTAGCAACTCGTGGAGATAAAACGGCTATTTTATTCGAACCTAATAATCCGGATGAACCAGCAGAACATATTACGTACAAACAGTTGCACCAAAGGGTAAATCAATTTGCAAATGTATTGAAAGAACACGGGGTTCAAAAGGGAGATAGAGTTTGTATTTATGTTCCTATGATTCCTGAATTGGCCATTTCATTATTAGCTTGTGCTAGAATTGGCGCGATTCATTCTGTCGTTTTTGCAGGGTTTTCATCCACAGCGTTGTCTACAAGAATTAATGATTCTGATTGTAAAATGGTCATTACTTCTGATGGTTCTTATAGAGGCGCAAAAACAATCGACTTAAAAGGAATTGTTGATGAGGCTTTAGAAGACTGTCCTGGTGTAAAAACAGTATTAGTTGCAAAAAGAATTAAGTCTAATATTCACATGAAAGAAGGTCGTGACAAGTGGTTACAACCTTTGTTAGACAATGCCTCTACCGTGTGTGATGCAGAAATTATGGATGCAGAAGATCCGTTATTTATCTTATACACTTCTGGTTCTACAGGAAAACCTAAAGGAATGGTGCATACAACTGCAGGTTACATGGTGTACACAGCATATACCTTTAAAAATGCATTTCAATACAGAGATGATGATGTATATTGGTGTACGGCAGATATTGGATGGATTACTGGTCATTCTTACATTGTATATGGCCCGTTAGCAAACGGAGCAACCACTGTATTGTTTGAAGGCGTGCCAAGTTACCCAGATTTCGGACGCTTTTGGGAGATTGTAGACAAACATAAAGTAAATCAATTTTATACCGCACCAACCGC
Organism: Polaribacter sp. IC073; assembly: GCF_007997075.1. Taxonomy (GTDB): domain Bacteria; phylum Bacteroidota; class Bacteroidia; order Flavobacteriales; family Flavobacteriaceae; genus Polaribacter. The sequence goes on from NZ_VORS01000001.1 coordinate 1,364, forward strand.
AATTAGAGCTTTGGCTAAACAAGGTACAGAGTTGGTCGGTAAATATGATTTATCTTCATTAAAAGTGCTAGGATCTGTTGGAGAGCCCATAAATGAGGAAGCATGGCATTGGTATAACGATAATATTGGTAGAAAGAAGAGTCCGATTATAGATTCTTGGTGGCAAACAGAGACAGGCGGAATTATGATTACACCAATTCCGTATGTAACACCCACAAAACCAACGTACGCAACGTTGCCTTTTATAGGAGTGCAACCTGCTTTAATGGATGAAAGCGGAAAAGAATTAAAAGGAAATCAGGTAGAAGGACGTTTGTGTATTAAATTTCCTTGGCCAAGTATTGCCCGAACCATTTGGGGAGATCACAAGCGCTATAAAGAAACTTATTTCTCTGCGTACAAAGACATGTATTTTACTGGTGATGGTGCTTTAAGAGATGAGGTTGGTTATTATAGAATTACAGGAAGAGTAGATGATGTAATTATTGTTTCTGGTCATAATTTAGGAACTGCACCAATTGAAGATGCAATAAATGAACATCCAGCAGTCGCAGAAAGTGCTATTGTAGGTTTTCCTCACGATATTAAAGGAAGTGCATTGTATGGTTATGTAACTTTAAAAGATGTAGGAGAAAGTAGAGATCATAATAATTTGAGAAAAGAAATCAATCAAATTATTACAGAACATATTGGGCCAATTGCAAAATTAGATAAAATTCAATTTTCTGATGGATTACCAAAAACACGTTCTGGGAAAATCATGAGACGTATTTTACGTAAAATAGCTTCCAATGGAATGGATAATTTGGGGGATGTTTCTACCCTATTAAATCCAGAAGTGGTGCAGAGTATTATTGATAATAGGTTGTAAAAAAACAACTTACACCAATAAATTTTAAGGTTAAAAATAGACTAAAAATTTCATAAAAAATGGATTGTAATTTCTTACAATCCATTTTTTCTATTTTATATTGAATGAAATAATAAATTAATTTCTAGCATTTACCATCCAATTAATGCCGTATTTATCTGTACACCTTCCGAAGAAACCCCATTCTCTTTCTCTAAATTCGTGATGAACAATTCCACTACCAGATAAATTATTAAAGACATCTTCTGCCTCTTCCTTATCATTAAAGTCTGCACTTAAATGTATTTGGTTTCCTGAGTTTATTGGAGTGTCTGGTGCAGCATCATATGCCATAAAAGCGATGCCTTTTCCTTTTAATTCTGCGTGTTGTAATTTTTTTCTATATGAAGAAGGAACATCTATTTTTTTATCTTCATAAGTAACTCGGTTCTCTACATCTGCGTTAAATAATTCTCCGTAAAAATTTAATGCTTCTTGACAGTTTCCGTCGAATGCTAAATAAGCTTGTACTTTCATATTTTTTAGATTTTAAAGATTAATATGCTGTGTTACCGTACAAAAATAGAGCTTCAAAAACGTATTCCTTTGCTTGAATGCTATTTATATGAACGGTATCTCTATTTTTTAGGCACTTAAATATTGATCTATTTTTCTAAAACACCTTTGACAAGCCACTCTGCTATCTCCTCATTTTTTGAAGAATGGAGCACAGAAATATCTCCAGTAGTTTCAAAAACAACCGCTTTTACTTCCGATAATCGAAGTACATTTGCTTCTCTTAATTTTGCTCTTAGATCTCCCTCTGTAACGTTCGCTTTTTTCATATTGTGCCATAATATTTCTTGCTTTTTCATCAAAAATAATGGCTCATTGTCAACTATATTTCTAAAAAATTTAAACTTTCTTAAATAAGCGGTAATTCCTTGAAGTAAATAAACAATGGTGAGTCCGAAAATTCCTTCAAATAAAGAAACCGATTTAGATAATAATGTAGATGCAATAATAGAACCAATAGCAATTGTGCAAGCAAAATCAAAGCTAGACATTTTAGAAAAACTACGTTTGCCAAAGATTCTAGTAAGTAAAACGATCGTTATGTAAACACCTAAAGCAGATATACTTATAAATTGAAGTGTTTCAATATTTGTAAAAATCCATTCTTTCATCTTTGCAATACTTTAAATTTCTTGATAAACAAAAATACAAAAAAGGACGAAAAAGTAAAAAGTCCTAACAAATATAATTTGTTAGGACTTTTTTGTTGGCCTACAAGGACTAATTGCTTCTTTTCCACACTTTTTCAAACTCTACATATATCCCTTTAAACAAAGGGGTAACAAGGATATTTAACAAAATTGAAAAAAGACAAACAAAGGCAAACAGGTAAATTACCGACACAAATACCGACACAAATAAATATTTAACTATCTTTGATATGGTTAAAAATCATTACTTCATGGCTTCGGTTAAATTTCTTCTTCGAGACAAGAAAGCAACAAAATTTGTTACTATCTATTTCGCTATAAATCTATCTGCAAAAAGCAGAATAAGAGGTGCTACAAAATTAAAAATTCATCCAAAATACTGGGATGATAAAAATCAGAAAGTTAGAAACATGAGTAACGTTTCTAAAATTAAAGATAACATCAATAAAAAATTATCTGAATTTAAAAGTTTTGTTCTAAAAAAAATTACAGAATACGACTCTTATGAGGCGACTGAAATTGAAATACAACTCAAAAAAGATATTGATATTTACTTTGGTAAAAAAACAATAGAAAAAAAACTAACATTCTACACTTTTTCAAGACAGTTTATCGACCAATCAAAAAACAGAATTATAGATAGCACTGGTAGAACACTTTCTAACCGAACTATAAAAGAATATGAAAGAACATTAGATTTACTTAAAGACTTTGAACAGAAATATAGCTATCCAATTACTTTTGAATCTATAAACATGGATTTCTATGGTCTATTTATTGAGTACCTAGAAAGTTTAGATTTCTCTTTAAACACAATTGGAAAGTTCATTAAGCAACTAAAAGTATTTATGAATGCCGCCACTGAAGAAAACCTAAACACAAATTTAAGTTTTCAAAGTAAGCGCTTTATAAAACCTAGCGCAAAATCTACGCAAGTATACCTAAATGAAGTTGAGTTAAAGAAAATTATTGATATTGACTACAGCGATGACCCAACACTAAACATAGCACGTGACTTATTTATCATTGGTGCATATACTGGTTTAAGAGTATCTGATTTTAATGGTCTAACCAAAGACAATATCCATGTAAGTAACGGCAAACGTTTTTTTAGAATCATCGTAAAAAAAACTAACAAGTACCTACCAATTCCCATTCACCCAATTGTAGAAGTTATTTTAAAAAAGAACGAAGGAAGTCCTCCTAAAAGAATGCCAGAACAGCATATAAATAAAGCCTTAAAAAAGATTGCAGCAAAAGCAAAATTAAACGAAGATATTATAATAACGAAGACCAAAGGCGGAAAAGAAATTACAGAATCAAAGAAAAAGCACGAACTGATAACAAATCACACATCAAGACGCTCGTTTTGCACCAATGCCTATTTTTCAGGCATGCCTACTTTAGATATCATGGCAATTAGTGGACATACTTCAGAAAAAGTTTTTTTGAATTACATAAAAATTACAGATGACGAAAGAGCTTTAAAGATTTCAGAAAACAGTTTTTTTAAAGAAAAAATAAAATGACAGAAAAAAAATTTAATTACAGTCAACTAAAATATTCAGCAATTATTGATTATTTTCTTTTCAAAAATTTTAGTGTTTCTCAAAAAAAACAATATCTAATTGACAATGAATTGTTTTTTACTAGCGACAAAAATTATTCAAAAAGAGAAAACTCCTTTTACCTTGAAAATATAAATTCTTTTGGTTTAACTATTCTACATCAAAAAATAACTTATGACATTCAAAAAGACATAATAGATGAATACATAAACTTTTTTGACATGTCTTTTAATGAATTATTTAACGGATATTATCAAGGTGATGTTTTATCAAGCAATAAAATAGATTTAGAAAAGCTTTTAACTAAAAAAGAGAAAATAAAGTACTTAAAAAAACTTTATAAAAACTCAATAAAATCTTTAAACAATAAGAAAGAATTAGATTTTATAAAAATTTCAAATGAAGATGAAGCTTTTATTAAAATCAAACAATTTTTCCTTCACCAAAACCCTAAAGACATTCTTGATTATTTACTAGGTATCTCTTTTCCAGAGAATGGCACTGAATCCTTTAATTATTGCTCAAAATTGTGGATTTCTAGGAAGATATTATGTTTCTGCACCAAAAACATAGAAGCATTAAATATTTTAAAAAATGCCTCAAAAAACAAAGAAGAAGAAAAAACTAAATCGTCTTCTGGAACTGAGACTAAAGATCCATCTAACTACCCTACAATTTTTAAAAACATAAAATCCGAAAACATATTTAAAAAATTTTTACACGAATTAAATGCTGTAGATAAAAACAACAAACCTGTTTCTCGGAAATTTCAACCTTTGTGTCATGCATTCTATAAAATTTCAACAGATAAAGATTTTAAAGATCAAAATGTTTTTAAATACAATGTTGATAAAAATGATTTTATTAAAAATATGATAAATATAGAGTATGATTTAGATATTGACCGTTTATCTAATGGTTCATCTCATGAGCCGGCGGTTCAAGAATTTTTTGAAGAAGATTCAAACTTTACTTGAATATACCCATATTAGATAAAAACTTTTTCATGTAATAAACTAACATTTCTATGTAAGGTTATCCATGTTTAAACTAGTGAAATTTGCCATAACAATAAAATAATATAGTTATGAGCAATAAAAAAATTACACAAGTACACAATGTTAATCCAGAAGAATTAGCAGAAAGCATTTCTACAGCGGTAGAAAAAATCTTCGCACCTTTTAAAGAACGTTTCCAGCCTCAAAAACCCACTGAATGGAAAACCAGAAAACAAGTTGGAGAAATACTCTCCATCAGCTTAGTAACAGTAGATGATTGGACCCGCAAAAACCTCTTAACAGCTTACAGAATTTCTAATAAAAAAAGATACAAGCTCAGCGAAGTGGAAAACGCATTAACTAAAATTAATAATTAGTTATGGAGCAATCAAAAAAAGGAAAGGGCACTGAAAACAGCACCCAAGATTCGGTTAAAAATCAAGTGCAAGATACTAAAAATGAAGTTAATATTGAAGAGGGTTTAAGTTTAAATACCAATAGAGTAAACCAAGAATCTAAATCAATAAAACAACTTTTAACAGAGGCGGAAATAGATCCATTTTCCGCCATTGAAAAACCACCAACAGTATTAAGTATTGATAACATTTCTTACGGTACTTTAGGAAACTTCTCTTGTATTACTGGTAAATCCAAGAGTAAAAAAACATTTTTCCTATCTATTCTAATTGCAGCAGCTTTAGATGATAATGGGAGTTTTCAAAGAATTAAAACAGAAATTCCGAATACAACAGTATTGCATTTTGATACAGAACAAAGCGAGTACCACACTCAAAAAGTATCAAGAAGAATAATCTCTCTTATTGACGATAAAGAAATTAGTCAAAAGTATTATCGGTGTTTTTGCCTAAGGCCTTATGCCCCAAAATTAAGAGCTGAAATTATTAAGGAAGCCATTTATAATACAAAAAGCTTAAAACTAGTGGTTATTGATGGTATTGCAGACTTAATCGTTGGCTACAATAATGAAGAAAGTGCCGTTAGCATCGTAAATGATATAATGAAGTGGACTGCCGAACTAAACATTCATTTAATTACAATTGTACATCAAAACAAAGGAGACAATAACGCAAAAGGACATTTAGGTAGTATTATTTTACAAAAAGCCGAAACCGTACTTTCTGTAGAAAAAGACAGAGATATTTCAACCGTAACTCCATCACATAGTAGAGGAATTGATATACAACCTATATGTTTTTCAGTTGATGATAATGGATTACCATACTTTGTTGATTACAATCACAGCAATACTAATTCTGAAAAAAAAATAAGACTACCTAGAGACGTAGATGAAGATGTTCACAAAACTATTTTAAATGAAGTTTTTAAGAACAAAACAGAAATGTTAAGCACAGATTTTCAACGTTTTCTAAAAGACACTTTAGCAAAACACACTATCAATATTGGAAATACAATAATAAGAGATTGGAAAACTTTTTATGAGACAAGTAAAATGATAGTCAGAAATAATCAGCAAGAACCTTTTAAACTTTCTGATAGATTTAGGGTTAGTTAGTCAAAGGTATGTGTACACATACAACCAACCGACCTACCCTACAAACAGGTTGGTTAATCAATTAACAAACTTGACTAACCAACTTAACAATCCTTTAAATCTTATTTATAATTATGGAACAAAAATCAATATTAGACATCAACATAAGTACATTTTCAAACTACAAAGCAACAGAACCTAAAGAAGTAAATTTATTAGTTTGGTTAAACTCAAAAAAGTATTGCTTAGAAGTAGAAAAAATAAGGCACACCACAGATGAAGCAATCAAAAAAAATTTAAAGTCTAAACTTCCTGCAATTACACCTAGTGGAACATTTTCTAAAAGATGCGCAAAAAACCTTATTAAACATTCTGGATTTATCCAATTTGACATTGATTACAAAGACAATTTACATATTAAAAACTATGAAAACTTAAAAAATGAAATCAGAAAAATAAAAGAAGTTGCCTATTGTGGTTTATCCGTTTCTGGAAAAGGTTACTGGGGTTTAATTGCTATCAGCAATACTAAACAACACAAACAACATTTTGAAGCATTATATCTAAAGTTTAAAAACTTGGGAATTATTATTGATAAAAGCTGCAAAGACGTTTCAAGACTTAGAGGTTATTCTTTTGATGATAATGCCTATTTTAATCATTCCGCAACAAAATTTACACAAATTTTAAAACCAAAAACAAGCACCAGAATTACAATAAAAAATTACCAAACAAACAATTCAATTTCAGTTAAAAACAGTGTAGAAAAAAACCTAAACATAATTCAAGAAAAAAGTATTGATATCGCACTGAGTTATGAAGATTGGTTTTCAATCGGCTGTAGTATTGCAAATGAGTTTGAAGAAAACGGTAGAGCGTATTTTCATACTCTAAGTAAAATGAGTAATAAGTATAAACATACAGATACCGAAAAGCAATACAATCATTGCATTAAAAATAAATATGGTTTTAGTATTGCAACATTCTTTCATTATTGCAAACTGAATAATGTATCTAATTATTAATTGCAATACTGGTATTGCAGGCATGGGGACATCTAAAAACCCAGTAAAATGGGGTTTTAATGATAAATATATAAGGATTGCAATACTGGTATTGCAGCTCTATTGCAGCTCTATTGCAATTAGTATTGCAATTAGTATTGCAACTGTATCACAAAAGTATTGCACCAATAATGTAAAAATATTGCTAGAAAAGGAAAACTATTGCAATTGTAAGCAAAAACTATCTCAGCTAAAAAGTTAAGAAACTAAACAATCCAAACTTGTCTGTAAAAAATTGAGCTATGAGAAACGGTTTAAGTGATAAGGAGTTAAATGATAAAGGTTTTTACAATTGTGATTTGGAAGATTTTTTATGCAATGGATTAGAGAGTGTTTAAATTCTAAATAAATCTCAAAAATATTTTATAAGTTTACTTTAGCTCCAATAGTTAATTGACCAAATGTATTGTCTTTAAGTCCTTTTAATGGGTTACCTCCTTGTGCATGTTCATATCCTAATGAAAATACAGTCTTGTCTTTATTGTCTATTTTATAGTTTAAAGAAATTCCTTTTTTTATAAGGTTTCCAATAAAAAGGTTTCCTGAGTAATTGCCTAAGGTATTTCTATGGGAAATGTTATAATGAAATTTCAAGAATTGATATTTTCCCAAAGCAGAGTATAAAAGACCGCTAAAAGGGTACACTTCAATATTAAAACTGGCACTATACATTGTTAAATTTTCATAAGCAATATTTTCTAAGCCAATTGCATGGTTATGTTTAATCTGAATAATATCCGAAGTTTTTAAATTAGACCAATCAACTTTTTTATACTCTTTCATTTTTTTTGCTTCTTCTTTTTTAGAATCTGTTGGTGGTATATTTGTTCTTTGGTTTCCTGGATAAATCCTATTAGGTTGAAGATAATTCAAAAAAGAACCTTTTTTATAAACTTTAGACCAAGTGAAGGACGCATATGCAAGATATTGCATTCCTTTTTTATCCTCAACTTTATCTTCAGACTTTTTTATGGAAATATCAGTTAAAAGATAAGATGGAGTCATGCTTTTTGATAGACTAAAAATATTTCCTATAGAAACACCAAACTGATATACGTTTTGTTCTTTGTCAATGAGATTATTTTTATGTAGTTCGTATGAAATAGAAAGCTTTATTGCTTGTCTTTCATTCTTTGTCTTATAAAAGTCAAGCCCTACAAAACCGTTAATACTTTGTGAATTGCTTGATGTTGCATCAGAAGGGTAAATTGCAATGTATTGTGCGGGTAATGATTTTGTGTAAGAATTATCTGAAGCTTGTCCTATAGAAACTCCTTTTTTCCAACCATCTTGTGCTGATACAAATTGTATAGAAATAATACAAAATAATGTAAATATTAGGTTACGCATTGTCATAAGTAGTTCTTATTAAATTAATGATATCATTTACAACGTCACATTTACCAGCCTGTTGTGGAGTTATTTTTACAAAAGGCTTGTTTTTACCATTTAACAGCATTAATTTTTTAACAATATTATTGCATGCTATATAAAGGGTATTTCCAATCCAAATTGGGTTTATTGCCAAATGCTCTCTTAAAGAAGAATTTATATAAATAGGCTCATTGGTTACACCTTGTAATATCTTGCTTACAAAAAGTAATATTTTGTCGTCCTTCCAATAATCAAACTTTATTTCCTTTAAAATTTTAAACAAACGGTTTTTTGCTGATTGGTTTCTGGTATTGTTTATTACGTACTCAATAGATGTTATAAACATAGCAGCATCTTTTTTACTTACATCGAAATTTATATTTATTTTGCTCATGATAATACCTTTTCGTAAAAGTACAGATAGAATCCCTTTAAAAATTACCTATAAGTAGGTGTTTTCTTATTGTTTATTCAAAATATCTATTCATATAGACACCATATAAATTCTACAGCTATAGTTTTATGCGTTTCCGTAATTGCATTTCGCTTCTTTTGACTATTTTTAACAAAAAAAATGCTACTGCTGTAAACTTTTGCTAAAAGAACAGTAAAATTTCTATTCTATAAATTAAAAATAATAAATATGACTATCAACCAACTAGGCGTAGCATTAAGCGACATGTATCATAATGCGCCAAAAGGAGAGGCTGTTGCCATGATTCATTTATTCGGAATTAAATACGCTGAAGAATTAAAATAAAGTAAGTTTAGTAAAAAAGAGAGTGCAAAAACTGCCAATATTCCAGAATCTTTTGGATCAGAAATAAGTAAAGGAATGAAGTTAGCGCAATATGTAACCGTGAAAAATAGTATTTAAAGAATGGCTAAAAAAGCAACCACAAAAAAGACAAAATCCATAGAAGAAACATTGTGGGATTCCGCAAATAAATTACGTGGAACAGTAGAATCATCAGAATATAAACACGTCGTTTTAAGTTTAATTTTCTTAAAGTTTGCGAGTGATAAGTTTGAAGAACGCAAACAAGAACTAATAGAAGAAGGCAAAGAAAAGTACCTTGAAATGAAGGAGTTCTACAATATGAAGAACGTCTTTTTCTTACCTACAGAATCGCGTTGGAGTTACATTATTGAAAATGCCAAACAAGATGATATTGCCCTAAAAATAGATACCGCTTTACATACCGTAGAAAAAAACAATCCTGCCTTAAAAGGTGCGTTGCCAGACAACTATTTCTCTCGTTTAAATATGGACGTAAGCAAATTAGCTGCTTTACTAGACACCATAAACAATATAGATACGCTTAAAGACAAAGAGCAAGATATTGTTGGGCGCGTGTACGAATACTTTTTAAGCAAGTTTGCACTAGCAGAAGGAAAAGGAAAAGGAGAATTCTACACACCAAAAAGTATTGTAAACCTTATTGCTACGATGATAGAACCGTACAAAGGTATTATTTACGATCCTGCTTGTGGTTCTGGTGGTATGTTTGTGCAATCTATTAAGTTTATAGAAAGCCATCTAGGAGACAAAAAAGAAGTTTCTATTTACGGACAAGAATATACATCTACTACCTACAAATTAGCAAAAATGAATCTTGCCATTCGTGGTATTGCTGCTAATTTAGGGGAAGTACCTGCAGATACTTTTGCCAAAGACCAACACAAAGATTTAAAAGCCGACTTTATTATGGCAAACCCACCTTTTAACCAAAAAGATTGGCGAGCTAGTGATGAATTAATAGACGACCCACGTTGGAAAGGCTATGATGTACCTCCAAAAAGTAATGCTAACTATGGTTGGATTTTAAACATGGCGTCTAAACTCTCACAAAATGGAGTTGCAGGTTTTATCTTGGCAAATGGTGCATTGTCTGGTGGTGGAGAAGAATATAAAATTAGAAAAAAACTGATTGAAAATAATTTGGTAGAAGCAATTGTAATTTTACCAAGAGGAATGTTTTATACTACAGATATTTCTGTGACACTTTGGATTTTAAACAACAATAAAAAAGAACGTACCGTAAAATTACCAGAAACTACTCGTAATTATAGAAACAGAAAAGAAGAAATCTTATTTATGGACTTACGCCAAATAGGAGAGCCTTTTGAGAAAAAATACACCCAATTTTCTAAAGATAATATTAAAGAGATTACAGATACTTATCATAATTGGCAACAAAAAGAAGCAGGTTATAAAGACATCCCTGAATATTGTAAATCTGCAACTTTAGAAGATTTAAAAGCGAAAGATTATTCTTTAGTACCTAGTAAATATATTGAGTTTGTAAACAGAGATGAAAACATCAATTTTGATGAAAAAATGAAAACTTTACAAACAGAAATGACTGATTTATTAAAACAAGAAGCAGAATCTAAAGAAGATTTATTAGCAGTTTTTAAAGACTTAGGGTATGAGTTATAAAAAACTAGGAAAATACATACAACCTGTTAATATTAGAAATAAAGATTTAAAAGTTGAAAGGCTTTTAGGTGTAAGTATAAGAAAAGTATTAATGCCTTCCATAGCAAACACTGTTGGCACAAATATGAAAACTTACAAGATTATAAAAAAGCATCAGTTTGCTTATGGTCCTGTAACTTCTAGAAATGGAGATAAAATTTCCATTGCTCTTTTAGAGGATTATAATGAAGCTATCGTTTCACAAGCATATACTGTTTTTGAAATTATTGATAGTGAAGTATTAAATGCTGAATACTTGATGATGTGGTTTAGAAGACCAGAATTTGATAGATATGCTCGTTATAAATCTCATGGAAGCGCAAGAGAAACTTTTGATTGGGATGAATTATGTGATATAGATTTACCAATCCCAACCATAGAAAAACAGCAAGAAATTATAAAAGAATACAATACTGTTGTAAACAGAATTACTTTAAACGAAACCCTAAACCAAAAACTAGAAGAAACTGCACAAGCATTGTATAAACATTGGTTTGTAGATTTTGAGTTTCCAAATCAGGAAGGTAAACCTTATAAAACTTCTGGTGGAGAGATGGAGTTTAATGAGGAATTGGATATGGAGATTCCTTTTGATTGGGAGGTGAAACCTTTGGTTTCATTTTCTGATATTAAAGGAGGAAAAAGAATGCCCGCTGGATGCAGTTTAACTTCTAAAATAAACAATCATCCTTATATTAAAGTTGCAGATTTAGGAACTAAAAAATTTGCTATTTTAAATGATAAATATGAATATGTGCAAAATGATATTCAATCTAAAATAGCTAAATATATTGTTGCTGAAGGAGATTTATTAATTTCAATTGTTGGAACAATCGGTGTTATTAAAATAATAAACAAGTCGCTGAATAATGCTAATATGACAGAGAATTGTATGAAAATAACAAACTTTACAAAGTTAAATTCTAGTTATTTATATCATTATTTTAAATCAAAACAAGGGCAAAATGAAATTGAAGTTAGAAATGTTGGTGCAGTCCAAGCAAAATTACCAATGTACAATATAGAAACATTTCCAATTACTTGTCCGTTAGATTCTGTTTTTCAAAAGTTTGAAGTAATATCTAATACGATTGACAATAAAATTCAAAAATTACAAGAGGAAGAAATCTTACTTAAAAGAATTAAGAATTTACTTCTCTCAAAAATGACTAAGGTTGAAGTTGAAAAAGAAATGGTTTAGTTATGTAAACACTCGATAAAAAAAAGCTATGTCAAAAATTAGAATTAATGGAATTTCAATAGCAAATTATAGATCGTTTAACGAACGACAAGATTTTGTTTTCCCCAATGCCGAATATAAAAAACCTGTTTCTATTGTTGGTTACAATAATTCAGGTAAAACAAACTTAATGAATGCTATTTTGTATGCATTACAGGTTAATTTTGTTAGTAAAGACACTTTTACAATTAACGATTTTCATAATAGATTAATTGAGAACGAACCTTTAATTATACTTGGTGCTACAAGTTCAATTGAAGCTAAATTTGATGGAGAAAAACAAGCTAATCTTACAGGTTACCACCGACTAAAATTTTATATTGATGGAGATGAAATTGAAGGAAGCAAAATAGAATCAGTAAATGGTTTAGCTCAAGTTCCAAACTACGGAGGCGAATTAGTTGATGATATAAATTGGCAGTCTTATGGAGCTGCAAGATATTTTAATATATTTTACATTAATTTTCATAAAATTAAAGAGGAAATAAGTACACAAAAAACAAGTTGGGGCAATTTAAAATCATTTTTAGGTAAACACATTCAAAAAATAGTTAAAACAGATGTTGCTATGAATGATAAAAAAGATGTTTTTGAGCAAGAAGTAGACTTAAGTACAAAAAGAGTATTAGCAGATTCAGGTTTAGAAAACTTTATAAACTTAATCAAGAAAAATTACATTACAAATTTAAGAAATGATGATTGTACTGTAGAATTTGGTATGCCAAATTATGAAGATATTTTTCTTAAAATGTTATTTAAGGTTGGGTTGAATGGTGATGTTGAAAATTTAGTACCAATAGATCATTTTGGAGATGGTTATATATCGATGTTTGTTATGGCAGTTATACAGGCAATTGCAGAATCAAGTGAAGATGATGAATGCCTTTTCTTGTTTGAAGAACCAGAGAGTTTTTTACATGAAAATCATCAAGAGTATTTTTACAAAACTGTTTTATGTGGTTTAGCAGAAAAAGGACATCAAGTTATTTATACAACACATTCAGCTAAAATGATTAATCCTTTTGATACGAAAGGGTTAATCCGATTAGAAATGAATAAAAATAATCAAACTGTAAAAAAATACAATAATGTTGGTGAGTTTAATTTTGAGGGTCTAGACGCATTAAGTGGTGAGCCAATAAATATTTCTCGTTACAATGAGTTTATTAAAACTATTGAACCTAATTTGAATAAAATGCTTTTTAGTAAAAAAGTAATTATTGTTGAAGGCCCAAATGATGTTATGGTGTATAATTATTCCATCAAACAAAAAGTTTTAAAATTTATAAATGATGATGATTCAATTTTAAATAAAGATAAATATGCTGATGCGTATATGAATTTTGAAAACATTACAATTGTATGTCATCATGGAAAAAGCACAGCAAATTATATTATTGAATTGTGTAAGCATTTTAAACTTGATTATTTTGTTATAAATGATTGGGATTTTGCAGAAGCAGAATTATCACTAGAATCAATTGTTGGTTTTGACACATTGGCTGATTTAAAGGCAGATCAAATTTATTCAGAAAGTAGCAAGAAAGCAATGATAACTAACAATTGGAATTTACTTAATAACGCAGGTATTGATAATATACATTTTAATGTTAAAAAACTTGAAACTGTTATTGGTTATGATTCTGTAGATAAAAGTAGTTTGGCTATTTGGGATTTAATTAATAGTAACGGATTTGATTTTAACGAAAGTTTATTTCCTGAAAAACTAGAGTTTTTTTTAGGTTTAAAAAAAGAAATTAATGAACAATTAGTTGAAGAAGAAGAAAATCCAATCTTATAATAATGAGTAAAAATCTAAAACCAGAAGAGTTACAAAACTTTCTCAATCAAAACGAGATACCAAAAATAAAAGGCAAACCCAAAACCTTTTTAGGTATTGCTAAACAACCACATTATGAGAATGTGTTGTCTAATATTTATGCTTTCTTTTTTAACGTTTTCGAAGAGCATGGTTTTAAAGATTTATTTATAAAGAGTTTGCTTGAGCTAATACAAAACTCTAAATTAAATAAAGAAAATATTACTTTAACTGATTTTGATATTATAACAGAATTCTATACAATTGGAGAGGGAAGAATTGACTTGCTACTTAGTAATGACAAACAAGCTATAATCATAGAGAATAAAGTATATCATTACTTAGATAATGATTTAGATGATTATTGGAACAGTGTTCAAAGCACCAACAAGGTTGGTGTAATTTTGTCTTTACACCATATTTCAAGGAGTAATTATTCAGAATATGAAAATGCATCAAACTACATAAACATAACCCATATAGAATTATTAGAATGTATTAAAAAAAATATAGGAACTTATTTATTACAAGCTAGTGAAAAATACACAGTATTTTTAAAAGATTTTATACAAAACATGAAGAACCTAAGCTCTACAATAATGAATGAAAAAGAAATTGACTTTTACTTCAATAACCAACAAAAGATAAGAGAAACAAAAGTATTTAGTGAAGGTGTAGAAAATCATGTAAAAGCTGAAATTGAAAAAGCTGGAAATATTTTAAATGGTGTAGTTTTAAGTAGCCCAAGGGCTAATTCTAATATGAACAGTAGGATTAGATGTTTTGTTTCTCAGAAAAACAAAAACCTAATGATTACTGTTGGTTTTGATTATTTATTAACTGGAGAAAACAAATTGTATTTAATTGTAGAACTTCAAAATGAAGCCTTAGTTAATAGAGAAAAATATAAACAAATTGATTTTTCTGAAGATGAATTACAAATTTCATTTTCTGAAAACTTTAGAACTACAAATTACAATTGGTCTCATTTTGCTATAAAAGAATATATTTTATTGGCTAAAGACATTCACCAATTATCAAGTTTTATTATGCGAAAATTAGAAGAAGATCATTTACTTTCTATATTTAAAAAAATTGAACGCATTTTGGATAATTCTGAAGTAAAGTAATTATTCCAACAAAAATAAAATTATGATATTTACAAGACCATTGTAAAATAGATAGAATTAAATTATGAGCGAAACCAACCGTATAGAATACAAACGAGAACTTTCTAAAAAAGTAGATTTAGAAAAAGAGGTAATTGCTTTTTTAAATTATTCAGAAGGAGGTGAAATCTATATTGGGTTAGATGCCAATGGTCTTGTATATGGTGTATCGGATTTAGATGGAGAGATGCTTAAAATAAAAGATATTATTAAAAATAATATTCAGCCATCTTGTTTAGGCTTGTTTGATATTATAGCTATTGAAAAAGAAGGGAAAAACCTCATTAAAATTATTATTTCTAGCGGTACAGAAAAACCGTATTACAAACGTAAAAAAGGGATGACACCAGAAGGTTCTTTTATTCGTATTGGTACAGCTGCAGAACCGATGACCCAAAAAATGATTGATGAGTTGTATGCAAAACGCACTAGAAATTCTATTGGTAAAATAACGTCGCCACAACAAGATTTAGATTTTGAACAGCTGCACATTTACTATCAAGAAAAAAATAAACCACTAAACAAACAGTTTAAAAAAAATCTAGAATTAGCAACGACAGACAATGCGTTTAATTACGCTGCTTACCTATTAGCAGATAAAAATAACATGTCTATTAAAGTAGCCAAGTATTCAGGTGAAAATCGTGTAGATCTTTCTGAAACGAATGAATATGGTTATAACTCTTTAATAAAAGCCTGTAAAAACGTTTTAGATAAAATTAATATTGAAAATAAAACCGCTACATTAATTACAGCCAAAGAACGAAAAGACGAACGTATATGGAATTCTATTGCATTACGTGAAGCCATTATTAACGCTTTTGTACACAATGATTTTACAAGAGAAGCACCACCAAAATTTGAGATTTTTAATGATAGAATAGAAATTACATCTACAGGTTCTTTGCCAGATGGTTTAAGTGAAAAAGAGTTTTTTGAAGGCTTTTCAATTCCCAGAAACAAAGAGTTAATTCGGGTTTTTAAAGACTTAGAATTGGTAGAGCAATTAGGTTCTGGCATTCCTAGAATCATTGAGTTTTACTCAAAAGATTGTTTTCATTTTTCAGATAATTTTGTACGAATTGTGTTGCCTAAATCGGTAAGTACCGAGCAAGTTACCGAGCAAGTCACCGAGCAAGTCACCGAGCAAGTTAAAAAGTTAGTAGGTGTCATGGAAAAAGTTCATAGCAGAACAGAATTAATGGAGTTTTTAGAACTAACACATAGAGAATATTTTAGAACAGAATATCTTCAGAAAGCTATAGAACAAGGTTTTATTGAATTGACAATACCAGACAAACCGAGAAGTAGTAAACAGAAATATAAATTAACAGAAAAAGGTGTCAATCTAAAAAAACAAAGTTAAAAAGTGTTTTTATTGGATTGTTAGAAAAAGAAAGAAATTAAAAAAAGGCTATAATCAATGAAAGCAAACGAACTACCAATAAACAACTTTTTACAAGCTGCTAATGTGCAATTTGTAATACCCGTTTACCAACGTAATTATGATTGGAGCACTACAGAGTGCAAAGAATTAATATATGATATTATAGCTGTAGAATCAGAAAAAAGAGGTACTCATTTTATAGGCAGTATTGTATTTATTCACGAAGGTATTTATAGCACTAGTGAGGTGAAAGAATTGGTAATTATAGATGGGCAACAACGCTTAACTACTATCAATATTTTATACGTTGCATTGTATAGATTTGCAAAAGAAAATAGCTTAAAAAGTGAAGCAGATCGTTTGTACAATATGTTTTTGACCAATCAATATGTAGAACAAGAATCTAGTAAGTTAAAATTAAAGCAAACAGATCAAAACTCGTTAGCATTCAAAGCAATAATGAATGCAACAGAAAACGAATTTAGCAGTTATTCTAATGTTATAGAAAACTATAATTTTTTTAGAACAATTATTACTTCTGAGAATTTTGAAGTCATTAAAAATGGTTTAAAGCGGTTGATATTTGTAGAAATCTCTTTAGAGAGAGATAAAGACGATCCACAACGTATTTTTGAAAGTTTAAATTCTACTGGTTTAGAATTATCGCAATCAGATTTAATTAGAAATTTTATTCTAATGGATTTAGAGCCAAAAGATCAATCGCGTGTTTTTGAGCAAATATGGAATCCAATAGAAGAAAATGCGAAAGATTTAATTAGGCAAAAATCTATGGTCTCAGATTATATTAGAGATTATTTGACGCTTAAAAGTAAAAAAATACCAAATAAAAATAAGGTGTATGCAGAGTTTAAAAAACTCTACAAGAATAAAAAAGGTGAGGTTTATCAGCAAGAATTAGAGAATATTAAATCACTTTCTGCACACTATAAGCGCTTTATAAATCCAAGTCATGTTTCAGATGCAGGTATTAAAAAAGAATTAGAATACATAAACCGATTAGAAATTAATGTTGCCTTTCCTTTTTTACTTCAAGTGTTTGAAGATATGGAAAACGGTATTATTGATAGAACGGAACTAATTAAAATATTAAAACTCATACAAAGTTATACTTGGCGAAGATTTATAGTAGGATTGCCAACTAGTGCATTGAATAAAATTTTCATGGCATTGTATGCAGATGTTGATGTAGAAGATTATTACAATTCTATTGAAATTTCTTTAAAGAAGAAAAAAGGAAGTTCTAAATTCCCTACAGATGATGATTTAAAAACTGCTTTAAAAGATAGAAATCTATACGATATTCAAGCAAAGAACAGAAAGTACATGTTCGAAATGATTGAGAATTTTAATAATCGAGAATATGTAGATACTTCTAACGAAAACATTACTATAGAGCACATTTTCCCAAGGAATCCAAATGAAGATTGGAGCACAGCAATACCACAAAATGATTATTTTACTTTTAAAGAAAAACGTTTAAATACAATCGCAAACTTAACATTATCGGGTAATAATGGAGCTTTAAGTAATAAGTCATTTTTAGACAAAAAAAGTATGAATAAAAATGAGGAAGAACAAGGTTACAATTTTAGTAGGCTTTGGTTAAACTCACATTTAAAAAACTTAGATAGTTGGGATATAGAAGCGTGTGATGAGCGTTTTGAAATTATTTATAATCGTTTTCTACAAATATGGGAATATCCAAAAGCTGAAATACTAGAAACAGATAATACGATAGAACAAAATATTTTTGTAGCTGAAAGTCCAACAAATAAAAAGTTAGACTATTTTATTTTTGAAGATACTAAAGTGGAAGAAAGTGTAATAGCTAACATGTATCATTTTGTAATTAAAAATTTGTTTCAAAAGAATACGCAGTTATTACTTAATAATCAAGAGTTATTAAAGATTACAAAAAATGAAGAAGACTTTAGAGCAGGTGGTGAGGTTTTAAATGGATACTTTATTGAGTATAATATAGATAGTCGGACAAAATTTAATATAATAAAAAGACTATTAACGCTGTTTGAATTAGAGGATGAGCTTGTCGTAAAGTATAAAAGTGAAGACACGGAGCATAGTAGATTTTCTATTAGAAAAAAGTATTGGCAGCAATTACTGCCACTTATCAAAGACACCAACCTTTTTTCTAATATCAGCCCTTCAAAAAATTATTGGGTAGGTGTTGGAGCAGGAATTAGTGGTTTGTCTTTTATATTAACAACTACAGGTTCTTATGTAAGAGTCGAATTGAACATTTCCTCAGCGAGCAAAGAAAGGAACAAACAGTATTTTAATCAATTATTAAAAGATAAAAATGCAATTGAAGATTCTTTTGGAGAGCCATTGGTTTGGAAAGAGTTTTTAGAGCATAAAATGAGTCGAATTAAGTTTGAACTACAAGATGTGAGTTTATTTGAGCAAAACGATTGGGATAAAATGAATGATTTTATCATTAATAATTTACCCAAATTCGAAAAAGCAATTAAACCATCAATCTCTAAATTAAAATAAAAACTATTACTAGCAATTGTAAGCAAATATATTATGAGCAAATTTACAGAAGCACAATTAGAAAACGTTTTTATAGAGTTATTAGGTAAAGAAGGTATTCCTCATGTTTTAGGGAATACAATTGACCGCCAACAAAGTGATGTTCTTATAAAAGCAGATATTAAAAGTTATTTGCAAAATCAATATCAGGCAGATGATATAACAACGAATGAAATACAGAGTATTATCCGTAAGTTAGAAGTCTTTAGTGCTTCAGATTTGTATGAGTCTAACAAAGCTATTATGAAACTGGTTTGTAATGGGTTTCAATTAGAGCGTGAGGATCGTTCTAAAAAAGATTTATATATTCATTTAATAGATTATGCATCGTCAGATAATAATATTTATAAGATTGTAAATCAATTAGAGATTTATGGGTCTGAAAAACGGATTCCAGATGGTATTTTATATATAAATGGGTTGCCATTAGTTGTATTTGAATTTAAGACTGCTATTCAGGAAAATGTAACAATATGGAATGCTTACGATCAATTAACGAATAGATATAGACGTGACATTCCAGAACTATTTAAATACAATGCTTTTTGTATTATTAGTGATGGAGTAAATAGTAAAATGGGTTCATTTTTTGCAAATTATGAGTTTTATTATGCTTGGAGAAAAGTACTTGGTATAGATGAGGAGGTAGATGGTATTAATTCTATGTTTACCATGATACAAGGCTTGTTTAATAAAAACAGATTAAGACAAGTAATTCATCATTTTATATATTTTCCAGATACCAACAAGCACGATTTAAAAATCGTATGCAGGTA
This sequence comes from Polaribacter sp. IC073, assembly GCF_007997075.1. Taxonomy (GTDB): domain Bacteria; phylum Bacteroidota; class Bacteroidia; order Flavobacteriales; family Flavobacteriaceae; genus Polaribacter. The sequence goes on from NZ_VORS01000001.1 coordinate 21,404, forward strand.
TCCGCAATATTATGCAGCAATAAAATTATTAGAAAATATAAAACTACATCAAAAACCCGATGGAGACGGTAAAGGTGGTACATATTTTGGCGCAACAGGTTGTGGTAAAAGTTACACCATGTTGTTTTTATCAAGACTTTTAATGCGTAGTAAACATTTTAAAAGTCCAACGATAGTAATCATCACAGATAGAACAGATTTAGACGATCAATTATCCGCTCAATTTACCAATGCAAAAGATTTTATTGGAGATAGTACAGTTGTAAGTGTCGAAAGTAGAAAAGAGTTAAAGGAATTACTGCAAGGAAGAAAAAGTGGTGGTGTACTTTTAACAACCATCCATAAATTTACAGAGGATACAGAGTTGCTTACCAATAGAACAAATGTAATTTGTATTTCAGATGAAGCACACAGAAGTCAAATAAACTTAGATCAAAAAATAAAAGTTACAGAATATGGTGTAGAAAAAACCTATGGTTTTGCGAAGTATTTACACGATTCTTTGCCAAATGCAACCTATGTTGGTTTTACAGGAACACCAATAGATGCAACGCTAAATGTTTTTGGAGATATTATAGATTCTTATACAATGACTGAATCTGAAAAAGACGATATTACTGTAAGAATTGTATATGAAGGTAGAGCAGCTAAAGTCCTTTTAGAAAACAAGAAACTTTACGAAATAGAAGAATACTATCGTGTTTGTGCAGAAGAGGGTACAAACGATTATCAAATAGAAGAAAGTAAAAAAGCATCTGCCAATATGAATGCTATTATTGGTGATCCTGACAGAATTAAAGCAGTTGCAGCAGATTTTGTGAAGCATTATGAAACTCGAATAGAAGAAGGTGCAACCATAAAAGGAAAAGCACTTTTTGTGTGTAGTTCTAGACATATTGCTTTTAATTTATATCAAGAAATTATTGCTTTACGCCCACAATGGGCAGAAATTAAGGCTTTTGAAGCCGATTCTAAATTATCTGATAAAGAGAAAAAGGAGATAAAACCGATTGAGCGCATTAAAATGATCATGACCAGAGGTAAAGATGATCCTAAAGAAATGTATGATTTACTTGGGACAAAAGAACACCGTAAAGAATTAGACAGACAGTTTAAAAATGAAAAATCTAATTTTAAAATTGCGATTGTCGTTGATATGTGGTTAACAGGTTTTGATGTTCCATTTTTAGACACCATGTATATAGATAAACCGATTCAGCAGCATAATTTAATTCAAACTATTTCTCGAGTTAACCGTAAATATAAAACAAAGGAAAAAGGTTTAGTCGTCGATTATATTGGATTTAAAAAGCAAATGAACTTAGCTTTAAAACAATACTCTAAAGTAGATGGTCAGAATTTTGAAGATATTGAAACCTCAATAGTTGTTGTTAAAGACCAATTAGATTTATTAGATAAATTGTTCCACACGTTTGAAGCTACAGATTATTTTACTGGAGTTGGTTTAAAACAATTAGAGTGCTTAAATAAAGGTGCAGAATTTGTTCAACTTACAAAAAACATTGAAACACGTTTTATGAATATTGTAAAGCGTTTAAAAGCTGCCTATGATATTTGTTGTGGTGCAGATCAGTTTACAAGTGTTCAGAAAGACCATATTCACTTTTATTTAGCCATACGTTCAATAGTATTTAAGCTAACGAAAGGAAATGCGCCAGATACAGCACAAATGAATGCTAGAATTAGAGAGTTAATTAAGGAAGCGCTTAAAAGTGATGGTGTAGAAGAGATTTTTAAATTAGGTGAAGATACACAAGTTGAAATAGATATTTTTGATGAAGCATATTTAGCTAAAATTGAAAAAATAAAATTACCAAATACTAAAATAAAATTACTGCAACAATTGTTGTTAAAAGCAATTGATGAATTAAAGAAGACGAATAAAATAAAAGGAGTCGATTTTTCTCAAAAATTTAAAGGTATCGTTGATAAATATAATGATCGTAGTGAACAAGATATTTTAAATAGTAATGTTTTAGAAGATTTTACAGATGAAATAATTGGTTTGTACCATGAATTAAGAAAAGAGAAAGATTCTTTTTCTGAAATGGGAATTGATTTTGAAGAAAAAGCCTTCTATGATATTCTAAAAGCCATTGCACATAAATATGATTTTTCTTATCCTGATAATAAATTAATTTATCTAGCTAAAGAAGTTAAAAAAGTAGTGGATGATAAAGCAAAATATACAGACTGGAATCAAAGAGCTGATATTAAAGCAGAACTAAAAGTTGATCTAATTATTCTACTTGCTGAAAATGACTACCCTCCTATTACAAAAGATGAGGTTTTTAAAGAAATATTTGAGCAAGCAGAGAATTTTAAGAAGTACAATACATAGGTCTTAAATTTTTATGCCAAACAAACCTCACCCATTGGTTCAAAAAACAAAACTAGATCTCGAAAAGTTAGATGAAAATAACCAAGTTACTTGGGGTGAAAGGAAAAATTATACAGGTTCTCTTTTACCCATTTCAGTAGAACCTAAATTGAGATCTAGAGCATTTAGTTTTATGGATGGTTTAATAAATCTTATAGAAGCTAATGGTCATGGTTTTAAAATTGCATATAATCGTCTTCATATTGAAATGTATGGTCAATTAACTGAATTTAATTTAAGACAAAAATATTACAGACTTAGAGTAAAAGGAGACTATAGTTTTTCTCATAATACTTTTGTTAAAAGTGATGATCTAGAATTTCAAGTTGGTAGTTATGCTCGTAAAGGTTGGATAGATAAAAAAACTATAAAAATTGAAGATTATTTACCTAAAATCTATAGCCATATAGAAGAGAAGAGTAAAAAATGGGCGGAACATCGTAGACACCAAAAAATTGAAGAAAAAAAAAGAGAAGCACAAAGAAAGCTAGAAGAAGAGAAAGAAATGTTAATTGTAATTGAAAATGAAAAAACTGAAATTTTAATTCAGAATGCATCAAATTATAAAACGGCTCATGAAATACGTCTTTACCTTAAAGCTCTTGAGCAGAAGTTGAACCTTAGACACAAAATAGATGAAAGCCTCCGAGATTACATCCATTGGGCGTATAATAAAGCTAATGAAATAGATCCTTTGCTTGATGAAATTAAGGATTAAATTTCTATTTTAGAATTGAAAAATATTAAAAAAAAGTAAAAAATAAGAGAGACTGATTGAAAAAATAGAATTCAAATCGTTATCAGTACTTAAGAACAAACTATAAATTACCGACACAATTACCGACACAAAAAAACCAAATAAAATGCAAAAAGCTCATAATCAAACGATTATGAGCTTATAAAGTTGGCCTACAAGGACTCGAACCTTGAATGTCGGTACCAAAAACCGGTGTGTTACCAATTACACCATAGGCCAATACTGCTTAGCGGATGCAAATTTAGACTTTTTTTTAAAATCTGCAAACATTTTTAAATATATTTTTCATTTAACAAACATTTATGAGGATTTCTCTTAGCAATTAAGCGCTTAACAAGCAATTTATTCATAATTATTGTTAAATTCGCCATCACAATATTATGTAATCCTTATGACAAAAGCAAACTTTAAGAAATGGAACATCATTTTAGGATGGTTAACATTTGTAATTGCTCTAATAACTTATTCTTTAACTATAGAACCAACGGTTAGTGCTTGGGATGTTGGAGAATACATTGCAACTTCTGTAAAACTTGAAGTTGGGCATCCACCAGGTGCTCCCTTGTTTCAAATGCTAGGTGCATTTTTTGCAATGTTTACTTCAGATGTTTCCGAAATAGGAAAAATGGTGAACTTTATGTCTGCTTTAGCAAGCGCATTTACCATTTTATTTATGTTTTGGACAATTACCAACTTAGCTAAGAAATTGTCCTTAAAATCAAGTAAAACAACAGAAGGAAGCTACATCGCAATCTTAGGAAGTAGCATTGTTGGTTCTTTAGCATACACCTTTTCAGATAGTTTCTGGTTTAGTGCTGTAGAAGGTGAAGTATACGCAATGTCATCCTTTTTAATGGCCATCTTATTTTGGTTAGGTTTAAAATGGGAAAGTGAAATACACACTGCTAGAGGAAATAAATGGTTAATATTAATAAGTTTTGTGGTTGGTTTATCATTTGGCGTTCACATATTATCTTTATTGGTCATACCAGCAATTGTACTATTGTATTTCTTTAAGACGTATAAAAATATCAATTTAAAGACCACGGCAATTGCCACTGTGCTTTCTGTTATAGCATTAATGTTTGTCTTTAAATTTTTATTCCCTTTTACATTAAAGTTCTTTAGTGCATCAGAATTATTTTTTATCAATTCTATTGGAATGCCTTACAATTCTGGAAGTATTATTGCAGCCATAATTTTAATTGCCCTGTTCTTCTTCGGATTAAAATACACACGAAAAAACAATAAAATACACACAAACACCTTAATTTTATCCGTACTCTTTATTATGATTGGTTTTTCTTCTTGGATGATGTTACCAATTAGAGCCAATGCAAATACCACAATTAATGAAAACAACCCTTCTAGCGCACGAGAATTACTAGCGTATTATGAGCGTGAACAATATGGAGATGCCAATGTTTTTTATGATACCTATTATTCAAATTCTTTTGAAAGAGAGCAAGACGCTAAGCAGCCTTTTAAAGATGACAAACCTAAATATGAACAAATAAACGGCAAATATGTTATTGTAAATAAATACAAAAATGTAACGCCTAATTATTCTGATAAGCACAAGGGGTTCATACCAAGAATGGTAGCTCCTGGCTCAGAGAAAATGTATAAAGGCATTGCAGGTATTCCTGCAAATAGTAAAAGAAGACCCACTTTTGGTGAAAACTTAAAGTTTATGTTTAGCTACCAATTTGGCTACATGTATGGGCGTTATTTTATGTGGAATTTTACTGGAAGACAAAATGATGTTCAAGGAAGGTTAGATATTTTTAATGGAAATTGGATAAGCGGAATTGACTTTATTGATGAAGCTAGGTTGGGTTCTCAACAGCAACTTCCTGCACAGGTTTTAGAAAATAAAGGACGCAACAAATACTACTTTTTACCACTAATTTTAGGACTAATTGGTTTATTCTTCCAAATAAAATGGGACAAAAATAACTTCTTTACACTTTTCTTATTCTTTGCTTTTACTGGTTTTGCCATTATATTTTATACAAATCCGAAACCTTTTGAACCAAGAGAGCGTGATTATGCCGTTGTTGGTAGTTTCTATGTTTTTGCAATTTGGATTGGTTTTGGTGTTTTAGCATTGTATGAATATTTAAAAAACTTTGCCAATAAAAAAACCATTGCTATTGTAGTTTCTGTAGTTTCTTTACTAGCAGTGCCAACATTAATGGCTTCTCAAAACTGGGACGACCATGACCGTTCTAACAGATACACAACGCGTTTAAATGCCCAAGCATACTTAGAAAGTGCAGACGATAACGCCATTATGTTTACCATTGGAGATAATGATACATTCCCACTTTGGTACATGCAAGAAGTAGAAGGTATTAGAACCGATTTAAAGCTAATTAACACGAGTTTATTTGCGACAGATTGGTACATCGATCAGATGAAACGCGCCACTTATGACGCACCTCCTATTCCGTCGCAGTTAGAACATCACCAATATAAATACGGAAGTTTAGACATTGCATACCACATAGAACACCCGAGGTTTAAAGATTCTGTAATTGCAATTAAAGACTTTATGCGTTGGATTTCTTCAGATAGTGATGCCACATATTATATTGATGAAGAGAATAATATTAAAGAAAAATTCTATCCAACAAATAGAATCCGAATTCCAGTAAACAAAGAAAATGTTTTAAAAAATGGTGTTGTTGCTCAAAAGGATGCAGACAAAATTGTAGATTTTATAGACATTACTATTGATGATCGCGGGATTACTAAAAACCGTATTTTAATGCTAGATATTTTAGCAAACAACGACTGGAAACGCCCTATTTACTTTACAGGTGGTGCAAATGCAGATGAAGAATATATTTGGTTGAAAGATTATTTACAGCTAGATGGTTTGGCATTTAAATTAGTACCCATAAAAACACCTGCAAAATATATTGATGAAAGCGGTAGAAAGCGAGAAGTAAGCTTGTTCGATATTGGTAGAATCGATGCTGAAAAAATGTATGCAAACATTCAGAAATTAGAATGGAAAAACATAAACAGCGGTAAAATTTACTTAGATGAACAAACAAAAAGAAACGCTATTTCTTTAAGAAATAGTTTAATGCGACTTTCTGATGCTTTTGCAAAAGAAGGTGATACTTTAAAAGCCGTAGAAGTTTTAGATTTATCTTTAGACAAATTACCTATTGAAAAATTTGATCATTATAGTCTCTCTTTAGGATACCCAGAGATGTATTATAATTTAGGTGAAAATGAAAAAGCAGAACAAACGGCAAACACTTTAGCACGTCTAATTAGAGAAAAACTAATTTGGTTAAGTACTTTTGATAAAAACGATAGTGATCTTATTTTTGATGAAATTGACACTTCGCTCTATATGTTTAAAAACTTAATAGATCAAATTGAAAGAGGAAGTGAAGACAGAGAGTACGTTTCTAAAATTCAAACAGAATTTATGAATACAGTAAAGCTTTTTGGTCATTTAATGCCAGATGAAGAGTAAGCTTTTATGAAAACATATTTTACAAAAACGCCAAATAGTATTATGAGATTTTTCTCTAAATATGTTTGGCGTTTTTCTTTGGATACAAAAGAAATCTACCTCACTTTTGATGATGGACCAACACCAGAAATTACTGATTTTGTTTTAGACGCGTTAAAAAAATACAATGCAAAAGCTACTTTTTTTTGCATTGGAAAAAACATAGTAAATCATCCGGATATTTTTAACCGAATTATTATTGAAGGGCATGCTGTAGGAAATCATACGCAAAATCACTTAAAAGGCTGGAGCACTGAAAACGAAGTTTATCTAGAAAATGTTGAGGTATGCGAAAAAACAATTACGAGGTATGGCAATGCAACAATTCAACCAAAAATTTTTAGACCTCCTTATGGAAAGATAAAAAAATCTCAAGCGAAAGAAATTCTTAAGAAAGGCTATAAAATAATTATGTGGACTGTTTTATCTGCAGATTTTGATACTTCAATCTCTAAAGAGAAATGCTTGCAGAACGTTTTAAAAAACACTAAAAACGGGAGTATTATTGTTTTTCATGACAGTATAAAAGCAGCAGAAAAGGTAAGTTTTGTATTGCCTAAAGTTTTAAAAGAGTTTTCTAAACAGGGTTTTACTTTTAAAGCAATTTAAGGTACTCTTCTCTTAATAAAATAGTTATCGCGAGCAAAAACTTGGTGGTAAATTATACTTAATATTATCAACAAACAGGTTTTATTTTTTCCTTTTTATTTTCTTTTTATTATCAAACCGAAACTCATTTAGTTCTTTCAATTCATTCGCAATTTTCTGATTCCATTCAAAAACTTTTTGTTCGTTTGTACTACTTTCTGTTTCTTTGATTAGTTTCAGTCGAATTTCAGAAAATTCTGCCATTATATCATTACTTATAGCATTCATAATGTTAAAACCTTTCGATATTTTCCATTTTTTTATAAATAATCGCTGTCTAAATTTACGTGCCTGAATTTCGGCAAGTTCAAACTGAGTTTGTTGAAATTCAATTTGCTTTTTAATACTTTCTACTTTCGTTGCGTCTAACCAAGAAGCATTTCCTAGAAATAGGTTTTCAATTTTACTGTTCAGATTTTTTTTTTAAAAAATAAAATCCTTGTGCAGCACAGGAAATCATAAACGGACTATAAACAGTAGGATTATTTTCGTCACTAATTTTTATTTTAAAATCTTCAGCTGTAAGTTTTTCTTTAGCACTCTATCTTTTTTGACCCTTTTATAACTCTTGTCCGAAACTTAAATTAGAAAAAATTATGCTCAATATAATTCCCATCAATATTTTTGTCATTGCTCTTTTTATAAATTTATTTTCAATTAATAATAAGATTATTTCTTAGTAACTTCTAAGGAAAATGTCTTTGCACCAATTTAATGAAAACAAAAAATCACTTAACTTTTCGCAAGAACAAATAGTTAGCAAGCAATTCTAGCCCTGATTGAGCGGTTTGTTTGAGCTCTTTTTTATTCCTTTTTCAGGATAAAAAAAGCGAGTAGTGAAAGCAGGAAATAGCTTCTAAAAATTAGATATATTGTTGCAACAAACCAATTAAAGTATTGGCGTCTTGAGCACCTGTTTGGCGCCATTTCATTTCGCCATTTTTATAAATAATAAATGTAGGGCTTCCTTTTACACGCAGAGAATCTGCAAGAAATTCATTTTTATTTATGTCTATCTTTATTACTTTGGTCTTATCACCCAACGCTTTAGCTACACCTCTTAGTACTTCTAAGGTGTTTTCTGCACCTCCCAATTCTGAATAGAAGTCTATAAGAACTGGTTTTTGAATGCTAATTAATTCTCCGAATTTTGTCATATCATAAGTTTTTTAAGGGAAAAACGTATAGAACATTTAATAGTTAATTTACAAATATAAGAAACCTATAGGACTCTACTCATTATCAACCCTTTTTCAATTCTATAACCGTAATTTCTGGCCAAATACCTACGCGACCAGGAAAGGCATGGTACCCAAAACCTCTATTTACATTTATATACCTGCCAGCTTCTTCATACAAACCAGCCCATTGTTTGTACACATATTTAGACGGACTCCATTTTAACCAACCCGGAATTTCGATGCCCATTTGCAGACCGTGTGTATGACCGCTTAAAGTTAAATGATAATGAAGTGGATCTTGTTTTACTTTATATTCCCAATGACTTGGATCGTGGCTCATTAAGATTTTAAAATCTTCTTGTTTTATGCCTGAAGCCGCTCGCTGCAAATCTCCTGCCTGATTAAATCCTTTCCCCCAGTTTTCTACACCCACTAAGGCTATTTTTTGTCCGTCTTTTTCTAAATAACGGTGTTCATCTAATAATAAATCGAATCCTATTTTTTGATGAATGTCTTTTACTTTCTGAAAATTATCTATTTTGTCTTGCGGATTGTCCCAATCCATATAATCGCCATAATCATGATTTCCTAAAATGGAATATTTTCCTTCTTTTGCCGCTAACTTGTCGAAAACATCCATCCAATTGTCCATTTCATCTGCTTTATTATTTACAATATCTCCGGTAAACAACATAATGTCAGATTTTTGTTCGTTGATTAGATCGACGCCATATCTAATTTTTTCTTTGTTGGTAAAACTCCCAGAATGAATATCTGAAATTTGGGTAATTGTAAAACCATCGAATGCTTCTGGTAAATCTTTAAATGTTAATTGATATTTTAAAACCTTGTAATTGTATTTTCCTTGTACAATACCGTAGATAAAAGAAGCAAAAGGTATTGCTGCTAAACCCAAAGCTATTTGAGAAATAAACTTTCTTCTACCAACTAAAGATTTTGTTTCTCCGGATGAGATTGCGGAAATTAATTTTAGAATCCATCTGTAGCTATCTTCCCCAAAAAGAATTAAAATAATAACCAACTTAGGTATTGAAACCGTTAATAACAAACCCATTGCCATTTGAAATTGTGGTGTTTGACCGTTACTTCTATCGTACCCGAAAATGGTGATAAAAGAATATAAATAGACCCCAACACTAGTTGCTAAGAATAAAAAACGGACTAGCTTACTTTTTGAAATAGTTTTAAAGGCTTGAAACGTGTAAATTTCTACTGCAACAATTAAAACGGTTACTAAGATTAACGGGAGTACCCAACGTGGCATATATTCTATTTAAAAATTTTGACAAAGATAATGGTTATAATGTCGATGGAATTTTAATAGCATGTTAAAGTTTTGTAGCTTTACTGCTGCGTCTGTGGTGACAATATTTTCACTCATTTTCATAAGAATTATTATCCAAATAGGTTACAAAATAGATATGTCAGATCAAAAAAGAGTTTTTTTAGTGGATGCTTTTGCATTAATTTTTAGAGGTTATTATGCTTTTATAAAGAACCCAAGAATTAATAGTAAAGGTTTAGATACCTCTGCAATTATGGGTTTTATGAACTCTCTTTTAGATGTTATAAAAAGAGAAAGACCAGATCACTTAGCGGTTTGTTTTGACAAAGGCGGAAGTGTAGACAGAGTAGAAATGTTTGAAGCGTATAAAGCAAACAGAGATGAAACTCCGGAAGCTATAAAATTGGCAGTTCCTTACATTCAAGAGATTTTAAAAGCCATGCACATACCTATAATGGTAAAAGATGGTTTTGAGGCAGATGATGTTATTGGAACCCTTTCTAAACAAGCAGAAAAAGAAGGTTACAAAACCTATATGGTAACACCAGATAAGGATTTTGCGCAACTAGTTTCTGAAAACATTTTTATGTACAAACCTCGTTTTGGTGGTGGTTACGATATTTGGGGAGTACCAGAAGTACAAGAAAAATTTGGAGTAGAAACCCCAGAACAAGTCATCGATTTTTTAGGAATGATGGGAGATTCTGCAGATAATATTCCTGGTTTACCTGGTGTTGGAGAAAAAACGGCTAAAAAGTTTTTAGCTACTTATGGTTCTATGGAAAACTTATTAGCAAATACGCATGAGCTAAAAGGAAAAATGAAAGAAAAAATAGAAGCTGCCAAAGATTTAGGCATCCTTTCTAAGCAATTGGCAACCATTATGCTAGATGTTCCTGTTACTTTTCATGCGAAAGATTTTGAGTTAGATCAACCAGACATTCAAAAAGTAACCGAGCTTTTTAACGAGTTAGAGTTTCGAAATTTATTAACCAATTTCACGAAAACTTTTGCTGTTGAAAATGCAGAAAAAACAAATTCAGCAGAAAGTTCTTCAAACGTCACTTCGAGCGCGGTCGAGAAGTCAACAACTAAAAAGCCAGCACCGATTCCTGAAGGTCAGTTTGATTTATTTGCGGCTCCAGGAACCGGAAGTGTTTCTGAAGCCGAAGTAGCATCCGGATTTAAAACCATAAAAGATACGAGTCATTTTTACCAACATATCGATTCGCCTTTCTCAAGAAAATTATTACTTAGAAAATTAATGGAACAAACTTCGGTTTGTTTTGACACAGAAACAACAGGTTTAAAAGCCTTAGAAGTTGAACTAATAGGAATCGCTTTTTCTTATGAAGTTGGTAAAGGATATTATGTTTCTTTCCCAGAAGACCAAGAAGAAACAAAAACTATTTTAGAAGAATTTAGACCCTTTTTTGAATCTGAAATCGAAAAAATTGGTCATAATTTAAAGTATGATATTAAAGTTTTATCAAATTATGACATGCCTGTAAAAGGGAAACTATTTGATACGATGATTGCACATTATTTAATCAATCCAGACATGCGTCATAATATGGACATGTTAGCAGAAACCTATTTGAATTATCAACCGGTTTCTATTGTAGATTTAATTGGTAAAAAGGGGAAAAATCAGCTTTCTATGCGCGTTGTTCCAGTTGCAGATCAAACAGAATATGCCGTTGAAGATGCAGATATTACATTTCAATTGAAACAACTTTTTATGGGGGAACTAGAAACTGGAAATGTAACCAAACTTTTTAATGAAATCGAATTGCCTTTGGTTTCAGTTTTAACAGCCATGGAAATTGAAGGAATTAACATCAATACCGATTTCCTAAAAGAACTATCTGTTGCCTTAACGGATGACATCAACAGGCTTGAAAAAAATATTTACGAACAAGCAGGAGAAGAATTTAATATTGCTTCGCCAAAACAATTAGGTATTGTATTGTTCGATAAAATGGAATTGGTAAAGAAACCTAAAAAGACAAAAACGGGTCAGTATAAAACAGGAGAAGATATTTTATCTTTCTTAGCTAAAGACCATGAAATTATTAGAGATATTCAAGAATATCGTCAGTATAAAAAATTACAAAGTACGTATGTAGATGCCTTGCCAAATGAAGTGAATCCGAAAACAGGAAGAGTTCATACGGAATATATGCAAGCAGTTGCTGCAACCGGAAGGTTGAGTTCTAACAATCCGAATTTACAAAATATTCCTATTAGAACAGAACGTGGTAAAGAAGTAAGAAAGTCGTTTATTCCTAGAGATGAAAATTATGTGCTGTTAGCGGCAGATTATTCTCAAATAGAATTGCGAATTATTGCTGCTTTAAGTGAAGAAGAAAACATGATGGAAGCTTTTAGAAATGGTGAAGATATTCATGCTTCTACCGCTGCAAAAGTTTTTAATGTTCCTTTAGATGAAGTAACTCGTGAACAACGTAGTAATGCAAAGACGGTAAATTTCGGAATTGTATATGGAGTTTCTGCTTTCGGGTTGAGCAATCAAACCGATTTGTCTAGAAGTGAAGCAAAAGAATTGATTGATACCTATTATGAAACGTATCCGAAGCTAAAAGCATATATGTCTGCACAAGTAGATTTCGCAAGAGAACATGGCTATGTAGAAACGGTTTTAAACAGACGTAGGTATTTAAAAGACATCAATTCTAGAAATGCAATGGTAAGATCTGGAGCAGAAAGGAATGCTGTAAATGCACCCATACAAGGTTCTGCAGCAGATATTATAAAAATAGCAATGATTCATATTTACAATCGTTTTGAGAAAGAAGGTTTTAAATCGAAAATGTTATTGCAAGTGCATGATGAATTGGTTTTTGATGCACATAAAGACGAGTTAGAAATTATCAGACCCATTATAAAATACGAAATGGAAAACGCTTTTAAAATGAGCGTTCCTCTAGATGTTGAAGTTGGAATTGGAGAGAATTGGTTACAAGCACATTAGCATATATAAAATGGAATTAGATTATATTGAAAATATAAATGGTCACGAGCAAAATATTGTACGACTATATAACTTTAACAAAGCAGAAGCAATTTTGTTTAGAGATTTATTAGTAGAGACCATTATTCTTAAAAGAAAGAAGTTAGATTTAGCTGAAGTAGATTTTATAACGCCACGCAATTGCAATTTAATTTTTGGCTTATTTAAATCTGATGAAGGAATAATGACAAAAGACAATGAAACTTTTTTCTGTGTTTTAACCATAGAAGGTTTTACAAACATGGCAAGACTTTTAGAGCCTTTTTGTAAGAAGGAGTCTAAGGGTTATGAATATCTATATGATATCGACAACCCTACTGATTTGTTATTTTGTCCGACTGCTACTTAATAAAAAGTGCACTAAAAAATTAATTATGAAGTATTTAAAACTATTACTTATTCTTGTATTACTAGGTTCTTGTGCTAAAAACAGCTACCAGGTATCAAAAAAAACATACAACAAAGAAGCTAAAAAACTCGGAAATTCTCTTCGTGAAATAAAGCAAGACACCATAAATAATAGAATAACAAATGTTATAAAGTCTCAAAACTTCAACTTAAGAAAACCAAATTTAATTGTCATCCATCATACAGCACAAGATAGCTGCCAACAAACCTACAAAACCTTTGCTTTAAAGCGCACACAAGTAAGTTCTCACTACGTAATTTGCAACGACGGAACGATTACACAAATGCTAAACGATTTACTAAGAGGCTGGCATGCTGGTGGCGGAAGTTGGGGAAAAAACACAGACATAAACAGTGCTTCTATAGGAATTGAATTAGATAATGATGGTTCAGAACCTTTTTCTTATGCTCAGATAAACAGTTTGGTTTTCTTGCTTCAAAAATTGACGGATACATATAAAATTCCTACACAAAACATCGTTGGTCATGCAGATATTGCCCCTGGAAGAAAAACAGATCCAAGTGCATTATTTCCTTGGAAGGCATTAGCAGATAGCGGACTGGGAATTTGGTATGATGAAGAAAATTTAGACACAGTAGTACTTCCTTTAAACTTTAATACCACTTTTGCTTTAAAATATATTGGCTACAATACAACCAACTTAAAAAATGCTATTTACTCTTTTAAACTCCGTTTTAATTCTGAAGAGGTATCTCATGAATTGGCTGAAAAAGATAAAAAAATATTGTTTTTATTAATGAATGAAATTTAAGTAGACCTTTAAAAATTAACGCTCTAAATAATATTTATTATTGTAACTTAAAATCAATATATTACTTACATTTCTGTACATCTTTTACTAAAGAAAATGTTAATATTTCTGTTCGTTTCCAATCTTACTCATAAAATATCTAAATTGGTGGCAAAACAAAGTACTTACAATTTTATTCAACTAATTAAAAAATGAAACAACCACTTCTATGGCTACTCTGTATGGCCACATCTCTTAATTTTGCACAAAGCAATAATCAATCAAAACTTACCATCGACCAAATAATGCTTGGTGAAGATTTTGTAGGATATTCTCCAACACGCATCAACTGGTCCGACGATAATAAAGATATTTTTTTTAGTTGGAACCCAGATAATGATACTTTACGTTCATCATATAAAGTAAATGTAAAATCTAAAACCATAAAAAAACGAACTTTTTCTGAACTTAAAAACAGTACTGGTTATGGTAATTATACAAAAGATTACAAATGGAAGGTATCTTCTAAAAACGGTGATCTCTATTTAATGAATATGTCTAACTACTCGGTTAAACAAATAACAAAAACTGAAGCGAGAGAATCGAGCCCTCAATTTTCAGGAGATAATAAATCAATTGTTTATCAACTAAACAATAATTTATACAAATGGGATATTACAAGTGGAATTACACAACAGTTGACCAACTTTAAAAAAGGCTCTAAAGAATCTGAGGAAACAGCAACTGAACAAGATGAATGGTTAAGAAATGATCAACTAAAGTATTTTAATGTTCTTGAAAAACGTAAAAATGAACGTGATGCCCGTAAATACAGAAATGAACAAACAAAAATAGAAGACTTAGAAACTACTTATACTGGAGTTAAGAGTGTATACGGACTAAACATCTCTCCAGACTTAAACTATGTTGTTTATAATTTATATAAATCTTCAAAAAGTAAAAATACTATTGTACCAGATTTTGTAACAGAAAGCGGTTATACTACAAATTTGAATGCACATTCTAAAACAGGAAGCAAACAAGCTACCTCAGAATCTTGGATTTTAAACTTAAAAACAAGGGAAATATATCAAATTAAAGCAGACGAGATTGATGGTATTTTTGACAAACCAAAATACCTAAAAGAGTATGTTGCAAAAGACTCTATATTTAACCCACTTTACAAGTCAGCTAGAAATGTAAATATTGGCAATCCGATTTTTTCAAACAATAGTAAAGCAGTTGTAAATATAACATCACAAGACTATAAAGACCGTTGGATTATGTCTTTAGATCTTGCCAACGGAAATTTAGAACAACTAGACAGACAACATGATGATGCATGGATCGGTGGACCAGAAGTTGGTTGGTTTTCACGCGGTGCTATTGGTTGGTTAGATGACACCAATATTTGGTTTAAATCTGAAAAAACGGGATACTCTCATATATATACTGCCAATGTAAACTCTGGCAAAATTAAAGCTCTGACGCAAGGAGATTTTGAAATTTTAAACACAGAATTATCAAAAGATAAAAAGACGTTTTATATAACAAGTAACAAAGTAAGTCCGCACGAACATCACTTTTATCACCTACCAGTGAAAGGAGGAGAAATGAAACAGATTACCGCTAGAAAAGGTGGACATGAAGTTACTATTTCGCCAGACGAAAAACAATTAGCGATTCGTTATTCCTACACCAACAAACCATGGGAATTGTTTGTAATGCCTAATAAAGCGGGTTCTAAAATGACACAACTTACAACATCAACAACCAAAGAATTTAACGCACACCAATGGATTGATTCTGAAATTGTTCAATTTACTGCCAGAGATGGTGTAAAAGTTCCGGCGACACTTTACAAACCAAAAGCATCCAATAAAAATGGTGCAGCCATACTTTTTGTTCATGGTGCCGGTTATACACAAAATGTACATTATTGGTGGCCATCTTACTTTAGAGAATATATGTTTCATAACTTTCTAGTAGATAATGGCTACACTGTTTTAGCAATCGACTACAGAGCAAGTGAAGGTTACGGACGCGATTGGCGAACTTCTATTTACAGACATATGGGAGGAAAAGATTTAGACGACCATGTTGATGGCGCTAAATATTTAGTAGACCAACAAGGAATAGATAAAGACAGGCTTGGCATTTACGGTGGCTCTTATGGTGGTTTTATTACATTAATGGCATTATTTAACGCACCAGATACATTTAAAAGTGGTGCAGCATTAAGATCTGTAACAGATTGGGCACATTACAATCATGGTTATACGGCAAATATTTTAAACACCCCTGTAGAAGACCCTGTTGCTTATAGACGAAGTTCTCCTTTATATTTTGCTGAAGGTTTAAAAAACAACTTATTAATACTTCATGGTATGGTAGATACAAATGTACATTTTCAAGATGTTGTACGATTATCTCAGCGTTTAATTGAATTGAAAAAAGAAAATTGGGAAATGGCTTTGTTCCCTATGGAATCTCACGGTTTTATAGAAGCCTCTAGTTGGTCGGATGAATACCGACGTATCTATAAGTTATTTGAGGAAACACTCAAAAAATAGTTTCAACTGAAGTCTTTTAAAAGAGATTGATAAATTTTTGATCCATAAAAAACCAGTGAATTATTTTTCATTGGTTTTTTTTCGGTTGATAAATATGCCCTAAAGCTGGTATGAAGTAAAATTAACCAGAATTACAGTAACAAATCAATTTTATACGTAATTTTGCGTTCGAATTATGAGCATTATATCTAAAGACATACAAAAAGCAGTAGCATTATTAACGAACGAGCAATTGGTAGCGATACCAACTGAAACCGTTTATGGTTTGGCTGGTAATATTTTTAGCGAAAAAGCGATTAAAAGTATTTTTTCTACGAAGAAACGTCCGTTTTTTAATCCTTTAATTGTGCACATCCCTTCCGTAGATTCTTTAGAAGCTATTGCAACTCATATTCCTGAAAAGGCAAAATTATTAGCAGCTGCTTTTTGGCCAGGCCCTATGACTTTGGTTTTAAAAAAGAGCAAGAACATTCCAGATATTATTACCGCAGGAAAAGACACCGTTGCTGTTCGTGTGCCAGATCACCCCGTAACTTTAGAGCTATTAAGACAATTACCTTTTCCTTTGGCTGCACCAAGTGCAAATCCTTTTGGAAGTATTAGCCCTACAGAGCCAGCACATGTAGAACGTTATTTTAAAAATGACATTCAAATGGTTTTAGATGGTGGTGCTTGTTCTAATGGAATTGAATCTACCATTATTGGATTCGAAAATGAAGAACCAATTATTTACAGATTAGGTGCTTTGGCTTTAGAAGATATTGAAGCTGTTGTAGGTAGAATGAACATCAAAAATAAAGAAGAAATAAGTCCGGATGCTCCTGGCATGTTAGCAAGACATTATGCACCAAAGACACGTACTTTTTTAGTTGATGATGTTGCTTCCGAAGTAAAAAAACATCTAGGAAAAAAAATAGGTGTTTTAGTTTTCAAAAACTCTTTAGAGAACTCTTCTTTAACAGAAATTGTTTTATCAAAAAATGGTTCTATACAAGAAGCTGCATCTAGATTATATGCTGCAATGCATACATTAGACAGTAAAAATTTAGACATTATTATTGCCGAAAAATTTCCTGAATTTGGATTAGGAAATTCTATAAATGACCGTTTGCAACGTGCTACTTTTACATAAAATTATCGCACGAACCTGTACGTTGCTTTTATTAAAAAAGTATCATTTGCAGGCACATCAAAAACCTGACTATCTACACTATCGGTTAACGAGTCATTAAAGTCTTGTGATCCAGAAGAACCTCTTGCCCAAACAAAAAACAGTTCTGACCCTGCAATATACTCCCATCTTACAACCAAGTTTGTTTGCAACTGTACAAAAGAAAAATCTGGTTTTCTAAAAGAGTAATCTGCAGTATTGTCTAAGTTTTCATCAATTGTATAAATAGCACCACCACTTGTATTTGTTGCTTCAGAAATTTGATTTGAATTGTAAAAATTCACACGATCACTAAAAGAGGCTGCTGTAGGATTATTTACAAAATTAAAGTTAGAATATCTTCCTCTAGAAATAAAAGGTTGCCCATAAAACTGAACAGAAAAATTAGGGTTTAAACTATAATTTAATCTTAAAGTAGTAGACCAAGTATCATTTTCTATATTTCCTAAAATGTACCTTTTAGAATTGCCAAAATCTCTCGTTGTTATATATTGTGTCTTGTTTTCCGTTTGATTTAATACATTTTCCAAAGACATGCTAAAAGAATCGAAAGGTTGATAATTCATACTAAAAACATACCTGTTTCTATTAAAAACATCTTCTTCACTTCTTACGGCGAGATAGCCAACTTTAAAACTAAATTTCTTACTTCTATCTGAACCAAAAGACCCATAATAAAACGCATCATTTGCAGCTCGCCATCGGGGCCCCCCTCTTAAAAATGCATTTCTATGAATTTGACTACTTGCTCCTGCTCCAGCTTCTGTCCACCAATTATTTTCCCAGTTTACGTTTCCTTCTAGCTCGTATCTAAATTTGTTTAAGTTTCCACCAAAATCATAAGTACTAGATTGCTCTAGACTTACACTAACATCTCTGTAAATTCCTTTTGGAACTTGCCATAAATATTTTCCTTCCACAAATTGAATCATTTCATCTGTTTGCCTTAAAAAACCAACATCATTCAACTCTAATTCTGGAGAACGCCAGATAAAACCACCGTTGTAACGCCAGTTGCCTCCGCCTTGTTTTCCTGTTTCAATCTTACCCCCTGTTCCTGTTAAAGAAGTTCTTGTAGCATCTACATCTACATAATCTGTACCTGCTCTCTGAAACAATCTAGTAATAGAACGTTGTGTTTTCTCTATAGATTTTTCACTTCCTGTAACATAACTTAAAATTGAATTTCCTTCCACATAAAACTCTCTTTTACGCCAAGTATGCCTAAAATCGATTCCACCTGTATAAGCAGCTTTGTGTAATTCAGAAAAATTACCATCTAAATTTCTATGGGTTGCTGTAAAAATTCCACCTACATAAGAATTTCTTTCATTAAAATCTTTCTGAGCTCTAGTTACAAGGTAGTTCGTTAAAGGCGCTACAATTTCTTCTCTTGTTTTACCATCTACTTGTCTTATTTCTGCAAATTCATTAGCGGTAACACTTTCTAAAACACCAAGAGACCATCCGTTTTGTGTTTTCCCAGAAAATTTTGCTGCTCCTAAAATTGTTGAATTTTTCGGAGTATCTGCAAATTCACCGTTTTGTAAATCTGCATTTCTTTGTGGATTACCACCTATTCTTCTACTATAGAAAAGATTATCTCGTCCGTTAGCAAATTTAAAATCAAAAATATTTTTATTTTCTACAAAAAAAGGTCGCTGCTCTCTGAAGAAAACTTGAAATCCGTCTAAAGCAATTGTCCCAGGATCTGCTTCTACTTGCCCGAAATCTGGATTGATTGTTAAATCTAAAGTCAAATCATTGGTAATTCCAATTTTAGCATCTAAACCTGCGTTTACCTTAAAATCACTTCCATCTCTGAAAGGGTTACTTCCTTCTTTAGGATAATTATCATATTGTAAAACTGTAAAAGGCTGAATTTCTAATTGTTTTTGAGATTTTAAATCTATTAAACCATGTAATTCACCAGCCTCACTTATAAAACCTGCTTGGTCGTTTGGTATTCTTTGCCAAAGAGAACGTTCTTGTAATCTAAAAATAGTTCGATTGATATTAAATCCCCAAATTTGCTCTTTAGCATTACCGAAGCGCAACTGACTGAAAGGAATCTTCATCTCTGCGGTCCAACCTTTCTCATCTACATTTGCGTCTGTATACCAAATAGGATTCCAGCTTTCGTCCCAATTACTTCCGTTCTGCGTAACAATTTCTTCACCTTTTACACCTGCAGCAGTTGTTGTAAAAACAAAAGCAGTCCTTTTATCGTGATAGCTATCTATGATCACATTTACTCTATCTCCCGCAAAACCATCTCTTCTGGTTAACCTTTGTTGAATTAATGCTGGTTCACCATCTAAAGCTCTGATAGCAACATATAAATATTTTGCATCATACATCACTTTAAATTTTGTTTGATATGTTGGCGGGGTTCCTTCGTTTGGCTCTTTTTCTACAAAATCTGACGACCACTCTACAGCATCCCAAGCATCTTCAGAAATTTTACCATCTATAATCGGTGTTTTTACCAGTTTTTTAGTTGTGTAAATTCTCTTAGAAACCTTTTGTAACGACCTGCCTTGTCCTTGTAAATTAAATGCAAAAAAGAGTGTAAATATAAATAGTGTAAGAATAAATTTCATTGATTTTTGGGTTGATTACATCATGTAGCAGAGATACTTTTATAGCTAACTAATAGATTTTACAAAAGTACCTTTCTGTTTTCTTAAAGTTTTCTTAAGATTGTGTTAATTTTAAGTGACGCTTTTTTGATACAAAAAAGTTAAAAAATAATCTAAATCACTATTTGTCAATCAAATAAATAGCATTACATTTGCACTCCTTTTTTAAGGAAAATGAATTATATTAATATACAAAAACTAATAGTGTAATTATGAACACATTAAGTTACAAAACAGTATCAGCAAACAGCGCTACCGTAAACAAGGAGTGGGTTTTGGTTGATGCGGACGGGCAAACGTTGGGTCGTCTATCTTCTATTATAGCAAAGCTAATTAGAGGTAAGTACAAACCAAACTTTACTCCTCACGTAGATTGTGGAGACAACGTGGTTATTATCAACGCAGAAAAAATTGTATTATCTGGAAACAAATGGAAAGAGAAATCTTACATCCGTCACACAGGGTATCCAGGTGGACAAAGATCATTAACTGCAACAGAAATGTTTGAGAAAGATCCTACAAGATTAATCGAAAAAGCAGTAAAAGGAATGTTACCAAAGAATATTTTGGGAGCAGCTTTGTACAGAAACTTGTATGTATATGCAGGAACAGAGCACAAACACGCAGGTCAAGCACCTAAAGCTATTAACCTTAACGATCTTTTATAATGGATATAGTACACAAAATAGGTAGAAGAAAAACAGCTGTTGCTCGTATTTATCTTTCAGAAGGTAAAGGAGACATTACTGTAAACAAAAAAGACTTTAAAAGTTATTTTACAACAGGTACTTTACAGTACAAAGTGCAACAACCATTAATGTTAACAGAAAACTTAGAATCTTATGATATCAAAGTAAATGTTTACGGTGGTGGAATTACAGGACAAGCTGAGGCAATTCGTTTAGCAATCACTAGAGCATTAGTTCATATTGATGCTGAGCACAGAATTATCTTGAAACCAGAAGGTTTATTAACGCGTGATCCTAGAATGGTTGAACGTAAGAAATTTGGTCAGAAGAAAGCACGTAAAAAATTCCAATTCTCGAAACGTTAATATATTACGCAGAATTTATGCTGTATTATATTATATCGAGAACTGTTATTATTACAAACAATTAATAGTAAACAGTTTAGCATCTAAATAGTTAAGACTCGAAAGACTACTTAATTATTGATTTCAAAACAGAAAGTAAACACATTTAAAAAATGGCAAACGTAAACATTCAAGAATTATTAGATAATGGTGTACATTTCGGACACCTTACTAGAAAATGGAACCCTAACATGGCTCCTTATATTTATACAGAAAGAAATGGTGTTCACATCATTGATTTGTATAAAACTGCTGCAAAAATAGAAGAAACTTCAGAAGCTTTAAAAAAGATCGCTAACTCTGGGCGTAAAATTTTATTTGTTGCAACTAAAAAGCAAGCAAAAGATATCGTTGCAGAAAAAGCAAAAGCAGTAAGCATGCCTTTCATTACTGAAAGATGGCCTGGTGGAATGCTAACGAACTTTGTTACTATTAGAAAAGCTGTTAAGAAAATGGCTTTAATTGATAGAATGAAGACCGATGGTTCTTTTGATGCATTATCTAAAAGAGAAAAATTACAAATCAATCGTCAGCGAGAGAAATTAGAAAAGAATTTAGGTTCTATTTCAGATATGACTCGTTTACCTGGTGCTTTATTTATAGTTGATATCAAAAAAGAACACATTGCAGTAGCAGAAGCTCAAAAATTAAATATTCCAATTTTTGCAATGGTGGATACAAACTCTGATCCAAGAGAAGTAGACTACGTAATTCCTGCAAATGATGATGCTTCTAAGTCTATAGACATCGTATTATCTTTTGTTACAAATGCAGTTGCAGAAGGTTTATCTGATAGAAAAGCAGACAAAGAAAAAGTAAAAGAAGTTAAAGAAGCTCCTAAAAAAGAAGAAACTAAAGTAGAAGCTCCAAAGGCTGAAACTGAAGTTGAAGCTCCTGCAAAGGAAGAGGCTCCTAAAACGGAAGCTACTGACGCATCTGCTGAAGAAAAAAAATAATTAATAACAACTTAGAAACTTAGGTTTCTTAACAAAAAATAAGTGACATGGTAAAAGTAAGTGCTGCTGACGTTAAAAATTTAAGAGAAGCTACTGGAGCTGGAATGATGGACTGTAAAAAGGCATTAGTAGAGGCAGAAAATAACTTCGACGAAGCAATAAACATTTTACGTAAAAAGGGTCAAAAAATTGCTGCAAAAAGAGCTGATAGAGATTCTACAGAAGGAGTTGCAGTAACAAGAATTAACGACTCTAAAACAGAAGGTGTAGCAATCGTTTTAGCTTGTGAAACTGATTTTGTTGGTAAAAACGAATCTTTTGTAGCTTTAGGTGGTCAATTTGCAGACATCGCTTTAAACTCAGCAGATAAAGAAGCTTTCTTAGCTGCAGATTTTGAAGGAATGACTGTTGCCGATAAACTAGTTGAACAAACGGGTGTCATTGGAGAAAAGTTAGAGATAACAGCTTTTGAAAAAATTGAAGCTGCTTATGTTGGTGCTTATACTCACATTGGTAAAATTGCTGCTATTGTTGGTTTATCTGCTGTTGTAAATAACGCAGAAACTTTAGCGAAAGATGTTGCAATGCAAGTTGCTTCTATGGGTGCATCTACATTATCTTATAAAGATTTTGATCCTGCATTTGTAGCTGCAGAAACTGAAGCTAGAATAGCTGTAATTGAAAAAGATAATATCGAGTTAGGTAGATTAGGGAAAACGTTGAAAAACGTACCTCAATTTATTTCTATGTCTCAATTATCTGATGCAATTTTAGCAAAAGCTGAAGAGGCTGCTAAAGCGGAATTAAAAGCTGAAGGGAAACCAGAGCAGATTTGGGATAGAATCTTACCAGGAAAAATGGAAAGATTTATTGCAGATAACACAACTTTAGATATGGAACAATGTCTTTTAGATCAGTCTTTTATTAAAGATGAAAAGAAAAATGTTGCACAATACGTTAAAACGTATGGTGATGTTTCTGTAAGTGGATTCAAAAGAGTTACTTTAGGATAAACATTCTAAAAAATCATATTTTTAAAACCTCGTTTTCATATTATTTGAAAACGAGGTTTTTTTTTGTTCAAAAAAAGGAAACTCAAAAAAAATACGTAATTTCGCACAACTCTTAAAATAAACTATGCAATACAAAAGAATTCTTTTAAAATTAAGCGGAGAAGCTTTAATGGGTGAAAGAGCCTACGGAATTGACCCAAAACGTTTGGCAGAATACGCGAAAGAAATTAAAGAAGTAGTAGCAACAGGCGTAGAAGTAGCCATTGTAATTGGTGGTGGAAATATCTTTAGAGGGGTTGCAGGTGCTGCAAACGGCATGGATCGTGTACAAGGAGACCACATGGGGATGTTGGCAACCTGTATAAACGGTTTGGCTTTGCAAAGTGCCTTAGAAGACGAAGATGTAAAGACACGTTTGCAAACCGCTTTAGAAATTAAAGAAGTTGCCGAACCATACATCAAAAGAAAAGCAATTCGTCATTTAGAAAAAGGGCGTGTGGTTATTTTTGGAGCAGGAACAGGTAATCCGTATTTTACAACAGACACCGCTGCTGTGTTAAGAGCTATAGAAATAGATGCAGATGCAATCTTAAAAGGAACTCGAGTAGACGGAATTTACAACGTAGATCCAGAAAAGAATAAAGATGCCGTTAAATTTGAAACGATTACTTTTAAAGATGTAATAGCAAAAGGTTTAAAAGTAATGGATATGACTGCATTTACATTGAGTGAAGAAAATAAACTACCAATAATTGTATTTGATATGAATACAAACGGAAACTTATTAAAGTTGGTTTCAGGAGAAAAAATTGGTACTATTGTTATTAATAATAAATAAAATCTTGAAATTACTAGTAAGATGAACGAAGAAGTTGAATTTATATTAGACACTACTAAAGAAGCAATGGTTAATGCAATTGCTCATTTAGAAAAAGAACTAAGAGCTATTAGAGCTGGTAAAGCTACTCCCGCAATGTTAGCAAATGTAATGGTAGATTATTATGGCGCTCAAACGCCTTTAAGTCAAGTTGCAAATGTTACTACACCAGATCCAAGAACAATAGCGATACAACCTTGGGAAAAAAATATGTTACAGCCAATTGAAAAAGCAGTTATGATTGCTAATCTTGGTTTTAATCCAATGAATAATGGTGATATTATTATGATCAATGTTCCACCATTAACGGAAGAAAGGAGAATCGGTTTAGCCAAACAAGCAAAATCTGAAGCTGAACATGCAAAAGTTGGAATTAGAAATGCTCGAAAAGATGCTAACAACGATATTAAAAAAACAGATATCTCTGAAGATTTAAAAAAGGACTCTGAAGCTGAAGTACAAAAGCTTACAGATGCTTATGTTAAAACAATAGAAGATAAACTTTCTGTTAAGGAAAAAGAAATAATGACAGTATAATAACTGCAAATTAAAAAAGGTGTTTTTTATAAAACACCTTTTTTTTTGATTAAAACCCAACTTCTATTTAGTTACCTTTGTTCAAAATTTTTTAAATGAATTTCTGGACAAAAGCGGCTGGCCTTATATTAAGAAACCGATACTTGGTTTTATTAATTATTGCTTTAATAACAGCATTTTTAGCATCTCAAATGAAGTATATAAAATTCTCATATACAGAAGCAAACCTGCTCCCAGAAGACCACCAAGCAAACTTAGAATACAATAAATTTTTAGAGATTTTTGGTGAAGAGGGGAACTTAGTTATTCTTGGTGTGAAGGATTCTACGGTATTTACTCCAGAGAAATTTAATGCTTGGAACAAATTAGTTGCCCAATTTGATGAAAGAGAGGAAATAGATTTCACCATTTCTATTGCAGATGTTCAGAAATTAAAGGCAGATAGAAAAAATAGAAAATTTATTTTAGAACCTTTATATGAAGAGAATCCTACAACAGTAGAAGAAGTAAATGCGATTAAAAAACAGCTTTTCGAGAAGCTACCTTTTTATGACAACTTACTCTTTAATAAAGAAACAGGAACTTTACAAACAGCAATCTATATTAAGAAAGAAATTATCAATACGCCAAAACGTAGAGATTTTATCTTTAAAGTACTCATTCCTGCTATAGAAAAATTTGAAAAAGAAAACAACCTAGACGTCCGTGTTTCCGGGATGCCATATATTAGAACTCTCAATGCACAAAATATTCAAGATGAAATTCTTCTCTTTGTTGTGGGCGCTTTGGGCATTACGGCTTTAATTTTCTTCTTCTTCTTTCGATCCTTTCGAGCTACTTTTATTACACTTCTAGTTGTTATCATTGGTGTTGTTTGGGCATTTGGTTTTATAGGATTGTTTGGTTATGAAATCACGGTTTTAACAGCATTGATACCTCCCTTAATTATTGTAATAGGTGTACCAAATGCGGTGTTCCTTATCAATAAATATCAACAAGAAATAAAAAAACATGGGCAACAAGCAAAAGCTTTACAACGTGTAATTTCTAAAGTAGGTAACGCAACATTAATGACAAACATTACAACTGCTTCTGGTTTTGCAACTTTTGTCTTTGTAAAAAGTAATTTATTGCGTGAATTTGGAATTTTAGCTTCTGTAAATATCATCAGTATTTTTATTCTGGCATTACTAATCATTCCTATTATTTACAGTTTTATGCCACTTCCTAAGAAAAAGCATTTAAGCCATTTAGAAACAAAATGGATCGAAAATGTAGTAAATTGGATGGAGAAAATGGTAAAAAACCAAAGAATTACTATCTATTTTGCAACGGTTATAGTCATCGTTTTAAGTATTATTGGTATCTATAAGATTAAAGTTTCAGGTAGTTTAATTGAAGACATGCCTAAGAAGACTACCTTTTACAAAGACATTAAATTCTTTGAAAAAGAGTTTGGTGGTATTATGCCGTTAGAGATTTTAATTGATACTAAAAAAGACAACGGGGTGATGAAGCTTTCTACTTTAAAAAAGATGGAAGAGCTAAATGAAACCATCGAAACTTTTCCAGAACTATCTAAACCAATATCCGTAGTTAACTTGGTTAAATATTCGAAACAAGCGTATTATAAAGGAAATCCTAAATATTATCAATTACCAACAAATCAAGAACAAAGCTATATTTTTTCATATACCAAAAACTCTAATAGTGATGCTGGCATGCTTAAGACATTTGTAGATTCTACAGGTAGATATGCCAGAATTACCACTTTTATGAAAGATATTGGTACCGATAAAATGGATATTATTCAAAAGCGATTAAAAGCAGTTATTGCCAAGGAATTTCCGGCAGATAAATATACCGTTACATTAACAGGAAAAGCATTGGTATTTATAAAAGGGACCAATTATTTAATTAATAACTTAGTCCTTTCGCTCTCATTAGCTATTTTGTTGATTGCAATTTTTATGGCGTGGATGTTTAGATCACCACAAATGATCTTAATTTCATTAATTCCAAACATGCTTCCACTATTAATTACAGCTGGTTTAATGGGCTTTTTAGACATTCCTATAAAACCCTCTACCATCTTAGTTTTTAGTATTGCATTTGGTATTTCTGTGGATGACACCATTCACTTTTTAGCAAAATATAGGCAAGAACTAATTGCTAATAAATGGAAGATAAAACCTTCTGTATATGCAGCTTTAAGAGAAACCGGCGTAAGTATGTTTTACACTTCTATTGTGCTTTTCTTTGGGTTTTTAGTGTTTACACTTTCTAGTTTTGGAGGTACCATTGCCTTGGGTGGTTTGGTTTCTGTAACATTATTACTCGCCATGGTCTCTAACCTATTATTATTACCTTCTTTATTGCTAACTTTCGAAAAGAAAATTGCGAATAAAAAAGTGTTTAAAGAGCCAAAAATTAGGATTTTTCCTACTGAAGAAGAGAAGACAGAATAACTTTTAAAATTTTATTGACCTTTCATTTGTTGATTAATTTCTAACAATAAAGTATCTTTACTCTTTTAACTAAGACAATTTCGAATACAATATATTTAAAGATGATGATGAAAAATAACGTAGCAGAATTATTAAAATCAGGTACCGTTTTACAAGAAGTAATTATAAAAGGTTGGGTTAGAACTTTTAGAAGCAATCGTTTTATTGCTTTAAATGATGGCTCTACCATAAACAATATACAGTGTGTAATCGATTTTGAAAACACTTCTGAAGAAACCTTAAAAAGAATAACTACAGGAGCAGCAGTTTCTATAAAAGGAACGATTGCAGAAAGTCAAGGAAAAGGACAATCGGTAGAAATTCAAGTTTCTGAGATAGAAATTTTAGGAGATTCTAATGCAGATGAATATCCGATTCAACCCAAAAAACACAGTTTTGAATTTTTAAGAGAAAATGCACATTTGCGTGTAAGAACAAATACGTTTAGTGCAGTAATGAGAGTGCGTTCTAAGCTTTCTTTTGCGGTTCATAAATATTTTCAAGACAATGGTTTTAACTATGTAAATACCCCAATTGTAACAGGGTCTGATGCTGAAGGCGCAGGTGAAATGTTTAGAGTTACTTCTTTCGAAGACAATAAAGCACCCGTTACAGAAGATGGTAAAATAGATTATTCTAAAGATTTCTTCGGAAAAGAAACAAACCTTACCGTTTCTGGTCAATTAGAAGCAGAAGCGTATGCCATGGCTTTAGGTAAAGTTTATACTTTCGGACCAACTTTTAGAGCAGAAAATTCAAATACAACACGTCATTTAGCAGAATTCTGGATGATTGAGCCAGAAGTTGCTTTTATGGATCTAGATGGTAATATGGATTTGGCTGAAGATTTTATAAAATCTGTTTTAAGCTATGTTCTAGAACATTGTAAAGAAGATTTAGCCTTTTTAGATGAACGATTTACACAAGAAGAAAAGTCTAAGCCTCAATTACAGAGAAGTGAGATGAGCCTGTTAGAAAAGCTAAAATTTGTAGCAGACAACAATTTTAAAAGAGTTTCTTATACAGAGGCAATAGATATTCTTAGAAATTCTAAACCTAATAAAAAGAAGAAGTTTCAATATCCTATAAATGAATGGGGAGCCGATTTACAGTCTGAACACGAACGTTTTTTAGTTGAAAAGCATTTTAAATGCCCGGTTATATTGTTTGATTATCCAGCAGATATTAAAGCATTTTACATGCGTTTAAATGAAGATGGTAAAACAGTTAGAGCTATGGATGTATTATTTCCAGGAATTGGAGAAATGGTTGGCGGTGCGCAGCGTGAAGAACGTTATGACGTTTTGTTAGCGAAAATGAAAGCCATGAATATTGATGAAAAAGAGCTTTGGTGGTATTTAGATTTGAGAAAATTTGGTACAGCAGTGCATTCTGGTTTTGGTTTAGGTTTTGAGAGATTGGTTCAGTTTACAACAGGAATGGGCAATATTAGAGACGTAATACCGTTTCCAAGAACACCACAAAATGCAGAATTTTAATCCGATTTTTGTATCTTTAAAAATATGCTAAAACAAAGCTTACAATATAGACTCTTACAGAAGTTATCTCCGCAACAAATTCAGTTGATGAAGTTAATTCAATTGCCTACACAAGCATTTGAAGAACGTCTAAAACAAGAGATTGAAGAAAACCCCGCGTTAGATACTGGTAAGGAAGAATCCGATGACATTGATGATGATTTATCGAATGAATTTGATGATACCGGAACAGAAAAAATTGAAGCTGAAGACATCAACATAGATGAATATCTAAGTGATGATGAAATTCCGAATTATAAAACACAAGCCAATAATTATTCCGCAGATGATGAGGAAAAAAATGTGCCTTATGCAGCCGGAACTAGCTTTCACCAATCCTTAAGCAATCAATTAAATACGTTTAGTTTAAATGATGAGGAACGCGCTATAGCAGAATTTCTAGTAGGTAGCATAGATGATAGCGGTTATATTAGAAGAGAAATTATAGACCTTGTAGATGATCTGGCTTTTACTGCAAATGTATTTACTACAGAAGAAAAAGTAATTGCGGTTCTTAAAAGGGTTGTGCATACTTTAGATCCTTTAGGTGTAGGAGCCAGAGATTTAAAAGAATGTTTAATTATTCAATTAAAAGCAAAAGACAAAACAAAATACAGAAGTTTATCTATAGAAATTCTAGAAGATGCTTTTGATCATTTCGTGAAAAAACATTACAAAAAACTTCAAGAAAAGTATACTATTTCTGAAGATGAGTTAAAGGAAGTGATTAAAGAAATTTCTAAATTAAATCCTAAACCAGGAAGTTCTTACGCTGGAAACAATAAGATTGCAGAACAAATTGTTCCAGATTTTTCTATTAAACTAATAGATGGTGAATTAGATTTGGTTTTAAACTCTAGAAATGCACCAGAATTACATGTTTCTAGAGAATATAATAACATGCTAAAAGGTTATCAAGAATCTACTGTGAAATCGAAATCACAAAAAGATGCGGTGTTTTTTATCAAACAGAAATTAGACTCGGCAAAATGGTTTATAGATGCAATTAGACAACGTCAGCAAACGCTTTTAGTAACTATGAATACCATTATGCATTATCAATACGATTATTTTTTAACGGGTGATGAACGCAAATTAAGACCTATGATTCTTAAAGATATTGCAGACAAAATTAATATGGATGTTTCTACAGTTTCTAGAGTTGCAAACAGCAAGTATGTTTCTACTCCTTATGGCACAAAACTGATTAAAGAATTCTTTTCTGAGTCTATGAAAAACGACCAAGGTGAGGATGTTTCTACAAAAGAAATAAAAAAAATTCTTGAAACAGTAATTGCAGAAGAAGACAAAAAGAAGCCTCTTACAGATGAAAAGTTAGCAGCAATTCTAAAAGAAAAGGGCTATCCTATTGCTAGAAGAACTGTAGCAAAATACAGAGAGCAATTAGATTTATCTGTTGCCAGATTACGAAAAGAAATTTAGTGGAAAGGTTTTACAAAGCCATATCTGTAGTTTTACATCCTATTGTAGTGCCTACAATTGGTGTTATGCTGTACTTTTTATTGATTCCTAACAACTATGCTAGTCATAAAAAACTAGCATTATTAAGCTTGGTATTTGTAACTACGTATTTGGTTCCTCTTTTAATATTAATCTTATTCAAAAAATTAAAACTGATAAAAACTTTTAATGCACACAGCATCAAAGAGAGAAAAATACCCGTTGCTATGATGATTGTGTTGTTCTATCTTTTAGGAAACACCATTGCAACAATTGCTGGTATGAGAGACATTAGCCTGTTGTTTTACGCTACAAGTGCAGCTTTTACATTGCTATATATCTTTTTTACTTTTCAATTAAAAATTAGTATTCATTTACTTTCATTAGGAATTTCAACAGGTTTTTTTGTTTTACTAGGAATCATCTACTCCTATAGTTTCCCAATTGTAGTTATTGTAAATGTATTGCTGGCAGGCGTTGTTGCAAATGCAAGACTTTACTTAAAAGCACACACGCCAAAAGAAATATATTATGGATTTTTCTTTGGTTTTACAGCTCCATTCGGAATCTATTATTTGCTATAAGAAATAGAAAATCAACCCAAATTTTAAAATTTTTGTATCTATTGCTTCTCCGTTAATTACACCATTGTTAAAGATAGGTGTTAAACCATAAAAGAAGTTAATATTAAACTCATCATAACCAGCAGAAATTGTTAAACCATACTGCAGTTTATTATAAGCAGAAACATTAGCATATTTAAATTGAATAGAATTAGCATCTAAATATTGAAATTTATTACTAAGGTTGTATGAGAATTTCAATCCAGTATAAACCCTCCAGAAGTTATATTTTTTAGCGGTTGATGTTCTCCACCTAATCTCTAAAGGAACCTCTAAATTATGGGATTTAAAGACGTTTTCTGAGATAGAGTTATCATTACTAAACATCGTACTACCGTTTAACTCTGCTACTTTTAATTTATGATTAAAAAAGTCATAGCCATAGCCAACACCGGCTGCAAAAGAAAATGTTCCTTTTTTATTTAAAATAAAATCTTTAATAAAACCGGTAGATAAAGAATAAGAAAAGTTACTTTTTGTAATTGTTGATGGTTGTTTATTAAACTGACTATAGGAAACCGACAAATAAATTTGATCTTCGGCATATCTATCACCTAAACTTAAGGAGTCTTTCTGAGAAAAGACCAATAAAGGGAACACCAAAAAATAAAATAAAATCAATCTAATTTTCATAATACGAGTAACGAAATATAAAGATACAATATTTCATATATTACTAATTTAAATTTAGAGCAAAAAAAAAAGGATAATTCAAATGAATTATCCTTTTTTTTTTGCTCTAATGTATCAATTAATTGCTTGCACCTTTAGATGCAGAATAACTAATTTTAAGCGCATTTACATCTCTTAGTTTTAACCTAATGTCTATAATTGTACCTACGTTAGATTCTTTATCTGCCTTAATAGAAGTAGTCATAAATGGTACTTCAGCTTCAGAAACCTTAGACCTTTCATTAATAATAAAAGCAGGTACATCATCTGCAGTCGCTATTTTATCATTTAATTGAATCCTATTGTAACTAGCACCATACTTTGGGTCTTTAGATTTACCCACGTAAATAGTACTTACCAAACTTTTATGCTCCAATTTTTTTACTTCTGTAGCGTTAGGTAGTCTAGGATTTTCAATTTGCAATTCAGTTTCTCTCATGGTAGTTGTTACCATAAAGAAAAACAACAACATAAAAACGATGTCTGGCAAAGAAGCAGTGTTCACTGCTGGCATTCCTTTTTTCTTTTTTCTAAATTTAGACATATTGTTGTATTTTAAAATTTAATTAGACGTAGGTTCAGCATCAGAAATAATTTCTGGATAACTAGTTTTGATATCCTCTACTTTTTTCTTCAGACTTTCATTACTCCTATCATCTTTGTAAGACTCTTCTAATTCTGGAAAAGGGATTCCGTAACGTTCTTTTGAAAGTCTGTTACGCAACTCTGAATAGGCTCTTATCAATTCATTTTGAACTTTTAAGTACGTACCATATTCTGTACCTCTATCACTTTGAACAGAAATAATTGCTTTATTTGGATGATCTGATGAAGAAGTACTTTTAGCTCCTTTACAATATGTACAAGGCCCCGTTGCAACCCCTTCGTCTATTTTACCATCACCACCGCCATTGTCTATAAAAGCCATTGCAGCATCTTTAAGGTCTTTAATTTCCATTCTGTCTCCTTCTACAAGAAGATCATTATCTCTATTAATATTTACCTCGAAAATATTCTTTTCTTTGATAATTGGTGGTACGTAATCTTCTGGTGGTTTTTCTGATAACTTTTTAGAAACACCAGAATCTACGTTCATTGTTGTTGTTACTAAAAAGAAAATTAATAACAAGAAGGCAATATCTGCCATGGAACCTGCATTAATTTCTGGATTCTCTCTTCTTGCCATAATTTTATGATTTTATTAAACCTTTACCTAAATCTAGGACGAAAAATGCTAAACCAATTCCGCCTAAAATAATACTAAACCAGATTCCAGCTCCTGTTAATTTATTAATTGTAGAACCTTCTTCTCCACCTTCTAAAATAGTACCTGCGTTGTCTATGACAACGGTACTATCTGCTAAGAAATAAGAAACTATAAACAAAACACCTAAAACAGTTAAACCTAATAAGGTTTTCTTTAAATTTTCTGGGTTTTTGAATAGACCTAACAAAGATAAAATAAGAGTTACTACTATTACTCCGTATAATAAGTACTGAGAAAAAGAAATTAGTGGGCTAACAACACTGTTTTGTACAGCCACATCATTTTCTACAGCATCTTCACCTGCCATAAGTACTCTTACTAATAAGATTATACCTACTAAAGCGATTGCCGTCACAACATATGTGATAATTTTTGATAATTTATTATCTATCATGATAAATTATTTTTTATACTTTACTAATAAATCGATCAATTGAATAGAAGCGTCTTCCATATTATTAACGATACTATCAATTTTAGAAACGATATAATTATAGAAAACCTGTAAAATAATTGCAACAACTAAACCAAATACAGTTGTTAATAAGGCTACTTTAATACCTACTGCAACTACTCCTGGAGAAATATCATTTGCCTCTGCAATTGCATCAAACGCTCCAATCATACCAATTACAGTACCCATAAAACCTAACATTGGTGCTAGTGCAATAAATAATGACAACCAAGAAACGTTCTTCTCTAAAAGTCCCATTTGAACTCCACCGTAAGAAACAACTGCTTTCTCAGCACTTTCTATACCTTCATCAACTCTATCTAAACCTTGATAAAAGATAGAGGCAACAGGCCCTTTTGAGTTTCTACAAACTTCTTTAGCAGCTTCTACACCACCTGAACTTAAAGCTTCATCTACATTTGCTACTAATTTCTTAGTATTTGTAGACGCCATGTTTAAATAAATAATTCTTTCAATTGCAATTGCTAAACCTAAAATTAAGGCTACTAATACAATTCCCATAAATATTGGGCCACCTTCAATAAAACGAAGTTTTAATTCTTGGTGAAAAGTTCTTGACTCTGCTGCTGCTTCCTGTGCAAAAGTTGATTGAATAGCTCCAAAAAACATGAATCCTGTTACAGATAGGACATTTACTACTTTTTTCATCTCTGTTATAATTAATTTTTAATAGTTAACGGGTTAAAGATATAAATTTTCATCTCAAATAAACAAATGTTAATCAATTTTAATACTTTTTGAAACAACTTAACACTTTATTCATTTCTTAATAGAGTGGCAAGTAACAAAAAAATTGTTGCTCCTCAAAAAAAAATCAATCTATTTTACGTAAAAATAAACTTTTTTTTTAGAGTTGGGTGTTTTTGTCTAAAAAATTATTTCTTACTAATTTCTCCTCGCAAAGATTTTTGAAAGTAGTATTTAAAACTCTCATCCGTTAAATCTTCGCTTAATAAATACATAAGCTTCGCAATAGCTGATTCTGTTGTAATATCTATTCCACCAATTACACCTATTGCCTTTAAACCAATACTTGTATCATAATGACCAAGAATTACGCTACCACCAGAACATTGAGTAACATTTATTATTTTAATACTTTTTTGTATTGCAGACGCTATTAAGTTTAAAAACCAAGGTTCATTTGGTGCGTTTCCGGCACCATAAGTTTCTAGAACAACACCTTTTAAATTATTGATATTTAGAATTGCCTGCACTACCTGCTCTGTTATTCCTGGGAATAATTTTAAAATAACGACGTCTGTAACTAGTTTTTTTCTAACAATTAACGCTTCATTTCTTTTTTTAACCTCGGGTATTAAATGTTCATTGAAATTTAAATGTACACCACTTTCTGCCAATGCAGGATAATTCATCGATGCAAACGCTTCAAATTGTTCTGCACTTATTTTTGTTGTTCTATTTGCTCTGTATAATTTGTACTCGAAATACAAACAAACTTCAGAAATAACAGGCTTGTCGTTTTTTCTTGAAGCTGCAATTTCTATCGAGGTAATTAAGTTTTCTTTGGCGTCTGTTCTTAAGTCTCCGATGGGTAATTGAGAACCTGTGAAAATAATAGGTTTTTGCAAATTCTCTATCATAAAACTAATAGCAGAAGACGTATAGGACATGGTGTCTGAACCTGTTAAAATTACAAAACCATCATATGTATTGTAATTTTTTTCTATGATTTCAAGAATGTCAACATAGTATTTAGTATTCATGTTTGACGAATCTATAGGCTCTTCAAAAGAGATACTTTTTATGTTGCATTCTAGTTGTTCTAATTCTGGAATTTTATCTATAATTTGGCTAAAATCGAACACTTTTAAAGCATTTGTTTTGTAGTCTTTTATCATACCAATTGTACCACCAGTATAGACAATTAGAATCTTTGGTTTCTTTGTCATTTTGTCATTTTTATACTCCGAATTAAAATTGGAATACTTTATGATGTAAATCTATCAAACAAAAATGATATATAATTTTAAAACTGTATAAATTATGATAGGATTCTATATTTTGATTGGCGCAATCTCTTTAGTAAGTTGGCTAATTAGTAAAAAATTAAAGGATAAGTTTAAAAAATACTCTAAAGTTCAGCTTAGAAATGGAATGAGTGGTGCAGAAATTGCCGAAAAAATGCTTGCAGATCATGGTCTTTTGGATGTAAAAGTAATTTCTACTCCAGGTATGTTAACAGATCATTACAATCCGCAAAACAAAACAGTAAACCTTAGTGAAGGTGTTTATAACCAAAGAAACGCGTCTGCTGCAGCTGTGGCAGCACATGAATGTGGGCATGCTGTGCAACATGCAGAAGCGTATAGCTATTTAACAATGCGCTCTCAATTAGTGCCCATTGTTAGCGTAACTTCTAAGTTTTCTCAATGGTTGGTATTTGGTGGGTTAATTTTAGGTGCGGCTTCTGGGGCTGCTGGCATTGGTTTCTATATTGCAGTTGCGGGTTTAATTTTTATGGGTTTTGCTACGCTTTTTAGCTTTATTACTTTGCCCGTAGAATATGACGCTAGTAACAGGGCTTTAGCTTGGTTGAAAAACAAAAATATGGTTTCTCAAGAAGAGTTGGCTGGTGCAACTGATGCTTTAACATGGGCTGCAAGAACATATTTGGTTGCTGCTTTAGGTTCTTTAGCAATGCTATTGTATTGGGGATTACAGATTTTAGGAGGAAGAGACTAGTAGTACTAATCTTAAATATATATTTAAAATGCTTCGGATTTTTTCGAAGCATTTTTTTTGTTATTTCTATGAAAGAATAATCTAAACTTATTTTTACATAAAGTATCTTATGCTGAGAAATAATAGAATGTAGGCAAACAAGTTTAGCCCTGATTGAAACGGCATCCTTTTTGTTTTTTACAAAAAGATATAGTGGAAAGCAGGAAGTAGCTTCAAATAAAAAACCTTCTTGATCTCTCAAAAAGGCTTTTACATTATATTATAAATCTAAGAATCTAATTGATTTTTTTCTTTTTTTTTTGGTAGCAAACCAAAAGTTAAAGAAAGTCCTAGAGCAGTTAGTAATCCTGTAATAAAATCTACAATATCGTTTTCTAACTTAAAAATAAACAATAGACTAGCACAAAAAACCAAAAGTACAATTCCTATAATCTTATATGTATTCATATCAATATTTTAGTTTTGACTCTTGGTTCTAATGTTCTTGTTCTTTCTGCTAATCATTCAGCTTTAAAACGGCCATAAATGCTTCTTGTGGAATTTCTACATTACCAACCTGACGCATTCTTTTCTTTCCTTTTTTCTGCTTTTCTAATAGTTTACGTTTTCTAGAAATATCCCCACCATAACATTTTGCGGTAACATCTTTACGCAATGCCTTTGTAGTTTCACGCGCAATAATTTTTGCACCA
This sequence comes from Polaribacter sp. IC073, assembly GCF_007997075.1. Taxonomy (GTDB): domain Bacteria; phylum Bacteroidota; class Bacteroidia; order Flavobacteriales; family Flavobacteriaceae; genus Polaribacter. The sequence continues at coordinate 58,232 of NZ_VORS01000001.1, forward strand.
ATTGCTGCCTGAATAGGAATATCGAACTGTTGTCTTGGTATTAATTCTTTTAGTTTTTCTACTATTTTCTTACCAATTGTAAAGGCATTATCTGCGTGTAAAAGTGCAGAAAGCGCATCTACTCCGTTGCCGTTTAATAAAATATCTACTCTTACCAACTTCGATTCTCTCATACCAATCGGAGAGTAATCGAAAGATGCATATCCTTTAGAAACCGTTTTTAAACGATCGTAAAAATCGAATACAATTTCCGCCAAAGGCATGTCGAAGGTTAATTCTACTCTTTCTGTTGTTAGGTAAGTTTGATTTACAATTTCTCCACGTTTTTCAATACACAGACTCATTACTTGTCCAACAAAATCAGATTTTGTAATAATACTTGCTTTGATAAAAGGTTCTTCTACTCTGTCTAATCTCGACGGATCTGGTAAATCTGTAGGATTATTTAAAAGTAATATTTCGTTTGGATTCTTCTTAGTATACGCGTGGTAAGACACATTGGGAACTGTTGTAATAACAGTCATGTTAAACTCACGTTCTAAACGTTCTTGAATAATTTCCATGTGTAACATTCCTAAGAATCCACAACGGAAACCAAAACCCAAAGCGGCAGAACTTTCTGGTACAAATACCAAAGAAGCATCATTTAATTGCAATTTCTCCATAGAATAACGCAATTCTTCATAATCTTCTGTATCTACAGGGTAAATTCCTGCAAAAACCATTGGCTTTACGTCTTCAAACCCATCAATATTTTCTGTGGTAGGATTTAGTGCATCTGTAATTGTATCTCCTACTTTTACTTCTTTTGCTGTCTTAATTCCTGTAATTAAATACCCAACATCACCTGTTTTTACAGATTTTCTAACTACTTGTTCTAACTTTAAAGTACCTACTTCATCTGCAAAATATTCATTATTAGTTGCCATGAATTTAATACGTTGTCCTTTTTTGATTTCTCCGTTAAAAACACGAAAATACGTTTCAATTCCTCTGTAAGAATTGTAAACAGAATCGAAAATTAAGGCTTGTAATGGCGCATCTGGATCTCCTTTTGGAGCAGGAATTCTAGCTATAATTGCTTCTAAAATGTTTTCAACTCCGAAACCTGTTTTTCCACTAGCGTGAATTATTTCTTCTGGATCGCAACCTAATAAGTCTACAATATCATCTGTAACTTCTTCTGGGTTTGCAGAAGGTAAATCTACCTTATTTAAAATAGGAATGATCTCTAAATCATTATCTAAAGCCAAGTATAAGTTAGAAATTGTTTGTGCTTGTATACTTTGTGCAGCATCTACAATTAACAAAGCGCCTTCACAGGCAGCAATTGAACGAGAAACTTCGTAAGAGAAATCTACGTGACCTGGAGTATCAATTAAATTCAAAATAAACTGCTCTCCATTATGCGTATAATCCATTTGAATGGCATGCGATTTTATGGTTATTCCGCGTTCACGTTCTAAATCCATACTATCTAATAACTGATCTTTCTTTTCACGATCTGTTACAGAGCCTGTATACTCTAACAATCTATCTGCTAACGTACTTTTACCATGATCTATATGTGCGATAATGCAAAAGTTTCTAATGTTCTTCATACTTCGTTTTCTAACTGCGTTCAACTTACAAAGATATGTTATTTACAAACCTTGTCAAATAAAAAAAGTACAATGCCAACCATTGTACTTTTCTTTTCGTTTTAGTAGCTTTACAAATCTCTTTCTAATTCTTCAATTGCGACTTTAAACTCTTCCCAATTTATGGTATCATCACTAGACCTGTCATACCCTTTTAATAATTCTTTTGCAACAACACCTCTTATAAAACCATTGATTGCTGCGCTTTCTAACATTTTTTTTATTTCAGTTATTTTTAGTCTTCCATCTTTGTCAGAATCAAAAAAACTAAAAGCTTCTTCTGGTGAGTCAAACTGATTTGTTATTAGAATTCTAATCTTTCTTAAAATATTTTCTTTTGCTCCCATAATTTAAATTATTCTTTTCACTCTGTAAGATATAATTATATTTTAAAACAGCACTACATTCAACACTTCCTTTGTACTAAAAAATAAATACATTATTAAATTGAACATGGTTATTGCCTTATAGAAAAAACTAACTTTCTTAATTTTAGACTGTTCTATGAATTGAAATAAAACACTATTCTCCTTCAAAAATTAGAAGAAAAGAACATTTTATTTCCTAGAGGTTGAAAAAACACTAATTTTGCATAAAAATAATTTACTTTGGTAAAAATAGGCAACATAGAATTACCTGAATTTCCACTTTTATTAGCACCGATGGAAGACGTTTCAGACCCTCCGTTTAGAGCTTTGTGCAAAGAACATGGCGCAGATGTAGTGTATACAGAATTTATTTCTTCGGAAGGTTTAATTCGTGATGCGGCAAAAAGCGTGATGAAATTAGACATTTATGAAAAAGAACGTCCGGTAGGAATTCAGATTTTTGGTGCAAATTTAGAGTCGATGTTAAGAACGGTAGAGATTGTAGAAAAATCGAATCCAGATATTATAGACATTAATTTTGGTTGTCCTGTTAAAAAGGTAGTTTCTAAAGGTGCCGGTGCAGGAATTTTAAAAGACATCGATTTAATGGTTTCTCTTACAGAAGCTATGGTAAAACATACCAATTTACCAATTACTGTAAAAACTCGTTTGGGTTGGGATCATGATTCTATTAGAATTGTAGAGGTTGCAGAACGTTTGCAAGATGTTGGCTGTAAAGCAATTTCTATTCATGGTAGAACACGCGCTCAAATGTACAAAGGTGAAGCAGATTGGAGACCTATTGCAGCTGTGAAAAATAACCAAAGAATGCACATTCCTGTTTTTGGAAATGGAGATATTACTACACCAGAAAAAGCAATGGAAATGCGAGATTCTTACGGTTTAGACGGCGCAATGATTGGTAGAGCTGCTATTGGCTATCCTTGGTTTTTTAATGAAGTAAAACACTTTTTTAAAACTGGCGAACATTTATCAAAACCAACAATTGCACAACGTGTAGAAATGGCAAGAAGGCATTTGCAAATGGCCATTGACTGGAAAGGGGAACATTTAGGAGTTGTAGAAACCAGAAGACACTATACCAATTACTTTAAAGGAATTCCGCATTTTAAAGAATATAGAATGAAAATGGTTACTTCTGACGATGCAAATGACGTTTTTACTGCTTTTAATGAAGTGGAGGCTAAATTTGGAAACACCATTATTCCACAAGAATATTAATCTATTTTTCTATAAATTCTTCGGTAATTCTGCTACTTGCAATCTTCGCTGCTATAAAGCCTAAAATTGTAATTGTACAGAATACTATTAGAAGATTCATAAATCTAAACTCTACAGGGTATGCTAAATCTGGCACAATCATAAATAGCTCAAATTTCTTTTGAAGAAATACCAAAGCGATTCCTAAAAATAAACCAATACACATTCCGAAAAATGTAAGTAAGAAACCTTGAAGAATAAATATCTTCTTAATCTCTTTTATGGTTGTTCCTAAATTAAATAAGGTTTTTAAATTCTGTTTTTTATCAATAATCATCATAATTATTGCACCAATAACATTAAATAGTGCGATAATAACAATTAATGTAAAAATTAAGTAAGACACAAAATTCTCTGTATTTATTACTTTGTAAAAAACTTCGTTTAGTTGCTCTTTTGTTTGCACTTTGAAGTCTTGCCCTAAACTGGTTTGTAATACATCTGCAACGTCATCTGAATCTTGACTATTATGCAGTTTTAACTCAATTGCAGTTACTTCATTTTCTTTAAAACGCAATAAACCTCTGGCCTGTTCTATAGATGTAAATACATATTTACTTTCAAATTCTTCGGTTCCTAGATAGACACCTACAATTTGTGTTTCAATTTTATAAAAAGGATTTCTAGGGTTCACAAAACCTTTACCTGGTTTCGGAATCATTATTTTTAGAGGTTCTCCGTAATTTAAAATCCCTAATGAAAGTTTGTTTGAAATTCCTCGTCCGATAACGGCAGTATTGCTAAAGTCTTTTTGCAACCAAGTACCTATACTTAAAGACGAATCTATTTTAGAAATTTTAGTGTAATTTTCTTCAACTCCTTTTATAAAGGCAATTTCTGTTTTCTCATTATATTCTAAGAAAACACGCTCTTCTATCACTTTTGAAGTTTCTTTAATTGAGGTATTCAAAGTTAAAACCTCATGTACATCTTCTGTAATATAAAAAGATTTACCAATTGTAGTGGTAATTTTAATATCTGGATCTGAAACATCGAGTAAACTATAACTAAAAGTTCTAAGGCCAGAAAAGCCAGATAAAATTATAAACAAAGCCAAAGCCCCTACAATTACACCAAAAGAAGCAATAATAGTAATAATGTTTATCGCATTATTGCTCGTTTTAGAAAACAGGTATCTTTTAGCGATGTAGTAAGGAAAACTCAAAATAAAGAAACGTATTTATCTTTTTTGACGTTTTGCCAAAACATCTGGGTTCTTTATAGGATCTGAATCATTCCCTTTTAATGACTTGTCAATTTCTTCTATGTAATCTAAAGTATCATCACCAAAAAATAATAATTCTGGCATTCTTCTTAATTGATTACGCGTTCTTTTTGCCATTTCATGACGAACTAAAGGCGTATTAGATTGTATTCCTTTTACAATTTCTTCTCTATTTTCTGAAGGAAAAATACTTAAATATACTTTCGCAACTCCTAAATCTGAAGTAACATGTACTTTAGAAACAGAGATTATTACTCCTTTCATACCATCTTGTGCCGCTTTTTGCAACACATCTACCAAATCTTTTTGTAAAACTCCTGCAATTTTACGTTGTCTGTTTGTTTCTTCCATTGTGCAAATTTACAATATTTTTATGGAGTATAAATCTTATTTTTTATAGCATACATAACCAAACCAACTCTATTTTTTACATTCAATTTTGTAAATAAAACATCTCTGTAACCATCAATAGTTTTCGGACTTAAACACATTCTGTCTGCTACTTCTTTATAGGTTAATTCTGAACAAGCGTATCTCATAAACGTTATTTCTCTTTCTTTTAATTTAATCTCTTCTGGTTCGTGGCCAGAAAGCGATTTCATTAATAAATTTGTAACGTTTTTAGTATGATAAAAGCCATTTTCTACAATCTCTGTTAAAGCTCTTTCTAAAACTGCTTTTTCTGTATCTTTTAACAAATAACCAATGGCACCAACTTTTAACATTTTTAAAATAGTAGTATCTTCATCTTCCACAGAAAGCGCCATAACATTAACACCTTCATGATGCTCTGAAATCCATTGTGTAGTTTCTATTCCGTTCATTATAGGCATATTGATATCCATTAAAACAACATCTGGAATAAACTTTGCTGAAGAAGAAAACTTATCGACTAATTCCTGTCCATTTTTGCAAGTATATAACACTTTAAATTTCTCAAAAGTATTAACCATGGCAGCAATAGCCTGAGAAAGTAATGTATGATCGTCTACAATAACAACTGAATATTTTATCATAACTTATATCTTATTTTCAAGGAAGTTCCCTTATTTACTTCGGAGGTAAAAACTGCGAAAGCTCCAATTAATTTTGCTCTATTTTTTATATTTTGCAATCCTATTCCGTTAGATTTATTTTTAATCGTTGAAAAACCAACTCCGTCATCTTTTGCTATAATTTCTAATCCATTCTTATTAAAATTTATGCATACATTTAAATTAGAAGCTTTAGAATGTTTAATTGTATTGGAAAAGAATTCTTGTAATATTCTAAACATGATAATACTTGCTTTTTTATCAATTTTCTGTTCTTTACCAGATACTTTAAAGGTTGATTTGATATAATTTAATCTGTTAAAACGATCAATTTCTAATTGAACTGCGTCTTTCAGATTCATATTTTTTATTGCTTCGGGATTTATTAGTTTAGACAAAGCCCTAACTTCTGTTAACCCCTTAGTAATCGTTTCAGAAACTTCATCTAGATTATTTGCAGTGGCACTTTGCAGTTGAATTTTAGCTAAGGTTAATAACTGACCAATATTGTCATGCAGCTCCCAACTAATATTCCGAAGAGTCTCTTCTCTAATTTCTATTTGTGTTTCTGCTATTTCACGTTCAAAACGTTTTTTATTTTGTTCTTGTTCTTCTAATAGTAGATTTTTCCTTTTCTGAAAAAAACCAAAGAGCAGCACAATAAAGACAACAAACAAAAGTATGATTACTGTTGACGCATAAAGTATTACTTGACTTGCTTTCGACTCCATAATATCCCGAATATAAAACAACTATGCATAAACAATGATAAAAAAACCTGAATTTTTATAAAATATGATTTAATTTCACGAGGTATAGCACTCAAAAAATTAATAATAGATGTAAATGGTATCGTGCCTAAATAATAAAATAGAAGCCCAAATGCGATCCAAAAAGAAAGTGATTTTTTATAGTTTAAAATTCTATTCGAATCTAAAAAATCTTTGTAAAACAAAAATAAAACGATCGTTATTAAGAAACTTCCAGAAATAGATGCTAAAGAATTATATTTAGTTAGGTAATTATCTAGAGAAATTAAATTTGATGAAAAATAAATAATATTAAAGATAATTATAATATTTAATATTATTTTTTTTGTTTTTTTTGAATCTAAAATCTCTCTTGAAAAAAAGAACAAACAATTAAACTCTAAAAAAATTAGGCTGTTATAAACCCATAAATTATCATACCCTTTATGCTTCACATAGCTTGCAATCATTTCAAATGAAAACATAAAAAATAGGTATGCAGAGAAATACTTTAAATCAATCTCAAAAGACTTTTTAAAATAGAATATAGCATAAATTAATGCTGATATAAATGATAATATGTAGGCCGTATATAACAACATATTACATTGGTGGTGTAGGGTCTAATCTATTAGCTCCTGAACTATCCATATCTTCTGGAGAATTAAACGATGGAAAAAAAGAAGCTCTCAACACTTGTTGGGTTTCTTTGCTACTAAACTTGTGTAAAAACTCTGTAAACTTTACTGGTTCTCCTTTTTTAGAATATAAAGGTTCAAAAGCGACACTGTTGCTATTTCCAATTTTTGCTGTAGGCATAAAAATTAAGGTTTGTCTACCACTTCTAGAAATATCGCTATGTTCTTTTGGATATGCCGCTGAAAAAATTCTAATACCTGTTAATTTAATTTCTTTTTCTTCAGATAGTTTTTCTAGATAAGCAATGTATTGCTTTAAGTCATTCAAATCATAAAAATGAGAAATACTTTCAATTGCATCTTTGTCATCATTTGTAAACTCTTTCCTATAGCTGTCTAATACTTTCTTTTGACCAATATCATATTGATGAAACATGCCTGCCATTTCTTTATAAGTTATAGCATTCGCTGGTCTAGAATCATTTACACTAGGTTGTTCTTGTTTATAATCTGTATTACAACTACTCAATATAAATATTGAAAGTAAAAGTATTATGTGAAATTTATTAAACTTTTTCATAAATAATAGGTTAAATTAATATCTCCGAAAATACAATTTTTTACTTCAGATGAAATAAAAAATAGAATAATAATACATATTACATTGAATTCCAGTGAACTATAATATGTTTAAGAGGAGTAAAATAAAATAAAAGGGTGTTTTTCCTTGCTCAAAATAGAGGTATACACTTTATATAAATCTAATAAAAATTAAGACTTTTGATACTTGAATTAATTAGTATCGAAGTTTAAAAGGGGGAATTGCTAAAAGCACTATTTCTACTGAAAAGTGTTCTCTAAGAAGCCAAAAACCTCAAAACATTTCTGTTTTGAGGTTTAATTAGTTTAATTATTAAAGCAAAATTAATCTGCTAAAATAATAGCTTTATTATCATTTAACTCTAAAGTTCCAGATTTAATGGCTAGCATTAACACTTTAGCATCATCTGCATGAGATTCTAATTTGCCGTGTAAGTCATCTAATTCTAGATGATCTTGACTGTGAACATGAATCTTAATTTCACCTTCTTTCAAAATAGATACTATAGGAGCGTGATTATTTAATACTTGAAACTCACCGTCTATTCCTGGAGCTGAAAATAAATCAACTTCTGAAGAAAATAAGATTGCCTCTGGTGTTACTATTTCTAAAAACATATATTTTAGTTTTTAGTTGTTAGTTGTTAGTTGTTAGTAAAAATTAACAACTGCAAACTGCCAACTGTTTATGCTTCCGCTAACATTTTCTCTCCAGCATCAATTGCATCTTGTATAGACCCTCTTAAGTTAAATGCTGCTTCAGGATATTTATCTAATTCACCATCCATGATCATATTAAAACCTTTAATAGTTTCTTTAATGTCAACTAAAACCCCAGGTATACCTGTAAATTGTTCTGCAACATGAAAAGGTTGAGATAAGAAACGTTGTACACGTCTTGCTCTATGAACTACCAATTTATCTTCTTCAGATAATTCTTCCATTCCTAAAATAGCAATAATATCTTGCAATTCTTTGTAACGTTGTAAGATTTCTTTTACCGCTGTTGCTGTGTTATAGTGCTCATCACCTAAAATAGCTGCAGATAAAATTCTAGAAGTAGAATCTAATGGATCTACTGCTGGATATATACCTAATTCTGCAATTTTCCGAGACAATACTGTTGTAGCATCTAAATGCGCAAACGTTGTTGCTGGTGCTGGATCTGTTAAATCATCTGCAGGCACATACACTGCTTGTACAGATGTAATAGAACCTTTCTTAGTTGATGTAATACGCTCTTGCATTGCACCCATTTCTGTTGCTAATGTTGGTTGGTATCCTACTGCAGAAGGCATACGCCCTAATAATGCAGAAACCTCTGAACCAGCTTGTGTAAAACGGAAGATATTATCTACGAAGAACAGCACATCTTTTCCTTGACCATCTCCTGCTCCGTCTCTAAAGTATTCAGCAATTGTTAAACCAGATAATGCAACACGTGCACGTGCTCCAGGTGGCTCATTCATTTGTCCAAAAACAAAAGTTGCTTTAGAATCTCTCATTCCAGGTTTATCAACTTTAGATAAATCCCATCCTCCTTCTTCCATAGAATGCATAAAATCGTCTCCGTATTTTATAATTCCAGATTCTAACATTTCACGTAGTAAATCATTTCCTTCACGAGTTCTTTCACCAACTCCTGCGAAAACAGATAAACCACCATGTCCTTTTGCAATATTGTTAATTAATTCTTGAATTAATACAGTTTTACCTACTCCGGCTCCACCAAATAAACCAATTTTACCTCCTTTTGCATAAGGCTCAATTAAATCGATTACTTTAATCCCTGTAAATAAAACTTCTGTTGAAACAGATAGATCTTCAAACTTAGGAGCAGAACGGTGAATTGACAATCCATCCTTTCCTTCTTTCTTTAAATTACCTAACCCGTCAATTGCATCTCCAGTAACATTGAATAAACGACCATAAATATCGTCTCCAATTGGCATTTGAATAGGATTCCCTGTAGCTAAAACTGCTGTTCCTCTACTTAATCCATCAGTAGCATCCATAGAAATGGTTCTTACTGTATCTTCACCAATATGTTGTTGTACCTCTAATACTAAAATAGAACCATCCGCTTTTTTAATTTCTAACGAATCATATATTTTAGGAAGTTCAGCATTCTCTGTATTGAATTCAACATCAATTACTGGCCCAATAATTTGAGAAACTTTTCCTGTTGTTATAGACATCTGTATCTAATTATAATTATTATTTATATTACGAGATTTAACATCTCATTTTCAGGATGCAAAGATAATTCTTTTTGGTTGTAATTTAAAAGATTTCTCCATAAAAAAAACTCTGCTCGAAATGAGCAGAGTTTTTATACTTAAATTAAGTACTTCTTTATTTATTCAGATAGTTTTATAACTACTCTTCTGTTTTTAGCTCTTCCAGCTCTAGTATTGTTAGTTGTTAATGGATTTTTTTCTCCAAAACCAACTGTTTCTAATCTACTAGTAGCCATCCCTTTTTTCACTAAGTAAGCTTTTACTGAAGCGGCTCTTCTTTCAGATAAATATAAGTTATAACCTTTTTCACCAGTACTATCAGCATAACCTTCAATTACGAAAGTCACATTTTCTGTAGGCTCAATTATATCATATACTTTATCTAATTTTGCAGCTGCATCTGCTTTAATTGTAGCTTTATCTAAATCAAATAATAATCCATTAGTATGTCCTACTAACATTGCTAACTCATCTTCATTAAGAGGATTCTCTGGGCAACCGTCATTAGAAGCTGGTCCAGCAACGCTAACACATTTATCATCTTTATCTAAAACTCCGTCACCATCTGTATCTGGCCAAGGGCAACCTCCGTTAGCCATTGGTCCTGCTTGAGAAGGACATTTATCATTTTTATCAACAACACCGTCTCCATCAGTATCAGGACAACCTTTGTTTGCTTTTGTTCCTTTTTCAGAAGGACACATATCATCTTTATCAGCTACTCCATCACCATCAGCATCAGGACAACCGTTCATTGCTGCTAAACCTGCAGTATTAGGACAAGCATCATCAGAATCTTTGATTCCATCGCCATCAGCATCAGGACATCCGTTAAATTCTTTTAAACCTGCTACTTCAGGACAAGCATCATCTTTATCATATACTCCGTCTCCGTCTGTATCTTTTCCTCCAAATTTAATTACTAAACCTAAAGAAGTTTGATAATGTGCTCTTACTTTATCAGAAAAACCTTTTTTAGTTCCTGTCTGAAAGTTTAAACCTAAGTTGTCATTAAACCAAGTATTAAAACCGAAACCTCCGTTTATCATACCTTCACCACTTGAATCAACAGAAGTATAACCTCCACCTAAATATACATAAGGATCAAACCAACCTGTTTGTCCTACTAAGTTATTTACATCATACTTTACAATCGCATCAACACCATAGTAAAGAAAATCTGAATCATTTTTAGTTCTTACAGTTTCAATCTTGTTTAAAGAACCTGCTAATTGTAAAGAAAAACCTTTATCTAAGTACTTATCTACAGAAATTCTAGAGATAGAAGGTAAAACATTCCAATCATTATTTCCTAATAAATCTTTAATTTGGTCACTAAAGTCGTCACCATTATAAAAATCTACAAGATTCCCACCAAAACCTACAACCCAAGGGTTATTGTCGTCTTGAGCGCTTACGCTACCAACTGTTACCAACGTAAACAAAGCTATCACAGCTAATTTTAATCGTTTCATTATCAAATTTTTTAAATTAAAAGTTCGTTATTATAATACGCAAAAGTAAAACCTTAAAACGTATCCACAAAGACAAATATACAAAATATTCGTGAAAATGTTAATTTTATGTTATTCTAAATAACTTTTAGTTCTTTACCCACTTCAACAAAAGCACTAATTGCTTTATTTAAATGTTCTTCTGTGTGTGCTGCAGATAACTGTACTCTTATTCTAGCCTTCCCTTTAGGAACAACAGGAAAAAAGAACCCAATCACATAAATTCCTTTCTCTAATAATTTATTTGCCATTATTTGAGATAATTTTGCGTCATATAACATAACAGGTACAATTGCTGCATCTGCACCAACCAAATCAAAACCTGCCTTCTCCATTTCTGTTCTAAAATAATTAGTATTCCATTCTAACTTATCTCTAAGTGACGTATCATTAGATATTAAGTCGAACACTTTTAATGATGCCCCTACAATTGCAGGCGCTAACGAGTTAGAGAATAAATAAGGTCTAGAACGTTGACGTAAAATTTCTATAATTTCTTTTTTACCGGTTGTATAACCTCCCATTGCACCTCCTAAAGCTTTCCCTAAAGTTCCGGTAACAATATCTACTCTATCCATTACATTTTTAAGTTCAACAGTTCCTCTACCTGTTTTACCTATAAACCCTGTTGCATGGCATTCGTCAACCATTACTAAAGCATCATATTTATCTGCTAAATCGCAAATTTCATCTAGCTTCGCTACAATTCCGTCCATAGAAAATACACCATCGGTTACAATAATCTTAAATCGGTGGTTTTCTTTATTCGCTGCAATTAGTTGTTCTTCTAATGAAGCCATGTTATTATTATCATAACGATAACGTGCTGCTTTACACAAACGAACTCCGTCTATTACAGAAGCATGATTTAGACTATCTGAGATAATGGCATCTTCTTTTGTTAATAAAGGCTCAAAAACACCTCCATTTGCATCAAAACACGCTGCATATAAAATGGTATCTTCTGTTGTGTAAAAGTCTGAAATTGTTTGCTCTAATTGTTTGTGAATATCTTGCGTTCCACAAATAAAACGAACAGAAGACATTCCGAAACCATGCGAATCTAACGTGTCTTTTGCAGCCTGAATTACTTCTGGATGATTTGATAGTCCTAAATAATTGTTCGCACAAAAGTTAAGCACCTCTTCTCCTGTAGAAATTTTAATAACGGCATCTTGTGAAGACGTTATGATTCTTTCAGATTTATACAAACCTGCTTCTTTTATTTCTTGAATCTCTTTTTTTAAAGTATCTTTTATTTTACCGTACATTTTCTATAGATTTTTATAATTACAAAGTTACAAAGTTTATTTTCGTTGCCTATACTTCAACCACATCAATTTTATCATTAATATAGACCAATAGTTTTTTACCTACTTTAAAATTCATCGATTTTAAAACTAGTTCATATTTTAATAATTGTTGATGATGGTCGTTAGATGCATTTCCTGTTTTATAGTCTATAATAGTGACTTCATTTTGTTTGTTAAACACCAATCGATCTGGAATAATAATCTGATTATCAAAATCTACAATTTCTCTTTCATTAAAGACCGTTACTTCTTCAGAAAAATAAGTTGTTAGTTTCGAATGATTCACAATCGAATCGATAGTGTTTTGTATTGTTTTTAACTGAACCTCATCAATCAAACCTTTTTGATGGTATTGCGTTACAATAGCTTCAACATTAGTTTTTGTAATAATTTTCGATAAGATTTCATGGAATAAATTACCGAAATCTATTGCTTTCCCCTGCTCTGTGTTCCATAGTTTAGAATCACTAGCCAACAAAACAATATTGTGTTCTTGCCAAGGCGTTGATATAAATTTTTGATGAATCTCTGTTAACGAAGCTTCTTTTTGTTTCTCTTTAAGTCTGCGGATGTTTCCAAAGTTATATTCTAAAACATCTTCTTGCCAAAGATTTTGCGCTTTTAAGTAATTGATAAAAATACCCGAATAATGATTGACGTTCTCAATGCCTTTTGCAGATATTTTCTTTTCTGTAATTACATGCAATTGCTCTACAGCTCTTGTTAAAGAAACATATAAAAGATTAAAATTATCTAATTCTAACTCTTCTCTTTGTTGATTGTAAATTTCTAAACCTCTTTCGTTTATAAGACTGATATCTTTCTTATAATCGATTAAAAGTTCCTTAAATTTATAATCTTCTGGCAAATCATCAAACCAGATTTTAGGACTAATTTGTCTGTAAATATCTACATCACAAGGAAAAATTACCACAGGAAACTCCAATCCTTTCGATTTATGAATCGTCATTACTTGCACCGCATCTGAATTTTCAGACGCAACAATGCTTAACTTCTCTTTTTTAAGTTCCCAGAATTCTAAAAAATCGCCAATATCTGTTGCTTTTCTTTGTTGCTCTAAAACAACATCTAAGAAAAATTGCACATACGCATTTGAGGAATCTACCAAATTAAAACCTCTAATTATTTCTTCAATTTTTTCGTAAAACGGAACTTGTTGAAACACAGAAAAACTAAATGTAACGCCGTACGATTGTAATTCTTCGAAAATTAATTCATTCGCAGATTTTATGTGTTTTTTAAAGAATTCATGTTTCGGAATTTGAATTTCTAAATGTTCATACAAGAAATACAACACCTCAAACCTTCTTTCTTCATCGCTTGCATTCTGAATAATATGCAAAACATCTATAATAAAATTGATTAACGAGTTATTTTGAAGTAATAATGTTTCTGAAGAAATGATAGAAATACCGTTCTCAGACAAATAATCTGCCACTGCAATTCCGTCTTTCTTCGTTCTAGTTAAAATACAAATTTCATTCAGATAAAAATCGTCTTTTAACTGATTAATTTTTTCTAAAACTTTCTTTGGATATTTTACTTTCTCATCATCTTTTTCTTCTTCTTTATCCAAGAAAGTAAGGGACACAAAACCTCCTTTTTTAGCATTTTCTAACTGCGTATTTCCATCGTAAAACAACTTTTTGTAAGATTCATTTTGAAGAAAATTAGACGTGTGCTGAAAAAACGAATTATTAAAGTTGATTACTTCGGAATAACTTCTATAATTGGTCTCTAAATTCTTGATGTCTTTATGAACATGAAACGGATTCTCTTCATTTGAACCTAAATCGATAAATTGTTCTGCTTTACCTCCACGCCATCTATAAATAGCTTGTTTACCATCGCCAACCAACAACAAGTTGCTACTTTCTTGTGCGAGTGCATTGTCTATTAATGGAATTAAATTTTGCCATTGCAACACAGAAGTATCCTGCATTTCATCAATAAAATAATGTTGAAAACGTTGCCCAATTCTCTCATAAATAAAAGGCGCAGGTTGGTCTTTAATATTGTCTGAAATTAACTGATTAAATTCTGCATTTAATCGAATATTATTATCTTCTTTTATGGTATTTAATTCTGAATTGATATTATTTAAAACCGCCAAAGGAATGATACTTTTTAGCGTGATTTTATTCAGTAAATACTTAGAAAAAGAACCATTATATAAATCTTTCGATTGATAATAATACATTCTTAATTGTTCTGAAATTCCTTCAATGGTACCTTTTGTCGCTGCCGAAGCTTTTCCTGCAAAAAGGTTTTTAGAATCTTCTATCGTTGTATTTAACCGACCCTCAAATTTTAAATCCTCACTCTTTAAAAATCGTAATTTGGTTAACTTTTGAAAGTGCTTTACCAACTCACCAGCATACGCAAAATCCGATATTGACAGTCCGTTTGTATCAATAAAACTCAAAACCTCATCTCCAAATACTTTGTATTCTTTCTCTATTTGTTTATTGTCTTTCTGAAGTTTCTTTTTCAGTTCAAAAAAATCATCTAACTTTTTATCCGATAATTTTCTAAAGTGCTTTACATCATCTTCATTTAATAAAACTCTAGCAAAATCGTTTAAATCTTTAGAAATATCCCAAGATTTATCATCATCTGTTTTATCTAAAGAATAATCGATTAATAAATTGGTGAGTTTTTTATCTGTACCAATTTTAGAGATCAATACATCTACAGCTTCATTTAAAAGTGAAATAGCATCCATTTCTACTTCAAAATTTAGCGACAAACCTAAATCGTACGCAAAACTTTTAATAATTTTATGTGTAAAACTATCTATGGTAGTAATTGAAAAGGCAGAATAATTCTGAAGAATTGCATCTAAAATCCTCTTACTTCTTTTCTTAATTATTGCTTTATCTAAAGTTGTTTCCGCAAGAATTATTTTCAACAAATCATTCTCTTTTCCCGCTGCAAAATCTTCTAAACTAGACAGCACTCGTTCTTTCATTTCTCCTGCAGCCTTGTTTGTAAAAGTAATTGCCAACACTTTCTGAAACATAAAAAGATCGTCTGAATTTAAGAGTACTTTAATATATTGTTTTACCAAAGTGAATGTTTTTCCACTTCCGGCAGAAGCGTTGTAAACTTGAAAAGTAGATGGTTGTTGCACAGAAATATTTTTATTGCAAAATACACTTTTTAGAATCAAAAGACAAGACGCAAAAGATGAGAATTACATAAAAATAAAAACGGTACTACCTTAGAAATTCTAAGATGATACCGTTTCATATTTTACGAATCTTTTAAAGACTAACCTAAACCAACATCTAAAGACATCATCACAATAAAACCACCTATAAAACCAAGTGTTGCAATGTCTGTGTATTTATCTCGCTGTGTTTCTGGTATTACTTCTTCTACTACTACAAAAATCATTGCTCCTGCAGCAAAGGCCAATGCATAAGGTAAAATTGGCACGAAAAATGAAACTGCCAAAGCACCTAAAACCGCAGCAATTGGCTCTACAACGGCAGACAATTGTCCGTACCAAAAACTTTTTAATCTACTAACACCTTGTCTTCTTAACGGCATTGCAACGGCAAAACCTTCTGGAAAATTCTGAATCCCGATTCCGATTGCCAAAGAAATTGCAGCAATAATCATTTCTGTTTGTTCTACTCCAACTAGTGTTGATGCGGCTCCAAATAAAACTCCTACCGCCAAACCTTCTGGAATGTTATGCAACGTAATTGCCAACACCAACAAAGTAGTTTTATGCCATTCTGTTTTCACTCCTTCCGCCTCACTTTCTTTAAAATTGATATGTAAATGCGGTAGAATTTTATCCATTCCGAATAAAGACAAAGCCCCTAAACCAAAACCAATTGCAGCTGGTAAAACTTTCATAAAACCTTCTCCAGGACTATTTTCTATTGCTGGCGCTAACAAACTCCAAAAACTTGCTGCTACCATAACTCCTCCGGTAAAACCTAACATTCCGTCTAAGACTGCTCTATTCATTTTTTTAAAGAAGAACACTAACGCAGCACCTGCAGCGGTTAAACCCCAAGTAAAGAGAGATGCGTATAATGCTGCTAAAATCGGATTTTCTTTCCCGAATTCAACTAATTGATCGAATGTGCTCATGATTTTTTCATATATAAATTATTTGCTATTTTGTTTGAAATGGATAATTTCTTGTCTTCAATTAAGATAGATAAAGAATCATCGAAATCTTCTTTATCTAAAATGGTTATTTTTTTTCCTAAAGTGATGCCTTTTTTATCTAAGAATTGTAAAAATTCGGATGAAGAATCATCTACACCAACACAAATTCCACTTTCGTTTTTAGTTAATGTTGATAGTAAACTTTTTTCAATTGTTTTTAAATTTCCATCTCTATCAGGAATAGGATCTCCATGAGGATCGTGTGTTGGGAAATTTAAAAAACCGTCTAACTGATCTATTAATTTGGAAGATTTTATGTGCTCTAACTGCTCCGCAACCTCGTGTACCTCATCCCAAGAAAAATCTAATTTCTCTACTAAAAAAACTTCCCACAAGCGGTGTTTCCTTACAATGTTGGCAGCAGACTTTTTACCTAAATCGGTTAATTTAACTCCTTTGTACTTTTTATAAATAACAACTTCCTTTTCAGATAACTTCTTAATCATGTCTGTTACAGAAGAAGCTTTTGTGGCTAACTTTTCTGCAATAGCATTGGTACTAATTCCTTTATTAGTCTCTAACTCTAGATGGTAAATGGTTTTTAAATAATTTTCTTCAGAAAGCGTGAACATTTTCTATTTATTTAGGCTGCAAATATATACTTTTTATTTTTATTACAATATATTTTTAGGCAAGTCTAAAAATAATATTACATTTGCAGAAAATTAAAATAATAGGTTTATTAAAATATTAATTAGTCATGAAGAAAATACTATTTTTAGCGGTAATAGGAATATCAAACTTTTTATCTGCACAAAGTCAACAAGTCTCTATTTCGGGTATTGTAAAAAACAACGGAAACCCTATCCCTTTTGTAAGTGTATACGTAAAAGGAGGAAATCAAGGAACAAGCACAGACTATAATGGTAAGTACGAAATAACACTATCTGCAGGAAAAATCACACTTATTGCACAAGCGCAAGGGTTTAAATCTTCGAGAAAAGAGTTAACCCTTTTAAAAAACTCTAATGAAGTTGTAGATTTCACACTTGAAGAAGGCAATGTAGTGTTAAACGAAATCGTAGTCACAGGAACTCGTACAGAAAAACGTAGAACAGATTCTCCAGTAATTGTGAATTTAATAACTAGCAAAACATTAGAGCAAGTAACCGCAACAGATCTTTCGGAAGGATTACGTTTTCAGCCAGGACTGCGTGTTGAAGTAGATTGCCAAACGTGCAACTATAGTCAGATTCGAATGAATGGTTTACAAGGTGGCTACTCTCAAGTTCTTATAAATGGACGAGCAATTTTTAGCCCACTTACAGGTTTATATGGTTTAGAACAAATTCCAGTAAATATGATAGACCGAATAGAAGTAGTTCGTGGAGGCGTTTCTGCCTTATATGGTTCTAGTGCAATTGGTGGAACTGTAAATGTGATTACAAAACTACCAAAGAAAAACGGCTATAGTTTCAGCTACGGTTATCAAAATATCGATGGATCTGATCAAAATTTAATCAGTGGAAATGCAACCGTTGTTAATGAAGAAAGAAATGCTGGTGTTAATTTTTTCATCAACAATAGAACAAGAGAAGCTTATGATGCTAATGGAGATAATTATTCTGAACTACCAGCATTAAAGGACAATACTTTTGGAGTAAATGCTTTTTATTTACCAACAGAAAACTCGAAACTAGAAGCTAGTTTTAGTAGTCTTTATGAGTATCGATTTGGGGGAGAAATTGTTGATAAACCAGCATTTTTGGCAAATCAATCTGAGGAAAGAACGCACAACGTAAAAATGGGAAGCTTAGATTATCAAATAAATTTTGAAAGAAGTTCGCTTATTTTCTATTACGGTGGTCAACGAACAGATCGTGACCATTACACAGGTATTATTCCAGATGGTGCAACAGAAAAACAAGATTTTTTCGCGGCGCCGCCTTACGGAATATCAGAGGTTGTTACACATCAAGGTGGAACACAGTTCAATTATAGTTTTGATAAATTCTTGGGCGGAAAAACAGTTCTTACGGGTGGTTTAGAATATATGTATGATGATGTTTTAGATGAAATTGAATCATACAATTACCTTATTGACCAAACTACAAAGACGTTAGGCACTTTTGTACAAAATGATTGGGATATTTCAGAAAAAGTGAACTTCCTAACGGGTTTCCGTATTGACAAGCACAACTTGGTAGAGCACGCAATTTTTAGTCCTAGAGTATCACTTTTGTATAAATTAAAAGAAACTACACAGTTTCGTTTAGGTTGGGGTACCGGTTTTAGAGCGCCACAAGCTTTTGATACCGATTTACATATTGCATTTGCAGGTGGTGGGGTTTCTAGAATTTCTTTAGCAGATAATTTAATTGAAGAGCGTTCTAATAGTTATACCGCTTCTGTAAATTACGACAAAGCAACAGAGCATTTTATTGCAGGTTTTACCGTTGAAGGTTTTTATACACATTTAGATGACGCATTTTATCAATTTCCTTTAGGTAAAGATCAATTTGGAGAGCGTTTTGAAAAAAGAAACGGAAGTGGCGCTACAGTAAAAGGAATTACTTTGGAGGCACGTGCAAATTTTGATTATGTGGTAGAATTAGAAGCAGGTTTTACAGTACAGTCTAGTTTGTTTGATGAATCTGTAGAAAATATTGAAGGTTTACCTTCAAAAAGAGAATTTTTACGTACTCCAAATAATTATGGTTACGCAACACTTACTTATACGCCAATTAAAAAATTAGCAATTAGTGCAAACTTATTATATACTGGTAAAATGGATATTATTCACTTTGCTGGAGACAATACAGGGCAAACTGTAGATGAATATGACGTTACACCAAACTTTACGGAATTAAGTTTACGTGGAAGTTATACTATTGAAATGGAAAAATTAAAAACAGGATTTGAACTTTTTGGTGGGGTGAAGAATGTAACCGATAGTTATCAGAATGATTTTGATACTGGTAAAAACCGTGATAGTAATTACGTATATGGTCCAGCAGCACCACGTACATATTTTGTAGGAGTAAAAATTAGTTCACTATAATATTTTGAAATTGACAAAATTATTTATTTTAAGTACGTTTGTTTTATTAATAACTAACACCGCTTCTTCACAAAATGAAAGAGCGGTTAGTTGGTTAAGTTTTCAGCAACTAGAAGATTCTCTTTTAATAAAACCTAAAAAAGTTTTTATCGATTTCTATGCAGATTGGTGTGGACCTTGTATCAAAATGCAGCGGGATGTTTTTACAGATAAAAAAGTGATAGCACTTTTAAACAAAGAATTCTATGCCGTAAAAATGGATGCAGAAACAAAAGACACCATTACATTCGGAGGGCAAAAATTTATTAATGAACGCATCAATAAAAGAAACCCAGTACATCAAATTCCTTTATTAATGGCAAGAAAAAAGAACAAACCATTTTCTTTACCAGCAATTGTTTTGATGGATAAAAATTTTAAACCAACAGCTAGATATTTTCAATATTTAAATGTTGAGCAGCTTATCAAAGTTTTATCGCAATAAAAAAAATGAGATTTTTCTAGAAATAAAATTAATCTTCCCAAAGTCTTTGGTGCACAGATCTGTTACCAAAACTATATACCAAACCAAAAGACGCGTACAAATGAGAGGTTTGACTTTCAAATTCTGATTGAGAAAATTTATACATCACCTGTAAATTTAAGCCATAACTAGCATTAAACCAAAAAGTAGTTCCTGCACCAAAATTTGCTGTCGGCGTAAAACGTACTGCATTTATAAAACTACCACCAATTAAAACATAAGGCACTACACTTTTTCGAGAAGTTCCAAAGTCGTAACGTAAAAGACCATCAAAAGTGGTGTATTTTTGGTTATCTCCAACGGCTGTTGCAAAACCTGCATCTAAAGACACCCCTTTAAAAATATATCTAGAAATATTAAACCTAGGCGATTGGTATGCTAATTGACCGCCAACCACTAGACCATCATCAAAAGAATATTTAGCACCTGCAATGCTAATTCCTGCAGTCCATTTTTGTTGTTCGTTTTGTGCCTTTGCTTGAAATGCAAAAACAAATGAGAACAATATGATTAAGAGTTTAATTTTCATATTTGTAGGTAGTTAGCTTCATAACAATAAGTAATTGTTAGCAAATATATTGCAATATTTAAGAAAACAAAACCAGTTAATGGGTTTTTATTAATTTACGTCTTACATTTGCATAAAAATTAGTACGTTGAGCAAGCAGAACATTGTAAATCAATACCAAACATCTGAGAACGTTTCGCAGATTATAACACAACTTCAACAAGAACAAAACCATTTTCAAATATCGAATTTGGTCGGTTCTTCATTGTCTTTTGTTGTTTCAGAGACTTTTAAAAAAGCAGACAAACCCTACCTTTTAATCTTTAATGACAAAGAAGAGGCTGCTTATTACTTGAATGATTTAGAGCAACTTCTAGGGGATAAAAATGTACTTTTTTATCCAGGTTCTTATAGAAGACCTTATCAGATAGAAGAAACAGATAATGCCAATGTTTTGTTACGCTCTGAAGTTTTAAATAGAATTAATTCTAGAAAGAAACCTGCTGTAATTGTCACCTATCCTACGGCTCTTTTTGAGAAAGTAGTCACTAAAAAAGAACTTGAGAAAAACACCCTAAAAGTTACGGTTGGCGAAAGTTTATCTTTAGACTTTGTAAATGAGATGTTATTTGAATACAAGTTTAAGCGTGTAGATTTTGTTACAGAACCTGGAGATTTTTCTGTACGTGGAGGAATTATCGATGTTTTTTCTTTTTCTAATGATGAACCTTACAGAATTGAGTTCTTTGGTGACGACATAGATAGTATTCGTTCTTTTGATGTAGAAACGCAGCTTTCTAAAGAGAAACTGAAGAAGATTTCTATAATGCCAAATGTTGAAAATAAAACATTGCAAGAAAACAGAGAGAGTTTCTTAAAATATATTTCACCAAAAACAGTAATTTTTACTAAAAACAGGAGTTTATTAGTAGGTAATTTAGATAAATTCTTTGAAAAAGCAGAGGAAGCATTTAACGATTTATCCAAAGAAATAAACCATTCGAAACCAAGTGAATTATTTTGTGATGGTGCTTTTATAGAGCATCAATTGCAAGCATTTTCTTTGGTTGATATTGGGAGTCAAGATGAAAAAAATTCAAAAATAAATTTTAATACAATTCCGCAACCTTCATTTAATAAACAATTTAATTTATTAATTGACAATTTAGAGGAATATCACAAAGCAAAATTTACCAATTATATTTTCTGCGCAAACGAGCAACAAGCGCAACGTTTTCATGATATTTTCGATGATTCTGATAAAGAAGTGCATTATGAAACGGTTGTTTTTCCTTTATACCAAGGTTTTGTAGATGTAGATAATCGATTGGTTTGTTATACAGATCATCAGATTTTTGAGCGTTACCATAAATTCAGATTAAAAAATGGGTACGCTAAAAAGCAAGCAATTACACTTCAAGAATTAACCAAATTAGAAATTGGAGATTATGTAACCCACATGGATCATGGAATTGGAAAATTTGGTGGTTTACAAAAAATTGATGTCCAGGGAAATAAACAAGAAGCCATAAAACTGATGTATGGCGAAAGAGATATTTTATACGTTAGCATTCACTCGCTTCATAAGATTTCTAAATTTAATGGAAAGGACGGGAAAGCTCCTAAAATATACAAATTAGGTTCTGGTGCTTGGAAAAAAATCAAACAAAAAACAAAAGCAAGAGTTAAACATGTTGCGTTTAATTTAATTCAATTATATGCAAAAAGAAAACTTCAAAAAGGATTTGCTTTTGGTCCAGATACGCACATTCAGCATGAGCTAGAAGGAAGTTTTATGTATGAAGATACACCCGATCAATTTACATCTACACAAGATGTAAAAAAGGATATGGAAAAAGAGCAACCCATGGACAGATTAGTTTGTGGTGATGTTGGTTTTGGTAAAACAGAGGTTGCCGTAAGAGCTGCTTTTAAAGCGGTAGATAACGGAAAACAAGTTGCTATTTTAGTACCAACTACAATTTTAGCTTTTCAACATTATAAAACATTTACAGAACGTTTAAAAGATTTTCCTGTCACCATCGATTATCTAAACAGATTTAGAACCGCAAAAGAAAAATCAGCAGCTATTAATGGTGTTAATGATGGTTCTGTAGATATTATTATTGGTACGCATCAGTTAACAAACCAACGTATAAAATTTAAAGATTTAGGCTTATTAATTATTGATGAAGAGCAGAAATTTGGAGTTGCTGTAAAAGATAAACTGAAAACTTTAAAAGAAAATGTAGATACATTAACATTAACTGCAACGCCAATTCCTAGAACTTTACAATTTAGTTTAATGGCTGCAAGAGATTTGTCGGTTATAAAAACAGCACCTCCAAACAGACATCCAATAGAAAGTAATGTGATTCGTTTTGGCGAAGAATTAATTAGAGATGCAATTTCGTATGAAATTTCTAGAGGCGGACAAGTTTTCTTTATTCACAACAGAATAGAAAATATAAAAGAAGTTGCGGGCTTAATACAGAGATTGGTTCCTACAGCGAAAGTTGGTGTTGGTCACGGGCAAATGGAAGGTAAAAAACTAGAAGGATTGATGCTTAGTTTTATGAATAATGAATTTGATGTTTTGGTTTCTACCACCATTATAGAAAGTGGTTTAGATGTGCCGAATGCAAATACTATTTTTATAAATAATGCGAATAATTTTGGTCTTTCAGATTTACACCAGATGCGTGGTAGGGTTGGGCGTTCTAACAAAAAAGCATTTTGCTACTTTATTACACCGCCTTATCATATGATGACAGAGGATGCCAGAAAACGTATTGAAGCATTGGTTTTATTTTCTGATTTAGGAAGCGGAATTAATATTGCCATGAAAGATTTAGAAATTAGAGGTGCTGGAGATTTATTGGGGGGTGAACAAAGTGGGTTTATAAATGATATTGGGTTTGATACGTATCAGAAAATACTGCAAGAAGCAATTCAAGAATTAAAGGAAAATGAATTTAAAGATTTATATCCTACAGATGAAACCAAACCAAAAGAGTTTGTAAAAGAAGTAACGATAGATACTGATTTTGAAATTTTATTTCCGGATGATTATGTGAATTCCGTTACAGAAAGGTTGAGTTTATATAACAAACTGTCGGATATAAAAGACGAAAAAGGATTAGCGGTTTTTGAAAGTGAAATGGTAGATCGTTTTGGAGAAACACCTCGTGAGGTGAGCGATTTATTAGATTCGGTAAGAATAAAATGGATGGCAAAAGAATTAGGATTAGAGAAAATTATTCTAAAACAAAAAAGAATGATGGGATATTTTGTATCTAACCAACAAAGTGATTTTTACCAAACAGATGCTTTTTCTAAAATGCTAAATTATGTTAAGCAAAACCCTAAAAGCTGTGTAATGAAAGAAAAAGAAACTAAAAATGGCTTGCGCTTATTAATTACTTTTATTAAGATTAATACGGTTAAAACAGCTCTAAATATTTTACAAAAAATTTAATTATAATACCATTTCGAATGCTTCTAAAGTCAAAAATATTTTTTTTGATTGAAAGCATCTAGCTAAGCAATGAGGAAAATCTATAAATGAGATTTCTCAATTGCTTAAAAAAACTCATATCGGAATGGCAAGCACTACCTAAAATGGAAAACTCTCACTTAAAAAACATATCTCTTCTACTATTAGCAACTCTTTTTATAAGTACTTCTGGCGTTTTAGGCAAATACATTGCAATGCCTGCAGAAGTCATTATTTGGTTTAGAGGCTGTTTTGGTGCACTCTTTATTTATGTTTTTTGTAGAATTAAGAAAGTAAACTTAAAAATAAATTCTAGAAAAGATCTCTTTTCATTTTTTATAAGTGGTTTTTTTTTGGCTGCACATTGGGTGACTTATTTTTACGCTCTAAAACTGTCTAATGTAGCTTTAGGAATGTTGTCTATGTATACGTTTCCGGTAATGACTGCTCTTTTAGAACCTTTTTTCTCGAAACAGAAGTTAAACGGAATTCATGTTTTACTAGGAATCTTAGTATTGATAGGTGTGGCTGTTTTAGTGCCAGATTTTTCTATAGAAAACGATGAAGCGAAAGGAATTTTATTAGGAATTTTGTCTGCGCTCTGTTACGCTTTAAGAAATTTAACCACTAAAAAGCACGTTAAAAACTACAACGGAAGTATGATTATGTTATACCAACTTATTATTGTTGCTGTTTTATTGTTCCCTGTTTTATTTTTTAGTGATGTTTCTAATTTTGAAAGTCAATTACCTTTATTATTACTAGTTGCACTACTAACCACCGCAATAGGACACACTATGATGGTAAATTCTTTACAGCATTTTTCTGTAGCTACTGCAAGTATTATTAGCAGTGTTCAGCCAATTTTCGGGATTTTTATTGCCTATCTTTTTGTTAGTGAAATACCGAGTACAAACACTTTTATTGGTGGTGGATTGATTTTATTAACAGTTGTTATTGAAAGTATTCGGAGTAAAAAGCAGGCTTAAATCTCTTGTTTATGTAGAATAACCAATAAGCTAGCAAACAAGTTTAGCCCAGATTGAAGCATCTGTTTGAGCTCTTTTTTGTCTTTTTCGGCAAAAAAAGCGAGTGCTGAAAGCTGGAAATAGCTTCTAAAAAAAATGGCTCTTCATTCTTAATTCGGAACGAAAAAAATGCGCTAAAAAAGCTCTTTATTACTAATATCTAAATAGTTACGTTTTACAAATGCTAAAATAGTTTCTAAAATTTCGCCCATATTATTACAGTCTTTAAACTTTACATCTCCCACATATTTTATGAGCTGCTTCTTTAAAAGTGCTACATTTTCTGGAAAAGAAATTGTATCTGCTTTCATACATTTTATCAAACGCGCGGTTCTTCTTGGTGCGGTAATCATTCTTTTTGCCATAAAAGAACGTTCTTCTATTTTGTATTGGCGAATAGAATCGTTTTGTAATTTTTTACCCACCATTTCTATCATCTTAAAGTTCTCTTTCATGAACTGTAAGTTGTACACTTTTAAATTCCCTTCAAAAGATTGCTGATCGAAATCGATGGCTCTAATCTTATAAATAACCTGATCAAAATCGTGGATTGGTGTAACTACATAGTTGTAAGAACGCATATCTCCCAATAAACGCACCAAACAACGTTCTTTAAATTTTACAAATTCCTTGGCAATTTGAGCTTTTTCTAGTTCTGTACAATCGGGTAAAATATCTCTAATAAAATCGTCTCCAGGAATTCCTGCAATGTGTTCTTCGATTAAAGTGTCTTTAAAAACTAAGAAATTCATATTATGAGGAGACAAAATATGTTCTAATTCTAGGCCATAAATACGAGAAGCATCTGCTTTTTTCACGTAGAAATAAGAAAAGTTATCATTTAAAATATTTCTTATTTTTATTCGAAATGGTTTCGAATTTCCAAAAGTGCAATAATCGATGGCATCGACATTTAAAAACGGAATATTATCATCATTACCATCTGAGTGTAATCTTGTATAAATTTTCTTTAAACTTCTATCGATTTCTTCTCTGTCGTATTGAGAATAATAGGTTCTTACCCACAAAGTATCTTCATCATTCTTATCATAAACCGTAACTGAGCCTTGGAAACGCAACAAATCATCATAATAAAGAGAAATTTTTATATTTCTATTATAATTCTTTAAGTATGCATTTAACATTTCATTTACTGGAAATGTTGGTTTCTTTTTGGACATCAATTTTTTCCCTACCGCCATCTATTCTGTTGATTTTTCTCAAAAATAAGACTATTTACACCAATTCAAACATCTTTCCTGGTAAAGGTTTTGAGATTCCTTTTAATTCCATCTGTAGCAAAATAGCCGATAATTGATAAACAGGAATGTTACATTCTATAGAAATTACGTCTAAGACTTGCTGCCCTTTCTCATGCAATAAATCATAAATTTTCTGCTCATTTTCATTCAATTCTAAAAATAATTGTTTCTGAATTATTTTTGGTTTTTCATTTAAATCCCAATTCAGCATTTTTACAATTTCCTCTGCAGAATTTAGCAAAAATGCTCTATTATTTTTAATAAGATTATTACAGCCTTTACTATACAAATCTGTAGTTCTACCCGGTACAGCAAACACATCTTTATCATATGAATTTGCAATATCTGCGGTTACTAACGAACCTCCTTTTACTGCAGATTCTATGATAATTGTAGCTTTAGAAATTCCCGCAACGATTCTATTCCGTTTTAAAAAATTTTCTCTTAAAGGTGTTTCCTTGTGCCAAAACTCCGTTAAGAAACCTCCGTTTTCATTCACTTCATTAATATATTTCTTATGAACCTTCGGATAAATTTCTTCTAAACCATGCGCTAAAACAGCTATAGTTTGTAGCTTATTTTTTATAGCTGCTTTGTGAGCACAAATATCTACACCGTAAGCAAAACCACTAACTATTATAGGATTGTATGCTGCTAAATCTGCAACTAATTTATTGCAAAAATCGCGACCGTAAGAACTCATATTTCGCGTACCAACTATAGAAATGATTTTTTGATTAGAAAAATCAATATTTCCGTCTTTAAATAATAAAATAGGACTGTCTATACAATGTTGTAAATTGGTTGGATAATCGTCTTCTAAAAAATAGGAGTAGGCAATGTTATTTTCTTGTATGTATTTTAACTCTTGTGCTGCTAATTTGATGTTTTCGGCATCGAAAAGGTGTTTTAAAACATGATTTCCTATTCCGTTTATTTTTGATAAAGCTGCTCTTTTCTCTTTAAATATCTGTGTGACATCTCCCACATTTACAATGAGTTTCTTCGCCAAAATATCTCCCACAGCTTTACTTTTCTGCAATCTTAAAATAGCGAGTAGTTTTTCTTCTTTCAATAGTTAACAATTTGACACCCAATATATAAAAAATTTGTTAATAAATTTCACAGAACTTTCCTTTAAGAGACCCCAAAAATTATATATTTGTTTCTATGAATTTAGCCAACTACATAAACGATTTATTATACAGATACGATTGCGTAATTGTTCCTGACTTTGGAGGATTTGTAACCAATAGAATTGGTGCAAAATTAAATAGTGACACACACACATTTTATCCGCCAACAAAACAAATTGCGTTTAATAGTCATCTAACACATAATGATGGTTTGTTAGCTAATTACATTGCTTCAACAGAGCAAATTTCTTTCGAAAAGGCTGCTACGGCTATCTCTTTGTCTGTAGTAAAATGGCGAAATGAATTGCAAAAAAATGCCATTCAACTAGAGAACTTAGGTGCTATTTCATTAAATGAAAATCAACAAATTATTTTTGAACCTAGAAAAGAAGTCAATTTTTTAACTGCTTCTTTTGGTTTAACTCCTGTAGAATCTTCTTCTATAGAAAGATACAGACAAGCAGTAAAACCTTTAATACCTGTTGTTAATGCTACAGATAAAAAAGGAGCTTCTGCATTTATAAAATATGCTGCAACTGCTGCAATCTTATTAACATTAGGCGTTGCTGGTTACAGTGGTTATGAACAAAATCAACAAAAAGAAGTGCTTGCTATTCAGCAAATCGCTTTAGAAAAAAAGATACAATCTGCTACGTTTGTTATCTCCAATCCATTACCAACTTTAGAGTTAAACGTTGTTAAAGAAGTTTTAAAACCTTACCATGTAGTTGCTGGTGCTTTTCAAATTGCAGAAAATGCAGATAAAAAAGTAAAAGAATTAATTTCTGAAGGTTATGATGCTAAAATTATTGGCGTAAATAAATGGGGATTAACGCAAGTCACCTTTAATAGTTATACTGATAAAAACGACGCAATCAACAGCTTAAACAAGATTAAAAGAACGGTATCAAAAGACGCTTGGTTGCTTGTTAAAACTGACCAATAATTTCACTTTACTTTCCATTTTTTCATCACTTTTAAATAAGTGATTATGTATCTTTGCACAAAATTTATTTTTTGATGGACGCAAAAACACCTAAAGAATCTTTAACAATTTTAACAGATTTAGTTTTACCAGGAGAAACGAACTATTTAGACAATCTTTTTGGCGGAGAATTATTAGCTAGAATGGATAGGGCTTGTAGTATTGCCGCAAGAAGACATTCTAGAAGAATTGTAGTTACCGCTTCTGTAAATCATGTTGCGTTTAATAAGTCTGTACCCGTTGGTAGTGTAGTTACCGTAGAAGCAAAAGTTTCTAGAGCGTTCAACTCTTCTATGGAGATCTATGTAGATGTTTGGATTGAAGACAGACAATCTAGACACAGAACAAAAGTAAATGAAGGAATTTATACTTTTGTTGCTGTAGACGAAACGGGCAAACCTGTTCAAATACCACAATTAGAACCAGAAACAGATTTAGAGAAAGAGCGTTTTGAGGGTGCTCTTAGACGTAAACAATTAAGTTTGGTCTTGGCAGGAAAACTAAAACCAAATGAAGCTACAGCTTTAAAAGCTTTGTTTAATTAAAAGTTATACTAATGGAATTTTTAAATCATTTTAAAATCATAGAATCTCTTATCGTTTTTGTGATTGCTTTTTTTATTCGTTTATTTATTACAAAATCGCTTCGTAAGATTCAAACAAAATTCGGATTTCAAAATTCAAGAATTTTGGTAACCAATAAAATTATTACAATTCTTATTTACATAACTATAGTTGTTGTAATTTCTTTTATTTGGGGTGTTGATGAAGAACAATTATTAATTTACATCTCTTCTTTTTTAACCATTCTAGGGATTGCCTTTTTTGCACAATGGTCTATTCTCTCTAACATTACAGCAGGTATTATACTTTACGTAAATTACCCTGTAAAAATAGGAGATACTATTACCATTTTAGACAAAGAAAACCCTGTTACTGGAGAAATTAGAGATATTGGAGCATTTTTTATTACACTAAAAACTCCTGAAAAAGAATTAGTTACATTACCTAATGCAATTATTCTTCAGAAAAACATAAAATATTCTCCACAACCAACGCGATTATAAACTTAAGGTTCACGCTTCTATTACAGAATATTTTCCCTACTAAAATCGTTGTACATTTCTATACATAACAAAGAAGCGCAAATTAAAATTTGCGCTTCTTTGTTATAGTACCTATCTCATCTAGAAATCTTATTTTAATACGAAACTAGGCTGTTTGACCGTTGTGTTTACCTTCATAAATCTCTTCTACTAACTTAGCGTTAAACGCAGGTAAATCATCAGGATTTCTACTAGTAACCAAACCTTGATCTACAACTACCTCTTCATCACTCCAATTTGCCCCAGCATTTATAAGGTCTGTTTTAATTGAACTATATGAAGTTACATTTCTCCCTTTTAAAACAGCTGCTTCTGCCAATAACCAAGGGCCGTGACAAATAGCACCAACCGGTTTGTGGTTCTCAAAGAAAGATTTCACAAAACTCACTGCCTTACTATTATTACGTAATAAATCTGGATTTATAACACCACCTGGTAACATCAATGCATTATAATCTTTTTGAGATACTTCATCTAAAGTCTTATCAACTTTATATGTTTTACCCCAATTGCCATCATTCCAAGATTTTATTTCTCCAGTCTCTAAAGATACAATGTGCACTTCTGCACCTGCGTCCTCCAAGGCTTTTTTTGGTTCTCTTAATTCACTTTCTTCAAATCCATTAGTTGCTAAAATTGCAACAATCTTTCTTTTTAAGTTTTCCATTTTTAATAAAATTTTAATTAATACAAATTTAGATGACTTCTAAATTCTGATACAAAATTAATTATTAACCATAGCACTTTAGAGTGGTATCAAATTTGATTTTAACGCAAATACTATTTCAGGAAAGTTTTATCTTTTTTAAACAACCTACAAATTATCTTAGGTCTTTAGGATCGATTATCTTTTGCTCTAAAAGTTGTTTTATTACAATTTCTGTCATATCACTTTTAAAAGCAAATTCGTAGCGAATATCTACCACATAGGCTTTCAAACGCATTTTTAAATAAGAACGTCCTTCTTTTACTTCATTAAAAAACAACACGTAAATTGGTTTATTTAAATAAATATATTTAGAAACCTGTGCAGATTCATTTGCTAATTGTCGCACACGCTTTGTGTCTACAGTAATTGGTAAGTAAATTTCTGCGACTACTTGGCAATTGGCTTCCCCTGTATTAGAGTTTGAAACAGATTTATTCATCAACTCTCCGTTTGGTATACTTACCAAAGAATCATCTGCGGTAACAATTCGTATAGAACGCAAACCAATTTCTACGACTTCGCCGTAATGGCTTCCTACTTCAATTTTATCGCCAACCATAAAAGGTCTATCCAATAAAATAATTACGCCCCCAAAAATATTTTTAATAATATCTTGCGAAGCGAAACCCACTGCAATGCCTAAAGACGCAGAAACGGCAAGTATTGTTGCGGCTGGTGGTTGAAAAATACCCACAATTATTATAATGAAAATAAATATCCAACCAAATATTTTAATTATTGGAACAATTCCTTTAATTGTAATACGTTGATTTGTGAATTTTTCTGCATATTTTTCTAATAATGAAACGATAAATCGGATGACCAAATACCCAACAACCATAAAAATTAATGCCCAAATAATTTTTCCAGGTGAAAACAAATCCCAAATTGGTGGTGGCGTTAAATCTTTAACTATTTTATTTTTAGTTGCCTGTACTTCTGCCTTAACTTCTTTTTTAGCTTCTACTTTTACAAGCTCTTTAATTTCCGAGGTTTTAACCTTTATGGTATCTACTTGCTGTGTTTTTATAGTATCTGCTTGCTGTATTTTTAGCAAAGAGAGTTCTAAAAATGAAGTTTTACTTTCTTTTGCAACTATTAAATTGGCCAAAAGAAGAAGAAATATAAATACTATTTTTTTCATGTTATAAAGCTTAATGTATCGCATTTTTACTCTTCAACAAAGAAGTTATTTGGCGGTATAAAAATATATTAATCGTGTAAAACTCTCCATTCTCCATTGTCAACAATCCCTTTTCATACAAAGCATTTACTATGTTTCGAGTTTGTTGTGCACCGAGACTAGAAAGCTCTATAATATCACTCATTGTTAATCTTTCTTGTAATAAAATACTATTCAATAATAATAGTTTCGCTGGCGGTATTTTATTTAAAAATGAAGTGTCTATGCTTTTTAAAGAGCGCATGTAAATGGTACTCCCAGAAACCATTACTGTTGAGCGAATCCAGTACATAAATGCAATTCTAAAGTTGCTTTGTGCAATTTTATTAATATCACTAAAAAATTCTTCTTTTAAAATTTCTTGCTGAACCTCTTCTGTTGATTTTAAAAACTTTTTAGATAAATAGGCTATTGGTGGCTTTTCAAAATGCAAATTATAGCCACTAATTTTATGACGTTTTATTAAAGCTTCTTTTATATTTTCTTTATCTATTTGATTCATTTCAATTGTGAATGCAAAAACCTCTGATAATTGTATCGATTTATCTAAATATTGAAATGCATACTTAGCCGATGTAACAATCCAGAAAACAGTATTTTTTGTAGCAGCAATTAAACTAGAAAGTAGATGCAATACATTAAAACCACCTACTTTTCTAAAATATAAATATTGAATGTCTTCTAAAATAATGGTTCTTTTTTTTCCGCTATTAAAATATGCAATCCACTCTTCAATACTATTCAAATCTTTATCAAAAGAACTATTTAAGAAACTAATAAACTCATTCGGTTCGCTGATATTAACACTTGATGATAAAAAAATTGTATTGGTAATCTGCTTATTTTTATTTAGAAAATAATGAATTAATGATGTTTTACCCGATCCGCGTTCTCCAACAATAACGGTAGCTGCATATTGGTTCTTATTAAAAGTATCATAAGCAGTATGTAGCGTTTCTACAGCTTCACTTCTTCCAATAAACAACGCTTCATTCTGTAAAGTCTCCGAACGAAATAAACGTTGATACACATAAGGCAACTCATCTAACGCTTTTTCTGCCTGTTTTAAAAACTCTGATAGATCGCCATTTACTTCCGTAGTTTCCTTATACAAACCACTTCGAAGCAATATGTTTTTTACAGAAGCTACAGATTTTGTATACTTTGTTTTTAGAAAAAGGAGTGCAATTGGTATAAAGTTTTGAACATTATTTATGACCTTTTTCTTAAATAATTTGCTTTTTTCAATAGATTTTGCTTTGGCTATCGTAAGCCTAATTTCTAGAATATTTTCGGTCTCTGTTAAAGCTAAAATACTTTTATTAAATTTATCTATGCCTGGTAATAACAATTTACCATTCGCAATATTTACATTTGTCAACGTATTTTTTAAGTCTTCTATTTTATCTTCACTTCTTTCTAAACCTTCTAGCGCTACTTTTTTAGGCGTATTTTCTTTAGAAATATTTTCAAAAAGTGATAATGCAGATTCTAAATTAAACTCACTTACTTGCACTAACGCATTAATATCATCTATAAATGTGGTAACTTTTACATTTAGTTCTAATTTCGCTTGATTAATTTTATCCGCTAGACTTGGCCAACTCTGGTAAGTTACCAGTTCATAAGGTGATATATAATTGATAGATGATGTTGGTGTTTTAGACGAATAATCATTATCTGTACTAATTGCTCTTTTTGTAGAAAGTGTTTTTAAAATACGCAACGCGCTTTCTTCAAATTGATTAATTTGTAAAGGAAAGTCTAGACTAGTAATGCGTGTTATGGTTGCTTCAATAATTTTCTTGAAGCTTGTATTTGAATTTTTCAACTCATTAACAATACTGTTTTTAATTGCTATATTGGTCTCTGCATCTGTAAGACTAGCTTTTACATCATTTATATACTTCTTAATACCCGCTAACTCCTTTGTAACTATAGCCGTTCGCTTGTTAATTGAATTTTCAAGCTCTCGATAGATAGTCATCACTTTAAAAATAATCTGAAATATTTCGATGTCTAATTCCCAATCACTTTTAATAACACTAAAAGTATTTTGCCAAAGCACTTCCTCTTTTTGACTTTTTTCTAAACTACTTTTTTGATGCTTGGTAATTTTTTGATCATTAAAAAAGCCCGCAGATAGCTCTATCGTATCAGCTTTGTACAATGCGTTCGTATATTTTAAAACAGTAGCTTCATAAACATCTAGAATAGTTAATCTATGGTTTTCAATTCTTGTTTTCAAAGAAGGTACTGCGCTTGCATTAGAAAGTAACTCCTCAGAAAAAATTAACGCTACATCGTTTGATAAAAAATATTCAATAGCATCATTAATTCCCTTATCTATTAACAAATATTTATGGGTAATTTCTGAGATCTCACTGTATACAGCAGCTACAACTCCCCCTAAATTATTGGTGAATTCACTTTTAAAGTAATATTCAGTCGCATTTTTAAAAGGTACTTCTTGCTGCCAAAAGGTAACTTCCTTTTTTGTTTTTCTAAAAACATTACCAATCTTTAAAGGAATTTTTGATAAATTAAACAATGAACGCTTCATCGTTTTTCTAAACCTTAGCATTTTAGAATCTGTGTCTAAACTAAAAAAACGTTCTTTATCTTGCGTACGTTTTAGAGTACTATCTAAGGTTTCTAAATGTGTATTTAGTGATGTATAATAGGCATCAAACAGCATTTCTTCCTCTAATTTTAATGAAGAAAAATAACCAGAAACAATAATTTCTAATTCGTTCTTATAAATATTTAACGCATTGACTACTGAGTTTTTATCTTCTTTCTCGAAGTTTTTTTCAATAAGTTTTTTTTGAAGTTCTTCTATCTTTAAAATTGCTTCATGGTGCACTCTAATCCTGTTAAAAAAAAGAGGTAGCAATTTTTCATTATAAATAGTACCTATGGTATCGTGCTGCAGTAAAATAATTTTATCCATAGATTCATGTTGATTTGTATCAAAGATAAATAATTATATGAATAGACAGATTATTTATTTTTTGATCCTTTTAAGACGAAACACATTAAACCAAACATCATTATTTACAGTAAAAAGCTATCTCTTCAAAATCCAAGAAGAAGGATTTAGCTTTGTTGTATTCTTATACAAGACGAAAATTAATGTCGTTTTTCCTGAAACTTTATCTGTAAATATCTGTCCAATTTTCTGTCCCGTTTTCACATTATCTCCTTTCTGAACATAGAGTTTATCTAAATTATTATAGGAAGTAATATAATTTCCATGCTGAATTAAAACGTTCTTTTTACCTTCGGATGTAACTAGAATATTTAATATTCTTCCGTTAAAAATAGCAGATGCACTTTTACCTTTTCTGGTTACCATGTGCAAACCCGTACTATTAATTGTAATTCCCGGAAAAGTAGGATGCGATTGTTTGCCAAACCTTCTCGTTATTAATCCTTCTTCTACAGGCCATGGTAATTTTCCTTTATTAAGTTCAAATTTTGCTGCTAAAGCTTTTGCTGCCGGACTTAAAACAAACTCATTCTTTACAGTAACTTTAGGTTTATTTTTAACATTTGCATTTGCTTTTCTGTTTGCTTTTGCAATTTCATCTCTAATAATTTTATCTATTTTTTCAGCAACTCTTCTTTCTGCATCTATTTTATTCTGAATTTCTCTCTTGTACTTTCTTTCCTTCTTTTTAATTGTAGAAATTAACTTTACCTTATTATTTTTATCAATCTCTATCTTTTCCTTTTGATCTTTTTCAGAAAGAATCAACGTGTCTTTTACCTGTTTTTGATACATTAAAGAATCGTTCATTTTTTTTACCCAATCTGTTTGAACACCAATTTCTTCTCCTTGTTTTTTTCTAAAAGAAGTATATTGTTTCATATATTCTAAACGCTTATATGCTTGATGAAAATTCTGAGAAGACAACAAAAACATCATTCTACTCTGTTGCGATTTACTCTTGTAAGATTTTAAAATCATACTTGCGTAATCTGCTTTTAAAGCCGAAAGTTCTTTTTCTAATTTTGTAATTTCTTTCTTGTTTTTAGAAATTTCTCTAGACAACAATCTTGCTTCCGCATTAATAGTACGTATCAATCTTAATCTAACGTCTATTTTCTGATTCAGATCTTTTAGATCTTCAAGAACATTGCGCTCTTTTTTTTGTTCTTTAAACAGCAAACTATTTACTTGAGCAATTTCTTTTTTTAATTTTTTTCGTTGTTGCTCTAGCGCTCTTTTTGTTTGACCAAAAGTAGACAAACAAGTAAAAAGTAAAACTAAAAATGGAATGTAAAATCGAGCTTTTATCACTATATATGAATGCGTTTATATCCTTTCGGAATTGTAAAAGAAGTATTTATTTCTGTATTAAATTCAACAGATTTTAATGTAAAATCAATCGTTATTAATTTATTTCCTTGTGTTGCTTTGATGTTTATTTCTTGCGGATACACCTCGTCTTCTACCAGTTTGTAAGAAGGGTATTGAATCTCTAAACGCTGCCCTTTTAGAGTGTTTACAATAGATTGATTGTCTAATTTAAAATGCCCAGAATTCACAGCAAAAAAAGCATCGAACAAATTTGCTTGTACTTGCGGAGATAAAACATATGAATTATTTACAATTGATACATCTTGCTTTTCTTTTTTAACGTCTAAAATTGCTTCACCTAAAAATAAATGCTGCAATTGCTGAAAATTAATTTCTGTGCCTAATAATTTTTCTAACATCGAAAAATCTCCTTCAAAATATGTTTTTTCTAAAGGGGAATAAAAACTGACTTTTTCTGGCGTTATTTTAGCCTTAAAAACATTGATAAACTTCTTTCCTTTTAGCCAAATTACTTCGTCTTTCTGCATTCTTAGATAGACAGAAATACTTTGATTAATTATTCCATCGTTAAAATTTGCCTTCAACTTAGCATCTACAGTTTCTTTATCAAATTTAGCAGCAAGATGTTTTCTTACTACTTTTTTCGCAGACATTTCTGTTGCTTCTACATTAGAACCTATTACATATTTTTTTGTTTTACAAGAAGCAAAAACAATTGTTAACACTACCAAATACTTTAAATATCGCATTTTATTTCTTTCCGTTTTTAGACTTTTCTCTGTACTTTTTTTCTTCGGATTTATTTCCCAAACCTTTATAAGAAATAGCCATTTCATTGTAAAAATCGACTTCCATTGCCTCTTCAACAACAAAATCAATACCGTTTTTTAAAGTTTCTAAAGCTTTTTTATATTCTTTCTTAGCATTTAATGCTTTTCCGTTCATTAAATATACAAAAGGTTGCGCAGGAAACAGAGAAATACCTTCTGTACTATATTTTAAAAGCAATGCTGGTTTGTCTGCAGTAGCCTCTAAAATTTCTTTTAGTGTAGTATAAGATTTATTGGTTTCAAACTTCTTAAAAACATCTTCTACAACTTCTGTTGTTTTTTCTACTGTATTTTTTCTCTCTTCTAAACTATCTTTTACTCTTTTAAGATTGGCAGATAATACATTCTCCTCCTGTAAAGTATTCATTACTTGTAAAGCACTTTTATAATCTCTATTTCTTAAATATAGTTTTGCTAAATACGTTCTTTCTTTTAAGTCTAAAGCAACAACTTTCTGTTGGACTTTTATTGCTTCAGATAAGTTATTTTCTTTTACAAAAACTTTTACCAAGTGTTTCTGCATCCAAACATTATCAACATCTTTTTCGATGGCTCGCTGTATGTATTCTTTTGCTAAAAGCGTATTATTTAGTTCTAAATAGTTTTTAGAAAATTCAAAAAAAACAGTTAAGTTGTTTGGTAATATCTGGTTGCAACTCTCTAAGTTTTCTATTGCTTTTTGGTAATTTCCAATAGATTTCTCAGACAACGCTTTAAAGAAAAACTGTTGAAACTCTAACTCCTTTTCTTCTGTAAAATCTACTGCTGCAGGAATACTATCTTGCGTAAAACAGTTTAAAGAAATCAGAAAAAAGAGCAAAGAAAAAAGAGACGCCTTAAAATAATCTAACGGTCTCTCTTTTCTATATATTGTCTTTTTTATTCTAAGATTCATTAAGTTAGTTCTGTATAATCTCCAATACTAACTGAGGTAAAATCACCATTAAACTTCGCATGATTTCCTATCATTGCATTGTCTAATTTTGCATTGGAAATCACCACATTTGTCTGTATTAAAGAGTTTGTAATTGTTGTGTTTTCTACAAGACTATTTTCTCCTATAGAAACATAAGGTCCTATTTTTGTGTTTTTCAAAACTACATTCTTCCCTACAAAACAAGGTTGAATAATTTCTGAATTCTCTAATACAACGTCTTTAGAAACTAAATTATTACCTGCGTTCTGTTCAAATTCTAAAACTTGCTTATTGGTATCTACTGTTGGGTCTTTTTTACCACAATCCATCCAAGTACTTACCGTTCCTGGAATAAATTTAGCGCCATCTCTTTTTAATGTTTCTAAAACATTCGTTAATTGATATTCGTTATTCTCTCTTAAATCATTATCAATTAAATACTGAATTTCGTTTCTTACTTTGTCTCCGTCTTTAAAGTAATAAATTCCGATGATTGCTAAATCTGAAACAAAATTCTTTGGCTTTTCTATAAAATCTGTAATAAAACCATCTTCTAATTTTACAACTCCAAAAGCACTAGGATCTTCTACTTGTTTTACCCAAATGGCCCCATCTGCATTTGCATCTAATTTAAAGTCTGCTTTAAACAAAGTATCTGCATACGCAACCACACAAGGTCCACTTAAAGAATCTTTAGCACAGTATAGTGCATGCGCTGTACCTAAAGCTTCTTCTTGAACGTAAACAGTACCTTTAGCACCTAATTCTTTCGCTATTTTTAATAAATTATCTTCTGTATTTGCAGGAAATCCTTTTTTGGCTGGCCCAATTATAAAAGCAATCTCCTCTATTTTTTCATCTATTACAGACGAAATATCTTCTACTAATCTTTGTACTATCGATTTTCCTGCAATTATAGTTAAAGGCTTCGGAACTGTTAACGTATGTGGTCTCAAACGAGAACCAATTCCTGCCATTGGTACAATTATTTTCATATTTTCTTTTATCAAAATTAAAGGGTGCAATATACTATTATTAAAAAGATTTTAAAAAAATATCAGAAAAGTCAAAGTAAAAAGATGTTTTAAGAAGATTTTAAAAAAGAGCATTCAATTACAACAATTAAGAAAGTGAAAAAATGCTTTTTCAAAACATGTAGCAAAACCACGTATAGCTTTGTATTCTAAAATCCCTATCCCTGAATTCAGGGATAACCACCCCTGAATTCAGGGATAGAAAAAAAACACTGAATTCAGGGATTGAATTAAGTTTAATAATTTAATACATTTGATGAGTTATTAATAAAATATTAAGATATTTTAACTACTTAACACCAATATCAGTAATATAATTTAAACTTTTAAACAAAATCCCATTTTTAAAAACACACGCTACATGACAAAAAACACTATAAACTTCTATCAACAACAAAAGCTTGGCTTATTAAATTATCTCATGACCGTTTAGTTAAACTTACAAAGATGACTAACAATTCGGCAACGTTTATTACCATCAATAATCCTTTTGTAGAGAATTCATTCGTCATTTAAAACACGTTGCTACGCTATTCAAAAAAAAAAAAACAAGTCTTGTCGTTTAGACTTTTACTAAAAACGATATCACTAATTCAATTAATCACTACTCTTAAAACTATTTACAAAGATGAAAAAACGGTACATTAGTAAACTTCTTACAATTGGAGTCTTTATGATTTCTGCTTTTAATATGCATGCACAAAAGCAAGAAGAATTAACAAAAATTAGCAGTAAGTACAATCAAGAAAAACTTACTACGTTAAAAAACGATTTTAAACAAAAAGCTTCTTTAGAAAAACAAAATGCAATGACAATTGCAAAAAGTAAAGGATGGAAAACTAGATTTACCAACAAGAGCGGTCAACTATTAGAAATTCAAAAGATAGTAAACGGAAAACCAATTTACTTTACCACATTTAATGTGGATGCTGCAAAATCTACAAGAACAAATCATTTAAATAATGGTGGTTCTTTAGGCCTAAATCTTATGGGGCAAAATATGACTGCACACGTTTGGGATGGTGGACTAGCAAGAGCATCTCATCAAGAATATGATGGTGCTGGTGGTACAAATAGATTTTCTATTGGTGACGGCACCACAACCTTAAACTACCATTCTGCGCATGTAACAGGAACAATTATTGCTTCTGGTGTTGTTGCAAACGCAAAGGGAATGGCTCCTCATGGAAATGCTGTTGGTTATGATTGGAATAATGATACTTCCGAAGCGATAAATGCAGCTTCTAACGGAATGTTAGTTTCGAATCATTCTTATGGTTTTGCTACAAGAAATCAACAAGGAGAACCACAACTCCCTGCTTATTATTTTGGAGGATACATTACAGATTCTAGAGATTGGGATCAAGTTATGTTTAATGCACCAAATTATTTAATGGTAGTTGCAGCAGGAAATGATGGTAATGACAACTCGGCAAACGCATCACCTTTAGGTGGAAACGCTTCTTATGACAAATTATCTGGTCATGCTACCGCAAAAAACGGAATGGTGGTTGCAAATGCAAATGATGCAAACATAGATACAAACGGAAACTTACTTTCTGTAAGCATCAATTCTTCAAGTAGTGAAGGTCCTACGGATGATTACCGTATTAAACCAGACATTACAGGAAACGGAACAGGTGTATACTCTACTTATTCCTCTAGTAATACAGCTTATAATAGTATAACAGGGACTTCTATGGCATCGCCAAACGTTGCGGGTACATTATTAATTTTACAACAACACGCTAATAATGTTAGGGGCTCTTTTATAAAAGCTGCTACTTTAAAAGGAATTGCTTTACATACTGCAGATGATGCGGGCTCTAATGGACCAGATGCTGTTTTTGGTTGGGGATTAATGAATGCGAAAAGAGCTGCCGTAGCAATTACTCAAAATGGTACTGAATCTAAAATTGAAGAATTAGTTTTAAGTAGCGGACAAACCTATCAAATTACTGTAGCTGCTGATGGAATTAATAGTTTAATGGCTTCTATTTCTTGGACGGATAGAGCAGGAACTGCAACTACAACAACAAATTCAAGTACCCCTGTTTTAGTAAATGATTTAGATATTAGAGTTTCTAAAAACGGAACCACTTACAGACCATGGAGGTTAACAGGAGTTACAACAAATGGCAAAGGTGATAATAATGTAGACCCTTACGAAAGAGTTGATGTTGCCAATGCTTCGGGAACTTACACAATTAGCGTAACTCACAAAGGTTCTTTAACTGGCGGAAGTCAAAATTATTCATTAATTGTAACTGGTTTAACAGGAACTCCTGTTATTTGTAACGCAACAACTCCTTCTAATCTTACTATTGATGAATCTAAAACTTCAACTGCAACTATTTCTTGGAATGCTGTTACTGGAACTTCTTACGATTTTAGATACCGTAAAACAGGGACTTCAACTTGGGCAACTTCTGCTGTTGCAGGGACTTCGGTTTCTTTATCAGGATTGTCTGCTCAAACTTCTTATCAAGTACAAGTAAGAAGCAAATGCCCTAATAATTCTACCTCAGCATATTCTGGTACTGTTAGTTTTACAACTTCAGATGTTCAACTTAATTATTGTGCTTCAAACGGAAATAGTGTTGCAGATGAATACATTAGCAAAGTAGTTCTTGGAGGTATAAATAATACAAGTGGAGCTTCATCAAGCGGATATGCAGATTACACCTCTCAATCTACAAGTTTAACAAAAGGAGGTTCTTCAACAATTACAATTACTCCAACTTGGTCGGGAACTGCATACAACGAAGGTTATGCTGTATTTATTGATTATAATAATGATGGTGATTTTACAGATAATGGAGAAACCGTTTGGACAAAAACAGCTTCTAAGACGAAACCTGTAAGCGGTTCATTCACGGTGCCAACATCAGCAATTACAGGAGCAACAAGAATGCGTGTAGTAATGCAATACAATGCGGTACCTTCTGCTTGTGGAGCCTATAATTATGGTGAAACAGAAGATTATACTGTAAATATTACCGGAAGTAATGCAGATACAACAGCACCAACCGCACCTACAAATGTATCCGCTTCCGCTATTACCCAAACTACAGCTACATTATCTTGGTCTGCGTCTACAGATAACGTAGGAGTAACAGAATATGAGATATTTAGTAACGGAACAAGTATTGGAACCGTGACAGCAACTTCTGCTAACATTACTGGCTTAACAGCAAATACACCATATTCATATACTGTAAAAGCGAAAGATGCAGCAGCAAACATATCTAACTCAAGTAATAGTGTCTCATTTACAACATTAGGGAATGCACTTATATATTGTTCTTCTAAAGGAAACAGAGTAACGTATGAATGGATCGATTATGTGAGTTTTGGAGGAATGACAAATTCAACTGCAGCAGATGCTGGATATGGAGATTTTACTTCAAAAACGGCAACGGTATCTAAAGGAAGCAACAACCAACTAGTAATTAGTGCAGGTTTTGCAAGCACAGCTTATACTGAACATTGGGCCGTTTGGATCGATTTTAATCAAAACGGAACTTTTGAAGAAAGCGAGAAAGTTACTTCTGGCTCTTCTTCTAGTGCGGCTAATTTAACTGCAACTATTTCCATTCCTTCTTCTGCAAATACTGGTCAAACAAGAATGCGTGTTTCAATGAAATACGACAGCGCACAAGCAGCTTGTGAAACATTTTCTGATGGAGAAGTAGAAGATTACACCGTAAATATTACAAACGCTACAGCAAATTACACCACGTTTAACAACACTACTTCTGGTGATGAGTTAGGAAATGAAAGTAAAGCATTCGATTTTACAGTATACCCTAATCCTGTAAAAGGAACTGTTTTAAACATTCACTTAAATGATGCTAGAGAAGTAAATTTTGCAATTACAAACCTATTAGGACAAACCTTAAAAAGTGGTGTTTTAACAAAGCAACCTATAGACGTTAGTACTATTAGAACAGGTATTTACATGTTAGAAATAACGGATGGACAGAAATCTGTTGTCAAAAAATTCATTAAACAGTAAAATAATTTAAACTTATAAATTATTTAATTTTAGTACCCTTTAAAAAAACCTCAAGCCATGCTTGGGGTTTTTACATTATACTCACGGTTTTCCGTAAAGCAAAAACATACTATTTTTAAGAATTGACAAGTATTTATAACGAATCTAGAAAAAAAAGGTGTGCTTTATTAACAACAGATGCGAATAACACATTTAAAATTACAAATGCGTTAGAACAAACTGTTAAAATAGAAAAACCAATAACTAAAACAATTTATATAAATGCATTAAAACTGGTCTTATAGTATTCAAATTGACGATACATAAAAACCGTTGTGAAATAATTTTGTAAAAAGATAAAAATTATGTCAATAAAAATAAAAAGATAAGCGCAGGTATAGCTTCAATTTTTAACGCGCCTATCCCTGAATTCAGGGATAGGCGTCCCTGAATTCAGGGATACTAAAAATATACTGTTTTCAGGGATTGACAAGTACTTTATTTAAGTATATTTTTACCATATCATAAATCATTTAGTTTGCACCCTAATGCATTCCCCTAAAAATTAAATGATTCAAAAACCCAAGCCTTTGCTTGGGTTTTTTGTTTCTTTGTAAAAAAATAGAAATAGTGAATTATTTATCAGTAGAAAACATCTCTAAATCTTACGGAGAACGCATTTTGTTTGAAGACATTTCTTTCGGAATTAGCAAAGATCAAAAAGTTGCTTTCGTTGCAAAAAACGGAAGTGGAAAAACATCTATCCTTAATATTATTGCAGGTTTAGACGTTCCAGATTCTGGGCAAGTG
Organism: Polaribacter sp. IC073; assembly: GCF_007997075.1. Taxonomy (GTDB): domain Bacteria; phylum Bacteroidota; class Bacteroidia; order Flavobacteriales; family Flavobacteriaceae; genus Polaribacter. The sequence continues at coordinate 101,896 of NZ_VORS01000001.1, forward strand.
GTGTGCAGAAAAGGAATTTCTATTGCTTACTTGGCTCAGAAAGATGATATCAATCCAGATTTAACTATTGAAGAAACCATCTTCGCTACTGATAATAAAATACTAACTATTGTAAATCAATATGAAAAAGCTTTAAAAAATCTTGATGATGCTGATGCCTATCAAGCTGCTTTTGATTTGATGGACCAACACAATGCTTGGGATTTTGAAACACAATACAGACAAATTTTATCAAAATTAAAGTTAGACGATTTAACTCTAAAGGTGGGTTCGCTTTCTGGTGGACAGAGAAAACGACTCTCTTTAGCCATTGTTCTTATTAATAAACCAGATTTATTAATTTTAGATGAGCCAACAAATCATTTAGATTTAGAAATGATAGAATGGTTAGAAGCTTTTTTTGCAAAAGAAAAGATCACGTTATTTATGGTAACGCATGATCGTTACTTTTTAGAACGTGTTTGTAATGAAATTTTAGAATTAGACGAAGGGAAAATCTATAAATACAAAGGAAACTATTCTTACTATTTACAAAATAAAGAAGAACGCTTAGCTTTAGAAGCAACCAATTTAGGTAAAGCTAAAAGTTTATTTAAGAAAGAATTAGAATGGATGCGAAAGCAACCAAAAGCAAGAACTACAAAATCGAAGTCTAGAACAGATGATTTCTATCAAATTAAAGAAAGTGCACACCAACGTAGAAAAGATCATCAAGTTCAATTAGAAATTAATATGGAGCGTTTGGGAAGTAAAATTCTTGAACTTCATAAAGTATCTAAATCTTTTGGCGACAAGAAAATTCTAGAGGGTTTCGATTATATTTTTAAACGAGGCGAAAGAATTGGTATTATTGGTAAAAACGGAACAGGAAAATCTTCTTTCTTAAACATTATTACAGAAAAAGCGGAGTTAGACAGCGGAAAAGTGACGCTAGGTGAAACTGTAAAATTTGGCTATTACACACAAGCCGGTATTAACATTAAAGAAGGACAAAAAGTAATTGAAGTGGTAAAGGAATTCGGAGAATTTATTCCGCTTTCTAAAGGAAGAAAAATATCTGCTTCACAATTATTAGAACGTTTTTTATTCGACAAGAAAAAACAATATGATTTTGTTGAAAAACTTTCTGGAGGTGAGCAAAAACGTTTGTATTTGTGTGCTGTTTTAATTCAGAATCCTAACTTTTTAATTCTCGATGAGCCTACCAACGATTTAGATGTGGTTACTTTAAATGTCTTAGAAAATTTCTTGTTAGACTACCCAGGAAACTTATTAGTGGTTTCTCATGATAGGTATTTCATGGACAAAATTGTAGATGCACTGTTTGTTTTTAGAGGCGAAGGTGTTGTAGAGAATTTCCCAGGAAATTATTCAGACTTTAGAGCGTATGATGGTTCTGAAACCAAAGAACTTACAGAGAAATCTGTCGTAAAAAAAACAGTAGACAAAAAGCCAGAGAAAAAAGCCACTAAGAATGCATTAAGTTTCGATGAGAAAAGAGAATTTGGTGCCTTAGAAGGCGATATTGAAAGACTTCAGAAAAGAAAAGCAACTATTGAAACAGCATTTTTAAATGTTGAAATTGATGCGGATGATATTGCTAAAAAATCTGAAGAATTGCAAAAAACTATTGAAAATCTAGAACAAAAAGAAGAACGCTGGTTAGAACTTTCTATGAAAATAGAAGGATAACAGCATGCTAAAAACAGGTTTTCTTTTGTAAGGTTTCTTTTAACATTGTAGGTATATATTTTTTAAATTTATACCTACATGACTTTTAAAAGTTTGCAAGGTAAAAATTAAACACGCACAATATCTGTTTCTTTTAATAAGGCTTGATTATTGAACCTTAATAATACTTGCGCAACGGCAACCGTGTCTTTTTCGCAATATGCTACAATTCTTTGAAGGTTTTTTTCTTGATAATATACTTTAGCAACTTCACTCCCGTCTATGTCATCTTTAGGAGAAGCAATGCCCAAAATAGAAGTCAATAATTTTAGAGAAGTATAATGTTTATAATCACCAAACTTCCATAATTCTAAGGTATCTAAATGAGGTACCTCCCAAGGTTTCTTACCAAATAAGTTTAGCTTTTTAGGCAGTTCTATTTGATGAACAATCATTCTTCTGGCTATAAAAGGAAAATCGAACTCTTTACCATTATGAGCGCATAAAACATTACTTTTCTTAACAAAATGCTTGTCTAATAAGTCTTTAAATTCAGTTAAAAGCTTGTGTTCATCATCCCCGAAAAAAGAAGTTAAACGCAATTGTTTCTTCTGATCTACATCTACAAAATAGCCCACAGAAATACATATTATTTTACCAAATTCTGCCCAAATACCTGCACGCTCATAAAAGGATTCTGCAGTAAATTCTTCTTTGCGTTGGTATTGTGTTTTTTTCTTATAGAGTTCTTGTGTTTCCGCAACTACGTTGTTCCAATTTTCTTCTTGCGGAACCGTTTCTATATCTAAAAACAAGATATCATTTAATTTGACAGACAAATTCATAGCAATACATTTTTCTTTTTCTACACGAAAGGTAGTGAAAAAAGAAAAGCTCAGAAATAAATTCGGAGTATTTAAAAATTTCAAAATATTAGAGAATTATCTAATAACTATTTTTTTTGCAGCTGTCTTACCTTCTTTAGTCACTTTTAAAATATAAATTGCGGCATTAATTGTGGCAACATCCATAGTAAACTTTGTTCCAGAAAAAACTTTTACAAAACTTTTTTTCCTAAAACATTAAAAGTAGCACTCTATTTTGTGCTATCTAATGTAAATTATTTATAAATAATCAGATTTGTATCGCTCGAAAACCTTCTATTATAGTACCTTTTAAAGCGGCAGTAGTTTTATTAGCTCATTTAAAAAAAGATACCATTTTTAAAGTTTCAATTGCTGCCAAATTACTAAAAACCTGATTATCAGTTATTAATTTTTAAAAAAAATTTTATCGTTAACTAAACGTTATCTATGAGCTTTTAAAAATTAAATGATTGTTAAGTGCGCTTGTAATGATTTAATAATTGCTATTTTTGAGACCTACATTCTAATAAAATTATGAATAAAAGCGATATTAAAATTCTATTGGTTGATGATGAACCAGATATTATAGAAATTGTTAGTTACAATCTTAGAAGCGAAGGTTATCAAATTTTTACAGCAACCAATGGGCAAGAAGCCATTAAATCTGCTAAAAAAAATAGTCCACATTTAATTTTATTGGATATTATGATGCCAGAAATGGATGGTATTGAAGCTTGTGAAAAAATTAGAAAAATAACTTCTTTAGAAAATGTAATTATTTCTTTTTTAACTGCCAGAGGAGAAGATTATTCTCAAGTTGCAGGTTTTGAAGCCGGCGCAGATGACTATATCACCAAGCCAATTAAGCCTAAAGTTTTGGTAAGCAAAGTAAAATCTTTACTACGAAGATTAAAATCTGAAAAAGAAAATGAAGAAACACTTACCATTGGAGATATTATTATAGACAGAGAAGAATACGTTGTTTATAAGGCAGGAAATAGAATCTCATTACCTAGAAAAGAATTCGAACTTTTTTCTTTATTAACCTCAAAACCAGGAAAAGTATTTAAAAGAGAAGTAATTTTAGATACCGTTTGGGGAAATGAAGTGGTTGTTGGCGGAAGAACTATTGACGTTCATATTAGAAAGTTAAGAGAAAAAATAGGAGACGACCATTTTAAAACCGTAAAAGGTGTGGGCTATAAATTTGTATTATTAGACGCGGATAAATAAAATTGCTTTAATGAAAATTAAAAAAACGTATTCTTACGCACTTTGGTCTGCTATCTATTTAACACTATTAACGGTTGCTATTGTAGTAATAGCCTATTTCTTCTTTATTAAACACATAGGATTAGGTAGTATCATAATTTCTACACTCGTACTTTTTACTATTTATTTTTTCATTATACAGTACAGAACAGAACATTTTATTTACAGAAGATTAAAGAAAATTTACGAAGATGTTTCTATTTTAGATGTAAAAGATTTAAGAAAAGAATCTGTAACTACAGACATTGATAAGCTTTCTAAACGCATGCAAAAATATGTAGAAGGGAAACGTTTAGAAATAAAAAGTTTAACCGAAAGAGATTCTTTTAGGAGAGATTTTTTAGGAAATGTTGCACACGAATTAAAAACACCTCTTTTTACCGTACAAGGTTATATACTTACGCTTTTAGAAGGTGCTATGGACGATAAGAATATCCGTTTAAAATATCTAGAACGCGCCAACAAAGGAGTAGAAAGACTGGTTGCAGTAACCAAGGATTTAGACATGATTGCAAAGTTAGAAACAGATGGATTGAAACTAAATATGGAAGTTTTTAATATTTTAGAAATCATTCAAAATGTTTTTGATTTGTTTGAAATGAAGGCGAAGAAAAGAAACATCATTTTAAAGTTTGATCGCGTTTATGACTTTCCTGTTTTTGTAATTGGTGATATAGAAAAAACAGAACAAGTACTTATCAACCTTGTTGTAAATTCTATTAAATACGGAAAACCAAACGGAACAACCATTGTTGCTGCAGATAGTTACAATGATAATAAATTTGTAATTAGAGTGATAGATAACGGAGAAGGTATTAAGCAACAATCTTTATCTCGTTTATTTGAACGTTTCTACAGAGTAGATCAAAGCAGGTCTAGAGAACAAGGTGGTTCTGGCTTAGGTTTATCTATTGTAAAACATATTGTTGAAGCGCACAACCAAACTGTTTTATTAAAAAGCACTTATGGTGAAGGGTCAGAGTTTTCTTTTACGATGGAAAAGGCAAAATAAATCACTATTAAAGTCGTTTTTTATTGATTTGAAACCCGCATAACGTTCAACCTCTTTTAGTTTTTCTGAAGTAAAATCTTCAATTTTAGAAAACGGAGCAATGTGCTTTTTTTGTAAATAATTTGCTAAATATTCTTGTTCTGGTTGATTTTTAGTAGGAATAAAAAATACTTTCTTCCCTAAAGTTGCAACATCTAATATTGATGAATACCCAGATCTACAAACAATAACTTCAGAAGAATTTATTTTTTTTTCTAGTTCTTCGGATAAAAGGAAATTATAAAATGTGCAGTTATTATTTGTCCATTCTTTTTGAGCTTCTTCTATCCTTCCTAAAACAAAAACCACCTTTCTTTTATCGTTTTTAAACGCAGCAATCAGTTTTTCTTCTAGAAAAGTCCTATTCGGTTCAGGACCAGAAATAATAACTAAGACAGCAATTTTTTGCTCTAATTCTTCTTTTTTAAACCGGCTTAAAACACCAATAAATTTCTGATTTAATTTTCGATTTGATATAGATAATTTTCCTGAAAAATTAGAACTTGAGTTGTCGGGAATCCAGCATGTATCAAACTTATTTATAATTTTTTGATGAATGCTACTTGTAAGGTAAGTAGTAAAACCAGATAAAACATTTAATTGATGTGTAATATATACAGAAGGAATTTTAGAACTTCTCACACCAAATCTGTTATCTGAAATAACACCAACAACATCCCTATTTTTGGCTACAAAAAACGCTATAACTCTCTCTTCTTCTTTTATTGCTTTTAAAATCGTTGGTAATTGTAAAAAAAGATTCCTTTTTAAATTTTTACCATACTTAATATGATAAGAAGGCAACACTAAAGTTTCTAAATCTGAAAACTCATGTTTTAAAAACTTTAAAGCATTGCCATCGGAAGCAATTACTGGTGTATAATTTTCTTTAATTAGAGCATTAATAATTGGTACACAACGGGTGGCATGACCCAGTCCCCAGTTTAAAGGTGCAACAATTATTTTTTTCTTCATTAGACTAAATCAAAACCAATGTCTTTTCTGTAATTCATTTGATCGAAATGAATTTTATCAATGCTTCTATAACTTTTTTCTAAAGCCTCTTCAATAGTATCTCCAAAAGAAGTTACTGCCATCACTCTACCTCCGCTTGTAACAACTTTATTATCTTTCATTGTAGTACCTGCATGAAAAACAATAGATTCATCAACAGCATCGAAACCTTTAATTTCTTTGTTTTTTTCATACGCTTCTGGGTATCCGCCAGAAACCAACATTACTGTGGTGGCCGTTTTATCTGTTACAGAAAAAGACTTTTCATGTAAATTTTGATGCGCGACACCTTCAAACAAATCAAATAAATCAGATTCAATTCTTGGTAAGACAACTTCCGTTTCAGGATCTCCCATTCTCACATTATACTCTACCACAGAAGGATTTCCATTATCATTCATTAATCCAATAAAGATAAAACCTCTGTAATCAATTCCGTCTTTTTGTAAACCAGCAATTGTTGGTTTTACAACCAATTCTTCTACTTTATTTAAAAAAGCAGCATCTGCAAATGGTACCGGAGAGATTGCACCCATTCCGCCAGTGTTTAAACCAGCATCTCCTTCTCCAATTCTTTTATAATCTTTAGCTGAAGGTAATATTTTATAACTTTTACCGTCTGTTAAAACAAAAACAGACAATTCTATTCCTTTTAAAAATTCTTCTATTACAACTGTTGTAGAGGCCTCACCAAACTTCTTATTAGAAACCATGTCTTCTAATTCCGTTTTTGCTTCTTCTAAAGAGTTTAAAATTAAGACTCCTTTTCCGGCAGCTAAACCATCTGCTTTTAAAACATAAGGCGGTGTTAACATTTCTAGAAATGCGTAACCATCTTCTAAATTATCTTTCGTAAAAGATTGATATTTAGCTGTTGGCACGCCGTGTTTTTGCATGAACTGCTTCGAGAAGTCTTTACTTCCCTCTAACAATGCTCCGTCTTTTTTAGGTCCGATAACAGGAATGTCTTTCAACTCATCATCTGCTAAAAAGAAATCATGTACTCCTGCAACCAAAGGAACTTCTGGCCCTACGACTACCATTTTAATAGCATTTTCTAAAACAATCTCTTTAATTGCTTCAAAATCTGTTATGTTAATATCAATATTGGTAGCCAACTTGTCTGTACCGGCATTTCCTGGCGCTACAAAAAGCTGAGTTACTTTTTTACTTTCTGATAATTTTAATGCAAAAGCGTGTTCTCTTCCTCCAGAACCTAATATAAGTACATTCATTTGTGTTGTGTTGTGTTGTGTTGTTGCTGCAAATATATTTTAAATTCTTTGGATTCTTGCTTTCATTAGAAATACATTTTATGGCAAATCTTAATGGGTAAAAAAATATTCAGTTAAAACCCCCATTTTAAAAAATATTTAAATGCTGATGAAAGGTGATATAAAAATAATTTTATCCTTTTTGATGATCCTTTTTGATGCTGGTGTATGATATCAACCTTTGGGTAGTAGAGCTTCTTTTTTCCAATATCATCAATTTTTCTGCATAAATCTGCATCTTCCATATACAAGAAATATCTACAATCAAAACCTTTTAACCTTTTAAAATCCTCTGTTTTAAAAAACATAAAACATCCATGAATAAATTCTGGATAAAAGGATTTTTCTAAATCTTTGTTTTGATACTCGTTATTTTTTATTTCACGACTAGAAAACTTTAACTTTCTGTTTATCAAATTAAAACAAGTTGGGTGCTTTCTACATACGTATTGCACTTCTTTATTAGGGTACAGCACCTTTGGTGTTATAAAAGACACTTCTGGTTCTTTATTTAAAACTTTTATTAAATTCGGAATTACATCCGATGTAAAAATAACATCTGGATTTAAAATTAAATGAAATTCTGAATTAATTTTATCTAAAACACTATTATGAGCTTTACCGAAACCAATGTTTTTACCAACAAAAATATAAATGATTTCTGGATGATTAAATTCGTTTTTTAATTTATCTGTTGGGCTATTATCAACAAGAAAAAGTTTTTTTGAAAAAGGTACTTGTAAAAAAGATTCAATCGTTTTTTCTAAAACAGAAATATTTTCTTTATAGAGAACGATAGTAGCAGTTATTTTGAATTTTTTATTCATTAATATGCTTTTTCCTCTCCCTTAAAAACATTTAAAATCGTTTTTATAATAATCTTAATATCTAATAAAAAAGACCAGTTTTCTATATAAAAAATATCTAATCGTACACGGTTTTTAATATCTAACTTTCTTTTTATTTCTCCTCTATAACCACTTACTTGCGCTAAACCCGTAATACCAGGTTTTACAATATGTCTCTTAAGATAATCGTCTACTTCTTTTTGATATTCTAAAGATAGACTTTCTAAGTGTGGTCTTGGACCAACAACACTCATATCGCCAAAAAGCACATTTAAAAACTGAGGTAGTTCATCCATACTTGTTTTTCTTAAAAATGCTCCTATCTTAGTAACTCTTAGATCATTTTTTGTTGCGTGCACTTTATCGGATAATTCGTTAACTTTCATAGACCTAAACTTGTAACAAACAAACTCTTCACCATTAATTCCTTCTCTACCTTGTTTAAATACTAATGGTCCTTTTGACTCTAGTTTTACAATAACCCAAAGAACTGGAATTAACCAAGAAAGAATTGTAGCACAAACAAAAATTGAGAAAAATATGTCGAACACTCTTTTAATATAAAAATTTTCTGTGAACTCAAAAGGAAGTTTATGAACGTTTAAAACCATTAAAGCATCATCATAATACGCCGTACTTTGGTTTTTGCTATACAACTCATTAGAATTCGGAATCAGCTTTAATACAATGTTTTTATCGATTGCAAATTTGTTGATTTTTTTTATTTGATCTTTATTTAAAGAGGATAATGAACAATAAATTTCATCAACTGTATTTTTAGAGGCATATTCGAAAACAGCTTTTAAATCCCCCAGATATTCATTCTTCTTATAAGTCTTATCTGAGAAAAACCCTAAATATTTATATCCTAAATTAGATTTACTTTTAAAAAGTTTGATAACATTTTTTGTAGAATCATCACAACCTACAACAATTGTAGTTCTAAGGTTATTACCAAGTGATCTATATTTTTTAAGCAACAAAAGCCATGAAAATTTCACAAAAGAAATAGTTACTCCAATAGATGTTAAAATTAAAATTTGATTATTTACAATATTTCCTTCTCTAAAAATTCCAAAGTAGGCAAAATATCCTAAAATAAAAATTAGAAACTGTTTACCTAAAAGACTAAAAACATTAAGAACACTTGTGTATCTATGTACTTTATAGAAACCCAAAAAATAAGAGGTAAGTAGCCAAAAAATAGTAATATATGATAAAAAATATGTGTTTAAATATTCTTTATCGTACACTAAGTACACAACAAAATTAATAATTAAAACGTCTAGAACAACCTTTGAGGGTTTTATTAGGTAAGAGTATCTTTTTTTCAAACTTGGTAGGTTAATTCAAAACAAATATATAATTTTAACGAAAAACTTTAAGAATCATTTCATCAATTGTAAACTTTTTTTTTGCAACAGTTTGTTGATGTTGTATGTCTACATTCTTATCTATTAAAAATTTCAACTTTTCTACCAATAAATTATTATTCCATTTAGTAGCAACTAAGCTTAAATTATTACTTGCAAAGAATTCTTCAATTTCGCTTTTAGGATCGGTTATTACTAAAACTTTACAACCCGAAGCCAATAAATTAGGTAACTTTGATGGTAAGGAACCCTTTGATGTATTTTCTTTTTGAGGAATTATTTGAATAGAACTCTTACTATATAACTCTTCTAAATTATCCTTATTTACTAAATTATGAAAAATGATTTTCTTGTTGTTATTTAACTTTTTTAATTTCTTAATAGTTTCTCCTTCAGAAAAAATATAAAACATCGTATTTTCTATTTTTTTAGATGCTTCTGCAAAAAAGCTAAAAAGCTCCATAGGGTTCTGCTTTTCTCCTAAAGCACCAGAATAAACAACATTAATTTTCTGTTTATCGAATATTGAATCTAAGTCGTTAGTAATATGATCTTTTAATGTTATAAAAGGGTATTGAACTTCTAATTTATCTTCAGCTAAATTATATAATTTTTTAGCCTCATTTTTCATTTCATGAGATAAAAATAGTAATTTATTACAATTCTGATAACATTTTTTTTCAATTTTATGAATAAAAAATTTAATAAAATTATTTAAAAAACCTGTTTTCCCTTCCGAATAAATTTCTTGTAAATCATGTACCATTCCTACTTTTCGTATCCTTTTACTAAGAAAGGGCAGTATAAAATAAAAAGCAAAACTTGGTGGAAATATTGGTATTATTAAATCTTTATTTTTTTGATTTTCATATAATTTTCTTAACACAAAAAAAGCGAAACTAAATTCTAGAATTAACCTTCTAAAAATTGTTTTTTTTGTGTAAAATAGATGTTTTCCACCTCTTATTATTTTTACTCCTTTTAATTGATCCTTACTTTTTTTTGCTTTCCAATCTGGGTAAAATGGATGAAAACATAATACCGTTACTTCATGCCCGTGATCTACCAACCCTGTTACAAAATTGGTGTTAAATTTCCCTGTAGAAATTGGTTCCGGGTAAAAAAATGGAGAGATTATTAAAATGTTTTTCTTGTTATTCAATTTTTCTTTCTCTAATTACTTTTGCAGGATTGCCCATGCAAATTTTATTTTCTGGCAAATCTTTATAAACACTACTTCTAGATCCTACCACAGTCCCTTTATTTATGGTAATTCCTGGTGCAACAAAAACATCTGTTGCCAACCAGCATTCATCTTTAATGGTGATTTTTTTTGCAAAAATGGGGAAATCTTGTTTTAAATAATCATGAGAAGCCGCACATAAATATGATTTTTGTGAGATTACTACATTTTTACCTATTTCTATTTTACCCAAAGAATACAAAACTACGTCATCTCCAATCCAAGAATAATCTCCAATAGAAACTTTCCAAGGGTAGGTTATTCTTACGGTAGGTCTAATAATTACTTTTTTACCAATTTCAGCTCCAAATAACCTTAAGACAAAACGTCTAAAACCATATAAAAACTGGGGTGAGTTTCTAAAAAATAAAGATTGAATAAGCCACCACAATTGAACTACAAAGGCATTTTTTCCTCTGAAATTTTTAGGTAACTTAAATGTATTAAGTACTTGCATTTCTTTCTTTAATAATTTTTATAATCTCTTTACTAAAAATTTCAATTGTAAAGTTTTTCGCAAAATACATTTTATTGTAATTACAAATTTCTAAAATTTCAGATTTATTTTCATTTAAGTATATTAATTTGTTGGTTATACTATCAGAATTTTGTTTCTCAACTAAATATCCATTTTTATTTTCTGTAACGATATCTTCTATACCTGCGTGCTTTGTAGAAATAATTACATTTTTTGTTGCTAAAGCTTCTAGAATTGAAATTGGTTGACCTTCCATTTTATAGAAAGTAGGAAGCACAAAAACATTACTCCAATCAAGTAGTCTTTTCTTATCCTTATTGTAAACAATACCTATATAAGTAGTATTTTTTAGATTTGAAATTTTCTCTAAGATATTATCTTTTAGCTTAACATCAATATTACCAGCTATTTTTGCTTTATAATTAATGTTTTTATTTTCTAAATCTTTTAGTGAATCTAAAAGCCGAAAAATTCCTTTTTCTTCCATAAGATTACTTAAATAAGAGATTTTTAAAATACTATTATCAATTTTTTGTTCATTCTCAATCAAATAATTTTGTGCAAAATTATTTAATATATAGATGTTTTTCTCTTTTAAAAATGGAGTTAAATTTTGTTTTAAAGAAGCAGATAATACAATTCCTTTGGTAAACTTTGATATTAAAAAATAAAAAAAATTCTTTTTAACACCTGCTAATTCTTGGTATTGTGTTCCTAAAAAGTTACCATGAACGTGTATAATTAATTCCTTTTTTAGAATTGAAGAGAATAAGATAAATAAAGTATACTTTGTAATTCCGAAAAAAGTTTGACCTGGTGTTATATAAACAATATCATTTTTAAAAATCTTACAAACACTAAAATTCATTTTTAAGAAGAAAGAAAACTTTTTGAAGGAAAAGCTTCCTATTGCGTCTTCAAAAACACTATAGGAAGTATCTATAGTGTCTACTTTAAAATCATTAGAGTTGTCTATAATTTCTTTTACTACTTGGTTCGCTAAAGAAACCCCTGAAATTGGTTTTGGAAACGGGCCTATGATGAGAACTTTATTCATTTTTCTTTAGAGTATAGTTTTTAAAGGTATAGAAATTTAATAGAAAAGCAAACAAAATTACACCATTCTGCCTATCTAAAATATTTTCAAAAAACATAAAAAAAGTGAACATCAAAAGTAAACAAAAAGCAAAATAATCTTTATTGATAAAAAACAATCTTAAATTTATTATTAATGGAATTATAAAAACAAGCAACCCAAAAAGACCAACGGAAAGTAAGATTCCTAAATATTGGTTGTGACTATTTAGGTTTTGATTCACTAAAATTTTGGACTTTTTTTCATAACATTTTAATAATTCGCTTTTAACATCTCCAATACCATAACCTATAACCCAAGATTCATTGATTTTTTCTAAAGCACATTTGTAAACACCATATCTAATGCTTGTTGAAGAATGTTTTTCAATTTTATTATAACTTTTTACATCGAAAACCTCTTCAAACCTTTTTATAGTGTCTGGTGTATATTTAAAGACAAAAAAGCTAGCTATAACAGAAAAAAATACAATAAATAATAATCCTATTCTCTTTCTTTTTTGAATCATTAAAAAGAATGCCACTGCAGTAAATAAAAAGGAAATAATGACTCCTTTTCTAGAGAGAAGCATGAGAATAAAAAACTGAAACAAACCCATAACAATAAGAACAATTTTTCTTTTAGATGTTTTAAATAAACTGATTATTGTTAATAATGAGATTGAAAGATAAATTGATAAATAAATGGGGTGCTCTTTTAACCAAAAAAAGCCACTATCTAATCTTGATAAAAATTGGCGTAATTCAATTTTTGTTGAAATATAATCTCCATATTCAAATGAAATAATAAAAATAAAAATGGACAGAACAAAAGAGGAAATAATAAAAAAGGTTTTAAAGATAAACTCTTGCTTTAATATAGTTTTGTTAGGTAGTTTAATACCAGAATACAGAACAAAGCTGATGGGTACTATTAAGAGGGATAGTGTTGTTTCTAATAACGTTAGTGAATTTTTACTATTATCAGAATAAAAAATACTAATAAAATATATAATGTAAAGTGTTGAATTTATTAAATAAATATATTCAAACTTCTTTTTCTTTTTTTTTAAAATAGAAATGACAAAAAGAGCCAACAAAATAACAGGTGCACCCTTAATTCCAAAAGGTAATAACGGGAAAAGAGCAAACAAAATAAATAAAAAATCAATTGCTGAAAATTTTTTATCTTTTAAGAATTGGTTAGAGTTATTGCTATTTTTATTCTGTAAATTTTTCAATTATGCATCCTTTTAGGTTTGTCTATTTGTGTAGGCTAAACTGATCCAAAAAACAGGCATACTCCATAAAAAGGAAGCAGCTGGTATGGAGAAGAAAAACCAAAAAATCAAAAATAAATTCCAAAACAATTTTTGCTCATTGGTTTTTTCATTTAGCACTTTGATAATTGACTTGTAAACAATTAAAAGTAACATTAAAAATAGCATCAATCCTATAAAACCATATCTAAAAATTAAAGAGAAAGGTAATATATGTATATTATGTATTTTTTCACCCCCTAAAAGAGCAGAATTTAAAACTGAATTATCGTTAAAAAGTTTAGATCCATCTATTGTACCTCCAGAACCAGATCCAAAAATAAACGTAACGAAATCACTTGTCCAATACTCAATAACAACTTGAACTTCTATAATTCTTTGAGATATAGAAACAAAAAAAGAACTGGAATAATCTATTCCTTCTTTAAAAATAACTATTATTTGATAAATTCTAAAACCTATATTACTTTTTGGATTAAAAAAATACAACAATGTTTGCAATACTTCTACTTTAAAACAAAAAGCAAGAATAAGTAAACTTATTCCAAAAACAATAACTGAATTCGTGCTGAAGTAATTCCTGGATTTTCTTAAAAGAAGTAGAAGTACCATTATAAAAAAAACAACTAACTGAGTGCGATTGGAAGAAAGCACCATTATAAAGTATGGAATTAATAAAAATAAACTACTAAAATATTTTTTTTTGATAATATTTACATAGACAAATACAATCATTAGTACTAACAATATAGCAGGAACCTTTAGATTAAAGGTTATACAAATAATTCCTAGTACGATAAGTATTTTACTAATATCAAAAAAATCATACGTTTGATTACTTTTTAGATATTGGAAAATATAAAACAATACTGTTCCTATTAGAACATATAAAAAATCGGTAATAATATAAATAATTGGGTTTCTATTTATTAAACCCAGAGAAATTGAGAGCATTGCAAAAGCAAACCAACCGTACACAAAGATTTCATTGAAGGTAAATAGTTTATTAACTTTCCTTTTCATGTTGATATTAAAGAAATCAATAACAAAATAAATAACTGTAAATAAAATAAGTAGTATTCTAAAATATGGAGTCAAAGCGAATCCCTTAGCTTCAAAAAAATTAGATGCAATACTTAAAAAAAAATCAAGTATTATGTAGAAAATAATAAATAAATATACCTTATGTTCTTTTTTTTGTAATAATTGTATGATCATTTTTAATCCTTTAAGGCATTAACTAAAGTTTTAGTAATTTCTAGTTTAACCGTTTCTACCTCTTTTTTAATCTTTTCGATTGATTGATTATTATTTTTAATTATTTTTAAAATAATATCCTGTAAATCACCTTTTGTAAAAGACTTAATATCTAATGCAAAATCTTTTAAATTAATTAAATCAAATGTTCCTGTTGTTTTTGGTTGATATGCTAATCCTATTGTAGGTACACCTCCTGCTAAAGAAAATATAGCAGAATGCATTCTACTAGCAATAAAAACGTCCATTTTAGAGTATAAATAAACAAGCTCTTTTGGATTGTTTATACTATCAAGAGAGAACACTTGAGACTCTACATTTAATTTATTTAATAATTCTTTAGATACTTTAAGGTCTCCATCCGTATCACTAACTGTAACCTGAGGAAAGATATAAACCTTTATATTTTGATTGACTATTTTACTAAGATTATTAATGGCATTGGCAATTCTATCAAGGTAATCATCTACATCTTTTACATCACTGCCACTGCTAGCAAATCTCCAATCTAATACAGTAATTCCTATTTTCAAACAATCCACAGAAGAAATTCCCATATCGTCTATCAAATCATTCTTTTGAGGTTCTAGTATAAAAGCAACATCAGGTAACTCTTTAATTTTGATGTTAACGTTGTTGTTGTTTAAAAACTTTGTTGTGATATTTTCTCTACTAAACAAGAGATCTAATTTACAAAAAACTTTTTTTAATAAAAATTTATCCAAAAAGAAGTTTAGTGGACCAATACTCTGAGGAAATAAAATTATTTTTTTTTTGTGTTTTTTAGATAACCATAAATGATATAAAACATTTATAAAACCAATTCCTAATGGTCCTTTTCTTGAAGAGTATAAATATCCTCCTCCGGCTGACAATACTAAATCTGCTTGTTTAATAGCATCGGCAGATTGTTTTTTATAGCTTATTACTTTTTTTAAGCCCGTGAAATATTTATTAATAAAACCTCCTTGGTTTAAAATATCCCAGACAGGAGGCACCGATTTTACATTTAGTTTTTTATAAAAACTTGAATTCTCTTCATGAAATTGTGACATCACCGAAATACTTACATTATTCTGATATGCCTTAGTGATTAGATTTATCATAGCAACAATAATTCCAGAATCCCCTCTATTTTTGTATGAATAAGCATTAATAATTAAAATATTCTTTTTTGTTTTATTCATTTTGATTGCACATTTAAGGTTTGATGAAAAATAAGTAAATATGATTTTACTCTATATGATTACTTTTAATCATTATTTTCCTATAATACATATAAACTCCTATAGAAAACAAAAATATAGAATTAATCATAATTAATGCTAATGTATGACCGTTACTAAATTTTGGAAGTAAAATCACACTCAAAAGAACTGCAAAAATAGCAGTAAAAGCATGACTAAACAAAATATATCTTGTGGCATTAACTGCCTTCAAGGCTACGACAAAAACTCTTGAAATACCGAAAAAAAATTGATACACAAAAAAATACAATAAGTATACCGCTTTATCAGAGTAAAACAAATTATCATGATAGTATAACTTAAATAAAAATGTCATAATTACAGCAGTTACTATCAAAACGCCTATGAAAGGAAGTAGCAGTTTCTTCAATGTTTTTTGTACATATTCATTAATTCCTTGAAAATCTTCTCCATCAAATACTAGCGCTAATTTAACCAACATTATGTTTTCAAATGTCACAAAGAATACTGACAAAACTCCTACCAAATTTTGAGAAATTCTAACTGCATTAAAATCTTTAACTATTAAATATTTTTCTGCTAAAAAATATACTCCTTGACTATAAAGCCAAAAAAAAAGTATTCCTATTACAAGCCATATAGCATAATTACTATGTTTCTTTAATATTTCATAAAAACTTAGTTGAATGGATTTTGCCTTTAAATTAAAGATGTATTTAATTTTATTTTTTTTTAAAACAATAAAAATAAAAATCCCTAATAAATAACTAATAATTAAAGTAATATACACTGTTGATAAGCTTATATTATCAATCGAATAATAATATATTAATGTTGTAAAAAAAAACAAAAGTATAGAGAAAGAAGAAAGTAAATTACTAGTAAAACTATCCTGAAAATAGACAAAGCTCAATCTTCTTATAAAGTCATAAATAGAGGTAAAGAAAGCTAGAATTACGATATAAATCAGATCATCAACTAAAAATTGATAATAATTAATCACCACAATACTAACAATTAAAGATACTATGAGAAATAATAATAGGTTAATAAAAAATATTTTAAATATATAATTTTTATTGTTTTCACCTCTTTTTAAAAAAACTTGTAATGGTTGATTTGCAAAACTTGAGATAACCAAACTAATAATGATAACAATAGAATAACCTAAAAAAAAATCTTTAAAAAGAGTCGAAGAAATTAATTTTGATAGAACAAATATTAAAGCAAAATTCAATAAACTAATGATCCCTTGTTCAAATAAAATTTGATATTTTCTAGATAAAACACTCATCTTTTATTTAGTATTAAAATTCGGTAGGTTTTTATCTTTTTTAGAAAGTTGTATTTCTTTCTCTTCTAACTTCCAATCAATATTTAAATTTTTGTCATCAAACAAAACCCCATCTTCCGATTCTTTATTATAATAATTATCACACTTATAAGAAAAAATAGTATCGTCTTCTAAAGTAATAAAACCATGTAAAAAACCTCTTGGCACAAATAATTGTTTGTTATTTTCTTCAGATAATTCTATTGAAAAATGTTTTCCATACGTTGGTGAATCTTTTCTAACATCAACAGCAACATCTAATACTTTTCCTTTTACAACTCTTACTAGTTTTGCCTGAGCAAATCCGCCTTTTTGTAGATGTAAACCTCTTAAAACTCCTTTTTGAGAAATAGACTGATTATCTTGTACAAAATCGATTTTTAAACCTGTTTTTTCTCTAAATATTTTTTTATTAAAAACTTCAAAAAAGCTTCCTCTTTTATCTCCAAAAACGATAGGCTCTATTATATAACAGCCTTTTAAAGATGTCTCTGTAACCTTCATTAAATGTTTAATAAATTAGTTGAATATCCACTTTTTAACAGGGACTTTGTTATTTCTATCATTTCTTGTTTGGTTATAAAACCTGCGCTATATGCAGCTTCTTCAATAGAACCAACCTTTAAACCTTGTCTTTCTTCAATTACTTGTACAAACTGACCTGCTTGCATTAAAGAATTAAAAGTACCGGTATCTAGCCAAGCAGTTCCTCTATCTAAAATTTCTACAGATAGTTTCCCTTTTTTTAAATAGACATTATTTACTTCTGTAATTTCTAATTCGCCTCTTTTACTTGGCTTTATATTTTTAGCAATTTCAATGACATCATTGTCATAAAAATAAATACCAGGTACTGCATAATTAGACTTCGGCTTTTCTGGTTTTTCTTCAATTGAAATTGCCTTTAAATCTTTATCAAATTCTACCACACCATATCTTTCTGGGTCATTTACATGATATGCATATACAATCCCTCCATCCGGATTGTTATTTGCTTTTAACAAGTTAGACAATCCAGAGCCGTAAAAAATATTGTCTCCCAAGATTAAAGCAACCTTATCTAACCCAATAAATTTTTCACCAATAATAAAAGCTTCTGCCAACCCATTAGGATTTTCTTGCACTTCATATTCAAAACTACAACCAATCTGGTTTCCGTTTCCTAATAATTTTTTAAATAGGGGTAAATCTTGTGGTGTAGAAATTATTAAGATCTCTCTAATTCCTGCAGAAATTAAGGTAGCAATTGGATAATAAATCATTGGTTTATCATACACGGGCATCAATTGCTTACTAACCGCTAATGTAAGCGGGTGTAACCGTGTGCCAGAACCTCCTGCTAAAACTATTCCTTTCATATTAATTGTATTTATTTAAATACCATTGAATGGTTTTTAAAATACCTGATTCAAAATTTTCAGCTGCAGACCAACCCAATTCAATCTCTAACTTAGTTGCATCAATTGCATATCTAAAGTCATGCCCAGGTCTATCTTTTACAAAACTTATTTGTGCTTTGTAAGACTTTTCTTTTGGATGAATTTCATCTAAAACTTCACAAATTTTGTTTGCAATATATAAGTTATCTCGCTCGTTTTTACCACCAATATTATAGGTTTCTCCAGATTTACCGTTTTTATAAACCAATTCAATCCCTTTACAATGATCTAAAACATACAACCAGTCTCTTATATTTTTTCCATCGCCATAAATGGGGATGTTTTCTCCTGAAATTGCTTTTCTAATAATGGTTGGTATTAGTTTTTCATCATGTTGTTTTGGTCCGTAATTATTTGAGCAATTTGTAGTAACTACGTGCATACCATACGTATGAAAATAACTTCTTACCATAAAGTCTGATGATGCTTTGGAAGCACTATAAGGACTGTTTGGTGCGTATGGAGTTTCTTCTGTAAACAAACCTATTTCACCTAAAGTGCCATACACTTCATCTGTAGAAATATGGTGGAACCTTGAATTTTCAAAATTTTTCTTAAATACATTGGGCGATTCCATCCAATAATTCTTCGCTACATCTAACAAATTAAACGTGCCAAAAACATTGGTTCTTACAAAAGCATCCGGGTTTTTAATCGAATTGTCTACATGAGATTCTGCAGCAAAGTGAATTACTTCAGAAAAATTATATTTTTTAAATAAATTTTCAACTAAGCTCCTGTCACAAATATCCCCTTCAATAAAAGTATAATTTGCATTATTTTCTATTTCTTTTAGATTTTGTAAATCACCTGCGTATGTTAAGACATCTAGATTTACAACATGATATTCTTTATTATTATTTAAAAAATAAGGAATAAAATTAGCGCCAATAAAACCAGCGCCTCCCGTAATAAGAATCGTTTGCATACTTACTTTTTATAATTGCTTAAATAAGTGTTGATCTTAATTAGCAGCAATACAAAAATCATAAGAAAAGCACCTAAAGCAGCTAATTGCAATGCTATATTTTCTGTAATTCCTTTTATTTCGTAACCAATAGGCTGAAAATTAGAAATCACATTTATAACTTCATATGTATTCGATTTTTCTTTGACGACAACTTTCAGTTCAGCATTTAACTTTCGATTGGTTTCAAAAAGTTCTAATTCTTTCGTTGTTCTTTTTTCACCTCCTAAATCAATATTTGTACCACTAGTCTGTTTTTTTGCTTCGTCTAACATTACTTGCATATAAACTCTTCTTAAAGAATCTATTTGACCTAGGTTTTGGCGAAGCAAAGAATCTGATCTATTTAAGTTTTCATTTGTTAACTCTTTAACTCTATTAAAGTATTTATTTTCTACTACAGAAGACAAAATAACCTCATCTAATTTATTAAAGACATCATTTTGTTGCGCTACAACATGTATCCTATGAATCTTATAATCTAACTCTGTAAAAGAAGTTTTAAACTCTTCGAAAGTGTAACTTTTAACAGTTGTAGTATCCACAGCTAGTACAAAATCATTGTAAGATTCTATGATATCATTCTTATTTACAATTGGCTCTATTGTAAACTTCTTTAACGAGCCTGCAGTTTCTTTGTCTAATTGAAATGTTTTTTGAATTCTTGCAGTGTCTTTCTGTTTTACAAGGTCATTATAAAAATTAACATTATTGTACAGTTGCCTTGCACTTTTAAAGTTTGGTTCTACTAATAAATCAGAAGCATAAGTGTTTCCTTTATTAGTTTCTAAAATAAAGCCTGCTACAAAGCCAATAATTGCTGCAATACCAATTTTTAATAAATTATCTTTAAGAAAAATTAATATTGAAATAAAGAAGTGAAATATTCCTTTAAAAATACTTCCTATAAAATTAAAAAGCTTAGAAAATCCTTTTCCTATAATTACAAATAAAGAACCTAAATCTACTTCTTCTTCGTTATTATTGTTACTGTTTGTGGGTTGTTGGTTTGTTAACATGTTTGGTTATAAATACAGTTTAACTGTTAAAAATTTGTTCTAATATTTTTTGTGTAATGGCATATGTTGGTGTTACGCCAGTCATTCCTAATCCGCCAGAAGCCAATGTTGCACCAGTTTCTAAAGGATTATCTGATGCATAATAAGCATATCTTACTTGTACATCTTCAGAAATATTTCCTCTAATTCTAGAAGCAGATTGTATGGCTTTTTGGTAATGAGCTCCTTCCATTTCTAAACCGATAACATTCCAGGTAGAATCATGAAAAAATTTCAATAAGTCTTTATTCTGCAAAGAAGTTCCTAATACAGACACCATAGAACCATCAAAAACTTCAATACCAAAGCCTTCTAAATCTTCTTTTGTTAATTCATTTTTAAACGGATAATTATCTGCTGTTCCTTCAAAAATATGTGCAGAAGGTATCATAATATCTCCTTTTCCTCCTTCAAGAATACCTGCTTTACCCATAATAGAAACAGATTTTACATCTAAATGAGTTTTAGTGTTCTTTTCACAAGTGTAAGGTTTTAACAATTCATCCATTGTTTCAAAGGCCTGCTCACCAAAAGCATAGTCCATTACAATAATCACAGGGTTTTCTGCTAACTTTTCTTTTTTAGAGAACGTTAATACTTCAAAATTTATTTTAGCTGTATCTATAATCTGAACATTAATATTTGTCCCAGAAGTATCTTTGATATAAATAAGGCCGTTTGAAGAAGCAAAATCTTTCACTTTTTTCTGCAAAGGTTTACTGTCTGAGTTACTTAAAACCTGATACAATTCAAATCCTTTTAAATCCTTTACTTCTTTTGGCAATGCATTTTTTGCATATATAGAATTTAATACACTGTGCATATTTGCACTTATAATGTGTATGGGTCTTTCTAATAAACGATGCTCATTTAAAACTTTTTTAATGTCATTCGCCCAAATTTCACCATAAATATGATGTCCTATTTCTTCTATTAAAATAGAACTAAATGTTACCGTTCTTTTCTTATTTTCTAAAACTTCATTTATCGCGAGTTTACCCAACCAATAAATTAGTTGAAAAAAACGATCCGGATTTTCTTCCGATGAAAAATTCTTATAAATACTTAAAACCTCGTCAAAAGTTCTTCCTAAAATATTCCCTAAATGGGCAATAGTTACCTCTCTTTCTTCGTCTGTAACTTCTTTTTGGTAAAGTACAATGTCTTCTAAATGTTTCCATTCTCTTGTAAAATCTTCACCATCATTTAGTGTAACTCTTTCTTGAATTTTATGAGATTCTATAAATAAGAAGGTTAAATGCGTTAGAATATCATAGATTTCAGACCTTCCTCTGGTTATCTCAATATTCATTTGATCTTTATCTATTCGATAACAATTTCTTCTTCTTTTTGGTGGAATAATTGAGTTAAAATGCGAATTTTTATATCCTTCATCTGCTGTTAAATTAATATACTGGCATTCTTCAATTCCTTCAGGAAGCCTTTCTATCACATACGTTAAACCACTCAACTCTATTCTTTCTTCGCCTATAGAACCATAAATCTCTGGCCTTAAAGAAAGTAACGATTTACGCAAAGTTTCTCCTGAAATTCCCATTGGTTTGTAAAAACCTCTACTAAACAAATGACGCATAGAAATATATAATTTTTCTATGGCATTTGTAGATTCTTGCGCGCGTGTTCTTGCTATTTTTTTTACTTCTGACATATTCTTATTTAAGGTATAAATATAAAACTATTTACCTGATAAAATTTCACGGTATTTAGCTTCATTTTGCAATAAAACAACTGCTTCAGAGATCGTTTTATCATATTTTAAATGATACTGATAAACGCCTTCTTTATAAAAAAATCTTTCTAAAATTTCTGCTTTGATTACTTCAGAAATAATGTCTTTATTTTTTGATATTTCAGTGATTTTATCTTCTGCTAACTTTTCCTTTATTTGATAATATTCTTTCGAAATGTTATTTTCTTTGGATGCTAAAAAGGCTTTTTTAAACAAAGATTCTTGCGCAGTTACAAAAGTGGTGTCTACTTTTAAATACTTTGTAAAGGTATTAAAGTCTGAACTTTTAAAGTCGAAATCCTCTATTTTTTTTATTGCTTGGTTTTCATAAAAATATTGAGTTGCATAATTAAAAATAGCCTTTGTTTCTAGCAACTTATCTGTAGCTTCATTTCTATTTGATGTACTAATCTCAATATCTGGTTGTACGCCACCACCATCATAAACAGTTCTACCATTTGCTGTTTTAAAAGCGTTAATTCCCTTGTCTGAAAACTTAGGCACTATCCCCGTTTTTGCATCTCTGTTTTCATAATCTAACTCTTGAATACATCTTCCGCTTGGTGTGTAATATTTCGAGATTGTAAGCTTCAACTGCGTACCGTAAGTTAATTCTCTATAACGTTGCACCAAACCTTTACCAAAAGAACGTTTTCCCATAATTACTGCTCTGTCGTAATCTTGCAGAGAACCACTTACAATTTCCGATGCCGATGCAGAACGTTCATTTATTAAAACCACGATCGGAATTTCTAAATCTAACGGATCGTTTTTAGTGTTATATGTATTGCTCCACTTTTTAATTTTTGCCTTTGTGCTTACTATTTTTTTCCCTTTAGGTAAAAAGAAATTGGAAATTCTAATCGATTCTAACAAAGAGCCACCAGGATTGTAACGAAGATCAAAAACCAGCTTCGTCATTCCTTGTTTCTTTAATTTTCTGTAGGCTTTTTTTACTTCGGAAGATGCTTTTTCATTAAAACGAGTTAATGTAATATACCCTGTTTCTTCATCTATCATTTCTGCGAATGGCACAGGATTGATGACAACTTTGTCTCGGGTAATCTCTTTTCTCAGAACACTTCCTTGTCTTTCAACTTCAATAGAAAATTTACTATTTGGGGTGCCTTTTAAAAACATAGAAAGTTGGTCTCTTTCCATATTTTTTATCGATTGATTGTCTACGGAAACAATAACATCTCCGGCTTTTAAAGCTGCTTTATCTGCAGAAAACCCTTTATAAACTTCACTTATTTCAATTCCTTGTTTGGTGTAATAAACCGCAACTCCAATGCCGCCATACTCTCCTGCTCTTCTTATTTTTGCAGTTTCTACATCTTGTTCATTGTAAAAATTGGTATACGGATCTAGGTCTTTAAGTGTGTTTTTAATTGCTTTATTTGTAAATTCTGCAGGATTAATTTCATCTACATAATACATATTCAATTCTTTAAATAATGTATTGTAAATCTCTATTTGTTTTGCAACTTCAAAAAACTTCGATTTAAAAGAGTAGGTGATAAAAATAGTACCTATCAATAATAAAACAACGGTTTTCTTTTTAAGGTTGAATATTTTCATCTGTTGTATTTTTTGTTTTATTGATAAATAGCGTCAATAATTTCTCCATTTTCGCATACAATTCTTCATATTTCATTTCTTCTCTTCCAATATACGAAATCATAAAAACGTACGGTTCGTCTAGGTTGTTGTACACAATTTCTTTTTGTAAACGATACGTTTCTCTCATTAGACGCTTTAATCTATTTCTATCTGGCGCTCTTTTAAAATTTCTTTTGGAGACAGAAACACCAACCTGACAAGGAAAATTGGATGTATGTGGCGTTTTTACATACATCATTCTTAAAGGAAAAGTCTTAACAGCATCTCCTTTAGAATAAAGTTTTTCTATTAATTTTTTACTCTTTAGACGTTCTTCTTTTCCTAGCGTATTTTTCATCTTTACAAACTTACTCGAAATCGACAACTTTTTAACAATTTCTAATCGCTAACTTTAAAAAAGTTCCGTATTTTTAAGAAATATTAAAACTTTGCTTTTCTTGAAATATTGTTAAATATTAAACAATATTTCATAGATTTATTTAAAATTATACTTTTAAGATATGAAACCTGATTTATTTCAAGCGCCAGATTACTATAATATAGACGATTTATTATCCGAAGAACACAAGTTAGTGCGAAATGCTGCTCGTGATTGGGTAAAACGAGACGTTACGCCTATTATTGAAGAATATGCTCAAAAAGCAGAATTTCCAACGCAAATTATTGCTGGTTTGGCAGAAATTGGTGCTTTTGGTCCTTACATTCCAGAAGAATATGGTGGTGCAGGTTTAGATCAGATTTCTTATGGTTTAATTATGCAAGAAATAGAACGCGGAGATTCTGGTGTGCGTTCTACCGCTTCGGTGCAATCTTCTTTGGTAATGTATCCTATTTTTGCTTATGGAAATGAAGCACAACGAAAAAAATATTTACCAAAATTAGCTTCTGGAGAATGGATGGGTTGTTTCGGCTTAACAGAACCCAATCATGGTTCTAATCCTTCTGGAATGGAAACTAATTTTAAAGACAAAGGCGATCATTATTTATTAAATGGTGCAAAAATGTGGATTTCTAACGCACCGTTTGCACAAGTTGCAGTTGTTTGGGCAAAAAATGAAGAAGGTAGAATTCATGGGTTACTCGTAGAAAGAGGAATGGAAGGTTTCTCTACGCCTGAAACACATAATAAATGGTCTCTTCGTGCTTCTTCTACAGGTGAATTAATTTTTGACAATGTAAAAGTGCCAAAAGAGAATTTATTGCCAAATAAATCTGGACTTGGAGCACCGTTAGGGTGTTTAGATTCTGCAAGATTTGGTATTGCTTGGGGCGCAATTGGTGCTGCAATGGATTGTTATGATACGGCTTTAAGATATTCTAAAGAACGTGAGCAGTTTGGCAGACCAATAGGACAGTTTCAATTACAACAAAAGAAATTAGCAGAAATGATAACCGAAATTACCAAAGCACAATTGTTGGCTTGGAGATTAGGTACTTTAAAAAATGACGGAAAAGCAACCTCTGCTCAAATTTCTATGGCAAAACGTAACAATGTAGACATGGCCTTAAAAGTTGCCAGAGAGGCAAGACAAATGCTAGGTGGAATGGGTATTTCTGGTGAGTATTCTATTATGCGTCACATGATGAATTTAGAAAGTGTAATTACATATGAAGGCACACATGACATTCACCTTTTAATTACTGGCTTAGATGTTACCGGCTTAAATGCTTTTAAATAATACGCTTACAATTTTATAAGAAAACGATGCATCATCAGACAAAATAAATATGAAAAACTATATTTATTTTGTCTTTTTCTTTTTTTATTTCCTAAGTATTTCTAGTGAAAGTATAAACGAACAAGTATCAGCACTTAAAACGGATGTTTCTATTTCTGAAACTAGTAATGTCTATAAAATTTTAGCACTAGGTGATCTTTACACAATTAGAGAAAGTGGGCACTACTTGTAAATTTCCAGTACAATTAAAGGAAAATCTACAAACTAAATTTGAATCGAATACTACCTTTAATTTAGAAGTAATTGCAAAAACAGGTTAGACTACCACAAACTTAATTAAAGCAATAAAAAACAATAGTATTTCTAATAATTGTAGCTTAGTAACATTGTTAATTAGCGTAAATAATCAGTTTTCAGAAAAAAAACTTCTCTATCTATAAAAATGAGTTTCCTGCACTTGTAAACACTTCTCTAAAAGCGACAAAAGGCACTAAAAATAAAGTAATTGTAGTTTCAATACCAGGTTATGCTTTTACTCCTTTTGGTCGCGGTAATAAAATAATTTCTGAAGAGATAAATACCTGCAATAATTTCGCTGAAAGTTATTGTAAAGAAAATGATATTACGTTTGCAAAAATCACCAACATTACAAGACAAGGATTAACAAACACAGCTTTCGTGGCTAGTGACGGCTTACAACTTCTGAGTTGACATATTCAAAATTTGTAAAAATAATTTTGCCTTTTGCCTTCAAGAAAACAAAAAACTAAGAAGCTTTTTGCAATAAAATATTTGGACATCTTTTACAATTGACACCCTTTTTTTTGTACTTATTACAACACTTACCTTTAGGTTTTATGCAATTTTCTGAACAAACAGCACTACAAGCCGTTGCTTGAGACAATTGTATGGTTGGCGAACTTTCTGTATAAAAAACAATCATATGCTATATAATAGTTCGGCAAAGATAACCCTTTATTTAGAATAAATAAAAATAGTGTTTATAAATTAATTCTTATTGTCTTTTTCTTTCTGTTTTTCTTTATTTTTTTCTTTGTGTTGCTCTTTTAATCCTTCTGATTCGAGATTTCTTGCAGACGAAAGTGCACTTGCAATTAAACCTGTAGGTATTGTAATTATTCCCAAACCTATCAATAAAATAAAGAAAGTAAAAACTCTACCACCCAATGTTATGGGATACACATCTCCATAACCAACGGTAGTTAACGTGATAATAGACCACCATAAACTATGAAAAATAGAAGCAAAAGCTTGAGGTTGCGCTTCATTTTCAAAATAATAAATACCTGCTGCAGAAAGAAAGATGAAAACACCCGTAAGTATGAAAAATAAAGTAAGTTCCGGACGAATAATTCTCAAAGCAATTGCAAATCTTTCTATCGCGTCGCTATATTTAGATATCTTAAGCGCACTTAAAATCCTAAAAATTCTTAATGCTCTAATAGCTCTTAAATCGAATTGTTTTGCGAACAAAAAGGGTAAAATAGCTAGTAAATCTATAATTCCGAAAAAACTGAAAATATACTTTAATCGGTGTTTGGTAATATAAATTCTTCCAAAATATTCAATCGTAAAAACAATATAACAAACGTTATTTATAATGTTCAGTGTCTTGTTCCAGAGTGGAGACAAATTAGGCAGCGTTCCTAAACAGTAGACTAATATTGACAAGAAAATTAATGCCTGAATGGATATATCAAAGATTCTTCCATACCTGGTATCAGTCTCTTCTATAATAACTCTTATTCTTTCTTTTGTAGAGTCATTTAGATTGTTAACAACATCAGTAGTTTTCTGAACAAATTTGGGTTTTTCAAATTTCATAGGAATCGCATCAAATGCAGTTGCAAACTTAAATATATCTAAGTGAAAATTAAAAGTTTAAACTCTTTATATTACAATTAAAATATCTTGACCCAATTTTAACGGCTAGACACAACTGTAATTAAAAATAAACCGTAGAATCTACAACTACTTTTTAAGCAACTTTATAAACAACTCTCTACCTTTTCTGTTCCCAAAAGAATTATAACAAGACGCCATTTTCTCTATCTGGAAATACTCTTTAAAACCATTTAAATAGGCTGCTTTATTACCACCAAAAGGAGGTTTATCATCATTTAAAGGAACCTTAAAAAGCACACCAACTAATTTACCTTTTGGTCTTAATAATTGGTTCATTTTAACAACATAATCTTCTCTTAAATTCGGATTTAACGCACAAAAAAAAGTTTGTTCAATAATTAAATCGAAAGCATCTTTCATCTCAAAAAAATTGCCAAGAATTAATTGTGAACTCGGAAAATTAGGAATTCTCTTTTGAATGTTATCAATTGCTGTCTTAGATAAATCTACCACAAAAACGTTCTTAAATCCGTTTTTAAACAAATACGCTGCCTCGTAAGAATTTCCTCCTCCTGGAATCAATATTTTAATTTCTTTGTTTTCTAGTTGATCAAAATACGCTTTTAAAGGCGTAGAGACTTCTCCCAAATCCCAACCAATATCATTATTTACATATCTATTGTCCCAAGCATTCGAAGATAAATCCATCTTTATAAAATTTAATTTCAACAAAAATACATTTAATTCTTCTGCAACAATCTAAAGGAGGTTTTTCTAATTCTTTTAGAATCTGCAGAAGATTGTTTAAGTCTGGTTATCTTAAAGTTCTGTTAAAAGAAAAATACTTTGCATAATTAATTAAACCTTTGCACTTAAAAATTGTCTTAATACTTTATCAACAACATTAACCAACTCAAATGAAAAAAATTTTAATTCTTTTTAGCTTTTTTATTACGTCCATTATTTATTCTCAAACACAAGATTTTCAAATAACAGGAAATATAAAATCTGCAGATGAAAAGGAATTATTAGAGTCTGCAACTGTGCATATTGAAAGAATAAAAGACAGTAGTATTGTAGCCTACACAATTACAGATGAAAAAGGGAACTTTAAAATTGCAGCGAGCACATCAGATGCTAAAATTAAATTAATCGTTTCTTTTATTGGTTTTAACCCTTACGCTAAAACGATAAGCGTAAAAAACCAAAATGTGGGTACTTTATATTTAAAATCTGCAAATGCTTTAGATGCAATTGTTATTAGATCTTCGGCACCTATTACCATTAAAAAAGATACGGTAGAATTTAATGTAAAATCTTTTAAAACAAAGGCAGATGCAAACGTAGAAGATTTACTTAAAAAATTACCAGGCGTAGAAGTTGATGCAGATGGTAAAATTACTGTAAACGGAAAAGAAGTAAATAAAATTCTAGTAAACGGGAAACCTTTCTTTGGAAATGACCCTACAATTACAACAAGAAATTTAACCAAAGAAATTATTGAAAAAATTCAGATTACAGATACTAAAACCAATGCACAAGCTTTTTCTGGTGAAGACTCAGATGGTGAAAACAAAACCATTAATCTTACCATAAGAAAAGAAAACAACAAAGGGTATTTTGGTAAAGTAGCTGCAGGAATTGGAACTGATGATAAATATGAATATGCTGGTTTAGCTACACGTTTTCAACAAAGTGAAAGAATAGGTTTGCTTGCTGGTGGAAACAATATAAACTCGCCCGGTTTTAGTTTTGGTAACCAAAGATTACAATTTGGTGGAAATAATAGAAGTTTTGGTGGCGGACAAGGTATTGTTACCTCTAACAATTATGGTGTAAACTATATTAATTCTTTCAACAAAATATTTGAAGTTTCTTCAGATTATTTTTATAAAAATAGTGAATCTGAGAATACTTCTTCTAGCAATAGAGAAACTTTTTTATCTAATGGAGAAAGTTTTTTTAGAAACTCTAGAAGTAGTTCACTAAATAAAAGTGATAGTCATGATGCAAGCATCGATTTTGAAATTGAAATAGACAGTACGTTTAGAATAGACATCGAATCTGATTTTAATAGCAACTTAAATACAAATACTTATAAAAGTTTTTCTGAAAGTTTAAATAACAGCAAAACATTAACCAACGACTCTGATACAAAATCTGTTGCAGATTCCGATAGGAAGAGTTTTGATAATGAAATAAATTTCTCTAAGAAATTTGGTAGCAAAGGTGCCTTTATAAGAGCAGAAATTACTGCAAACCTTAATAGCCGTGAAACAGATGATTATGTGAAATCTGAAACAAATATTTATGGTTCAAATCCAGATCAAATTATAAGGGATCAATATTCTGATGGAACTTCTGACAGCAAAAAATTTGGGAGTGAGTTTACCTACCGTTTGCCATTATTAGCTAATAAACTCTTTTTGGATGTTGCTTATGAATACAGCAATACAAAAACAAAAACCATACGGAACACATTCGACTTTAACGACACTACAAATGATTATACCGATTTTAGTGATTTGTTGAGTACCGATTTCGAATATTTAAATGCAACAAAGAGACCAAGTGCAGAGCTTGAGTTTAGAAACAGCAAATGGTCTGCATCCGCAGAAATTGCACATGTAGGCAGAACCTTAGAGAACAAAGATTTCTTAAGACCAGAAACAAACCTTATAAGAGATTTTAATAATTTAGAATACGGTTTTAGTACAAGGTTTAGAAAAAGTAGAAGTAGTAGTTTTAGACTTCGATATAACTTTAGAAATGGCGTACCAAACCTATCTCAATTACAACCTTTTAGAGACGAATCTAATCCTTTAAACATTGTTACTGGTAACCCTACACTAACACCTTCTAAAACACATAATATTCGTTTTGGTGCTTCTAATTTTAATTGGCAACAAAGAACGGGTTTTTGGTCTTTTGCAAACCTATCTTTTACAAATGATAGAGTTGTTGCAAGTACCATTATAGACCCAAATACATTAATTAGAGAAACAACCTATGCAAACGTAGATGGTTTCTATAGTTTTAGAGCTGGTGGAAGTTATAGTACTACAAAAAAATGGGAAGATTTTGGGAGCCTAAAAACAGAATTTAGAGTTTTCGGTAATTATAACAAGAATATTAACTTTAACAATGGCATTCAATACTCTAGTAAAACTGCCACGGTTTCTCCTAGAATTGGTTTCGATTTTAATTGGGATAAAATTTTGCAGATTAAACCAGAATATTCTATCTCATTTAATAACAATACCTATGATATTCAAAGTTTCGATAATAAAAATTTTATCAGCCATGATGTAACAATTCAAACCGCTACATTTCTTCCTAAGAAATTAGAATGGAGAAATGACATCAACTACAATTACAATCCTAATATCGCAGATGGTTTTCAAAAAAGTGCTTGGTTCTGGAACACTTCTTTACGCTATTCTATTTTAAAAGATCAAGGTGCAATTAGTATTAGAGTGTATGATATTTTAGACCAAAACACAAATGCAAGAAGAGTGGCTACAGAAGATTATATTCAAGATTCTTCTAGTACGGTTTTAAACCAATATGCAATGTTATCTTTTACTTGGAAGTTTAACAGCTTAGGTAATGCAGGTAAAAAATTTGAACCTAGCAAAAGAACGAGACACGGAGGGTAAGAAATAAATTTTATAGAAAAAGGGTGATAAAATAATTTATCACCCTTTTTTTTATGCTTATTTTTAAAATAATAATTGCGGTATTATTTTAACAAGAGGAACAAGAACCTCCTTCTTTTTTAACACCTAATTTCACTAAAATGGTTTCTAACAAACACCATTTTGTAAACGCAGATTGTATTAAATTTACACCAATAAATACGGTAAACCACATCCAATTTTGGTGCACATAGTATGTAAGCAACACACTTAATAATACCATTACTCCTACAATAACTCTAAAATATTTATTCAACATAATTTCTGTTTTTTTTTAATTTATATACATCTCTCTATAGGAACGACAATTGCTTTTATAGGGTTATTAATTTCTACATTATTATTAAATTGAATAATGTATCAATAGGTTCCTCATCAATAAAAGAAACAAACTAGATTCATTACCTCCTTTTTCTACTGGAAGCCAATTAGTTGCCTTTAATAAAAAAAACGCATTTTTATAACCATCAATATCTGAACTACTAAAGCTCTCAATATTTGCTATTTGAAAGATTTTAAAATAGCTTCTTGAAATTCTTCGATTGCTGTAACGATTACTAATTTCATAAGTTTTTTTTTATATCCCGCAGATTTCGCAGATAGGCGCAGATTTTTTTACTCTGTGATTCTGCGTAAATCCGCGAAATCAGCGGGACTATTATTTATTACTTATAATTCTTTTTCTCTATCATATAATACACCAATGGTACAACCAACAAGGTTAGTACGGTAGAAACAATGGTTCCTCCCATTAATGAAATTGCCAATCCTTGAAAAATAGGATCAAATAAGATAACAAATGCTCCAATAACTACCGTTCCTGCCGTTAATAAAATTGGCGTTGTTCTTACAGCTCCAGCTTCTATACAAGCTTGTTTCAACGGAATACCTTCTTCTAATCTTAAGTTGATAAAATCGATTAATAAGACGGAATTCCGTACCATAATTCCCGCCAGTGCTATCATTCCAATAAATGAAGTTGCGGTAAAAAATGCGCCCATTATCCAATGTCCTAAAATAATTCCTATTAATGATAATGGGATTGCCACCATCATTACAATAGGTGCTTTAAAGTTTTGAAACCATCCTACAATTAAAATATAAATTAAGATAATTGCTCCTAAAAATGCAATTCCTAAATCTCTAAAAACTTCTAAAGTAATTTGCCATTCTCCATCCCATTTTACCGTATAATTGTCTTCAAAATCTGGCTGCCCTAAATACATTTCGTTTAATTTATAGCCTTCAGGTAACGGAATTTCTTTTAACTTTTCTTCCATTCCTAAAATTGCATACGCAGGACTTTCTAATTCTCCAGCCATATCTGCCAGCACATATACAACACGTTTTTGATTTTTTCTGTAAATACTTTTTGCAGCAATCGTTTCTTTAATTTCCACTAAATCTGCAATCGGAACTTGATTTCCTTGTTTCGAAGTTACTTTTAGTTGAGAAATATCAGAAATGGTAGATTTTTCTTTTTCATCTAAAGTCAAGACCAACCCAACTTGATGCATAGCATTTTCATCATACAAATTAGTAATAGGTCTGTTAGACAAAGCCATATTCATAGTATACGCAATTTGCTGCGGTGCCACTCCATACAGCATTGCCTTTTCTTTATTAATCTCGAATTGATATTCAATTTGGTCGTCTTCTACCATCCAATCGATATCCACAACATCAGCAGTATTTTTTAAAATATTCTGAATGCTATTCGCAATTTTAATTTGTTCCTGATAATCAGGCCCATAAACCTCAGCTACAATTGTAGATAATACTGGTGGTCCTGGTGGCACTTCTACCAACTTTACATTCGCATTGTATTTAGCAGCAATTCGCTGTATTTCTGGTCGTAATAATTTCGCAATTCCGTGACTCTGAATATCTCGTTCTCCTTTATCAATCAAATTCACTTGAATATCTGCCATATTAGATCCACCACGCAAATCATAATGACGCACCAAACCGTTAAAAGTAATCGGTGCAGAAGTACCAACATAATTCTGATAATTTACTACTTCTGGTCTTGTAGCTAAATACTGCGCAATTTCTTGGGTAGCAACACCAGTTCTTTCTAACGTTGTTCCTTCTGGCATGTCTATGATAACCTGAAACTCATTTTTATTATCAAAAGGCAACATCTTTACAGCTACAGAATTGGTAATAAATAACACCATCGTTGCCATCAACACAACAAATGTTCCACCTAAAAACAACCAACGTTTCTTTCCGTTTTCTAATAAAGGTCTTTCAAACTTGTTGTAAATTTTATAGATAAAAGTTTCTTCTAAAGGCTTTTCTACTTTCGCTACGCCTCCTTTTTTATCTTTTTCTTTTAAGAAAATATATCCTAAGTAAGGGGTTATTGTCAGCGCTACAAATAAAGACAGAATCATTGCTATGGATGCTCCAATTGGCATTGGCGCCATATAAGGCCCCATTAAACCAGATACAAAAGCCATTGGTAAAACAGAAGCAATCACTGTAAATGTTGCTAAAATTGTTGGGTTTCCAACTTCGTTAATTGCATATAAAGCAGCTTGTTTAAAAGGCAGTCGTTTCATCTTAAAGTGTCGGTGCATATTTTCCGCAATAATTATGGAATCATCTACCACAATACCCGTTACAAATACCAATGCGAATAACGTAATTCTGTTTAACGTGTAATCCATCATATAATAACTCAACAACGTTAACGCAAACGTAATTGGTACCGATAAAAACACCACCAAACCACCACGCCAACCCATTGCTAACATTACCACTAAAGTAACAGCAAAGATAGAACCGATCAAGTGCCACAATAATTCTGATACTTTATTAGAAGCAGATTCTCCGTAATTTCTAGTCACTTCTACATGCACATCATCTGGAATTAAAGTACTTCTTAAATGGTCTACTTTAGTTAAAATAACTTCAGCAATTTTCATGGCATCTGCGCCTTTTCTTTTAGCAACAGAAATAGTTACTGCCGGATATTCAGATTTGTAAGTTTCAGATTTCTCACTTGCCTGCCCGAACCCTAAAGACACATAATTCAGCGGAATTTCTGGTCCATCAACAATCGCAGCAATTTGCTTTAAATAAATAGGTCTGTTCTGTTGTACACCAACCACTAAATTTTCTACATCTGTTACAGATGCTAAAAAATTTCCGGTAGTCACTAAAAACTCCGTATCATTCTTATCAAAACTTCCCGAGCTTAATTGTGTGTTATTGGCTTTTATCATTTTAGAAACCGACAAGAAATCCAATCCACTTGCTGCCAATTTATCTTTGTCTAAAACCACACGTAATTGACGATTTCTACCTCCTATTTTATGGGTAACAGAAACATCATTTACCTTCTTAATTTCGTTTTCTAACTCTTGCGCCATTTGGCCTAATTGATAATCGCTGTAGTTCTCACTCCACAACGTTAAGCCCAACATTGGCACATCATCAATAGCACGGGTTTTAACCAACGGAAACGTAACACCTGCAGGCATTTGATCCATGTGTTTGTTAATCTCATTGTATAATTTTACAAAAGAACGCTCAATATCTTCGCCCACATAAAACTGCACAATTACCATTGCTTTCTCGTTCATAGAAGTAGAATACACATACTCCACACCTTTAATATTCGAAATTAATTTCTCTAAAGGTTTTACAACTCTCGTTTCTACTTCTTTAGGACTCGCACCAGGATATCCAACAAAAATATCTGCCATTGGCACATCTATTTGTGGCTCTTCTTCCCTCGGAATTAAAAACGAAGCATACACACCAACCACCATAAAAACGATCATTAGCAACACCGTCAATTTCGATCCAATAAAGACTTTTGCAATTTTTCCAGCTAAACCTTCTTTCATTTTATTCTATTTTTTTTGGGCGTTTTAACAGGCTATCCGTTGCAATCTTTTTTTGCCATTTATGTCAGCAAAAAAAGGATTTCCACTGCTATCCTTAACGCGACAATTCTTACTACTATTTTATTTTTACTGATAACTGCGACTGTAAACGGCCAACTAAAGACTCACTTTAGCTCCGTTAAACAACTTACCATCCGCAGAAACAATGTAAGATTCATCAGCATTTAAACCAGATAAAACCTCCACTTTGTCTCCATATGTTCTTCCTAAACGCAACCAACGCAATAGTGCTGTATTAGTTTGACTTACTGTGTAAATACCAGATAATTGTCCGTTTTTAACAATTGCATCTGCAGGAATTAAAACCAACTCAGACTTTACTTTTCTTTCCACAGGAAACTGAACCGTAGCAAACATGCCAGATAAAATAACTGCATCCGTTTTCTCTAAATTAACTTTCACTAAGTATTGTCCTCCCGTATTTTTTGCAGAGGTACTTACTTCTATTACTTTTCCTTTAATAGTTTTTTCTAAAGCTTTTACTAAAACGCTTACAGTAGTCCCTTTATTAATTTGTGAAATCTCCGTTTCTGGCACCATTGCAAGTACTTCAAATTCTTTAGGCGTTTCTATACTAATTAAGGGCATTCCTGGGTTTGCCATATCTCCATTATCAATATTTTTACGAGTAACTACACCAGAAAAAGGAGCTGTAATATTAGAATATGCCAGTTGTGCATTAATTTCATTCTTCATTTGATTTGCAGCTTCTAAACCCGCTTTTGCCATTTGGTAATTAGCCGTCATGTCGTCCATTTCTTTTTGAGTAACACTTGCACTCTCAAATAAAATTTTAAAACGATTGTAATTTTTCTCAGCATTTGTAAAAGCCGTTTTAGCTTGTGTTATTCCCGCGTTTACTTGTCCTTTTTTAGCTTGTAAGTCGGCATTATTTATAGACACCAATAATTGTCCTTTTCTAACTTTATCACCAACATTAACGTGTACTTTCTTCACGTAACCCATCATTCTTGTGCTTAAATCTGCACTGTTAGTTGCTTGTATTGTTCCGCTTACAGACAAAAAAGGGTTGTTGTTATTTACTGCAACTTTACTTGTTGTAACTTTAATTGCAGGCGTAGTATCTTTTACTTCTTTTTTGGTTTCACTTCCACAACTAGTCATGAATACTGATGCTGTAATTACTATTAATAGAAATACGTATTTTTTCATTTGTTTCGTTTTTATAGGTCTCGACTGCGCTCGACCAGACAAGTTTTTTTTAGTTTATTTTTTTTTACTGAAAACAGCAACTCTCAACTGCAAACTGTTTCCAACCAGAAATACACAAACAACTGTCTTGATTCTTGGTTCTTAATTCTTGTTTATCTTTTATTTTTTGGTTAAAAATTCTAAATACGTTTGTGTGAAATTGTATTCGAAAATTGTTTGGTAATATTCCAATTGTTTTTGTGCAAACAGCGTTTCTGCTAATAGTAAATCTGATGTTTTTTCTAATCCTTCTTTAAATCTATTTTTTCTAATTCTCAAAGATTCTTTAGATTGCTGAACAGCTAAATCTTTTAATTCTAAACTGTTTTTTGCATCGACTAATTGTCGTTTTACTTTGTTTAATTCTAAATTACTTTTAGAAACATACTGCTTATATTCTAGCTTCGATTTTTCGAATTCTGCTTTACTTTTTTGTGCTTTCCCAAAACGTTTAGAACCCTGAAAAATATCCCAACTTAATTGTGCACCAATTACATAACCATTTGCACTTCCTTGAAACATTTTTTTATCATACATTTCATAACTTCCAAAAGCATTTAAACGTGGTAGAAATGCCATTTTATCGGCTTTGTTCATTGCTTCAAATCCGTTAGAAGCGAATTGCATTGCTTTGATATCTGCTCTATTTTTAGAAATAACTTTATCATCAATAGCTGCACTAACAAGGGTTAAACTTTCTGTTGGTTCGTAGATAACATCGCTTTCATCATTCATTAAAAAAGATACATAATTAGAAGCATTCTCTATATTACTTTTTGCAGCTTGCAACTGATTTTTAACTTCTGTAACGCGTATTTCAATATTTAAAACATCAGCTCGCTGTAAAAACCCTTGTTTAAAGCTATTATCTGCCATTTCTTTATTTGCATTTGCAGCGGCTAACGCTTTTTCTAAAACGGCTACTGCTTTGTAGGCTAACTGTAATTGCATGTATGCTTTTTCTACTTCAAATACCAAGTAATCTTGTGTTCGGACTGTTTTTAAAGACATTGCCTCCATTTTAGATTTTGCAGCTTTCCGTTGATAAAAGCCGTCTAAATTGATTAATGGTTGCTGAATTTCAATTTTTGTTGCAAAATTCTCCGTTCTTTCTGGATTATTTAACAACGTAGGATTAAAATCGTTCTGAGTTAAAATCTCCTGATTTAATTTAGAACCAAAAGCCATTAAAGGGTTTGTGGTAGAAATACCTGTATAACTTGCAGAAATATTTGGTAAAAACACCGC
The DNA here is from genome assembly GCF_007997075.1 of Polaribacter sp. IC073. Taxonomy (GTDB): domain Bacteria; phylum Bacteroidota; class Bacteroidia; order Flavobacteriales; family Flavobacteriaceae; genus Polaribacter. The sequence goes on from NZ_VORS01000001.1 coordinate 139,598, forward strand.
ATTTGTTTGACTATAATCTCCTTTTGCAGCATTAAATTCAGCAATAGAAATTTGAATAGTTGTATTCTTTTCTGCGACTTTAACCAAGACTTCAGCTTTTGAAATTGGTTTTATTTCTTGTGCTTGCATCAGCAGTGTACTTGCAAATAAAGTAAATAAAGTAATGTATATTGTGCTTTTCATATAATATTCAATTATCTAGTACAAAAGTAAGTTTAGAATAAGTAACGGTATGTAACTTATGTTACATGCTTAAAATAAAAAAGAGAACATTAAGCCCTCTTATTTAAGACATTAAGATTAATCAATGTTTTTAGTGAATCAAAAACTGAGAATCATGTCAGTTTACTTTTCTTGTTCCTCCATGTCCTCCAGCAACAATAAACATTATTTTTATACTTAAATAAATGAATTTAAAAAACTGAATGATAGGATTCATCATTTTAAATCTTTGATATTTTGATATTCTTTCTGTCATGATTTTCTTTTTTTACTGCTTACTAAATACTGCAACTAAGAGCTAATACTAAATACTTATCCTATTCCGGAATCAACCACCAGAATGGTTTCATTTTAGCTTTGTAAATAAAGGCATAGTGCAAAGCCAGTTTTAACCAATGACCTGCTAATCCTATTTCTCCAAAAGTCTTACTTAATTGTCTACCTTGTGTTTTTGGGTATTTCTCATAATCTGGAACAATTGGGAAAGTAGTAATACTTACACCACTTCCTTTTGTCATACCAAAACCTGCAGAAGCAATACATGCAGCGCCCATATTTCCCATAGAACCTTTATGATTTAAGGATTCTTTTCCGTTTTTAATAGAATCTATAATATTATCTGCTACTATTTTAGCTGTAATTCCAGAAGGCATTCCTGTTCTTGGTGGTGCAGGTGTTATATCTGTTCCATTTTTGCTTTTTCTAGGCTTAGAAATAGAATGTGGCGGCGCAAATGCAATTCCTGGTGCAAATATATTTTTATACGTTGGATTTTGATAGGTTTCTGGCCAATCTTGAACAGACCAATCTTCATAAGGCTTTACAGTGTAATCTGCATCAACAATCATAAAACCTCGAAAGAGTTTTTCTGTAATATCATTTTCATTTTTGTCATACGCTTTAAAACCATGACCAGAAAAGGAAGGAATGAGCATGGCAAAATCATACGACTCTGTTTTGTACTCCCCTTCTAAATTTTCATAATGCGCTACCCCATCTTCTATTTTATTGACTGCTGCTCCTGTTATCCATTTAATGCCTCTATCTTCAAAAACCATCTCAACCATTTCACTAGATTTCATAGTCATACCTCCATAACTTAAAAGCATACCATCCATCCCAAAATCGCCTAATTTATATTCGTTTGCAACCCAAGTGATTTCTGCCATATCACGCACATTATGTCTGTGTAACTCGTGTTCAACATTTAAAATATACTCAAAAGCTGCACCTTGGCAAGTAGATTTTGCATGACCTGTACCAATTAAAATTTTGGCTTTTTTACCTTTTTTCATTTCTTGAATTAAGGCATTTAATCCTTCCCAAGCATGATCTGCATGCGTATATGTACAAACAGAATAGGTTTTGTTTGTACCAGGAATTAAACCTTCTGTCGCTTCAAAATTTAATTTTGGTCCTGTTGCGTTTATTAAATAATCGTAGGTTACTTTTTCTAGTTGTCCTTTTTTATCCCCAGCAACATATTCTGATAAAACGTACGGTTTTTGTTCCTCTTTATCCCCTTCAGGAAAAAACGAAATTGCTTTTGCTTGCTTAAAACCAATGTTTTTCTTTTTATATAAAGGCGCTAACGGAAACAATATTTTTTCAGATTTCATTCTACCAATTCCTACCCAAATATTTGAAGGAATCCATTGGTAATTACTGTTTGGAGAAACCACAACAACTTCATGATCTTTAGGCAGCTTTCTTCTTAAATGAGCTGCTGCAACGTGACCTGAAATTCCGGCTCCTAAAATAACTATTTTAGACATGTTTTATAATTTGATACTGTGAAATTAGTTTAAAAATTGAGGCTACAAACTGATATATATCAGTTTGATTTTCTAAGGAGTAAGACACCTTATTTATATTGTAAAGATTACCCTTTTATACGAACAGCACAGTAACTTTTGTTACATAGAGATAAAGTTCTTTTCTTAATGCTTTACCTTACTTAAAGATCAAACTTTTTTCAAATAAAGTTTGATTTTTAAAACCTTAGCGTTTCTATCGTTAATCCAAAACAGATAATTTATAGTTGCTGCTCATAATTTATGTTATAATAATTGTTTCCATGATAAAACAAATCAAGTTATTAAAGTTGTCAAGTATCAATGTTGCTTCTGCTTTTAATGAAAACTTGGCTTTTCCGTCATCATCATCATCATCATCATCATCATCATCATCATCATCATCTTAGAGTGTCTACGTTTAATGTGACACTTTTTATGCGCTTATAAATTTTATAGTTGACTTATGGCAAAAAAGCATGGCAATGAATTTAAAGTTATGATAATAGCACCATAAAATTCTGATATTAAAACCAAACAAATTCGTGGAGATTATGGCTAAAGCCTTAGTATGGTTGGACGCTGGAAAGACGAATACAAATTGAAATCTAAAGATTTTTTAAAAAAGAAAGAAACACCTCTTGAAGCTCAAGAACTCAAAGCACTAAAAAAAGAATTAAAGGATGAACAATGGAACGTGACATTTTAAAAAAGGCAGTGGGCAGAATACCCAAAACGATGTTTCCTCCTCTTAATATCAAATCTCCAAGAGCGACTTATAAGATATCAATTCATTTTAGATAATATTGATATATCCAGCTGAAAAGATGTCTAAATCTATGAAAGTTAGCAAAAACGCTAACTATCATTGACTTATAAACAAATATATTCTATTTGGTATCACACCAAGAACGTATTTAAAGGAGAGGATTAAAGTTATTTTTAAGCAAAGTCGAGAAATTTATAGTAGCTGTAGGATTCAAAAAAAGCTTGAACGAGAAGGTCTTATTTACTCCCGTTCTTACCTTGGGTTACTAATGAAATAAATGGGATTAAGAAGTGTTTTAAAAAGAAAATTTGTGGTTATAAAAGAATCTAATCACCCATACTTAATTACTCAAAATGAATTAAATAGAGGTTTTTACAGTCAAAATTTAGGGCTGAAATGGGTGTCTGATATCACTTATATTAGAGTTCATGACGATTGAAACTATTTGAAAACCATTATAGATCTAGCCGATAGAAAGATTGTTGGATGGTCCCTTAGCGAGGATATGACAACTTATAACACCGTAATAAAAGCTTGGGTTGACGCCCAAAAAACAAGAAACATTAGCAATTGTTTTATTTTTCACTCAGATAAAGGAGCTCAGGATCCCTCAAACAAAATGATAAATCTCTGTAACTTTAATCTTAAAGTAACTCAAAGCATGAGTGGAAATGGTAATTGTTAGGATAATGCTGTCGCTGAAATTTTTTCTAAAACAATTAAATACGAATGGTTATATCAGTTTAAATTCACATCGTATAATTTACTATACAACACTATTAAAGACTAGATTAATTAGTATAGGATAGATTATATTCTAGTTTAGGATATCTCTCACCGCTAAAAATGGAAACAAAATTAAAAGGAATTATTAAAAATGTAGCTTAAAAAAATAGTCACAAATTTACGAGGTAGTCCAATGTTGCCCATAACCAGGAAGTGATATTATGATTATAAAAATAAATATGAACCGTTTCATTTTATGAGTTCATTATAGAATTGATAATAAAGTTTAAACAAATAGTTAACAACGGTACAAAAAATAATCAACCGTAATACTGTTTAATTATTTTTCAATTTTTTTATTCATTTTATGATAAATCATTTTCACTAATATGAGTCCTAAAATACCACCTAAAGCAGAAACAAACATATTTATGACTAACAAGAAACTATCGAAGTCTCCATTATTCATTATAGACCAAGGATTAAAACCAAGTCTACCAAAAGATTTTATCAATAAAACACTACCAAAAACACCCACAAGGGTATTGCCAATAAGACCAAATGTGTATTTTTTAAATACAAAACCTGTAGCATTAGCAGCAATTATCCCAATGAGAATGCTTAATAATGAAATTAATGTTCCTGTCATTGTCTATTCATTTTGTCATTCAATTAAAAAAAACTAAGTAAATCTGATGGAGATAAGTTTTTTATGCATGTGTCTTTATTTCTAACAGGCTTCGCAGCCGATGTTCGCAGAAAAAAATATTATGAAATATGCATGCCTTAATGTCCATAATCCATTTTATCTACTTTTCCTCCCATTAATCTTTTTTGAATAATCATGTATACAAAAAGAAGGATAAAACCAATAATTCCCCAGACTAAAGCGACCGACAAGCCATATTCTGACGCCGATGTATTGTAGATCGTTAAAGGTTCATTTATTTCATTAACCGACGGTAACAATACCGGAAACAAAGACGCTAAAGACGAAGTAATTCCGCCTAAAATTAGAAAGGTTGATAGCACGAAACCATAGATTTCTTTTTTTAACCTATTGATAAAAAATAATCCGATTAATCCTGTTAGATAAATAAGAGGAAATATGACTAAATAAGGTTTATTTATAAAGTTTTCTAACGAATTAGGATTCACTATTTGCCAAACAAACAGCGAAAAAACAGTAAGTGCCGTTAATGCAATATTTAACTTAAAAATAACGCCTTTAAGCTTTTTGTTTATAGATGAATTTGTTTTTAAAATAATCCAATTTGCACCATGAATTGCTAGGGTAACAACAGCTATTAGACCAATTATGATTGTAAACCAATCGATAACTCCTGGGTGCTCTGTTAACGGACTAAAACTACTATTCCACAATGGTAAGAAAAAATAATGCCCTTCATAAACAGACACTCCGTTTTCTACACCACCTAAATTTACACCTCTCACAATATTTCCTAAAGCAATACCAAAAAATAAGGCCAATAATAAGCTAGAAACTCCGAAGGAAGCATCCCAAATATCTTTCCACATTTGAAATTTAAACTGACTCCTAAATTCTAGTCCAATCGCTCTAAAAATAATTAACCACAAAACAATAATCAATGGTAAATAAAAACCACTAAAAACCGATGCGTAAAATGTAGGAAATGCCATAAAGAGCATTCCTCCTGCAACGACTAACCAAACCTCATTAGAGTCCCAAAACAATCCTGCAGATTTTGCAATTACTTCTTTGTCTTTGTCTTTTTTAGCGTAAAATAAATGAATAATTCCTGTTCCGAAATCGTATCCATCTAAAATAAAAAATACCGCTAAAACAACTGCTATAATAATATACCAAAATATTTCCATCCTTTAATGTTTTTGAGGTTTAGGACCCTCGTTAATAGTTTTACCCACTAAGACTAAAAATAATAAACCTAGCAGCATGTATAAAGCAACAAAACCTAGTAACGTAAATAGTGTATTACCAGACGAAACGGTAGGCGAAACACCATCGCTTGTCTTTAACAAACCATATACCAAATAAGGCTGTCTCCCTAATTCTGCCGTGTACCAACCCGTAATATTTGCGATATAAGGAAACGGAACTAAAATCATAATAAACCAAAGTAATGGCTTAAAAGTATACAGTTTTTTACGCCATAAAAAGAAAAGTGCCAATACCATCACTCCAATAAAAATAGTACCCAAACCAACCATTATGTGATACGAATAATACAAGGCAGGTATATTGTCTGGCAATTCTTCTTCCTTAAATTGATCCATTCCTGGAATTTGTTTGTTCCAATCTTGATGTGTTAAAAAACTTAAAATATTTGGAACCGCAATTTTATTATCTAATTTCTTCTCTACCATATTTGGCTGACCAATTAGTACAATTTCTGCTCCTGCTTCTTCAGTTTCAAAAATTCCTTCCATAGCTGCAAACGCAGCTGGCTGGTATTTTGCTACGTTTTTAGCATTCCAATCTCCCGTAGGAAAAGCGACTAAGAGGCTAGAAATTAATCCGAAAATAACTCCTGTTTTTAAGAATAGTTTTCCATACTCTACTTGTTTATTTCTTAAAATATAAAAAGCACCGATACTTGCTACCACAAAAGAAGATGTTACAACAGATGCCATTTGATTGTGCAAGAAAGCAGGCAACAACCAAGGATTACTAAATAGTGCAGAGAAGTTTTCTAAAACAAATTTACCGTTGTCTAAAATTTCATATCCTACTGGGTGTTGCATCCAAGCATTGGTTGCTAGAATAAACCAACCACTTGCCCAGGAACCTAAAAAGACTAAAAAAGCTGTTAAGAAATGTAATTTTTGTCCCATTAATTTTTCACCAAAAATAAAAAGTGCTAAAAAGGAGGATTCTAAAAAGAAAGAGAACATGCCTTCCATGGCTAAAGTCTGACCAATAATTCCGCCTGTTAATTCAGAAAACTTTGCCCAGTTGGTACCAAATTGAAATTCCATCGGAATTCCTGTTACAACACCCATAGTAAAATTAATAGCAAAAATCTTCATTAGAAACTTTGCAGCATTGTTATACTTTTCATTCTTGTTCCTTAAATATTTCCACTTAAAGAAGACTATCAATAATGATAACCCCATAGTTAATTGCGGAAATATATAGTGAAATGTGATAGTAAATGCAAATTGCAACCTATCATAAAAGATCATGTCTTCCATATTAAAAATGCTTATTATGACTTAAATTAATAACTACAAAATTACATATTATCTTATTTTCTATATGTAACATAAGTAGCATAAATTTAGAATTGTTCTTGGTAAATTTAAACAATCAGAAACTAAAACTACTGTTTATTATTTAATACTATTTTAACAAAGTTTGGTAACAATGGTTACATCTGTAAGGTCTTATTTTCTTTATGTTTGCGTGCAATGTAAAAACTAAAAAATACACAGCTATACTTAATAAATTTCTTCTTTTGGTCTTATATGCAAATAGACTGAAGTTTTTATTATGAGAAAACAAAAGCTACTTAAAAAGCAATAAAATAATTTTAAAAGGCATTAAAATGAAAAAAGAAAGGAACACAAAAAAAACATGGATTCAGAACGGAATTTTTATCCTTATAGCCATTACACTTTATGCTACGGGTTTGCATACAGAAGTAATTGGTTTTGTACAACGAGGAGTGTTAGCTACTGGCTTGATGAATCCTGATATTAAAGAAATTACACAAGTAAATAAAAATGAAACGACAACTGTTTCAGAATCTATAAAGGCTGATTTAAATTTAAAACTGATTGACAGCGATGGCAAAGTTAGTTCTTTAGCAGATTTAAAAGGCAAAGTAATTTTTTTAAATTACTGGGCAACTTGGTGTCCTCCTTGTATCGCAGAAATGCCTAGTATAGATAAACTGCATGAAGAAATGGGAGATGATGTTGCTTTTATACTACTGTCTTTTGATAAAGATTTTGAAACGGCCAAAGCTTTTGATAAGCGCAAAGGGTATAATCTGCCAATTTATGCACAAGCAAGTAATTTGCCTGCAATGCTTAAATCATCTGCTTTACCAACAACTTATATTATTGATGTCGATGGAAACATTGCATTAAAACACGAGGGAATGGCCGATTATAATACCGCAGAATTTAAGAATTTTCTAAAAAGTTTGAAGTAGTTTTTTTTGAAAAAGTACCACACTTAGAATGCTATTTTTTTTTATGAAGATACTTTTTTAGAAGATTAATAATGATATAAATCATATTTATAAGAAAGTGAAAAAGTTATTTTTACCCTGTTGAAAAATTCGAAAATTATATTCGCTATATTATTTAGCACCCTTATACTATACAATAGTTTAAGAGTGTCTATAACGTATATATATTATAATTTAGATACAAAAGGTTTTATTGAAGCCTTTTGCGAAAACAAAGACAAACCAGCGTTAGAATGTAATGGTAAATGTCAATTAAAAAAAATAACTAAAACTACTGATAATGAAAACAATAGACCAATACAACTTATCGATTTTAAAGACCTGTTAGTATACAACCAACAAACCTCTTCTTTTCCTATTAGCGATACTACACATCAAAATAAACATTCTTTTTATTATTTAAATCTCTATAATTTTAAATTGTTAGAGACTTGTTTTCATCCACCAAACGCGTAATTGTTTTTTTAAAATTTTATAGAACTCCTATAAAAACAATAAATCCTCAAAATTAAAATAATTAAAATGAAAACATTTTACAGCGTGGTTTTATGCGCGCTAATTTCCGCGGTATCTTTTAGTCAAAAAAAACAAATGGTTCAAAAAGATAGTATCCAAAAAGTAACAAAGCTTGATGAAATAATAATTACAGGAAAAATAAAAAAAGACCCTGTATTTAGCTCAACATCTAATCAATATGCTAAAAAAGTAGTGCAACCTAAAAATGTTGCAGACCTATTTAATAACATCAACGGTTTTTCTGTAATAAAAAGAGGTAATTATGCAATAGATCCTTCATTTAGAGCTTTTCAGTACGAGCAATTAAACATACAGTATGACGGTGGCACAAAAGCAATGCATGCATGTCCTAACAGAATGGACCCAATTACAACACATATAATTCCTGAAGAAGTTTCTAGAATTGAAGTCATAAAAGGGCCTTATACTGTTAGATACGGCGCAACTTTTGGCGGTATAATTAATTTAGTGACACAAAAACCAAATTATGAAGATTATGGCTTTCATGGTAAAGTTTCTGCTGGTTTTGAAAGCAATGGAAATGCCATGGTAAATTTAGCCGAATTACAATACATCAATGAAAAATTTGATATTGTTACTAATGTTGGTTATCGAGATTTTGGAAATTATAAAGATGGTTTCGGCACAACCATTCCGTCTTCTTTTAAAAGTTCTGATTACGGAATTAAATTAGGGTATAATTTCACTAAAAACCAGCGTTTAAAAATTGATTGGAGACAGTCTTTTGGGCGTGATGTTTTACACGCAGCTTTACCAATGGACACAGGTTATGACAACAGTAGCATTCTTTCTTTGGATTATAAAATTGATAATATTGGGGACGTTGTAAAATCTATTTCTGCAAAAGGATATCACAGTTATGTAGATCATTTAATGACAAATACTAACAGACCTTCTTTTATGATGATGGAAGCATCATCTGGCGTTGAGGCAACTACAATTGGTGGTAAGATGGAAATGAATTGGCAACCGTACAAAGAATTAAATATGTTTTCTGGTATCGATTTAATGAATATTGCTAGAGATGGTGGCAGAACAAGAATTGTAAAGGTAATGAACGGCAATCCTTTGCCAATGCCAATGACTTTTAATGACAAAGTTTGGCAAGATTCTTACATCACAGATCTTGGTTTTTTTACAGAAGCGAAATACAATATCACGCCAAAAACTATTTTAACAGCTGGTGTTCGTTATGATAATGTTACCTCAGATATACAAGATCCAGAAGCAGATTTTGCTGCAAGATATAATTTAGAAAAACGTACAGAACATACTTTTAGCGGAACTGTTTCTATGAAAAAAGCAATTTCAGAAAAACTAACTTTTGAAGCTGCTTATGGTCGCGGAGTGAGAACAGCAAATATGATTGAACGATTTATTAATCATTTTACAGTTGGGCAAGATCCTTATGAATATCTAGGAAACCCAGACTTAAAAGCAGAAGTAAACAATCAATTTGAAATAGGAATTAAAGGTTTTGAAGAACTTAAGAACGGTTTTAATAGTTTTCAATTTGAAACCTCTATTTATTATTCATTTTTCGAAAATTATATCGTTGGTATTGTAGATCCAACTATTACGCGCAAGTTTAACCCTATGATGCAGCCAACAAATGTAAAAGTATTTCAAAATTTAGACAATGCATACAAAACTGGTTTTGAAGCCATGGCGCAGGTGAATTTTTTGGATTTTTATAATTTTAAAACCGAATTTTCTTATGTATATACAGAAAATAAGGATCTGGGAGAAGCTTTACCATTAACACCTCCTTTTACAACCAAATTTACAGTAGGCTTTGAAAAGGATAGTTTGTGGGCAAATGCACAATATAACCTTGTTTCTAAACAAGACAATATTTCTGAAAGTTTTGGAGAAATAGAAACAAGTGGTTACCAAACTCTAGATCTACGTTTTGGCGGAAAACCGCTTAAAAATGTAACTTTAGGATTGGCTGTTTTAAATGTTTTTGACAAAGGTTATAATAGTCACTTAAACTTTTCATTTACAAACCAAGCAAATTTTGGAAGAACTCCAATTACAGAACCTGGAAGAAATTTCTCTGCTTTTTTACAGTATAAATTTTAGTTTAAAAAAGAGCGTATTAATTTTTAATGCGCTCTTTTTTTAATTTTTTATAAACTTCACAAATAGCTCCATTTCTTGTCTATTGTGAAATGAGTTATAACATTTTGTAAAAACATCCATTGTAAAGTGTGGATCAAAATAGTTTAAATATTCTTCTTTATTTCCACCAAAAGGTGGGTGATCTTCATTTAAAACTGCATCAAATAATAAACCAACTAACTTTCCATTTTCTTTTAAAATGGAATGCATTTTTGATGCATATTTTAATCTTAACTCTGGATTAATTGCACAGAAAAAAGTTTGTTCAATTACCAAATCAAACGTTTCTTCTAAATCGAAAAAATTAGCATTTATTAATTGTGATGAAGGGAAATTTGGAACTCTATTTTGCAAATTTTTCAAAGGAGCTTCAGATAAATCAGCAACAAACACATTTTTAAATCCATTATCGAACAAATATTCTGCTTCGTAAGAATTTCCACCTCCAGGAATTAAAATCTTAATTTTTTTATTTTCAAGTTGATCAAAATATGCTTTTAAAGGCGGAGAAACCTCACCCAAATCCCAACCAATTTTATTGGTTTTATATTTATTACTCCAAAATTGATTGTCTAAATTCATCATTTAAAATATGCGTGTTTTCATAAGAAAAAGCACCTAAATTTTCACTCAGGTGCTTTTACTAACTATTAAAAACTAACTAAAACTATTTATTATAGAAACTAAATCTTTCTTTTGTACCATTCCAGATTGTTTCCAAACTTGCTTTCCTGCTTTGTATAAAATAAATGTTGGCACACCCTTTACTTGGTGTTTTGCCGCCAAAGATTGGTTTTTATCAACATCTATTTTAATAATTGCTATTTTTTCTCCAAGTGAATCTTTTACTTCTTTTAAAATTGGACTCATCGTTTTACAAGGTCCACACCATTCTGCAAAAAAATCTACTAAAACAGGTTTCTCTTGATTTATTAATTCTGAAAATTTACTCATATCTAAGATATTATTTTATTTATCAAAAGTAACGTTCCAAATTCCTCTAACTTGGTTAATGCTGTAACCGATTGCCACATCATTTGGATACTTTTTTCTTATTTCTTTAAAAATGTCTGGTTTAATATCTGTCTTTGGGTTTCCATGACACTGCAAACACATTCCGTTTGTTATAATTGGGTAATAAACAGAAACATTACTCTCATTCTCTACAACAATTGGCTCAGAGCTTTTATTCAACTTTACGTCGTTTTTAAAAATTCTTATATATTCATTTTCTTTATTATTTGCAAAGTTTTTAGGGTTTCTAGGTTTATCTGAAACTCTTTTTATAGCAGCATTATGTACAACAGACATGCTATCTGTTAAAGGATAAGCTTGAATATTACAAAATTTTAATGCCGCTAAAGTTCCTTCTTTTTGAATTTTTCTCATTAAATTTTTACCCAAAACGGCTTTTGTACTCAATGCATATTTTAATCCTTTTTCTGAATAAGATAAGTCTTTTAAATTATCAACTTGATTGTGTTTTCTTTTTTTATTTTTCATTCCATTTCCAGCTCCCTTTGCTTTTCCTTTACCCTTTTTTTCATTTAAATGATCTTCAAACCATGCTGGTTTTTCAATATCATTATCAAACATATATTCTGCAATTTGTTTTATAGTTTCTTCTGGAAAATCTTGTTTCGGCATTACTCCAAAACGTTTTACAGCACCATTCATTTTTGCATTTTCTTTTGTTGGGTTTTTAATCCAATCTTGCATTGATGTTGTAAATTCTTCTTTTGTAGTTCCAATACTTAAGTAATGTTTTTTTATTGCAACCATTGGAGGTCCAATTCTGCTATCATGAGATGCGCTTGGACTGTGACATACATAACAATTGGTTTCCATTAATTTTTTACCTGGATAACTGTGTGCTGTTACTATTGCTGCATCTTCTTTTTTCGTGAAATTAGATGTTTTTTGTGCGTCTTTACAACTAAACAAAAAAGCAAATACTATAAGTAGCGTAAATTGTTTCATTTATTTTTATTTCAAAGTTAAAAAAAATAAAATCCTTTGTAAGTAACATTAGTTACAGTTCTAAAATTTTGATACTGTTTCTAAAAAGTTGAATTTTATGTTCGTTTTCTAACTTTTTAAGCAATCTAGAAATCACCACTCTAGAGGTATGTAAATCTTCTGAAATTTGCTTGTGGGTGGTGGTTAATTCATCATTCTGATTTACCATTGCTTTGTCTTTTAAATACTTAAAAAGACGTTCATCCATCTTTAAAAAAGCAATTGTATCTACCGCTTCTAAAAGTTCATCTACTCTATTATGATAACTTTGTAAAATAAAAGATTGCCAACTTTTATAATTACTTAACCATTCTGTCATTTTTTCCTTTGGCAGCATAATTAACTCAATATCTGTTTCTGCTATTGCTCTAATTTTACTTTTAGTTTGCCCCAAACAACAAGACAATGTCATCGCGCAAGTATCTCCTTTTTCTAAATAATATAAAATCAACTCTTCGCCTTTCTCATCTTCTCGAAGAATTTTAATAGCACCAGATAATAATAATGGCATCCATTTTATATAATCTCCTATTTCTATAATTGTAGTTTCTGCAGAAAAAGTTTTAGCAACACCAACTTTAGCTATTTCTTTAATTAATTCTTCTTCAAAAAGATAACCAAAACTAATGTCTAGTTTATTTGTCATTATTACTTGTTTTTACATTTATAAAAGTAATAAAATGGTTTGTAAAAACAGCATATAACCAACACTTATTGCAACAACAAAAGCCCGAGTAAAACTCAGGTTTTCTTAATGTAAAAATGGTAATTATTTTGCTTTTTTGTCTGTGCTCATTAATAAATAAACTGCAACAACTAAACCAACAACAACTACTGCAAAAACACCAATCATAATTGTACCATTTACCCAAGAAACCAGTGGTAAGTTTATAAATTTCATACTCTGTTTAATTTTATTGCAAAACTAAACAGAATACAAAGTTTAAAATATGATAAAAATCAGTTTTTAGAATTTTACATTTAAAATATCTCCGCTTAATTGTAGAAGTTGTAACTCAATTAATTTCGCATCGAATTTTGCGTTATTAAAAGCTGTTTTAGAATTGATAAAGTTAATCTGAGCTTGTCTAAACTCGATAGAAGTAACTTGCCCCAACTTGTAACGCTCTTTAGTTCTATCAAAATTATTCTGAGTTGTAAAGACATTTCTCTCTTGCGCTTTTAAGATAAATAACTGGTTTTGATAATTTCCCCAAGTATTTTTAAGGTTATTTTCTATGGTTACTCTTTGTTGCTCTAATAGTATTTGCTGATTTTCTACTGCAATTTTTGAGTTTGCAACGCGTGTTTTTGTGCTTCCACCATCAAACAAATTCCATGTTAAATTCAAGCCTGCATTTAAGCCATTAGAAGTTGAACCTGCCAAAAAAGAAGTTGCGGGGTTTTCACTTTTATTCCATCCGTAAGAAGTATTTAAGCCCAAAGAAGGTAAATAATTTGCCTTGTTTATTTTGATGTTAAATTCGCTAATAGCAATATTTTTTTCGTTTTGTTTTAAGATAGAATTATTTGCGGTTGTTTTCTGTTGAAGCTCCTCAAAATTCATCATTTCAATAAAATCTACTGCGGTTTCTACCACATAATCCACCTCTTTCTCTACTCCTAAAATAATATTTAAGCCACGTTTTACGTTACTTAATTGCTGATTGGCATTTATTAAAGTAATGCTATCATTATTAACATCTACCTCTGCATTTAACAACGCTAATCTGGTAGATTGCCCATATTCATATTGATATTTTGCGCGCTGTAATCGTTGTTTAGAAATAGACAAAGCCTCGTTTAAATTCGACTTATTTTCAGACAATCTTGCAATTTCAAAATAGGTTGTAAACAACTGTAAATAGGTGTTTTCTATCGTTTCTTTTGCTTGTAGCTCTGTTAAATTATAGGTTTCTTTTAATTGCTGATAATTGTACTTTCTACCCAAACCATCAAAAAGAATATAGTTTACATTTACAGATGCATTATACGATTTTGTGACGGCACCACTTACACTCGTAGAAGTACCGTCTTGTCTATTAACCGTCTGATTATCGTTTCTATAATTTGCGCCAGAAGAAAGCGAAGCCGTTGGCAAAAACCCCGTATTATACATACTGGTATTATTTTTGGCAACTTCTAAGTTGTTGTTTGCTATTTTTATTCCGAAGTTGTTTTCTAAGGTAATTTTTAGCGCTTCTTTTTTGGTTAAAATTTCTTGTGAAATTCCGTGTAAAGTCGATAAAAAAACGACTGCCAATACTGTATTTTTAATGATCTTCATTTTCGTCAAATTTAGATTCTATAATAGCTCTCTCTACTTCTTCTTTGGTAACTTCTTTATTGGTTTTTAACCACTTTACACTCACTTTTATCGAATTAGAAACAGACAATAATAAAGGCAACATTACCAACGTTAAAATGGTTGCAATTGCAATTCCGTAAGAAATAGAAATTGCCATCGGAATTAAAAATTGTGCTTGTCTACTGGTCTCTAATAATAAAGGTGCTAAACCTGCAACCGTTGTTAAGGAAGTTAAGAATATTGCTCTAAAACGAGATTGACCAGCAGCAATTAATGCATCGTCAAATTTCATTCCTTCTTTTAAGTAATTGTTGAATTTACCAATTAAAACCAACCCATCATTTACCATAATTCCTACGAGCGCAATAATTCCTAAGAAGGATAAAATTCCTATTGAAAAATTATGAAAATAATGCCCCCAAACAACACCAATCATACTAAAAGGAATCATAATAATTAATAAAATTGGCTGACTATAAGAACGAAATGTAAATGCAATAACGATATAAATCAACAATAAAATAATTGGCCCTACAACACCTACAGAATCTGTTGTTTTATTTGCTTCTCTATTCTGCCCTTCATACAATGGTGAAACTGTTGGGTATTTAGAAATTATTTCTGGCAACACTCTCGTCTTAATATCATCTAGAATTTCTGTTGCACTTGTTTCAAGATCTTTTAAATCTGCTGTCACTTGTATTTCTCGTTGCCCTTTTAAGTGATTAATTGCAATGTCTCCTCTTTCTATGGTATAATTTGCAATTTCAGAAAACGCAACTCTACTTCCTGTTGGTGTAGAAATACGCATGTCATCTAAGTTTTTTATAGAAGACCTGTCTTTTTTGTCATATCGAACCCAAACTTTAATTTCATCTTGTCCGCGTTGAAAACGTTGTGCTTGGAAACCGAAGAAACCATATCTAATTTGCGCCATAATAGACTGTAAATTGAGTCCTAATAAATAAGCGTTGTCTTTTAACGTAATTTTTATTTCTTTAATTCCCGCAGGGTCATTGTCTGAAATATCTTTTAAAAGTGCATTGTTTTCTAACTCTAATTTTAATTCTTGTTTGGCTGCTTTTAGTTCGTTTATATTATTTCCCAAAAGAGAAACAGCAATAGGACTTCCCCCAAAATTACCTCCAGAACCAATAATTAAACTTTCTACACCATATACTTTTCCTACTTTATCGCTAATAGAATTGGTTATTTCTGGTGATGAAAAATCTCTTGCCTCACCAGGTAACAAGTTTACAGTTAAAGTAGCATTTGCACTTCCAGGACCAATTCTTTTAATTACATTTTCTACAACCGAAATATTTCCTGTTTGTTTTTCTTTATATTCTTTGTTTGTAATCCAAACTTTTTCTTCTATCGAAGAAATAATAGAATCTGTAATCTGCTCATTGGTTCCTTGTGGCATTGTTAAGGTAATCTGAACTCGATCACTCGCAACCCTTGGAAAAAAGGCTTGTTTTACAATACCTGCTTTCATTGCTAAAACACTAAAAATGACCAACGCTATCGGTATTGAAAAAGCAAAAATTTTGTTTTGTAAGCAGAATTTTAAAAAGGGTAAATACAAAGTATCTCTCAATTTTACCAGCAAACCATCTGCAGCTTTGTTTATTTTATTAAAAAAAGTATCAATTACATTCGTCTTTTTTTCTTCGCCATTTTCTAATCTTTTTCTGTCTAAAGCTTTCGAATGTGCAATATGTGCAGGTAAAATAATTAAGGCTTCTATTAAAGAAACTGTTAATGTTAAAAGTACAATGGTAGAAACTTCGCCAAAGAAGCTTCCGATTCTACCATCCACAAAAAAGAAGGTTGAAAATGCAATAATAGTTGTTAGAATTGCGGAAACAATTGGTGGAATTACTTCCATCGTTCCATCTATTGCTGCCTGAATTTTCGTTTTCCCTAGGTCGTAATAATGATGGTAAATATTTTCTCCAATAACAATACCATCATCTACCAGAATACCAATAACGATGATCATACCAAATAATGACAACACGTTGATAGTTACATCAAATTGCGCCGCAAAAATAAACATTCCGAAGAACGCGATTGGCAAACCAAAGGCTACCCAAATAGCCAAACGTAAGTTTAAAAATAATGCTAAAAAAAACAGCACTAATAAAATACCTACAACTCCATTTTCTATCAATAATTTTGTTCTTCCGTTTAAAGTAATAGAAGCATCGCTAGAAACATTTAATTGCACATTTTGTTGCTGCTGATTAAATTTATGAATGTACTCTTTAATTTTATCCGCAGAAGAAATTAAATCTTCATTATTGGTATTACTAACGGTTACGTTAATGGCTAAGTTACCATTGTAATACAATCTATCTGGATTTTCGGACCATGTATCTTTTACCGTACCAATGTCTTTTAAACGAATAATATTTCCGTTAGGACTTGTTCTAACAATTAAATTCTGAAGCTCTACACCATAATAAGAACGATTACTTGCTCTAATTAGATAATCTTCTTCAGACGTTTTTATGTTACCACCAGTAATTAATATATTAGAATTTCTAACAGCATTTGCAACTTCTGTAAAAGACATATCATACGAACGTAAATCGCTTTCTCTTACCGAAATTTCTATTTCTTCGTCTGGAAAACCAGAAATTTCAACCTGAGATATGCCATCAATTCCTCGAATATCATTTTCTACATTTCTAGCGTATTGTTTTAAAGATTTTAAAGGAATATCTTCTCCACTAACCGTAAAACTTATGGTTGGTCTAACGCTTTCTACTTTAGCAATTACTGCGGGTTCCATACCAGACGGAAAAGACGGAACTCTATCTACCGCATTTTTAACATCAGATAAAACAACATCTATATTTTTGCCTTTTTCTACTTCTATATTTACACTTGCAGAATTTTCTCTAGAAACAGAGGTCACTCTTTCTACACCCACAATTCCTTTTAGATTGTCTTCAATTTTTAAGACAACACCTTCTTCCATTTCTGCTGGTGATGCTCCTGGATACGCTAAACTAATTCTAATTAACTGCGAATCTACTAACGGAAAAAATGACGATTTCATGCTAAAAGCACCAACGGCTCCAAAGATAATAAATGCAATAATCATCACATTTACAGCAACTGGGTATTTTATAAAATAAGTAATGATTTTTTTCATAGCTTATTTCTTTTTATTGATTTTTACAATCATACCGTCAAATGCACCAGGTAAAGTTTGTGTTAATATTTTTTCGTTATTTTTCAATCCTTTAATTACAACATTTTTAGACCCGAAATACACAGGGTTTACGGTTACTAAACTTAAAACACTATCGTTTTTAACGGTATAGACAGATACATTATCTACCAATAATTTTCTAGGAATCTCAATAGCAGCAGTTTCTGCTTTTGCTACTAAATTGGCTTCTAAAAACATTCCTTCTTTTAAATCTGGGTGTTTTACATCTATATATGCTTTAATGGTTTGCGAAACTTGATCTACTTTACCATTAACACGCACAACTTTACCAGTATAATCTCTAGTTTTTTCTAAATTTGAAAGTGCCACAGCATTGCCAACTTTTAATAAGTCTGCAAATTCTGAATTGATAGAAACTTCCATCTCATAAACGCTAGGGTCTATAAACTCACCTAATTTCTGTCCCACTCTAACTAAGGTTCCAGGACTAACCAAAGCTTCTGTTAAAGCTCCTTTAAAAGGTGCTTTTATTTGATATTTTGCAAAACGTACCTCCAAATTCTTTACATTATAATAGGCTGTTAAAATTCCTCTACCAGATATGAAATACTTTTCTTTATCTGATGAAAATTTTGGTAATTTCGGAGTTGACCTATTCATATCAAATCCTTTAATATAGGTCTCCCATTTTGCAAACTCTACAGGATAATCTAAGCGTAAATCTGGTAAAATAGCGGTTATTAAATTGTTTAAATTGCTTTTCTGAGATTGAATACTTGCATAAAACTCATCACTATTAATACTCAATAAATTTTCGCCTCTATAATAATTAGTACCCGCTTTAAAAGGCTTTTTAGATACTTTCAAAATCCCTTGAACTTCAGAAAATATTTCAATTTTATTTCTAGCTGTTAAGTTTCCGCTGGCAGACAAAATAATAGGAACTTCTTTGTTTTTTACAGTCGCTACAAAAACTGTTTTTATTTGTTTCTTATATTTTGGTCTGGGCTTTTGGTTTTTATCAATTAGGTAATTCCCTAAAAGAATAACACCAACAATAGTTAAAACTCCTAGAACTGCTAGAATAATTTTTCTCATAATGTATAAAGTTTGCCTTTTTTAGAATAAAAAAAGGTTTTGATCATTTTTACAAAGGTAGTTTTTAACATAAAAAAAAATCCTTCAGCTTAAAATTAAAATGTTAAATAAATGTTATAATCGGTTAATTTAAGTTGAAATTTACAAAATCGCTTTTCAATTATTATTTTTAACTTCTTGTTTTAGGAGACTTTATAGAATACATATTAATTCTACATACTACCAAAATAGGTAAATGATCCTAATATATATATATTAAAAAATTTACAAACATCCATTTATTTGGTAATGTGAAACAATAAAAACTGCGCACTCTTAAAGTATACTTTAATGTTTAAAATCACAAAAAGAGAAATTCTCTTTGTAAAATAGCCGATTATTAAACTAGAAAACGGAACTTTACAAATAAAAATAGCATAATATATTATATGAAGTAATTTGATTTGTTATACTAACACAAATACCGCGTTATTTTTCTCTTCAATAGATGAAATTCCTTCCCATATTTGGGAAACCCTAATACATACAGAAAATATTTATTTTCACCCCAATTTTTTAAAATCATTAGAAAAAAATCATCCCGAAATAACCTTTTCTTATATTGTCTTAGTGAACAATAAAAATAAACCTACAGCTTTTGCAAGTATAAAAATTATTGATTTTCAGTTAAATTCAATTAAAAACGATTTAGAATTTTTAAGAAAAATTGGTAGAAAACTACACGTATTTCCAGATAAAAAGCCTTTAAAATTATTAATTTGTGGCAATACTTTTGTGAGTGGAGAACATGGCGTTTTTATAAATGAAAACCAAAGTAAAAAAGCAATTATAAAAGAGCTTGCAGAAAGTATCAATCATTTTGTAAATTCTAATAAAAAATTAAAAAAACAGATAGATGCTTTTCTGATAAAAGACTTTATGAACGAATCGCTTTTTATTACTGATGAATTAAAAAATTACAAATACCACCCTTTTTCTGTAGAACCAAATATGGTGCTTCAAATTGATGAAAATTGGCTGAATTTTGATGCTTATTTAGCTGCAATGAAAACAAAGTTTAGAGTAAAAGCAAAAAAAGCTTTTGCACAAAGTATACACCTTAAAATTAAAGAAGTTACGTTACAAAACATTGAAGAGCAATTACCAGAAATGACCAGTTTGTACAAAAAAGTTACCTCGAACGCAGCATTTAATTTGGGGAATTTTAATTTAGAAGCTTACAAAAACTTAAAAGACTCATTCGGCGAAAACTACATTCTTAAAACCTATTGGTTAGAAGATAAAATTGTAGGTTTTATCTCTGGTGTAGTCAATCAAAAATCTTTGGACGCCCATTTTGTTGGCATCGATTATCAACTCAACAGAGAACATGCAATTTACCAAAGAATGTTGTATGATTACATTGAAATTGCAATTGATAAAGGACTAAAAACCTTAAATTTCGGAAGAACTGCTAGCGAAATAAAAAGTTCTGTTGGTGCGGTTCCGCAAGATTTAACCATGTATCTTCGTCACAAAAAAACGATTAAAAACAAAATTTTAAAGTTATTTTTGCAAAGAGTTCAACCAACTCCTTTTCAACAAAAATTTCCTTTTAAAAAATAGAAATAAATGCAAACTAGTAAAGAATTAATTGCCCTTTTAGATTTAAAAAATGTGGGTAATAATACCTTCCTCGGAAATAGTTTTACTATTGGAAGTCCGAATGTTTTTGGTGGCCAAGTATTAGCGCAAGCTGTAAACGCCGCTTATAGAACCATACCAGAAACCCGATTTTTACACTCTTTACACGGTTATTTTTTAGAAGCAGGAGATTTAACAGTTCCTATTCATTACAAGGTAGAAGAAATGCGAAACGGCGGAAGTTTTTCTACAAGAAGAGTTACTGCAATTCAACATGAAAAAACAATTTTTATTTTAGCGGCGTCTTTTCATCAAAAGGAAGATGGTTTTGAGCATCAAACGAATTTTAACAACGATATAAAACAGCCAGAAGAATTATTAAGTTGGGAAGATATGTTAGCCCAGTTTGGAGATTTTTTACCAAAATCTACTAAAGATTTTCTAAGTGTAAAAAGACCTATAGAATTTAAACCTGTTAGAGTTCAAAACCCATTAGATCCAAAAAATTTACCCGCAAATGAACAAGTTTGGTTTCGTTTAAAAGGAGATAATCATGCCGATTTAGACATGAGAATGAAACAAGAAATTCTAACTTATATTTCTGATTATAATGTATTAAATGCTGCTTTTAATCCGAATGCTAGCGCTCATAATTTTGGCAACACACAAACCGCAAGTTTAGATCATTCGATGTGGTTTTTTAGAGATTTCGATTTTGATGACTGGATGTTATTTTCAGCAGAATCGCCAAATGCATTTGGAGCGAGAGGTTTAGCCAAAGGAAATATTTTTACCAGAGACGGTAAACTAGTTGCTTCTTTTGCACAAGAAGGTTTGTTAAGACCGAAAAAGAAGTAAGCAGTATTCAGTATTCAAAATTAAAAAAAATAGTATGAGTGATGCTTTATTATACGTTTTTACCACCAACGGATTGTTATTTTTAATTAGTATTATTTTCTGGAAATTTCCGCCAAAGAAAATTAATAGTCTATATGGTTATAAAACACCTAAAGCGCTACAAAACCAACAAATATGGGACTTTGCAAATAGTACTTTTAATAGAAGTTTATTAATTTATGCTGGTATTTCTTTTATAGCTGGTTTGGCTTTTGCAACTTTTTTAAACGCAGAATTAACATGGCAACCCATGGCTTTTGTGTTTTTATCGATAATTGTAAGTATTGTAAAGACAGAAAAAGCCTTGAATGAAAATTTTACAGATGAAGGAAAAAAGAAAAAGATTAAAAAGTAGCCATAAAAGAAACCGATAAATTTCTTCCTGGTGAAGCAACACCAGATGCAAATTCTATATAATGTTGGTCTAGTAAATTATCTAACCTGGCTTGCACAGAAAAGTTAGAACTAACTACATATCTTCCGTTTACCCCTAAAGTAACCCAACTTGGTGTACCAAAATACATGGCTACTTCCTCGGTTGCATTGGCATTAACAATTGGAGTTAAATCGTGGTTATCGATTCCTTCTGTAATATTAAAATCTTTAATCTCTTTCTTAGCATTAAAACGAATGGCTGCTCCTAACTCCATTTTATCAATGCTATAATTCACTTCAAACTGCCCAAATAAAGGCGGAATAGAAGACATTGGTTCCTTGGTATCATAAGTTCTTCCTTTTGTATACGTTATAAAACCAGACGTTTTCCAAGCATTAGAAATTTTACCTAAATAATTGGCTGTAAAACCAGTAATATAAGCTCTTTCTTTGTTCTGGTTTGAAACTGCGTTGCCAAATTCACCATCAAATTCAACTTGTTGTATACTTCCATCTGTGTTATACACAAAGTCTCTTTGAATATAATTATCTAATAAAGTGTAATACACATTTGCACCAAAACGAAATTTCTTATCATTAAAATATTTCTGAACTCCTATTTCTGCATTGTAAGCAAATTCTGGCGTAACATGTATATTTGGTACGGTAACATTGCCCGATTTTTCTCGAACTCTACCAACATCATCTATATTCGGAGAACGAAAACCAGAGGACACAACACTGTTTAATTGCCAATTTTTATTCGGCTTATAAACATACCCTAAAGTTGCCGTTACAGCCGAATGATTTGCCTTAATATCTGTTTCTGCTAGTTGGATAAATGTTTGATCTATCCATGTTGCATTTAAATGGGTATTTGTAAAACGAATACCCGAGTTTAAAGTAGATTTACTATTAATATCTTGTCTATAATCTACATAAGCTGCAGAACTTAAATAAGTACTACCGCCATCTGGGTAACGAGACTGTACATTAAAGGTGTTAGAAAAACCGTCTATTTCTCCGTTTACAATATTTAATTCTTTACCAATAGCATTCGATTTTACATCGTTATAAGCAAATTCAAAACCATAAGAAAGTGTTCTTTTTTTATCTTCTGTTAACGATACAGAAAAATCTCCGTTCAAACTAAAAACGTCTACTGTTTCTTCTCTGTAAGACCTATCTAAACTTCCAAATTTACGCTGAATTCTGCTTTCTTTTAAATTTTGATATGCTGCGGTTATAACTCCGTTTTCTATCCAATTTTTATTAGGGTTTAGCACTATCTGCGTAGATGCTAAAAATCTTTCTTGTGGACCATAAAACCATTCTGCAAATTTTAATTGCCCGTTTTTTAATTCTGCTAACCTATCAAATCTTGGTATGTCAGATGATGTAGAGTATTGAAGATTTATCTTTAAATCTGTGTTTTTAGATAATGGTACAAAGAACTTTTGTAAAACATCCGTCTGATTATATCCTGTATTTCTTTGCAAATTAGGATCTGAGTTTACAGTAGGATTCTCTTTGTAATTCCCATTGGTATTTTCTGAGTAGAAAAACACTTTACCCCAATCATCAAAACCATGAGAACGGTTTTTACCTGCTTTTAAATCGCCAAAATCACTATAAGAAACGCTTGTTAAAGAAGCCCATTTCTTTCTTCTAATTTCTGCGGTAACATTGGTTGTAATTTCATGGTTTATTGTTGAAAATCTAGAAAATAACTGACTCTTCACTTCTTTTTCTTCGGATAATTTTGGTGTTTTTGTGTAATAATGAATTACACCACCCAAAGCATCTGAACCATAAACTACAGAAGAAGGTCCGAAGACAACTTCTGTTTTATCTAACATATTTGGTGTTACTGTTATTGAACTTTGTAAATGTCCTTTTCTATAAATAGCATTGTTCATTCGAACCCCATCTACCACCAATAAAACACGGTTAGATTCCATACCACGAATTACAGGACTTCCCCCACCAAATTGAGATTTTTGCACTTTTATACCAGGAATTGTTGCTAATAAATCTGCAGAAGTTTGTGCAGAAACTTTCTGAATATCTTTCGCGTTTAAGACCGCAATTTGTTCTGCAATTCTATTTGTTTTTTCATCTGTTTTAAATAAAGAAATTACTACCTCATCTAATTGCTCAGATTCTTTTGTTAAATAAATAATATAGTTTTTAGATTTTACAACCGATTTTCTCATTCTTAAAACAGCATAAGAAAGGTGTGAAAAAACTACAAATTCATTCTTTGAAAAATCAGAAATATCTGTAACACCGTTATTGTTTGTAGTAATATTAATGGTATGTTTATCGTTAAAAACACTTACATTTTTAATGATTTTGCCCGTTTGGTGGTCTAAAACCTTAATTTTTTGTGAAAAAGTAAAACTACTAATTAAAAAAATGACTGTAAAAAATAAATTCTTCATCAATTAAAAACTGTTTCTAAAATTTGTAACGATTTTGGTTTTCTAAAACCGTCCAAATGTAATTCAAAATATCTAATTATAATCTGTAACACCAACTGCCTTTCATTTTTACTAAAAGACACATCTTCTATACCATCAAAAGTTATGCCCAATAGCTTTTTAAATTGATAAAATTCGTTACCGGAAATTATATCTTTATTCGTTCTAGATTCCGAAAAATTTCCGTTCAATAAATCGAAGCCAAAAACGGCGGTTTCTGTTGTATCCGGATAAAATCCTAAGAAACGAGAAGCGTTCAATAGAAAGAGTAAATGAAAATTAGCGATCTTATCATGAACATCTAACCACGTTAAACTCGCTTCTAAATAATTATAAAAATCTACATTCTTTTCTTCTTCTTGAATACTGTTAGAAAGAACTTCAGAAAGAAATAAAACTACAGATTGTTTTACAATATCTCTGTAAATTGTTTGGTACGGATTTAAAATTTGAACTTCCTTTAAAGTATGAAGAGAACTCTTAGAACTATGATTTGCAACCAAGGTTAGTTGCGTTAAGGGTTGAAAATAAGCTATTTTAATTCCGCCTTTTTTAGCTTTTAAAATCCCTTTTATAATGTAAGACTTGATACCTTCTTGCTCGGTATAGCACTTTACTATTAAACTGGTATCGCTGTACTTTAAGCTACTTAGTACAATTGCTTTGGTAGTTATAACAGCCATTTAATTAACAATCGCTATTTTAGTAACTGAAGTTTCAGAGGCATCATCATTAGAAAGTAAAACAATATAGACCCCAGACGCTACTGTATTACCTGCTAAGTTTTTCTTGTTCCAAACTACTTTTCCTCCCTGTATTTCTTGCCCTTCTACAACATTAGTTTCATAGACTAAATTCCCTGCAACGTCTAAAATTTTTACATTTGTCCCTTTAGGTAAATGGGTGCCATTTCTACCATCTATAGTAATTGTTTGGTGATTTTTTAAAGCAGGGTTTGGGTATGCGTAGACTTCTCCTAAAACGTCACCAAAAGGAGCAACATTGCTATTATATGCCACAATACCTTTATCTGTTGCAAAATATACTTTACTTGTAGTATTATCTACTCTAATCTTTAAAATTCTGTTAGAAGGTAAGGGTGAGTTTTGTTTGCTAAAATTTGCAATTGTTTTTTGACCGCTTGGATTGGTATATATAACACCTCCACTATCTGTACCAATCCATTTATTATCTGCGCCATCTACAAAAATAGAATTTACAGCTTGGTCTCCTGCCAATTTCTTAGCAATACCATCATCTAATATTATAATAGGATTTGCATTAGAAACTGTTTCTTCAAAAACACCAGACGCATTGTTATAAACCACCAAACCAGATTTTGTTCCTAACCAAATTCTGTTACTTCTATCTACAGCAACGGTGTTCACGTTTGCATCTGGTAGATTTCCTAAATTAGGAGTTGCAATTAATGCTTTTTTTCGATTTCCGTTTTCATTAAAAACAAAAACTCCGTTATTTCTAGAACCATACCAAATACTATTATTTCTGTCTATAGCCATTTCACTTAAACCAAATGCGGGATTGGTTTTAACAGAACTCATATCAAACTCAGACCATTGCCCATTTACAGAAAGTTTTTTCAATTCATTAGGCACTCCTATATTTGTTACCCATAAATTCCCTTGGCTATCTATAGCAGAACCAACTACTCTAATGGTAACCCGGTTTAGATCTAATTCTTCGATATCTTCTAAAGCGCTGTTTAACTGGTTGTAAAAAGTTTTAATTTCATTGTTTTCAACAACTAAGATTCCACCAGTTGCAACAGAACTCACATTTCTTGTATCTCCCAAAGAACTAATATATACTTTATTTTCTTCATTTGTATCTATAGTGATGTGACTTAAATCTGTATATGGTTTATCTATATTAAACTTTGTGTTGATCCAGTTTTCTCCATTATAATGACTAAACCCTTTCCGATTAAAAGAAGGGCCAAAAACAGCATTATAACCGCCATAAACCACCCATAAATTACTATTATGCGCTGCTATCGAAAAAACATCATTAGACAAAGGACCTTCTGGATGTATTTCTAAATAAGTTGAAGGTTGAGAAATTGTTGTTGTTGTTAAAATACCGAATTCTTTGGTTGCTAAATAAACCGTATTATTTTCAAAAAAAGCATTATTTAACGAGTAATCATAAGACGTGTTGGGGATAAATTGCCCCTTTTCAACCATTAAAGAATCTAATATAATCGCTTTGTCATTTAGAGAAATACTTAAATGTGATGTTGAGGACTTTATGGCTTTTATTTCTTCAGAAAAACTTTCTATTTCTGTTAAAAACGTTCCGTCAAATGCAAATAATCTAGAGTTTTCTATCACATATAAACTATTTAAAAAAGCAATTCCTTTAAAATTTCTACCTGCAAATAATTGTTCCCAGTTATTGAAATCTATTAATAAGTTATTTGAAATATCTGCTTTAAAAATACCCGTTTCTGTAGCAGCATAAATGGTATCATTTGCAATAATTGTTTCATTTATTTTTATGGATGCTGAATTGTTTCCTATAAAATACGTGTCGCCAAATTCTAACTTTTCTATATCATAAACCACCACTGCAAAAGGGGTAGCTAAATAAAGTTTGTTGTTAAATTCAGATATATGGTTGATACTCTTCTCTCCAGATTGATTAAAGTTAACAATGTCAGATGAAATCGTAATCCTTCCGTTTTCATCTACAACCTCTACCAAACCATTCTCGTACCCAATTACAAGCCTTTTAAATTCTTTATTATAATGTATCGCTGTTGTTGGCTCACCAGACAAACCTTGTACAGAAGAAAGTTTGTTTATTTCCTTACTTTTTACATCATACGTAAAAACAGCATTATCGGTTAAAGCATAAATTATAGTTGCTACCTTTGTAAAATCTTTTACATTATTATAAGAGTAAAAATCTTCCCAAGAAGCACTATAATCTGTTTGCGAAAATATTGCTAGAGAAGAAATTAGTAAATAAAAAGAAAAGAGTTTTTTCATTAAAGTAATTTATAATTCAAAGATATTTATTTATTGTTACAATAACGCTAAAACATAATACATTAGTACAAAATTGAATAGGATTTTATGGGTATAGAAATAGAAAGAAAGTTTTTAGTAAAAAGCGTAGCATTTAAAAAAGAGAGTTTTAAAAAGAACTATTTAAAACAAGGGTATTTAAATGCTGATAAAAATAGAACGGTACGGATTAGAATTTCTGATGAAACTGCCTACATTACAATAAAAGGAAAATCGAACACAGAAGGCACCAGCAGGTTTGAATGGGAAAAAGAGATTCCTATTTTTGAAGCTGAAGAACTTATGCTTTTATGTGAACCTGGTTTAATTGAAAAGTATCGATACTTAGTAAAAAAAGGAAAACACACTTTTGAAGTTGACGAATTTTTAGGAGATAACTTAGGTTTAATTGTTGCTGAAATTGAGTTAAATTCTGAAAAGGAAAACTTCGAAAGACCAATCTGGTTAGCCAAAGAAGTCACTGGAGAATCTAAATATTATAACTCTAGTGTTAGCAAATTTCCTTTTAAAAGTTGGACATAAAAAACCTCGAACAATGTTCGAGGAAATTTAATAAATCTACCCCTAAATAAATTTATAAAATGCCCAATAACTTACCAAAAGCTAAGTTACTGATTAACACAAAAATAGCTATTATTTCTTACAACAACAAAATTAACATAACTTTTTAAAAGTATTTTGTTAATTTTTCTCAAACTAACAAGTATCCTCTATTAAAATAGTTATTAAACTATTAATATCATAATAAAAATAAATATTTACAATATATAATATATCGTCAAAAAGTGACTAAAACTACCTAAAAGAACAAAAAGGTGAAATATGGCATGATTGTAAGGCAACTTTTTTATCATATAAAGAATGGCACCTATGCTATAAAACACACCTCCAATAAATAAAAAATTTAAACTAAAGGAAGATAAACTTTCTATTAAAGGGGTGATAAAAAAGACAACTTGCCAACCCATTAATAAATACATTGCGGTAGAGATTTTATCAAACCTTCCTGTAAAAAATAATTTTAAAACAATGCCAATTAACCCAAAAAGCCACACAAAAATAGCCATATAAATTCCTAAACTAGAATTTAAACCAACCAAGCAAAGTGGCGTGTAACTACCTGCAATTAGTACATAAATTGCAGCATGATCTAAAATGTTTAATTTTCTTCTTTTTTTAGGTTCTTTGGCTGCATGGTAAAAAGTTGAAGCTGCATAAAGAACAATTAAACTAAAGCCGTAAATAATAAAACTTGCAGGTTTCCAAAAACCAGTATAATTAAATGCTTTTAGTACTAAAAAAGGAAAGGCAATTATACTTAGGAACAAACCGAAAGCGTGAGACCAAATGTTTAAATTTTCTTCTGATGTTGAATATGCATGGTTTAGTTTTTCACTCATTTTTTTCTATTTGTGTCTTTCATGTATTTGGTGTCTTTTTCTAGATCACTGTAAAGAAGGTTAAAAGTTTTATACTTTAGGGCATCCATATCTTTTGCTACAGACATTCCTTTTGTTTCTATAAAATCGTATTGGTGCACTCTTAGAATACCTGGTCTACCTTTAAAAGGGTCCCACGAAAAAAAACGTTTACAATCATAGTAAACTTGTGGTACAATTGGTATTTCAAACTCTATAGCCAAACTAAACGCTCCTTTTTTAAATGGTGCCAAAATAATGTCTTCAGACGGCACTAATCCTTCAGGAAAAATTGCCATACTTACTCCGTTTTGCAAACGCTTTTTCGCCATTTTAAAAACACGTTTTCTACTTTCTAAACTACTTCTGTCTACCATAATAACGGTTCTTTTATAAAGAAAGCCAAATACAGGTATTTTAGCAAGTTCTTTTTTACCTACAAACACAATTGGATTTTTACTAATAGCGATCAATAAAAAAGGATCTAATAAAGAAGCATGATTTGGGCAAAACATATAACTCTTATCTTGTTCTATGCTTTCTTCAGACTTAAAATCTATTCGAAAACCCATTCCGTAAATTAATATTTTAGACAGCAATCTTGCGAACTTCCAGAATATATGATAATGGGCTTCTTTGATAGAAAAAATTAATAAAAAAGGGAATAGCAATAAAATAGACGCAAACATTAAAATGTAGAACCAGAGTCGCCAAACCAGTATTAAAAATATTTTTAGAAATTTCATAAAGACCAAAAATACTAATTTCTTTTTGTTTATTGATTTTACTAATCAAAACCTTATTTTTGTCCTCTAAAAAATTTATAAATCTTAATAAGTCATATTTTTTAAGGTTCATAAAAGCAGTAAAAACAAAAATTAATGTCAAGAATTTTAACAGGTGTACAAAGTACAGGAACCCCACATTTAGGTAATTTATTAGGAGCTATTTTACCTGCAATAGAAATGGCTAACAAACCAGAAAACGAGTCTTTTATATTTATTGCAGACATGCATTCTTTAACACAAATTAAAGATGGTAAATTATTAAGAGAAAACACATATAGTGTTGCAGCTACTTGGCTTGCTTGTGGTTTAGATATTAATAGAACTGTTTTTTACAGACAGAGTGATATCCCTCAGACAGCAGAATTAACTTGGTATTTGAGTTGTTTTTTTCCGTACCAAAGATTAACATTAGCACATGGTTTTAAAGACAAATCAGACAGGTTAGGAGACGTAAACGCTGGCTTATTTACGTACCCAATGTTAATGGCGGCAGATATTTTATTGTACGATGCAGAAATTGTTCCTGTAGGAAAAGATCAATTACAGCATTTAGAAATGACACGTGACGTTGCCAATAGATTTAACAATATTGTTGGTGAAACGTTGGTGGCACCCAAAGCAGAGATACAAAAGGGTACAAAATTAGTTCCAGGAACGGATGGTGAAAAAATGAGTAAATCGAGAGAAAATACCATCAATATTTTTCTTACTGATAAAAAATTACGCAAACAAATTATGGGAATTAAAACCGATAGTTTGGCTCTAGAAGATCCAAAAAACCCAGATACAGATAATATTTTTGCGTTGTATCATTTATTAGCTTCAGAAGCTCAAATTTTAGAAATGAGAGCAAATTACGAAGGTGGAAATTATGGTTATGGGCATGCAAAACAAGCTTTATATGAGCTAATTTTAGAGAAATTTGCTACTGTTAGAGAACGTTACCATCATTTTATGGAAAACAAACATGAAATTGACGAAGCGCTGAATATTGGTGCGGAGAAAGCAAAAGTTACTGCAAATGCCGTTATAAAAAGAGTTAGAGAAAAAATAGGGTATTAACTATTGAAGCATAATATTGCTGCAATAAAGAGTACTATAAAGTTTATTTTGACGGAACAGTAAATATTAAAAAAGAAAAGCGCCTAAAAGAATATCTTTTAGGCGCTTTTAATGATATCATTAAAAGATGAATTTATTTAATCTTCATCGATTTTGCGATAGCCTCTAACTCAAACAAGAATGCTCTCTTATTTACTGAGGGTGCATAGGTAAAACCTTCAAAAACTACAATTCTATTGTGCTGTTTATCAACTACAGAATAGTTTACAAATGGGCCTGCCATAAAATCATTTTTCACTTCCCATTTCCCTCTTGTTTCATACGTCTTTTTACCATCTAGAGTCATTTCAGAAGTAAAAGGTGTGTACGCTTCTTCTGTAATCATGTGCATGGTTTCTGGGTCTGTACCAGGAATGTATTTTTCTCCAATGCTATTTCTAACAGCTACAATGTTTTCAGAAACGCTAGCTTCATCTTCTAAAGGAACCGAATATACTAAGATGTTATTACTCCCTGTTTTTGCAATTCCGCTTGTTAAATGTTGTCTTAACCATAAAAAATCTCCTGTATCATCTACTGTTTTAAAATTTTTTGGTGCAGTAAAAGAAATCCCTAAATTTTGTGTCGTTTTAAACTGAGATTCGTCTAACTTATTTTCCTTAAAAATATTCTGAGTCATTAAGACATCCGAAGAAATATAAGCCGCTATAATTTCTTTTTTGTGTTTATTGAATACTTTCATAACACTTGCATCGTCTGTACCAT
The DNA here is from genome assembly GCF_007997075.1 of Polaribacter sp. IC073. Lineage (GTDB taxonomy): Bacteria > Bacteroidota > Bacteroidia > Flavobacteriales > Flavobacteriaceae > Polaribacter. The sequence goes on from NZ_VORS01000001.1 coordinate 171,041, forward strand.
ACACGTAAATAATAGTTTGTGGCTGTGCGTAGACATTTTTCTTAATATAAAAAGCTTCTTTCTTTCCTTCTCCAATAATTAGAACGTTTCTAGAGACTTTCATCATGCTTCCAAAAGCATTTGGCGCAATTTGTGAAACCGATAATATGGGTTCTGGTTGTGGTAAACCAACCATAATTTCGCCAAAAGAATTTCTAATTGACGTTCCTAAATCTCCATTCCAGTCACTCACTTTGGTAACCACCATCACTTTATTAATTTTACCAAGAGAATTTCTTAGCACAAATTTATCTGTTCCTACACAAGAGGTAAGCAAAATTGCGACAATACATATCGAAAATATTTTTTTCATAATTAGCTTTTATAGATTTTAAGTTTGGTTCCTGGTTTTATACTTTTAACACTCCAAATATTGTTCCACTTTTTAATTTCATCAATAGAAACATTCTCAAACTTTTTAGAGATCATCCAAAGAGAATCTCCTTTTCTTACTGTATAGGTTTCAAACGCTCCTTTTTGAGTAGTTTTTACTTTATTTTTTGTTGATGAAACTTTTACCGAAGATTTAGTAATTGCCATCTTTTTAGGGTAAATACTTAAACGTTGTCCTATTTTTAATCGACTTGTTTTCATTCGGTTCCAACGTTTTATATCGCTAACTCTTACGCCGAATTTATTCGCAATTTTCCCTAAAAAATCGCCACTTCTTACTTTGTAACGAATACGCTTATCCATTTCAAAATACTTTGGCAAAGGTTTTTCTCTTTTAGAAGCATCTGCTTCTGCTAACATATAAATAGCAGCTTCGTTTTCGATAAAGTTGAAAGAATTTTTTCTTGGTAACGTAATTACATAATTTTTCCCTTCAACAAAAGGAATAATATCTAACTTGAAAGACGGGTTTAAGAACTGAATTAATTCTAAACTTATTCCTGTAGTTTCTGAAACATGATCGAAATTAATAGTCTTTTTAACGTGAATGGTATCTGTTTCGAAATAACGTATTTGTGGTGCATCTGCAATTAAATCGTGCTCTTTTTGATATTCAAACAGATACATCGTTGCGTAAAATGCGGGTACATAACTTGCTGTTTCTTGTGGTAAAAACGGACGAATATTCCAATAATTTCTGTAACCGCCAGAACGTTTTATGGCTTTCACAACATTACCCGGACCAGAATTGTAGGCTGCCAATGCCAAATCCCAATCTCCAAAGATGTTATATAAATCAGATAAATATTTACATGCAGCAATTGTTGCTTTTACAGGATCCTGACGCTCATCTACATAAGAACTTACCTTTAAATTGTACTGCACACCTGTTGGGTACATAAATTGCCACAAACCTGTTGCGCCAACTCTAGATTTTGCCGTAGGATCTAAAGCAGATTCTACAATTGCTAAATATTTCATTTCTAGCGGAATGTCATATTGATCTAGGTATTTCTCGAACATTGGAAAATAATATACTGCCTTTGCCATTAAAGCTGGATAGTACCTTTTTCTATATTTTAAATAAGATTTTATTACTTTTTCTAATGCAGGGTTGTATGCAATATGAAAAGGAGTTTTTGAATTGATATTTTGCAATCTTTCTTTTAAAACCTCTGTAGATAATGCCACATTAGAAACATCTTTTGTTTCTGCATCTTTTATAATATAGGTTGGTGTTTCATATAACGGAGACTTGTATTTTGTATCCATTAACAAGCTATCGATCAACACAATATCATAATCAGAAAATAAATCTGCTTGTGTTATTTTTTTAGGAATTGTCTCTTTTGGCGTTTGCGCAAAAACACTTGTAGTAAAAAGGAATAATAGGAGGATTTTTTTCATAAAACATTTGTCTGATGGAGTGCAGTCGAAGTCTAATAAAACCTCTCGAGAACTCTATAATTTTTCTACCACATAGAAATACAGACTATATTTTTATGTGATAGCTTTTATTTATTTTAAAGGTCTAATTCTACAGCAATTGGGCAATGATCGGAGTGTTTTGCTTCTGGTAAAATATAAGCTCTAGAAATGTTATCTTTTAATGGCGCAGAAACCATGGCGTAATCTAAACGCCACCCTTTATTATTGGCTCTAGAATTTGCTCTATAACTCCACCAAGAATACTCTTGTTTGTCTTGGTTTAAATAACGAAAACTATCTATAAATCCGTTATTCATAAAATTTCCTATCCAAGTTCTTTCTTCTGGTAAGAAACCAGAAACACCTTTCATTTTGGGGTTGTGAATATCTATCGCTTCATGACAAATATTATAATCTCCGCAAATAACTAAATTCGGAATTTCTTGTTTTAGATTATTGATGTATTCTTGAAATTCATCCATAAAAGTGAACTTAAAATCTAACCTTTCAGAATTTGTTCCAGAAGGTAAATACAAACTCATCACAGAAACATCATCAAAATCTACACGAAGATTTCTTCCTTCAAAATCCATGGTTTCAATTCCGGTTCCATACTCAACATGATTTGGTTTTTCTCTACAAAGAATAGCCACAGAAGAATACCCTTTTTTATTAGCAGAAAACCAATAGTGGTATTTATAACCTGCATTTTCAAACTCAGATAGATCTAATTGTTCTTTGTGCGCCTTTGTTTCTTGAATACAAATTACATCTGGTTTTGCCGCTTCTAACCATTCTATAAACCCCTTTTTTAGGGCTGCTCTAATTCCGTTTACGTTGTAAGATATTATTTTCATAAAGGCTTCTTTTTATTTCTTTCCTTAGAAAAAAATACTCTTGTATTTTATTTATTTATAAGTACTGGTTGCTTTAAAAACAACCAAGTAATTTGTTTTATTTTTCCATTTTGAGTTTGGATTATCTTTTTTCTGGGTGATAAAATAAAGGCAAGAAGCACAGAAATAATGCTATTCATCCAAATTTCTTGAATGTTAAAAACCTTGTCCATTGTCAACATAAAAACAACAATTAATATCGGATTTATCAACCAAAATATCTTTTTAAATAACTTCATATTACTTCAATATCTTTTTATAAAAAAGCCAACTTAACTGCTCTTCGGTTCCGTTTTCTTTAGGAATCTTTTTTATTCTTGGTGATAAAATAAAAGCCGAACCAATGTTTATAATAATGGTGTATACATTGGGTTCATATCCCAAAACCTTATAAATAATCAACCCAAAAAGGACAACTAAAACTGGAAATAAAAAAGGAATAAATGGTTTTAATTTTTTCAATCTAAATACTCATTTCAGGAATCTCTCCATTTACAACCAAGGTTCCTTCCGTTGCTTGTCTAATTTCTTCAACAGAAACCCCAGGAGCTCTTTCTAATAAATGAAAAGCATTGTCTTTAACTTCTAAAAACGCCAAGTTTGTAACCACTTTTGTAACACAACCAACACCTGTTAAAGGCAAAGAACATTTTTTTAATATTTTAGATTCACCACGTTTATTAGAATGCATCATTGCCACGATAATATTTTCTGCAGAGGCAACTAAATCCATTGCGCCGCCCATTCCTTTCACCATTTTCCCGGGAATTTTCCAATTGGCAATATCTCCGTTTTCAGAAACTTCCATTGCTCCAAGAATAGTTAAATCTACGTGTTTACCACGAATCATCGCAAAACTCATGGACGAATCAAAAAAACTTGCTCCTGGCATGGTTGTAATGGTTTGCTTTCCTGCATTTATAATATCGGCATCTTCTTCGCCATCAAAAGGAAAAGGTCCCATGCCTAAAACACCGTTTTCAGACTGAAACTCAACTTCGATATTATCTCTTACATAGTTGGCAACCAACGTAGGAATTCCAATTCCTAGGTTCACGTAAAATCCGTCTTGAACTTCTTGTGCTATTCGTTTTGCAATTCCTATTTTATCTAAAGCCATAATTAGTCTCTTTGTCTTATTGTTCGTTGTTCAATTCTTTTTTCATAATTTTTTCCTTGAAAAATTCTTTGTACAAAGATTCCTGGAATGTGAACGTTATTAGGGTCTAACTCACCCACTTCTACCATTTCCTCTACCTCTGCAACTGTAATTGTTGCTGCGCCACACATATTCGGATTAAAGTTTCTTGAGGTTCCTTTGAAAACTAAATTCCCTGCAGCATCCCCTTTCCACGCTTTTACAAAAGCAAAATCTGCTTTAAATGCAGGCTCTAAAACAAACATTTTACCATCAAATTCTCTTGTTTCTTTTCCTTCAGCTACTTCCGTACCATACCCTGCAGGTGTGTAAAAAGCAGGAAAACCCGCCTGTGCAGCTCTACATTTTTCTGCTAACGTTCCTTGTGGTGTTAATTCTACTTCTAACTCTCCAGACAACATTTGTCTTTCAAATTCATCGTTCTCACCCACATAAGAAGAAATCATTTTTTTAATTTGCTTATTTTGAAGCAATAATCCCAATCCGAAATCATCTACACCAGCATTATTAGAAATACAAGTTACCTCTCTAACGTCTAATTTTACCAATTCTGAAATTGCATTTTCTGGAATTCCGCACAAACCAAAACCACCTAACATAAAGGTCATTTTACTTTTTACGCCTTCTAAAGCTTCTTGTACGTTATTTACTTTTTTATTAATCATACGAATTAATTTTTATGAGATTCTAAAACAAATTCAGAACTAGAAATCTGTATCTTCTTCTGGTATTATTTCTTTAATATCTTTGCCTTTTTTATCAACCTCCTCATCGCAATTAATGTTTATTGATAAATTTTCTGGCTTTTCAAACGCTTCCTTACTTATGTTTAAATCTTTATCTGCATAACATTTCTGCATAAATAATGCCCAAGAAGGCAACGCCATTGTTGCTCCTTGCCCAAAACTAATTCCAGGGAAATGCGTAGCTCTATCTTCTCCACCAGCCCAAACTCCGGTTGCTAGGTTTGGTACAATTCCCATAAACCAACCATCTGATTGATTTTGAGTTGTCCCTGTTTTACCAGCAATTGCATTGGTCAATTTATATGGAAAACCCGTTACTATCTTAGGGTAAGAAGTCCAATTAGAACGTAACCTTGCACCAGAACCAGATTGTGTAACGCCTTCTAGTAAATTTAAAACTACGTACGCAGATTCTTCACTTAAAACCTCTTGCGTTTTTGGTGCAAATTCTTCTAAAACCGTTCCGTTTTTATCTTCAATTCTAGTAATAATCATTGGACTTACGCGCAAACCTCTATTTGCAAAAGTAGAGTATGCACTTACCATTTCTAATAATGATAATTCTACGGCTCCTAAAGCAATTGATGGGTTTGCTGGAATATCGCTTTCTATACCCGCAGATTTTGCTAAACGAACTACATTTTCTGGCGAAACCATATCTATTAATCTTGCCGACATGGTGTTTACAGAACCTGCCAAACCTTGTTTTAAAGTTAACATTTCACCGTATATTGGACTCGAGTTTTCTGGAGTCCAAGCTTCTGGAATTCCGTATTTCCCTTTGGGAATTGTATAAGGAATATTCGGAAACTGATCACATGGAGATAATTTTAATTGATTAATTGCAGTTGCATATACAAATGGTTTAAAGGTAGAGCCCACTTGTCTTTTTTGTTGCTCTACTGCATCAAACTTAAAATGTTCATAATCTACACCACCAACCCACGCTTTTATGTGCCCAGTTTGTGGTTCTATTGATAACAAACCAGAACGTAAAAAGTATTTATAATATTTTATAGAATCATTCGGAGACATAATGGTATCTAAATCTCCTTTGTAAGAAAACACTTTCATTGCTGTCTTTTTCTTAAAAACTTCTTCTATATATTTTGATGATTTCCCTACATTTTCTAGACGTTTATATCTGTCAGAATTTTTTTTCGCTCTGTTTATAATTCCTGAAATCTGGCTCTTATCAATGTCGTAAAAAGGGGCCGTTTTATTCTTTTTTAGTTCTTTAAAAAAGAATTCTTGTAAATTAGACATGTGTTCATCTATCGCTTCTTCTGCATATTGTTGCATTCTAGAATCTAGCGTTACATAGATTTTTAAACCATCTTCGAAAATATTATATTGTTCTCCGTTTGGTTTTGGATTCTCTTGAACCCATGTGCGCATTATCTTCTGTAAATGACCTCTAAAATAAGTTGCAGCACCATCTTTGTGACTTTCTTTATGAATATCTAATCCTAAATCTAATTTTTGAAGAGAGTCTTTTTCAATTTTTGTAATATACTCGCTACGTGTCATTTGTTTTAACACCACATTTCTACGCTGTTTTACCTTTTCTTCTCTTCTTAAAGGATTAAAATAGGAAGAGTTTTTTAACATTCCTACCAACATTGCAGATTCACTTAAATCTAATTCTTTCGGTTCTTTTCCAAAATAAATTCTTGCTGCAGATCTAATTCCTACTGCCTGATTTAAAAAATCGTATTTATTCAAATACATGGCAATAATTTCATCCTTGGTATACTGTCTCTCTAATTTCGTAGCAACCACCCATTCTTTAGCTTTTTGCAGCACTCTTTTAACTATATTTCTAGATGCTCTTCCTGTAAACAACATTTTAGCTAACTGCTGCGTAATTGTACTCGCACCACCACTTCCTGGTTTTAAAATTGCTCTTGCGGTTCCTTTAAAATCGATACCAGAATGCTCATAAAAACGTTCATCTTCCGTAGCCACTAAAGCATTTACCAAATTGGTTGGCAACTCTTTAAATTTTATAGGTGTTCTGTTTTCTGTTGCATACTTACCAATTGTTTTACCATCTATAGAAATAACTTCTGTTGCTAAATTTGTTTGCGGATTTTCTAATTCCTCAAATGAGGGCAACGCATCAAAAGGATCCCAAGCTGTATATAAAAATAATACTAAAATGAAGGTAAAACCTCCTAAAACAATTCCCCAAAACCACTTTAAATATTTTTTAAAACTTGTTGTTTCTTTCTTTGTCATAATAAAAACTATTGCTCAATAACATTGAGATTTCATTAATTTGTCTTTCCCGTGAAAACGAAAATCTAATTTATTTTTTCGATGCTAAAACCAACATCCTTAATTCCTTGCAGGTTTTCAATAGTATTAATTTCTCCATTTTTTCTCATTGCTTGTCTTATAGTTAATGTATAATTCCCTGCAAAAGGAAAAACTTTACGTTCTTTATAAAATAATTTATTTTCCTTTACTCCAGAAAAACCATCTCCTAAGAATTTGCCTGATACGTCTGTCATTTCATACTGTAATGTATCTATGACCACGCCATTATTCGGGAATTTTAATTCCGTAATAACATACAGGTTACTATATTCATACTTTGTATTGTTTCTTATGTTTACAAACAAGTTTTTAGGAGAAATAGTATCTTTTACTTCAAAATTAAAAGTTATTTTTTCTCCAGAACTCCAAGAACTATTTTCTAATGTTTTGTATTGATTAAATTCTGAAATATCATTGCATGCAATCATTAAAATTGAAACTAGTACAAACGCTAAAAATTTATTTTTCTGAATCGCTTCCATTTTTAGGAGTGTTGTTTGTACGATTTCTATTGTTGTTCTTTCTTGGTTTATTCGGTTTTTTTACCTCGCCTTTAGGCTTATTTGTGTCTGTATTTTCTTTTACATTAGGCTTCGAAACTGTATCTGGCTTCGCTTTTGAGGCTGGTTTTGCGTTTGCATTTGGGTTTGGTCTTGGTTTCGGCCTAGATTTTGGCTTGTTTTGAGACTGCGGCTTATTCTGCTGCTGAGGTTTGTTTTGTTGTTGCGTTTTGTTTTGTGGCTTTGCCTGTGGTTTTTTTCTTGCATTTGGTTTTTGTTGCGTATTATTTGCAACTGCTCCAACAGGTTTTTTCTTATTCTTATTTCTATTATTTTTTCGTTTGCTTGTTTTTGGTAAGTCAAAACGAGTTAAACTATCTTGCCCAACTGCGTCTTCAAAATCTACTTTTACAGCAATTTCTACATCTGCCTCATACTCTTCTAACGTAGCAGATTTTTCATTATTTTTATTCAGTTCTATGATTTCTAAAACTTGCTCTAATGTTAAACGAAACCACTTAAAACGTTCTTCTTTATAGGTATACCAAAGATGATTTTTAAAAATATCCATCTTTACAAAAACAGCTTCTCCTTTTTCAGTTTTTAAAACTAAATCTTGCTTCGGAAACGATTTTAAAGCATCTAAATACGTGTCTAATTCAAAATTTAAACAACATTTAAGTTTACCACATTGTCCTGCTAACTTTAAAGGGTTTAAAGATAATTGCTGGTAACGAGCTGCAGATGTGGTTACTTTTCTAAAATCTGTTAACCAAGTAGAACAACACAGTTCTCTACCGCAAGAACCAATACCTCCTAAACGCGCAGCTTCTTGCCTTGCGCCTACTTGCTTCATTTCTACACGAATAGAAAATGCACTCGCTAGATCTCTAATTAATTGTCTAAAATCTACTCTTGTTTCTGCTGTATAGTAAAAAGTTGCCTTATTACCATCTCCTTGATATTCTACATCAGAAAGTTTCATTTGCAACCCTAAACGACCTAAAATTTCTCTTCCTTTTTTTTGAGTTTCTTCTTCTTTCCCTCTCGCTTGTTGCCAGATATCAATATCTCTTTGAGATGCTATTCTGTAAATTTTCTTTACGTCTTCATGATCTTCGGTAATTTTGTGCTTTTTCATTTGCACTTTCACCAATTCTCCTGCCAAAGAAACCGTACCAATATCATGTCCTGGAGATCCTTCTACAGCAACAATATCTCCCATTGTTATGGGTAAGTTATCTGGGTTTTTATAAAAATGTTTTCTTCCGTTTTTAAATCGGACTTCAAAAATATTGAATCTTTCTTGTCCGCTTGGTAACGTCATGTTAGATAACCAGTCGAAAACGGCTAGTTTATTACTACCACTTCCACAGGTTCCTGACCCACAATTACCATTACTTTTACAACCTTTTGGTACGCCATCTTCTGTTGTACCACAATTTCCACATGCCATGTGATTTATATATTATTTAGTAATTAGTTAACCGTAACTAGCGCTTAGCAATCTCTACTAAAAACGAATACCGAAAACCGAACTACTGTTTGGTTCATAATTTGATTATCAAGCCACTACAAAAAAGCGATTTGACAAAGTCTAATCAGTAAATATATGAAATCTCGCTGACACCTAAAAGGGATTTTTTTGACAAAAAAAAGACCTCAAAATTGAGGTCTTTTATATATTTACTTATAAATAAGTTACTTCTTAAATTTCAAAACTTCACTTCGTCCTTTTTTAAAGATTTTATTACTGTTTCCTTTACCTTTTCTTAATTCTTTTTGCTCCTCAAAAGTCAATTGAATTATTTCTTGGCAATCTGTAGAACAGGTGTTTTCCATCGCTTCTGAACAATCATCACATTGAATAAATAATAAATGACACGCTTCGTTTGCACAGTTTGTATGCTCATCACAAGCTTTACCACATTGGTGGCAATTAGAAACTACATCGTCTGTAATTCTTTCTGCCCTTCTGTGATCGAACACAAAGTTCTTCCCAATAAATTTATTCTCGACGCCTTCTTCTTTTACTTGACGTGTGTATTCTATAATGCCGCCTTCTAATTGAAAAACGTTTTTAAAGCCTTTGTGTTTGTAATATGCAGAGGCTTTTTCACAACGAATTCCGCCAGTACAATACATTAACAAATTCTTGTCTTCTTTATTGTCTTTTAAATCTTCTTCTATAATATCTAAAGAATCTCTAAACGTATCTACATCCGGAGTTACTGCTCCGTCGAAATGACCAATTTCACTTTCGTAATGGTTACGCATATCTACACAAACCGTGTCTGGATTTGCCAACATTTTATTAAATTCTTCGGCATTTAAATGCACTCCTTTGTTGGTTACATCAAAAGTCTGGTCATTTAAACCATCGGCAACAATTTTGTTTCTCACTTTTACCTTGAGTTTTAAAAACGATTTATTATCGTGTTCTACGGCAACATTTAAACGGATATCTTCTAAAAAAGAAATACTATCTAATTGGTCTTTTAAAGCATAGAAATTTTCTGACGGAACAGATAATTGGGCGTTTATACCTTCGAAAGAAACATAAATTCTACCCAAAACGTCTAAAGCGTTCCATTCTAGGAATAACTTGTCTCTAAATAATTGAGGATTTTCTATCTTATAATATTGATAGAAAGAAATGGTGATGCGGTCTTTACCGGCTTCATCTATTAGGGCAGCGCGTTCTAGTGCGCTTAACTTATTGTACAGTTGCATGCTATACTAATTAGGTTAAACTTTATTTTTGATTGATTTTAAGATCAGAACTTAAATCGAGTACAAAATTACAATTTTTATCTTAAAACCCGTCATTACGAGCAATAATGACGAAACAAGCTGCTAATTAATTGAGAGATTGCTTCGTGCCTCTCAATGACATTAACAAACAAATTTAGCCCAGATTGAAGCATTTGTTCGAGCTCTTTTTTGGCTTTTTAGACAAAAAAAGCGAGTGCGGAAAGCTGGAAATAGCTTCAAAAAGAAAAAAATGAAAGGTTGATTTATTCAAATTCAATTATAAGTTGTTTAATTTTAAACATTACAAAAATTCTTTATTCAATTTTAAACTTTAGCTGATTTATAACGTTTTGTGTCATTTAATTCATCGTTTTTTTTAGCATCTTTGCAGTATCAAAATTTATAAAAGATGAAAGTAGCTGTAGTTGGCGCAACTGGAATGGTTGGCACAGTAATGTTAAAAGTTTTAGAAGAACGTAATTTACCAATAACAGAATTAATTCCTGTAGCATCTGCAAGATCTGCTGGTAAAAAATTAGCATACAAAGGTAAAGAATACACCATTGTAACTTTAGAAGAGGCTTTAAAAATGACCCCAGATATTGCTTTATTTTCTGCGGGTGGAGATACTTCTTTAGAATGGGCGCCAAAATTTGCTGAAATTGGTACTACAGTTATCGATAATTCTTCTGCTTGGAGAATGGATTCTACAAAGAAATTGGTGGTTCCAGAAATTAACGGAGACGTATTAACAAAGGATGATAAAATTATTGCAAATCCGAATTGCTCTACCATTCAGTTGGTAATGGCTTTGGCACCTTTGCATACTAAATACAAAATGAAACGTGTGGTTATTTCTACCTATCAATCTGTTTCTGGCACGGGTGTAAAAGCAGTGCAGCAACTAGATAATGAAGAAGCTGGTATTGATGGTGAAATGGCATATCCTCATAAAATTGGTAGAAATGCATTGCCTCATTGTGATGTTTTCTTAGAAAATGGATACACAAAAGAGGAAATGAAATTGGTAAAAGAACCAAAGAAAATTTTACGTGATGACTCTTTTTCTGTAACAGCAACTGCGGTTAGAATTCCTACTGCTGGTGGACATTCGGAAGCTGTAAATGTGCAGTTTCATAATGATTTTGATTTGGCAGAGGTGCGTCAAATATTAAGTGATTCTCCAGGAATTATTGTACAAGATGATTTGGCAAACAACCTATATCCGATGCCAATTAATGCGCATAATAAAGACGAAGTCTTTGTTGGGCGAATTAGAAGGGATGAATCTCAAGAAAATACCTTAAATTTGTGGATTGTTGCAGATAACCTTAGAAAAGGGGCTGCTACTAACACAGTTCAAATAGCTGAATATTTAGTTGAGAATAATTTAGTCTAACACATTTATGGCAGAATTTTATAAAGTAAACATACAAGAAATAAAACAAGAAACCGTAGATGCGGTTTCTGTTGTATTTAAGATACCTGAGAATTTAAAATCAGAATTTAAATTTAACTCGGGACAATACATTACACTTCAAACAGCAATAAATAACGAGGAAGTTAGAAGAGCATATTCTATTTGTTCTACGCCTAGTAGTGGAGAAATTAGAGTTGCTATTAAAAAAGTAGCAGATGGTTTGTTTTCTACGTACGCTACAACTAGCTTAAAAGTGGGGGATGAAATCGAAATTTCTACTCCCGATGGTCGATTTTTATTAGACGCTGAAGCAAATAAGAATTACATTGGTTTTGCAGCTGGTTCTGGAATTACACCAATTTTATCGATGGTGAAAACTGTTTTAGAAACAGAGAAAACTTCTAATTTTACATTGGTGTATGGTAACAAATCGATTGCAGACACTATCTTTTTTGAAGAATTAGAACAATTAAAAGAAACGTATTCAGACAGATTTAAATTGCATTATATTTACAGTAGAGAGAATGTAAAAAATGGCTTACGCGGTAGAATTGATGGAAACGTTACCAACTACTTTGTAAAAAACATGTACAAAGAAACTTCTTTTGATGCTGCATTTTTATGTGGACCAGAAGAAATGATAAAAGACATTTCTAAAACTTTAGAGAAAAATAAAATAGCAAAAGAAAACATTCATTTCGAATTATTTACAGCTTCTGTAGATAAAGAAAAGGTTGCGCAAGTTAAAGAAGGACAAACTGAAATTACAGTTCTTTTAGATGATGAAGAAACTACGTTTACAATGTCGCAGACAGATGATATCTTAGCAGCAAGTTTGCGCAATCATTTAGATGCTCCTTATTCTTGCCAAGGGGGGGTTTGCAGTTCTTGTTTGTGTAAAGTTACTGAAGGTAAAGCAGTAATGATTAAAAACTCTATTTTAACAGACAGTGAAATTGAAGAAGGTTTTGTGTTGGCTTGTCAAGCATACCCAACAACACCTAAAATTGCAATCGATTTTGATGACCTTTAAAAAGGTATGCTTAAAAAATTGAAGAACAATACTAAATAATATACGCAACGGTAAGAGGTTAAAATTTTCTTTTTATAATTAAATAATTATCTTTAACTCATGGATATTTACGACTTTAAAAATGCTTTTTTCATTGGCTTTTTTATGGCTTTTATGATAGGGCCTGTTTTTTTTATGCTGATACAAACCAGTATTTTAAAAGGTGCTAGAGCTGCAATTGTTTTTGATCTAGGGGTAATTTTAGGAGATTTGTGTTTTATTTTAATTGCTTATTACGGAAGTAGGTCTTTGTTAGAAAAAATAAAAGACGACCCTAGATTATTCTTTTTAGGAGGACTTGTCTTGATCATTTATGGGTTGATAACCTATTTAGAGAAACAGAACAAAAAAGATGCTTTAGAGTCTGCAAGAATAGTAAAAGTACCCATTAAGAATAATTACCTTAAACTCTTCTTTAAAGGTTTCTTTTTAAACTTTATAAACGTAGGTGTTTTAGCTTTTTGGTTGGGAACTGTTTTAGTTATTGGACCTACTTTAAAGATGGATCAAAATGCTATTTTTTGGTATTTCGGAACCGTTTTACTAGGCTATTTTATGACAGATCTAGGGAAAATATTTTTGGCAAAACAACTCAAAAACAGAATGACTCCACAGGTAATCTTTAGAGTTAAAAAAATTATGGGAATTATCTTAATTGTTTGTGGTGTTTTCTTAATGTTAAAAGGTTTTATTCCAAATGACAAAATAGAAGAATTTATTCATTAAAAGATATAAATTACGATCAATAAAAAGACCTCGTTTATAGATATAAACGAGGTCTTTTTTTTATGATTATTATTAAAGTACTTACTCTACTTCAAAAACATTATTGTCATCATTTACATCTGCCATTAACTTACTTTTGTCTATTGTAACAGATTTTACAGCTTTAGAAACGTTAAAAGAATACGTTGGCATTGCCCAACCCCAATCTTTTAAAACGGTTGCTGTGGTAGGTTTGTTTCCTCGCATCATTCTTAACGGAATATTAAAATGCTCTTTAGAACCATCTGTATAAACAACTTCTAAATCCATCGGCATTGGCATTTGTCCGATTCTTTCTAGCGTTATATTTTTTCCATTCACAGATTTAATTCCGTAGTCTATTGTATGAATTGTTTGTGTCCATTCGTTTAAATACCAATCTAAATGAATACCAGAAACTTTTTCCATAGAACGTTTTACATCATTTGGTGTTGGATGTTTAAAACTGAAATCTGCAAAATACTTTTTAAGTCCGTTTGCAACATTTTCTGCCCCAATAATATATTCTAATTGAGATAAAAACATACTTCCTTTCCCATAACTTGCAGTACCATAAGCTGCATTGGTATTGTACCTGTCTGCATGCGTTGTTAATGGTTCTTCGATATTGTTTTTTACTAAATAATTATAACCTCTGTAAGGACCTGCATTCGGGTTATTATCTCCTCTATCTAAAATCTCATAAGAAGCTTTGTTAGAAATATAAGAAGTAAAACCTTCATCCATCCATGGATATTTACTTTCATTTGTAGCTAAAATAAACTGAAACCATGTATGTGCCATTTCGTGTGCTGTAACTCCAAAAAGGCTTCCAAAACTTCTTTCTCCTGTAATTAAAGTAGACATTGCATACTCCATTCCACCATCTCCACCTTGTATTACAGAGTATTGTTTGTAAGGATATGCACCAATATGTTTGCTAAAATAAGTCATTAAATCAGCCGTTTTCGATTGTAAATCTTTCCAATTACTTAAATATTTTGCCTCTAAGTTTTTCTTGTACAAGAAGTGTAAATCTATTCCGTTTGCCATTTTTAAAATATCATGGTTGTAATCAGGATCTGCAGCCCACATAAAATCGTGCACATTTGGCGCTTTAAAATGCCAAGTTAATTTGTCTGTATTTGGCACATTTAAAGGTTTTGATTTGTCTTCATAACCGTAACCAATTTCTTGCGGATTCTGTAAATATCCCGTTCCTCCAAGAATATATTTTTTATCAATTGAAATTTTCACATCAAAATCTCCCCAAACTGCATGAAATTCTCTAGCAATATAAGGTGGTGTATGCCAACCTTCGAAATCATATTCTGCCATTTTAGGATACCATTGCGCCATAGATAAAGCAACACCTTCTTTGCTATTTCTACCAGATCTTCTAATTTGAACCGGAACTTGTGCATCGAAAACCATATCTAAAGTTACACTTTCACCAGATGCAATAGGTTTATTTAAGGTTACCTCTAAAATAGTTCCTACAGTTTCAAAAGAAACTGCTGCTCCGTTTTGTGTAAGTGAATTCACTTTTATATACCCAATTTCATCAGCATTTAATTTGCTAATTCTATCTCTAACTCTTCTATCTGGATCTTTAATATTTAAAGAACGAACATCCATTTGAGAACCTGGTTGAAATGCATTAAAATACAAATGATAGTATACTTTTGTCAATTCATCTGGCGAATTGTTTGTATAAATTGCTTTCTGTATTCCTTTATATTGATGTTTTTCTACATCTACATCAATATCCATCGTATAATCGATATGTTGCTGCCAATATGTAGTAAACTTAGCATCTTTTTTTTGCTGATAAGTTGCTTCTTTTGTCTGCGAACAAGAAGTTATCAATGCAATTGTAAAAACTAAAAGTAGGTTTTTTTTCATGTTATAATTGATTAAGTTTGACTATAAAAGTAAAAAACAGCGATGATTTCATCGCTGTTTTTTGAAATTATTTTTTTCCGTTTACTATTCTATCTGCCATTTTCACAGCATTGTAAGCATTTACCACTCTACCAGATACAGATAAATCTGAAAATGGAACTTTCTCATCTTTCGTTCCTGGCTTAATTACTTCAAAATTAATTTTGATCCCAGAGTTCATTAAAATATGTTTTACCTGACTTGCAGATAATTGCGGATAATATGAACGAACCAAAGCTGCTACCCCTGCACTAGAAGGTGCTGCCATAGAAGTACCACTAATTGCTTGGTACTCGTCTTTCGGAAAAGTTGCATAAATACCTACACCAGGTGCAAATACATCCACATTCATTTTTCCGTAGTTAGAAAAAGTTGCTGGTAATTTTTCATCATAATGCAAACTCATTGCACCAATGGTTAAAACATTATCAGAAATTTCATTGACCAAGTCTTCAGAATCATTTGGGTATGTTCTTTCTACATCAATATCTTTACCATCGTTACCTGCAGCATTCACAATTAAAACATCTTTTTTTGCTGCATATTTTATCGCTTCATAAACCCATTGTTTGTTTGGCGAGTATGCTTTACCAAAACTTGTATTGATAACTTTAGCACCATTATCTACTGCATAACGAATTCCTAAAGCTATGTCTTTATCATGCTCATCTCCGTCTGGCACAACTCTTACCGCCATTATTTTCACATTATTTGCAACGCCGTTTACACCTTTTGCATTGTTTCTAGAAGCACCTACAATACCAGCAACATGCGTTCCGTGGCTTTCTAAATCTTTAGAACCAATTACATTATTGTTCCCGTAGAATTTATCTGTAATATCATATAAATCGTCCCCTAAAGTTTGGCGTGCATTAAAATCTAAATCGTAACTTTTAGAAGCTTCCTTTCCTTTTTTATAGTCTGCCAATTGTTTTTTATAGTCTAACAAACCTGCTTCAGACATTCCTCTACCGATCATGTTAGAAACATCTGCAATTTTAGCTGCTAATTGAGCACTTTCTGGTTTTGCACTTTTTAGATTTTCTACAGAAAGTTCTTTTGTACCCATAAACTGCTTTACTTCTTTAAAATTTTGCTCAACTTGACTAATTCTATCTTCCGTTTGTTGAAGATTGACTAGCTCTTGTTGGTGAGCAGCAATAGATTTTGTGTGCTTTTCTTTTAATTTTAAGTATTCTTCAAATTCAGTTTTATCAGCATCCGCAATTTCTGAAGCTTTTTTATCTCCGAACTTGTCCATTCCTTTTTTAACAATTCTTGTTAATTCTAACTGATCTGCATTTACAATTGTTCCCGCTTTATTTCCTAAGAAATTCCAACCATGCATATCATCTACATATCCATTGTTATCGTCATCTTTATTATTACCAGCAATTTCTTTTGGATTAACCCAAGCAACGTCTTTTAAATCTTCATGCTCTACATCTATTCCAGAATCTGCAATTGCAACAATAACTGTTGTTCCTTTTTTACCTTCTAAAAATTGATGTGCTTTTGCCACACTCATTCCAGGAATTGAGTCTGTTTGCAAATCCATATGACTCCAAACTTGCATTTCACTTTCAGATAACACGCTTTTTTTCGCAGGAACATTAATCACGGTATCAGCTCCATTAGGAACCGGAATTGTGTTTACTGATGTTTTACAACTTGCTAATAAAAATGCAGCTACTGCTGTATAAATAATTGGTTTTAATACGCTCATTTCTCTTCTCTTAATTAAATATATCTGTAAATTTATGTATGTTCTTTAATCGAACTCCCTTTTCTGTATGTTCTACTGTACAAATTTCATTGTACGCATCATGCTCTAGAAAAAGATAGTAATTATGGTCTGCTGCTTCATTTAAAAAAGCGGCTTTTTCTTTAATTGTTAATAAAGGTCTTGTGTCATAGCCCATCACATAAGGCAATGGAATGTGCCCAACGGTTGGTAATAAATCTGCCATAAAAACAATTGTTTTACCTTGATAATTTAATTTTGGTAACATTTGTTTTTCTGTATGACCATCCATAAACAAAACATTAAAACCAATTTGATCTATCGCATTTCTATGGATAAAATTTAATTGTCCGCTTTCTTTTATAGGATTGATATTCTCTTTTAAAAACGATGCTTTTTCTCTTGGATTTGGTTCTGTTGCCCATTGCCAATGTTTGTCATTAGACCAAAATTTCGCGTTTTTAAAAGCGGGTTGTAAAAGTGTTTTTTCAGAATTCCATTCAATGACACCTCCACAATGATCAAAATGCAAATGTGTTAAAAAAACATCTGTAACATCATCTCGATGAAAACCATGTTTTTTCAAAGAACTGTCTAAAGAGAAGTCTCCAAAAAGATAATAATAACCAAAAAACTTATCTGATTGCTTTGCACCTAAGCCTGTATCTATTAAGATAAGACGCTCTCCATCTTCAATAAGCATACAACGCATGCTCATATCAATTAAATTATTTGAATCGGCAGGGTTTGTTTTTTGCCAAATAGTTTTAGGAACAACACCAAACATTGCACCACCATCTAACTTAAATTTTCCTGTTTCAATTGGGTAAATCTTCATTTTTTAAGAAATTAAAAAATCATTAAAAATTACTCTAAACTAATAATTTAATGACCTATTTAACAATAAACTACAAAAATGTTTTTTATAGCTTACAAATATGAAGAAAAAAGGTTGATTTTCTGTTAATAAAAATCTAATTCTTAAGAAGCAATGCCTCGTTATTTATCTCTTTTAGAAACTTTAATTCTACTTAACAATTTTGCGCCTTTAACAATAACAAATGCTGCGATTGCCATTCCTAAAATAACAAACAACAATTCGCTGTTTAAAACACGTTCTAATAGTAACGTTTGAAATAACATCATGGTGAGAATCTACTGGGTGCAGTCGTAAAAATATACTTACAAGATCTCTAAAATTTTCTATTTCAATAAATCACACATAAATTTAGTTGATGCGTAACAAAAAACCTTTAAACGAATTACTCTTTTACAATTATTTGTTGGCGAACTTCATCCCCAAAATTATCGGTAACAGAGATAATATAATCTCCTATTTCTAAAGAGACAGAAAACTCGTTTATTTCTTTAGTGGTTCCTAAATACGTGTCATTTACATACCAGAACAAAGTAGCTTCACTATTAGAATGGGCCACTTTTAAAATAATTTCATTCTTTTTGCCGTCAAAACCTTTTGGTAAAAAAATGGTACTTTTTTCTGTTGGATAGATAAACTTCATCGCATTTTTATTCCCCCCCAGACAATCATTTCTAAATTTTGGTAATGATTTATAAAACGGATTTTTATCTTTATAATAATACTCCATTAATGGTGGCAACACAAACCAAGATTTCTGCTTGATGTTCTCTAAACGTTCGCAAGAAGTATTTACTTGATAATTTTCTGAAATGCCTACATTTACCAAAATATGAAACGGACAAGCTTTTGTTTTTAAACCCGCATTTTGAACAAATTCCAATGATTTCTCTTCGCAATTTTCTGTCGCTCTGTAACCGCTTTTATTACAGGTTTCGATCTCAGTCATTTCATCAAATGGTTTTTCAAACCATGCTGCTTTTGGTAATTTATCAAAAACATCAAACAAAATAGGTGCAGCAGTCTGCACACCAACCAAACCGGGTCTTCCTTCTCCATCTGCATTTCCTACCCAAACACCAACCACAAAATCTTTGGTGGTACCAATTGCCCAAGCATCTCTAAAACCAAAACTCGTTCCGGTTTTCCAAGCAATTTGTTTTGATGAATCGAAAAATTCCCAATTTTGGTCTGCATTTGGTCTGTTTACATCTTTCAAACTCTCGAAAGTTAAATAGATAGAAGCCGCATCAAAAATTATTTTTTCTGATGTTTTTTGCCCAAAATCAATCTTTTTATTTCCATAAAAGGTAGGTTCACAAAACTCATTTTTAAAATATCTACTAGAATTTTGGGTATAATGATTTACTGTTGATGCCATCGATGCGTAACTTTTACATAAATCCCACAAATTACTTTCTGCTCCTCCTAAAGCCAATGTCAATCCGTAATAATTCGGGTTTTCCTTTAAATCTTTTAGCTTTAATTTCTGTAAATAATCATGAAACTTCTCCAGTCCAAAATCTTGTAACATTCTTACGGTTGGCACGTTTAAAGATTTAGACAATGCCAATTTTGCTGAAACTGCTCCTGCATATTTTTTATCAAAGTTTTCTGGTTGATAACTTCCAAAGTTTGTAGGTACATCTGCAACCAACATATTAGGTAATAAGTCTCCAGCGTCTAACATGGCAGCGTATAAAAACGGTTTTAAAATACTTCCTGTACTTCTTGGTTTGTCTACAACATCTACATCTTTTTGATGTTTAATATCTGTTGGCGAATTACCAACATAACTTAAAACTTGTCTTGTTTTTACATCTAAAACCAACACAGAAATATTATAAATTCCGTTTTTATTGATTTGATTGTAATGGTTTTTCACAATGGTATTTGCTTGATTTTGAAGGTTTTTATCGATTGTAGTTTTTACGAATTCGCCTTTTTTTTCTTTATTAATTTTCTGCAATAAATGTGTTGCTATTTGCGGAAGTGGATAGGGTTTTTGTGGCAATTCTTCTAGAACTGATAATTCATAAGTTAAAGAGTCTATTACTTTTTTAGCAAGCAATTTTTGCAACAAACGGTTTCTTTTTACCAATAATTTTTGTTGATTTTTCCCTGGGTAAATCAGGTTTGGTGCATTTGGTAAAACGGCTAAGGTTGCAGATTCTGCCCAAGATAATTGGGATGCATTTCTATTAAAATACCTCCAAGCAGCAGCATCTAAACCTACTACATTCCCGCCAAAAGGCGCATTAGAGCTCCAAAAAGAAATAATTTTTTCTTTAGAAAATCGAAACTCTAAACGTGTCGCAAAAATTAATTCTTTTATCTTTTCGAAATAGGTTCTAGATCTGTTGTCTCTACTTAATCGAATTACCTGTTGTGTAATGGTACTTCCGCCTCTCTTTACACTTCCTGCTTGTATATTTTGCTTGAATGCTTTAAAAATAGAAACCGGATTAAACCCAGGATGTTTATAAAAATGTTCATCTTCAAACTGAATTAAACAGGTTTTAAACTTCTGTGGAACCGAATCGTTATGAGGAAATCGCCATTGCCCATCTTTAGCAATTAACGCACCTAATAACTCATTATTCTTACTTGTAATTACAGTAGATGTTGGCTTTGTAAACATTTTGGTTGGCAAACAAAATGCATAGAATATCAGTAAAACAACTACTACTATTGTTTTCTTCTTATGACGTTTTATGTAGTTTATTCCTTTCAAAATTTTGATGTATTTGTGTCTTTTTTTAAGCCCAATTGTCATTTCGAAATGAGCCTTTTTAGGCGATTGAAAAATCTCACATTTTAATAACGGTTTAGATTCCTCTTTCTGCGTCATTCGGAATGACAATCACACTTCTATTTTCAGTTCCAATTGTCATTTCGAAATGAGCCTTTTCAGGCGATTGAGAAACCTCACATTTTAATAACGATTTAGATTCCTCTTCCTACGTCATTCGGAATAACAATCACACTTCTATTTTCAATTTCAATTGTCATTTCGAAATGAGCCTTTTTAGGCGATTGAGAAACCTCACATTTTAATAACGATTTAGATTCCTCTTCCTGCGTCATTCGGAATGACAATCACACTTCTATTTTCAATTCCAATTGTCATTTCGAAATGAGCCTTTTTAGGCGATTGAGAAACCTCATATTTTAATAACGATTTAAATTCCTCTTCCTACGTCATTCGCAATGACAATCAAACTTCTATTTTCAATCCAATTGTCATTTCGAAATGAACCTTTTCAGGTGATTGAGAAATCTTACATTTTGATAATAGTTTAGATTCCTCTTCCTGCGTCATTCGGAATGACAATCACACTTCTATTTTCAAGCCCAATTGTCATTTCGAAATAAGCCTTTTTAGGCGATTGAGAAATCTCACATTTTAATAACGATTTAGATTCCTCTTCCTACGTCATTCGGAATGACAATCACACTTCTATTTTCAATTCCAATTGTCATTTCGAAATGAGCCTTTTCGGCGATTGAGAAATCTTACATTTTGATAACAGTTTAGATTCCTCTTCCTGCGTCATTCGGAATGACAATCATACTTCTATTTTTAAGCCCAATTGTCATTTCGAAATGAACCTTTTTAGGCGATTGAGAAATCTCACATTTTAATAACGATTTAAATTCCTCTTTCTGCGTCATTCGGAATGACAATCACACTTCTATTTTCAATTCCAATTGTCATTTCGAAATGAGCCTTTTTAGGCGATTGAGAAACCTCATATTTTAATAACGATTTAAATTCCTCTTCCTACGTCATTAGGAATGACAATCACACTTCTATTTTCAAGCCCAATTGTCATTTCGAAATGAGCCTTTTTAGGCGATTGAGAAATCTCACATTTTAATAACGATTTAGATTCCTCTTCCTACGTCATTCGGAATGATAATCACACTTCTATTTTCAATTCCAATTGTCATTTCGAAATGAGCCTTTTCAGGCGATTGAGAAATCTCACATTTTAATAACGATTTAGATTCCTCTTCCTACGTCATTCGGAATGACAATCACACTTCTATTTTCAATTCCAATTGTCATTTCGAATTGAGCCTTTTTAGGCGATTGAGAAATCTCACATTTTAATAACGATTTAGACTCCTCTTCCTACGTCATTCGGAATGACAATCATATTATTATCTATATTACTAGGTAGCAAGCAATCTCCAACCTTAAATCAAAGATTGTTTCGTTCCTCCCAATGACGTTTGACTACTTAATCACTTCAATCCAACGTCCTTTAGTTTTTACTAAATAATCGTTATCATACATCGCTTCCACTTGAACTCCTGGTAAATAATAATTTCCTAAATAGGCCGCATTCAATAAAACAGTAAAGGTTTTTGTTGCTGGTTTTTTAGATTGCTGATTCAAATCGAAATAGAAATTTACACGATCATCTCTAATATCAGTGTACCGTGCTTCACTTTTTATCGAAGTTCCAAAATCAGTAAAACGGGTGTTTACAATTTCCCAACCAGAAGGAAAAACCTGTGTTAACGCAATGTCTTTTACACTTTCATTTTTAGGATTGCTAACTGTTATTTTTGCAACAAAATCCTGACCTTGTTTCAACTCATTTATATTGATTGATTTTCCTTTCAAATCGATATACTGAACAGCAACACTTAAACCTCTACTTTCAGAAATTTCATCACCTAAAGGCAATTGCCCAGAATTGATGATTCTTGCAAAAACAATATTATTTTCATCATTTTCTATACGGATAGAATTTTCACCTTTTTTCACTTTTAAAGTTCTTTGAACCAACGAACTTTGTGTTTTTATAGCCACCTTATTTCCATCATTTATGTACTTTAAATTAATTGCTTTTCCTCCGTTTTTAACCACCATTTTTCCGATTGCTAACAAACTATATGCGGTAGACTGTGTGCTCATCCATTTATTACTAGACAACTCTTTTGCGATAGATTTTGCTACATCTTTGGTGTCTTTATGATTGGTTATTAACATCGTTTCTAAAGCCATTGCCCGGTTTCTATCTACAGAACCATAAGAGTAATAATTGTATTTAGAAGTACTAAAATTAATATTTGTAGTACTCATAATTTCTTTACTCGCTTCTTTTTGACCTGCCAAGGCATACGCTGCAGCCAATCGCCATTTTGCTTCATTCGAAATTTGCTTAAACTCTCGCATTCTATTCATGGCAGACAAATCTGCACTTCCTGCTAAGGCCAGCGTATATAATCTGTAAGCTTGTGCTAAATCTGTATAATTATTTCTATAATCTGGTCTCCAATTTCTTGCTGCATTTTTCTGATATCTAATAAAATCACTTTTAAATGTTAACGGTAAAACAAAGCCTTTTTTTGCAGCTTCTAACATAAAATGACCTGCGTACGTTGTACCCCAATCATCTGTTTCGTTCTCTCCAAGCCAATAACTTAAACCTCCATTTGCTTGTTGAAAGTTTCCTAATCGTTTCATTCCGTTTTCTATATTTTCTTGAACTTGACGTTTTTTATCTGCAGTTAAATCGAAAATATCATTCAAAAATAATTGAGGAAAAACACTTGAAGTTGTTTGTTCTACACAACCATGCGGATACTGAATTAAATAGGCTAGTCTTCCCGAAAAATTGATTGGCGGAATGGTAGACAGTTCTAAAATTGCAGTGTTAGAATCTACGACTCCAAAGGTGTTAAAGTTGATCGTTTCTGTTTGTTTTCCTTTAATAGTTACATCAATAACTTTAGAAGTCATCGGATTCGGGTTTATAACATCTAATTCAACTTTATAAGATGCTTTTTCTCCGTTTCCACTCGCAATAATTTCAACTGTATTGATGCCATTTGCTTTTAAAACATCCAACTCAAAATACACCATTTTTTCATCTGGCTTCTCAAAATTTATTGTTTGAGATTTGTTTCCAACAACAGAAACTCCGTTGGAAGTTTTTACTTCTACAGTAACATTCTTTACTTTTTTATCCATTGCAAAAATGGTAATTGGTAAGGTCACTTTTTCCTTTGGTGATAATTTTCTTGGCAATGTAGCCAACACCATTAAAGGTTTCTTAACCGGAACTGTTTTTTCTACATTTCCAAAGGCTTCATTTTTCACATCACCAGCGATCACCATTGTTCTCACAGAACCAATATAATTTGGTAAGGTAATTTTGTGCGAAGTTATTTTTCCTTTTTCTAAATAAAACGGACCTAAAAAATGTACTACAGGTTTAAACCTGTTGGCTTTTCGACTTTTTCCTTTCGCTAAATCCCCATCTCCACCAATGGCAAAAACTTGATCGATACTCCCAGAATACGCTCCAATGACATCATCAAAAATATCCCAGGTTTTTACACCCAAAGCTTCTCTTGCATAGAAAACATCAAATGCATTCGGCGTTTTAAATCGTGTTAAATCTAACAAACCTTCTTCTACAACTGCCAAAGTATAGGTCATTGGTTTGTTGTTTTTTTCTAAAACTTTTACAACAAACTCTTTTTCGGGTTGCAATTCATCTGGCATTGAAATTTGTGGTTCTAGTTTAGTCGATTTGTCTTCTACCAAAAGCGGAATAATACCAAATAATCGTATTGGTAAATCGTTTTCTAAAACTTGATGCGGTTGTAATAAAGAAATATTTACAAACACATTTGGGGCCATATTTTTATGGATCGGAATTTCTACAGAAGTGGTTCCTTTTTTAGTTTCTACCCATTTTGTTTCCAACACTTTCGTGCCATTTTCGATACTAATCAATGCACGTCCTTTGCTTCCTGAAGGAAACGTAATTTTAGCAGTTTCACCCACATTGTAGGTTTCTTTATCTGCAGAAAAAATCAACATTTTTGCAGCTTCTTTATCACCCGAAGTCGAATTTTGCCACCAGTTCTTATAGAAATAAGCTGTTCTACCAGTTGCATGACCACTTTTTTTATCAAGAACTCTTATTAAAAAACGACCTCTGTCTTTCTCCGGAATGTTCAAACGGAAACTTCCTTTTCCTTTTGAATTTGTGCTAATTTTTAAAGTTTTGTATTTATTCTGATAACTGCTAGCAGTATACCTAGATAAATTATCATCAGCAGCACTCCACCACCAACGCCACTGAATTTGATAAACTTCAACCTCAACTTCATCTCTTTGAATCGGATTTCCTTCTTCATCTACAGAAACCACAGAAAAAGTCTGATTTTCATCTGTAAAAAAAGAACCATATCTATTTCCTTCAGGAGATTTTAAGCCCACAAAAGAAGTAAAAGGCGCATATTTTTTAGTAAAAGCATCTATAGAAAAATCACCTCCGTTTTCAAAAGCTCTTACCAAAAATTGAACATTTAACATTCCTGGAGCATTTTTACCAATACTTAATTTACTATTGATTTTTGCGATTCCGTTTGCATCTAATTTCCCTTCAAAAACAGTTATTTCTTCTGATGAAAATTCTCTTGAAGGATCTGTAAAAACATAATCCTTATAGTTTTCAAAGCTATAATTAACCGCCGAAACCTTTGCTTTAATTTCAGTTTTTAGATTCTTTGCAGGCGTTCCGTGTAACCATTTTACAGCTAAGGTTCCGTTAATTGATTTTCTGCTTGATAAAATTTCATGATCAAAATCGATCTTAATTTTTAAACGGTTTGGTTTTACGGTTTCAATTTTTAGAGACTTGTAAAACTTTGCCCCACCAACAGAAATTTTTGCGGAATAATTTCCTGTTTTTGCCTCTTGTGATGTTGTTACCGAAAACTTATAGAAATTATTTAAGTTTTCTGAAGTTACCTTTTTATATACCAACTTTCCGCTTGGATCTGTAACCTCTAATTTTACTGGATGATTTTTTGGCAACTTATTATCCGCATCATTCAATATAAACGTTAAATGCAGAGAATCTCCAGGTCGCCAAACACCACGTTCTCCATAAACATAACCTTTTAAACCCTTTTGGGTTTTGCTTCCTGCAACATCAAACTTGCTTAAAGACAAAGAATTTCCGTCTAATAACTTAATATATCCTCTATTACTCCCTTTAGAAACAATTGCAAATGCTGCATTTTTAGAGCTTTCTACATTTACAAGACCTTGTGTATTTGTTCTAGTTGATAGAATTTCTTGCTGCTGAAAATTATATAATTTAACAATTGCACCAATAATAGGTTTTGTGTTTAAGAGATCTGTTACCGCAAAAAAGTATTCATTATTTGTCCCTTTTTTAGCTATAATCCCCATATTGGAAGCCAATAAATTTTGAGAAATTCCTTTTTCATTGTAATAACTTTCATGACACGGATTGTCTCTTTCTCTCCAATTATAATTATAGTTCTTGTAGCTATACAATTTATTATCCCAATACAATTCCTCTCTTTCTTCTTCATCATCAATTTCACTTAAATTGTTATATTCTTCACCATAATAATCACCTTCAAAATCAGTGTTATTAGCAATAGAAACAGTACTTTCTGAACAATTGTAAATAGCCTGGTTTTTATTAAAGTTTAACTCTATTCTATAAATTGCTCCAGGTTCCGCTTCCATCATTTTAGCCAAATCTACACTATACGCTTTCCATTTTTGAGTGTTTTTTTCATTCTTATCAGTTAAAGTAATGGTCTTTTTTGCAACTCTTCTACCCACTCTTTTTATAGCATATTCATTATTGCTATTTATGTTATTTTCTTGCAGAAATTGCAATACATTCTCTTCATAAATTTTTATAATTCTAACCTCAACTTCCCTAACATTTATGGCTTCAAAATTGAATTTTAAATCATTCGAATTTGGCAAAATAGTTCCGCTACTAATTGCTCTAATCTCTGGTTTTTTCTGCTCGAAAGTGATGTTTTCTGTATAGTTGTTTTTTAATTTATAATTATCAATGTTTTTTATTCCTTGAAAAACGGAAACCAAAATAGCGCCTTCAAATTTCGTTTCAGAAAATACTTTTAACTCATTTCCGTTGACAATAAAACGAGGATTTTTCACGTTTTTAAGCGTTACCAAACCATCAAAATTTTGTTGTTTTTTAAGTTGATCCGAAAAATTAATTGAAATATATTGTTCAGAACTATTATTCACTTTTAAACCAACAATTTTAAAGTTATTCTTACCAGGAATTATCATTTCATTTTTTCCTTTTGATGCCGATTTTATCGGATCTCCGTTCCAAATAATTGCTAGTTTAGAATCTTCTACAAAACGTTGAATGCTATCAATTTTAAATTCAAAAATTTTCCCCTTTTCATAAGATTCATTCCAAACGATATTTTTTGAAATTCCTTTTTGAGATGCATTTATCAATTCTTTAGCATTTTCTAAAGAAATTACATCCGCAGATTTTACAGTTCCGCCTAAATATTGATATTCTCTAGAATACGATTGCAAACTATACGTTTGAATATTAAAATTCGGTGCAATTGTTTTAAATTGAAACGTGTAATTTTTAAATTCTTGAGAAATATCTTTAAAGATTTCATTCAGTTTTACCGTGACCGAATATTCGGTATCTGCGTCTAAATTTTCATCAGGAATAAAGACGAAAGCATGCTTGTTTATCGTTTTAATTGTGCCATTTACGAATGGTTTTATAGCAATAATTTCTGTTGAAATTTCTTGGTTGACTTCCCAGTTTTTAACTTCTTTCGCTAGATTTATTTCAATATTATTTGCTATAGAAACTACACCAGAAGTTGTGTAACTGATATATTCTTTAAATTTATAAATATTATCGGTTTCAACATTTTCTTTTTTACAGGAAAAAATAAAGAAAAGAATAGAGAGCGTTAAAAGTAGATTTTTAATTTTCATAGCATTGATTTTTATAAGCACAACTCAAAAATACGCCTTTAAGTATTCTAAATAATGGGTGAATTAGAATTCGTGAAGTTTCTTTTAGAATTCGTAGAAATAAAAAGAATGGTTCTTAACTTACCAACCAATAAGTGTTTTGAAGCGCACGTGAGCTAGCTAATCCGTGAAAAAATTATTTTGCTCAAGGTCCAATGTCTAATTAGAAACTAGACAGATATAAGTGTTAAAATACTTCAATAAAAAGAGGAATTAATAAATAATATCAAGTTTTGTAAAATTAGCTCAGGAGTGAATTTCTTTGTTATATTTAAAGTTAATGCTAATTACTTCTAGAAATACTATCTGCCATAATAAGGGCATTATAAGCGTTTAGAACTTTACCTGATTTAGATAATATATTAAAAGGTATTGTTTTGTTTTTATCTTCTTCTGTTGGAGTATTTACTTCAATTGTATATTCCAAACCAGAATCCATTAAAATATTTTTTACTTGAGAAGCTGTTAAATTTGGGTAGTAAGAATACAATAAGGCTGCAACTCCTGATGTTATAGCTGAAGATGCAGATGTGCCACCATAAACAAGATTATACTCGTTATTAGGAAAAGTAGTATAAATATATTCTCCAGGAGCAAAAATATCTACTTCATTATTTCCATAATTGCTAAAAGAAGATTTTAATTTTTTATTAATATACAGTCCACTAGAACCAACTTTTAAAAAATTATTAGATATTTCTTTCTTATTTTCATGTCCATGATCATTAGGAAACCAAGTTACATTTTTTATTTCTAAATCTTGATTATCGTTACCTGCTCCATTTACTATCAATACGTTATTTTCATAAGCATACTTTATAGCATCTAAAACCCAATTAGGATATAAAGAAAATTCTTTAGCGAAACTCATATTTATTACCTTAGCACCATTGTCAACAGCATATCTTATTGCCAAAGCTATATCTTTATCATGTTCATCACCATAAGCAGAAATTGCTAATGACATAATTTCAAGCTCTTCATTTTTACCAATATTAACGATTATACCAGCCATTTTAGTACCGTGATCAAGTAATTCAAAATTTACTTCAAATTTTGGGGTTCCATATTCAATATCATTTATTAGTTTTGGATTATCTCCTTGAATTTTCCTATCATTATAATCAAGGTTTAACAACTTACTGACTCTTTCTTCGGCTTTTAGTTTATAATCTTTTATGTAGCTATCAGTAAATTCCCATTCAATAAAATTAGTTTTTTGAATTAAAGCATCTTGTAAATCTTTATTCTTAGGGTACATATTTTTTAAACTATCGAGTTCATGGATACCATAATTACTGTTTTTTATATATTTTGAAATTACCTCCTCAGCTTCTTTTTTCCATATTGATAAGTTTTTAATGTACTCTACTTCTTCATTTGCAAACATAAAACGTTGTTTATATTTCAGTTCTGCTTTTTTATAAACACGAAATAAGGTTGAATCTTTTTGATTGATTTCTTTAATCTTCTTCCCTTTAAACTTATAAGAATATTCTTTTATTATCCTGGTATATTCATAGTTTACAAAATAATTAGTACCTCCTTCTTTATTACTTAAAAAATTCCAACCATTTTTATCATCCATATAACCATTTTGATCGTCATCAAAATTATTATTAGAAATTTCATTTTTATTGTTCCAAATATAATTTTTTAGACCTAAATGATTAATTTCAATTGGCATATCAATTACAGCAACAATTATTTTTTTAGGTTTTCTATTAACTAATAGAGAATCATAAGCTCTATTAAGGCTAATTCCTGCTAATGTGTCTATAAGAACATCTTTAAAATGCCAGTTTTTAAAATCTTCTAAAGACTCTAATTTGTATCTTTTTAAAGAAACTTTGTTATTCACTTTAATAGTCTTATAGTTTGTTTTATTACAACTAAAAAAGATAAAACCCATAAAGAATATAACAATGATTTTTTTAATATCACTCATAAAATAAAATGTTTAATAAATACAAAAATACCTAAAAGACATTTAATAGTAATATGCTTTTAGGTATTCTTAAAAGTTTGAGTTAATTATTGGGAAATAACTCTAGTTTATCCTTTTTCCATCTCTAGTTTTCTAGATTTATCGATGCACTTTGGTCTTGTAGGTCTTTTTATTATAGTTCCATCATCATCACCATTTCCTCCAAAAATTGCAGATGCATTTGTTAATTTTGAAATTGTAAATTTTTCTAATTTTAATTTGCTCATAATTTTATGTTTTTCATAAATGTAAAATAAATTCAATACTTAATTTACAAGAAACTTTAAAAATTACTCGATATTCATAAATATCGAGTAATTTTTAATAATTTTCTTCTAATTGTTTCATGAAAAAAGATGGTTTTACATTTGTAATTTTATAGAAAGCCTTTGAAAATGATTCTGAATTATTAAACCCTGCTTCTTCAGCTATAGCTTTAACAGTAAACTTTCGATAGAGACTATTCACTTTTAATTCACTAACTATAAAATTAATTCTTAAAGTATTTAGGTAATTTGAAAATGATAACCCTTTGTAATGATTAATAATCTTAGATAGATAATTAGTATTACTACTTAAATCTTTTGCTAAAGAATTAAGAGTTACTTTATTTGAAAGATATTTTTTATCAAGTTCAAACTTTTCTAATTTAAGAAGAACTTCATCAACAATATCTTTTGGAATATCAATATTATTACTATTATTGATAGTAGTAGTAGTAGTAGTAGTAGTAGTCATTATAATCTCCACTTTATTCTTGTAAAATTTTCTCTTCTTATACTGATGTCTTAAAATTAAAGAAACAATAATTAAAACAACAAATAAAGCTATTAAAACTATTAATGACATATGCTCTTTTTTCTGCATTGTTGCAATAATAATCTTTTTTTCTGCATTTAATTTTGGAATATCATATTCCTTATAAATTCTCTTATTTAGAAACAAACTATTTGTATTAATGATACTATCAAAAGCTATAAGTCTATTTACATATTTTAATTGGATTTCTAAATTTCCAGATTTTTTATAATGACTAATTAAAAATGAATATGCATCTTTTACAAAGGGAGAAACACTTTGTTCTATTTGGTGAATAGAATCAACTTTTTTAAAATATTTTAAAGCTTCTTTTTTATTGTCAATGACAATATTAGCATTCGCTAAATAGAAATAAGGGTATAATAAATATTTACTTTCTTTTTTTCTTTCAAAAAATTGTTTTTCTTTTTCTAATTTAATAATAGACTCTTGAATATTTTCTTCATTATAACTTGTAATTGCTTCATTTGTTAAGAAATGATGGTATGATATTGAATCTTTCAAAACCAATGATAATTTTTTTCCTTGCTCAGAATAAGTGCTTAAAGAATCTATATTATTAGTTTCCGTATAAATATTTGAAATTTCAATTAGGGAAAGTAGTTTATGGTTATTATCTTTTAATTTATTGGCATATTTTAAATTTTCTTTCAAGAGCTTTAATGCACCACTGTATTCTTTTATTTTTCTTTTTAAACAACCAATACTATAATTTGCTAGAACTATTAATTCAGAGTTGTTAGATTTTTTTGCGTATTCATTTACTATCAAATAATTATCAATAGCATTGACATAATCATATCTATCTTGAAAAAAATAAGCCTTGGTTAAGTAATCATAAGCAGGATGATAGGCATTTGGATTCTTTGAAGTTAAGCTTATTATGCTATCGCTATATTTTAGTACATTTATATCGTCGTAAAGACCAGCAAGCACATAATACCCTGTAATTATGTCATTTTTTGATTTATTGACTTTAGCTTTTCCTAAGAAAACTTTAATAATAGATTTTTTATCATCTATTTTTTTACTGCTTTCATAAAGATTGAATAATTCATCAGTTGATTTATTTTCTAAAGAATCAATATTTTGACCATAAAAAACTAAAGAATAACTAAAGCTTAGAAAGATTATTATATGTTTTCTTAATCTATACATTTTTATGTCTTATATGTTCTGATTTGTGTTTTCTAAATAAAAATCATAAAGAGTCATTTCGTAAAGTCTTTGGTTTGAAAGAAAGCATCTGTTTATACTCATATGAATAATACTTGGCAATAAATTATTAAGCATATTCTTTTTTTCTAATATCAATAATGAATCCAATACTTCTGAAAACCTATTTTCAAAAGGAAATATTAGATTTTTTTTACTTTGTAATTTAGGTATTAAATTTCTATACTTAAAACTCAACTTTTTTTTCATATTACTATCAACTTCAAACTCTCTCTGAAATTGTATTTTCATAATTTCTAAAAAGTTTAATAATTCCTTTTTATCCAAATTTAAAAAAATAAAAATCTTTTCTAGCCAAATAAATAATTGAATAAAACGCTCTTCGTCAGTTTTAGAGTTAATAATAATATTAGTTATTATTTCACTATCTAAATAAAACAACGTTTCAATTTTATCAAAATAATTTGTATCATATCTAATTACTTCTCTTTTATAATTTTCAATTTGTAATTTCCATATTTGATTGTCCTTAATATAAGAGGTTAGTAAGACCTTTAACTTTAAAACTACAATACTAAAGTTTTCTATGTCTTTTAGACGAAATCTAACTCTTAAATGTGGCTCAGGATCTAAATAGCGTATAAAAAACCATTTGTTGATTATATTATTATCAATCAATTCTGTTGTTAAAGGTTTTATAATTTCTATTAGTAAAATATCCGCAACTTTTACGCCAGAATAAATTTTGTAATAGAGCCATTCGTCTCCAGGTAGAAAATTTTTTTGTTTATCATTTCCTTTCATATACGGCTCTTAAAGTTTGGTGTTATTGTAATAAGAAACAATGAACTGATTGCAAAAAGAGTTTCCTTTTTCGTCTTTTATATTTTCATTATCAGAAAATAAAAATTCCTCCAATAAAAATTCTTTCATATTTTTTACCGTATTTAATAAAATACTTATTGATAAATCATTTTTCAAATTTATTAACAACTTATTATCACCTTCTACAAGTTCAACTAAATCGGGAATCATATTATCTATTTGCCACTTTCTTATTAAACTAGTACATTTTTCTTCAATGAACAACTCTTTAAATTTGTTAACATTTATTTTCCACTTAGCTTTAGAAAAAATCATATTTTCAAATTCAACTCTTGGTAAAAAAGAATAATTTTTAAAAATAGGGTTCCATCCAAAACCAATAACATCTCTTTTATCTTGAGTCTGAATGTCGCAAAGAAATTTATAAGTTGGTAAGGAATTTGAATCGTAATTATGTGCATTGCTTAACCTAGTGAGTATTTCTTTATCTAATTTCTTAGACTTTAAAATAATTTTATCATTTTTTATAGTTACTAAAATATCGGTAATAGGTATTTGATTTTTCAAAGGAACACTAGAATTGCCTAAATATGGTATTTCATAATTTCTAATAGCAGACCTATTTATAATGTTTCCAATTCGTGATTCAGGCAAATGAACAATTTCAGCTAGAATTTGGTTTGGATTTAATTTTTTTTCTAAATCTGAAACTTCTTTAATAAAAGAATTTACTTTATTATTATTATTAGCTGAAAACCTCCCCATCAAATAAGTAGCAGAAGTACCACCTGCATTGTCAATAAATACTTTCACATCGTCTTGCACTTTATAAATTTCTATTAATGAAGAAAATGTATCAGGTAAATCATTCCAACTTAATGGTAAATCTTTAAAGTCATCTTCATTTAAATGAAGAACATGTTCTCCTTTTAGTAGAGTATTTATTAATTTTTGCTGTAGAATATCATCTACATCTGTCCAAGTAAAATGCTTATATCTTTTAATAATTTTAGGAGAAAATATATCATCTAATAAATCATTAGAATCTTCTTTTTTAAAACCATAACCTAAGCCTGTTTCTGTATCTAAAACTAGATTTAAAGGAATTTCTTCGGAATCTTCAAAACGATTTAAAAAATCTCTTTTAAATTGCTCAATATTTCCATTTGAAGATGGCAAAGTCATTTTATTAAACAATACAAATACTTTCTTTAATTGCTTTTTAATGTTTTCATCTAAAGTATTTTCTTTAAAAGAAGTAAAAGTATCAGTCTGAAATAAATATTTAGTATCTAAATCTGGCACTAAATTCTTAGCTAAACTGATTATAGACTCATATAACTTTATACTGTTGCCAAATTTTGAATCTAATTTTTTTAGAGCTTTTTCTAAATCAAATAATTGAAAGTAAATTTCAGAAGCTTCTGGTATTTGTTTAATTCTATATAGTAGATTTTCAAAATAATCACCTCCTGTAACTGTAATTTCTAATTCTGATACTAAAATTTGATTGTCTATTAATTCTTCAACAAAACCTTTAGCTTCTTCATTTGTTATTTCAACATCAACTAATAATTTAGATAATTCATTAATTGTTTTCCCTGTTTTAGCTTCGTTTAAAATAGCTTCTAAATATTCAGAATGGACCAAACCTTCTAAAGCATAATTTCTTCTTTTATTCTCAATACTATATTCTACATACCTGTAATGATTTCCTATTTTATAAATACTTGTGTTTGGATAAAACAATACATTTTCCTTTATTACATCGATTTTTAATAACTCCTGAGATAGCTGATTTAAAAAAGTGGTATCAAAACGGGTATGTCTTTCATATACATTAGTGTTATTTAATTGAATATTTGTTTCATATCCAAATTCTCCAACACCACAAGAAGCAAATAAACCAAAAGGAGTACATCTACTAGAAATACGAGTAAAATATTTTAAAATAGAAAATTTTAGTTTTTCTATTTTTTGTTCATCTTGCAACTTTCCTTGCTCCCACTTTATTATTTGATTGTATAAATCTGGTGAAGCTAAAAAAATAGCTTCTCTAAAAACAACACTTTCTAATAAAATTTTAAAGTCAATTGAAGTAGAATTATAAATGTTTTTAATCTTAGAAAAAGGAAGTAATGGCGTTCTTAAACAATAACTATTGAATATTTGATACTTATTTTCTTTTTTCTTTAACAATTTAGCTCTTTTTTAAGAACAAAGATACATAAAACTTAAAAAAAGAAACTGAACAGTTTATCTAACTGACTTACATGTAATTAAGTAAAATACAGCTATTCGATATTTATAAATACAGTGTCCTTAATTTATGAATATCGACTTGCTTGGTTTGTTTTTCATCTCTTTCTGTTGTTAATTTGTAACGTAATTATCGGGAAGATTAAATATGAAAAGAAAAGTATTGTTGCGCAACAAATAGGCGAAAACCGAAAAGCCATAAATAGAGTAGGTATTAATTAAAATTTATATTTATGAAAAAATTAAATGATTTTTTAAAAGAATCTATTTTAGATTCTAATTCATCTAAAATATTTGGTGGGTTTAAAGATATTACTAGTGAGATTAAAAATGATAACAAAGAAGTGCTTTACACTGATATTCATCATGATAATGATGATGATGGAAAGTGGAGTTCGGGAGATTCATTTGAATTAACTATGGTTTAACTAAAAAAAAGAAAAATGAAAACATTAAAAAATTTTAAAGATAATCAGATAGAGTGTTCTATTTTTAACGGTGGGGGTGCTTTAGTGCCAATAGATACTCCACCAGGTATAGTTCAAGGAATGGCGTTCGGTAGCGATCAATTCTTTGATTCAGACCATGATCATCAATGGGGTAGTGGAGAAACTGTTACTTTTTTTTTCAATGATATGAGAGAGCAAAGAGGGTAGTAATCTATTTTTAAACTACACGAAAAATCGTGTAGTTTATTTAAATTATAAAATATGAAATTAATACTAACCTTGATTCTTTTTTCTTTATTTCATGTTAATTGTATTTCTCAAATCTCAAAAAAGATAATCATTCCAAAGAATTTACTTAATCAAATGAATGAAATGTTTGCTAATGACCAAAAGTATAGAACTTACATTTCAAAAAACAGGAGTAATCTTAAAAAATTTAAAAAAGATAGCCTTTGGAAATTGCAAAATGTAATAGACACCTACAATACCAAAAGATTGATTGTAATTATAAAACAATATGGGTATTTTGATTCAGGTAATTCAAATAGTAACATAGCCATTTATGCAATGTTAATGCATACACCAGATGAATTAAAAAAAGAAGTTACTGATTTAATAAATATTGAATATGAGAAAGGAAAAATAGATGAAGCTTCTTATGGTATGATTACTTGGCACTTAGAAGGGAGGCCAAAGCCAATTATAAACTTTAAAAAAACAGACTAAAATGATTTTGTTAATAAGTAGCAAGTATGATATTACAACTAGTACTGTTATAGATTGGCTTAATAAATATAAAGTAGAATATAAAAACTTAAATACTGAAGAGTTTAATTCCTTAAATTCATTTACTTTAAGTAATAGTAATATTAGTGTGGTAATTGATAAACTTGATTTTATTAATGTTAGTTGTGTTTGGCATAGAAAGGGAAGGTTAAGACACGTGCCTAACCAGTTGAATAATTTAGGTAATTACAGTAGCTATCTAAAAAAAGAAGAAGATGCGTTAATAAAATCGATAGAACTTTATTTGAAAGATACTGTAGAATATGTGGGTTCTTATTTAAAGGAAATTGAAAATTACAAACTTTTTAATTTAATTAAAGCAAAAGAAGTTGGGTTACAAATCCCTGAAACATTAATCACAACTTCAAAAACTGATTTATCTAATTTTTTGAATAAAAATGTTTCAATATCAAAAGATATTAGGTATTCCGTAGAAATTAAAACTAAAAAAGAATCTATATCTTCCTGTGGCACTTTTATTATTAAAAAAACAGATTTAGACCTGTTAGATGATAGTTTTGCTCCCATACTTGTTCAAAAACAGATAGAAAAAGAGTTTGAAATTAGAGTTTTCTTTTTTAAAGACAAGTTATATTCAATGGCAATATTTTCCCAGAATGATGAAAAGACAAAAATTGATTTTAGAAATTATAATCGTGAAAAACCTAACAGATGTGTCCCTTTCATTTTACCAAAAAAAATAGAAAAAAAAGTTATTGCATTTATGAGTAAAGTAAATCTTAAAACAGGTTCTATTGATATTATTTATACGACCTCTAAAGAATATGTTTTTTTAGAAGTAAATCCAATGGGTCAACTTGACTGGGTATCAAAAAACTGCAATTATTACATTGAAAAAAATATAGCTTCAGCCTTAATAGAAAATGGAATTAGAAAGAATTAAAAGAAAATTGCCTTTAACCATACAAAAGGGAAACATACATGTAAATAAGAATTCATCTAAAAGTGATTTTAACTCACAAGAGAAATTTATTTTTGTTAAAAAAATAAACTCAAATATTATTCCAGAAGGTTTTTACAAACCTATATCTAAAATGATTACAATAAATGAATCAGAATAAACCTTTTAAACTTTTTTCGAATTGTTTGCCCGTAAAGGTGCTAAAAGAAGTACTATATGCGATTTACAACGCAATGAAGTAAAATTAATTCCAAATGACTTGGTTGAAATTTTATTAAATTATGAAGGAAAAAAAATTAATGAAATCAAAAAATTATATAATAACGAATATGACTCAACTATTGAGGAATATTTTGAATTTCTTTTAGAAAATGAATTTATTTTCTTTACAGATAACCCAGAGTCATTTCCAAAATTAGATTTAAAATGGGACAACTCTTCTGCAATTACTAATGCAATAATCGACCGAGATTCTAAATCTGATTATGATATTATAAATGTTATAAATCAATTAGAAGAATTAAATTGTAAGCACATAGAAATAAGGTTATATGATTCTGTTGAATTAAATGAAATAACAGATATACTAAAATATCTTGATGAAACAGAATCTACAATAATCTCAGTTGATTTTACTTTACCATTTAGTAATTCTTTTACTAATTTAGAACAAATCATAAGTAAATACAAAAGATTAACTTCATTAAAAATATTTAGCTCGTTAGAAGAAAAATTTATCCCTCCTATTAATGGAAATATGGGTTATATTATTTATACAAAAAAAGAAATAAAAGACAATTCATGTTGCGGAGTAATTTCAAAAGATTTTTTTGTAGTAAATATGTCTCTTTTTACAGAAAGTAAAAATAATAATAGTTGTCTGAATCGGAAAATTGGTATAGATGTGGAAGGAAACATCAAAAACTGCCCTTCAATGAATCAAGTTTTTGGAAACTTATCTAAAGACTCATTAAAAAAGTCCATTCATAAAGATAAGTTTAAAAAGTATTGGAATATTACGAAAGATGACATAAAGGTTTGTAGAGATTGTGAATTTAAATATATATGCACTGATTGTAGAGTATTTGTAAAAAATAAAGATAATATATATCCTAAACCACTAAAATGTGGCTATAATCCTTATACAAATAAATGGGAAGAATGGAGTAAAAATGATCTAATAAATATATAAAATATTTTAGAGAACAAAGGCGTAGCTGAAAACCTTAATTAATAGAGTAAGCTTAACTAAATTATTTCAATTATGAAAAAATTATTTCAAGAAAATTTCAAAAAACATGAATTAACCAATCCTTCAAATATTAATGGAGGATGTTGTGGTAACACATCATACAAAACATCATCAGGAAAATCTGGTTCTGATGTATATCACGATACTGATGATGATGGTAAGTTAAACAAAGGTGATGATGTTTTACTTGATAATGGTCAATGGATTGTAAAAAATTAATTTTAGTAACTCCCTTTATCTAAAAAAGATAAAGGGATAATATCTTTTTAATGAAATTATTCAAACTATTATTATTTTTAAGCGTACTTTTTTCTTGCCAATCTAAAGAGGTTAATAACAAAATGCTATGCGAAACTATTTCTAAAATTGGAAAGGACGATCAATTATACAGGAAAAATAAATTGATGGAAGATTCTTTTTTTAAGGTTTTTGATTCAATAATAGAAAAGGAGGGTATTTCTAAAAAAGAATACATAAAATTTTCCAAAGAGAAACAATTATCTTATGGCAAAAAAATTAGAAAAATTGTAAATTTATTAAAAGATAAAAATCAGAAAAAACAAGATTCTTTAATGAGTTTACAAATAGACTTAGATAATCAAAATACAGAAAAGCTAATCAAAATCATAGAAGAATATGGTTTCCCAGACAAAGAAAAGCTTAATTGTAAAGAATACATAGCTCCTTTTTTAGTTTTTGTTCATTCTCAAGAAAAATATTGGAAAAAAATTGAAAAGGTAATTAATATTGAGAAAAATAAAGGTAGAATATCTCAAGGGGATTATGATTATATAATGTGGCATCTTAATGGAAGAAAAGGGTCTCCAATAAATTTAAAAAAATAATTAATAATAAGTTTGAAAAAATTTCCACATTATAAACAATCTGACCAAAAAGATTGTGGTCCTACTTGCTTAAAGATAATTAGCAAATATTTTGGTAAGGTTATTTCTATTCAAGCATTAAGAAAACATGCAGAAACTACTAGAACAGGAAGTAGCTTATTGGGTTTAAGTGAGGCTGCTGAAAAATTAGGTCTTAGAAGTTTAGGTGTTAAAATATCTTTAGAAAAATTATTAGAAGCTCCTTTACCTTGTATTTTACATTGGAATAAAAACCATTACGTGGTTTTATATAAAATTAAAAAAGGCAACTTCTACATTTCTGATCCTGCTCATGGTTTGTTAAAGTACAACCAAGAAGATTTTTTAAAAAATTGGATTGGTAATAATGCATATGAAACAACAGAAGAAGGAGTTGCTTTACTAGTAGAACCAACACCTAAATTTTATAATTCAGAATTTGATTCAGCAAAAAAATCGTTAGGTTTTTCTTTTTTGTTTAAATATCTTTTTAGTTACAAAAAATTACTGATTCAGTTAATTATTGGTCTATTAGCAGGAAGTTTGCTACAACTAATTTTTCCTTTTTTAACGCAAAGTATTGTAGATGTTGGTATTCAAAATCAAGATATACATTTTATATATTTAATCCTATTTGCTCAATTAGCATTGTTCTTTGGAAAAACAGCCGTTGAAGTTATTCGAGGTTGGATATTATTACATTTAAGCACTCGTATAAACATTTCATTAGTTTCAGATTTTTTTATCAAACTAATGAATTTGCCAATTGCCTTTTTTGATACTCGAATGACTGGAGATATTCTACAGCGTATCAATGACCATAAGCGAATTGAACGTATTTTAACAACATCCTCTTTAAACGTTTTATTTTCCTTAATGAATTTAATAATCTTCAGTCTTGTACTTGGGTATTATAATTGGCAAATATTTGCCATTTTTTTAATAGGTAGTTTTTTCTATTTTTTATGGATTCTTATCTTTTTAAAGAAACGTAGAGATTTAGATTACAAGCGATTTTCTCAAGTGAGTCAAGAACAGTCTAAGGTAATTGAGTTAATCAATGGCATGCAAGAAATTAAATTACACAATGCAGAGAAGCAAAAACGTTGGTCTTGGGAATATTTACAAGCTCGCTTATTTAAAATATCCATAGAAGGTTTAGCTTTAGAACAATATCAAAACGTAGGTTCAGGTTTTATCAATGAACTTAAAAATATCTTAATTACTGTATTATCCGCAAAATTAGTTATTGATGGAGACATTACTTTAGGGATGATGTTAGCCATTACTTATATTGTGGGGCAGTTAAACGCTCCTGTTGGGCAGTTAATAGGTTTTATAAGAGAACTACAAGATGCTAAAATTTCTCTAGAACGTTTGTCTGAAATCCATGAAAAAGAAGATGAAGAACCCCTAAATGAAGAACGTATTTCTGAAATACCAAACAATTCAAATATCAATTTAAATAAAGTATCTTATAGATATATAGGTTCAGACCAAATGGTATTACAAGAATTAGATTTAGAAATTCCTGCAAATAAAATTACTGCCATTGTTGGTGTTAGCGGAAGTGGAAAAACTACTTTAATGAAGTTGTTACTAAAATTCTATAACCCTAATGCAGGTGAAGTTAAATTAGGTAATTATAACTTAAATACGATTTCTCAGAAAACTTGGCGAAGCCAATGTGGTGTAGTAATGCAAGAAGGATATATTTTTAGCGATACAATAGCTAATAATATTGCTGTAGGTGAAGATTATATAGACAAACAAAAATTATCTCATGCAGTAGATGTTGCAAATATTCAAGATTTTATAGAGAGTTTACCATTATCTTATAATACAAAAATAGGTATGGAAGGCGTTGGATTAAGTACAGGACAAAAACAACGATTATTAATTGCCAGGGCTGTTTACAAAAACCCTAGTTATTTATTTTTTGATGAAGCAACTTCTGCATTAGATGCAAATAATGAAAAAGTAATTATGGAAAAACTACATACTTTTTTTAAAAACAAAACAGTTGTTGTTATTGCACATCGATTAAGTACAGTAAAAAATGCGCATCAAATAGTAGTTTTAGATAAAGGGAAAATTGTAGAGATTGGGAATCATCAATCTTTAATTAAAGAAAAAGGAAGTTATTATCATTTAGTGAAAAATCAACTAGAATTAGGTAAATAAATGTCAAACAAAATAGAAGACATAGAATTAAGAAGTGAAGAAGTTCAAGAGATTCTTACAAAAGTACCCAATTGGATGATTCGTTGGGGAAATACGCTATTCTTACTTTTAATTGTAATGCTTTTAGCATTGTCTTGGTTTGTAAAATACCCAGATATTATTACTTCAGAAGCAATCATTACTACTAAAATTCCACCTGAAAAAGAGTATGCAAGTATTACAGGTAAAATTGATACTATTTTCGTCAAAGACGGAGAAAAATCTTATAAAAATCAAGCGTTAGCTATTATAGAAAATACAGCAAATTATACAGATGTTTTCTTTTTGAAATCTGTTGTAGATAATATGAAAATCCAAAAACAATCGTTTTACTTCCCAATTGATAAGATGCCAATTTTATTCTTAGGAGATATTGAAACAAGTTATGCCGTTTTTGAGAATAATTATATTCAATATATTTTAAATAAAGAATTAGATCCGTTTTCTAATGAAGCTAATGCAAATAAAATTACAACAACTGAACTTAATAGGCGTTTAATCAATCTTCAATCTCAAAAATCACTAAATAAAAAAGAATTAGAGTTCAACCAAAAAGATTTGAAAAGAAGTAAATATCTTTTTGATAAGGGTGTAATTTCTGAAAAGGAATATGAAAATAAACAATTAGAATATCTTCAGAAAGAAAGAAGCTATAAAAACATGTCTTCTTCAATCTCTCAATTAAGAGAGTCAATTTCTAATAGTAAAAAAACTTTAAAAGGAACAGAAATATCTCGTATTCGTGAAGAAATGACACTACTTAAAAATGTAATTCAATCTTTTAATCAATTGAAGAAAAGTATTAAAGATTGGGAAATGAAGTATGTGTTAAATTCTGAAATGGATGGTAAAGTATCTTTTTTTAATTACTGGAGTGAAAATCAAACTGTAAATCAAGGAGATTTAGTGTTTACAATTATTCCAAATGAAAAATCTTC
Organism: Polaribacter sp. IC073; assembly: GCF_007997075.1. Taxonomy (GTDB): domain Bacteria; phylum Bacteroidota; class Bacteroidia; order Flavobacteriales; family Flavobacteriaceae; genus Polaribacter. The sequence goes on from NZ_VORS01000001.1 coordinate 213,422, forward strand.
TTATATAGCCAAATTAAAAACTCCTGCTCAAAATTTAGGTAAAGTAAAAATTGGACAAATAGTAAATTTAAAATTACAAAATTATCCAGATTATGAATTTGGAGTTTTAAAAGGTGTTGTAAATAATATTTCAGAAATTTCCAATAAAGATGGTTTTTATATGATTGATGTTTCTTTACCAGATAAATTAATTACTTCTTATAATAAAGAAATAAAATTCAAACAAGAAATGCGCGGAACCGCAGAAATTATAACAGAGGACTTAAGATTAATTGAACGTTTTTTTTATCAGTTTAATAAGATTATAAAACGTTAAGAAAACTCACTACTCATTTTTAAAATAAAAAACCTTAATTTCATTGATGAAATTAAGGTTTTTTGAGGTGTCTAGCGGATTCGAACCGCTGTACATGGTTTTGCAAACCATTGCCTAGCCACTCGGCCAAGACACCTTTTAAATTTTAAAACTTATTTCTAATAAATTAGAAAGCTGTTTTAAGGATTGCAAATTTACGAAAATTTACAAGTATTGCAAGCATTTTTTTATCTTATCGCTTTTTTGTGAGAATAATGACTACTTCTTCTACGTTTCCGCCAATTGGTGGGTTTATTTTTGCTACAGAAACTTTGGCACTTTTTATCTTTCTAATTTCTTTAAAAAGACGATTTAGAATGCGTTGTGCAACCTCTTCTAGAAGCTTCGAACGAATGGCCATTTCTTCTTTTACAATATGATTTAAATGTACATAATCTACCGTGTCTGCCAATTCATCTGTTTTTGCAGACTTTCTTAAACTTGCCTTAACCTCCACATCTACTCGGTATTCACTTCCTATTTTAGCCTCTTCATCTAAGCAACCGTGAAATGCATATAATTTGATATTGTTTACTTGTATAACCCCCATTTATTCTTCTTTATTTGAAATGCTTTCAATTTTTTCCCACATTTTATCTGAGTTTAATCTAAAAGATCCTTTAAACTCTAAACTCCATTCGTTAGGTTCTATAATTGATAAAAATAATTCTTCTTTTTTATTTATATATAAGTGATATGTTTCGCCAATAATAGGCTCAAAACCAAATTTGGCATTGTACAACATGTCATTGTATTGAAATTTTTCCATCAACAACTCATACTCCTTTCTTACTTCTTCGAATTTTCCTTTGAGTATTTTATTGGTACGTCTCACACCATCTGCCGTCCAAGTTGCAGTATTTGTTGGTTTAATTACTGGCGAACTTGCAGAGGTTCCGTAGGGTTTTAAAGCCGCGTCATACTTCTGTGTTTCTTCATTAAAAACAACTAAATCTGGCTTTTTTTCTGCGTCTTTCTTCATTTTACAAAATTACGACAAAAAACAAGTACCTAAGTAGCTTTTTTAGAACTTTAAATGGAAAGTATGCCAGCGTTAAGGATTGAAACGGCATCCTTTTTATTTTTTTTCTAAATAAAAAGATATAGTGAAAAGCCTGACCAAGCTTTTTTGCTTGGTAACGCCCAAGAATCGTAAATGATCACTTTTAAGGTCCTGAAATAAATTTAGAATTACATAACCAATTTTAAATTAGGCCTGAAGAAGGTTCAAAATTAAGTTTCATTAACTCGTGAAAAAATCGAAAACATTGCTAATACCGCTTGTTTTGGTTTTGTAGAATTCGGTGTAGGTACAACGTGTACAAGTTACGCTGGTAAATTTCTGATTTTGAATATCAAAGATTTTCGATAAGGTTCCGCCAGTTGCACGCATTTCTCCTAATTTATAGGTTTTCGAGTCGCATTTCGGACAGGTATAATTTCTAATTTGATTGCTCATAGGAAATAGTGTTTGGTTATTAGTTGCTGAATTTACAATTTTGTTACAAACTCTCAATACCAATGAAGTATTTTATGTAATTTTGTGTTCTAATTTTTTCATATAAAACGATGTCTGAAGAGAAAAAATCGCTCAATTTTTTAGAGCATATTATTGAAGAGGATTTAGCAAACGGAATGCCAAAAGAAAATTTACGTTTTCGTTTTCCGCCAGAACCAAATGGGTATTTGCATATTGGTCACACCAAAGCAATCGGAATTAGTTTCGGTTTGGGAGAGACGTATAATGCGCCTGTAAACTTACGTTTTGACGATACAAATCCTGCAAAAGAAGAACAAGAGTATGTAGATGCGATTAAGAAAGATATTTCTTGGTTGGGCTATTCTTGGGCAAATGAATGTTATTCTTCAGACTATTTTCAGCAATTGTTCGATTGGGCAGTTTTGTTGATAAAAGATGGAAAAGCGTATGTAGATTCTCAATCTTCGGAAGAAATGAGAGCGCAAAAAGGGACGCCAACCAAGGTTGGTACAAATAGCCCTTTTAGAACGCGTTCTGTCTCAGAAAACTTAGAATTATTCCAGGGAATGAAAGACGGAAAATTTAAGGAGGGGGAACATACTTTGCGTGCAAAGATTGATATGGAGAACCCAAATATGTTACTGCGCGATCCTTTAATGTACAGAGTGATGTACAAGTCTCACCATAGAACTGGTACAGATTGGTGTATTTACCCAATGTACGATTGGACGCATGGTGAGAGTGATTATATCGAACAAATTTCACATTCTTTGTGTTCTTTAGAGTTTAAACCTCACAGAGAATTGTACAATTGGTTTCGTGATAATGTGGTTGATTATAGCAGATCTGAATACCCAAATCCGCCAAAACAACGTGAGTTTTCTCGTTTGAATTTGAGTTACACAATTATGAGCAAACGTAAATTGTTAACTTTGGTTGAAAACGGAATTGTTGCTGGTTGGGACGACCCTAGAATGCCAACAATTTCTGGTTTAAGAAGACGTGGTTACACTCCAGAATCTATCAAAAGTTTTATTGAAACTGTTGGTGTTTCTAAACGTGAAAATGTAATTGATGTAGCGCTTTTAGAGTTTAAAATTCGTGAGGATTTAAATAAAACGGCTAAGAGAGTGATGGGAGTTTTAGATCCTGTGAAAGTGATTATTGATAATTATCCTGAAGAACAAGAAGAAATGTTAACGGCTGATTATAATGATTACGAAGATGGTTTTGGAACTAGAGAAGTTCCTTTTTCTAGAGAAATTTACATAGAACGTGAAGATTTTAGAGAAGAAGCGAACAAGAAATTCTTTCGTTTGAAACTAGGAAAAGAAGTCCGTTTAAAAAACGCATATTTCATTACAGCAACTAGTTGTGAAAAAGATGAAAATGGAGAAATTACCGTTATTCATTGTACGTATGATCCGTTGACAAAATCTGGAATGGACACCGAAGAAAGCAAGCGTAAAGTAAAAGGTACTTTACATTGGGTTTCTGTAAAACATGCTATAAAAGCAGAAGTGAGAGCTTATGACAGATTGTTTTTAGATGAAGCGCCAGACTCTCATAAAGACAAATATTTTATGGAATTTATAAACCCTGATTCATTAGAAGTGATTACCGCTTTTGTAGAACCGAGTTTACAAACGGCAAAAATTGGAGAACGTTTTCAGTTTCAACGTATGGGGTATTTTAATGTTGATGATGATTCAACTGCAGACAATTTAGTCTTTAACAAGATTGTTGGATTACGTGATTCTTGGGGAGGAAAATAGTTTATTTTAGTAGCAGTATTTAGCAGCAGTTTTCATACTTGCTGTTTTGCTACTGAAAATATAATATTTATTTAAAAATACAAATTATGAAAAAATTACTTTTTTTATCAATCTTTATCTTTACGCTTTCTTGTTCTAATAAAAAAGAAGCAAAAAAAGTGGTAGAAATTTCTTGTGGCCAATGTCAGTTTGCACTAGATAGTCAAGATGGTTGCGATTTAGCAGTTCGTATAGACGAGCAAGCTTATTTTGTTGATAGTTTTAATATTGATGATTTTGGTGATGCTCATGCTGAACACACAGGTTTTTGCGAAGTAGTTAGAAAAGCAGAAGTTTCTGGCGTTGTAGAAAACGGACGTTTTAAAGCGACTTCTATAAAGTTGGTAGACGATTTAGAGTAACAACTTTAGATACAAAAATGAAGATAAAAAAAAATCCGAAGTAAAATCTTTACTTCGGATTTTTTTTATACTAGTGACTGATTACTACAAACTGTAAACTAAATTATGGCGCAGGATTTGGAATTTCTTTATGTACTACTTCAATTTCTTTTAAAATATCTTCAGACAACTCTATATTTATAGAGTTTATATTTTCTTTTAATTGACTCATTTTTGTTGCTCCAATAATATTACTAGTTACAAATGGCAATTGATTAATAAAAGCCAAAGACATTTCTGATGATGTTAAACCATATTTTTTTGCAATTTCCTCATATCTTTTAACGGCTTTTAAAGAACCATCTCCGGTATAGCGTGCTATAAAACGTGGAAATAAATTTCCTCTAGAACCTTCTGGAGATTTACCATCTAAATACTTACCAGACAAAACACCTTGTGCCAAAGGAGAATATACTAATAAGCCTATATTTTCTCTCAATGAAATTTCAGACATAGCAACCTCATAAGATCTATGAATTAGAGAATATGAATTTTGAATAGAAACTGGTCTTACTAGATTATTTGAAGTTGCAGTTTCTAAATATTTCATGGTTCCCCAAGGAGTTTCATTAGAAAGCCCAATAGATTTGATAGTACCTGCTTTTACAAAATCATTTAATGTTTCTAATATTTCTAAATGATTTTCTGCTTCTTTAGAAGCTGTTTTAAAAGGATAATCTCTTTCGCCAAAACAATTTACACCTCTATCTGGCCAATGCAATTGATACAAATCTAAATAATCTGTTTTTAACCTTTTTAAACTTCCTTCTACTGCTTCTATTATGTTATTTTTATTAAATCCGCCTGTTCTTATATGTTTTGTATAGTCGCCACCACCAGCAATTTTACTAGCTAAAACTACTTTTTCTCTGTTTCCTGTTTTTTGAAACCAATTACCAATAATTCTTTCTGTATCTGCATATGTTTTAGGATTAGATGGTACCGGATATAATTCTGCAGTGTCAAAAAAATTAATTCCCTGTTCTAAGGCATAATCCATCTGCTCGAAACCATCTTCTTGTGAGTTTTGATTTCCCCAAGTCATGGTCCCTAAACAAATCTTAGATACTTTAATATCTGAGTTTCCTAATTTTGTATATTTCATATATATGTAAAGTGTATACGTTCTTTATTTTAGTTGTGAAATTTATTAATACCTCACAACAAAACTAAGACTTATTCGTCTTTAAAACAATTAGCGTGTAATTTTAAAAATTACACGCTAATTGTTTCTATAAATATTATTTATCTACTACTTCAAAATAGCATCAATTCCTGGCAATGTTTTTCCTTCTAACATTTCTAACATAGCACCACCACCAGTAGAAACATAACTTACTTTATCTGCAAAACCAAATTGCTTCACAGCAGCAACAGAATCTCCACCACCAACTAAAGAAAACGCTCCGTTTTTGGTTGCTTTGTCTATTGAATGTCCTAATGCAATGGTTCCTCCTGCAAAAGATTCCATTTCAAAAACACCCAAAGGTCCGTTCCATAAAATGGTTTTACATTTATTTACAACTGTATCAAAAATTTCTCTAGATTTTGGTCCAGCATCAACACCTTCCCAACCCTCAGGAATTTCATTAATAGCGCAAATTTGTGTATTAGCATCGTTAGAAAAATCATCTGCAGCAATTACGTCTACGGGTATATGAACTTCTACTCCTTTTGCTTTTGCTTGTTTTAAAATAGCAAGTGCTAATTCCATTTTATCATCTTCACAAATAGAATTACCAATTTTTCCTCCCTGTGCTTTTATAAAAGTAAAACTCATTCCACCACCAATAATTAAGTGGTCTACTTTGTCTAAAATATTTTCAATCACTGTAATTTTAGAAGATACTTTTGCACCTCCTAAAATTGCCAAAACTGGTTTTTCAGAATTGTTTAATACTTTATCTATACTTTCTATTTCTCTTGCTAATAAGTTTCCGAAGCATTTATTTCCTTCAAAAAACTGCGCAATAATTGTTGTTGACGCATGTGCTCTGTGAGCAGTTCCAAAAGCATCATTTACATAAATATCACCAAATTTTGATAATTTCTCTGCAAAAGCAACATCTCCTTTTGTTTCTTCTTCATAATAACGAAGATTTTCTAGTAGTAAAATCTCTCCAGCTTCTAAATTAGCCACTGCTGCTTCTACTTTATCTCCAATACAATCTTCTACAAATTTTACATTGCAACCAATAACATCTACCACAGATTTTACAATGTGCTTTAAAGAAAATTCTTCTTGAAATCCTTTAGGACGTCCTAAATGAGACATTAAAACACAGCTTCCTCCTTGTTCTAAAATATCTATAATTGTAGATTTTGCAGCCTGAATTCTAGTATCATCAGTTACTTCAAATTTATCATTTAAAGGCACGTTAAAATCAACGCGAATTATTGCTTTTTTATTTTCAAAATTAAAGTCTTTCAGTGTTTTCATTATGGATTGTTTTCAACAAAAATACCGAATTGTTTACATTTATAGAAATTGAAACCTTAAAAGTTAAGTTAACGTTTGCGTAAAGGTCTGTGTTAAACACAGCTTTGTACTACAGGGAGCCTCACATTCTAATAAAAATTAAATTGCTTTCTAAAATTGATAAAATTCTGAAGAACAAATTTTATATTTGTAGATGCTTTTCAACCAAATTATAGGTCAAGAACACATAAAAAACCATTTGCAGGTTTCTGCAGAAAATGGTCGGATTCCTCATGCCCAATTATTTGTAGGTAAAGAAGGAAGTGGCACTTTGCCAATGGCAATTGCGTACGCACAGTTTTTACTATGTAATTCTTCGGACAACGCTGATGCATGTAATCTAAAATGTGATAAATTACAACATCCAGATTTGCATTTTGCTTTTCCTGTAACTACAAATGATGCTGTTAAAAAACATGCAGTAAGTAATTTATTTTTAGAAGATTGGCGCGATTTTGTTAAAAATCAATCCTATGGAAGTTTGTTTAATTGGTTGCAATTTATTGGTGTAGAAAATAAACAAGGTAATATTGGTGTTGATGAAGCAGAAGCTGTTGTTAAAAAATTACAATTAAAATCTTACGAAGGAGGTTTTAAAGTGATGATTATTTGGATGGCAGAAAAAATGAATATTGCTGCTGCAAACAAGCTTTTAAAATTAATTGAAGAGCCACCAAATAAAACTGTTTTCATCTTAATTACAGAAAATGAAGAGCAGATTATCAATACCATAAAATCGCGTTGTCAGGCTTTGCATTTTCCTGTTTTAAGTGAGAATGATATTGCAAACGCGTTGATTGAAAGAGAAAGTGCTTCTGAAAATGAAGCTGCTAAAATTGCACATCAAGCAGAAGGGAATTATAACAAAGCAGTACATTTACTGCATAATGATTCTTCTGATTTGGTTTTTGAAGAATGGTTTATTGCTTGGATTAGAACTGCATTTAGAGCTAAAGGAGATGCTTCTGTTGTACAACAATTAATAGAATGGTCTGAAACCATTGCAAAAACTGGACGAGAAACTCAGAAACGTTTTTTAGAATATTGCTTGCAATTTTTTAGACAAGCCTTATTGCTAAATTACAAAAGTGATAACTTGGTTTTTATGGAAACTAAAACAGGATTCAATCTTTCTAAGTTTGCTCCTTTTGTACATTCTGGTAACATTCTAGACATCGAAAAAGAACTAAATGACGCCATGTATCATATCGAAAGAAATGGAAATGCTAAAATTATTTTATTAGATCTTTCTATGAAACTTACTCGTTTTTTACACAAAAAGGAAGAAACAGTTTCTTAATTAAACTTCTTTAATAGCTCTTTCTGCAACATATAAATCTGCAATTGTTGGATTTTCTGGACACGATTTAATTTGTACAAATTCATCCCCAGATTTTACAAAACCAGTTTGTAAAACTTTAAAATACACACCGCAAAAAGTAGTATTCCAGAATTGTTTTACAATTTTCATATTGTTGAAACGAATTCCTAGTTTATAACATGGATTTCTTTGAACAGAAGCTTCTAAAATAGTTTCACCAACTTTAAAAGTATCTCCTTGGCGAATCTCTGTTTCATCTAAATTATCAATGGTTAAGTTTTCTCCAAAAATGCCCATTTCAAACTCTAAATTAGGATGTAATTCTTTAAAGTAATCATAATGTTTTAAGGAATAGCCATAAACCGCTTGCAACATTCCTCCATGATTTTCTCTATCAGAAATTTCATCACCTTTTACATCTTCTGAATCTAAAAATATTGGAGTATCCACAGAAAATTTAAAAATACCTGTTGTCACTATTTCTCCTTTCCAGTCAATTTCTTTTCGCTCTCCGATATTTGTTGAAATAATTTTCACGCGTTTACTTTTTAAATTTTGACAAAGCTTTTTTTGTAAAATCAGACAAGACTAATTCACCCGAAACAGCTGCTCTTTCTGCTAATAAATTATTCCAATGTTCTGTTCCTTTCCACAATACCTTTTTCATTTCTATTAAAGCAGCAGGATTGTAAGAGGCTAACTTCGTTGCCATGATATCTATTTCTTTATCTAACTCATTTGTAGATTCGAAAACCTTCGCATACAAACCTTTTTCTTTTGCCCAATAGGCGTTTTTCCAGCTGGTTGCGTCTAATGTTAATTCTGCAGTTCCAGAAACACCTATTTTTCTAGAAACGGCTGGTTCAATCACAAACGGTCCAATTCCTATGGTAAATTCAGACAATTTTACAGCCGCATTTTCGGTTGCCAAAACGTAATCGCAAGCTGCAGCCAAACCAACGCCACCGCCAACAGTTTTCCCTTGAATTCTTCCAATAATTAATTTCCCGCAAGTTCTCATGGCATTGATTACGTTTGCAAAACCAGCAAAAAATTGTTTTCCTTCTTCTAGGGTTGAAACTGCAACCAATTCATCAAAAGAAGCACCAGCACAAAAAGCTTTTTCTCCTTCAGATTTTAAAATAATTATAGAAATGGCATCATTATTCCCTACAGAAATTAACTCTTTGGTTAAGCGTTCTAATAATTCACTAGGAAAAGAATTACTTGCAGGGTGCCCAAATTCTATCGTTGCAATATTATTCTGAATATTTGTATATAAACTTCCGTTTTGTCGTGTTGTGGTCATAAACTGAATTTTAAGTAAAAGTATGATAATAAATGTCAGATCTAGCGCAGTGGAGACTTCTTTTTAACCTTTCAACTGAGTTCGTGGAAACAATCGTTAGGTTTTAATCCCCAACTAGGGGTAAGAACTTACTTCTAAATTTAAAAACAAGGGGTAAACCTCTTGCAATAATCCAGAATGTAAAGGCAATCCAAATGGCAATTAATTTATAATCGAGATAATCAAAAATTAATAATGTGGGAATAAAAACCAACCCTGTTGCAAAAATTAAGAGATTTCTTAAGTATTTCATTTCTCCCATTCCTTTAAACATTCCGTCAAAAATAAAGGTAATCGCATTTACGGGTTGTGTGATTAAGACAATCCAAAAAACAGTGTAAAATTGTTCTAGAACTAATTCTTCTTTTGTAAAGATTCTTCCAATGGAATTGTAAAAAAGCAAACCTGTTAACCCCATTATAAGACCCATTACAAGTCCGTATTTAAGTAATTTATTACTTAATTGTATCAATGATTTATAATCTTTTGCACCTAATAATTTACCCGACAAAATATTACCAGCACTAGCATAACCATCAATCATAAAAGCGCCTAAAAACCAAATATTTAAACTTATAGTGTATGCTGCAATGTACTCTTTCCCATAATCTGTAGCATAAGAAGTTGCTAGATAGAGTGCCACATTTAAAGCAATTGTTCGCACAAAGAGATTTGAAATCATGTTTAATAACCTCGGAATTTCTGCATGAAAAGGGAAACTTATCTTTAAAGAAATTGGCGTTTTCTTCAATAATAAAACCAAAGAAATAACCGCCATTGTTATTTGTGCAATTACACTTGCGTACGCAGCCCCTTCTATATGCATTGCAGGAACATACCCTTCGATTCCGTATACTAAAATTATATCTAAGACAATATTTAAAGAGGCACCAATTATGGCAATAATCATCGGATAAAAAGTGTTTTGTAAACCTCTAAACGTACCAAAAACAGCAAAGACAAACAGCGCAAATGGAAAGCCAAAAATTCGAATATTAAAATACGTAATACAATATTCTAAAATCTGACCAGAAGCATTATAAAATTCAAAAATTTGTCTAGAAAACGGATAAGAAATTGCTAAAACCAATAAGCTTCCTAAAACTACAATTGCAATTGCTTGTGCAGGTAATTCTTTAACTTGGTCTATTTTATTAGCACCAACATATTGAGAAATAATAGATGAAATTGCACTTCTAATTTGACCGAAAACCCAAATTAACATAGAAATAAAAGCTCCTACAATACCAACTGCAGCTAAACTTTCTGTTGCATTGCTATCAATATTTCCAATAATAGCAGTATCCGTAATAGATAAAACAGGCTCTGCGATACCAGCAATTAAAGCAGGAATTGCTAATTTATTAATGTTCTTAAAACTAATGCTTGTGCTCAAAAATCTTCTTTTTGCAAAGGTACATATCTAAAAAATGTAAAAATGAAAAGCTGCCCCTAAAATTAGCTAATGAAGGAGGTTAAAATTTAAAAGGAACATTTTTAGATAAGATGCTTTACTAGTTTTAAAAGGAAAATGGTTTTAATATCTTAAATCTGCAGGCTCAATAAAATCGATTTCAGAATTATAAATTTCTTTAATATAAAACTTAATTTCCGCTATAAACTCGTCTAATTTTTCTTGCGTAATACCCGTTTCTGCTTTTTTTCTAGGCAACGCAAAATCAATTGGTAAAAATCCACTATTTAAGTTTTTAAAAGAAAAAATTCCGGCTTCTAAAGGTTGAGAAAAATTATAGTTTTTACTCTTAGTAAATAAATAAGCGTACAATAAAACCTGAATCGCTTTTAGGTGCTTTTCATCTCGTAAATTATCATATTCTGGCACTCTTAAATTTGCACCTGTTACCATGCCCGTTTTATAATCTATAATTCTTAAAACGCCATTTAACTCATCTACCCTATCTACTTGACCGTGTAATTTTACAGGAAAATCAATGCCTTCAATTTCTATTTCTGCGGATAAATTTTCTTCTGTTGCAATAATTTTTAGTTTGTTCTTTTCATCTTTTAGCAACTCTTTTTCTTTCGACAAGAAATTGGAAACAAATCTATTGGCAACTTCAAAAATTAAACGATTTTTTCCTTTAGATATATCTCCGTTTTTAAACTGCAATTCAAAATGCTTTACCACTAAATCTTTCGCCTCTTTTTCCATTTTAGAAATAATATCTACAGACAAAAAGGCATTTACGTAAGGCGTATATAATTCATCTAAAACTTCATGAACAACAGTTCCTAAAGTGTTAAAAGCAACCGTTTCTTCAACATCATCAAACTCTTTAATTTTTAAAATTTTCTGTTTGTAAAATGAAACCGGATTGTGTAAATAATTGGTTAATGCAGAAGGAGAAATTCCTTTTTCTGCCAATTCTTTTAAACGCACAGCAGTAGCTTCATTCTTTTTTATGCCTTTTAATTCTTTCTTATTAGAAATTACTTTTGGTGAGATGCTTTTCTGAACGATATCTCCTCGCATCATTTCTAATTGCGTAACAAACCTACTTTTTTCTCCACTTCCAAAAACGTCATGTTCTGTATTATAAAGGATAAAAATATTTTTTGCTCTTTGTAATAATCTAAAAAAGTGATATGAAAAAATGGCATCTTTTTCTCTATATGTTGGCAAACCAAAAGCTATTTTTACATCAAAAGGAATAAATGTATTCTGTTGTGAACTTGCAGGTAAAACACCTTCATTTGTAGACGTTAGAATTATGTTTTCAAAATCTAGAACACGCGTTTCTAACATTCCCATTAACTGCAAACCTCTTAATGCTTGCCCTTGAAAAGACAAGGTTTCTGAAGAGATTAATTGTTTAAAAAATAAAGAAAGTGTTTTTAAGTCTGTAAAATATTCATATTCCGTTTGCAGTGTTTTTAACTGTGTAAAAGCAGTGTAAAAACGAAACAAATATTCTTTTTCTAAATCTGTTACATCTACTTTTAAAAGATTTATAAGGTTTAAAATTCTATCTAAAAATTCGTTAATAGTTGTGTAAGAGCTAAAAATCGAAGCAATGGTTTTTTTCACTTCCGCATCGGTCTCTTTTAAGATGTTTTCTATTTGTGTTTTGCTAATAAAAATATGATTTTCCTTTCCTATTTCTTCTGTAAAATCATCTACTAAAGTATTCTTATCTTTTGATAATAATTTATAAACAGCTTGGTGTTTTAAAAACCGAACAACATCTTTATGATAAAATTCATTCACAATTGTCTTTTGTAGTTTTTCTTGCGAAACAAACAATTGAAAAATAGAAAACAACAAACTTGTTGTAGGAATATCTTTTAAAGGATACCCCATTGTTATGTTGATTGCGTTGATATTTTTGGGTAATGAGTTTAAAGTAATTGGCAGTAATGTTTCATCTGCTAAAATAAGTGCCGTATTCTTAAAATCTGTAAATTTCTCTAAAATTTCACCTGCATATTTAATCTGAGTCGTGTTTTTAGAAGCACCAATAACTTCAATATTTTTTGGTGTAGAAAAGGAATTACTTAATGTTTTTAACGGATTCTTTTCGTAATATTTCCATTCCTTTTTATACTTTCTAATAAAAGTACCTGCTTGATGATTTGATTTGAAAAAAGCTTCATCCAAATCCCAATAAATATCTGAATGTTCTGTTTCTAATACTTTCTGAAACAAAAATTCTTCTGCTTTATTTAGTGCATTAAAACCGATAAAAAAGAATTTCTTATGGCTATTTTCTTCAATATAACCCTCTATATTATTGCACGCTTCTCTGTACATTAAGCCTTGGTAGCCAATCTTTTTTTCTAGTAAAAATTGATACAAAGGCGGATAAAAATTATTCAATTTTTCTAAGAAAGAGTAATGATCTTTCATAAATTCCGTTTCTGTAAAAGTACCTGTTACAGACCATTTTCTTAAACGCTCGATATCTTTTATGTAAGCGAAAATCTCTTTTGTGTCTACTAAATGTTGATCAATTTCGTTAAAATCTTGTAACACCGTAAATGCCCAAGAAGAAAAAGTGTCAAAAGAATCTGGGTCTTTTTCTAAACTTTTATAAATTGTGTAAAAATGAAACAACAATTGAATGCTGTCTGCTTTTTCAATACCAGAAACTTGTTGCACAAACTGCTCTATGTTTACCGTTTCCGGCAAAAAACCGACAGAAATTTTATCTTTTAAGGTTTGTTTTAAAAATACTTTGGCTCTTTGAGACGGCATTATAAACACCACATCTTCAAAAGATTTAGTCGTTTTTAAAATAGCATCTAAAGTTTCTGAAATAAAGGATTGCATCGTTTTTTTTGGTATTCAATTGGTTTTCTAAAGTACAAAAACTTACTTTTATACTTGTTACATCTTTAAAATTAATTTTGATGAAAAACGAATTGAAAATAATAGGAATTCAGGCTCCTTTAGTTTGGGAAAATCCTGCACAAAACATTGCTTTCTTTGATGAAAAAATAAAGGGTTTAGAAAAGGATGTAGATCTTATTGTTCTACCAGAAATGTTTACAAGTGGTTTTACAATGAATCCTGAAAAAGTTGCTGAAAAAATGGATGGTTCTTCTGTTTCTTGGATGCAAAAAATAGCCAAAGAAAAACAAACTGCTATTTGTGGAAGTTTGGTGATTTCTGATCATGATAAATTTTACAATCGCTTGGTTTTTGTGCATCCAGAGGGTAGAATAGAAACCTACAACAAGAAACATTCTTTTACTTTAGCGGGCGAAGATAAAGTTTATAGTGCTGGTTCAAAAAAATTGATAATCACATACCAAGGATGGAAAATTTGTCCGTTAATTTGTTATGACTTGCGTTTCCCTGTTTGGGCTAGAAATACCGAAAATTATGATCTTTTAATTTTTATTGCAAATTGGCCAATTACAAGGATAAAAGCATGGGATACGCTTTTAAAAGCACGTGCTATAGAAAACATGAGTTATGTTGTTGGTATAAATAGAACAGGAAAGGACTTTAATAAGTATGCCTATTCTGGTAATTCTTTAATTATTGATTCTTTGGGGGAAGAACTTTCTCATTTAGAGAAAAATGAAGTTGGATTTATTTCTGCGACTTTGTCCAAAGAAAAACTAAAACAAACAAGAAGTAAACTTGGGTTTCTGAATGACAGAGATTCGTTTAAAATTGAAAAATAATGATTAAAAAGGTGAAAATTACTGATATTGATGAAGTCTTTAAACTTTACAAGGTTGCTTCTAATTACCAGAAAGAAAAGAAAAGCGTAGTTGTTTGGCCAGATTTTGATAGGGAAATGGTTGCCAACGAAATTTTAGAAAAGAGACAGTTTAAGTTTTTAATTAATGATGAAATTGCTTGTATTTGGGCAATTACTTTTTCTGATGAACAAATTTGGGGAGAAAAGAATAAAGACAAAGCAGTATACATTCATCGAATTGCAACCAGCCCAAATTTTAGAGGGAATAATTATATCTATAAAATTGTTATTTGGGCAAAAAAATTTGCTATTAAAAACGGAATTCAGTTTATTAGATTAGATACTTTAGGTGAAAATAACAAACTAATTGAACATTATAAAAAAGCCGGATTTAATTTTTTAGGCCTGTTTCATTTAAAAGACACTTCTAATTTACCAGAGCATTATAAGAAGGCTCCCGTTTGCCTTTTTGAAATAGATTTACATAAAAAATAAAAACCTTTCTGTCTCTGATTAGAAACTGAAAGGTTTTTTAAAATGTATAGCAATCGCTTATTTTCCTGAAAGTTAGCAAACTAGTTTAGCCCTGATTGAGCGGCTTGTTTGAGCTCTTTTTTCTTCCTTTTTCAGGATAAAAAAAGCGAGTAGCGAAAGCAGGAAATAGCTTCTAAAACTACGCTGGTAACATCCATTTAAAGTTAAACTTTGTATCTGGAACTACAATTCTTTCTGTAATTCTGTACATTCTGTCTGGAAGCTTCATTAAATAATCTCTTGCTTTTTCTGCTTCTGGTGTAAGATTTGTAATCTTATCTATTTCCCAAGCTTCGTTTAATTTCTTAATAATATCTACATAATCGAAACCTGTGTACACACCAATTCTTTGTGCTACTGAAGAAAAATCGTCAAACAAAGTTCCTTTTGCTGCATGAGATTCTCTTAAATGTAATGCAGGCATTACAATTTTGTGTTTCATCATGTGTTGAAAAGCCAACATCATCTCACTAGGATCTATCTTAAAAATTTCTCTTACAAATTCTGTATATGCCTGGTGATGACGCATTTCATCTCCTGCAATAATTTTAGACATTTTAGCCAACGCCTTATGTCCTTTTTTACGTGCAATTTTGGCTACGTTGTTATGAGAAACATAGGTTGCTAATTCTTGGAAGCTGGTGTACACAAAGTTTTTATACGGGTCTGTTGAGGTACCAATATCAAAACCATCTGATATTAAATGTTGTGTTGTAATTTCTACTTCACGCATATTTACACGTCCAGATAAATACAAGTATTTATTTAAAACATCTCCATGTCTGTTTTCTTCTGCCGTCCAAGTTCTTACCCATCTTGCCCAACCATTATCTGGGTCTTGGTTTACACCGTCTAGGTCTAACAACCAAGATTCATAGGTTGGTAAAGCTTCTTCGGTGATTGTATCTCCTACCAAAACCACCCAAAAATCGTCATGTAATTCTTTAGATAATTCTCTAATTTCTTCTACTTCTGTAATAAAAGAATCTTTTTGAGAGTTTGGAAGAAAATCTGTTGGTTGCCAAATTTTCTCTGCAGGAATTAAGTACTTGTCCATAAACCGGTCCATACTTTTTTCTAGCGTTAACATT
Organism: Polaribacter sp. IC073; assembly: GCF_007997075.1. Taxonomy (GTDB): domain Bacteria; phylum Bacteroidota; class Bacteroidia; order Flavobacteriales; family Flavobacteriaceae; genus Polaribacter. Next base: position 229,419 of record NZ_VORS01000001.1, read on the forward strand.
ACTTCTTTTCTTATATTATATATAGACATCGTTTTCTATTTTATATGTTCTTTAATAATTGTTTCTGTTTTCTCTAATAATTCTTCAAATGGTAAAGAATTTATTTTAATTGGTGCGTGTGTTATAATGGTAATCGGACTTCCTAAGCCTAAAGGAAATTTGCCATATTTAAAGACTTTCCACGAGTTATTAATTGTTAAAGGTACAATATAACCTTCTTTATTATACTTTGTTATTACTTTTAAGCCGCTTGAAGCGAATTCTTTTGGCGCTCCGTCTCTACTTCTTGTTCCTTCTGGAAAAATAATTGCACCCCAATTTTTCTCTTTAATTCTTTTAGAAAATGCCACCAAAGCTGTAATTGCTTGTTTTGGATCTTTTCTATTGATTAATGCAGCGCCACCATGTCTTAAGTTAAAAGAAACACTTGGTATTCCTTTACCTAATTCTAATTTGGCCACAAATTTAGGATACTGTTTTCGAAAAAACCACCCTAAAGGTGCCACATCAAACGTAGATTGATGGTTAGATACAAATATTACTGAGGCATTTTCTGGGATCTTATGTTTATTGATTAAACGAACAGAAACCCCAAGAATTAACATCGATTTCACCAAACAAAAGTTTAAGGCATCTACCATTTTCCCGTGTGCATTTTGCCCAAATAAATTAAAACTTAACCATTGTAACGGATGGAATATGATTAAGATTAAAAAAAATGCCAATATAAAAATTGGTGATACTATATAACTTAGAATTTTCAATATATACGTTCTTTATGAGTTAAGAGTTTCTTTTTGTACACTTAAATTCTCAATGAATGAGACAAAATTAAATTTACTAAAACCAGTTACTCCAGGGAATTCTTGAAAGTATTAATAACAGTCCTATTCCGTAAAAGATAACGAAAGTTTTAAACTTTGCCGCATCTTCTGTCTTTTTTTTATGTTTAGACCAACCAATTGTTATAAAAACGATTGCTAAAATCATCATTATTGGGTGTTCTACTGCTAATAATCTTACCGATTTATCTTTCATTACTGCACCTACATCTGCTTTTAAAGCGTCAAACCATGGTGACATAAAGTACCAACCCAAACCTATTAATAATTGTATGTGAGACACAATTAACGCAAACAAGCCAATACGTAAATCTTTGTCTGTAAATTGCTTTTTTTGTGTGAAACCAATAATTGCATTTACTACTGCGAATAGTAAGATAGCAAGTACTAAATATGCCCAATAAGAGTGAATGTCTTTCATCATAATAGTTGTTTTTTTTATTCTTACAAAGTTACTAATTTTTATGCATAAAAAAACCACCTCGATTGAGGTGGTTTTTAAAATTATTTTTGGATTGTCTTAATTAATAACCCAAGCTCCATTTGTTTTAATAAAACTTTTATTATAATCATTCTCACCATTATCATAAACAACATAAGTTAATAAATACTTCTGACCTTCAGCAGCATTAGGATCTAAATGTTCTAAGAATAGGATAAGTGCAAAGTTTATTTGAGCATCTGACCAGTTATAGTCAAAATCACCATACGTACCTAAATTTCCTTTTAAACCATCATATTCTGCGGCAGTTAATTGAGAAGCCATGTACTCATAATCTGCGTTTCTAATTAAAGTATATTTAATAGTATTATCTGGCACCCAAGTTTTACCGTCATGACCAAACTGTAAGCTCGTTTCAATAGTCGCATTGTAAGCTACCCAAACTCCATTTGTTTTTGTATATGAGTTTCCTCTTACTTGAGCCCCACTTGAACTAGATACGTAATTATATAAAACGTCTAATTCTTTTCCGTCTTGAGCATAAGGAAATCTTATATTTAAAAAAGCTGATAAATAATTTTCAGCAGGTGTAGAACTTCCGAAATTCTCTATACCCATTGACACAAAATCAGCATCGGTTATAGTATAGAAACCGTTATCAGAAGGTAACTTCCATTCACCATTATCAAAATTGTAAATTGCAGTAAGAGACTCTTTCTCTCCAACAACTTCATCTTCTAATGTTTCATTACTCATTATAGATGACCAAGTGTTAGCAACACGTATTCCATCTATTACTCCAGTAGGACCGCCACCACCTTGGCGCACTCCTATTCTGTTTGCAGAATTACCTGCATTACCTGCACTAGTTGCTTCTGGCGTAGAAGGCTCAGCATTAACAACTGAATCTAATACATACATATTTGAAACACCATTATCTATATTATAAGATGTAACTACAAGGTATGTTGTATTTAAATCGAAAGATGTAGCACCATAAGTTAAAGAACTAGAACTAGCCCCTATACCAAATAAGATATTCCCAGAACCATCATCTTTTGCTCCAAGTCTTGCAGAAAAATTGAAGCTACCATCTTCTTCCATTAAGTGGAAAAAATAAGTTCCGTTTCCGATCTCACTTAAATTTATCAAAGCACTTGAGTACACCATATTAGAAGTAATTGGTGTAAATGATTTGTTTACATCTTCACTACCAGCACTAGATAAAGAAATTGATCCTCCAACATCAGAAGAAGGATAATCTGTCATAGACAAATTTTCTACAGTGTATAATAATTGGTTAGAAGCCCCAGAGTGATTTACCCATTCTCCCAAAGATACTGTTGTTAAATCTCCAGGTATTAATCCATAATCAAAATTTTCTTCGAAAGAAACCAACGGAGTAACTGTATAAGCGCTACCCGTATATTGAAAATATGATGCACTTACATAATCTCCTTCCTTAGATGAGCTATAATTAGCACTAACAATATCTCCTAAATAATCTCCTGGAGTTACATTAGATTCAAAACCTAATAAATCACTTCCACTTAAATTGTAGTCTTCTAAAGATAATTCGTAATTATTTAATTTAAAAGCATTCCCTACATATAGTTTATAACTAACCACTGCAGATGATTTATTACCCCATACAGGAAACATGTTTGCTAATAACCCAGGAACATTTTCTTTCGCGTCTTCTACCGAATTAAAGCTTCCATAGTTAAACCCTAAACTCTCGTAATCGTCTCCGGTTAAAGTGTACTCTGCATCTCCAACAATTGGATTAGGTTGCGCATCTGCTTCTGCATTGATATCTTCTAATGGTTCACAAGAAGTGAAAACCATTGAAAAAACTGTTAATAATAAAATTATTTTTTTCATGATTGTATTTTTTAAAAGTTAACTTTTAATCCTAAACTAAATGTTCTACCAGTTCCATAGTATACATTGGCTCCAGAAGCAGTGTGGGTTCCATCGTCAAATGCATCAGAAATGTATTCAACATCAAATATATTATTCAACTTTCCTGATAAAGTAGTTTCAAAATCACCAATAGTAAATCCGTGAGTAAAACCAAAGTCTATTAAGTGATAAGCTGGCATTTTCCATGTATTTTCTCTATCTGTACTTCTTGTAATATCAAATTTAGAATATATGTCTCCTGCATAGTTATAGTCTAAGAATAAATTTGTTCTATCTAAAGCTTTATAGTTTAAACCTAATGCATATGTTGTTTGAGCCGCATCGTTTACTTTTAAACCATCTGCATTCACAACTACTTCTCTAATCAAAGTATTTGATTGATCAAAAATCTGACCTTCAACATCACTTTGCCAAGTCCAGTCTCCTAAAGAAACCATTCCATTCACTTTTAATCTGTCGTTAATCTTGTAAACAAAATCTAATTCAACACCTTGATGCAATGCATCTAAACCTGCTAAATTTGCTTCTAAAAACTGACCTTGATTGTCTGGATCTAAAACTCTTGCAGTAACCGATTTATCTAACCAAGAGGTTCTATAAACGTTTACATTGGCATTGAATTTCTCACTTCTATACCCGTAACCAATCTCTGCACTAAATACTTTTTCGTTTAAAGCTTCATCATTTAGTTCTACAGATTCTTTGTTAAGAAAAACATTTCCTGTTAAAAATGGTGCTTTAGAAAAATAACAAATATTTGCAAAAACATTATTTTCTTCATCTAAATTATAGTTTGCACCCCCTTTAGTACCAAAACCTAAAAAGTTAGCGTTCTCAGAAACGGTACCATTCGGATTAGAAGAATCATCTAAAAAGCTAGATCTACCATATCTGGTATTTGAAATCGAAGATGATAAGAATACAGATAAATCATCTTGAGAGTATTCTAATTGAGCAAAGGTTCCATATCTTAATACTCTTCCTTCATAATCTCTATTGAAACGATCTCCAACTTGTAAAGCTTCATTAAAGTTATTATCATTTGTATTAGGATTTAAGTAGTATTGACCTCCTAATAAATCTGTAATTTCATAATAGTGCTTACCTATATAATATCTTCCGTCTAAACCAGCCGTAAGTATTAAATTATCTGATAAATCTGTTTTTAAGGTAGATAATATACCATACCAGTTGTGATCATTATTTGAAGCAGCAAAAACATCTGTAGAACCCATCGCCCCATTGTCTTTGTTTTCTTGAACGATTCTATCAAAATTAATTGGTTGATCTACATCTCCTAATCTATAATCATTATTTGTGAATTTACCAGAACCTTGAGTTCTTCTACCACCACCTGTACCAAAAGAAGCATATGCAACTGTTGTTAAAAATGTTTTATCAGAAATTGTCCAATCATAATTTAAAGAGATTTGTGGTTTGTGATAGTAGTTATAAGAGATATTTTCTACTTTACCATTTCTGTAACCCCAATCTGGATTGAATCTTTTACCACCTTGTTCAGTAGCTCTATTCTCAGCAATAGTTCTAGTGTTATATCTTTGTCCGTGCGTTTGTTGCGAACCAATTACATTAAAAGATAATTTATGATCATCATTCAATATTTTAGAAACGTTTAAGAAATAATTAACACCATCAAATTGTAACCCGTCTACATAACCATCTCCAGAAATTTTAGCTGCTGAAGCAGTAATTGCAAGACCGTTATCCATTAAGCCAGTAGATAAAGTCATACTATACTTTTGGTATCCATTATTACCTGTAGACATTTTTATATTACCTCCTTTTAATGCGTCTGTAGATTTAGAAATAATATTAATTGTTCCTCCAATAGAAGGTACAGCTACTTTAGAAGCACCTAAACCTCTCTGAACTTGCATCGCAGAAGTAACATCTGATAATCCAGCCCAATTAGACCAATATACAGCACCATTCTCCATATCATTAACAGGCACACCGTTAATCATAACAGCAACGTTCTCAGAACTAAAACCACGTAAGTTAATTCTAGAATCTCCGTAACCACCCCCAGTTTTAGTAGCATATACACCTGGAGTAGATTTTAAAATTTCAGGAAATTCTTGTGTTCCTAATCTTGCTTCAATCTCAGCGGCTCTAATAGTAGAAACTGCCACAGGCGTTTTTCTGTCTATTGCAAAAGAAGTAGCCGTTACAACGATTTCATCTAAAGAACCTGCATCCTCTAATAACTGAACCGTTAAATTGTTTTTTGAAGAAGAAAAAATTGCTTCTTTAGATTTGTAACCAATAAAAGAAACAATTACAACACCAGAATTAGACTTTGCTTCTAAGGTAAATTTACCATTAAAGTCTGTTGATGTTCCGTTTGTTGTTCCTTTTACGAGAACACTTGCTCCTGGTAATGGTTGATTGGTTTCATCGACAATCGTACCAGTAATTTTAGTTTGTCCTAAAACTGTAGCTGTTATAAAAAACAGTGCTACAAATAATAAGTTTTTAAAATTTTTCATTGTATAATTTTATGTTATTAAATGTTCTGCAAAATTCTTCCTTTTACAGAGTTCTAAAGTTAATTTAATGTTAAGCTTTAACAAAAAATTAAGAACATAAAAATACACAAAATTATCATTACAAACTCTCTACCAGCAACTTAAATATTAACAATATTATTAACAAACCATAAAGAATCAATTAAATTATTAATACTTTAATTCATAAACGCCATAATTACTGCTTATTCAATAATTTTTTCGCCAATTCTTTTCCTAATTCTACTCCAAATTGATCGTAACTATAGATATTCCATAAAATTCCTTGTGTGAAAATTTTATGTTCATATAAGGCGATTAACTTCCCTAAAGAACGGGGCGTAAGTTTGTCAAAAAGGATAGCATTACTGGGTCTGTTTCCTTCAAAAACTTTAAATGGTAATAATTTTGCAATCTTAGCTTCATCACCAGAAAATTTCAACTCTAAATGCACCTCTTCTTCTGTTTTCCCAAAAGCCAATGCCTCTATTTGACCGTAAAAGTTTGCCATTAATTTTTTATGATGATCTACTAAACCATATAAAGACTCTTTATACCCAATAAAATCTGCCGGAATTAATTTTGTTCCTTGGTGCACCAGTTGCATAAATGCATGCTGCATATTTGTACCCGTACTCCCCCAAACAATAGTTCCTGTTTGGTAATCTATCTTATCGCCATTTCTATCTACACCTTTACCATTACTTTCCATAATAGCTTGTTGTAAATAATCTGGTAATTTTTTTAGATATTGAGAATATGGCAATACAGCCTCTGTTTCTGCTTCGTAGAAATTATTATACCAAATACTTAACAAGGCTAAAATTACTGGAATGTTATTTTCGAATGCTGTATTTTTATAATGCAAATCCATTTCTTCTGCACCATCCAATAAAGCTCTATAATTATCAAACCCTACAGATAAACTAATAGACAAGCCAACTGCAGACCACAAAGAAAAACGACCACCAACCCAATTCCACATCGGAAAAACGTTTGCTTTGTCTACACCGAAGTTATCTACTGCTTCTAAATTTGTTGAAACCGCCACGAAGTGTTTCGGAATATCAAAAATAGTTGCAGATTTTAAAAACCAGTTTTTAAGCGTTTCTGCATTTGTAATGGTTTCTTGTGTTGTAAATGTTTTAGATACAATTACAAATAATGTGGTTTCCGGATTTAGTTTCTTCATTATCTCAGAAACATGATCTCCGTCTATATTAGAAACAAAATGTGTAGTTAATTGATTTTTATAATATTGAAGAGATTCAACTACCATATCTGGTCCTAAATCCGATCCTCCAATACCAATATTAACAATATCGGTAATAGATTTACCTGTATATCCTTTCCATTTTCCAGAAATAACTTTATTACTAAAACTTCTAATTTTTCTTAAAGCAGCTTGTATTTGTGGTTTTATATTTTTGCCATCAACTAAAACGGGTTCATCTGAAGTACTTCTTAAAGCGGTGTGTAAAACTTCTCTACCCTCTGTAACATTAATTACTTCACCCGAAAATTGCTTTTCAATCGCATCTTTTAAATCAACTTCTTTCGCCAATTCTACCAACAACGAAATTGTTTCTTCAGTAATTCTATTTTTTGAAAAATCTACGGATAAATCACCTAACTCTAAAGAAAAATCTTCTTGTCTATTAATGTCTTTACACAAATCTTTAATACGAATCTCTTTGTTATTATTAAAGTGATCTGTAAGTTTTTCCCAAGCTTGTGTTTTGGTTGGATTGATGTTTTTTAAAGCCATTTGATTAGTTTTGAGCGATTACTTCTGTAATTACTGTCGGTTGTTTTATTTCTGGTATGTTTTTATCTAGTTGATTCTTTAGAAGGTACATAAATTCTAAAAACCTTGGTTTTAAGCTCTCCTTTAAAGGTTCTGCTTCTGGTAATTTTGTTTTAGGACTTAATGGATCTACTTGTTTCCCATGTTTCCAAAAGCGATAACAAACATGTGGGCCACCAGTATTTCCTGTCATTCCTACCCAACCAATTACATCTCCTTGTTTTACGTATTGCCCTCTTTTTACTTTACGCTTTTTCATGTGTAAATATTGCGTAGAATACGTACCATTATGTTTAATTTTTACATAATTACCATTACCTCCTCTTCTTTCAGACTCAGAAATCGTTCCGCTTGCTGTTGCTATAATTTCAGTACCAATGTTTGCCGCAAAATCGGTTCCTTTATGAGGTCTTATTCTATTACCATAATAAGCAATTCTTCTTTTTAAATTATACCTAGATGATATTCTGTACTGAAATTTAATAGGACTTTTTAAGAACTGACTTCTCAACATGTTTCCTTTTTCATCATAATATTCTGGAATGCCATTTATAGAATCTGCAACAAATCTAAAGGCGTATAAATCTTGATTATTGTGTTTAAAAACAGCAGATTTAATCTCACCATAACCAGCAAAAAGGCTATCTTTAATAAATTTTTCTTCAAAAACAAGTTTAAAAGAATCTCCTTTTTGAAGTTTGTAAAAATCTAACGTCCAAGCATAGATATCTGCAACAGCATACGTTATGTTTGGTGATAAATGCAAACTATCCATTGCATTAGAAAGGTTCGAGTAAATTTCTCCTTCTACAATTCGTTCTACCGTTTTTATTGGTTGAAGATAAGAGTAAGCTTCAATTATAGAGTCTTTAAAATTTACAACCGTTGCTCTAATCTTATCATTTTTGTAAATAAAAACTTTGGCTTTTTCTAAAGAATCTTTGCTAGATAAAATCATATAAGGTTTACCAGCTCTTACTCTTCGAACATCAAAAACATCTTTTATAGAAACTGCAATTTCATTAATTTTTGGGTAACCAACATGATGCCTGTCTAAGATAACACCAAAACTTTCTCCACTTTTTATTGTATCTAAAACAACTTTATAATCGTCTATTTTAAATCCGTATTTATAAACCGGTTTGGGTTTAGGCTTCGGTTTTAGAATTGGTTCTTTAATTTTTTCATCGTTTTTACAAGCAGAAAATGCAAAAACTAGTAGTAAGAGGTAGATTATTTTTTTCAAAAAATAGGAGTGATTAAATTCAACCCTCAAAAGTACAAATAAAATTGATTTATTTTAAAACTAAACAAGGAAGTTCCTAGAACGGTTTCGTTAAAGTTTTAATAATTCTATTCAAAATCTAATTAACTCTTCTTAAATTCATTAGCTAAGCCCTTGTAAGCTTCTAACTCTGCCCTTAGAGAACCAACAGATAAATCTGCCTTCATTTTAATTGGTATTTTATTTGCATCATCGGTAATCCATATTGTTACACTCTCTTGTGCTTTAAAAATTCTACCCGATTGCACTAAAGGTCTAAATATTAAAGAATTTACTTTTCCGAATTTTGTTTTTAAAACCTCTTTTCCTAAAAAACGAAGTTTAAAAGGATACACTTGAGAATCCATAAACATATCAATGGCTATATCATCTCCTTTTTTCATTTGCTTAACATCTTGATTTCTCAAATAGTAAAAAGAAGAAAGCATGTCTTGAATGTTAGAAAAGGCAACTGCAGTGTCTGTTTGGTTTTCAAAATCTTGAACATACGCCATTTTAGATTTGTAATCGAAATTAGTTATTCTATGTTTTTTATAACCGCCTTCATCAATCCTTCTTTTAAACACGTACGGTTTTACATTGTCTTTATCAAAATAACTTTCATAAACATCATCTACTTTAAAAAACCATTTAATCATCCCAGAAGTCCAACCAGTGCCTTTTGTGTGAAATACTTTTTTACCGTTTAAATCGGTTTCTTTAACTTCTAAGACGGCAGTTCCTGCTCTTAAGAATCCGCTGTAACTCATTTTATAGCGCAACCATTCTCCGTCTTTAAAGGCTACTTTTTTTTCTTGCGAAAAAGTAATTAAAGATAAAAAGAGTGCAAATAATAGTAGGGTATGTTTTTTCATAGTTCTCAAACTTATAAAAAAGTATTGACAATTACCGTTCCAAAAAAGAAAAAAGTCATTTACTTCTATTTTGTAAATGACTTTTAACGCTTCTTTTAACTTAAAATGTTCCCCAATTTTTTAATTCTTCTTCGCTCCATAAATACGGATAAAAGATTCTTCGTTGGAATTTTGGGTGCATATATTTTCGCCAACTACTTCCGCCGGTTGCTTCTAAATCTTTCTCTTTTCCGCCTAAATATTTACCTGCAGCGTTGTAATGTGCCATCACCCATTTTACATTTACCGTATAATCATAATGACGCATTGCTTTTATTAAATCTTCATTTTCTTGCACCTCTTTTGGCAATTGTTTGAATTTCTTTGAGAGATTGATATCATTATAATCTTCCATAAAATGGATGAACTCACCTAAATATTTTTCCTCAAAAAGATTTAATAAAGTAGATTTTTGCCCTGTAGTATAATTTTTACCTGCCGCTTGCCAGTATAAATGATTGTATGCATTTTTAAAAGATGAATTTCTATCGATATCTTTTCTAAAACGCGCATCAATTAAATTAATTAATTCTGTAGAAGCAAATTCAATTTTTCTGTATTGTGCACTTTGAAAACCACTTGCAGGTGTTAATGTATTTCTAAACTTAAGATATTGTTCTTTCTCCATACCGTCTGCCATTACAGAAAAAGAACTGCACAACATATCAAAATACCTGCTAATTCTGCCTAAATGCATCGAGAATTTAGCTACAGAAACTTCCGTGGTTTTTGCAACTTGATCTATTTCCCACAAAATCATTTTAAACAACAGCTCATTTACTTGATGATACATAATAAAAACCATCTCATCTGGTTGCGTTGTTCTTGGTGTTTGCAAACCTAAAAGTGCGTCTGTCTGAATATAATCCCAATACGTAATTGGTGTGCTCCAAAGTAAACCTTCTAACATCGAATCTACAGGAACCCCTAATTTATCGTATTTTTCTTCTATTGCTTTTAAAATTTCGTCTTTGTTCATTTTTTCGGGAATCAAGATAAGAGAACAAAGAAACAAGACTTTTTATTGAAAATCTAATTTATTTGTTGAAATACCTAGAGATTCCGATTCGTATGAAAAAGACACAGCATTAAAATAGAATCGTATAAATATCTTTAAAAGAGGGTTTCCTTTTATTATTTTTTAATAAATTGAATGAATCTTTAGTATTCATTTAGAATAGAAAAAGAGCCAAAAATAAAGATTTTTCATCTTATATTTTTGACTCTTTTTAACTTATTTAAAACATAAAGAAATCTGTTAAAAATAAGTAGTAACAATTATTAGCTTGCTTCGTGCCTCGCAATGACATTGATTTAACTACAACTAAAAACTGTTTACTGATTTACAGCGTTCCTCTTTTTTCTTGCTCTCTTTCTATTGATTCAAACAAAGCTTTAAAGTTTCCTGCTCCAAAACCTTTGGCGCCCATTCTTTGAATTATTTCGAAAAATAAAGTTGGTCTGTCTTCAATTGGTTTTGTGAAAATTTGTAATAAATAACCTTCTTCATCGGCATCAATCATAATACCTAAAGCCATTAATTTTTCAATATCTTCCCCTAATTCGTGACTAAATTCTTGTAATCTTCCAGGTACTGATCTGTAATACTCTTCTGGTGGAGTCGATAAAAACTCTACTCCGTTTGCTTTTAATTGACTTACAGTTTTAATAATATCGTCTGTTGCAACTGCTATGTGTTGCACTCCTGCTCCTTCATAAAAATCTAAATATTCTTCAATTTGAGAACGCTTTGCAGCTTTTGCTGGTTCATTTATTGGAAACTTAATTCTACCGTTTCCGTTAGACATTACCTTACTCATTAATGCAGAATATTCAGTATGAATTTGCTTGTCATCAAACGATAAGAAGTTTTCAAAGCCCATAACATCTTCGTACCATTTTACCCAAACATCCATTTGATTCCAACCTACATTACCAACCATGTGATCTATGTATTTTAAACCTGCACTTGGCGGATTGTATTCTGATTCCCATTTTTGGAAACCTGGTAAAAATGCGCCGTTGTAATTTTTTCGTTCTACAAACATGTGTACTGTTTCTCCGTAGGTATAAATTCCTGCTCTTACAACTTCTCCATCTTCATCTGTTTCTACAGTTGGTTCCATGTATGATTTTGCTCCTCTAGAAGTTGTTTCTTCATACGCTTTTCTAGCATCTTCTACCCAAAGTGCTACAATTTTTACACCGTCACCATGTTTTACAATATGGTCGTTAATTGGCGATTTGCTATTTAACGGAGTTGTTAGCATCAGCTTTATTTTGTCTTGCGTTAAGACATAACTCACAGAATCTTTAGAACCTGTTTCTAGTCCACGATATGCATGTGATTGGAATCCGAATGCTGTTTTGTAGAAATGTGCTGCTTGTTTTGCATTACCAACATAAAATTCTACATAATCTGTTCCTAATAATGGAAGGAAATCTTGTGCTCCTTCAAATATTTTTTCTAAACCGTAGTCTACTGATTTTATTTCTTTTTTACTCATCTTTATGTTTTATAGAAAAGAGAGAAGAGATGCAAGAAAAAAGAGAATTAGAGTTTGTTTTGAAAACCCATTGTCATCTTTTGAAATTCTTGAATTTTTACTTCAATCTTTGTTAATTGTTCTTTATTTATATAATTTCTTTTATATGCTATTATTAATTGAGTTTCAAGTTCGAAAGAAGAACCCAAAGAAATGTCTAAAAAATGCGAAAAAGATTTATCTGTTCTTGATGAACCTTCAGCAACATTGCTTGGAATAGATACAGAACATCTACTAATTTGAGAAATTAATCCAAATCTTTCACCTTTTGGAAAACCTTCAATAATAGTATAAACATCATCAACAATTTCGATTCCTATTTGCCAAATCTTTAAATTCTTGTAGTTATGTCTTTTTCTCTTTTCCAATCTATTTATTCAATCCTAATTTATCTCTATTCTTTACTCTAGTTTCTTTATTCTATTTTTCCAACCAAGATTTATAATAGGTTTCATCGGCAATTTTCATAGCTTCTTCTGTAACCATCAAAGGTTTAAAAGTATCTACCATAACGGCTAATTCTTCTGTTTTTGTTTTTCCGATGCTTTTTTCTGTAGTTCCTGGGTGTGGACCATGCGGAATTCCGGATGGGTGCAAGGAAATATGACCTTGATCGATGTCGTTTCTACTCATAAAATCGCCTGCTACATAATACAAAACTTCGTCTGAATCGATGTTACTGTGATTGTATGGTGCAGGAATTGAGTTCGGGTGATAATCATACAAACGTGGTACAAAACTGCAAATTACAAAGGCATTTGTTTCAAAGGTTTGATGCACTGGTGGCGGTTGATGAATGCGACCGGTAATTGGTTCGAAATCGTGAATTGAGAATGCGTACGGAAAATTATAACCGTCGTAACCAACCACATCAAAAGGATGTGAAGCGTAAATCATTTCTATAATTTCGCCTTGCTTTTTCACTTTTATTAAGAAATCTCCTAACTCATTATACGTTTCTAATTCTTGAGGTCTTCTTAAATCTCGCTCGCAAAATGGGGAGTGTTCTAATAGTTGACCAAAATGATTTCTATATCTTTTTGGGGTGTAAACGGGCGAATAAGATTCTACAATAAAAAGTCTGTTATTTTCATCATCGAAGTCTAATTTGTAGATAATTCCTCGCGGAATTACTAAATAATCTCCGTATTTAAAATTGATATTACCTAGATGCGTTCTTAATTTCCCGGTTCCTTTATGGATAAAAATTACTTCGTCTGCATCTGTATTCTTATAAAAATAATCTGTGGTAGACTTTTTTGGTGCTGATAAAATAATGTTACAATCAGAATTTGTTAAAACAATTTTTCTGCTTTCTAAATAATCATCTTCTGATGGAACTTGAAATCCGCGAAAACGATAAGATTGAATATTATTGGCTTTGGCAATTTTTGGTTTTACAGAATATTGTTTACCAATTTCTTTGACCATTGTGGGTCTGTGCTCGTGATAAGAATTGGTAGACATTCCGTCGAAACCAATAGTACCAAAGAGTTGTTCGTAATATAAACTTCCGTCTTTTTTACGAAACTGTGTGTGTCTTTTGGGTGGAATTTTTCCTAATTTATGATAAAAAGGCATGTTTTGTTAAATTTTAAATTAATAATTTGATTAATATAAAAATTAAAAACCGCTATTCTGGGTTGCGTTTTATTAGGAATTTTAAATGTGATAATAAATCTAAATACATCTCAATCGATTTAGTTATTTATACAAAGATAGGAAATAATACAATTCTTATTTTTTTATTCTTTAAAAAGTACCTGAACCATTTATTTACCTAGAATAGGAAGGCATTGAACCTTATTTAAAATTATTCTAAATAACTCTTGTGAGATTGGTATTAAAAAATACCTTTGCAGAAATTATTATTATTTAGATTTAATAAAAATAACAAAATTAAAATGAAATCCTTTTTATACCTCTCTCTCTTTCTTGCTAGCTTATCTCTTTTTGCTCAGAAAGCAACAATTACTGGTGTTATTAAATTTAAAGACAATACTCCTGCAGATTTAGCAACTGTTTACTTAGAAAACGGAACGAAACATACCTACACAACCGAGAAAGGGTTTTATACAATTAAAGATTTAGCCTATGGAAAACACATCATCAAAATAAAATACTTTGGTAAGGATACAGAAAGTGTAACCGTTCAGATAAGTACTAAAGAAGTAATTATAAACCACATTTTACACTACAACCAAACAAATGATTTAAGAGAGGTAATTATAAAAAGTAAAACCAAAGAACGCAAACTAGAAACAAAAGGTTTTGCTGTAAATGCTATAAAAATGAAAGATATAGCACTACAATCTATACAAGCAAATGATGTTTTAGATCGTTCTTCTGGTGTAAGAATAAGGCAAAATGGTGGCTTGGGTTCTCACACACATTATACTATAAATGGCCTTTCGGGCAATGCAATTCGAATTTTTATCAATGGATCTCCAATACAATCATACGGTCCTTCTTTTTCTTTAAGTAGCATACCAACCAACATGATTAAGCGTATAGAAGTCTACAAAGGTGTTGTTCCGGTAGAATTGGCGGGAGATGCTTTGGGCGGCGCAATAAATGTACTTTTAAAAGATGATTTTAATAAAAATTCTTTAAGCACTTCTTATTCAGTTGGCTCTTTCAATACACACCAAGCTACAATAGCTGGTAATAAATACAATAACAATTCTGGTTTTACTCTAAGAGGTTCTGGTTTTTATAACTATTCTGACAACAACTACAAAGTCTGGGGAAACCAAGTTTATACTACAGATACAGAAGGACCAACAAGGGGAGACATTACTTATGTATGGGCTAAAAGATTTCATGATGCGTATACTTCTAAAGGTTTTAAAGTAGATGCGGGCTTTTCTAAACAAAAATGGGCAGATGAGTTGTTGGTGGGTGCTCTTTATTCCTCTCTAAATAAAGAGATACAACATGGCGCTACCATGGAGTCTGTTTACGGAAATAGAAAAGTAGCACAGCAAACAAAACTGATTAGTGCATCTTATAAAGATGCTAGCTTTTTAGGAAACAAAAAAATTACTGTAGATTTATTTTCATCATATTCTAGATTGAAAAGGAACCTAACAGACATTACTCCTTTTATTTATGATTGGGACGGGAAACGTAAAGAAAAATTTGATTCAAGTGGAAACTCAACAGGGTATTACGAGTATTTCTCTGGTGCTGAAGCAGGAAACCCAACATTACAAGAAAGTATTGAAAAAGTATACCTAGGTCGTGCAACATCAAAATATAAGATAAACGATCACCACGCAATAACCGCTAACTTTTTACACACAAGGTTTATTAGAGATTTACAAGATCCTTTAAGACATATTGATATAAGAAATTTAGAAGACACTAGGTTTTCTAATAAGAGTATTTTAGGGTTAGGCTATGAGTTAAATGCTTTTGAGGACAAACTAAAGACAGCTATTTTTTATAAAAATTTCAATCAAAATATACAGATTATTGAATATAAAAAAGAAAATGAGGCTTCTCCTGTCGAATTAAATAATGTAACTAGAAATGCAACTGCTAACGGATTTGGATTTACCATCGCATATGAACTCTTACCTAATATTTTAATTCAAACATCCGTAGAAAATTCGTTCAGGCTCCCTGTAGCTCGAGAGTTGTTTGGTAATCTTGCCGAAAACCTTGAGCCTAATTATAATTTAAAACCCGAAAAAAGTAAAAACGTAAACCTAGGTGTGGTACTAGGTACTTTTACTTATGGGAAAAATGAAACCAGCATTAAAATAAACACTTTTCTAAGAGATACCAAAGACAAAATAAAACGAAATGTAAGAGAAGATGATACCGATGAAACCACCGAGTTTATTAATGATGAAAGCTACATAAGTAAAGGATTTGATATTGATATTTTCTACTCTTACGACAGAAAATTAGATTTTAATGGAAATGTATCTGTATTTAACTCCCGTTTTAATACTCAGTTTGATGAAACAGGTCTAGCATATAATTGGTATCGAGACCGAGAAAGAAATGCACCTTTTCTTACAGCAAATGGTAACTTAAGATATACAAGCGATAATTTATTTCAAAAAAAATCTAAAACAGTATTCTCTACAAACTTATCTTATGTGCATTGGTTTTACAGAGATTGGGAATCTTTAGGCGGAACTGGAAAAGACATCATACCAACACAATTAGTTAGCGATATTGGTATTACACATACATTTCCTAACAAAAACCTAACCTTCTCTTTAGACGCAAGAAATATTTTAAACACTCAGGTTTTTGATAATTATGCTTTACAAAAACCAGGACGTGCTTTTTACATGAAAATAAACTACACAATTTTTTAACATTAAATTTTAAACACTACTTTATTATGATGAATTTCAATTTCAAATGGTCTATTCAAAAAGCAATTGTTTTGAGTATACTTTCAATCGTTTTTATAACTACTTCTTGTAGTAGTGATGCCCCAATTGATAACCCAGAACCAGAAGAACCAACCATAGAAGGTCGCAACCAATTTACATTAGCTTTATCTGCAAGCCCAACCGGAGAAACAAAAGTGTATACGCAAGCTTTAACAGATGTAACTGCTGGCGTAACTGTAAGTTATGATGGTAAAGGGTTTGAAATACCTTCTACAAGAACTGCAAGAATTTTTGGATCTACGGATGGAAAATCTTTATATAATCTTGATTATGGCGGTGGAAGAATCTACAAGTTCTCTGTTGATGGCGAAGAAAGTTATAGCCAATTATTCGAAAAAAATGTAGAATTTGCAATGGGTACAGCCTACCCAAGGTGGACGAAAGCTAGCGAGGAATCTGCGTCTATACATTATGCTAGTGGTAGCAATGCTACAAGAGTTTATGATGAAAATGATGCTACAAAATTTATAAGATCTGATGTTACTTTAAGAATTATGAGTGTTGGTTTAAACAACCTTACTTTTGGTTCTATTGAAGAAATTATTATTCCTGTAAGTGATACATATTTAGAGCCTTATACCATTAATGTAGCAGGTACAGATTATGATCATTATAATTATGTTGGTAGAGTAGATGCACCTGTTATTGCTGGTAATAAAATATATTATGGCATGTCTAAAAGTGCATACAACCCAGAAAAACCTTGTTCTGGTAGAGGATGTCCTCCTGCAATTTACAAAAATACGGAAACATTAGTTTTAGATTACCCTTCTTTAACAAACCCTAAAATTATTTCTACCGATATTGCAAAAGGCGCTACTAATGGCTATAGAACTCCTGTTGCTTACAAAGATGAACTTGGAGATGTATATCAAATTATTTCTGTGCCAGACAACACGTATGACACAAATATTTTAAAAATAAGTAATGGTGATTATGATGAAAGCTTTCAATTTAATTTATCTGATCTATTAGGAGAAAACACAAGATCTTACGGATGGTTTTATGCCGGAAACGGAATTGGTTATGTTCCGTACTTAAGATCAGATGAAACAAATTCAAATAGCGATTCTAATTGGTCTGTTGCTCGTGTAGATTTATATAACGGTACAGCAATTAAAATGAATTTACCCACCAACCTTTGGTTAAGACAATACCAAAGTGCTGTTGTTAAAGATGGCAAATTCTACATGGCAATTACACCGACAGGTAAAGATGGTAATGTATATATTTTTGATACAACCTCTACAAGTCCTGATGGTTTTACTGTTGGTGCAACATTAGAAAATTTAGCAGAAGGTACTTATATTGGTATTTACTAAGACCAATTAACCTTAAATGAAAACACCCTTTAGGCATAATAACCTAAAGGGTGTTTTTTATTAAATGCTGTTTGATATTTTTTCTGATAAAACACCAACAACTTAATTACTCTATCTTTTTAACAACGGCTTTTGGCGCTTCTTTTCGTGTTCCGTCAAAACCATCTACACCACCAACAGTAGTGTATTTCATTACGTATTTTTTATCTGGATAAATACGTTTGTACGCACTTTGGCACATTAAGGTTGCTTCATGAAATCCGCACAAAATTAATTTTAATTTCCCTGGATACGTGTTTACATCTCCAATAGCATAAATTCCTGGAATGTTTGTTTGGTAATCTAAAGCATTGTTTACTTTAATTGCATTTTTCTCTATTTCTAAACCCCAGTTTCCTATTGGTCCTAATTTTGGAGATAGACCAAAAAGTGGAATGAAATGATCTGTTTCTATTATAAAAGGTTCTCCTCCGTTTTGAATTACAGAAACTCCTTCTACTTTATCTGTACCTGCAATACCAACAACTTCTGCTGGTGTAATCATGGTAATTTTACCAGCATCTTTTAACTCTTGTACTTTATCTACAGAATCTAAAGCACCTCTAAATTCGTTTCTTCTGTGTATTAAAGTTACGGAAGAAGCAACGTCTGTTAAAAATATAGACCAATCTAAGGCAGAATCTCCACCACCAGAAATAACCACTTTTTTACCGCTGTAAAACTCTGGATCTCGAATAATATATTCAACTCCTTTATCTTCGAAATTTGCAATGTTAGGAATGGGTGGTTTTCTTGGTTCGAAAGACCCCAATCCGCCAGCAATTGCAACCACTTTTGCATGGTGTTTGGTCCCTTTATTTGTAGTCACAATAAACGTTTCGTCTTCTTGTTTTTCTATGGTTTCTGCACGTTCACCTAGCGTAAAACCTGGCTCAAATTGTTTTATTTGTTCCAGTAA
The DNA here is from genome assembly GCF_007997075.1 of Polaribacter sp. IC073. Classification (GTDB taxonomy): domain Bacteria; phylum Bacteroidota; class Bacteroidia; order Flavobacteriales; family Flavobacteriaceae; genus Polaribacter. Next base: position 248,386 of record NZ_VORS01000001.1, read on the forward strand.
CTTATCGGTTAAATCACCTGCTAAAATTTCTGGATATGCCGGAATATCATAAATAGGTTTCTTAGGATAAATCTCAGAACATTGTCCGCCAGCTTGCGGCAATGCATCTATTAAATGACAACGCAGTTTTAATAAACCTGCTTCAAAAACGGTGAACAAACCTGTTGGTCCTGCTCCTATAATTAAGATATCTGTTGTAATCACTTTTTTAATTTTTTTACTTCGTCATTGTAAGGAACGAAGCAATCTACCTATTTATAAAGAGATTGCTTCGTTCCTCGCTATGATACTAATCTAATATTTTTTTATGTTGATGAGCGCGTTAGGGATTGAAGCACTTGTTTGAGCTCTTTTTTACTTTTTTAAGTAAAAAAAGCGAGTGCGAAAAGCCCGCCCTTTTTAGGGAACGCCCAAAAATATATTTTTATAAAGGTTTAAAAACTGACTTTTATCAGTTTAAGTAACATTTATTACTTCTTGTATTTGTGGTGCGTACTTTTTAATGGTTGCTTCTACACCATTTTTTAAAGTCATTTGGTTTACTGAACAACCATTGCACGCACCTTCTAGTTGAACATTAACAACGTTATCTTCTATTGATAAAAGTTTAATATTACCACCATCGCTAATTAAAAACGGACGAATTTCATCTAACGCTTTTTCTACATTGTCTAATGTTTCTTGTGCTGTCATAAATCTAGCTTATTTTGTGCTACAACCACTCATTGTTGTAATTCTAACAACTTCTGTTGGTGGTAAATTTGCGTTTCTTTTTAATAATTCTGATACCATTTCTTTTGTAATATCATTAAAAGACTTTTCTAAAACAGTGCCCTTTTGTAAAGCTACAGGATGCCCAATATCACCCGATTCACGAATACTTTGCACCAAAGGAACTTCTCCTAAAAACTTGGTTTTAATATCTTCTGCTAAGTTTTTTGCACCATCTTGCCCAAATATATAATATTTATTGTCTGGCAATTCTTCTGGTGTAAAATACGCCATGTTTTCTATGATTCCTAAAACGGGTACATTAATGTTTTCTTGCTGAAACATTGCAACTCCTTTTTTAGCATCTGCTAAGGCAATATTTTGAGGTGTACTTACAATAACAGCTCCGTTTATTGGTAAGGCTTGCACAATTGATAAATGCACATCTCCGGTTCCTGGAGGTAAATCGATTAACAAGAAATCTAATTCTCCCCAATCTGCATCAAAAATTAATTGATTTAATGCCTTAGATGCCATTGGTCCACGCCAAATTACAGCTTGACCTGGATCTGTAAAGAAACCTAAAGATAATAATTTTACGCCATAGTTTTCTACGGGTTTCATTTTAGAACGCCCATCTACATTCACAGAAAGTGGCTTTGCTTTTTCTACGTCGAACATTATATGTTGTGACGGTCCGTAAACATCTGCATCTAAAATACCAACGCTAAATCCCATTTTTGCTAAAGAAATAGCCGTATTTGCCGTAATTGTAGATTTACCAACACCACCTTTACCAGATGCAACTGCAATAATATTTTTAATATTCGGAATTTCCTTACCACGAATTTGATTCGGATTTTCTTTCACAGCAGGCTTTTCTACCTTTACGTTTACTTTTACAGCAATCTGCTCACCAACATTCTTATGGATGGCCTTGGTAACTTCCGTTTCAATTTTCTTCTTGGCTTGTAAAGTTGGGTTGCTAATTGTAACATCTATCTCAACCTCATCACCAAAAGTAACTACGTTTGTTATGTTCTTATTTTCTACCAAACTTTTTCCTTCACCAGGTGCAGTTATGGTTTCTAATGCCTTATATATATCTTCTTTTTTAAAACTCACGTCTTATTTTTATTTAATCTTAATTGCAAAGATACGTCTTAGATAGCAGATAGTAAAACCAAAAAAAAGGAACATTTTTAGAACCAAAAACTTTAAACTTAGTAATTTATTAACATAGTTTAACAAAAAGTAAGGCTTAAAGTACTTATATTTATCCTATAACTTTTTAACCCCCCTAATTATGAAAAAAGTAGTAAAAACTTTTAGTCTAGCAGTAATAGTATTTTTTAGTTCTCAAAACCTAATTTCTCAAGAAGTAGCCGCTAACTACTCTAATCAAAACTTACAAATTAACAGATTAGATACGTTTAACATATCTGAAGATGATGAAAACGTAGAAAAAATACAAAGCACCCTTTTAAACGAAGGTAAATATACTTTTGATAATGGAGAAAAAGATATTTTAGTTGAAATTAAAGATGGTTATTACACAGAGTATTATCCTAATAATGAATTTGTTAAAGCTAAAATAGAATGGACTTCTAAAAGCGAATACAATCTTATTATTACAGAAATAAATAAAAAAGGCTTACCTTTTGGTGAAGGCACTATTCTTAACACAAAAATATCTAGAGTTAAAGGAAGTAGATATTATTATGAATCTAATTTAGAAGGCTTAACTTGGTCTGGTAAATTCATAAAAGTTAAAGACATTACTCCCGTAAAATAAAGTTTATTAAAACATTCTTAATACAAACCTATCATTCACGTGATAGGTTTTTTTTATTTCTAAAAAAAATAGTTATAAGGTATCGAGAGGATTCCAAAAAACTTTTTCAAAATCTTGAATTTGGTTATCAATCACAACAATGCCTTCATTTTCTAGTAATTGTTGCATTAAATTTGTGCCTTCGAAATGATGCTTTCCTGTAAGTAAACCTTTTCTATTTACAACTCTGTGTGCAGGAATATCTTCTAAACTGTGTGCTTTATTCATTGCCCAACCAACCATTCTTGCAGATTTTGCTGCCCCTAAATACGTAGCTATTGCACCATAACTTGTTACATTTCCGTAGGGAATTAAGCGTGCTACTTTGTAAACTTTAGCAAAAAAATTGTCTGATTCTTTCATGCCGTGAAGATATAATTATTACACAAAGATTCACAACGTTAAAATTAGATAGGAATTACCTCTATAAATTAATGTTTTCTAATTTTTAAGTTTTGTAGGATGGCTCGTATCCAAAAAAACGAAGTGGTCTGGACAGATTATAGCGTGAAATGCAAAATTTTAGAGAATTAAAATCAGTTTTGGTTTATTTTATCATCAATACAAAAAAGGATGAAAAGAAGATTTCATATGTAACAACTAAAATTAATATTTCAAACGAAATTTAATATACGTAATTGGTTTATTAACTTCTAAATATTGATTTTCGTAAAAAGTCTGGGTTTCTGTTACTTCTTTTGGTGCGCCTTCATTTTTGTAAACCGTATGATTTGCATATAAAACTTCATGACCTTCACCATGCAACAAACCTAAAGTGTAACCGTGCATAAATTCGCTGTCGGTTTTTAAGTTCATTATTCCTTCTTCACTTAAAATATGATGGTATTTTTTAAGAAAAGAGGTGTTTGTCATTCTGTGTTTTGTGCGCTGATATTTTATTTGAGGATCTGGAAAAGTAATCCAAATTTCTGAAACTTCATTTTCTGCAAAAATAAAATCAACCAACTCTATTTGGGTTCTTACAAAGGCAACATTTGGTAAATCTTCTTCGATAGCAGTTTTTGCACCACGCCAAAAACGAGCACCTTTAATATCGATACCTACGTAGTTTTTATTCGGATTTTTTCTGGCCAAGGCAATTGTATATTCACCTTTACCACAACCTAGTTCTACAACGATAGGATTGTTATTTCCAAAAAAAGAATGCCATTTACCTTTATGAGAAAAACCCGTTACTACTTCTTCTCTTGTTGGCTGAATGACATTTTCGAACGTTTCATTTTCTTTGAAACGTTTTAGTTTATTTTTGCTTCCCAAAGTATAAAATTAAGCTCTGTCTTCTGTTCCTTCTTTTGCAAAACGACGAGATTCTCTCATCCAATAGGCAAATAAAACTAAAAGAACTAATAGAAAAAACCAGTTTACTGCGTTAGAAATCCACCATCCTAAATCTGCATTCGCTACGGTTAAACGTAACCAATCAAAAGGAAGGAATAAAAGATCTGTAAATAAACTACCAATCCATCTAAAAATATTGCTTGCTATCATAACTTAATTATCTTTACGCTGCAAAAATAACAAAAAGAAACGATGCTAGCCAACTTTTTAGGAAAATCTAAACCAATCAATTTCATAATTCTTTTAGGGTTATTCATTTGCTTGTTTCTGTTTTCTTCTTTTTCTCTTTTTTTAAACCATAGTTTTGAACTTTCTCTATTAATGAAAATTGCGAGTTCTCTAGGTTTATATTTAGTTATTTTCTTCTTTTTTAATTTTATTGTTTCTAAAAATAATTTAACCTTTGATAATTCTTATGCCTATTTTATTTTCACGATTATATTAAGTTATTTTTTACCTATTGTAACAAACCCTAAAACACTGGTTGTATTACTATTATACATTCTTTTTTTAAGAAAAATATACAGCTTAAAATCTCAAAAACAACCCTTACAAAAGCTTTTTGACAGTGGTTTTTGGCTAAGTATTTTATACATACTAGAACCTTTTTCTGCAATGTTTGCCGTATTAATTTATAGCGCTATTTTTTTGCATCAAAAAATAATAGTTAATAACCTAATTGCACCAATAGTTGGTTTTTTAACTCCAATAACTCTATACTTTACATATTGTTTTTGGTTTGATAAATTGTATATTTTTACCAATCTTTTTTATTTTGAAGACTTTAATAGTTTCTTTTACTATTCAGAAAAGAGCATTTATTGGATATCTATATTGATTGTAATATTTTCTGTGATCTCAATATTTTTGAAGTCACCAAAAACTTTGTCTGTAAATAATTCATTTAAGAAAAGCTGGATTCTCTTAATGATAAACCTAGTTATTACGCTATTGTTTGCGTTTTTAGTTCCTAATAAAAACGGAACAGAGTTGTTGTTTTTTCTATTTCCTTCCGCAATTATTATGGCAAACGGACTTGAAACTGTAAATAAAAATTTAATTAAAAATATTGTTTTTACACTTCTTTTTATAAGTGCATTTATTTTTCCTTTTTTATTATAGTTTACTTCCGAAAGCTAAATCGCCAGCATCTCCTAAACCAGGAACAATATACCCTTTGTCGGTTAATTCTGGATCTATTGTAGCAACCCATAAATGGGTGTTTTCGGGGAAGTGGGGTTTAATAAAATCGATACCTTCTTTAGCTGCAATTACAGCAACAATATGCAATTCTTTTGGCGCACCATATTTTTTAATTGCCTCGTAAACCGCCACTAAACTTTGTCCTGTAGCCAACATTGGGTCTGCCAATAACAACGTTTTATTCGCTATAGATGGTGAAGCAAAATATTCTACAACAATTTCAGATGCCGTATTGTTCACTGGATGAGTTCTATATGCAGAAATAAAAGCATTTTCTGCATCATCAAAATAATTTAAAAGACCTTGATGTAAAGGTAAACCAGCTCTTAATATAGAACATAAAACAATATCATTTGTAGGTTTTTCTATTGACTTTTCTCCCAAAGGAGTAACAACGTCTATAGGTTTATAAGAAAGGTTTTTACTTAATTCATAGCTTAGAATCTCGCCAATTCTTTCAATATTTCTACGAAAACGCAAAGAATCTTTTTGAATAGCAACGTCTCTAATTTCTGCTATAAACTTATTTAAAATTGAATTGTTTTCTGAGATATGGTGTATTTTCATTTTGTAGAAATATAATAACAAATGTAGCATAATTCCTTAAAATTTGTATATTGCTGTACTAATTAATCATTTAAAACAAAAAAAATGGGAATTTTTTCATTCATTAAAAATGCTGGAGCCAAGGTTTTCGGTATTGGAAAAACAACAGAAGAAGAGAATGCAGAGAAATCTGATCAATTAAGAAATGCAATTACATCATTAGATCTACACGTTGCAGATTTGGCGATAGAAGTAGCTGATGATGCTGTAAAAATTTGGGGAGAAGCCGCAGATTTAGCAACCAAAGAAAAAGTAATCTTAGTAGCAGGAAACACAAGAGGTGTTGCTTCTGTAGAAGATAAGATGTCTGTAAAAGAAGTAGAAATTATTGAAGAAGCAGAGAAAGCACAGTTTTATACTGTAGAAAGTGGAGATACTTTAGGTAAAATTGCCAAAAAATATTATGGTAATGCAATGAAATACCCTGTAATTTTCGAAGCCAACAAACCAATGTTATCACATCCAGATAAAATTTATCCTGGTCAGGTATTAAGAATTCCACCTTTAGTGGACTAGCCAAAAGTTAATCAACCAAAGTAAAAAGAGTTTCAAAATTAATTTGAGGCTCTTTTTTTGTGCTTAAAATTTAAATTTTATCATCAACTTTGCCTTTTAATTTTTTAGAGTCAATTTTAAAATGAATCAAAGAACATTAGCACTAATTGCCGTTTCTGTTGCAACTTTAATCTACGGTTTAACATTTACCATCGCTAAAGACGTAATGCCTACTTACATAAAACCTTACGCCTTTATTTCTCTAAGAGTTATTGGCGGAACAACTATTTTTTGGTTGCTAGGTTTATTCATAAAACAGCAAAAGATAGAAAAAGAAGATTATAAAAAAATCTTATTAGCATCCTTTTTTGGTGTAGGCTTAAACATGCTTACTTTCTTTAAGGGCTTGAGCATAACCACTCCTATAAGTGCTTCTGTAATGATGGTTATGTCGCCAATTATGGTGCTACTATTTTCGAGTATTTTAACTAGAAAAGCAATAGGTAAACAAAGAATTATTGGTGTTTTTGTTGGTTTAGCTGGTACAATTTTATTAATTACTTATGGTAGTTCTGCTACCGGAACAGCAACCAATAGCAATTGGGGTAACTTTTTAGTCTTTGTAAATGCCGCTTCTTATGGTATGTATTTGGTTTTGGCTAAAAATTTAATCAACAAATACCATCCTGTTGTATTTGTAAAGTGGTTGTATTTATTTGGATTAATTTTTGTAATTCCCTTTGGCTACAGCGAGTTAAAAGAAGTTGTATGGCTAGAAATACCAGCAAATATCTACTGGAACATAGGTTTTGTAATGATTTTTACTTCTTGTGTAACCTATCTTTGTAATTTATATGGTTTATCAAGATTAAAACCTACAACAGTTAGTGTTTTTATTTATTTACAACCAGTAATTGCTTCTATTTATGCCTTAATTGTTGGTAGCGATTCTTTAAACTTAGTAAAAATTAGTGCTACTTTATTGATCTTTTTTGGTGTTTATTTAGTAACCAAACAAGTGAAAAAACCTATCAAATAAACTATATTTGCAACTCATTTAAAATGATGATTTTATGATTCAATCTATGACTGGTTATGGAAAAGCAGTTTTACAATTGCCAACCAAAAAAGTAACTATAGAAATTAAATCTTTAAACAGTAAAAATTTAGATTTAAACGTACGAATTCCTTCTTATTACAAAGAAAAGGAATTAGCTGTTCGTAAAAAGTTAGCCAGCTCTTTGGTAAGAGGAAAAGTAGATTTTTCTATTTACGTAGAAATGACGGCAGACGAAACTTCTACAACGGTAAATAAAACGGTTGTAAAACAATACATAGAACAGTTAAGAAACACCATTTTGTTAGCTTCTAACGATGATGTTGAATTGCTGAAAATGGCTATAAGAATGCCAGATGCATTATCTACAGAAAGAGAAGAATTAGATGAAAATGAATGGGACCTTATCAATGAAAATATAGACATTGCAATTAAAGAAATTGTACAATATAGAGTTGATGAAGCGGCTTCTTTAGAGATCGATTTTAAAGAAAGAATTACAAACATTAATACGTATTTAGAAGAAGTAAAAGCACTAGATAACGATAGAGTAGAAAACGTAAAAACGCGTTTAAAAAAGGCTATTGATGATCTAAAAGTAGATACAGACGAAAATCGTTTTGAGCAGGAATTAATTTATTATCTAGAAAAATTAGATATTAATGAAGAGAAGGTTCGTTTGGCAAATCATTTAGATTATTTCTTACAAACATTGGCTTCAGAAGATTCTAATGGTAAAAAATTAGGTTTTATTGTTCAAGAAATGGGCCGTGAAATTAACACCACAGGTTCTAAAGCAAATTATGCACCAATGCAAAAAGCAGTTATTCAAATGAAAAACGAGCTAGAACAGATTAAAGAACAAATATTAAACGTATTATAAAAATTTCAATACTATTTTATTAGACATTCCTTTCTGTCTTTTAGAGTGAAATTTAGAAATCATAATTTTAGAAAATGAAAGATTTTAAAGGAAAACTATTTGTGTTTTCAGCACCTTCTGGCTCAGGAAAAACCACCATTGTTCGTCATTTATTAAAACAAAAAAAATTTAATTTAGAGTTTTCTATTTCTGCAACGTCTAGAGAACCTAGAGGTTTTGAAAAAGATGGTGAAGATTATTATTTTATCGACCTAAAAGATTTTAAAAATAAAATTAAAAGTGATGAGTTTTTAGAGTGGGAAGAAGTTTACAGAGATAATTTCTACGGAACTTTAAAAAGTGAGGTAGAACGTATTTGGGCATTAAAAAAACACGTTATTTTTGATATTGATGTTGTTGGTGGCTTAAGAATTAAAAAGAAGTTTCCTAACGAAACCTTATCTGTTTTTGTAAAACCACCAAGTGTAGATGAATTAAAAATCCGTTTAAAAAAGCGTAAAACAGAAAGTGAAGAAAAAATAAATATGCGCATTGCAAAAGCTTCTGTAGAATTAGCTACAGCACCTCAATTTGATAAAATCATTAAAAATTACGATTTACATGTTGCTCTAGAAGAAGCAGAAGAATTAATGAGTGCGTTTTTGGAATTAGAAAAAGAGCCAAAAACAAACAGCTAAAAGCAAAAAAATGAAAATCGGTTTATATTTTGGCACCTTTAATCCAATTCATATTGGACATTTAATTATTGCCAATCACATGGTAGAAAATTCAGATTTAGATGAAATCTGGATGGTTGTAACGCCTCATAATCCGTTTAAAAAGAAAAACTCATTGCTAGACAACCATCATCGTTTAGAATTGGTTTACAAAGCAACAGAAGATTATCTAAATATAAAACCTTCTGATATTGAGTTTAAATTACCGCAACCCAACTACACTGTTTATACATTAGCTCATATTTCTGAGCTTTATAAAGACAAAGAGTTTTGTTTGATTATGGGCGAAGACAATTTGAAAAGTTTTCATAAATGGAAAAATTTTGAAACCATTTTAGAACACCATCATATTTATGTTTATCCAAGAATTTCTGAAGGAAAAATAGAAACACAATTTGATGATCATCCTAAAATTCACAGAGTAGCAGCACCCATTGTACAAATTTCTTCTACGATGATAAGAAACGGAATTAAAGACGGTAAAAACGTGAAACCTATGTTAACAAAAGAAGTTTGGAACTATATAGACCAAATGAATTTTTATAGGAAATAACTTCACTTAAAATTCGTTGTATATTTGTAAATATTCAAACAATTATTTTGGCAAAAAACGATCAAAAAAAAGGCAAATTTAAACAAAAACTAACTGACAAGTACAGGTTGGTTGTATTAAACGAAGATACATTCGAAGAGCGTTTTTCATTAAAACTATCTAGATTAAACGTCTTTGTTTTGGGAGGTGTTTTCTCTATTTTATTAGTTGCCATAACTACCGTTATCATTGCATTTACCCCCATTAAAGAGTACATTCCTGGTTATTCTTCTTCGAAATTAAAAGCAGCTGCTATTAACTTAACATTCGAAGCAGATTCTTTAAAGCAAAAGTTAGCAATTCTAGAAAATTACACAAAAGCACTAAGACCGGTTCTTACAGGTGAGATAACTTCCGAAGAAGTAGATTCTCTTCAAATAGAAGCAAGACAATCTGTATTAGAAGAAAGTGAATTAAACCCTACTAAAGAAGATTCTTTGTTTCGAGAAAAAGTAGACAGAGAAACTCGTTTTGCTATTTTAAACAATTCTAAAAGTAACGTGAAAATTGTGTTTTTTGCTCCTCTGACAGGTAATATCTCTCAAGATTTCGATGTGAATTCTAAACATTTTGCGATAGATATTGTTGCAAAAACAGGCACACCAATTAAAGCTGCCGCAGACGGCACTGTTATTTTCTCTGGTTGGAGCGCAGAAACTGGTTATACCATTCTTCTAAAACATAATAAAGATTATATTTCTGTGTATAAACACAACGGAAACTTACTAAAACAACAAGGTGATTTTGTGAAATCTGGCGAAGTAATTGCTAGTGTGGGTTCTACAGGAGAACTTTCTACAGGACCGCATTTACATTTCGAACTTTGGAAAGGCGGTTATGCCGTAAACCCAACAAATTTTATAGACTTTAAATAATGAGTATCAAATCTTTTTTTGCCATTCCGTTTGCTAAAATTGCAACTAAAAAAGTCTTTAAATGGGCTAATAACCCGCATGAAACACAAGAAAAAGTCTTTAAAAATTTAATATCTAAAGGAAGTAAAACAGCTTTTGGAAAAGATCATAATTTCGAAGATATTGCTACTTATGAAGATTTTAAAAAACAAGTAAAAGTAACAGATTACGAAGGTTTAAGAAAATATGTAGATAGAGTTGTAGCCGGAGAAGCTGATGTTCTCTGGACAGGGAAGCCACTGTATTTTGCTAAAACTTCGGGTACAACTTCGGGTGCAAAGTACATACCAATTACCAAAGAGTCTATGCCAACGCATATTAAAGCAGCAAGAAATGCCATGTTGTTTTATATTGTTGAAAAAAATGATGCGAGTTTTGTTGATGGAAAAATGATCTTCTTACAAGGGAGCCCTGTTTTAGAAGATAAAAATGGCGTTAAATTAGGAAGGTTAAGCGGCATTGCAGCACATTACGTACCTAATTATTTATTGAAAAATAGATTACCAAGTTGGGAAACCAATTGTATTGAAGATTGGGATACAAAAGTAAATGCAATTGTAGAAGAGACCGTAAACGAAGACATGTCTGTAATTAGCGGAATACCTTCTTGGGTACAAATGTATTTCGAAAAACTGATTGAAAAAACGGGTAAATCGGTTTCAGAATTATTCCAAAATTTTAATTTCTTTATTTATGGTGGCGTAAATTTTGAACCTTATAAAAATAAGTTTGAGAGTTTAATTGGCAAAAAGATAGATTATATCGAATTATATCCTGCCTCAGAAGGGTTTATTGCGTATCAAGACTCACAAACCGAAAAAGGAATGTTGCTGCAATTAGATTCTGGAATTTTCTATGAATTTATTCCTGCCAGTGAATTTTTTGAAGAAAACCCAACAAGAATCTCTCTAAGAGATGTAAAAATTGGTGTGAATTACGTGATTATTTTAAACACAACTGCGGGTCTTTGGGGGTATAATATTGGTGACACTGTAGAGTTTACTTCAACAAAACCTTATAGAATAAAGGTTACAGGAAGAATTAAACATTTTATTTCTGCCTTTGGCGAACACGTTATTGGTAAAGAAGTAGAAAAGGCTTTGAATGATGCTATAAAAGGAACACCCATTAATATTAGCGAATTTACAGTTGCGCCACAAGTAAATGCAACCGATGGTTTGCCTTATCATGAATGGTTTATAGAGTTTGAAAATGAGCCTAAAAACATGGAAGAATTTGCACAAAAAGTAGATGGTTCTATGCAAGAACAGAATATTTATTATTTCGATTTGATTGAAGGAAAAATATTACGTCCTTTAGTAATTAGAAAAGTAAAAAAAGGTGGCTTTCATGAATACATGAAATCTATTGGTAAATTTGGCGGACAAAATAAAATTCCGCAACTGTCTGATAATAGAAAAATCGCAGACGTTTTAGATAATTTTTTAATTGAAGAATAACAAGAGATACACAAAATGGGAGATTATTTATTTTTAGTTTTAGCAATAGGATTGGTTATTGTTTACTTTTACAACAAATACAGAAACAAACGTCGTTAACATTTTACCAAAAATAATACGCAGAGTCGCTTTAAAAACACATTTTAAAAGTGATTTCAAACATCAATAAAAACACAAATGAGTACAATTAGAATCACAAAACAATTCAATTTTGAAACGGGTCATGCTTTATACGGTTATGATGGAAAATGTAAAAATGTTCACGGACATTCTTACAAACTTTCTGTAACAGTTTCTGGAAAACCAATTACAGACAATGCCAATGTAAAATTTGGAATGGTCATAGATTTTAGTGACCTAAAGAAAATTGTGAACGAAGAAATTGTAGATATTTTCGACCACGCAACAGTTTTCAATAAAAACACACCACATGTTGAGCTTGCAAAAGAGTTAATGGATAGAGATCATCATGTATTATTGGTAGATTACCAGCCAACTAGTGAAATGATGGTGATTGATTTTGCAAAGAAAATTAAGCGTAGATTACCAAACAACATCAAATTACATTCGATGAAATTACAAGAAACAGACTCTAGTTTTGCCGAATGGTATGCTAGTGAGAACTAATTTTGTAACATATTTTAGTATTTACCTACTAATAAGTAAATACTAAAAATGAAAGAACTCCTACTAAAATTTAAAAGATTCTATACGTGTGAGGTAAAAAGTTTTAAGAAAATTTTGGGTATAAAGTAATTATTTACCATTAAATTCATTCATTGTATTTGCTAAACCTGCAGTACCAAATGAGGTAATAATTTTTGATGAAAGCGGTAAGCGCTCAATTAACTGGCTAGTTTCTTCTTTACTCCATTCTCCAAGAACAAAATCTGCTTGTCTTCCTTTGGGATAATTTGCACCAACACCAAATCTAAAACGAGCGTATTCTTGAGTGTTTAATACCTCTTGAATATCTTTTAAGCCATTGTGTCCGCCAGCAGAACCTTTGGCTTTTACACGTATTGTACCAAAGTCTATATGCACATCATCTGTAACTACTAAAATATTTTCTACAGATATATTTTCTTTATCCATCCAATATTTTACAGCTTTACCGCTTAAATTCATAAATGTACTTGGTTTTAAAAGGATAAAAGTTCTTCCTTTTAATCTAAAAGTAGCAACATCTCCTAATTTTTCTGTTTCAAAAGTTGCTTTGTGTTCTTCTGCAACCTCATCAACAATCTTAAAACCAATATTATGGCGTGTATTCGTGTATGTAGCACCAATATTTCCTAAACCAATAATTAAAAACTTTTTCATCAATTCTTCTTTCGCTTCAACTTTAATTCTTAATAATTTAAAAAATAAATTTTTAAACCTCATTTTACAAAAATAAAAAAAGCGTTACAACATGTAACGCTTTTTATAAATTCTATTTTAAAAAAAATTATTCTGCAGCAGCTTCTGTAGTTTCTTCTTCTTCTTCGCCGTCATCTGCAGTTGCATTACGAGACGTTCTTACTTGTACGACAACAGTATTATCTGGGTGCATAAAAGTATAAGCATCACTAGATAATGAAGAAACAAGTAACTTTGCTCCAACTCTTAGTTTTGAAATATCTGCAGTTACAGAATCTGGTAAGTTAGCAGGTAAAGCCTTTATACTTAATTTACGGTTTGTAAAACGTAAAGAACCTCCATTTAAAACTCCTGGTGATGTCCCTTTTAATTTAACAGGAATCTTCATTGTAATTTCTTTATCATCAAATAACTGATAAAAATCTGCATGTATGATTCTATCTGTTACTGGGTGATACTGAATATCTTTTAAGATTGCAGCTGTTTTTTCTCCATCAACATCAATTATTGCAGTATATACGTTTGGAGTGTACACCAAATGTCTAAATGCTAATTCTTCCGCTGAAAAATGCATAGGCTTATCTCCTCCGTATATAACGCAAGGAACCATACCAGCATTACGTAAGGCTTTCGTTGCTACTTTACCTACGCTTTCTCTTTTTGATCCTTTAATTGTAATTGATTTCATTACTTTGTTTTATTATTTATTTACATTAAAAATTGTCCACTAATTGAAGTATTGTCTTGCACTTTATGCATAACATCAGCAAATAATGGCGCGCAAGATACAACTTTTATTTTAGAAGTCTCTTTCTTTAAAGGAATTGTATCTGAAACAATTAACTCTGTTAAACCAGACTTTTCTATTTTATCATAAGCTTCTCCAGAAAGTATTGGGTGTGTACAAATTGCACGAACACTTAAAGCACCTCTTTCCATCATTAAATTTGCGGCATGTGCTAAAGTTCCTCCTGTATCTATCATATCATCTACAAGAATTACATTTTTCCCTTTCACATCTCCAATTAACTCCATGTGAGAAATTACATTGGCTTTTTTACGTTGTTTGTAACAAATTACAACATCGCAATGTAAGTGCTTAGAATATGCATATGCTCTTTTAGAACCTCCCATATCTGGTGATGCAATTGTTAAATTGTCTAACTTTAAACTTTTTATATAGGGCATAAAAATAGTTGAAGCAAATAAATGATCTACTGGCTTCTCGAAGAATCCTTGAATTTGATCTGCATGCAAATCCATCGTCATAATTCTAGTTGCACCTGCAGATTGTAATAGGTTTGCAACTAATTTTGCACCAATAGCAACTCTTGGTTGATCTTTTCTATCTTGTCTTGCCCAACCAAAGTATGGCATAACTGCTGTAATGTGTCTTGCAGATGCTCTTTTAGCTGCATCTAACATTAAAAGCATTTCCATTAAATTGTCTGCATTCGGAAATGTAGACCCAATAATAAAAACACGTCTTCCTCTTACAGATTCTTCAAAAGCTGGTTGAAATTCTCCATCACTAAAATAGGTTGTTTTCACTTTTCCTAAAGATGTGTTGTACTCTTTTGCAATTTTTTCTGCCAAAACGGTGCTTTGTCTGCAGGCAAAAAGTTTTGGTGCTAATTGATTTGTAGGCATTTAGATATAATTTATGTTGTGTTGTTGTGTAGCAACAAAAGTAGAAATTATTTATTTAGTTTCGAATTAATTTATAGACTTTAAAATAAAATAATTTAATATATTTGCAGTCCTATTAAATAATTGCTCAAGTGGCGGAATTGGTAGACGCGCTGGATTCAAAATCCAGTTTTTTCGGAAGTGCGGGTTCGATTCCCGCCTTGAGTACAAAAAAAAACCTATTAATTTAACAATTAATAGGGTTTTTCATTTTTAAGCATCTATGCTATACAAGACACCTTAAATGTTTTCTGATTTTGTTTTAAGTAGTATCCCTTGTTTGGTAATTCTAACGTATATTTAAATCTTTTAAAAATCACAAATAATCAAGTATGCAATTTTTAACATTTATAGGATTTACAGCTCTAGTAGCTATCATAGCGTATTTAAAAACGCGTAAAACAGAAGAATCTTCATCTGATGGATATTTCTTAGGAGGAAGAAGTTTAACCGCAGGTGTAATCGCTGGGTCATTATTATTAACCAACTTATCTACAGAGCAAATTGTTGGTTTAAATGGCGCTGCTTATCAAAGCGGATTGTCTGTAATGGTTTGGGAAACTTTAGCAGCAATTGCAATGGTGGTAACGGCAATGTTTTTATTACCAAGGTACTTAAAAGGTGGTTTAACAACCGTGCCTGGTTTTTTAGCAAAAAGATTTGATGTTACTACAAAGACATTAACATCCGTTTTATTTCTTTCTGGTTATGTTGTTGTGCTACTTCCTGTAATTTTATATTCTGGTTCTTTAGCTATTAGTGGTATGTTCGATATACCAACGTTACTAGGTGTTACGCACACTCAATCTATTTGGATATGTGTTTGGGGAATTGGAATTATCGGTTCTATTTACGCCGTTTTTGGCGGATTAAAAGCTGTTGCCGTTTCAGATTCTATAAACGCAATCGGACTTTTAATTGGTGGAATTTTAATTCCTGTTTTTGGATTAATGATGATTGGTGATGGTAATATCTTAGATGGTTTATCAACCTTAACAACAGAACATCCAGAGAAGTTTAAATCGATGGGTGGCCCAACAGATCCTGTTCCTTTTTATACCATTTTTACAGGTATGATGTTGGTACAATTATTTTATTGGGGAACCAATCAGCAAATTATACAAAGAGCGTTAGGTGCAAAAAATTTAAAAGAAGGTCAGAAAGGATTATTATTAGCCTCTTTTATTAAAATATTAGGTCCAATTATTGTGGTTCTACCAGGTTTAATTGCATTTCATTTATTTCAAGGGAATTTAGAATCGGCAGATAGCGCCTATCCAATGTTGGTTAAAAAAGTACTGCCAAGTGCTTGGGTTGGTTTCTTTGCAGCCGTTTTATTTGGCGCAATCTTAAGTTCTTTTAATAGTGTTTTAAATAGTTCTGTTACTTTATTTGGTATTGATATTTACAAACAACACATCAACAAAGAAGCTAGTGAAAAAACAGTTGTTAAATATGGAAAAACATTTGGAGTAATATTAGCAATCGCTGCCATGTTTATTGCTCCTTTAATTGCGAATGCGGGTAGTTTATTTGATTATTTGCAAGAAATTAACGGAATTTACAGCATCCCTATTTTAACCATTATTATTGTGGGTTACTTAACTAAATGGGTTCCTGCAATTGCAGCAAAAGTCGGACTTGTTTCTGGTTGTTTGTTGTATATATTGAGTCAGTTTATTTTACAACCTTATTTTGTTCAAAAAGCAATGAATACTGCAGCAGAGTCTAATATTACAGATATTGCAGAACTTGCTTTAATTGAAGCACAAGCCTATCCTCACTTTTTAGATGTGATGGCTATTTTGTTTGCTTTAAACGTAATTATCATGTTAATCATTGGTAAAATAGCTCCGAGAAAAGAGCCATTTGTACAAGAATACACAAAACAAGTAGATATTACACCTTGGGCATACACAAAACAAGTAGGTATTGCTATTTGTGTGATTGTAATTGGTGTGTATATTTATTTTGCATAAACCAAAAAGGGAGTAACATAAAGTTACTCCCTTTTTTTATTTGTATCTATAAAAAGCCTCTAGAAGGCTATAACGTTAAACGTTATTATATCAATTCTTTTAATCTGTTTGCAGCTATTTCTGCAGTAATATCTCTTTGCGGAGAACCAAACATCTCATAACCTACCATAAATTTCTTTACAGTAGCACTTCTTAGTAAAGGTGGATAAAAACTCATGTGCCAATGCCAGTGAGAATTATCTGCTCCGTTTGTTGGTGCTTGATGAATTCCGCTTGAATACGGAAAAGAAGTATGAAACAATTTATCATACGCTTTTGTAATTACAGAAATTGCTTGGGCATAATTCTTAGCTTCAGCATCTGAAAGTTCTAAGATATTTTTCTGTGCTTTTTTAGGTGCAATCATCACTTCGAAAGGCCAAATTGCCCAAAAAGGGGTTAACACAACAAAATCTTCATTTTCAAAAATAATGCGTTCTTTTGCTTTTAATTCTTGCTGTAAATAATCTCCTAAAAGACTTGTGTTGTTTTCTGAATAGTATTTTTTCTGATGAACATCTTTTTTCTCAACTTCGTTTGGCAACGTAGACTGACTCCATATTTGTCCGTGAGGGTGCGGATTGCTACAACCCATTACTGCGCCTTTGTTTTCGAAAATTTGTACATAGTTAATCGCTTCATTTTCTCCTAAAGAAGTAAATTCTTTTTGCCACGCATGCACTACTTTTTTAATATCCTCAACTTCCATTTCTGCCAAACTTTTAGAGTGATCTGGACTGAAGCAAATTACTTTACAAATACCGCTTTCACTTTTAGCTTTTAACAAACCTTCATCCACAGAAAAAGAAGGAGAGTCTTTTTGAAGCGCCGCAAAATCATTTGTAAAAACAAAAACATCTTTATAATCTGGATTTATCTCCCCATTTATACGTGTATTTGTAGCACATAAATAACAGCTTTCATCATGAGAAGGTCTTTTTTCTGTAGAAATCTCTTCATTCTGCCCTTGCCAAGGGCGTTTTGCTCTATGAGGAGAAACTAAAACCCATTCTCCTGTTAAAATATTAAACCTCTTATGTGAATAGTCTTGTAAATCGTTATTTTCCATTTTAATATTTTTTAATTCTTTATTTTACTAAATGTGTTCCTTCAGAAAGTGCTACAAAATAAACAGAACACTCTTTTTTAAATTTATTTTTGTACGCTTTAGCAGCTGCTTCTGCAAATGCTTTTGATTCGCTTTTTGCAATTAAATTGATGGTACAACCGCCAAAACCACCGCCCATCATTCTTGCTCCTAAAACATGTTTATTTTTCTTCGCTTGGTCTACCAAGAAATCTAACTCTACACAACTTACTTTATATTGATGTTGCAAACCATTGTGAGACCCATAAATTAAAGCGCCTAATTTTTCTAAATCATTTTCTTTAATTGCTTTTGCAGCTTGTTGAGTTCTTTCAATTTCTTGAATTACATACAACGCTTTTTGATAATTTTCTGGTGTAACTTTATCTTTTATTCCTTCTAAATCTTCTTCGGTTGCTTCTCTTAACGTTTCAATATTTAGCAGTTCTGCAACACTTTCGCAGGCAGACCTTCTATCATTATAAGCACTATCAGACAAACTATGTTTTACGTTGGTGTTTATGAGCATTAATTCATGGTCTTTAAAATCTATTTCAAAGGCTTCAGATTCAATGGTTCTACAATCTAACAACAATGCATTGTTTTTAATACCAAACATACTTGCGTATTGGTCCATAATTCCGCATTTGACACCCACATAATTGTGTTCTGCTTTTTGTGAAATTAGAATCATTTCTGTTTTTGTTAAACCCAACTCAAACAATTCGTTCAACCCAAAAACAACACTATTTTCTAAAGCCGCAGAAGAAGACATACCTGCACCACTAGGAATATTTCCTTTAAATACAATATTAAAATTTCCAATAATTTTATTCCGATTCTGAATTTCAGCAACAACACCAAAAACATAATTTTCCCAACTTCCTTCTTTAGATGGTTTTAAAGTATCTAGCTCAAACTTAATTTCACTATCTAAATCTAGCGCAATTGCTATACAACCGTCAACATCACTTTTTTGAATTGCAGCTGCTATTCCCTTGTCTACAGCAGCCGGAAAAACGAAACCTCCGTTATAATCTGTGTGTTCTCCTATTATATTTATTCTTCCAGGAGAAAAAACAAGTAAAGGTTCTTTTGCAAAAACCGATATAAACTTTGTTTTTACTTCTTGTATTAATGTTTGGCTCATTATAAAAAGTTTAATTATTATTTATTTTCACATTCCATGTTAAGGAATAAGATGTATTTGGCTCTAAAACTTGTAACCCAATTTTATTATTAAGACTGTTAGAAACCCCAGTCATTGGTTCAATTGCTATTAAAGGCAATCCTTTTGGAGTATACATCTGTAAAAAATTTTCTTTTACGTTTGATGTTATTTCTAATTGATACTTAGCGGTATTAAAGTCGATTTTATTGTTTTCTAAAATAAAACAATCGTCTAATTGTTTGTCTTCAATTTTAAAAACTGAAGTAGCTTTATAGGCTACAATTTCCTTAGTGATTAAGTTTTTATCAAACGCTATTTTTTTATCACTTGCAAAATTTAAAGAGCTATTGTGTAAATCTTCACAGAAAAAATAAGGATGCCAACCTAAAGTAAACGGAAATGAATTGGTATCTGTGTTTTTTACTTTTATAGAAAGACTTAACCCTTCTTTCGTTAAAGTGTATGTTGCGTAAATTGCATACGTAAAAGGAAAACCTTTTATCTTTTTATTTTCTTGATAACAGAGCATTACAGCACATTTATCAACCTTAATTTCTTCTTCTTTAAGTTGAAACTCTTTGTTATACACCAACCCATGTAACGCGTTTTTACCTTCCCCTTCATTACACTTAAATTGATGTTTTTCATCATTAAAAATATATTTTCCGTTTTCAATTCTATTTGCAAAAGGAAATAATATTGCAGAAGCATACGAGTTTTTATATTCGAAATTAAGAATGTCTTTTACAATTTCAATGTTGTTAAAAGTGAATTCTTGCAACCTTCCACCTTCGTTTAAAGAAATTCTTGCGATACTACTTTCATCTGAATTTTTTAACTCTAAAAAACTGAAACCGTTTTGGCTTATTTTATGAACTTTAAACATGCTATAAAGATTTTCTGCTTATAAAACTACTAGGATTTGCTACTTTTTCTTGTTCATTATTTAAGATCATTTGGGCTAATTTTTTTCCCATGAAATTAAAATCGGTAGAAATAGTTGTAATACCGTTTGCTACCACTTCTTTTAAAATGGTATCATTAAAAGAAATAATACCAATCTCGTCTGCTATAATTAATTTTTCTTGTTTGATTTTTTTAATAATTACAATCAAGTTTTTATCATCTAACACAAAGTACACTTCACCTTTCTTTGGTGTTCGGTTATTTAATGAAGAAATAACTTCATTAGACACCTTATTTTTTGCACAAAAAGTCTGAAAACCTTTTAAAATCCCTTTAGGTTGCCTGTCATCAGAAAATAATAAAATGAGTTTATTGTATTTTTTCAATGCTGAAAGTCCGTCGGAAAGACCATTAAAAATATCTTTTTCAAAATTTTGATAAATGGCAGGATATTGAGAAAGTTCTTCATGAACCTGGTCTAGAATGTATACTTTTTCTTTGGGTAAATTCTGAATAACGGCTTCTGTACCAACTAAATTTGCGGGCATAATTACATAATGGCTGTAATTGCCGATATTGTCATTGATTAGTTTACTAAAAACGGCATTATTAAAATGATGAAAAAAGATATCTACCTGATTGTCTTCCCCTAAGTTTTCTAAAAAAGAATTATATAAGTCTTCTTTAAAGGAATTGAGTTCATCAAAAAGTAAAAATATTTTTTTCGCAACTTCTACATGTTCACTGTTTACATAATAACCTTTACCAACCACAGAATTGATAATTCCACGATTTTTTAATTCATTAAAAGCGATTAAAACAGTATCTCGAGAAAGAGAATGCTGCTCTTTAATGGTGTTTAAAGAGGGCAATTTATCTCCCTTTTTTAAGACTCCACTTATAATTGCATTCTCTATAGAGTTAACTATTTGCTTATATTTAGGTATTTTAGATTCCTGTTCTAGTGATACAATTTCCATAAGACAAATATATACTATATTCTTTAAACAAACAACTAGTAGGTACTGGTCTGTTTTTTGATTTTAAAAAAAAGAAACCCTTCAACATATATATTGAAGGGCTTCAAAGTTTAAAATAAAAAAATAATCTTATTTTCTAAGAGACTTTATAATATCTAAAGCTTCTTTTGTAGTGCTTTCTATCGTTTTATAATCGAAACTACCATCGGCATTTTTTGCCATTAATTTAGAACCCATACCAACACAAGTTACACCTGCGCTAAACCAACCTTCTAAGTTTTCTCTGGTTGGAGAAACTCCGCCTGTTGGCATGATACTCGTCCATGGTTGTGGTCCTTTAATTCCTTTAACAAATTGTGGACCATAAATATCACCAGGAAATAATTTTACTATTTCACAACCTAATTCTTCTGCTCTTGCAATTTCTGTTAAGGTTCCGCATCCAGGAGACCATAATACTTTTTTACGATTACAAGCAATTGCAATGTCTTCACGTAAAACCGGAGTTACAATAAAGTTTGCACCTAAGGCCATATATAATGAAGCTGCTGCTGCATCTGTAACAGAACCAACACCCATTACCATGCCTGGTAATTCTTTAATTGCATATTTGGTTAATTCTCCAAAAACTTCATGTGCGAAATCTCCTCTTGCGGTAAACTCCATTAAACGAGCACCACCGTCATAACATGCTTTTAAAACTTTTTTACTCACTTCTATATCATTATGAAAGAATAAAGGAACCATTCCTGTATCTTTCATTACTTGTGCTACTTCTAATCTTGTATATTGTGCCATAAATTTGCGTAATTCTTTAGTTGTAATTAATTGTCTAATTGTTTAAATGTGTAATTATTAGGTATAGTTACACAATTAAACGTTTCAAAAATTAAACATTTTATCTTGCTACTCTACCAGATGCATCACCACCCATTAATTTTTCTACCTCAGCAACGGTTGCTAAATTTGCATCTCCTTTAATTGTGTGTTTTAAAGCAGAAGCTGCCACTGCAAAGTCTAATGCGTTTTGGTCATCTTCTGGGTATTTTAACAATCCGTAGATTAAACCGCCCATAAATGAATCTCCACCACCAACTCTATCTACAATATCTGTAATTTGATATTGACGTGTTTGCAACAATGTTTTACCATCATATAAAACTCCTGCCCATGTATTGTGAGAAGCAGAAATAGAACCTCTTAAGGTTGTAATTACTTTTTTAGCTCTTGGAAATTTTTCCATCATTTGCTCACAAACAGATAAAAAGGCTTCTGCTTTTACGTTGTGTCCTTCTGTTTGTACAGAAATTCCTTCTGGCTTAATTCCGAAATGCATTTCTGCATCTTCTTCATTCCCTAAAACGATATCACAGTAAGAAGTTAATTCTGTCATAATCGATTCTCTATGAGCATCATCACAGAAGTTCCAAAGTTTTGCTCTATAATTTAAATCTGTAGAAATGGTAATTCCTTTAGCACTTGCAGCTTTTACAGCTTCTAAACAAACATCCGCAGCTCCTTGTGAAATTGCAGGCGTAATACCTGTCCAATGAAACCATTCCACACCGTCAAAAACAACGTCCCAATCGATCATACCAGATTTAATTTCTGCGATTGCAGAATGCGCTCTGTCATAAACAACTTTAGATCCTCTAGAAACGGCACCGGTTTCTAAGAAATAAATACCTAATCTGTCTCCACCCCAAACAATTTTATGTACACCAACACCACGTTTTCTCATTTCCATCATAGCACAGTCTCCAATATCATTTTTTGGTAAACGCGTTACAAAATCTACATCTACACCGTAGTTTGCTAAAGAAACGGCTACATTAGATTCTCCACCACCATAAACAACATCAAAATTATTTGCTTGTGAAAATCTTAAAAATCCTTGTGGAGCTAATCTTAGCATGATCTCTCCGAAAGTTACAACTTTACCCATTTTATATCTTATTTAATAATTACAATTTATTTGGTTAAACGTTTAACCAACCCTTCAAAATAAAATCAAAACAGATTATACTTGTGGTCTATTTTGATAATTAACAATATCGCTCTATATTTGCTTAATCGTTTAAGCAAAGGTATAAAAAATTGAATAAAAAAAAGAAAACAACTATAAAAGATATTGCAAATGTTCTAAACATCTCTGCTGCTGCCGTTTCTAAAGCACTTCACGACGATTCTAGAATTAGCGATAAAACTAAAAAAGCAGTAAAGCAGGTTGCCGAAAACTTAAACTATCAACCAAATCATTTGGCAAGTGCACTAAGAAGCGGAAAATCTAAATTAGTTGGTGTTATTGTACCGAGAACAAATAGCAGCTTCTTTTCTTCAGTAATTCAAAATATAGAACACGTCTTAAATGAGAAAGGATACAGCATCATCATTACACAATCTAATGAATCTTATCAAAAAGAATGTAACAGTATAGACACTTTATTATTTACCCAAGTAGATGGTATTATTGCTTCTATGGCAAATGAGACTGTAGATTTACAATATTACGAGAAAATAAAGTCGAAAGGAATTCCGTTGATTTTATTTGATAGAGGTGAAAATAATTTAAATGTTGATTATATTGGAATTGATGACTATAATAGCAGTCATATTATTGTAGAACATCTCGTAGCACAGGGTTGCAAAAGAATTGCTCATATTGGCGGTTATAAAAGAACAAGAATTTATAATAACAGAATTAGAGGCTACATAGATGCTTTAAAAAAGTATCATTTACCTTTAGATGATGAGTTGTTAATTGAAACAAATCTTTCTACCGAAAATGGAAGAGCAAAAATGCAACAGTTACTCAATTTAAAAAACAGACCAGATGCTGTTTATGTTGCCGGAGATTATGCTGCGTTAGGTGCTTTGCAGGTTCTAAATGAAAATAATATAAAAATACCCGAAGAAATTGCCTTGGTTGGTTTTGGTAACGAACCTTTTACAGATATGGTTACTCCGAGTATAACAAGCGTAAACCAACACAGTGCAGAAATAGGACGGTTGGCTGCAGAAACCTTTTTAAAACATATTAAAGAGAAAACAGTAACGCAAAAACTAAACAAGCAAATTTTAGATGCCGAATTAATAGTGAGAGATTCTTCAAAGAAAAAGACACTTTAGAAAGTATCTTACTTGTTAGAAATTAACTAAGTAATTTATTCTTTTCATATCTTTGAAATTCCTCTGAAAATTATAATGATGAACGATTTTATTCTTTACTTTAAAATGGGTCTAAACCATGTTTTAGACTTTAGTGCTTACGACCATATTTTATTTTTAATAGTTTTAGCGGTTGTCTTTAGCTTTCACCAATTTAAAAAAGTTTTTTGGTTGGTTACGCTTTTTACACTTGGGCATTCTGTAACATTGGCTTTGTCTGCATACGGAATTCTAAGTCTTAACATGGATATGATTGAATTTCTAATTCCCGTAACTATTTTCATCACAGGAGTATTCAATGTTTTTACTGCTAAGAAATCATCCACAGGAAAAGAAAATATAAACTTATTTTTTGCCTCAATTTTTGGCTTAATTCATGGTTTAGGCTTTTCTAATTATTTTAAAATGATGGTTGGTAAAGAAGACGATAAACTTTTTCCGTTATTAGAATTTGCTTTAGGTATAGAAGCTGCACAAATAATTATTGTTTTAGGAATCTTAATTATTGGCGCGATCCTTCAGAATTTTTTAAGAGTTGCCAGAAGAGATTGGGTTTTAGTTTGCTCTTCTATTGTAATTGGTTTCTCTATTCAAATGATGTTAGACAGAGTATTTTGGTAATTTATTAACGTAACATTCTTATTAATCTTTTTACTTTCGTATTCATGACAGCACAAAAACAGTTAAAATATGACAAAGCTTACTTGAAAATGGCTTTAGAATGGGGAAAACTTTCTCACTGTAAACGAAAACAAGTTGGTGCCTTAATTGTAAAAGATAGAATGATTATTTCTGATGGCTTTAACGGAACACCAACAGGTTTTAATAATTGTTGCGAAGACAAAGAAGGCATTACAAAATGGGAGGTTTTGCACGCAGAAGCTAACGCTATTTTAAAAGTTGCAAGCTCTACACAATCTGCAAAAAATGCAACTTTATATATTACCCTATCACCTTGTACACAATGTAGCAAACTAATTCACCAAGCAGGCATCAAAAGAGTTGTATATGCAAATTCTTATAGAGATACTGCTGGAATAGAATTTTTAGAAAAAGCTGGTGTAAAAATCACATATTTACCTTATGAATAAAAAAAATCTTCCATTATTTCTTGCAATCGCAGTTGTTTTCGGAATCTTAATAGGCATGTCTTTTAGCGGAAGCTCTAGCAACTTATTGTCTTTCTCAAAAAGTTCTACCCAAGAAAGAAAAATAAAAAAACTAATAAATTTTATTGAAAACGATTATGTAGATAACGTTTCTACAGACAGTTTATTAGATGGTGCAATTACAAAAATGCTAGGCGAATTAGACCCGCATTCTGTCTATATTCCCAAAGAAAACCTACAAGCTGTTAAAGAAAATATGCAAGGTAATTTTGTAGGAATTGGTGTTCAGTTTAGAATGATTTCCGACTCTATTACCGTTATTCAACCTATAAAAGGTGGTCCAAGTATAAAAGCCGGAATAAAAGCGGGTGACAGAATTTTAATGGCTAATAAAGACACCCTTTTTGGAAAAGAATTAATAATTGATGCAATTCCTAAATTCTTAAAAGGAAAACCAAATACAGAAGTAAATCTTCAAATTTATAGAAAAAGTACAGATTCTCTTTTTAATGTTGAAATTACGCGCGGTAAAGTAAATATTAAAAGTGTCGATTTAGCTTATATGATTAATGATTCTATTGGATATATTAAATTAGATCGCTTTGCTAGAAACACTTTTACAGAATTTAAATCTTCCTTAAATAATTTAATGGATGATGGCATGACAGACCTCGTTTTAGATCTTCGTGGAAATGGAGGTGGTTTTATAGACATCGCAAATAGTATTGTTGACGAATTTTTAGAAGATGACAAACTAATTGTCTTTACAAAGAATAATAAAGGTAAAATTGAAGAGTCTTTTGCAACTTCTAAGGGAGATTTCGAAAAAGGTGGTTTGTATGTTTTAATTGATGAAAATTCGGCTTCTGCTTCAGAAATTGTTGCCGGTGCCTTACAAGACAACGACAAAGGAACGATCATTGGAAGACGTTCTTTTGGGAAAGGTTTGGTGCAAATAGAAATGGATCTAGGAGATGGTTCTGCAGTTCGGTTAACAACTGCTCGCTATTATACGCCTACTGGTAGATCGATACAAAAACCGTATGCTGGTCACGGAAATAAAAATTATTACAAAGATTTTCAACAAAGAATTTCTAGTGGAGAGTTGCTAAATAAAGATAGTATAAAAGTAGTAGATTCTTTAAAATTTACAACACCTAAAGGGAAAGTTGTTTATGGCGGTGGAGGTATAATTCCTGATGTTTTTGTAGCGATAGACACCACTTCTTACATGTCTAATTTTTATTTTAATACTATTAATAATTTTGCTTTCGATTATGTAGATACAAATAGAAAGAAGCTAGCAAAATGGACCATCGCTACATATATTGAAGATTTTGACAAAGATGAAGCTGTTTTTAATAGTTATTTAGCTGATATTAAACAAAGAATTAAGCCTTCTTTTAGAGCAAAACAGAGCATTAAAAAATATTTAAAAGCTTCTATTGCAAACGTACTTTTTGGTGATGTTGGTTTCTACAGAATTATTCATGAAGAAGACAAAATGCTGCAAAAGGTTTTGGAGTTGGAAAGTACTAACGAATAGCTTTTCTTTGTAGCAATGATAAAAATAACCACTTCAAAAAATAAAAAAGTATATTTTGCTTCAGATCAGCACTTAGGTGCACCAACCGCTGAAGCTAGTTTTCCTAGAGAAAAAAAGTTTGTAGCTTGGTTAGATACCATTAAAAAAGATGCAGAAGCTATTTTTATTTTAGGCGATTTATTCGATTTTTGGTTTGAATATAAAACAGTAGTTCCTAAGGGTTTTGTTAGAGTTTTAGGAAAATTAGCAGAAATTAGAGATGCCGGAATTCCCGTCTATTTCTTTGTGGGTAATCATGATTTATGGATGCATGATTATTTCGAAAAAGAATTAAATATACCTGTATACCATGCACCAAAAGAGTTTCTCATCAACAATAAAAAGTTTTTAATTGGACATGGAGATGGTTTAGGACCCGGAGACAAAGGGTATAAACGCATGAAAAAAGTATTTACTTTTCCTTTATTTAAGTGGATGTTTAGATGGCTTCACCCAGATATTGGCGTAAGACTTGGCCAATACATGTCTGTAAAAAATAAAATGATTTCTGGTGATGAAGATGCGAAATTTTTAGGAGAAGAAAACGAATGGTTGGTGCAATATTGTAAAAAGAAACTGACAGAAAAACATTATGATTACTTTGTTTTTGGACACCGACACCTTCCTTTAGAGATAAAATTACAAGAAAACAGCATCTATATAAATCTTGGCGATTGGATACATTATTATACCTATGGTGTCTTTTCAGAACATACTTTTCTCTTACTTAAAGACGAATAATAGATACCTCAAGAATAAGAAAGAACAAAAAAAAGCGGCAAATTGCCGCTTTTTTCTGATAAAATACATTGGTTTATTTTAAGTTGAAACTTACTCTTGCAAATAAGAAACGACCACTAACACCAAATTGTTGAGATCTTCTAGACCAGTCAAAACGCCCACCGCTTCGGTTCGCTTCAATAGCTCTATCTGGGTATACGTCTAATAAATTATTAGCTCCTATAGTTAATGTTAAGTCTTCTGTAGCTTTGTAACCAAGTGATAAATCTGTAACTACTTTAGAGTTAAAGTTTTGCTGATTAGCAATCGAGTTTGTTGCCTCAGACACTTTTCCAAAGTAAACATTTCTAAAGAAAACATTAAACTTTCCTGAAGTTAAACTATTTGTTAAGTTCACTTTAGTTGTTGGTACTGCCTCTTCTAAATAGATTCTACTATCTTCTGGAAAATAAGTACTTTCTTGACCTGCGTCTTTTAATATTTGCGAAGAATTGATTCCACCTACTTGTCTTGTTTGAGAAAAAGTTCCTGATAAATCAGTTTTTAATCTTGTGTTTTTTCCAAAATTTGCCTTGTGTGAAATTACAACATCTACACCTGTAGATCTTGTGTCTATTGCATTTGCAAAGAAAGACGCTGCCGTTGCATTCGCTTGAACCAATAAGTTAGAAAGTTCTAAGTTAGCTGCATCAATTGGCTCTCCTGCATTTGGCAGACCATCAGCAATAAGTGTCGGTTTAAACTGACCCGTGTACACTACTCTATCATCAATATTTACAATATAACCATCTACAGTAAATGTAATATTAGACTCTGGTAATTTTGCTGTAAAACCTGCACTAAAACTATTAGAAGTTTCTTCTTTTAATTGAGGAATTCCTAATAATTGTGCTGCTTTACTATCATTTGCAAACGTACCTACTTCTACAGGTAGACCATCTTGAAAAATAGTAGAGGTAGAGTTATAATTTAATTGGTGTAAAGAAGGTGCTCTAAAACCAGTATTAAAGGAAGCTCTAATTCTAAAATTATCAGATGCTTTGTAAATAGACGCTAACTTAAAGTTTACGGTAGCACCAAAATCTGAATAATTTTCATAACGTGTTGCAAAAGTAGTTGAGAATACTTCTGAAAATTTCGCATCTAAATCTAAGTAAGCAGCGACACTACTACGTGCTCTTGCCAATTCGTTTTTAGGACCAAACCCAGGAAATACTTGAGAACCTCCTGGTCTAGAACTTCCAAAAAAGTCTTTTAACGGAGTGGTACCCGCTATACCACTAAATGCTTGTCCATCTGCTTGGTATTGTGTGTAAGAAGACTCTTCTCCCGAAATAATTTCATAGTTTTCAATTCTATGTTCTGCTCCAAAAGCAAGACCAAATCCTTCAAAAGTGTCGTCATAAAATTTAGATATATCTAAATTGGTCGTGTTTTGTGTAAATGCAAATCCACCAGCATCAAAAGTGGTTGGAGATGCTTTTCCTTGAGAAGCATTGTAGGTATTCCCTATTCTATAATCGAATGCATTTCTACCGTAGGTATTTGAAAAATCTACATTCCACTCACCAATTTTACCTTTGATACCAACAGCTAAAGATTTATCTGAAATTGTTGAATTAATTTCTGGTAAAAAACCATTATTGTAAGCAGGCGTATACGTTCTACTTTGGTTAGGTAATCTGTAAAAACCTGCAGAGTTACCATCTCTTGAACTTAAACCTGCAAAAGAATAGATTTCTGTACCATTGTCATCTAAAGGTAGTTTAAAGTTGGCAAAAAATCTACCTCCACGAACTTTAGATTGCCCAACTCTCATGTTAAAGTCTGTTCTATTCAAATTTCTTGCTGCCAATTCAGATGTAGTTGCATCGGCACCTAATATTGTTTGTAGCGCAGCTAAATCATCTCCTGCTGTTGTAGGATAACCAGCCGTGTTTGAAAATCCTTTTAGATCATTTAAAATAGTATTGTATTCATTAGATGTTGGGTCTAATCCATTTGCTAAAGATAAAAATCTTGTGGTATCATAATTAGCTGCATTTGCTAATCTTTCAACAACATTATATCCATTAAAAATATCTCCTTCCCATTCTTTCATTCTGTTGTAAGCTTCACGAACATCAAAATCTCCAGAAAAAGTAATAAAACCACCATTTTCACCTAAAGGCAATCCGTAGCTTGCACTAATGTTTGTAGTTTGTCCGTCTACACCACCTGTTTGTGCATTTGCATTTTTGCTAAAATTAGCTCCGGTAGTTACCGCTAAAGACAACTCATTTACTGTTTCGTTTAAAACAATATTTATAACTCCTGCAATAGCATCAGAACCATATTGTGCAGCTGCACCGTCTCTTAAAACTTCTAATCTCTTAATTGCTGCTGCTGGTATTGCATTTAAATCTGTACCTACAGAACCTCTACCAAAAGTACCATTCACGTTTATTAAAGAAGAGGTGTGTCTTCTTTTCCCGTTGATTAATACCAACACTTGATCTGGACCTAAACCTCTTAATGAAGCAGGATCTACGTGATCTGTACCATCTGAAATAGTTTGTGTGTTCGATGTAAATGAAGGTGCTACAAAATTTAAAATTTGATTTAAATTTACTTGTGGTGATGATGCTGCTAATTCTTTTATATCAACAATATCAATTGGTACAGGAGAATCTATGGCAGATCTATTTGGATTTCTAGAACCAATTACAACAATTTCTCCTAAAGAAACATTGTCTTCCTTTATTAGAATTGTTAAAAAAGTGTTTTTGGTAACCAGTACTTCTTTCGTTGCAAAACCAATAGAAGATACCACTATGGTAGTTGGCAAACCTTTTACCGTAAGGCTAAATTCTCCGATATCATTTGTGGTGGTTCCGTTTGATGTTCCTTTTACAAAGACATTCATGTAGGGTAAAGTTTGCCCAGAAGCATCTGTTACTTTTCCTTTAATAGTTTGTGCAACCATCGCTAAAGGCAACAAAAATAAGAAAGAAAAAAATAAAATTTTTTGTACGTTGTTTTGTTTCATAGTCCTCGTGTTTTAAAATTATTGTTTCTATTAAAAATAATTAATTACGCTATCTAAACTACAACTTTTTGATAGAAGTATTTAATTATTAGCAATTTACTTTGAGATACACTTGTTTTAGTGTATTTTTTTTATTGAATAGGTAGCGATATATAAAAGGCACATGTTCCTTTTATATGCTGCTGTTTTAATAAAACGGCATTAAATTCTTGTTTTAAAAAAAGCCTTTCTATCCGTTATTAATCATTTACTTTTTTATGTAAAAAAAGGCTACTCTTTCGAGTAGCGTTTCCTAATTAATCAAATATAATTGTTCTTTAAAACTGGTAATTTAAAGACAAATTAAACATGGTACCTAATTGGCTAAAGTGAGAACCATCATAAGTAGTTATAGCATAACGATTATCAAATGTAATTGCATTTGAATTGTTTTGAAGTTCCGTTAACCCGGTACTTGTAAGAGTAGTATCGTTTATAATTGACTGTCCTGCTGCATTTTCTGCTTTAAAGCCCCATTCTGGTAATACATTAAATAGGTTATTTACATTAAAAGCAATCGTTATTTTTTCTGATGCATTAAAATTAATCCCTAAATCTGTAATTATTTTTGGTGTAAATTCTGTTCTTAAATTGTCGCTCATAAACTTTTGTTTAAAAGTAGTTTTTCCAAAATAAGTGTTGTTCAAAGAGAATCCGAATTTATTAATGTCATAATTAGCACCAAGAATCCATTTTGTTTTTGGTCTAGAAGTAAACATTAAAGCCTCTGTAGATCTATCTAAAACAGCATAACTGTTGCCATCTTCTGCTGTAATAGTAGGTATTTCATTTGTTCTTTCATTCTTTATCGTGTAGTTACCAGATAAGTTGAATGCTAATTTACCATCCCCGATTTTAATTCCTCTAAAGTTAGATACAAAATCTAACCCAGAAGTTGTGGTGTTTAATCCGTTGATAAAAAATTGATTTCCTGCAATCGGATTCGTAAAAATAATTCTATCATCAACATCTATTTTATAGTAATCTAAAGTAAAACTAAAGTTTCTTGAAGGCTTACCACCAAAACCAATTGTAAAGTTTGTAGACTCTTCTGGATTTAAACTTGGTATACCTAATGCTCTTGCTTTTGGAGATACGTTATTCACAATTCCGTTAATTTCAATTCCACCATCATCTGCAAAAGAATATTGTAATTTCTCTGTAAAAATTTGATGTAAAGTAGGCGCTCTAAATCCTGTAGAAATAGATGCTCTAACCGTATACTTATCATCTGCAAACTTATAACGAGAACTTACTTTCCAAACGAAAGTACTTCCAAAATCTGAATAATTTTCACCTCTAATGGTCCCGTTTATTAAAAAGTCTTCAGAAATATCCCAAGCTAAATCGAAATATCCACCTAAATTATATCTGTTAAAACTTCCAGAGTTTTTTATATCGTTTCCTGCAAAAGAATCTGCACCACCACCTTCATAAGAGGCAACACTTCCTTCAATTATCTCGAAATTTTCTGTTCTAAATTCTGCTCCTACTGCAATGGCTACTTTATCAGATAAAATTTTTGAAATATCTAAATTCCCTACAACGTGATTAAAAGCGGTACCTCCTGGATTGAAACTAGTAGGACTATTTTCTCTATACTTGTTATTCCCAAAAGCAACTTCTCCAGAATCAACCTCATTATTACTATTCGTATCTGTCCAAATAGGGTCTGTAAGCGAATATGAGCTATTATGAGAGTTATTTACGGTATATGTTTGTTGGTTCCCTCCAAAAGTTATGCTTGAATCAATATTCCAATCATTAATAACTTTTTTTAAACCCAATGTTGCATTATAATCATTTAATAAACCTTCGAAAGTTGGCACATATCCATCAAAACCACCTGCATTTGTAGGATGATCACCAGGAAACAAATCTCCTAAATAAGGTTCTGAAACTACAGATTTCCAATACGGAGTTCTATAATTTGCAAAAGAATTTACTTTTTTAAATACATATGCTGCATTAAAATAAATTTTTGAAGTTTCACTTAAATCATAACCTCCATTAATTAAAAACTTTGCAGCAGCAGTTTCTGGAGCACCATTAATATTATTAGCATCAGGATTTCTTGATAAAAATTCTTGAACAACACCTAAGTCTGCACCAAATTCATTCGCTTCACCCTCTGCACTCACTTTACCGGGTCTATTTGCTAGACTTGTTTTAGAAAAATCTACTGTATAATTGATAAAACCGTTATCCTCTCCAATAGAAAAACCATTGTTCACAGAAACACCAAACATTTCGCCATCTCCTTTAGATGTCATCCCTGTTCTTAATGTTGCAGAACCTCCATCTGAAGCATCTTTTAAAATGATATTCATAACCCCTGCAATCGCATCAGAACCATATTGAGCAGAAGCGCCGTCTCTTAAAATTTCAATAGACTTAATTGCATCTGTTGGAATTGCAGAAATATCTGCACCCGTTTCACCACGTCCAGGAGAATCTTGTGTGTATAATAAAGCACTTAGATTTTTACGTTTCCCATTAATTAAAATTAAGGTTCTACTTGGCCCCATATTTCTAATTTCATACGGATCTAATAAAGAAGTAGCATCATTTACTGGTGTTTGCACAGTATTAAATGATGGTATTCTGTATTGTAACGCTTTATCAAAACTAGTTTGTCCTGTAGAAACTAGGTCTTTTGCAGAAACAATATCTATTGGTAAAGGACTTTTTGTATTACTTCTTGCTGGGGTTCTAGATCCTGTAATTACAATTTCATTTAAAGCCTCATCTCCTTCTTGTATTGATATGTTTAAGAAAGCACTATTGGTTACTTTTACATTTTTCGATTTATAACCTATCGAAGACACAACAATAGTAACTGGTAATTTTTTTACTGTTAAACTAAACTCACCAGAATCATTAGTGGTAGTACCTATAGAAGTTCCTTTTACCAGAACATTCATATAAGGCAATGCGCTTCCAGAGGCATCTGTTACTTTTCCTTTTATTGTCTGTGCCATGAATGCTAAAGGAAGCATAAACAGAAGAGCAATTGTACATAATTTTGATAAAGACTTTTGTTTCATAAATAAATTATTAGTTAATAAATACGTTTAACTAGTTGCCGCTTTTTTTAAAGTTGCAGTAACCGATTTATTATATAAGACAGGAAATCTAAAAGTATACCCTTAAAAATTTATTTATTTTCAAAAAAAACTATAAAAAGCAATAGAATAGCTGCTATTTATAGCTTAATATTCAATTTTGTGTAGTAAAAAGAACCATTTGTTCCCATTTGTGTAGCGTCCCATAATCCTCCACTATCAGTAAAACTATTTTGTTTCGTAGGATAGATATTAAACAAATTACTGGCGCCTAATTGCAGATTAATTAGAGCATTTACTTGATAGCTGAAATGGATGTCTGTAGTTATTTTTGGTTGATAACGATCTATAGAGGCTTCTAATCTTTCTTTTTCTGAATTATTAAAGTTTGATAAATCTTGACTTATTTGCCAATCAATTAATTGCACGCTACTAAATCTTGTAAAGCTTAAAGATGTTTTTAATTTTTTATACTGATAATTAACGCCTAAATTAAACTTACTTTTTGGCGCCGATGCTAATAAAAATTGCTGATCTCGCTTACCAAAAAAAGTTTCTTTATCTAACTCTCTATTATTTATTTCTGTAATTTTCATATAATTAATGTTCCCAGAAAAATCGAAAGATAATTCGCTATTTGCCATTTTTTTCTTCCAGTTTAAAACCAAATCCATCCCTGTAGTTTCTGTACTTACTCCGTTTGCAAAAAACTGAACATTATCAATTCCCAAACCTAAACTAGAGGCATCAAAATTACCGCTTAATATAATTCTGTCCTTAATGGAAACATAATACGCATCTAATGTTGCATTAAATGCAGAACTTAGTTTTGCCGCAAACCCTAAACTAAAATTTTTAGCGCTTTCTTCCTTTAAATTATCAATATTAAACCTTCTTGCAATTGGACTGTTATTTGCTACTAAAAGTGATTCCGTTGGTCTGCTGCCAATAAAATTAGTAAAGGTTAAATTGTAATAAATCTGAGCTAAGGAAGGTGCTCTAAAGCCTGTACTAAAAGAACTTCTTAGGTTTAATTTTTGAGTGATTTTATATCTAGAGGCCAATTTAAAGTTTAGTGTGCTTCCAAAATCGCTATAATATTCATAGCGCAACGCAGCACCAATCATAAATTTCTTAGTAAAATCTACTTCTGTATCTAAATATAGACCAAAGTTAGATCTATTTCTATCGACTTCATTTTCTGGCGAATACCCAGGAAACCCTTGAGAACCTCCTGGTCTCATTATTCCGTTATATGTTTTATAGTCTGAAACTGGTGTTTTTGAGGTTACCAAATCTCCATTTATGTCATAAGAGCCATACGAAGCTTCTTCACCAGAAAATATTTTGTATTCATCTAATCGATATTCTAAACCCAAAGCAATATTAAATCCGTAAGATTTCTCTAAAAAATATTTAGAAAAATCGATGCTTGTTGTATTTTGAATTAATTGATGGCCACCCGCATCAAACTCTGTTGGTGAATTTTCTTCGAGCGTTGCATTTAAAGTGTTTTTAATAAAATAATGAAAGTTATTTCTTCCAAACGTATTATTCACATCTATATTCCATTCTTTGAAATTTGTCACCATTCCTATTGAAAATGAATTGTCAATAATCTCTGAGGTAATTAACGGATTAAATCCGCCCGGATAAATCGCTAAAACATTTCTTTCGCTGTTAAAAGTTCTTGTAAAAGCAAAAGCTTCTGTGTTTTTATAATTAAAACCACCATTTAAATACAGTTTTGTATTTCTATAAATCGGAATTTCAGAATTTAAAAAAAGACTCACGTTCTTTACAGCTGCTTGACCGTATTTTTCTCTTGCAGCAGTTGTTGGTCTTAACGTATTATCGGTGGATAAAGCTTCTGCAGAAACATTTACAAAACCTCCTTTACTTATTTTTGTGCCATAATTTAAACCTAATTTATAGGTAAAACCATCAACTTTATTAGGAAAAACACTATTTGTATCGCCATTATGAAACCCTAAAGTAGTACTCACATTTAGCT
Organism: Polaribacter sp. IC073; assembly: GCF_007997075.1. GTDB lineage: Bacteria > Bacteroidota > Bacteroidia > Flavobacteriales > Flavobacteriaceae > Polaribacter. Next base: position 284,178 of record NZ_VORS01000001.1, read on the forward strand.
CATTATCGGTGTCTTTTAGAACAATATTTAAAACTCCTGCAATTGCATCAGATCCATATTGGGCAGAAGCACCGTCTCTTAATAATTCTATTCTTTTTATTGCTGAAATAGGTATGGCATTTAAATCGGTACCAGAATTTCCTCTACCTCTGGTTCCATATAAATTTATTAAAGAAGCTTGATGCCTTCTTTTTCCGTTGATTAAAACCAAGGTCTGGTCTGGTCCTAAACCTCTTATAGTTGCAGGATCTATATGATCGGCACCATCTGCACCAGATTGTTTTGTGGCATTAAATGAAGGTATTGCGTATTGTAAAAATTGATTAATTTCTACTTGACTACTTTTAGAAGATGTCTTTTCAATATCTATAAAATCAATAGCTACTGGTGTATCTTTGGCAACTCTGTTTTTATTTCTAGATCCTACCACTTGTACCTCATCTAATTCTTGACCCGCCAACAAAACAATTGTATGAAATATATTTGGCGCAAGTTGAAGTCTTTTAGAATTGTGCCCTAAAAAACTAACGGTAATATTATTTTTTTGCTGAATTTCGAACGCGAATGTTCCGTCTATGTTTGTAGTAGTTCCTTCTAAAGATTCATTTTCTTGCAAAGTTGCGCCGCTAAGTGGTCTATTATCTGAACTTAGAACGATTCCGCTAACCACTACCTTTTTTCTATTAAAAGTACTGTCTATAATTGCATTCCTCGAGAAAACAGTAGTTCCCTTAGAATGAATTTTCCGCTTGCCGTCTTTTTGTTTGACATAAATAACATAATAGTTATTGCCCAAATCATCAAATAAGAAAGGGGTTAATTTTTCTAATAAAGAGATGGACTCACTTAAAGATAAGTTTACAAAACCTTCTTCTTGAATTTGTTTGCCCGAAAGTAAATTTGCGTTGTAAGTGAAAAATATTTGATGATTATTACTAATTTTATCTAGCAAAGCAGCTAAAGATATGGTCTCTTTTTTATGCTCTTGAGCAACTGCCGTTTGAAAAGTAAAAGTTACAGAAATAAGTAATATCAGTTTTATGTATACTAATTTTTGAAACATTTACGAGTTTAAGGTGATGCCTATTTCTTACTGATAATTAAACTATTGTCTTTTTTAATAATAAGTACATCAACAGATTTTTCAATTGCTTTTATACAGATGTCAATATTTGTAATAGGAACAGCTCCTGTTATTAAAGTATTTTTACTCTGCTCGTCTTTAAAAATTATAGAAAAACCATAAGCTTCTTCTATTTTTTCCATCGCTTCTTCCAAAGATAGGTTTTCAAAAAGTAAAGAACCATTTTTCCAAGAGGTTTTAATAGTCGCATTAAATATGTTTTTATCTTCTAAAATTTTATCTTTTGCTGCGGAATAAGAAATATAATTACCCGGAATCATTTTTTTATCTGCACCATTCTTTAATTTAAGCCAAATATTTCCTTCTTCTAAAAAAACACCTGTTTTTTTCTTTTTAGTGTTTACATTAAAAGAAGTGCCATAAACTTCTACAGATAAATCGTCTGTTAAAACCCAAAATTTAGCATTTGTAGCTACTTTTTTATCCACTTGAAAAAAAGCTTCACCAGACAACCAAACTTTTCTACTTTCATTTTTATAATAAGACAAACTAGAGTTCGAGTTTAAAGTAACATCACTACCGTCTTGTAATTTTATAGTTAAAATTTCTCCATAGTCTGTTTTATGCATAATTTTAGAATTGCTATTTATAAAATAGAATGCAACAGAAATTAATAAAAGTATAGATGCAGCGGCACTAAATTGCTTTAGAAATCTTACTTTTCTTTTCGGTTTTTCTTTTTTAGCTTGAATTTTAGCTTCTAGCTTCTTCCATTCGAAAGCTACTTTTTCTTTACCAACTAAATTCTTATCAAAAGAAATGCCTAGAACAAGGTCTTTTGCTTTATTTACCAATGCTTTTTTATCAGGATTGTTTTCAATCCAAAATTCCCAAAAATTAATGTCTGTGCCATTATTTTGTAGTGCCCAATTTTTAAAAGAAGCATCTTCTAAAAAATCATTTATGGTATTGTACTTTTTCTTTATCATTTAATAAATGTATCGAATGTATATAGATAAGGCAATTCCCCTTTTTCTATACTCTTAATATTATGTTAAAGCTTAAATAATTTGATAATAGAAATTTCTTCCTTTAAACTCTTTATGGCTTTGTGAAGCGTATTTACTACACTTTGATAATTAATTCCCATTATTTCTGATATTTCCGTAGCCTTTAAACCACTATAATATTTTAAATAAATGGCTTCTTTTTGTCTGTTTGGCAACTTATTTAGCAAACTAGAAATGTTTTTATTTTTAAATCGTTCTGTTTCTTGGTTTGTCATTAACTCTTCTGCGGTAAACTGAATGTCTGCAAAGTTTTCATTAGAAAAATCTGTGTGTTTTACTTTTTCATTCTTTTTCATCACTTTTAATAAAAAGCGTTTGTAAGAGGTAAAAAGGTAAGGAGCAATGGTTTCTAAATCGCTTAAATTTTCTCGATGTTCATAAACATATAAAAAGAAATCTTGCAAAGTATCTTCTGTAAGAGCAGTATCTTTCGATATTTTTAAACCATAACTATGTAATTCTGGGTAATAAGTTTCAAAAAGTACAGAGAAAGCGTTTAAGTCTCCTTCCTTTAATGATTTCCATAAAAACTTGTCTGTCAACTTATCCATGTAAAATTTAGTCCTCTAATATTTCTATAAAAGTAAGAAAAAATAACAAAGTATCTTTAACCTACTTTTAACAAGAATAAATTTGTTAAAATTGTAGCTTTGTTTTCAATAAAAAATATAACACCTAATACAATATATAATGGATGTAGATGTAAGAGCTATTAACGAGAAAATCGAAAGGGAAAGTGCCTTTATCGATATTCTTACTTTAGAAATGAATAAAGTAATTGTGGGCCAAAAACAAATGATCGAAAGTTTGTTAATTGGATTGATTGGAAATGGACACATTCTATTAGAAGGGGTACCTGGTTTGGCAAAAACACTGGCAATTAATACCTTATCTAAAGCAGTACAAGCAAGTTTTAGTAGAGTGCAGTTTACGCCAGATTTATTACCGGCAGATGTTGTTGGAACCATGATTTATAACATGAAAGAAAACGACTTCATGATTAAAAAAGGACCCATTTTTGCAAATTTTGTATTAGCAGATGAGATAAACAGAGCGCCTGCAAAAGTGCAATCTGCTTTATTAGAAGCAATGCAAGAGCGTCAAATTACTATTGGAGATACTACTTTTAAGCTAGATGAACCTTTCTTAGTAATGGCAACTCAGAATCCGGTTGAGCAAGAAGGAACGTATCCCTTACCAGAAGCACAAGTCGATCGTTTCATGCTAAAGGTAGTCATCGATTACCCGAAGTTACAAGATGAACAGCTTATTATGCGTCAGAATTTATCTGGCGGATTCGCAAAAGTGAATCCTGTTATTTCTGTGGAACAAATTATTAAAGCTAGAGAAGTTGCGAATGAAGTTTATATGGACGAGAAAATTGAAAAATATATTCTTGACATTATTTTTGCAACACGTTATCCAGAAAAATATAATTTACCACAATTAAAAGACTTAATTAGTTTTGGTGCATCTCCAAGAGGAAGTATCAACTTAGCAAAAGCTGCTAAATGTTATGCTTTTATAAAGCGAAGAGGGTATGTAATACCAGAGGATGTAAGAGCGGTTGTTTTTGATGTTTTACGTCACAGAATAGGAATTACCTATGAAGCGGAAGCAGAAAACATAACGTCTGTAGACATTATAAACCAGATTATTAATGAAGTTGAAGTACCTTAATCAATTATCAATAAACACTTATCAGTGTAAAATGTGAAACTGATAATGGATAAATGTTAACGGACAATTGAAGAAATGGATACAAAAGAGATACTTAAAAAAGTTCGGAAGATAGAAATTAAGACAAAACGCTTGTCTAATGATATTTTTGGAGGTGAATACCACTCATCTTTCAAAGGACGTGGTATGACTTTTTCTGAAGTAAGACAATACCAATTTGGTGATGATGTAAGAGCCATTGACTGGAATGTTACCGCGCGTTACAACGAACCTTATATTAAAGTTTTTGAAGAAGAACGTGAGCTAACAATGATGCTTTTGGTAGATGTTTCTGGTTCTGAACTATTCGGAACAGCAACACAGTTTAAAAAAGATACGGTTACAGAAATTGCCGCAACCTTAGCCTTTTCTGCCACTCAAAACAACGATAAAGTGGGGTTAATTTTATTTTCTGATGATATTGAGCTGTTTATTCCTCCCAAAAAAGGAAAAAGTCATGTGTTAAGAATCATTAGAGAGTTAATTGAATTCAAACCAAAAAGCAAAAAGACCAATATTGCTGCTGCTTTAAAGTTTTTATCTAGTGTGATGAAAAAAAGAGCCATTGTTTTTATGTTGTCTGATTTTATGGATGATGATTATGAAAAGACTTTAAAAATTGCTGCTAAAAAACACGATTTAACAGGCATTAGAATTTTTGACAAACATGATGAAGAAATTCCTAATTTAGGAATGGTCCCTATGTTAGATTCAGAAACTGGCGCTGTTCAGTTGATAAATACAGCATCTAAATCTGTAAGAACAAGTTACAAAGCAAATGCTTTACGCTTAACAGATTATTATACAAACATGTTTAAAAGAAGTGGTGCAGGAACCGTAAACACCAGAGTTGACGAAAATTACGTAAAGAAATTATTGGGTTATTTTAAACACAAAGGAAGATAGTTACTTTTAAAAATGAAAAAACAAATATTCTACATACTCCTATTTATTGCGACCCTAAGTTTTGCGCAAAAACCAATGGTAAAAGCAGAAATAGACACCACAAACATTAGAATTGGTGAACAGTTTCAGTTAAAAATTTCTGTGGATGAAACAGCGAACGTTATCATTCCTGCAATAAGATTAAAGGGCCTAGAAATAATAGATTCTACAAGGATTGATACCCTTAAAAACAGTTTAATTAGACGATACATTCTAACCGGTTTTGATAGTGGCGCATTTTACATTCCGCAACAACAAATATTTGTAAAGAATCAGGCTTTTTTAACAGATTCTCTTTTAGTAAATGTAGCTACCGTTGCTATCGATACGACGAAGGTGAAGAAATTCCCGATAAAATCAATCAAAAAAGAACCTTTTACTTTTGATGATTTTAAAATCTACATTTATATTGCTCTAGCAATTTTAGCCATTATTGGTTTCTGGATTTATTGGTTTGTTATCAGAAAAAGAAAAGAAGAAGAGGAAGCGCCAACCTACAGAACTTTGCCTCCTTATGAGGAAGCAATTCTAAGACTGACTGAATTAGACGACAAGTTATTGTGGCAAAACAATAAAGTAAAAGAATATTATTCTGAATTAACAGAAATTGTTCGTGGTTATATAGAGCGTGAGTTAAAAGTACCTGCATTAGAAAACACAACGGATGAGGTTTTAGAAATGATAAAAGATTTCAAAAAAACAGATACCATAGAAACTTCAAAAGAAACCATCGATAAATTGAAAGATTTATTACGTGAAGCCGATTTGGTGAAGTTTGCAAAATCGAAACCATTGGCGTTAGAAATTGAAGACGATAGAAAAGATGCAGAATTTATCATAGGCAATTTAAAGCCAAAACCAATAATAGAAAAAGAAGATGAACTGGAGTAATTTTGAATTTTATAACCCTGAGTTTCTCTGGTTGCTAATTTTAATACCGTTATTGGCAATCTGGTATTTTTTTATGCGCAAAAAAGATGCCGCTGTTTTAACCATGCCAAGTATAAAAGGTTTTAAGGTAGAAGCTTCTATTTTATCTAAATTAAAACCAATCTTATATCTCTTAAGATTGTTGGCGTTGGCAGCAATTATCGTTGCTTTGGCAAGACCAAGAAATGTCTCTGTAAGTAAAAAAACAAAAACAAATAAAGGGATTGATATTGTTATGGCAATTGATGTTTCTGCAAGTATGTTGGCTAGAGATTTAAAGCCAAATAGACTAGAAGCACTTAAAAAAGTAGCCATAAATTTTGTAGATAGAAGACCAAATGACAGAATTGGTATTGTTGTTTATGCTGGTGAGAGTTTTACGCAAACACCAATTACAAGTGATAAAGGCATCATAAAAAGAACCATTTCTGAATTGAAGTGGGGACAATTAGAAGGGGGAACCGCAATAGGAATGGGCTTGGGTTCTGGTGTAAATCGACTAAAAGATAGCAAAGCAAAAAGTAAGGTTATTATTTTATTGACAGATGGTGTGAATAATTCTGGAAATATCGACCCAAGAACTGCAACAGACTTAGCAAAAGAACTAAATATTAAAGTGTATACCATAGGAATTGGTACCAACGGAATGGCAGATTTTCCTTGGAGTAGAGATCCTAGAACCGGTAAATTAAACTTTAGAAAGCAACAGGTAGAAATAGACGAAAAACTATTGCAAGAAATTGCTTTTGAAACGGAAGGAAAATATTTTAGAGCAACCGATAATGAGTCTTTAAAAGAGATTTACGATGAAATTGACAAGCTAGAAAAAACAAAAATAGAAGAGTTTAAGTATTATAATTATCAAGAAAAATTTAGAGCTTTTGTCTTTTTAGGACTAGGATTCTTGTTGTTAGAATTTATCTTGAGGAATACTTTATTTAAGTCATTTATTTAAATTAAGTGTAAATGTTAAGGAATTTGATAACATCTCGATATAAATTTGATGTAAAATAGAATTTACTCGATGTGACATTATGAATACAACAACAACCACACAAATAAACAATTACACGAATAAAACATGTACAAAATAGAAGAACCAATTTATTTTTCCCTGCTAATAATTATTCCAGTAATGATTGTTATTTTCTTGTTGGTTTTATGGTGGAAAAAAAGAACGCAACGTACGTTTTCTGATGCCTCTTTACTAAAGAAGTTAGCACCAAATTCATCGACTTTTAAAAATACTTTAAAACTAATTATTTTACTTTTAGGTATTGGCTTTTTAGTGATTTCTTTGACAAACCCAAAAATGGGAACCAAATTAAAAACAGTAAAAAGGGAAGGGGTAGATATCGTTTTTGCTTTAGATGTTTCTAAAAGTATGTTGGCAGAAGATATTGCGCCCAATAGGTTAGAAAAATCGAAGCAAATTATCTCTAAAATTATAGATAAACTTGGTTCCGACAGAGTTGGTATTATTATTTATGCAGGAAATGCGTATCCACTTTTACCAATAACTACAGATCATGCTGCTGCAAATATGTTCTTGCAAAACGCAAATCCAGATATGGTTTCTAGTCAAGGAACAGCCATTAGCGGAGCTTTAGAATTAGCCAAAACTTATTATAATAATGATGAACAAACCAACAGTTTCTTGATTATTATTTCTGATGGTGAAGATCATCAAGAAGAAACAAAGCAAGTTGCACAGAATCTTGCAAACGATGGTGTAAAAATTTACACCGTTGGTGTTGGTACCGAAAAAGGTGGCCCAATTCCTATGCGTTTAAACGGTTCTATGACAGGTTATAAAAAGGACAATAAAGGAGAAACCGTTATTACCAAACGAGTGGCAGAAGTATTACAAGGAATTGCAGATGCTGCAGACGGAAAATATATTGATGGAAATTTTACAGACAACCCTGTAAACGAAATAGCAGAAATTATTGCAAATGCAGAAAAAAACGAATTTGAAACCAAACAGTTTTCAGATTATAAAGATCAGTTTCAATGGTTTTTGGCATTAGGTTTGCTATTCTTAGTCATAGATATTTTCTTGTTTGATAAGAAAACAAGATGGTTAAGAAAAGTTGATTTATTTAACGAAGAGAAAACAAAAAATTAAAATGAAAAAATTAAAATATATACTTATCATTTTCTTCCTGCTGTTTTCAACAAAAGAAATAGCAGCACAAAAAGACACCATAACAGCGCAAAGAACTGCTAGAAAAATGTTGCGTCAAGGAAATGAACTGTATCAAAAAAAACAATTTACAGATGCTTCTGTCTCTTATCAAAAAGCTTTGGGAAGCAATTCTAATTATGACAAAGCAACATATAACTTAGGAAATGCTTTCTATCAAAACAGCAATTTTAAAGAAGCTATTCCGCAATATGAATTAACTGCTAAAACAGCAACAGACCAATTTTCAAAGGCGGAAGCTTATCACAACCTAGGGAATGCTATGATGGAGTCTAAAAACTATCAAGGTGCTGTAGATGGTTTTAAAAATGCATTAAGAAATAATCCTAATGATAATGAAACTCGTTATAATTTAGCTGTTGCTCAAAAATTATTAGAAAAAGAGAAGCAGGATAAGAAAGACGACAAAAACAAGGATAAAGACAAAGACAAAAAAGATAAGGACAAGAAAGACAAGGACGATAAGAATAAAGACGAAGACAAAAAAGACCAAAAGGACAAGGACAAAAAAGACGAAGATAAAGACGGCAAAGGCGACAAGGACAAAGACAAGAAACAAGATCCTAAGAAAGAGGATAAAAAGGAGCAAGAGAAACCAAAACCGCAACAGGGTAAAATGACACCGCAGCAAGTAAAGCAATTATTAGAAAGCTTGAATAATGAGGAGAAAAAAACCCAGAAAAAAATGAATGCGAAAAAAGCAAAAGGTAAAAAAGTAAAACAGGAAAAAGATTGGTAGATTTACCGTTTTAGAAAAAGTTGATGAAGTTGAAATTTTACATATCTCTATTTATTTGTTTACTAAGTTTATCTTTAGTTGCGCAAGAAGCAACCTTAAAGACAACAATTAGTAAAAACAAATTAGGCGTAAACCAACGTTTGCGAGTAGAGTTTTCTATAGACAAACAAGGTGGAGATAATTTTGCACCGCCAAACTTTAGTAACTTTAAAGTTGTGGGTGGCCCGAGTCAATCTGTTAGTCAATCTTGGATTAATGGAAAAGTAAGTTTTTCACAATCTTACACCTATATTCTTCAACCAAACAGAAAAGGAGAACTTTCTATAGGAAGTGCATCCATAAAAATTGGTGGCAAAATAATAAAATCTGAACCTGTAAAGATTATTGTTTTAGATGCTGTGGAAATTCCTAAAAACCCGAATGACCCCAATTATATTGCACAACAGAACATTCATTTAGTTGCAGAAATTTCTAAATCTAAACCCTATGTTGGTGAAGGTGTTTATGTTGAATACCGATTGTATGTTAGTGAAAATGTTAGTGTTTATGATACTTCTGTAACCGAAGCGCCAAAATACAACGGTTTCTGGAGTCAGGATATTAAAATAAATGGTTTTCCAGTTAAAATGGGGAAATACAATGGTGAAAACTACAGATATATTGTACTTCAAAAAGCCCTTTTAATTCCAACAAAAACAGGAAAACTCTCTATAGCACCAATGAAAATGGATATTGTAATTGGAGTTCCTTCTGGAAGATCAGATTTTTTCGGTAACGCAATTACAAGAAATGTTCGAAGAGAATTTGCATCCGCTAAGAAAATAATAAGTCCTTTAAGTCTTCCTTTAGAAGGGAAACCAGCAAACTTTTATGGTGCTGTTGGTGATTTTAATTTTGACGTTTCGCTAAGCAAAGATATTTTAAAAGCAAATGAAACCAGCCAAGTAAAAGTGGCAGTTTCTGGAAACGGAAACTTAAAATTATTTGAATTGCCAACGGTAGAAACACCGGTAGAATTAGAAATGTACCAACCAAAAAGAAAAGAAAATGTTCGTGTAAACGCAAGCGGAATTTCTGGTGCTGTGATAGACACCTACACAGTTGTGCCTCAATATAAAGGAAAATATAAAATACCAAGTGTTTCATTTTCTTACTTTAATCCGAAAGAGAAAAAATACAAAACAATTGCTACAGAAGATTTCTATGTAGACGTGCAAGAGGGTAAAGAATTGGTTGTTCTAGACACAACAACGGTTAGAAAACAAGAGGTTGTTGCTGCAGGCAAAAACTTTAGATATATTGCTACTAAGACAAATTTTATAACTACAAAAAAATCTGATTTTTTTAAATCGAATCTTTTCTATATTTTACTTTTATTGCCGTTAATTGCAATTCCGGTTGGAATCTTTATCGCAAAAAGAAATGAAGAAAGAAGCCATGATATTGTTGGTAATAAAGCTAGAAAAGCAGAACGATTGGCTAAGAAATATCTTTCTAAAGCCCAAAAACAACTCGGTAAAAAAGAAGCTTTCTACGAAGCTTTAGAACGTGCTTTGCATAATTATTTAAAAGCAAAATTAGGCATCGAGACGGCAGACATCAGTAAAGAAAAAATTACTGAAATGTTAGTGCATAAAAAAGTTGAAACAGCAACAATCAATCAATTTATTGAAGTTTTAAAAAGTTCTGACTTTGCACGATACACACCATATACAGCAACTCAAATGAAAGAAGAATTTGAACGCGCAAAAGAAGTTATTGTTCAACTAGATAAACAATTATAGGATGGTGAAAAAGATTTTATTTTTATTGTTGATGATTGCCAACTCGGTTACGGCTCAGAACGTAGATCGTTTATTTACTGCTGCAAATGAGTTATACAAAAATGGTGCGTTCGAAAAATCGATTGAAAAATATAAAGAAATTGAAGCTCTAGATGCCGTTTCTTCTGAGTTATACTTAAACTTAGGAAACGCATATTATAAGCTAAATAAAGTAGGTCCTACTCTTTTCTATTACGAAAAAGCCTTAAAATTAAACCCTTTACATGCCGATGTAAAAAACAATTTAGTGTTTGCAAAACGTTTGGCTTTAGACAATATAGAAGAAGTTCCTAAAACTATTTTTCAGCGTTTTGATAAAAATTATCTTCAAAAATTGTCTTATAATGAATGGGCAATTGTTACTGTTGTATTTTCTTTTATTGCAGCTATTTTATTTCTATTTTTCTACTTTGCGCATACTCCAATAAGAAAAAGAACCTACTTTACTACGAGTAGCATCAGTTTTATTCTTTTTATTTTCACTATTTTTATCACTTATAATCAGTATCATCAAACAAAAGAAAACAAAGAAGCTATTGTTTTTGCTGAAAAAACGGAGGTTAGAGACGCCCCCACTCTAAATTCTGAAGAAATTTTTACGTTGCATGAAGGCGCAAAAGTAATTGTGTTAGATGTCGTAGATAATTGGAAAAAGATTAAATTAGCGGACGGAAAATTAGGATGGATAATCGCCGAAGAAATTAAAGAATTATAATTAATGAAGATTAGAGTAGCTATTGTCTTAACTTTTATTTTTACACTTTTTATTGTGACTCCCACAATACTTTCTGTTGTACAAGATAATTTCGACATCTCTATTCTTTATAATATAAGTGAAGAAGAAAATAATCAAAAAGAAGTTTCTAAAAATTTTGATATGAAATTCTCTGAAACTAAAACATGTTTATCCCTTTTTAACACTCTAGACAAGAAGGACTTACTCGATTTTTATTTAAAAAAATACACAGATATTTCTCAGGAAAACAGTTCTCCTCCTCCAGAATTAGTGTAAATATTATCAAGAATTTCAAATTTTAACTTTAACTTTAAACCTATCTTTTAGACAATGATGGGTAAAATTATTTATTTATGAAAAAATTATTTTCAAACATAAAGGGTGACGCTTTTGGTGGTATTACTGCGGGTATTGTTGCATTACCCTTGGCGTTAGCCTTTGGTGTTTCTTCTGGTTTGGGACCAAGTGCTGGTTTATACGGTGCCATTTTTATTAGTTTCTTTGCGGCACTTTTTGGTGGAACAAACACTCAGATTTCTGGTCCAACGGCACCCATGACTGCCGTTAGTATGGTAGTTATTGCAGGTATTGTTGCTGCAAATGATGGCGATATTACAAAAGCACTACCAGCTATTTTAACTGTTTTTCTTTTGGCAGGATTATTTCAAATTATATTAGGGGTTATTGGTCTCGGAAAATACATTCGGTACATTCCTTACCCCGTAGTTTCTGGTTTTATGACTGCAATCGGATTGATAATTTTACTTACTCAAGTATTGCCTTCAGTTGGTTATTACCCAAAAGAAGATGTTCAATTTGTAAACACATTTAAAGCACAAGCACAAGAAGTTATTCTAGAGAATATCTTAAAAGAAGAAGCAGGTAAAGGTATTTTAGTTTTAGAAAATTTTGAAGAAACCAATAGAAGAGGTCAATTAATTACGGCTGCAGATATAGAAAAAGAATCACAAACATTAGCAGCAAAAGAAACTTCTGGTGCTTTAGGTGCTATAAAAGCTTTTCCAAGGGCTTTACAAAATATTAATTGGTTAGAACTTTTACTCGCCTTAGGTACAATTATTATCATCTACGGTTTTAAACGGATTACCACCAAAGTACCAAGTACTCTTGTTGCCTTAATTGTAATGTCTGGAATTGCTGTTGCTTTTGGTTTAGACTATAGAACAATACAAGAAATTCCGAGTGGTATTCCAATTCCGAAATGGGAAATTTTTACAGGTTTTAGTCTTGCTAATCTAACGCCGTATATTTTTACAGCCCTAACACTAGCGCTATTGGGAGCAATAGATTCGCTTTTAACAAGTGTTGTTGCAGATAATATGACGAAAACGAAACACAAACCAAATAAAGAGTTGGTTGGTCAAGGAATAGGAAATAGTGTCGCAGCATTATTTGGTGGTCTTCCAGGAGCAGGTGCAACTATTAGAACTGTTGTAAATATAAATGCTGGTGGAAAAACAAAACTTTCTGGTATGATTGCAGGAGTTATGTTACTTGTAATTATGTTAGGTTTAGGCCCAATTGCTTCAAAAATTCCTGCAGGAGTTTTAGCAGGTATTTTAATTACTGTTGGTATTGGTGTAATGGATTATAAAGGATTGAAAGCAATACCTTACTTGCCAAAAGACATTAAAATTGGTCCGATTAAAGTAAGTTCTGAAGTATTAATTATGATGGTAGTTTTACTACTTTCTACTTTCTGGAATTTAGTATACGCAGTTGGTATTGGTTTGATCATTGCTTCTCTAATGTTTATGAAAAAAATTGGCGATTTAACAGCAGAAAGATCTGATGTGAAATCATTAAAAGAAGAAGCTTGGGATGATGAAATTAGTTTTCCAACAAACTTAAAAGAAGAAGTGTTTATTAAGCATGTAAAAGGTCCTTTATTTTTTGGTACTACAAGTGATTTTCAAGCGCTTTCTCTGCAAATACCTCAAACTGCAAAAACGGTTATTCTTCGTTTGGGTAGAATGCAATATATGGATCAATCTGGGCTCTATGCCATGGAAGACATGCTGTTAGATTTAAAGAAGAAAAACATTGAGGTATTGTTTGTAAACTTATTAAAACAACCAAGATATATGATGGAAAGAATTGATATCATTCCAGACTTTATCCCTAAAGAGCACATTTTTAAAAATTTTGATAGTTGTGTAAAATGGATAAAACAAAATGTAAAAGACGAATTCAAAAACTAAAAAACTATGCCACACAGAAATAAAGCCATTACAAAAGATGCTCAAGATAAACTAACACCTATGGTTGTGTTACAAGATTTTATTGAAGGTAATTCTCGTTTTGTTAGAGACGAAGTTCATACAATAGATCATAAAGCTTTAATTACCCAAACAACAGAGAGTCAACATCCAAAAGCAATTGTACTTTCATGCATCGATTCTAGAGTTCCTGTAGAATTAATTTTTGACCAAACTATTGGTGATATTTTTGTCGCTAGAGTTGCAGGAAACTTTGAAAATACAGACATCTTAGGAAGTATGGAATACTCTTGCAAGGTTGCAGGAAGTAAATTGGTTTTTGTTTTAGGTCATGAAAGTTGTGGTGCCATTAAAGCAGCATGCGATCATGTAGAATTAGGAAACATTACATCGATGTTAAATAATATTCAGCCAGCAGTTAAAAAATCTGAAGGAGAAGTTAAAGGAAAGCACAATTCTTCTAACACAGAGTTTGTAGATAAAACAATTGAAAACAACGTAAAATTAACCATTCAGAGAATTAGAGAGAAAAGTCCTATATTAAACCAAATGGAAAAAGACGGAGAAATTAAAATTGTGGGTGGTGTTTACCATATTAGCAGAGGAAAAGTAATGATGTTGTAAGTTATTATTACCTACTGAATAAAGTTTCGGAAATAATTATAAAGGCAGTAATTTTAGGTTACTGCCTTATTTTTTTTAATATTAATTTTCAATATCTATTTTTAGTATTGGTAACTTTTCCGTTATTTTACTCAAGGAATTTTAAAGCATCAAAAAAGACGCTACAATTAGCGTCTTTTTTATTGTAATGATCTAACGTCTTCCAAAACTTTAGAAGCACTAAATTATCCTTTTATAATTATTCTATTATAATCTTTTTAGAATCCTTCTTCCCGTTTTCGTCTACCAAATTCACAATGTAAATTCCTGAATTTACATTTAATGAAACCACTTGTTTTTCATTCGTACTAAAGTCTAAATTTGCTTTGTAAACTTGTCTTCCAGAAATATCAAAAATATTCATTTTCGCTTTCCCTAAAGAACTTTTAGCAAAAACAGTAAAGTTACCTTTAGAAACTGTTGGAAACACTGTAAACGCTTTATTATTTCTTAAAACATCCTCTACAGAAGCTGTAACCGTTGTAAATTTACCTGTAAATAAACCTCTACCATGTGTAGCTGCTAAAACTAAATTATCTGAAGCTCTGTATTGTAGCATATCTACTCTAACATTTCCCATTCCAGAATTTGCAGGTTCCCAAAGAACATTTGCTGCAGTAACATCGCTTGTTTTCCAAATACCCGCTTCGGTTGCTACAATTACTTCTTTTCTATCTAAAGGATTAAATAAAGACCATCTAACAGGAATGTCTGGTAAGTTTCCTTCTACATCTGTCCAAGTTGTTCCACCATCAATTGTATACCAAACACTTTTTACACCATAATTAGAATATGTTAGCAAAACTTCATCATCTGTTGCACCAATCTCAATACAAGAAATACTTCCTGCAACACCAGTAGTATTTAACCTTGTAAAAGAATCGGTATTTGCATTCATTCTTAAAACTCTACCGATATTAGTTCCAAAAAACACCTGTCTATTCTCTTTATTATGTGGTGACACTCTAATATGCGATACTACGGCACCAGAGAACTGAAAACTACTTACCACATCTTTTTCTCCTGAAAAATTACTTCTATTTCCTTGGTCTTCGTAATCTGGTTTTAATTTTGCTCTTGTTATATTATTAGGACCATCATAAGAATAAAAAATATTATTATCATCGTCATAATCTGAAGAGTTTATAAAACTGCCAGATTCGTTATTATTTATTAAGGTTATATAGTCTACTTCTGGCTTTGAATAGTCATATAAATAAGAAACATTGTTTTGTGTAGAAGCAATATAATAAATACCATCTACACCATCATTTGCTGTTTGATCTATAAAGCTAAAACCTCCATCTCCCCCTAATATTTCAAAAGAATTACTTACTCCTGGTTCATAGATATAATTGGTACCATTATCTTGTGCACCGCCCATAAAGCCATCAACATTTATAGGATCTATTGCTGCAGAGTAAAATTGTGTGATGTTAAAATTTAAATTTCTTGGAACAAAACCATTATTATTTTGGATTTTAGTATTGTCTGGAGCATAAAAAATACCTCCATCTGATGCTACCAAAAGTTCATTATGATTTGGTCTGAATATTATATTATGAATATCTGCATGAACGTAACTAACAGAAGCATCTACAGAAAGTTCCCAACTCGATGTTTTATTCCATGAAAAACCAGCATCTAAACTTCTAAACGTATTTATACCACCTACATAAATTTCATTTTCATTAGCAGGGTTTATATTTATAATCAAATCATACCAAGCTTGGTTACGCGTAAAATCATCATTTGGCACCGTAGAATCACCAGAGTCAGAAGGTTCTGTTACATTCTCCCAGGTGGTTCCAGAATTTGTTGTTTTAACAATTTCACCAAGTTTATTCCCACTGGTAATTAAGGCATAAACAACATCTGCATTAGATTTAGCAGTTGCTAGTTCTACTCTACCTAAAGAACTTAATGTAGCAGTATATTTAGAAGCAAAAACAACACCATTTGAAGATGAGAATATAGAGCCACTTGCATCTCCTGCCCATATTGTATTGTCCGATCCTAATTCTAAATCTCTAATTGCTTCTGTAGATGCTACCGTCCAAGTTATACCGCCATCTACAGATCTAAATAAATCTGTACCGTCGGATAATATGTCTTCAACATCTCGCATAGCAGCATAAATTACTCCTTCGGTTCCTCCTTCATTTCTAACGATTAAATCATATACATATTCAAAATTAATTGTAGAAATAAGATTGTTCCAAGTAACACCGCCATCGGTTGTTTTCCATATTCCAGCACCGTTAACTGCATCTACATTTCCCCAACCTTCACCAGTACCTACATAAAATGTATTGGTCTGAATTGGATCATAATCTAGCGCGGAAATTGCAAAGTTTAACATATCCGGACTTACCATACTCCATGCAGAATTTTCATCTGTAATGTCTTCATTCTTCCAAATACCACCACTTACACCTCCAGCAAAAACTCTTTTATCCGCTGCATCATTTGGGTCGAACATTAAAGCGCGAACTCTACCCGCTACCTTTTTAGGGCCTCTAGATTCCCAATTAAAATTAGTTGCGGCAGTTTTACTAAGCGTTGCTTCACGTTTTACCTTCTTACCATATCTTAAGGCTTTTATCAGCCTGTCTTGATGTAGTTTTTTGGTAGTAGGATCCATTGTTCTTAAAAAATCTTGTTCAAATGCTAAATCCGGACGGTCTTTTTTAGGAATTGCTCTTAACTCTTTTCTCGTTAAAGATTTTCTTTTAGAGTATGGATGGTTTGCTAAGTATGCAGCATATTCTTTTTGTTTTTTTTCAAACGCTGTTTCTTTGTTATTATTTATCAAAAAAATGGCAACTATGGCAACTACAGCCAAGATAGAAAGAGATAGTTTTTTATTCATATTTTATATTTTCTTTAAAAAAGTAACCAAATTTAGTGATTTTTAATAATTTTATGTGATATTTCCTGTTATTTTTTTGTGCATTCGTATTGCATAACTATCTGATATTCTAGAAACATAACTACAAACCTGCATAATTCTGTCATATAAATTAACTGCTTCCGTTTTGTATTCTTCTGGTAATAAATTTAATACCAAATTGTCAAAATTAGACGGATTGCCATCGAACAGATTGTTGAGCGCAGTGACAAATACATCTAACAAGTCTGCAATAATTCGATACCCAGCGACTTCTTTCTCTACAACTTCTGTACTTTTATAGATTTTAGCGACACTTATTTTTAATATGTCGTTAATTTGTGCCTCATACTTACACTTCTCTAATAAAGATTTCTCGAAAGTTCCGTTTAAAATGGCATCTTCATTAGCTAAAAAGATGTCAACAGCTTCATTTATTAAAACTCCAATAGCCAAAGCTCTTAAATAACTTACTCTATCTTTGGTGTGTTTTAGTGAATGGTATTTTTTACTATCAATGGTATCTTTCACTAGCTTAATCATGTATTCTAAAGCAAATTCTTCATCAATTAAGCCTAAATTAATTCCGTCTTCAAAATCGATAATTGTGTAACAAATATCATCTGCAGCTTCTACCAAATAGGCTAACGGATGCCTGTAAAAAGAAATAGCTTCTGTAGATTTTTGCAACATTCCTAAATCTTCTACAACCTCTAAAAACGCTTGTTTTTCTGATTGAAAAAAGCCGTATTTTTTATCTACAACATGGTTTGTTGGTTTCTTAGGAAGACTTTCTTTTGGATATTTTAAAAACGCACCTAAGGTTGCGTAAGACAAACGCAATCCGCCAGAAATACCCGCTCTAGATTCGGTTAAAATCTTGAATCCGTTTGCATTTCCTTCAAAATCTACTAAATCTTGATATTCTTTTGAGGTAAGTTGTTCTTTGTATTTTGCACCATTTCCTGTTTTAAAATACTCGCCAATTGCTTTCTCACCAGAATGCCCAAAAGGCGGATTCCCAATATCGTGCATTAAAGAAGCAGTACCTACAATGGCACCAAAATCGTTAAAAGTGTATCCTAATTCTTGTAAGTTTGGATGGCGTTCTAACAACACTTTACCAACTCTTCTACCCAAAGTTCTACCCACAACAGAAACTTCTAAACTGTGCGTTAAACGCGTGTGTACAAAATCGGTTTCAGATAACGGAATTACTTGTGTTTTGTCTTGTAAGCTTCTAAATGCAGAAGAAAATATAATTCTATCGAAATCTACATCGAAACCCAAACGAGTTTCATCTTGTGCTATTCTTTCGCGTTTTTGTGTGTCGCCAAAGCGTTTTAAAGAAAGGAGTTGTTCCCAGTTCATCATAATTATAAAATATTGTCGAAAATAAACAAAAAAGAGAAGCTTTTCTATTTTTTATGTTTGAATACGTTTATTCTAAACCAAGTTCTTCTTCTGTATCTAATTCTCTAATAACTTCATAACCATCTTTTGCTAGAATATTTAACCATTCTGTAAAGTTTTCTACTTTATAATGTAGTTTTTGATCAATATAATATGCTAAAGCCCATTCATTGTCCTTTTTTTCTTCTGAAATTAACCAACACCAAGCGCCTCCATTAGAATCTTCTGTCATTAAACAAAGAAAACTATCTACATGTATGGTTTGTTCGTCTAATTGAATGTTTTCTTTTAAACTTTCATTATAATCTTTTAGATAAGAATGGTTTTGAATACTATCTATTTATTGACTAAAAACCCAAGAACCACCGTCTCCAAAATACTTTGAAAATATTTTATATGATACAGGTAATTGTAATTTATTTTCTATAGATTTTATCTCCTCTTCGTTTAATTTATTTCCAACCTCATCATGTACCTCAAAATTTTCTAATAAATGAACAATAGAGGTTGAGATAGGATGCTGAGAATCTAATGAGTTTTTAAATTTTTCTATGTTTTTAGCTTGGTCAACTTTTGCCAACATTCGCTCTCTTGTTTTGTTAGATTCTTCTCTATTCTTCTTAACCAATAAAGAAACTCTAAAAGAGACGATTCCTAAAACTATAAAGAGTATTGTTTTTAAAGTCATTAATAGGTTTCTTTTAATTTATTTTAAAAAATGAAGATACAAAAAAGACACTTCCCTTTCTCTCTTGTTAAAAGCAAACAAAAAAGTTTAGCCCAGATTGAACGGTTTGTTTGAGCTCTTTTTTATTCTTTTTCTGAATAAAAAAAGCGAGTAGTGAAAGCTGGAAAATAGCTTCAAAAAAAAAAGAGAAGCCTTTCGGCTTCTCTTTATCAATTTTTGATTTACTAATTATCCTTCACAATTTAAACAATCTTTCTTTTGTTTAAATTTCTGTGCAGCATTCATACTGTGTTGGTAATACATCGATTTTACACCTAGTTTCCATGCCGTAATATATACATCGTTTACTTCTTTAATTGGCATATCTGGGTGCACCATTATATTTATAGATTGTCCTTGATCTATATGGTTTTGTCTATTTGCCGCTTGATACACAATTACTTTTTGATCTATTTCTGAATAGGTTTTAAATACCTCTTTCTCTGCTTCTGTTAAAACATCTAAATGTTGTACAGAACCATCATTGTCTCTAATGCTTTTCCAAACATCTAATGTATTATGTCCTTTTTCTTCTAATAATTTTTCTAAAACAGGATTCTTAATGGTCGTTTTTATCTTCGCAATATCCTTTACATAAATGTTAGACCAAATTGGCTCAATCCCTTGTGATACTTGTCCTAATATAAAGGCAGATGATGTGGTTGGTGCAATTGCATTTAACGTTGTATTACGTCTTCCGTATCCTTTTAAAACTGCTGGTTCACCATACATTTTAGCCATTTCTTCAGATGCTTTGTATGATTTTTCTTTAATTACTTTAAAGATTTCACTATTTAACGCATATGCTTCTGGACTATCAAATGCCAACATTTTAGATTGTAATAAAGAATGCCAACCTAAAGCTCCTAAACCTAAAGCTCTGTTGTCTTTTGCAAAGTTATATGCTTTTTCCATAAAACGGAATGTAAACTGATCATCTCTATCTGGAGAATCTCTATACACTTCCAATTTATTGATAAATTCTTGCATTACTGCATCTAAAAAATATGCCAATGTTTCTACCGCATCTGTATCTTTCCATTTGTCATAATGCACCAAGTTAATTGATGACAAACAACAAACAAAAGACCAATCTTCATTAGACGGTAACATGATTTCTGTACACAAGTTACTTGCATAAATTTCGTGGTTTTTGTCTTTGTAGACATCTACCGTACCGTTGTTTGCATTGTCTCTAAAAAGAATATACGGGTATCCTATTTCTCCTCTTCTTTGTAATATTTTTGCCCAAATACCTCTTTTTTCTACATCACCATCAATCATGGCTTGCATCCATTCATCACTTACAGTAACACCATGCGTTAATTCTTGTATTGGGTTTCCTTCTGTTCCTATTTCTAAAAACTCTTTAATATCTTCATGGTCTACTGGTAAGTATGGAGAGAATCTTCCACGTCTTACAGAACCCTGGCTCACAACATCCACCATTTTTTCAAACAATTGCATAATGTGAACAGAACCAGATGATGATCCGTTATTTTTAACATCTGCACCTCTTTGGCGTAATTTACCAAAGTAACCAGAAGTACCTCCACCTAACTTAGACATCATACCAACTTCTGATTGTGAGAATAAAATATCTCCCATATCATCTGCCACGTGCGAACCAAAACAACTAATAGGCAAGCCTCTTTTTTTACCAAAGTTAGACCAAACTGGAGATGATAATGAGTAATAACCCGCTGCCATATATTTATAAAACTTATCAGAAAAACCATCCATTTTTAAAATACGTTCTGCATTGTCTCCAATTTCACGTATTCTTTCTTCTGGTGTTGTATCTCCTGTTAAATAACCCGACTCTAAAAACTTACGACTGTTATCTGTTAGCCATTCAATTTCTGGTTCATTTTTATCTTTAAGCATCTTCTCTCTCGCACTATTTCTAGCTTGAATTAATTGTTCGTGTTCGGTAAGTTCGGCAATATTTTGGTCGTTCAGGTTCATAATTTAAAATAAGTCGTCGCTGGTTATACTTTTAGTTCTTTTGCTATAATTGATAGATCTTTTCACGAAGAAATCACCATGTTTGGTTCCAATAATTTCATCATCAAACCAATCTGTTTGAGATAATAGCGCCTCATCAACATCAAATATTTTTGTAATACCAATACTTGCTAACGAGTTATTAAATCTATTTTTTATAAATTCTTTAATTACATTTTTAGGTAAGAAATCTAATTCTCCTTCTTCGAAAATCCAATCGATTAGTTTACTTTCAGAAAGAAAAGCTTCTTTACAGGTTTCTTGCACCAATACACTATGCGCCTCATCAAACCATTCTGGATTTTCTTCTTTTATAATTTTAATAAGATCAATACCAAAGTCTCCATGAATTTGCTCTTCTTTAGAAGTAGCTTCTACCACATTAGAGATTCCTTTTAAAACATTTTTATGCTTATTGAAAGCCATGATAATCAAAAACTGAGAAAATAAAGATACGTGCTCTATAAACAAAGAAAATAAGATAATAGACTCAGAAAAATCTTTATTGTTTTCGCTGTTTACGTTTTTTAAGGCTGCTTCTAAATAATTAACACGTTTCATAATTACAGGATTTTTTCTTAAGTTTTTAAACTCATTATTTAATCCTAAAATTTCTAATAAATGCGAATATGCATCATGATGTCGCACTTCACTTTCTGCAAACGTAGCACCCACCGAACCAATTTCTGGCTTTGGCATCTTTTTATAAATATCTCCCCAAAAGGTTTTCACTGCAACCTCTATTTGAGAAATTGCCAACATGGTATTCTTTATAGCATTTTTCTCTATAGGTGTAAGAGACGTCTTAAAATCCTGTATATCACTCGTGTAATTAAATTCTGTATGAATCCAATAAGAATGTCTAATCGCATCTACATATTCACCTAAAGCAGGATAATCATAGGGTTTTAAGTTTAATCTCTTTTCAAAAATATTGCTTTTTCGACTTCTAGTTTGTTCATCTCTATATAAAATGTAAGCCTTCGCAACATCGTGAAAAGGACTGTCCATTAATTTATATTCTACAATATCTTGAACCTGTTCTACTGTGGGTGTATAATCTGGTTCTTTTAACTTTCTTTCTAATAGAGTACCGTTTACAATATTAGAGATTGCTATTGCGTCTTTTATAGTACCATTGTTTACAGAAAGCATTGCCTTTTCAATGGCTTTTGTAATTTTTTCTAGCTCGAAAGTGGTAGTTTCAGAGTCTCTTTTGATGATATGCGTAATTTCCACAGTAAATTGGTGTTATTTGAGGGTTAATTAATCGCTGAAAACGACTTCTACAAAGATTGCCTTTTTTGTTCCGAAAAGAAAGTTATACTTATTCACAAATCCCTTGAAGTTTTTAACAATAGCGCTAATTTCATCAATATCTCAAAAAATGAACGATTTTTCAAATAAATGATAATCAATATTTTAAAAGCCTAAAAACACCTAAGTTGCTGCTACTGTTGACATTCTTAAAACCTTATTTTTATAAAAATTTCTTTCAAAAAAAATAAAAATTAGGTTATGAAATAAACTTGAAAAACAATTTTTATATCTCTAAAAACTTGCTTTATTTAGAATTTTTACAGATAACAGAAGACTGCTTAAAAGCTTTTAGACGCGCTCTTTTTTGAAGTATCTTTGTAAAAAGGTTTTTTGATGAAAAATAGGTTTCCAAAAATAGTTCAAATTGCTATTATCTCTGTTTATTTAATATTTTTAGCCGGTTCTGTCGTTAGAATGACAGGCTCTGGAATGGGTTGTCCCGATTGGCCAAAGTGTTTTGGTTATTACATTCCGCCAACTTCTGAAGAACAAATTACCTGGAAACCAAACACTGTTTACAAAGAAGGTTTTATTATTATTAAAGATGAAGTGTTATTTGTTGCCGAACACGATTTAAAAACGGAAACAACCTTTAATACAAAAAATTGGGCAAGCTACACAAAACACGATTATAACAAATTTAATAAGTATCATACTTGGACGGAATACATTAATAGGTTAGCTTCTGTTTTGGCTGGTTTTGTATTTCTATTTTTAGTTTACGGCGCTTTTAAACTTAGAAAAACAGATAAAAGGATTCCTATACTTGCCTATACAGCATTCTTTTTAATGCTCTTTGAGGCTTGGTTAGGAAAAACCGTAGTAGATTCTAATTTAACACCTGCAATTATTACCATTCACATGGTTGTTGGCCTAATCATTATTGCTCTTTTACTATGGTTGAAGTTTATTGTTTCTGATAAGAAACCAACATTTAAATACAATGCCGTTTTTAATAAATTATTAATTATTTCAGTCCTTTTTTCATTGATACAAATTGCATTAGGAACCCAGGTAAGGCAATTTATAGACGAGCAAGTAAAATTATTCGGCTTTGAAAACAAAGATTACAGCTTAATGAATCCTAGTTTTAAATTCTACTTTCATAGATCTTTTACCATTGCAATTGTCTTGGTAAACTTAGGGATGTTCTACATCAATCAAATTAAAAACTTAGGTTACAATTTAGTAAACTGGATTCTCTTTTTAATCTTCCTAGAAACAATTACGGGCATGTTAATGTATTATGCAGAATTTCCTTTAGGTACACAAGCCACGCATTTATTAGCTGGTGCAGTATTATTTGGAGTACAATTTTATTTATGGTTACAGAGTAGAAAAGTAGTTCGTAATTCACAGTAACCGTTTTTAGTTTCTTACGGTTGCGCTAAATACAATCGTATACTAAAAACGATCAACGAAGGTTATGGATGTGCGTTTACCCAAACTTTACCATCTGAAAAGTGTTCTTTTTTCCAGATTGGTACAGTTTCTTTTAACGTATCTATGGCAAATTCACACGCTTCAAAAGCGGCTTTTCTGTGTTTAGAAGAAACGGTAATTATTACAGGAATTTCACCTATTTGCAACATTCCTTCTGCATGGTGAATGGCTATTTTTTTAACATCAAATTTTACCAAAGCCAAATCTGCAATTTTCTGCATCTCTTTAATCGCCATGGGTTTGTAAGTAGAAAAATCTAACTGCGTTACTTCTTTTCCTTGCGTGTCATTTCTAACAGTTCCTACAAATACCGAAATTCCGCCACAAGCAGCATCTTCTACAAAATTGTAGCACTCATTTAAATCTAATTTCTCTGATGATATTTTTATGGAAGTTCTCTGCATTGTTCAACAAAAATAGGGAAACAATTTTGTATTTTTGTATTTATAAAATGAAACGTCATTACTAGGAAATTTTAACCAAGGAACCGCTCTTTCAATCAACAGGTTGCTTCGTAAAACCGCAATGACTAATTAGATAAAAAAAATGAAAAACATCTTTAGAATTATTAGCTTTTTAGAAGGGATCTCTTATTTATTATTACTTTTTATAGCAACACCAATTAAATATCTTCAAGGGGATGCTTCTTATGTAAAAATGTTAGGAATGCCTCACGGAATTTTATTTATGTTGTATGTTGTTTTGGCAATTCTTATCAAAAAAGAAATGAATTGGAACAATAAAACGCTAGCAATTGTTTTAGTTGCATCTGTTATTCCTTTTGGTACTTTTTATGTTGATAAGAAATATTTCGGTAAAAAAGTATCTGCCTAAAACTGTTCGTAAGCAAGTATTTAGAGAGAAAAATAAATGAGTCTTTACTATAAAAATTTTCGCTTTTATTATTCTTAAAAAACGGAATTAAAAGACACACAGAAAACAAAGAAACACGTTTTATACAACGTGTTTCTTTTGTATAAATTTTAAAAAAATTACCCTCCACTAACTGGCGGAATTACAGCAACCACGTCCTTTTCTTTTAAAATCAATTGATCCTCAGCATAAGCTTCATTTACCGCAATTGCATATGAATTGATGTTTTTCAACTGTGGATATTTTTCTTTTAAAACCGATTTAAAATCGGCGACAGAAATTGAATTTTCAAACTCAACATTTTGTTGCGTCTCACCAATTAAATCCGAAGTAATACCAAAAAAAAGAATTTCTATTTTCATCTGTAACTAATTAATTAAATATACTAAATCTAAACAAGAATCCGTTTTCTGAAACGCCATTATAATTAGACATTACATAATCTAAGCGCAAAACACGCCATTTACCAAAACCCAAGTTATCTAACCCCACAGAATACTCTGTATATGGTTTTGTATCTGCCATAACCAATGCTTTTGAACCTGCCACTAAATGGAAGTTTAATTTATTTAATAACGGAATTTTACCTAAAATTGCACCTCTAAAATTATGTTCTATATGCGCTTCTACATATTTATCATTGCTGTAAAATTTATAATAATCTAACAAACCAAAATTACTAATTCCACCTGTTTTTAAAGGATATCTTAATTGATTTCCGTTTGGCTGAAGAAAGTCCATAAACGCAATATTTTTCTTTTTTAAGAAAACCCCACCTCTAATATGATACCTAAAATTACCATAATTACCGGCATTTATGTCTTGTTTAATATTGGTAATAAACACATCAGAATTTAAGTCGGAATTAGTTGCCGCAAAAGTTTTACGATACCTAAGGTCTATACTTGGGTATTTATCATTTCCAATATTTTGTTTACTGTCTGGATATGATAAATATTTCTGACCAAAAACAAATCTTGTTCCCAAATTTAATGTTGCAATATTGTGCTCTGCAAATGCACCAACTCTAAAATCTGTGGCATCTAAAGGATTGTTAGATGTATAACCGCCATTCTTGTCATGAGAAACCCAAGAAAAATCTGTAGTATTAAATAACGGTTTTCTTTTCGCATATGCTAACGAACCAGAAACATAAATACCATTTTTAAACTCTTGAGAATACGATATTTCTGCCGCTTGTTTCTCATAAATTTTTAGATAATTATAATTATTTAGCAAAGAACTAAAGGTGTTATTCAGCTTTAAAATAGGTTTTCTTTCATTAAATTGTGGTGTTGTAATACCCACAGTTGCATACAATCTAGGTCTAGAAATATTGTTCCATTTTTTAGAGAAATAAACTGTTGGTCTAATGCGTTTATCAGAAAAACCATAAGTAGCATTTACACCTGCACTCCACCATTTACCTGTTTCATTTAAAGACTTAAAATAACTAAAACCGGCACCTGTATTAAAACCTTGCACAGTATTAAAGCCCGTTTTTAATAAAGGTCCGTTGTAAGAAAAAGACCAATCTTCATAAGAATTTCTAAATGTATAACCCATTATTGGATCTAACAAACCAAATTTATTTCCCTTCGCGTCTAAAGAATCTAAATATTTCTTAGATTTTCTAAGCACCTTAATACTATCTTTAATTTTATAATCTGTAACCTCTTCTTTTGTTAATGGAACAGGTCTTAATTTATTCCAAAATAAAGTGTCTTTTTTAGTCGCATTCTTTTCAAAAGACAAGACCTCATTTGTAAACGTACTTTCTGTAAAAGTGGGGTTAAAATTATAGTCTGAATAGGTGTAGGAAAATTTTCCGCTAGGTTTAAAACCAAAAATAGAAATATCAAAATCTATGGTTTGACTTATTAAAATCCATCCTTTTATTTCTTCGGAATAATTATACCCTTGTTTTAGCTTTAGAGAATTTACAACGGGTATATTTACTTGAGCCCCTGTTGCAGTTACATCTGTACCATACAAAGCCCAATCATTTTCTACAATGTAAATAAAACCTTCAAAAACACGATCATTTTTACGCTTAGGTAATAATTGTATTTTATTGATTAGTTTTTCATTTTTATCATAAAACGTTCCTACCAACTTATAGTTGTAATAACTAAAAGCATTCGATGATATTGGAGAAATCAAACCATTAAACACGGCAATACTATTTTCATACAAATCTATATTAGAGTCTTCTGCTCTGTTAAAACTGACGCCATTATCTTCACCAGAAACTTTAGAGGCCACTATCTTTTCTTTGAATTTTTTTGGTTTTTTCTGAAATGAAATATTAGAAAAAGTTTCTGATAAATAAATAATTCCGCTTCTTGTAGTGTCTAAACCTCCACCAAAATCGCCAGTACTTTGTCCGAAGAATTTTTCTGGAGCATCTTTAATTCTGGTCAATCCTCTAGAATAAAACTTCGCTGTGTAATTTGCGTACTTATCTGTATTCTTATCCTTATCTTTAATTACATTTCTAATAATTCTGTTTGCAGGATTGTCTTTTGTTGAAATAACAATTTCTTGCAATTGTACATTTTCTTCCTCTAAAACAACATTCAGCTTCAAAGGAAAAGAAGCAACATTTACCTCCTTTTTTAGCGTAGTAAAGCCTATAAATTGAAAAACCAAGGTATATTTTCCTGGTTTCTTCAGATTTAAGATGTAATCTCCATTATCATTTGTGGTAGTTCCAGTAACAGTTTTATTTAAATAGACACTTACAAAAGAAAGTGGCTCTCCATTTTTATCTGTAACATTTCCTTTTATCTGCGCATTCATAGCAAATGCACTACATAATAAAAAAATAAATGTAATTTTTTTCATAAAGCTGTTTTGTTGATAGTCGCAAACTTAAAGTTTCTGTTACAAGAAAATCTTTAATTTTTGTTAAACCAACTATAATTTGTTCTTGATTATTAAGACTACATAAAAACGATAATAGTTGTCTGGCAATAAAAATCCGGATAAATCATCAAAAATAAAATTAAGAAAAATCAATGTAAAAGTACGCGTTAATCCTTAGTACTATAGGAAAAACTCAATTTATAAAAGTTTACTTCTCTTCGTTTTCTCTTTCATTGAAAACCCTATATTTGTAACTTAAACAAGCAAACAAATATTATATGAGCGAATCTAGAAAAAGACACGAAGCTTTACTATATCATGCAAAACCAAAACCAGGAAAAATTGCGGTTGTTCCTACTAAGAAATATGCAACACAACACGATTTAGCGTTGGCATATTCTCCGGGAGTAGCAGAACCTTGTTTAGAAATTGCAAAAGACAGAAACAACGTTTATAAATATACTGCCAAAGGAAATTTAGTAGCTGTAATTTCTAACGGAACTGCTGTTTTAGGTTTGGGAGATATTGGTCCTGAGGCTTCAAAACCAGTAATGGAAGGAAAAGGTTTATTATTTAAAATCTTTGCAGATATTGATGTTTTTGATATTGAAGTAGACGCTACAGATGTAGAACTTTTTATACAAACCGTAAAAGCAATTGCGCCAACTTTTGGTGGAATAAACTTAGAAGATATAAAAGCGCCAGAAGCTTTTGAAATTGAAAGACGTTTAAAGGAAGAATTAGACATTCCTGTAATGCACGATGACCAACACGGAACTGCAATTATTTCTGCTGCAGCTTTAAAAAACGCCATCGATATTACAGAAAAAGACATTAGCAAAGTAAAAATTGTTGTGAATGGTGCGGGTGCTGCAGCAATTTCTTGTACACGTTTATACTTAAGGTTAGGTGTAACAAGAGAAAATGTTGTTATGTGCGACAGTAAAGGAGTTATTAGAAGCGATAGAAGCGATCTTACCTCTCAAAAAGCCGAATTTGCAACAGACAGAGATTTACAAACCTTAGATGAAGCAATGCAAAATGCAGATATTTTTATAGGTTTATCTAAAGGAAACGTGGTTACACCAGCAATGTTATTAACAATGGCAAAAGACCCAATTGTTTTTGCTATGGCAAATCCAGATCCAGAAATAGAATATGATATTGCCGTAGCAACAAGAAAAGATTTGATTATGGCTACCGGAAGATCAGACCATCCGAATCAAGTAAATAACGTACTTGGTTTTCCGTTTATTTTTAGAGGTGCTTTAGATGTTAGAGCTACTAAAATTAACGAAGAAATGAAAATGGCTGCCGTACATGCCTTGGCAGATTTGGCAAAAAAATCGGTACCAGAACAAGTAAACATTGTTTATGACGAAGTTAATTTGGCATACGGAAGAGAATATATTATTCCGAAACCATTTGACCCAAGATTAATTTATGAAATTCCGCCAGCAATTGCAAAAGCGGCAATGGATTCTGGTGTTGCGCTAGAGCCAATTGAAGATTGGGATAAATACAGAGAAGAACTAATGGAGCGTTCTGGTACTGGTAGTAAAGAAATTAGACTTTTACACAACAGAGCAAAAAGCAACCCAAAACGTGTTGTTTTTGCAGAAGCAGATCATTTAGATGTTTTAAAGGCTGCACAAAGAGTGCATGAAGATAAATTAGGTATCGTAATTTTATTAGGTAGAAAAGAAGTTATTCTTGAGCTAAAAGAAGAAATTGGTTTTACAGATGAAGTAACCATTATAGATCCTAAAACAGACGAAGAAGACGAAAGGAGAAATCGTTTTGGTGAAGCATATTGGAAAACGCGCCAGAGAAAAGGAAGAACTTTTTCTGAAGCAAAAAAATTAATGCGAGAGCGTAATTATTTTGCTGCAATGATGGTAAATGAAGGGGAAGCAGATGCCTTAATTACAGGGTATTCTAGACCTTACCCATCTGTTGTGAAACCAATGATAGAGTTAATTGAAAGAGACAAAGATGTTTCTAGAATTGCGGCTTGTAATTTAATGTTAACAAAACAAGGTCCTTTATTTTTAGCAGATACTACTATTAATGAGAATCCTACGGCTAAAGAATTGGCAAAAATTGCACAAATGACAGGTAAGTTTGTAAGTATGTTTGGTATGAAACCAAATATTGCAATGTTATCTTTCTCTAACTTTGGTTCTTCTAACTCAGATACTTCTAAAAAAATTAGAGAAGCTGTTTCTTACATTCACCGTCACTTTCCAGACACGGTAATCGATGGAGAAATACAAGCAGATTTTGCTTTAAATCCAGAATTATTAGCAAAAGAGTTTCCTTTTTCTAAATTGAATGGAAAAAAAGTGAATGTTTTAATCTTTCCTAATTTAGAATCTGCAAACATTACCTACAAGTTATTAAAACAAGTAGAGGGGGTAGAATCTATTGGACCTGTAATCTTAGGTTTTAACAAACCTGTACATATAATACAATTAGGTGCAAGTGTAGACGAAATGGTAAACATGGCTGCTTTGGCAGTTGTAGACGCTCAGCAAAAAGAAAAAAGAAACAACAAATAAAAAGTATTACATTAGAAGCCAGAATAAAGTTTTATGATCACACAAATTAGAGGAAGATTAGTAGAGAAAAATCCAACAGAAGTTGTTGTAGATTGCAATGGCGTTGGGTATTTGCTTCATATTTCTTTAAATACGTTTTCTGCATTACCTGCAGATGAGAATGTAATTTTGTATACGCATCTTTCTATACGGGAAGATGCGCATACACTTTTTGGTTTTATCAATAAAACAGAAAGAGCTATTTTTAAGTTCTTAATTTCTGTTTCTGGTGTTGGGCCAAGTATTGCAAGAACCATGTTGTCTTCTATGACTTCCGAAGAAATTCAGCAAGCAATTGCATCAGAAAATGTTGCGGTAATACAATCTGTAAAAGGAATTGGTGTAAAAACAGCACAAAGAGTAATTGTAGACTTAAAAGACAAGATCTTAAAGACCTTTGATATAGATGAAGTTTCTATGAGCGCAAGCAATACAAACAAAGATGAAGCGTTATCTGCTTTAGAAGTTTTAGGTTTTCAAAGAAAACAATCAGAGAAATTGGTGTCTATTATTGTAAAAGAACATGCAGATGCTTCTGTAGAGAAAATTATAAAATTAGCCTTAAAAAGTTTATAATCAATTGAGTACAATCTTTAAAAGCACTTTTCTATTTTTAGTAATTACTTTCGGAGTAAGCTTAACTACCTACGCCCAAAATAATACAGAAAAAGATTCGACAAACAACAAAAAAGAAGATGTAAACCTTCGGTACGACTTTAAAAGCACTCAAAAAGGAGGTTTGTATTTAGATGATTTAGCACAAAAAGAAATTATTTTTGATAAGGTCTTAAACAAATATGTTATTGTTGAAAAAATTGGGAATTACTACACACGAACTCCTATTTATTTATCACCAAGAGAATATCAACAATACCGTTTAAAAAGAGATATGTTGCAATACTTTAAAGACAAAGTAAGCGCAACAAACAGTAAGAAAAAAGGTTCTAAAGATGCTCAAAAAGACTTATTACCAACTTATTACGTAAACAATAAGTTTTTTGAAACCATTTTTGGCGGAACCGAAGTAAAAGTAACACCTACCGGAAACTTAAACCTTAAACTTGGTTTCATTTATCAGAATACAGACAATCCGCAGATTTCTGAAGAAAACAGGAGTAGTCTTACTTTTGATTTTGATCAACAAATAAACGCGAGTATTCGTGCAAAGGTTGGGGAACGTTTAGAATTTACTGCAAATTATGACACACAAGCTTCTTTTGATTTTCAAAATTTAGTGAAAATTGATTTTACACCCACCGAAGACGATATTATACAAGGTTTAGAAGCGGGTAATATTTCAATGCCAATTAAAAACTCTTTAATTAATGGCGCACAAAGTTTGTTTGGAGTAAAAACAGATTTAAAATTCGGAAACACAAACATTACCGCTGTTTTCTCTCAACAAAACTCTGAGAGCAAAACCGTCGTTGCAGAAGGTGGTGCTTCTATACAGCCTTTTGAGTTGAGAACAACAGATTACGATAATGATAGACACTTTTTCTTATCGCAATACTTCATAGATAATTATGCAAATTCGTTAAAGAATTATCCGTTAATAAATAGTCCGATAAATATTACAAGAGTAGAAGTTTGGATTACGAATAGAAATGCAAGTACAGAAGATTATAGAAGTATTGTTGCCTTTGCAGATATTGGTGAATCTAAAGTAAATGTTTTGGTTGACGAAAATGGCGTGGTTTTAAACCCTGCCATTACACAAGCACAAGTTGCTGGAAACAATTTACCTTTTAATGGCGCTAATAGAATTGGAACAGAAATTATTCCTGCTGGTGGTATTAGAGATGTTTCTACAGTAGACAGTTCTTTACAACCTTACAACATGCAAAACGGAACCAATTATTCTGTTTTAGAAAATGCAAGAAAATTAGATCAAAATGAATATCGCTTAAATCCGCAATTAGGTTTTATCTCCTTAAATAGAAGATTAAATGATGGTGAAGTTTTAGCTGTAGCTTATGAGTATACCGTTGCTGGTAACGTAAACGGAAGTACTAAAAACTCATTTAAAGTTGGAGAGTTCTCTAATGACGGAATTCAAGCACCTAATAACCTAGCTGTAAAATTATTACGTTCAGAAATTTTACAAACCAAAAGACCCGACGGAAATGGTGGTGAAGAATCTTTTCCTACCTGGCGTTTAATGATGAAAAACGTGTATGCTTTAGGTGCTTTCCCATTAACACAAGATGGTTTTAGGTTCGAAATTCAATATAGAGATGACAAAACCGGAATCCCTTCGAACGTTTTACAAAATGCAGAAACTGCCGGTATTTCTAACATCCCTTTGTTACAAGTTTTAAATTTAGATCAGTTAGACCAAAGTCAGTCTAGAGAACCCGATGGTTTTTTCGATTATGTAGAAGGAATTACGGTAAACTCAGAAAACGGATTCATATTTTTCCCCGAACCAGAACCTTTTGGAAACGATTTAGAAGATGAATTAACAAACCCTGCCGATGCTAATTTTTTGTTTAAAGAACTGTATTTAAATACAAAAACCAACATTAAGAATAATTTTCAGAATAAAGACAAGTATTTCTTAAAAGGATATTTTAAATCAGAAAATTCTGGCGGAATTCCTATTGGAGCTTTTAACGTACCTAGAGGTTCTGTAAAAGTTTCTGCTGGCGGAAGACAGTTGGTAGAAGGGGTAGATTATGTTGTAGATTATCAATTAGGAAGAGTACAAATTATAGATCCTGGCTTGCAAGCCTCTGGTGTACCTATTAGCGTTTCTACGGAAAATAACGCTGTCTTTAATCAACAAAGAAAAACCTTTTTTGGTGTTGATGTTGAACACAAATTTTCAGATGATTTTATCATTGGTGCTACCTATTTAAATATTGAAGAAAGACCTTTAACACCTAAAGTAAATTTTGGTGCAGAACCGATAGATAATACCATGTTAGGTTTTAATTTTAACTATTCTACAGAAGTTCCTTATTTTACCAAATTGGCAAATAAATTGCCTTTTGTTGATACCGATGCACCTTCTAATTTATCTGTAAGAGGAGACATGGCGTATTTAATTCCCGGAACGCCAAGTGGTATAGATGTTGCGGGTGCTGCAACTTCTTACATAGATGATTTTGAAGCGTCTCAAATACCCATTAGTTTATTATCTTCTTTAGATTGGTATGAAGCAAGTACCCCAAAATATTTTCCTAATTTAAACGGAGAAAGAGATGATTTATCTTACAATTACAAAAGAGGGAAGTTAGCTTGGTATAGTGTAGATCAGATATTTTATGGTGTTGGTGACACGCCTGCAAGTATAGATGCAGATGAACTTTCTAGAGCAGAAACAAGACAAATTAATTATAGAGAATTGTTTCCGAATGTGCAATTAGACATTACACAAAACTCTTTAGTTAGAACCTTAGATTTAGCTTATTTCCCACAAGAAAGAGGTTCTTATAACTATGACCCGTCTGCAACAATTCAAGGTGATAAAGTAACATTGTCGAATCCAGAAACAAGGTGGGGTGGAATTATGCGTGCATTAACTACGAATAATTTTGACCAAGCAAATGTTGAGTACATGCAGTTTTGGATTATGGATCCTTATCAAAATTATTCGATAACAGAAGAAGAAGGTTTACCAACAGGTGTTAATCCGAATAACCCTGCAAATCAAGTAGGAGATTTATACATCAATCTAGGGAATATTTCTGAAGATATTTTAAAAGACAACCGTAAAATGTACGAAAACGGTTTGCCAGAAGATGGGTTAAAAGTTGATGGAAGCAATGTAAATAGTACTGTTTGGGGAGATGTTCCTAGAAATCCATCAATAATATATGCGTTTAATGAACAAGATGGTGCTAGAACAAATCAAGATATTGGTTTTGATGGTTTAAATGATGCTGAAGAAAAAAACCTTCCTGGAATTGGACAATTTGCAGCTCTTAATGATCCTGCTGGAGACAATTTTCAGTTTTTTAGAGGCTCTAATTTAGACGCCATCAATGCATCCTTAATAACAAGATATAAAAACTTTAATAATACGCAAGGAAACTCGCCAACGTTAAATCAATCTACAGAAGCGTATCCTACTTCATCTACCACATACCCAGATACAGAAGACATCAATAGAGACCAAACCATGAATACTGTAGAAAGTTATTATGAGTATAAAATCTCGATGAACAAAGCGAATCTAAGAAAAGGTGTTGGTTATGTTGTTGATGAAAAAACAACGTCTATAACTTTAGAAAACGGAAATACGCAGCAAACAAAATGGTATCAATTTAGAGTTCCTGTAAGAAGTGGAACGCCTGTAAATGGAATTTCCGACTTTAACAGTATCCGTTTTATAAGAATGTTCTTAACCAATTTTAAAATGCCAATTGTGGTTCGTTTTGGTGAATTAGATTTGGTTCGTGGAGATTGGAGACGTTATGTTAGAACGTTAGATCCTGCAACAACCCCAGACAGAGAATTAACACAAGATGAATTAAATGATTTTGAGGTTGGTGTTGTAAGTATAGAGCAAAATGAAGGAACTTATATTCAGCCTCCAGGAATTGAGCGAGAACGTTTGCAAGGAAGTACTACTGTACAATTGCAAAATGAACAATCTGTAACGTTAAAAGTTACTCGATTAAAACCAGATGAAACAAGAGCTATCTACAAAAATATTAGCATAGATTTAAGACGTTTTAAGCAACTAAAAATGTTTATGCATTTAGAGGAAACGCAAACAGAATCTTTTGTAAATGATGGCGACATGTCTGCAGTTATTCGATTAGGAACAGATTTAAACGAAAATTTTTATCAGCTTGAAATTCCACTTGCTGTTACAAAAAACGGAACTTCTGCATTAGATATTTGGCCAGAAGCAAATAATTTAGATGCTTTCTTAGAAACCTTTGGTAAAATTAAATTAGAAAGAAATAGTGCCAACTTTCCTGTTGGTGAAATTTATGAATCTCAAGAACAAGACGCCAACTTACCTTATAAAATTAGCGTAAAAGGAAATCCTACTTTAGCACAATTAAGAACGATTATGTTAGGTCTTAAAAACACCTCTTTAACTGCAAAAAGTGCAGAAGTTTGGTTTAATGAATTGCGTTCTGCTGGGTTTGATAATAAAGGTGGTTGGGCTGCAGTTGTTAATGCAGATGCAAATTTTGCTGATGTTGCCAATGTTTCTTTAGCAGGAAGCATGTCTACAATTGGTTTTGGTAATGTACAAGACAGGGTAAACCAACGTAGTTTAGACGAAACCAAACAATATGATGTTGCCACATCTATCAACTTAGGGAAAGTCTTGACTCCAGAAAAATGGGGAATTCAATTGCCAATGAGTTATAGTATTGGTGAGAGGTTTATCGACCCAAAATTTGATCCTCAGTACCAAGATATTACTTTAGAAGACGCTTTAGAACAAAATCCTAATAGTGAATTTTCTAGAGATTATACCAAAAGAACAAGCATCAGTTTTATAAATGTAAAGAAAAATAGAAATCCTAATTCAACAAAAAAACCTCAGTTTTATAATGTTGAAAATGTCTCTGTTTCTTATGCACATAACAAAGAATTTCATAGAGATTATAACATCAAAAAATATATAAATGAAAGTGTTACTGCAGGTGCCACTTACAATTATAACTTTCAAGCGAAACCGATAGAACCTTTTAAAAACATCGCTTTTTTAAATAGCAAGTATTTAAAACTGATTAAAGACTTTAACTTTAATCCAATTCCTTCTACGGTAGCAGTAAACTCTAGAATTAATAGAAACTTTACAGAACAACAATCTAGAAACTTGGTGGAAGGTTTGTCTGATCAACCAGAATTAAAGCAACGTAGGTTTTTATTCGATTGGGACTATACTGTTGGTTTCGATTTAACAAAATCACTTCAGTTTAATTTTAATGCAACCAATAGTTACATTTATGATACGTTTGGTGCGAATGATGATATTCAGATTTATGATGATTTCTTTAACACAGGAAGAGCAAATCATTACCATCAAAAGCTAAACGGTACGTATCAATTACCAATAGATAAAATTCCTTTTTTAAGTTGGATAAAAGCAGATTATGCATACACCGCAGATTTCGATTGGCAAGCTGCCGCACAAAGTACCATAGATGTTGGTGGTGCAGATGTTGCGTATGTAGATTTAGTTGGTAATGTTATTCAAAATGCAAATACTCATAATATAAATACCACATTTACATTCGAAAAATTCTACAAAGGTTTAGGGTTCGAGAAACTTTTAATGAGTAAAGCGCTAAGAAAAAGTAAAAAAGGAGCTCCTATAAATGCTTTGCCTCGTGCTCCTAGAGGAGTCAGTAGAAAGAAAAATCTTCCTTTAGGGAAGCAGCTTTTAAAAGGTATTTATGATGTGGTAACCTCTGTAAAACAAGGAAAAATAAGTTATTCTGAAAATAATGGACAATTTTTACCTGGTTACACAGAAGATGTTGGCTTTTTAGGTGGCGCGCCAACTTCATTTGCTTTTGGTAGTCAAGTAGATATTAGAAATAAAGCATTGCAAAACGGTTGGTTGGTTGGCCCAAGAGACCCAGATAATAGCGAATATTACAACAAAACGTATAGCAGAACACGTTATAACAAGTTAGATTATACTTTTACGGTAAAGCCATTTAAAGATTTAAATATTGATGTAAGAGGAAATAAAATTAAGACTAGAGATCTATCGCAACAATTAGATGTTGTAGATAATGGTTCTGCTACAGGAGCTTTAGATTTTAGTGCACCTGCTTTTGAAACAGGAAACTTTAGTACAAGTTTTTCTATGATTGCTACCGCTTTTTCAAATGGCAATGCTTTGTTTGAAACGATGAGAGGGTATAGAAGTGTAATTGCAAATAGATTAGCTACAGAAAACGGTGCGCCAGTAGCTGGTTATGGTGAAAATAGTCAGCAAGTTTTATTACCTGCATTTATGGCAGCATATTCTGGTGCAAACCCAGACAAAGTAAATACAAGTTTATTTAAAAATATTCCGATACCCAATTGGACGTTGCGTTATACCGGTTTAATGAAACTAGATTTCTTTAAAGAGAACTTTAGCAACTTTGTAGTTTCTCATGGGTATAAATCTTCTTATACAGTATCTAGTTTTACAAACAATTTGCAATATGATAGAGCAAATGCATTTTCAGCAACAAACTCTGCAGGAAACTATGAACCAGAATTGTTAGTTTCTGCTGCTACTTTAGTGGATGAATTTTCTCCGTTAATAAAGGTAGATATGAAAATGAGAAATTCTTTTTCTTTAAGAGGTGAAATTAAAAGTGATAGAACACTTACCATGAATTTTAACAACAGTACCTTAACAGACATTAAAGGAACTGAATATATTTTTGGTTTAGGGTACATATTTAAAGACGTTAAAATGAATACACGCTTTACAGGAAAGAAAACAACCTTAAAAGGAGATGTAAATTTAAGAGCAGATGTATCTTTAAGAGATAATTTAACACAAATTAGAAGTGTTGATGAAGATAATAATCAAATTAGTGGTGGTCAAAGATTATTTTCTATTAAATTTACAGCCGATTATAGATTGAGCAATAATTTGACGGCATCGTTTTATTACAATCATCAAACATCTAAATATGCTATTTCTACCACGTTCCCGCGACAAGCAATAAATGGTGGATTTAATATTATTTACAATTTAGGAGGAAATTAAATAATTAACAATCATAACATATATTAAAAAATGAACATTCCATCAGACTTAAAATACACAAAAGACCACGAGTGGCTTAAGATAGAAGGCAACACTGCAACTGTAGGTATTACAGATTTTGCACAAGGAGAATTAGGAGACATCGTTTATGTAGATGTAGATACTTTAGATGATACTGTAGAAGAAGGAGACGTTTTTGGCTCTGTTGAAGCAGTAAAAACGGTTTCAGATTTATTTATGCCTTTAACCGGTGAAGTTATCGAATTTAATGACACTTTAGAAGATGACCCAGAATTGGTAAACTCAGATCCTTATAATAAAGGATGGATGATTAAAATCCAAATTTCTGACAGCTCACAAATAGATGATTTATTAGATGCTGAAGCATATAAAAACCTTGTTCAAGGGTAAACTTTTAATAATTGCCATAGTTATAACTATTAGTATTCTGTATTTAAGCCTTATGAGAGTGCCTAAATATGATATTTCAATAAGTCATTTAGACAAATGGCAGCATTGTTTAGCATATTTCACATTATCCCTTTCTTGGTTATTTGCAGTCTACAAAGAAAACAAAAAATACTTAATTGTATTTGCTTGTGTTGTGTTTGGCATAATTATTGAAATTTTACAACATACATTAACAAATTATAGAACAGGAGATTACTTTGATGTTATTGCGAACTCTCTTGGTGTTTTGATCGGTTTGTTGGTTTATAATCAGGTTTTTAAAAAAAATCTGCTTAAATAATAAAAAGACTTGTAATTAACACAATAATTTAGTTAAATTAGCGAACTATAAAAACTCTTATTCCATGGAAATAAAGAAGAATCCGAAATCGAACTTAGAAAATTACAGTAAAATATTTATGCAAATTGGTCTTGTATTAGCCTTATTTGTAACGTATGCTGCAATTGAAAAGAAAACTTATGATAAAACAACAAGCTCTCTAGGTGTTGCAAATATGAATGCAATGATGGATGAAGATATTCCTATTACTGAAAGAGTAGAGCCTGTAAAACCAAAAACACCACCACCACCAACTCCAGAAAAGATTGAAGTTGTGGAAGATGAAAAAGAAGTTGTAGAGACTGTAATAGAGTCTACAGAAACAGATGAAACGGAAGCTATTGAAGTTGAAGAAATTGTAGAAATTGCAGAAGCTGAAGAAGTTATAGAGGATGTAAACTTTATGATTATTGAAGATTCTCCGGTATTTCCTGGTTGTAAAGGAAATAAGAAAGAATTAAAAGATTGTTTCAGTAAAATGGTACAAAAACACTTCTCTAGAAAATTTGATGCAGAATTACCTAATGAATTAGGTCTTTCTCCAGGTAGAAAAAGAGTTTTTATTGGTTTTAAAATTGATAGACAAGGTAACATTGTAAATGTTCAAGCTAGAGGGCCACACCCCAAAATTGAGCAAGAAGTTATTAAGGTAATGAAATTATTACCTAAGATGAAACCAGGAAAACAAAGAGGGAAACCAGTAGGTGTAAGTTTTAATATTCCTTTTACTTTATTAGTAGAATAATAATATGTAACTAAAAGATACAAAACGCTTAGAATAACTTCTAAGCGTTTTTTTTTTCATAAAACTAAGGCTGAGTCTATAATTACTATTTATTCTAAAAGTTTAAATACCATATAAGAAAGACATTTTAACTACTTTCAAACATAAAAACACCAATGAATTAGTATCTTTATTTTATTTACATATCAAAAAATTAAAATAGTTAACAACATGGCAATAATGAAAGTAATTGAGGTTTTAGCAAGCTCAGAAAAAAGTTGGGAAGAAGCAACAAAAAAAGCAGTGAGACAAACTTCTAAAACTGTTAGGAATATAAAATCTGTATTTGTACAATCACAAAGTGCGGTTGTAAATGAAGACGAAATAACAGAATTTAGAGTAAATCTTAAAATAACTTTTGAAGTATCTTAATTTATCCTAAATATTTATAATACTACCTGTTAAACTCTCTAAATTTTTATTTTTTTTGTAAAAAGTATCTCATGGTGCATAAGAATGCGTATTAATATTTTTTATGAGAAGAAACACACAAAATTTATTTTTTAGTACACATCTAATTTTACAGTAATTTACGACTGATTTTAACAAAAAAGCGCTATTTTTTTATCATTAATCTATACCTCCAATTATATCAATCTTATTAACTTTGCGGTTCTTTAAAAATTAATTATATGGAAGAATATATTATCACATTACAAAAAATATTAATAGAATACACTCCAAGAGTTTTAATGGCTTTAGCCATGTTAATTATTGGTTTAATAATTGTTAGAGTAGTTGTAAGCACAACTAGAAAAATTCTAAAGAAAAGAGGTGTAGATGTTACACTTCAAAAGTTTCTAGGAAATTTAATAAGTTGGGTTTTAAAAATATTATTATTCATAACTGTAATTGCAAAATTAGGAGTTGAAACCGCTTCTTTTGCTGCAATTTTAGCTGCAGCTGGTTTAGCCATTGGTTTAGCACTTCAGGGTTCTTTAGGTAATTTTGCTGGTGGTATACTTTTAATGCTTTTTAAACCTATTAAAATAGGCGATTTTATAGAAGCACAAGGTGTAAGTGGTACCGTAAAAGAAATTGAAATTTTTACGACCAAACTAAATACAACAGATAATAAAGAAATTATTATTCCTAATGGAGCTCTTTCCAACGGAAATATTGTTAATTATAGCACAGAAGATACCCGTCGTGTGGACTTTACCTTTGGTGTTGGTTATGATGCTGACATTAAGAAAACCAAGGAAATTATTTTTGGTGTGATTAATGCACATCCATTGGTTTTAAAAGAACCTGCTACCGCCGTAAACTTATCTGAATTAGCAGATAGTTCTCTTAATTTCTTTACACGTGGTTGGGTAAAAAAAGAAGATTATTGGACGGTTAAGTTTGATGTTTTAGAACAAACCAAAGAAGCACTTGATGCGGCTGGAATTGATATTCCGTATCCGCACAGAGTAAATATCAATAAAAACGAATAAGAGTTAAAACGTAGGTTTCTTTTTCTTTTCTGGAATAACCACGAAGTCTTTTAAATAAAAAGGCTCGAAATAAGCGACATCTTCGATGTCGTTTTTTTTGTACTTAATATTAGATAATGCTGCCATTTCTTTTGAAGAAGGAAATTTATCATCAATAAAAACTGCATTTGCATGCGTAATTACTTCTTTACATTTCTGAGATCCATCACCTAAAAAATAAACTTTTCCATTGCATAAGGCTTCAGAAAAAGAAGTTTCATCAATAATTTCTGCTTTTATGTCTCTTATTTGTTGATGATTTTCATCAAAAACAGCTGCATAAACCTCCATTCTTCTAGCATCTAACATAGGAACAATACTACCTTTTGCTACAGAAATGGCATGCGATAAGGAGGTTAAAGTATCAATAGAAATTAACGGCTTATCTAGGGCAAATGAAAGTCCTTTTGCGGCAGAAACACCAATCCTTAAACCCGTATAAGAACCAGGGCCTTTACTTACTGCTATAGCATCTATTTCTTCTTTAGATATGTTTCCTTCTGTTAAAATAATATCTATAAAAGAATGTAAAACTTCTGCATGCGAATAATTACCATTATTTAATTCTTTAATTGCGATGATTTCACCATTATTTGCAAGATTTACAGA
Source organism: Polaribacter sp. IC073 (assembly GCF_007997075.1). Lineage (GTDB taxonomy): Bacteria > Bacteroidota > Bacteroidia > Flavobacteriales > Flavobacteriaceae > Polaribacter. The sequence goes on from NZ_VORS01000001.1 coordinate 325,828, forward strand.
ACAGTTTTTTGTTGAAGTTTCTATGTTTAGGATAATTGCCAATTTCTATGTTTTTTACAAAGATAGTATTTCAAAAAAACAAAAACCCCACAGGTTATAAAAACGTGTGAGGTTGTGTTGTAATTTTTACTTTTTAATTAAAAAACCAATTCTCCGGAATAGAATTGTAACACTTTCGTTTTAAAAACATAATCGTATTTAGAACGAATCATAGCCCCCTCTGCATTTACCAAACGTGTTCTTACCAAATCGAAATCGAACAACGTCATTGCCCCATAATTGTATCTTTCTTGTGCATTTTTAAATGCTTCTTTTTGTGCTTCTAAAGAGATTTTTGCAGCTTCAAACGCTTTCAATCCAGATTTTACGTCTAGAAAAGCTTGTTCTATGGTTTGTTTTAATATTAATTTCTGACTTTCTAATCTGGTTTCAGATATTTCTTTATTGATTAAAGACTGCGCTACTCTATTCTTTGTTTGAAATCTGTTAAAGATAGGAATGCTTACATTGAAACCTATACCGTAACCAAGGTTGTTATCTAATTGTGTAAATAAAGCGGTGTTTGAAACTCCGTCTGGTAAGTTTAAATTAAAACCATAGTTTGTAGATAGACCCGCTGTTGCATTAATTGTAGGCATAAAACTACTTTTTGAAATTGCTATATTAAAATCAGCATTTTCGATATCTAATTTAGCTCTTGCAATTTCTGGCATATAATTTAAAGACTTTTCAAAGACAGCAGAAGAGTTACTATACAACATATTCGCAGAAGGAATTTCTACCTCTATCGGAGCAACATCAAAATTTTCTGCGGGTTCTTGTAATAATTGAGCAATATTTAGCAGCGCTAAATCCAATGCGTTTTCTTGAAAAACAACATTTTGCAAATCGTTTGCCGCCGTAGATTTAAAGTTTAATAATTCTCCTTTGGCAATAACACCAGCCTCGAACCTAGCATTTGCAGCTTCAATTTGTTTTTTACTAATTGCTGCTTGTACTTTTGCTACTTCTAAATTTTCTTTAGCAAATAATACATTTAAATAATTATTTACAACTCTTAAAGAAATATCATTTTCTATTTGTTTTAAATCATACAAACTTGTTTCTACACCTAGTTGCGCTTGTTTGTATGTATTTGTATTTCTATAGCCATTAAATACTGTATAGCCAGAACTTAAACCAACAGAACCCCCAAAAATACTTGTAGAAATTCTATTATTCGAAACAGGATCGAAACCAGAACCAAAATTTAAATTACCACCAGTATTACCATTTAAGTTTGGTAAGAAATTCCCTTTAGCAATTTTAACATTTTTTTTAGCGATTTCTACACTTAATTTATTTTGTTGAATAGAAATATTTTTCGCTAATGCCTGAGCTACAGCTTCTTTTAACGTCCATTTTTTTTGTGAAAAAGTAGCAATTGAAGTACATAATGCTATAAATAGGATAAGTTTGGTTTTCAAAATCTTTAATTTTTTATTGTTATAACTGATTTTTCAATAGTTGTACCAAAAAAGAGTAAAGTATAAATAGTTAAAAATCAATTACTTAAAATACATTCGATTTTAGTTTTGCGCCAAAACTGAAGGCATGCAATTATAAATTGAACAACTTTATCTTTTGTTAGTGCTAGTAAGACGACTAAAAGTAAAATATGTTACAGCTAATTACACTTATTTACCTGTTAAATATCTGCCTTCTTATTATAACGATAGATAGAAAAGATTAAAATAGCAACTAAAACGTATGGAAAAACCATTAAATAGGTAATTCCGTTATTAATACCTTCTGCCATGGAACCATTTCCGTTTTCTAGTACGGCTTTACACATGGCGCATTGTGCATAAGTAGTTTTAGAGGTAAGAACCAATACTAATAAAAAAGAGGCAATCGTTTTATATTTAAACATAATAAGGAGATATCATTAGATAGACTATAACACCAGTAATAGCAACATAAAGCCACAAAGGAAATGTTTTCTTTGCAATTTTTTTGTGCTCTGGGAACTTTCCTAGTTTTGCTTTCATATAGGTTATCAAAACAAAAGGAATAACAACAACAGACAGAATAATGTGTGTAATTAAAATAAAATAATACACATATTTTATAATTCCTTCTCCGCCAAACGAAGTAGAATCTGAGGTCATGTGGTAAGCAATATACATCAACAGAAACAATAGAGAGCATGCAATTGCTGCTGTATTAAATTGCTCGTGTAACTTTTTATTTCCTTTTTTTATAGCGATGACTGCCGCAATCAATAAAACTGCAGTTAGACCATTTATAGAGGCATAAATTGGTGGCAGAAATTTTAACGGTGCAACATCAAAGCCCAAACTTCTAAGGTTTACACCAAATAAAGCAGCTACAGCCAAAGGAATAATGATTGATAAGGCTGTAATTATTTTTTTATATTTTTTTTCTTGAGCTAAATTATTCATTCAACAATATTTTAATATCTTCTTTTAATTCCTTTATTTGATCGTCAAAAATTTGTTCTTTTATAGCTCTGTAATACATAATTGGATTGCCATATTCATCTCTTCTAGACCTAATATAACCGTCTTTATCTATTAAAGCAAACAAACCAGAGTGCTCAAAACCACCGTGTTCATCTTCCCCTTTACCAACATATAATTTAAACCCTTTGTTAGAGAGTTCATAAACAATAGCATCACTTTTACCTGTTAGTAAGTGCCAATTTTTATGTATAATGCCATTAGTTTTAGCATATTCCTTTAAGGTTTTAGGAGTATCTATTTCTGGAGTAATGGAGATTGAAGCAATTCCGAAATTAGGATTTCCAAAAAATTCATCTTGAATGCTTAACATTTTTTCATTCATAATAGGACAAATAGTAGGGCAAGTAGAAAAGAAAAATTCTACAACATACACTTTATCTTCATACGTTTTGTTTGTAATTGTTTCTCCCTCTTGATCGATAAATTCGAAATCTGGTACTTTATCAAACTTCACCAAATCGTTATCTTTAAAACGATCTACAACCTTTGGTACTGTATAAATACCAAATAATAAAATAATAAATGCAATACCTATGTAAGAATACTTCTTGTTCATGCTATTTTATATTTTTCTCTTTGCGTTGTTTTCGTTTCTTTCTTTAAAAGCAGCATAATATTCATAATAGACTACTTTAATATCATCTTTCAGCTTGTTTTTTAACTCTGCAACAGAATTCATATCGTAACCAAAGATATTTTCTTCTTCGCCAATTCTACCTCTTAGACTTAAGCCTTTATCAACTAAAAATGCTTTTGTAGAAGACAAATCTGTAAGTGGTTCATCAACAGAAAAACTTGCATAAAAACTTTCTATATTTTTTTTAGAAGCGGATAAGAAATGCCAATTCTTCATATCTGTAAATGCACCCAATTCCTTTTTTAGCTTTTGGGCATCACTTTCTTTTCCTTGTGGGAAAACAGCTATGATCTGAAACTTTTTATTCTTCGTAAATTCTTTATAAATCTTTTCATTTAAGTTAAATAAGCCTGCTTTATTTTTATCTACATCATTGCCTAAAAAACAAATTACAGAAACATGGTCTACAAGTTTAAACTGATTGGTTTCGTCTATTTCAGAAACATCAGTAACGTTTGTTGTAATGACAGGTAGTTTTGTGAAATTATTCTTTCCAGTAGAAAGTAATAGAAAACAGATTAGCGGAAAAATAAATAACAAAAACAGTACCACTCTTTTCTTCGTAAAAAACTTCATATGTGACTCTTAAAACGTGTTATTCAATTAATTTTTGGTGTATAAAAAAAGGTGGTTAAAACCACCTTTTTAATATTTTGTATTACCATTTTACTAGTGGTGATAGTGTATCGTATAAATAGCCTCCTTCAATTAATAACAAAGTTATTAAATAAGATATTAAAAAGACTGCCGTCCAAACAATAGAACGTCTAAACCATTTTTTTTCACCTTCTAAGTGCATAAAAACCCATGCAATACCGTAAGCTTTCGCTAAGGTTAGGATGATAAAAATCCAATTTAACCAACTTGTTCCTGGTCCGTGTAGGTGTAAAGCTTCTGGTTTAATAATACCTAAATAAACTTCTACTAGTGTTATAACAGAAAGAATACCAAAAACTATCCAGATTCTTTTTGTGTTTGATTCGTGTGCGTGTGCCATCTCTATCTATTTTATTTATTATACTAAGTAGAAAAAGGTAAATACAAATACCCAAACTAAATCTACAAAGTGCCAATATAAACCAACCTTTTCTACCATTTCATAATGTCCTCTTTTTTCATAAGTTCCTAAGATTACATTAAAGAAAATGATAATATTAATTATAATTCCAGACAATACGTGAAAACCATGAAAACCTGTAATGAAGAAAAAGAAATCTGCAAAAACTGTATTTCCATACTCGTTTGCTTTTAGATTTGCTCCTTCAACAACCATTTTAGTTTTGGCTAATTGAATTGAACCTTCTTCTCTAGAGAGAATTGTTTTTTGCTTTCTTTCTAAATCCATTAATTCTGTTCTCACCTGAATTTGAGGATTAGCGTTGTAAGCATTTATAACTTGTGCTACAGAATAAGTAGCAACTGGTTCTCCACTTTGAAACCACAATCCGTTTTTTCTAGAATGCTCTTCTATTGCGTCTGTTTTAGGCCCGGTAACAAAGTCTGCCAAGGCAATCTGTTTACCATCTTTTACAAACTGCAACACTTTACCTTCTGTAGTTTTTACAGCTCCGTAAGAACCTTTAATAAAAGTATTCCATTCCCAAGCTTGTGAGCCCACAAAAATAATACCTCCAATAATAGTAGCAAACATATACCAAGCTACTTTATTCTTTTTCATTTGATGCCCAGCGTCTACCGCTAAAACCATTGTTACAGATGAAAATATTAAGATAAACGTCATTATAGCAACGTAAATCATAGGAAATTCTCCGTGTACAAAAGGAACGTGCGTAAAAACTTCATCGGCAATTGGCCAAGAATCAATAAACTTGAAACGCGTTAAACCATAGGCTGCTAAAAATCCCGTAAAAGTTAATGCATCTGATACGATGAAAAACCACATCATCATTTTACCATAGCTAGCCCCAAAAGGTCTAGCGTTTCCACCATCCCAGGTTTCTTTTTTCTCAGTTGGTACAGCAATATTTGCTTCCATAAATGTTATCTATTAATTATATGTTAAAAATAGTACTGCAAAAATAATCATTTTTCATCACCTAATAAAATAGAAAAAGAAAAATAGATAGATCCATAGTATATCTACAAAATGCCAAAAGATTGCACCGAGTTCAAACCCCAGCAAATCATTTGGTTTATACTTATATTTAAAATGATTATAAATAACAACTAAAAGCACAATGATCCCAGCCAATAGGTGTAAAACATGCATTAAAGTAATACCAATTATAAAAGATGTTGATACTGTACTACCTTTTCCTGTAAAATATAAACCAAGGCTTTTAAGTTCATTAAAGCCTTCGTATTGTTGCCAAATAAAACCAATTCCTAGTAATAAGGTTGCTACTACTAATATTAGTGATAATTGTCTTTTATCTTGTTTTAAAAAGCGTTGAGACAACATTAGTGTAATACTACTTGCTATAATTAAGAATGTACCTATGTAAAAGGCGTCTGGTAAATCGAAAGTTACCCAGTCATCTCTTTTCATACTAATTACATACGCACTTGTTAAACCTGCAAAAAACATGACCATACTAATCATAGAAACCCATAACATAGGTTTTGCAGATTTTCTTTTAGCAACGGTTAATTCTTGTTGTAACGTTTGTTCTTCCATCTTCCTTTTTTAATGTAAAAATTTATCTACTACATATATAATTTGCACAACTGTTATGTACAAAACACTAGACAACATTAATTTTCTTGCGTCTATATTTTCTTCGCTTTTATAAAGCTTCACTCCGTAATACAACATTACAATTCCTAATAAAGCTATAATTACCGCAGTTATAGGATAAATATAAAAGGATCCTGAAACTCTTAAAACAGGTGCTATTGATACTAAAATCATAATTAGCGTATAAAAAATAATCTGTTTTATAGCTCCTCTATCTTTAGCGCCCATTGGTAACATGTTAAAACCTGCCTTTTTATATTCTTCAAATTGCAACCAACCAATTGCCCAAAAGTGCGGGAATTGCCAGAAAAACTGAATCATGAATAAGAAACCTGCTTCGATACCAAAATTATTTGTTGCAGCAACCCAACCTAACATAAAAGGTATGGCACCAGGAATTGCACCTACAAAAACAGTTAAAGGCGTTACGGCTTTTAATGGCGTGTAAACACATGTGTATAAAAATATTGAAATTGCACCAAACAATGCAGATTTAGGATTGATACTATAGAGTATCGAAATTCCTAGAATGGTAAATACAATTGCAATTGTTAGAGCTACATTTACAGACATTCTACCCGTTGGTAAAGGTCTATTCTGCGTACGCTTCATAATAGCATCGGTGTCCTTTTCTATAATTTGATTAAATGCATTAGAAGCACCAACCATAAAAAAACCTCCAAGGCCTAAGAGAAAGAGTATAAAGTAATCAACAGTTTCCACTGCCAAAAGATAACCAGCTATAGAAGAAAAGACAACACTTAAAGACAAACCAACTTTGGTTAGTTGTTTAAAGTCTGAAATAATAGTTTTCATAGATATTTTATTGTCTGAAATAACTGCTGTATTCATATCACCACAATTAGCTTGCAAAGATATTTGATAAATATGAATTTACCATAGTTTTTACAGCTTTTGATGTTAAATAAATAAAAAAACCCACTCAATAAATTGAGTGGGAAAATTGCTATGAAAAAGAAAAAGTGTGATGCTTTAGAAGCATCACACTACAAATATAGACATTATTTAGATATAAATAACAAAGAAGTAAAAAAAATTAGAAATCTAGGTACCAATTAAATAAATCTGCCCTAATTCCTGCAGAAAACCAAACCGTATTTCCTTCCGGTAAAGCTGCAGTAGCTATTTTGGGAGAAAATTTTCGATAGGTAAATCCTGCAAAAAGATTTAAATTATTTGCCGGATTTAGTAAATAGCTCCCTTGAAAATCTGCAATAAACAAATTTGCAGTATTTCCTTGTGCTAATTCATTGCCTGTATCGCCAAATCTGTCTTCATAAGATTGATAAATGTTACCCCCATAACTTACGGTCTCGTCTTCATAATCGAAACCTTTTTTACCTAAGGTAAGTTTTCCACTAAAAGACCATCTGTCTTTTTTATAACGCGCAATTGCAATTGCTTCGTAAAAATTTGCACCCCATAAATGTCCCATTGGTTGACTATAGTTTCCGTAATTTAAAATTGGCGACTTGTGCGCAAATGTATAAGGTCTGGCATAATTGTATTCTAATTGAAGAAATAAATCATTTACATTAAAGGCATTAAAATATTTAGCTCCTAATTGATATGCAAATTTATTTTGCCATTTGCCAAGTTCATTTAGATTTCCAATAGAAAATTCATCAACAATTAATTGAGAGTATAAAGAAATATTATTGTTTAACTTATACTTTCCTGTTAAGCCGATAATAGCGTTTCCAGAATCTTCTCCTCTATTAAATTCTACAGATCTGTAAAAAATAACCGGATTTAAAAATCCAGCATCAAAACCATTTTCTCCAGTAGAAATAGCCGTTTCAAAGAAACCTATATTTAATTTTTTAGTCAAATTTAAACTCAAATAATGTGCAGCAATGTATTTTCTTGCGTGTTCATTTGGGTTAGAAACCGAAGATATCGATGGTTCTGTATTCCACATCCAAATATTAGTGTATTGCAGTTTCCAAAAATCTACCTTCATTTTTAGGTATGTTGTTGGTGCAGAAACGTCTGAAAGAATGAAAGATCGATACCCGTCTCCAATAAAATTTCTTCCATTTCCGAACTGAAATTGCATAAATTTATTTGGTTGAAATGCCAAATATCCTTCTGCTACCGGATAATCCCAACCATCTTCTTTAAATCCTTTGGCTTTCCCTCTTCCAGGAACCAATCCTTCAGAATTTTTTGGTCTTGTTAACAATGATGTATTTGAAATATAACTATTTACATAATCTGCAAATCTTGCTTGACTCTCATAGACTGTTGCAGAATAAGAGAATTTATCTCCCAAACCTCCATTTACTGTCAAAATTCGAGAGTTATTATAGGTATAAGCAGCATCTGAATTGTCTTTTCCTGCTTGCACATCCACCAAAAAATCTAACGTAAACCAAAAGTCTTTCTGTTTTACTTGCAACAAATGTTCGTTCCAGATTTTGTTCCCTAACCAAGATTTAACTTCTGGTTTTAAAAATTTCTTCTTTTGCTCTGTTAAGTTTAGGTATTTATTAATTTCACTGTAAACATAAGGTTTAGAAGCTGTATGCGTGCCCTCTGCTTTGTGTAATGCAAATTCATAATCTACATATTTCTGATGCGTAAATGGAATGTTTAACTGACTGTTATGCTCTAGAAAAACAGAATCTGCAATTCTACTTTTCTCTACAATTACAAATAAATCTTCTTTTGGAGCTAAAGGTGTTGCTGTATTTTGATTCTCTTCAATATATTTTACAACAGGAAACTTTATAGGAAGTTCAAACTGCATTTCTACAGCTCTATTATTATATTTTGCTGGTACAATCTTCGGAAAAACTTTAAACGCTCTTTCTACTTCCTCTTTTATTTCTTCATAAGGCGTGTTTACATAGATTATTTTAAAATCACCTTCTTTTGTAACTACAAATAATACGTTTGCAGTCCCTTTATAATGTTCATTTTCTACAATAGCAGGAGTTTTAAATTCTGCAAAAAAGTGTTTTTTTGTTATTGAAAAAAAACAATCTTCAATCGAAGCAATTTCTGAACCTTTACAACCATCATAAACAGGGTATCTTTCTGATTGTGCATAAAATATTGATGGAAATAATAAAACTAGAAACAGGTATTTTTTAATCATTCTATAATTTTATAACAGTATTATTTTCTAATTGATATTCTTGTTTGCTCTCTTTACAAATTGCTAAACCGTTTTTATTAAACTCTAAACGATGCCCGTATTCACTAACCCAACCAATTTGTTTCGAAGGATTACCAACAACCAAAGCAAAAGGTAAAATTTCTTTTGTAACTACTGCTCCTGCGCCAACAAAAGCATATTCACCAATATTATTACCGCACACAATGGTTGCATTTGCTCCGATGCTTGCTCCTTTTTTTACAATAGTTTGTACGTATTCATTTTGTCTTATAATAGCACTTCTTGGGTTGATAACATTTGTAAAAACCATTGATGGTCCTAAAAAAACATCATCCTCACAAACAACACCGGTATAAATAGAAACATTATTTTGCACTTTTACATTCTTCCCTAAAATAACTTTGGGAGAAACCACTACATTCTGACCAATATTACAACCTTCGCCAATAATACAATGCGACATAATATGACTAAAGTGCCATATTTTAGTATCCTTACCAATACTACAATCTGCATCTATAACAGCTGTTTCGTGTGCAAAAAAATCTTTCAAATTAGTAACCTAGGTTTAAGTTTTGTTCTTTAGTAATTATTTCTCTTGAAGATGACGTGCCAATTCTATCGATTCCTAAAGCAATCATTTTCATTGCCATTTCATAATCTCTTACGCCACCTGCTGCTTTGATCTTTAATGGTTTTGCATTTTTAGAAATTAATTTTATTTTTTCTAAAGTAGCACCATTTGGCACATTATCTTCTGTTTTATAAAAACCTGTAGATGATTTTACAAATACATATTTTGCATTTTCTTCTCCGAAATTGTCTAAAACAACCTGTTTTATAAGTTGTGAAATTACAATTATTTCTTCATTTGATAATGCAGCAACTTCTATTATGAATTTTGCGATTTTATTATTTGTTAGACAAAGTGAAACACAATTGGTCACTTCATTTTTTATTAAATCGATTTTACCTTCTTTAAAAGCACTATAGTTTATAACAAAATCTAATTCATCTGCATCTAAATTAATTGCTTTTTGTGCTTCTTCTAGTTTTTTTTCTATGGATGCGTTTCCGTTAGGAAAATCGATTACAGTACCTATTAAAACCTTAGACTTTGCAGCCACCAATAACCTTTTTACGGTTGCTATATATTTAGACCGAATCATGATCAACTTATAACTATAAACAATAGCTTCTTCTACCAATTGCACAACTTTTAACAAATTTTCTTGTTCAGAAATACCTGCTTGTTCTGCTGTTTTTAAATAAGTAGCGTCTAAAAATTGATTGATTTTCATAGAGCAAAAGTAACAAATTCTAACGTATGAGTATAAAAAAACCCAACCATTTGGTTGGGTTCCAATATTTACTCTACTCTAAAAGCTATTGGCAAAACATACCTTACTTTTACGGGTCTATTTCTTTGTTTACCTGGTGTAAACTTAGGTAGTTTTTTAATAAGTCTAGCTGCTTCATTTTCTAGCTGCTTGTGCGGTGCTCTAATTTTAATATCAACCACATTACCTTTATCATCAATTAAAAACTGTGTCTGAATTTTATGGATGCCAGAATAGAGACCTAGTTCATTTGCCAAACTAGTATTGAAATTTCGCTGCACAAATTCCTTCATTTTTTTATCAAAACAACGCTTGTTCTCTTCTTTAGATAAACCTTCACATCCTTTAAAAACAGGCGCATCTTCAATGTTAATAAAAGGCACTGTTTCTGGGACGGCTTCTTCTGGTTCTATAATTTCAGTTACTTCATCAATATTTACTTCTAGAATAGCTTCTTTAGGCATATCTATAATTGTCTCAATAATATCATTATCACCTTTAACAATCTCTTCAAGAATAAAAACTTGCATAGGTTTTGTAGTTACTTTTGGTTGTGCCTTTGCTTCTTTCCGAATAATTATTTGCTGCTCGGGTTCGATATATATAATATTTAGATCTCTCGCATTTAAAGCTGCTATAGTTTTTTCCTCGGTTTTATGCTCTAAAGAAATGTAAACAACAAAGAGCACCAATACAAGTCCTAACTGAGTAAAAATGTTAGAGAACTTTTCTAATTGTTTGGCAGGTATTTTTTTTAGATTGTTCATAACCAGAAAGTTTTATATGTTAATACTTTGTTAAAACAACTAACGTGCCAAAAAAAAAGCACCACAAAATTGTGATGCCTTTTTTTAATACTAATAAACTCTAAAGTTTATCAGCATAAAACTCTATTCTTAATTCTAATTGCATTCCCCCAAATGCTTTGCAAAAATAATGAATACAGGCTACTTAAAAATTTAGTATTGTATAAACGGCTCTAAATACTGTATAAACTACATAAAAAGAAACATTACACAAATATTATAGTATTTTTGATAAAACTCTTTTTTATGATAAAGGCTGTTATTGTTGATGATGAACCTAAAGCAATACAAGGTTTATCTTGGGAATTATCTAACTTTAAAGACCAAATAGATGTTATTGCTACGTTTACCAATCCTGAAAAGGCATTAATTTATTTAGCAGATAATAGTATTGATTGTCTTTTTTTAGATATCGAAATGCCAACGATGGATGGTTTTCAGTTTTTAAAGAAACTTACGTCTCGTGATTTTGCTGTTATAATTACAACCGCATATAGTGAATATGCTATAAAAGCATTAAAAAATGATGCTATAGATTATTTATTAAAACCCATAGATACAGACGATTTAGGGGAGACGATAGCCAAGATTAAAAAACATAATTTTAGGTCTTTAAACTCTAATAAAGTTGAAAAAGTATTGCTTAATTTTAATGAAAAATTAAGCAATAAAAAAATTACTATTAATACCGATGGTAAACTAATTTTTTTAGACCCTAAAGAAATTATTTTTATTGAATCTGATGGTAATTATTCTACTATACACACCACTAATAACAAAAAAATTGTTGTCACCAAAAAACTAAAGGAGGTACATACTTTGCTACCAGAAGAAGTTTTTTTTAGAATACACAACTCTTACATTATCAACCTAGAAAAAGTAAAAGAATTCTTTAAAACTGATGGGTATGTGGTGTTAGAAAACAATCATAAAATACCTGTTTCCCGTCAAAAGAGAACAGAATTTTTAGATAAATTTTAATTTATGAAGTCAAAATTATGTGCACTTATTTTTTTATTTCTAAGTGCTCTTTCTTTTTCACAATTAAAGGAAGTAAATCAACAAATAACATCTCTTATTGAGTATAAATTTTCTTCTCAAAAAGTTATAGATTCTATTTTTTTAGAACATAGAAAAGATGAGACTAAATTAAAGTTGCTTATTAAAAAGAGTACAGAAAGCTCTTACCTAGAAGGACAACTTTATGGCTATGGTGCTCTAGGTAGATACTATAGAGACCACTCTATTTTTAACAATGCTATTATTGAATATAAGAAAGCACTTCGTATAAGTATCCAAATAAAAGATACTATTTCTGAAGTAAAGACATTAAATTCTATGGGTTCTGTTTACCGAAGACAAGACGATATTAGAAACGCTTTAAACTATCATCAAGAAGCGTTAGAAAAAGCAATTAGAATTAAGAACCCTAATATTAGTATTAAAAAAAGTATTAGTATTTCTCAAAATAGCATTGGTAATATTTACATCTCTTTAAAACAGTATAAACTGGCATTAAATGAGTTTAGCAAATCGATAGTTATGCAGAGAGATCTAGACAATAAACTTGGTCTTGCTATAAATCATCAAAATATTGGTAATGCACATGAAGAACTTGGTAATTTAGATGAAGCTCTTAAAAATTATCGCATCTCTTTAAATTATAATAACCAAATAAAATCAAAAATTGGTAGCGTAATTTGTGGGTATAGTATTGCAGATGTTTTAATAAAGCAGAAAAAATACAACCAAGCTTTTAGTACGGTAGACACCGTTTTACAAATTGCTATTCATAATAAAGATAAATATTATCTTGCTAACACCTATAATACGCTAGGTTTGGCTCAATTACACCTCAATAGATTTGAAGAAGCAAAAAATAATTTAACAACGGCTTTAGATATTGCTACAACATTTAACGTGCAAATTATTATTGTAAAAGCTCATGAGAACCTAGCCCTATTATATGACAAGCTAAAAGATTACAAAAAAGCCTATACGTATTATAAAAAAGCAAAATTAGAAGATGCTAAAATACTTAACGAGCGCAACCTACTTTACGTTAGTGAATTGATAACAAAGTACGATAAAGAGCGTAGTGAAAATCAAATAAGATATTTAGCTAAAAAAAATGAAATTGCTCAATTACAAATTACAAGAAATAGAAATATATGGATTATGGCTTTAAGTATTTTTGCCTTAGTTGCTGTTGTAGTATTTTCTATAGATAAACAAAAAGGATTAAGAAATGAGAAGAAAATTCTTTCATTAAAACAAGATGCTTTAAGAAGTCAAATGAATCCTCATTTTATGTTTAATGCTTTAAATTCTATTAAATTATACATCATAGAGAATAATCAAAAAAAAGCAACGGCTTACTTAAATAAGTTTTCTAAACTGATGCGAAAAATACTAGAAGCTTCTGCAATACAAGAAACTACCTTGTCAGAAGAAATAGAAACAATGAAGCTTTATATGAGTATAGAAAATATTCGTTTTTCCAATGAAATAGACTTTACCATTAAAACAGACGCTTCCTTAAATCTAGCATCAATAAAAATTCCACCATTAGTGTTGCAACCTTTCTTAGAAAACTCTTTATGGCATGGTTTGTCATCTAAGAAAGATGATAAAAAAATAACAATTGTTATCAATAAAACATCTTCTAATTATATTCAAATTGATATTTCAGATAACGGAATTGGACGAAAAGCCGCCGCCAAAATAAAGGCAGAAAAAACTATTAATAGAAAATCTATAGGTATAAACTTAACCAAAGACAGGTTGACCAATTTTGCTAAAAATTTAAAAAATGATTTTTCTATCATTTATAAAGATTTAGAAGATGAAAACGAGAATTCTTTAGGCACAAAGGTTGTAATTACACTTCCTTTATTCTAAATGCTTTACCGCAACTTTTTCTAATTCATCATACCAATTTTGCCCGAATTTTCTTACCAAACCTTGTTTTACAAACTTATAGACTGGCACTTGTAGTTCTTTTCCTAAAGAACACGCATCATCACAAATTTCCCATTTGTGGTAATTTACTGCAGAAAACTCGCTGTAATCTTTAACTCTTACCGGGTATAAATGACAAGAAACTGGCTTTTTCCAATCTATTGCACCAGAGTTATAAGCTTCTTCAATACCACAAAGTGCTGTTTTTTTCTCATCGAAAATTACATACGCACAATCTGCATCATTTATAAGCGGAGTTTCTAACTCTCCCCACTCACTTGTAACCCAAGCTCCTTGTTTTTCGATTACCTCGATTCCTTCTTTTCTTAAAAAAGGTTTTATTTTTGGATACATATCTTCTAAAATTTTGGTCTCTTCCTTATCTAAAGGCGCACCAGCTTCACCATCTACACAGCAAGCACCGCCGCAGGCAGAAAGGTTACACACAAAATCTTTTTCTATAATATCTTCTGAAACTATTGTTTTTCCTAGTTGAAACATTTTGCAAAAATAAGGTAATTATTTTCTTTAATTTTACACTTTGGTAAAGTAAGTTGCCTAATTTTGCAAAATAAATAAAGAATTATGAATTTTAATATTAAAGAAATAGTAACGGCCTTTATGGTTTTATTTGCAGTAATAGACATTATTGGAAATATTCCTATTATTATCGATTTACGCAAGAAAGCTGGTCATATTCAATCTGGAAAAGCATCTATAATTGCGGGTATAATTATGATTATTTTTCTTTTCTTAGGACAAAGTTTATTGAGCTTAATTGGTATTGATGTAAATTCCTTTGCCGTTGCAGGTTCTCTAATTCTATTTTTCATCGCCTTAGAAATGATTTTAGGAATTACCCTTTATAAAGATGATGGCAATGTAAATGCAATGACAGCTTCTGTGTTTCCTTTAGCTTTTCCTTTAATTGCAGGCCCAGGAAGTTTAACAACATTGCTTTCTCTAAGAGCAGAGTTTTTTATAGAAAACATTATAGCTGCAGTTCTTTTAAATGTTATTTTTTTATATATAGTTTTAAAGACATCTTCTAAAATAGAACGTGTTTTAGGACCCAATGGAATACAAATTATTAGAAAAGTATTTGGGGTTATTTTATTGGCTATTTCTGTGAAATTATTTGCAACAAATATTAAAGAACTATTTTTATAATATGAATTTTGATGCATTAATTATAGGTGGTGGCGTTTCTGGTTTACAATGTGCTTTGGTTTTAGGTTCAGCAAAAAATAAACCTTTTGCCATTAATAAAAAAGTGGGAATTGTAATGCACCAAAGAACATCTCATTTACAAAATGCACTGTTTAATAATGTCTTAGGTCTTTCTCCGAAAACATTAGGAGCAAGTATTTTAAATGAAGGAAAAGAGCAATTACTAACATTATATCCTGATGTTTCACAAATAGAAGATGAAAAAGTGCTTTCTGTTGATGATTTTGAAGGGAGATATAAAGTAGTTACAAATAAAAATACTTACACCTCTAAAATTGTAGTTATTGCTTTAAACTATTCAAAACCTTTTACTATTGAAGGTTTAGATACTTTTATTGAACCACATGCAAAAGCGAATCTGGCAAAGGATAGAATTCAACTTAAAAATGAAGATCACCTCATAAAAAAAGGGCTGTATTGTTGCGGTACAATTGCCGGTTGTAGAAGTCAGTTTGCAATTGCAGCAGGAAGTGGAGCCTCGGTTGCTACAGATATTCTAACACTTTGGAATGACGGAAATCACGTGAAAATTCATGACAAAATATAACTAAAAAATCCAGCTAAATAGCTGGATTTTTTTTTATTTCAAAAACAAAACACGAATTACTCTACCGTAACCGATTTTGCTAAATTTCTTGGTTGATCTACGTTTTTACCTAACATCAATGCAATGTGATAAGAAAGTAGTTGAAACGGAATTGTAGTTAACAAAGGAGTTAATGCTTCTTCTGTTTCTGGAATTTCAATTACATGGTCTGCAATATCTCTTACCTGTGTATCGCCTTCTGTAACTATTGCTATGATTTTTCCTGCTCTAGATTTAATTTCTTGAATGTTACTTACTACTTTTTCATAGTGTCCTTTATTAGTTGCAATTACAAAAATTGGCATGTTTTCATCAATTAAAGCAATTGGGCCATGTTTCATTTCTGCTGCAGGATATCCTTCTGCATGAATATATGAAATTTCTTTTAATTTTAAAGCTCCTTCTAAAGCCACAGGAAAGTTAAAACCTCTTCCTAAATACAAACAATTTTTTGCATCTTTATAAACAGCTGCAATTTCTTTCACTTTATCATCGATCTTTAAAAGTGCTTCTATTTTAGAAGGAATTAATTGCATTTCTTGCAAAAATCTACCCAATTCTGGTTTAGATATTTCTCCTTTTTTAGACGCTAACTTTAACGCAATTAGGGTTAAAACTGTAATTTGTGTTGTAAATGCTTTTGTTGAAGCAACTCCTATTTCTGGACCTGCATGCGTATATGCACCTGCATCTGTTTCTCTAGCAATAGAAGAACCAACAACATTACAAATACCAAAAACAAATGCGCCTTTAGATTTTGCTAATTTTATTGCAGCTAAAGTATCTGCCGTTTCACCAGATTGTGAAATGGCAATAACTACATCTTTTGAAGTAATTATTGGGTTTCTGTATCTAAATTCTGATGCGTATTCTACTTCTACAGGGATTCTAGCTTTGTCTTCAATAAGATATTCTCCTACCAAACCAGCATGCCAAGAAGTACCGCAGGCAACTATTATTATTCTTTCTGCATTTAAGAACTTATTCATGTGGTCATCTATACCAGCCATTCTTATAATACCTTCATTTGCCAACATTCGGCCACGATAGGTATCTATAATTGCTTTTGGTTGCTCATGAATTTCTTTCAACATGAAGTGGTCATAACCACCTTTTTCAATCTGCTCTAAACTAATTTTTAATTTTTGAATATCTGCAACGACTAAAGAATCGTCTTTTATTTTACGTATTTTAATTCCTTTATGTAATTTGATGATGGCCATTTCTTCATCTTCCAAATAAATAGCGTCTTTCGTATATTCAATAAAAGGTGAAGCATCTGAAGCCACAAAAAACTCAGAATTATCTTTACCAACTCCAATTGCAATAGGGCTTCCTAAACGTGCAACGATTATTTCGTCTGGTTTTGTTTTATCGAAAACAGCAATAGCATACGCCCCAATAACGTTATTTAATGCTAATTGTACTGCTTTACCTAACTTACAACCTTCTTGTTTTTTTACTTCTTCAATTAAGTTAATTAAAACCTCTGTATCTGTATCACTTTTAAAAGTATATCCTCTGGTTATTAACTCTTTTCTAAGGGAATCATAGTTTTCTATAATTCCGTTATGTACAATTACTAAATCTCCTGATTGTGAAGAATGAGGGTGAGAATTTACATCATTTGGTACACCATGTGTTGCCCAACGTGTGTGTCCCATTCCTATCTTACCAACTTTTCTTGCTTCCTCTTTATTTGTAATAATTTCTAGTTCAGAAACTTTTCCTTTCGTTTTAGAAAGATGAATATTATTACCGTCATACATCATTATCCCAGCACTATCATACCCCCTGTATTCTAACCTTTTAAGACCATTTATTACAATAGGATATGCATCTCTAAAGCCTATATAACCAGTAATTCCACACATAAAAATTATTTATTTTTAGTTCGTTAATTATTTTTCTTAGTATATGATATTTTTAGTTGTGCTCTTCTTGCACCATTTAAAGACTTATCACCATTTAAAATTGAAACTGCTTTTGGATTCCAGTTATAATTTCTAAAAATAGTATCTGTAATTTGAGTATCTGAAGTATTGTAAACTTTTAGCCTTAATGGTGGGTTGTAGCTTGTGTTTCCACCTAGAATATCAGATAAATAATCTGTTATTTTAAAAGTGTAGTGGTCTTTCTTGCTATTTTCTTTTTGCAAACTACCTCCAAAAGTTAAAAAACCTTCACTTAATACATCTTTTATATGACTTAAAATAGGCGCCGAGTTTAAAGCTTCACCTCTTTTATATAAATACAATTGATTGGCAGTATTTGTGGTATCTGAATCTTGATTGATATAGAAAGTTAATGCAGCATCATTTATCAACCAATTTTCATTTTTTAAATCTGTTAGCTGCGTTCCTGTTAAGATTTCAACTTTTGCTTCTGAACCAGCTGCACCTTGTAATTTAACTTCGTTATTTACAGCATACGTTTTATTGTTCGAAGTGTATTTACTATTAGTAATACCGCCCAGTTGAAAAGTGTGTGTATTTGTGATTACAGTATCAATTTCTGTACTATTTTTTTTGAAAAAAGTATTCGTATAATAAACCTCAATTAGAGGATTTAACGCAACAATACTAGAACTTCTAAGGTTGAAAGCTACTAAAGCTCCTCCTTTTTCACCAGATGCATGTGTTTTTTCTTTTGCCTCTATCACAATACCTCTAAAATAATTATTAAAATTATTTTGAGAATCAAAATTCGCCGTTCCGTAATTATCTAAGAACACCTCTTTTACAAAGCTCTTTTTTAATGGTATAATTGCCATTGGTAAAGGAAGGTCTGAACTTGTGTTTGAAGTATATCTAATAGTATCTATTTTATGCAGATCGCCATTGCTATTTCTTCTTTTAATATAGACCAACGTATCATTTGCTGTAGGCAAAAAATCCATATTTTCTGATACCGTTAAAGGATTAGACTTCATTGCATATTCATGATCTGATTGAAATCTATTTGTTTTTGTTGGATCCGACGGATTCAACGTATTCAAATAAGTTTCTAACTCATAGATATTCAACGTAAAAGGCAATTGTTGGTTTCCAATTACTGAGTCTAATTCATATATAGGTCTGTTTGTATTAGATGTTAATGTTGCATGGTATGGCAACCTTAAAAATGCAGTATCTATACTTGTTTCAAAAGTTAACTCGTCGGGATTCTCATAAGAAACTAGCTCTAAAGTAGTATTAATATTTATTTGAGAGATTATAGAAGCTTCTATGTTTTCATATTCATCGCTAATATATGCACCTAATAAGTATTGCCCTTGAAAACCGAAATACGGCGCACCAGTTAAGCCTAAACCATCTGCTCTAATACTTTCTATACCAGCATTAGAAACCAAAACTTCTAAAATTGTATCATTTGTAGAGAACTTTGTATTACTTACAACGCCACTACCTATATCTGTAAAATCTTTTTCGCAAGAGATAACACCTGCAAAAACCAAAAATAAAACACCAAAGTAGGTGCTTTTTCTAAAAATATTTTTCACACTAAAAATAATTAAGTAGCTGAAACTAAATCAGCATAAAAATTTAAATAACTTTCTTTAAAATTCTCTTCTTGAAATCCTAAGACAGGAATTTCTTTTTCTTCAATAAAAGAAGATAATTCTTCCGGAATATCTTCACTACCGTGAATAATTGCATCAGAATTTTCGATGGCACTCTTTAATATATTCGTATGATTAGGTACCTTAATTGTTGCTATTTTTTTATTATCTTTCAAATCGAACGTTACTTTATCAGCAAGACTTTCGTCTAAAGTTCCTTCGAAAGGATTATTGTAAATAGATGTTATAATTTTACTTTCTGTAAACAACGGTTCTTCTTTATAAAACTCTTTTAAATAAAGAGGTAGTAACGAAGCCATCCAACCATGAACATGAATAATATCTGGCGCCCAATTTAATTTCTTTACCGTTTCTACAACTCCTTTTGCAAAGAAAATTGCACGTTCGTCATTATCTTCAAACAACTCGTCGTCTTCATCTGTAAAAACGGCTTTTCTTTTAAAATATTCTTCGTTGTCTATAAAATAAACTTGCATTCTTTCTTTTGGTATAGAAGCAACCTTAATTATCAATGGCATGTCCATATCATTAACAACTAAATTCATTCCAGAGAGGCGAATAACTTCATGTAACTGATGTCTTCTTTCATTTATAACGCCATATCTTGGCATAAAAATTCTAGTCTGTACTCCTTTAGAATGTGCATTTTTCGCAGCATTAAATGCTGTTAACGATAGTTCTGTTTCGGGTAAATATGGTACCACTTCAGACGAAACAAATAAAATTCTCTTGTCCTTCATTAAATCAAACTCTTTTATGAGATTGCCAAAAATACAAATTTTTATGCTAATATCGTGTTAAAATGGTAAGTTTGCACACTTTAGCAACATTTTTAGAATGAAAATATTCAACAATAAAAAAGACTTAAGAGACTGTCTTTTAGAGCATAAAAGTAACAAAAAAACCATTGGTTTTGTACCAACTATGGGGGCGTTACACGACGGACATTTGTCTTTAATCGAAAAAGCATCCGAAAAAAACGACATTGTGGTGGTTAGTATTTTTGTAAATCCGACACAATTTGACAATGTAGAGGATTTAAAAAAGTATCCAAAAACAATAGAAAACGATATCAAATTACTAAGCGCTGCTTCTTGTGATATTTTGTTTTCACCTAAGGTGGAAGAAATTTATTCAGAAAACATCACTTCAGAAAAATTTGATTTCGATGGTTTAGAGCATCAAATGGAGGGGAAATTTAGAGATGGTCATTTTAATGGTGTTGGCACAGTAGTAAAAACACTTTTTAAAATTGTAGCACCCGATAAAGCTTATTTTGGTCAAAAAGATTTTCAGCAATTGCAAATCATCAAAAAAATGGTGAAGAAAAATCATTTAAACGTAAAGATTAAAGGATGTCCTATTTTTAGAGAACAAGATGGTTTAGCCATGAGCTCTAGAAACATAAGACTGTCTAAAGAGCATCGAGAAATTGCACCTTTTGTTTATAAGACACTTAAAAAGGTGAAAAAGAAATTTAGTCATAAAAGTATTTCTGAAATTAATAAATGGTTAGAAAATCAATTTAAAAAACAACCTTTATTAACGCTAGAATATTTTACAATTGCAGATGAGAAAGCATTAGAAACAGCAAAAACCAAAGAACCCAATAAAAAATATAGAGCTTTTATTGCTGTTTTTGCAGGAGAAATTAGATTGATAGATAACATTCGTTTAAAACATTAATAATTAAAAAATTCCTATTTTTGCCATATGTTAGTACAAGTTGTAAAATCTAAAATCCACCGTGTAAAAGTTACAGGTGCAGATTTAAATTATATAGGAAGCATCACCATAGATGAAGATTTAATGGATGCTGCCAATATTATTGAAGGAGAACGTGTTCAAATTGTGAATAACAATAATGGCGAGCGTTTAGAAACATACGCAATTCCGGGACCTCGCGGAAGTGGAGAAATCACATTAAATGGCGCTGCTGCAAGAAAAGTAGCAAAAGGCGATATTTTAATTTTAATTGTCTACGGATTTTTAGAACTAGAAGAGGCTAAGAAGTTTAAACCTGCCTTAGTTTTTCCTAACGAAAAAGATAACACCCTTACGTAATTTGGATATTAAAAAGATATTAAAAGTTATATTACCACTCGCTTTGGGTGGTTTTTTGGTTTGGTATTCTCTATCGGATATTTCTTTAGAGACGTTAGGTACATATTTTAAAGAGGCCAATTATGGTTGGATTATTCTCGGACTTTTCTTCGGAATCTTAAGTCATCTTTCTAGGGCTTACAGATGGAAATTTATGCTAGCACCTTTAGGCTTTAAACCTAAATTTATAAACAGTGTTTTAGCCGTTTTGGTAGGCTATTTAGTAAATCTCGCCTTACCAAGAGCGGGAGAAATCTCTAGAGCCTCGGTAATGGCAAATTATGAAGACATTCCGTTTGAAAAAGGATTTGGAACTATTGTCGCAGAAAGAATTGCAGATTTAATAATGATGCTTACCATTGTTGCGATAACACTTTTTGTGCAGTTCGATTTTATTTACAATTTACTAACCAAAAACTTCGATCCAATAAAAATTAGTGTTGGTTTAGCCATTTTAAGTGTCTTATTTTACATATTTACTTCCTTTGTAAAAAAAGCCAAATCAGGCTTTTTATTAAAAATTAAAACCTTTGTTTCTGGTTTAATAGAAGGGGTAACAAGCATCTTCAAAATGAAAAATAAATGGGCTTTTATTTTTCATACCGTTTTTATTTGGGCAATGTACGTAGCTATGTTTTGGGCAACAATTCCTGCAATTAACGGATTAGACGTTCCTTTTGGTGGTATTTTAATCGGTTTTATTGCTGGCGGATTCTCTATTGCCGCAACTAATGGCGGCATTGGCTTGTATCCTTTGGCGGTAGCCGGTGCATTGGCTTTGTTTGATATTCCTACAGAACCAGCAACTGCTTTTGGTTGGATTATGTGGACAGCACAAACAGCAATGATTGTTGTTTTTGGTGGTTTGGCATTCCTATTACTTCCTATTTACAACAAGAATAAGTAATTTTTCTGGGCGTTCCCAAAAGGTCGCGCTTTACGTTGTATCTTTTTTTCATATTGTCATCATAAAGAAAGTTTTTTACTTTCTATAGCAATCTTCCTTCTAAAAAGAGATTGCTTCGTGCCTCGCAACGACCAATCTCCAAAAAAAAGGATGCCACTTCAATCGCTAACGCAAGTATTTGCTAACTTTTAGAAAACCTTCAATACAAAATATTTTTTAAAAATACTATCTTTGGTTAAAAGCAATTTTTATGAACACAAGAAACAAGAAAATGCTTTCTTTGTAAATTAATAGCTTAATAATTGACAAGACCTCACAGGTTTTAAAAACCTGTAAGGTCTATTTATTTATAATAAAAGATCTTAACTTTATTTTATGAGATTGTAGAAACTTGTAACTTTGATACTTCAAAATTTTATAACTAAAACTAATGGCTAAAACAAAAACAACTTTTTTCTGTCAGAATTGTGGTACTCAACATGCAAAATGGGTTGGGCAGTGTGGTGCTTGTAAAGAATGGAATACCATTGTAGAAGAAGTAATTCAGAAAGAAGAAAAACGCGTTTGGAAACAATCTACAACCGCAAAACAGACTGTAAATAAGCCTTTAAAAATAGCTGATATTGTCCTAAATCCAGAAGAAAGGATTGTAACTAATAATAACGAATTAGACACGGTTTTAGGTGGCGGCTTGGTAAAAGGTTCTGTAACACTTTTAGGTGGAGAACCAGGTATTGGAAAATCGACTTTATTATTACAAGTCGCATTAAACATTCGCCAGAAAGTACTGTATGTTTCCGGAGAAGAAAGTCAGTCTCAAATAAAAATGAGAGCAGAAAGATTAGAAGCAAACAATTCTAATTGTTTAATTCTTACAGAAACCAACACACAACAAATCTTCAAAAACATCGAAGAAACAGCACCAGAAGTTTTAGTAATAGATTCTATACAAACACTTCATACAAGTGCTATAGAAGCATCTCCTGGTAGTATTTCTCAAATCAGAGAAACTGCTGCAGAATTAATAAAATATGCCAAAGAAACGGCAACACCAGTTTTATTAATTGGGCATATAAATAAAGACGGAAACATTGCTGGACCAAAAATTTTAGAACACATGGTAGATGTTGTTTTACAGTTTGAGGGAGACAGAAACCATACCTACAGAATATTAAGAAGTCAAAAAAATAGGTTTGGTTCTACTTCCGAATTAGGAATTTATGAAATGCTTTCTAACGGGTTAAGAGAAATATCAAATCCGTCTGAAATTCTAATCTCAAAGAAAGATGCAGATTTAAGCGGAACCGCAATTGCATCTACTTTAGAAGGAATTAGACCTCTAATGATAGAAATACAAGCGTTGGTTTCTACGGCTGTTTACGGGACACCGCAACGTTCTACAACGGGTTATAATTTAAAAAGATTAAACATGATTTTAGCGGTTCTAGAAAAAAGAGCTGGTTTTAAATTAGGTGCTAAAGATGTCTTTTTAAATATTACAGGAGGAATAAATGTAGATGATCCTGCGATTGATTTAGCAGTTGTTGCAGCTATTTTATCCTCTAACCAGGATGTGGCCATAAACCCAAATGTATGTTTTGCTGCAGAAGTTGGGTTGGCAGGAGAAATTAGACCAGTTTCTAAAATAGATCAACGTATTTTAGAGGCAGAAAAACTAGGTTATAAAACACTTGTTGCATCAAAATACAATAAAATAACTTCTAAAAACCATGGAATTAAATTGGTTTTAGTTGGTAAAATAGAAGAAGCTTTTGCTACTTTGTTTGCCTAACTGAACCTTTTAAGTCTTATTTCTAATAATAAATCTGATAAAAAAAAAAGCGAGAAATTATTAAATTTCTCGCTAACAATTTTAAGTATGAACATTTAAAATACTATGATTTAATCTTTAAATCACAATAAATTTCCCATTCATAACTGCATAATGCCCAGGAAAACTACAGATAAACCTGTAAGTTCCTGCCGCTGGTGCATCAAATTCTATAGTTGTTTCTTCACCTCCACCAATTAATTTGGTGTGTACAATAACGTCTTCTGTATTTTCTGGTATGTATTCATTTGAAGAAGCGCTTGCTGCCTTATTGCCAAATGAAGACATACTAACACCTTTTTTAAGCAAAACAAAATTATGCCCCATCACTTTTTTATCCATTTTACCCGTATGTTTAAAAGTGATTTTTACTTTTTTACCTCCTTCAACCTTTAATATTTCTTTGCTAAATTTCATAGCATCATTAGAGGTTAAAATGATGTCGTTAGACGCCTCAATATCGCTGTACAAATCTACTTTAGGTTTTGTTTCTTTTGGAGTTTCTGTTGTCTTTTTACTACTTGGTACTTCCTTTTTTTCCCCTTTTCCTCCACAACTTATAATAGTAAATAAAAGGATGAATAGAACTGATAATTTGAATGTTTTCATATTTTATGTTTTATATTAAAATCCTAATACAAAATTAACAATAATGTCTTGAATAAAATAAACTGTAGTCATAAAATTTAAATAATATTATCAACCTATATTTGTGCAGAATATAAATATCTCTGCTTAAATAATTCTATTCCTAAATTTAAACTAAAAAAAAACCGAACATTTCTGCTCGGTTTTCATCAATTTTATAAACTTAAAATAAGGTATTATTTCTTATTTACAGATTTTATATATTTATCTAAAGCCATGGTCATAGAAGGTGTGTCTGGTGAAGGTGCTTCTATATCACACTTTAAACCAGCGTCTGTTACAGCTTTTACCGTAGAGTTACCAAAAGCAGCAATTCTAGTGTTGTCTTGTTTAAATTCTGGGAAATTTTGAAACAATGATTCTATTCCTGAAGGACTGAAAAATACTAAAATATCATAAGTAACATTTTCTAAATCAGATAAATCACTTACCACGGTTCTGTATAAGTCTAAACGCGTCCAATTAATTCCTAATTTATCTAATTCTTCTGGAACTAAAGGTTTTAACTTATCTGAAGAAGGTAACAAGAAATTTTCTGTTTTATGCTTCTTAATTAATTTTATTAAATCTGGAAATGTTCTAGTACCAACATAAATCTTACGTTTTCTATACACTACATATTTTTGCAAATAAAAAGCTACAGCTTCAGACTGACAGAAGTATTTCATATCATCTGGCACTTTAAAACGCATTTCTTCAGCTATTTTAAAGAAGTAATCTACAGCATTTCTACTTGTTAAAATAATAGCAGAAAAATCTTTGAAATCTATCTTTTGATTTCTAATTTCTTTTACAGGGATACCTTCTACATGAATAAAAGATCTAAAGTCAATTTTTACTTTTTGTTTATCAGACAAATCAAAATAAGGGGAAGTTTCTGTCTTTGGTGCTGGTTGCGATACCAAAATTGTTTTCACTTTCATACGCCTTCGTTTTTAAATTTAAAGCATCAATTTAAACAGTGTTATAAGCGGTGCTATTTCGAAGGCGCAAATGTACAATATAAAATAAAACAACTCGCTAAAAATCAGGTTTTTGTTATTACCTAAGTGAAAGACGAATCTTAAGAAAAATAAACCGAAAGCTATGTATCTAAAAGTTGAAGCGTTTAAAGGACTAAACTGAAAAATGACAAAGAAAATTAAAAGAAAAAAACTAATGGAATATAGGTAGCTAAATTTAGAAACGATATAAAAACGGACTTGTTTTTTTATCAAAAAAAGTTTCATAAGCGCTACTTCGAGTAAACTTTTGACAATAAAGTAACCAAAAACGACTCCTAAAATGGTTGAAAAAGAAGAAAAGTCAAGCGAATAATCTGCTTTCTTTTCTGAAATAAGTAAACTAAGGCAAAGTGCTAAAACTGTTGATGAAAAAACAAAAAGTAAACTATAAAAGAAACTAAAAAAAGAAGTATCTTCTTCTACCTCATCTTCTATAAAACCCCGATTAAACAGCGCAAAAACATATCCTTTTAATTTTTCTGCATCTAGTACTTTTAAAACAGCAATAATGGCAAATAGGAACACCAAAACAATAGGAATCCAATTTGTATTAACCGCTATTTTTTCTAGTGCCTGCACTTTTTACCCATTAATAAGATTAAAACAAAATTAGTAATTAAAAAATGTATATTTGTATTCTTACCACATGAAATTTCATTTATGTCAGATACTTTAGTTATCATTCCTACTTATAACGAAAAAGAGAACATAGAAGCTATTATTAGAGCTGTTTTTAAAGAAGAAAAAATATTTGATATTTTAGTAGTTGATGATACTTCTCCTGATGGAACTTCAATAATTGTAGAAAAGTTAATAGTAGCTTTTCCTAACCGGCTTTTTATTGAAAAAAGAACAGGCAAAAGCGGCTTAGGTACTGCATACATTCATGGTTTTAAATGGGCTTTGGCTAGGAAATATGAGTATATCGTAGAAATGGATGCCGATTTTTCCCACAACCCTAAAGATCTAATTCGTTTATACAATGCTTGTGCGCTTGAGGGCGGAGATGTTTCTGTAGGATCTAGGTACGTAAACAACCAAGTAAACGTAGTAAATTGGGATATGAAACGATTACTACTTTCTTATTTTGCATCAAAATATGTGCGTATCATTACTAGAATTCCGGTCTTTGACACTACCGCTGGTTTTGTCTGCTGGAAACGTAATGTTTTAGAAACCATAAATTTAGATAAGATTAAGTTTATAGGATATGCTTTTCAAATTGAAATGAAGTTTAAAGCTTGGAAACACAAATTCAGTATAAAAGAAGTATCTGTCGTTTTTACAGACAGAGATTTAGGAACCTCTAAAATGAGTGGAAATATTATTTCTGAAGCACTTTTTGGAGTCATAAAAATGAAATTAAAAGGATTGCCAAAATAGTTTATACCATGAGTACTATTTCAATTAGAACAGCAAATTTAAACGATTTAGAAACGCTTTTAGAGTTTGAGCAAGGAGTTGTAGCAGCAGAAAGGCCTTTAGATCCTTTTCTGGCTGATGGCGAGTTGTCTTATTACAACATACCAGAATTAATTACTGCAGAAAATACTCATCTAATAGTTGCTGTCTCAAAGGATGAATTAGTTGGTTCTGGCTATATTAGAACCATAGAATCTAAACAATATCATAAAAACCCAAAACACGGTTATATTGGTTTTATCTTTGTAAAACCTTCTTTTAGAGGTAAAAGAATTAGCAATATCGTTTTAGAATCTCTAAAAGAATGGGCAAGAGATAAAAACATAAAAGAATTAAGACTAGATGTTTACAGTAATAATTTAAGCGCCCTAAAATCTTATGAGCGTTTTGGTTTTACAAAAAGTCTAGTGAATATGAAAATTGATATTTAAGAAGAAAATGAAAAAAGCAACTTTAATAAAAAATGCAACAATAGTAAATGAAAACAGCATCTTTAGAGGTGATGTTCTTATTGAGAACGAAATAATAACAGCTATTTCATCAGAAATAAAAGCAACTGAAAATGTTGAAGTTATAGACGCTGAAGGTAAATTTCTAATTCCTGGTTTTATAGATGATCAAGTGCATTTTAGAGAACCTGGTTTAACGCACAAAGCAAACATTGCAACTGAAAGTAGAGCTGCAATAGCTGGTGGAATTACTACTTTTATTGAAATGCCAAACACAGTGCCGCAAGCTACAACACAAGACTTATTAGAAGATAAGTTTAAAATTGCTGCAAATGATTCTTACGCAAACTATTCTTTTATGTTTGGGGGAACGAATGATAATTTAGAGGAATTATTAAAAACAGATCCTAAAAAAGTAGCCGGAATTAAATTATTTCTAGGTTCTTCTACCGGAAATATGTTGGTGGATAATGAAGAAATTTTAGAGAAAATTTTCTCATCAACAAAAATGATTATTTCTGTTCATTGTGAAGACGAAGCAACAATTAGAAAAAATACCGAAGAATTTAAAGCAAAATATGGTGATGATATTCCTTTAAAATACCACCCAATTATTAGAAGTGAAGAAGCGTGTTATTTATCGTCTTCTAAAGCAATTGAATTAGCGAAAAAAACAGGTGCTAGATTGCATATTTTTCACGTGTCAACTGCTAAAGAAACCACACTTTTTAGAAATGACATTCCTTTAGAGGAAAAACAAATTACGGCAGAAGTTTGCATTCATCATTTATGGTTTTCAGACAAAGATTATGAAGAAAAAGGAACGCATATTAAATGGAATCCTGCTGTAAAAACGGAAGCAGATAGACAAGGTTTGTGGGAGGCTTTGTTAGATGATAGAATAGATGTTTTAGCAACAGACCATGCACCGCACACTTTAGAAGAAAAAAATAATAACTATTTAAACGCACCAAGTGGCGGACCTTTAGTACAACATGCTATTTTAGCGCTCTTAGAAAAGGTTAAAGAAGGTGTAATTCCTATTGAAAAAGCAGTTGAAAAAATGAGTCATAATCCGGCAAAATTATTTCAAATTGAAAAACGCGGATTTATAAAAGAAGGTTATTTTGCAGATTTGGTTTTAATTGATACCAACAAACCGCAAACTGTTTCTAAAGACAATATTTTATACAAATGTGGTTGGTCTCCTTTTGAAGGCACCACTTTTTCATCTACCATAACACACACGTTTGTAAATGGAAATTTAATGTATAATAATGGTGTTTTTAATGATGAAATAAAAGGAAAAAGAATCACTTTTAATAGATAAAATGAAGAAAATTAGCTGCTTATTTATTTTTATCGTTATTGCTTCTTGTACAAGTAATACCATTTTTGAAAAACCGAAAGACTTAATTCCTAGAGATACAATGAGCCTTTTGTTACAAGAAATGATGATTGCTTCTAGTGCAAAATTCATAAAAAACAAGAATCAGCAAAAGAACATTAACTACATGCCTTTTGTCTACGATCAATTTAAAATTGATAGTACTCGTTTTGAAACTAGTAACTATTATTATATGTCTAAAATAGATGTGTATCACAAAATTTTAGAAGACGCTAAAACAAGTTTAGAGTCAAGAAATGAGGTTTTTAAGGAAATGCAATCGAGATTAGATTCAATTAGAAAAGACTCTGTAGATCAAGCAAGAAGTATTCAGAAAAAATTAGACAGTATAAAATTAGATTCTATAAAGTTAAGTAAAAAAGTAATAGACAAAATAATTGCAGAAGAATAAATTTCTAATCTTCGTAATTAGTGAACGTTTCTTTAACAACCATTTCTATTTCTTCGAACTGAAAATTAATAGTGTTTTTAATTTTTTCTGAAGAATATTTAGAAATTTCATGTGCACTCTTTGCAGAATTTTTTCCCAACAAAGGTTCTTTTCTAGTACATAAAGATAGTACCGAAGAAATGCGCCACAGAATGTTGGTTTGCCACGAATTAATCTTTATTGAAGGTCTTTTTTTACCAAAAGCATCTGCAATTAAAAAGAAAATTTCTTTATAACTTTTATTCTCTGAAACTAAAATAAAACGTTCGTTCTTAACATCAGAATTCATTAATAAAATCATCACTTTTACAACGTCTTTTACTCCTACAAAACCTGTAATTCCTTCTGTGTAATACTTAAAGCCATTGTAAACCTTACTGAATAATTTTCCTGAGCCAGCAAACCAAAATCCGCTTCCTAAGATAACACCTGGGTTTACAATTACTACTTCTACATCTTCTTGGCTTGCGCGCCAAACTTCCATTTCTCCACCAAATTTGGTAATCGAATACCCACTATTATCTAGCTCTTTGTTCCATTCATTTTCTTCTGTAATTAATTCTCCATTTAAAGAATCTCCAACAGAAGCGATAGAACCTACAAAACACAATTTTTTAACTTTTGCATCAATAGAAAGGTTCACAATAATTGCAGTACCATGAATATTTACTTTTCGCATTTCTCTATAATCTCTCGGATTAAAAGAAATAAAAGCGGCACAATGGTATACTTTTTCAATATTAACAAATGCAGGAATCATAGAAGGTACATCGGTAATATCTGCTTTAAACCATTCTATTTTAGAGATTAGCGAAGTATCATCCGTATAAAAAGAAAATACTTTTTTTACTTCATTTATTCTTTCCTTAGAACGATAAATTGCACGTATTTTTTCATCATTTTTTAATAAATGATACAATAAATGTGCGCCGACCAAACCGGTTCCTCCAGTAACTAAAATCATACTGCTAATTTATGATTTTTTCATTGATAAGTTTATCTTTGTATTCTAAAAATAACAATTGTTTAATTGTTGTAAGATGTCAGATTACCCTTGTTGAAATTGATAATTTATACTATCAAAGCATAAAAAACTTCGGCAAGCTCAGTTTGACATTCGTCTTTTAAATTGAATTAATTATAGACTAATAATGAAAAATTTTGTTGAAGAATTACGCTGGCGTGGATTATTACATGATATTATGCCAGATACAGAAGAGTATTTATTAAAAAATAAAACTGCGGGATATATTGGTTTCGACCCAACTGCAGACTCTCTACATATTGGTAGCTTGGTGCAAATTTTTATTTTGAAACACTTTCAGAATGCAGGTCATAATCCTATTGCTTTAATTGGTGGTGCAACTGGTATGGTTGGAGATCCTTCTGGAAAATCTGCAGAACGTAATTTGTTAGACGAAGCAACTTTGGCTAAAAATGTAGCTGGTGTTAGAGAAAATTTAGAACGTTTTTTAGATTTTGATGCTTCGGCAGAAAACAAAGCAGAATTGGTAAACAATTACGATTGGATGAAAGATATTTCATTAATCGATTTTGTTAGAGACACAGGAAAACACATTACTGTAAACTACATGATGGCTAAAGATTCTGTAAAAAAACGTTTGAACTCAGAATCTGCCGTTGGTATGAGTTTTACCGAATTTACCTACCAATTATTTCAAGGATACGATTTTTATCACTTATACAAAGAGAAAAATTGTATGCTACAAATGGGGGGCTCAGATCAATGGGGAAACATTACCACGGGTACAGAATTAATTCGTAGAAAAGCACAAGGAAAAGCCTATGCTATTACGGTTCCTTTGGTTACAAAAGCAGACGGAACAAAGTTTGGAAAAACAGAAGGAGGAAATGTTTGGTTAAATACAGATAGAACTTCGCCATATAAATATTACCAATATTGGTTGAATTCTTCGGATGAAGATGCAGAAAACTTTATTAAAAAGTTTACATTTTTAGACAAAGAAACTATAGAGAGTTTAATTGCAGCACATAAAGAGAATCCGCATTTACGCTTGTTACAAAAGAAACTAGGAGAAGAGGTTACTATTTTAACACATGGTAAAGAGGCGTATGAAAATGCTTTAAAAGCGTCTGCTATTTTATTTGGGAAATCTACAGCTTCAGATTTAAAGTCTTTAGATGAACAAACATTTTTAGATGTTTTTGATGGTGTACCACAAGCTACCGTTTCTACTAAAGATATAGAAGAAGGTTTAGATATGATTGGTGCTTTGGCTGCAAAAACAAACTTTTTAGGTTCTAATGGAGATGCCAGAAGAGCTTTAAAAGAAAATGCAATTTCTGTAAATAAAGAAAAAATAAAGGAAGATTACATCATTTCTAAAGAAGATTTAATTGCTAATAAATACGTGTTATTACAACGTGGTAAAAAGACGTACTATTTATTGGTTGTAGCATAACCCACTTTAAATGTTTACTATTTTTGAAGATTTAGATTTTAGTAATATTGCAGTTGTAATTATATTATTTCTGTTATTAACTGTTATCATTTTTTTTAGATATTTAGTTTTTTCTACGGTTTATTATAGTTTGTTTTTCATTTTGTTGAAAAATAAAATTACAAATAGAATCATAAACCGTAGAAAACCTAAGAAAAAGCAAATTAAAACAGAAATATTTTGGTCTGCCATTAGTGGCGTTATTTTTGCCGCCGTGGGTGTACTGATGTATTATTTATACGTAAACGGATATTCTACTATTTATGTTGAAACTTCAAAAAACTCCATTTGGTATATTCCTTTAAGTATTTTTATTTTTCTGTTTGCACAAGACACTTATTATTATTGGGCGCATAGATGGATGCACCTTCCTAAAGTCTATAAATATTTTCATTTGGTGCATCATAAAAGCATACACACTTCTGTCTTTACTGCTTTTTCTTTCCATCCTTTAGAAACTATTATACAAGCCTTATTTTTACCAATTATTATTTTAATTTTACCAATCCATTTTTATGCCTTGTTAGCTACCTTGTTAATCATGACGGTTTCTGCAACTATAAATCATGCTGGTGTAGAAATTTATCCTTCAGGAAAATTGGGTGATTGGTTTAAAAAAAGAGTTATTGGTGCTACGCATCACGATTTTCATCACCGAAAATTTAATTATAATTACGGATTGTATTTTACATTCTGGGACAGCATAATGAAAACTGAATTTTATAAAAAAAGAGCTGAATGAATTCAGCTCTTTTTTTATAACCCCAATATTTACAAACGCTCTCAAGCTTGCTTTTAATTGTCTTTAATTTTTAGCCAGTTTTCATCTGCTTTATTTTGTAATTTTTCTGGGTTTTCTTCTTTCCAATCTTTTAGAGTATTGTTAAGCCAAGAATTGTAGAAAAGATATAATTTACCATCACGAATTTCATAAGTTTTAGGGTTTATAGAAACTCTTCCTGCTCCTTTACCGATTGCATACGCACAAAACCCACCATATTGAGGTGAATATTTTGCTGGATTCTTTTTAAATTTCGCTAAATTTTCTGCGGATATAAATTTAAATTTTACTCCATCATATGCTATGCTAAACTCCTCATCTCCATTTTCTGCATTGTTATTAAAATATTCAACAACATCATAACCTTCTGCTACGTATCCCTTTTTAAGGTTGTAGTCTTGTGCAAAAAAAGTTGTTGAAATTGTTAGAAATAAAACTATACATATATTTTTCATCAAGTTTGTTTTTTC
This sequence comes from Polaribacter sp. IC073, assembly GCF_007997075.1. GTDB lineage: Bacteria > Bacteroidota > Bacteroidia > Flavobacteriales > Flavobacteriaceae > Polaribacter. The sequence goes on from NZ_VORS01000001.1 coordinate 359,275, forward strand.
ATTGGTCGATGAAGTTTCTTATAAATTACAGATCACAACACTCGTTTTATATTTGCCCTTTCTAACATCAAAAATAAAAGAAACTATTACTTATCTTTAGAAGGTTAAGCATGTTCTTTTAGTTTCTATATTTACTTTTCTGTTTTTAACTATGAGCCTCATCCATTTTTTTAGATTCTCTTATTAATGCACTTGCAAGAACGGTAGTCGCATCAATAATTAAGCTATCCTCTATTTTTTCATACTGTATTGCAAGCGGAATCTCTGTACATCCCAAAATTACAGCTTGCGCTCCTTTTCTAGATAAATAAGTTGCCGCCATACTTAAGTTTTCTTTTGCTTTTTCGTTTACCGGATTAGAAAAAGCTTTAATACCGTAACTTGTATCGTAAATTGAAGGATGCACAAATAAATCTTGAATATCTTCTGATGGTTGTATCACTTCTATATTATATTTAGCTAAAACTTCTGGATACACCTTCGCTAAAATAGTACCAGTAGTTCCTAAAACCCCCACTTTTGTAATTTTTGGGTACTTGGTAGAAATATGTAAACCCACCTCTTCGATAAGGTTAACCAGCACACAAGATTCTGGTATGCTTTTTTCTATTAAACTTAAAATTGGTCTTGCGTGTGCTGTATTACAAGGAATACCAATAATACTAGAACCACTTGCAATTAGCGAAGCTATAATTTCTGCTATCGCAATCCCTGGGTTTACGTCTGTTTCACCTAAAAGATATTTCGTACGATCTAGTATTTTATGTGGCACAGACAGCATAGAAACTGGCAAATGTTCTTGGTCTGATTTTGCCTCAGTAAGATCGTATACCTTCTTTATTAAATCGATTCCTGCGTAGCTACCAACGCCCCCCACGATGCCTATCATTTTATTTTGCATTGCTATAATTTTATGCTAATATCGCTTTTATTCCGCAAGTAATTCGGTAAGTACTTGTTTAAAAGTAGCTACAGGTTGCACACCAGTTACCGCACTTTTTCTGTTAAAAACAACGGTTGGTACAGAGCTTACGCCTAAACTTTTCCAATAATCTTGTTTTGTTCTTACTTCGTTTCTAGCTTCTTCATTGTCTAACTTTCCCAAACCCTCTTCAGCATTTAAACCAACAGCTAATAAGGCTTGTTTTAAAACATCTCTTTTTGAAACATCTTTCCGTTCACTAAAAAATGCCGTTGTAAAACACATTTTTAATTCCGTTTGTTTCCCAAAATCTTTCGCGTATTCTAATAAAACATACGCTTCGAATGTGTTTACCATGCGCATCTCATCGAAATAATCGAATTTAAAACCAAGTTCTTCTCCAACTTCAGTCATATTTTGTTTTGATGCCTTTTGTTGCTCTAAAGTAGATCCATATTTTTCTGTAATATGTTCATTTACATTCTGACCTTCTGCAGGCATATTGGGGTTCAACTCAAAAGGTTGCCATTCAATTTCTACTTGGTCTTCTACGCCAAGTTCTACAATTGCTTTTTCTAAACGTTTATATCCAATGGTACACCATGGACACACAACATCTGATACGATGTCTATTTTTAATTTTTCTTTCATTTTTTAATTATTCTGTTTTTATAAAGTTATTTATAGCTAATAAGAATCTTTGCTACTTTTTTCAAATCTGTTGCCACAATTTCTGTTTTTGGTGCTAACGGAAAAATTTGTTGTCCAGGTCTGCTTACAAAAGCAGCTCTCCAACCTGCCCAAAGTGCGCCTGCAACATCCCAACCATGTGCTGCAATTAACATACATTCTTCTAATTTAACGCCCATTTTACGTGCTCCCCAAGCATACGTATCTGTAAAAGGTTTAAATTTACCAGCATCTTCCACACTTAATCTTTCCTCAAAATAAGTTGTTAATTCTGCATTTTCAAATTGTTTTTTTAACCCTTCGTTTGATGAATTGGTAAACGCAACTAATTTATAGCCTTCTTTTCTTAATTGCGTTAAGGCTTCTTTTACTTCTGGGTGCGGAGGTAAGTTTTGCATAGATTCTGCAATAACCTTACGTGCTTTTTCTTCTGATATTGTAATGTTATTATTTGCAGCAACCATTTGCAAAGCAGCAGCACCAATATGTCCGAAAGGTTTATAGTGTCCGCTTGCAGAAGTTACTAAAGAATAATGCAACATTGTTGTAAACCACAAAGAGAGTAGTTCTTCTTTCCCTTCTAAAACTTCACCAACTTTTTTTTTCATTGGTGTGAGGTCTAAAAGTGTTTCGTTTACATCAAAGAATAAAACTTTAGGTCTTCTTGTTTCTATGGATTTACTGTTATTTTTCATCTTTAAAATGTTATTAATTCACTAATTTGAAGTTCTCCTTGTACATTGGTGTAATTTTTTACATCTGCAGCAAATGTTTCTGCATGCGGACCAAATGCGGCTTAAAAAGAAGCAACATCATCAAATTTTAAATGTTCGATGGCAACATAAGGTGCCAATTCCCCTGGAACTCTACTTCCAATTCCTAAGTCTAATTCTAGATTTTTAAGCGCATCGCCTAAAGCATTTACAATCATTGGTAAATGACTATTTTTATAATAAGCTACATCAAACTGGACATCTTTACCGTTAGGATACATTACGGATACTTTAATCATCAGTATATGTTTTATAAACCTTCCGTATGAATAACGGAAGGTTTGTTTTTATTCAAATTGAATATAAGCAACTTATTTTTTCCATGCAAAAGCTTGAAAAGCTGAATCTACAGGTGTATTTGCAATATGATTTGTATAATTACTTATCACTTTTTGAGACAATCCTAAGATAATCTCTAAGACTTGTTTTTCTTCATAACCTGCTGCGTAAAATGCATTTAAGTCGTCTTGTGTCACGTTACCACGATTGCGAACAATTGTTAATGCCATGGTGCGTAAAGCTTCTAATTTTGGATTTTTTAGTGGCGCTTCAGTACGTAACGCTTCTGTAATAGTATCGTCTACTTTCATCATTTTTGCAATACCCGTATGTGCAGGCACACAATAATGACAAGCATGTTCTACATTTATTGCTTGCCATACAACTGTTAGCTCTTCTTCGTTAAAAGATGTATTTGTAAATAACTCATGTAATATTTGGTACGCATCTAAAAGTTGAGGAGAACCGGCAAGAACACCATGTAAACCAGGGATCATTCCGTACGCTTTTTGAGATTTATCTAATAATACTTTACTTTCTTCTGGTGCAGTTTCGTTATTATAAATTTTTAAAGTTGTCATCATTTTATTTTTAAATTTAATATTTAGATTCACTTTAACTAAACAATCGTTTAGTTATTTAGTAAAAAAAATGTTTATATATTTAGAAAGGTCATTTCTATGTAATCTTCTATTTCTTTCTGAGTATTCACTCTTGCAGCAGCAGCTAAACCATGTTTTGCAAGTAATAGAAAATTGGCTTGTTTTAGAATCGTTTCTTCATCTTTGGCGGTATTCATTTGTAACTTTTCTATGAGTAAATTTTTAAGTTCATCCATAAAATGTGCCATCTCTTCTTTAATTAATACGTCTTCTCTTTCTGAAAATTCATTGTACGTATTCGTTACAAAACAACCTTTCTGAGCGCTTCCTTTATAATCTATATCCAAAGAATCGTAGAAAAACTGCTTAATATCTTCAACGCCACTGGATGCTTTTTTAAACTTTGCTAGAATAACATTCACTCTTGCTTTGTAACATTTTAAGCTTTCTAGAAAAAGCCCCTGTTTATTACCAAAACTAGCATAGATAGAAAATTTGTTAATGCCCATTTCTTTTTCAAGCATTTGCATAGACGTTGCTTCATAGCCATTTCGCCAAAACAGCTGCATCGCTTTCTCAACTACTTCCTCTTCATTATATTCTTTTTTTCTGGCCATTATTTCTAATTACAGTGCAAAACTAAACAATCGGTTAGTAATAAAAAAATGTTTAACCTTTTTTTATCTATTTGTCTTTAAAAGCATTCTCTTATAGTAATTCTTGAAAAGCGACTTTAATAACAAATAAAAATATTTTGTTTTAGCCAATCATTCATCGGAATCAGTTAAGGCTTGCGTTTAAATCAACGTATCTTTAAATGAATTTAAAAATTAAAGAAAGATGGCATTTATAACAAACAATACACAAAAAGAGCCCGTAGATATTTTTTATGAAGATTACGGAACTGGGCAACCTGTTATATTAATTCACGGTTGGCCACTAAGTAGAAAATCTTGGGAACAACAAGTCTGGAAAATTGTAGAGGCTGGTTACCGATGTATTTCTTACGACAGACGAGGATTCGGAATTTCATCTTCTCCATGGAACAACTATGACTACTCATCACTTACTAGCGATTTGAATCAGTTGATAAAACAATTAGAACTAAGAGATGCCGTTTTAGTAGGATTCTCCATGGGTGGTGGAGAAGTAGTTCGTTATTTTACAGATTTCGGAAATAAAAACATCGCAAAAGCGGTCTTGATAAGTAGTATTATTCCTATAGTAAAGGAAAAAGAGGACAACCCAGAAGGTGTCCCGGAGAAAGATCTAAACGGAATTATAGCTGCATTAGAAAATGATCGTGTTGGTTTCTTAAAAGAGTTTTCAAAAGGATTTTATAATTATGAAGAAAATAAAGATAGGGTAAGTCAAGCACAATTAGATTATGATTTTATTGTTGCATCTCACGCGTCGCCTAGAGCAACTATTGAAACTGCAAAAGCATGGATGCATACAGATTTTAGATCAGAATTGAAAAATATAAACGTACCAACATTAATAATTCATGGTGATGCAGATGGCACAGTTCCTATTGAAACTTCTGCTAAACAAGCCGTAAAGGGGATAAAAGGAAGCACTTTAGAAGTTATAAAAGAGGCGCCTCATGGTTTAAATATAACGCACAAAGAAGAGTTAAATAAACTACTATTAGATTTTTTGAAGAAGTAAATATTACTTTAATAAAATATAAAAAAACAGAAATGCTAGTTAAATAATAACTAGCTTTTCTTGTATTTGTAAATACTAATAAAACTATTTTTTATCGCCCAAAACCTTCATTAAATATTCATTTTGCTTTTCTAAAAGTTCATTGGTTTTGTTCATTAACTCGATGTTTTTAGGTGTAGCAACTGTTTTATTTTTAGGATCGTCTGCTTTCTTCTTCATAGAGTTCATCAGTTTTACAACAATAAAGACAGTAAAAGCAATTACTAAAAAATCGACACCCGCTTCTATTAGTTTTCCATAGCCAATCGCAATTTCTTCTAGATTCGTTTTTCCATCAATTAGAATTGCTTCTCGTAAAATAATTTTCTTGTTTTCCCAATTAGCGCCATCGGTCATAAAAGATAAAGGCGGCATTAACACCTCTTTTACCAATACATTTACAACTTTGTTAAATGCAGTACCAATGATTACCCCAATGGCAATATCGATCATGTTTCCTTTTACAGCAAACTCTTTAAACTCCTGAAATAATTTAAACTTCATCATTATTTTTTATTTATAAGACCATCAAATTACAACCTCTAATATCCGAATTATCAAAACGCCCAATAATTTCAAAAGTACCGTTCTCATGAACTTTGCCTAAATCTTGTGTTGCAATAAAAGAACATGAATTGTAATTTGCCAGATCGATTACATTAATGCCTCCATTTTTTTCTAAAGGATTCATGGTTAACGCATCTTCGGTATCTCGTGTTAAAATTCTCATCCAAGGTGGTGTATTAAAAATACCGTTCCCTTTTGAATACCCCTGACTTAATAATTCTGTCATCCCGTATTCTGAATGAATTTTAGCAACTCCAAATCCGTCTTGTAAAACAGTATGTAATTCTTCTCTAACCAATTCTTTTCTTCTTCCTTTCATACCACCAGTTTCCATGATAATGGTGTTCTTAAGTTTGAATTGTTGCATTTCAATCAAATCTAATAACGCAAAAGAAACTCCTATTAAGAGTGTTTTTTGTCCATTTTTATCTAATTCTATTAACTTTTTAGCCAATTCATTAAGATTATCGAGATAAAATCCGCTTTCTATGTTGTTAGATTTCCGAATTAAATCATCTACCATATAAACCAAAGAAGAGCCTTTTCGTTCTAAATAATTGGGTAACAAAGCCAACACAGTATAGGCTTCTATGTTTCCGTAAAAATGAGCAAATCCTTTTAAGTAGCTTTCTTTATAAAGATTAATATCCGTTACAAGATGTTTACTGGTTACGCTTCCCGTAGTACCAGAACTTGTAAAAACTTCTTCAACTTCATCTACACTAGCAACAACTTCTCTGCTTTTAAAAAACTGAATTGGTAAAAACGGAATTTCTTGAATCGTTTTTACTTCTGATGGATGAATATACAGTAAATCGCAAAAAGATCTATAGACCTTATTGTTCTTAAATTGATGTTTAAAAACTGCCAAAGCAACTTCTGTAAATTCTTGTTCGTTTTGTATGTTAAAAATATTGTTTTCCATATACTTTTGCAAAAATAGAATTATTTAACGCAACCTTTTCAAACTTTTTGCATCTTCTAAGAAAGAACCAGGTTTATGAAGTTTCATTCTAAGCTTTTTTATGTTTTTACACTCATTATATTTTTTATCAGTTGTAAAAATAATAATAATTCGAGCAAAGATACAATTGCAGGTATATGGAATGTGACAGAAATAATTGGTGGTTTCTCTCAACCTAAAAGCTATGAAAAAGGTAATTTTACTTGGGAGTTTGATACAGAGAATAACACAGTTACCATTATAAATACCTCAGATGTATTTACAACATTAGCGGTTCCTAGTTTTACAAACAACCAAGGTGGCGTTTATTCATTTGAGATTTTTGAAGAAGATAATACTCAATTTCTAATTGTTGATGGTAGAAAAGGAACTATATATTTTACCGAAGAGGGTTTAAAAATAGATTACGGAATTGCATTTGACGATATCGCTTACATTTTTAAAAGATAAATTATGAAACCAATATTTAATATCTTATTATTTGCCTTTTTTATTTTAGTCTCTTCTTGTAAAGATTCAGAGGATCTTTTAGTACAAGAAAAAAACTATGTTGTGGCTTCTTCAAAAGTAGATTGCCAAGGTATTGGTCCTCAAAAATGCTACCTTATAAAAGAAAAAGACACCCAAGATTGGCAGTACTTTTACAGCACTATTATCGGATTTGAGCATGAAGAAGGTTTTGAATATGAGTTACTAATTTCTGAAAAAGAAGTTGAAAACCCGCCTCAAGACAGTTCTTCAATAGCATATACTTTATTAAAAGTAATTTCTAAAATTGAAAAAAAATCAGAAAATTTACCGAATTAAATGAACCTTAAACATTAATTATTAAACCTTAAATTATGAAAAAAATAGTATTATTATTAATTGGAATCCTTGTATTATCTTCTTGTTTAAACAATGACGAACCTAATTATAAATATGAATTTTTAAAAGTTGACAGTGCAGAAACTCCAGATAGTTTTACTTTTGGTGAAAAAGACACCATTAAAATTAAGTACACGTTGCTAAATGATTGCTACTCTTTCAATCATTTATATTACCAACCAGAAGACACGACAAGAGTTGTTGCCGTTACCGCATTGGTTACCTTAGATGGTGCTTGCGCAGAAGTTGCAAAACAAGAAGAATATTCTTTTGTAGTAGAAGCAAATCAAAAAGAAGACTATATTTTTAAGTTTTTTAAAGGGAAAGATGCTGATGACGTAAGTATTTTTGACGAAGTTATAATTCCTGTAAATTAGCAACATCAAACTAGAAAAACTCATACAGCAATGTTGCCAACAAAAGTTGGAAGCACAATCTAAAGTTTATCAATTATATGTTGATAAACTTTTTGTTGTTTGCTTAAAATATTCTAAAAACTACCAAGACGCAGAAGACACCTTACAAGACAGTTTTATTGTAATTTTTGATAAAATTAAACAGTATAAAAATAAGGGTTCCTTTGAAGGTTGGTTAAAACGAATAACCATAAATACTGCATTACAAAAGTACAGAACAACTACTCGTTTAGAAATTGTAGAGGAAGTTTTAGACCAAGACAGCATTGATGAAGTAGATTTTGATAACGAAAACCTAGAGGTCCATTTTTTACTGCAATTAATTCAACAATTACCAGACAGGTATCGTTTGGTTTTTAACCTGTATGTTTTAGATAATTACGCTCATAAAGAAATTGCTTCTTTATTGAAAATCTCTGAAGGAACCTCTAAATCTAACTTATCTAGAGCAAGAAAGATCTTAAAGAATCAACTAGAAATTCATCAACAAAAAGAACAAAATGCATAACTGATGGAAAATAAAAATATAGACCACTTATTTCAAGAAAAACTTAAAAATTTGGAGGCAACTCCAACTGATAAAGTGTGGAATAATGTTGCATCTAACCTAAAAACCAAAAAGCGTAGGGTATTACCAATATGGTGGTTTTCTAGCGGAATTGCAGCAATTTTAGTTGTTGGTCTCTTTATATTCCCTTTTTCAGAGAATGTTGCAACCGATACAAATGAGCAACCCATAATTATTGTAGCTCCAGAAATGAATACAGAAGATGTTAATACGATAAAAACAGCTCCTTATGTCACAAAAGAGAAAATTATAATTGTTGAAGAAAATAAAGTCCCAAAAAAGAAGCCTGTTCTTCAGAAAAAAAGAATAGTAATTGCAGACAGAATTCTAAATAATAGCGAAGAAGAAATCAAAGATACCGCTGGTAAAAATGACCTGAAGACCTTTTTATTAACTGATCAAAGAATTGATGAATCCTTAAAATTGAACAAAAAAGAAATAATTGCTGTTCAAGAAAAAACAGTTGTAACCAAGAAAACAACTGCTATCAATAAAAACAATAAGGAGGTTAAAAATACTAAAAAAGCTGTTTTAATGGCTGTTGAAAACGATGTTGAAGAGAAAGAAAATAGCACTAAAAAATCATGGACAGTTACACCCGTTGTTGCTGTTCTAAGCTCCAATTCTTTTTCTAACTCTTCTCCCTTAAATAAAGACTTAAAAAATTCTACGAAAGGGAATAATTCTTATTCTTACGGCGTACAAATTGGGTATCAACTCAATAAAAAATGGTCTGTCCAATCAGGTTTTCACTTACAAGAAATTCAGTTTTCTAATAATCAAATTGCTGTTGCTTCTACTGTTTCTAGTACTTCTAATGTTGTTTTTAATTCTGGAGACAATTATTCTTTAAACGGTACTTCTTCTGCAAATTTCGACTTAAATAAACTTTCTATAAACGCAGTAAGTTTAGACGGAAACTTAGCGCAAGAGTATGGGTATTTAGAAATTCCTGTAGAAATAAAATACAACTTATTAGAAAGTAAAAGGTTAAAAACAGAAATAGTAGCAGGATTTAGCTCTCTTTTTCTGAACAAAAATTCTGTAAACCTAAATGCTGGGGCGCTTTCTAGAACCGGTAAAGCAGATAATTTAAACAATCTTAATTTTAGTGGAAATTTAGGATTCGATTTTAATTATAAACTAGATAAAAACTGGGCATTACATTTAAACCCAATGTTTAAGACGCAGCTAAATACGTACAGTAAAAATGCAAACGGATTTAAACCTTATTTTATTGGTATTTATACAGGAATAAATTATAAATTTTAAACCGAACTAATCTTTATAAGATGACCAATTAACGATTTCTAAATACCATTAATCGTATTTATGAATGATCAAAAAAGCTTTTGTATAAATTGGCTTACTTTTTGATTTATGGTTAACAAGGCGTTATAAAAATAAAAAGAACAATGGAACTACTTGCAACAACTTACAGAACTTTAAGCGGTACAAAAGAGATTTTAGAGCTTCCGGTAAAGAAGAATTCACAGTGGATTATTTACAAAGATAATAAACCTTCTTTTTTTGTAGATTTCTACGATCTAAAAGAGGAATCGAACGCAATGATGAATAGCTTAGTCTTATGCTCTAAAAGAACTATAAGAGAAGCTTTGGTACTCATCAATAAGAAAAACAATATTCATTTATCTGTACCAAAAATATCTCGCTTAGGTTTTAGTAAAAAGATAAAATCTGAAGTTAAATATTTAGATTTAAAGCCAATCCCTAAAGAATGGTTAGCTTATTCTTTGTAGATTTTTACAACTAAATCACCCTTATCATTCATAGAAGCTCGGTACATTCCAGCGGTATTAAACTCAAAAGACATGTTTCCGTTTTTGTCTAAAGCAACAACGCCGCCCGTACCACCAAGTTTTGTTAACTTATTCTGAATCACATCTTTTGTAGCCTCCTTTAGCGTTTTTTGTTGATATTCCATTTGAGCAGAAATATCATACGCTACTTGACTTCTAATAAAATATTCTCCCCAGCCTGTAGAGGAAACTCCGCAAGTTAAATTATTTGCATACGTACCAGAACCAATAATTGGCGCATCACCAATTCTTCCCCAACGTTTATTTGTCATTCCACCAGTAGAGGTTCCTGCAGCAATATTTCCTTCTTTATCTAGGGCAACACAACCAACGGTACCAAATTTTGCATTCTTAATATCTGCATCATAAAAAGCAGCTTTTTTATCGTCGTGATCTAATGCCGTTGTTGTTTTATTTTTTATTCTTTGAAGCGATTGAAATCGTTTTTCTGTATAAAAATAACTAGGGTCAACAATTTCTAAACCTTTTTCTTTTGCAAATATAGATGCTCCTTCTCCTGAAAGCATCACATGATCTGAATCTGTCATAATTTTCACAGCCAATTCAATCGGACTTTTTACATTTTTTACACCAGCAACTGCACCAGCATTTAAAGTTTTACCATCCATAAAAGAAGCATCTAATTCGTTGGTTTCCTCATGGGTAAAAACAGCGCCTTTTCCTGCATTAAATAACGGAGATGCTTCCATTACCTGTATCGTTTTAACAACTGCTTCTTGACTTGTTCCTCCGTTTTTAAGAATGCTATAACCAGTTCTAATTGCTTCTTCTAATTTTATTTTGTATGCTTTTTCTTTTTCTTCGGATAAGTTTTTCTTTAAAATAGTTCCTGCGCCTCCATGAATTATAATTGCAAATTCATTTTATTTTGTAGGTGCTTTTTTTTCTTCGGAAGAGGATGCTACGTCATTTTTACATCCTAAAAAAATTAATAATACTACTGTCGTTAAAAATAATTGCTTCATAACTTTGTGTTTAAAATTAAACAATAATTATGTTTTTTGTTTAATTTATTTATATGTAAAATAATTCGTAAATTCGAACTTCTAAATTAAACAACTTAAACGGAACTACAAAATGACAGACTTTGGAATAAAAGAAGCATTACAAGAACTCGATTTAAAAGACATAAATAACGGAACTTCTACAGGTTCTAATAATTTTTCTAATGGAGAAGTCCTAGAAAGTTACTCTCCTGTTGATGGAAAGCTCATTGGAAAAGTAAAATCTACTACAAAAGAAGACTATGAAAAAGTGATGGAAGCAGCAACAAAAGCTTTTTTATCATTTAGAGATATGCCTGCTCCACAAAGAGGAGAAATTGTACGTCAGTTTGGTAATAAATTAAGAGAAAAAAAAGAAGCACTTGGTAAATTGGTTTCTTATGAAATGGGCAAAAGTTACCAAGAAGGTTTGGGTGAAGTACAAGAAATGATAGACATCTGCGATTTTGCAGTTGGTTTGTCTAGACAGTTAAACGGCCAAACAATACCGTCTGAACGCCCAGGACATGTAATGAGAGAGCAGTGGCACCCGATTGGTGTGGTTGGTATTATCTCTGCATTTAATTTTCCTGTTGCTGTTTGGGCTTGGAACACCTCATTAGCATGGATTTGTGGTGATGTGTGTGTTTGGAAAGGTTCTGAAAAAGCACCTTTATGCACTGTTGCTTGTCAGAATATTATTGCCGAAGTTATAAAAGAAAACAACTTACCAGAAGGAATTTCTAGTATTATAAACGGAGATTACAAAGTTGGTGAAATGATGACGAGTGATACTCGTATTCCGTTAGTTTCTGCAACGGGTTCTACCAAAATGGGTAGAATTGTTGGTGCAACTGTTGCGCAACGTTTCGGAAAATCTTTGTTAGAGTTAGGAGGAAATAACGCTATTATTATTACGCCAACTGCAGATTTAAAAGTAGTGGTTCCTGGCGCTGTTTTTGGTGCTGTTGGAACATGCGGACAACGTTGTACTTCTACAAGAAGACTTATTATTCACGAATCTGTGTATGATAAAGTAAGAGATGCAATTGTTGGTGCTTACGGACAAATTAAAATTGGAAACCCTTTAGACGAAAGCAACCATGTAGGGCCATTAATAGATAAAGACTCTGTAAATACGTATTTAGCTGCTATTGAAAAAGCGAAATCTGAAGGTGGAAATGTGTTAGTTGAAGGTGGTGTTCTAGAAGGAAAAGGCTACGAAAGTGGTTGTTACGTTAAACCAGCAATTATTGAAGCTGAAAATCATTTTGAAATTGTGCAACACGAAACTTTTGCGCCTATTTTATACTTAATGAAATATTCTGGTGAAGTAGAAAATGCTATTCAACAACAAAATGGTGTTGCGCAAGGTTTATCATCTGCTATTATGACCAATGAATTAAAAGAAGCTGAGAAGTTCTTGTCTTATGCTGGTTCAGATTGTGGTATCGCAAATGTAAATATTGGTACTTCTGGGGCAGAAATTGGTGGTGCTTTTGGTGGTGAAAAAGAAACTGGTGGTGGCCGTGAATCTGGTTCAGATGCTTGGAAAGTATACATGAGAAGACAAACAAATACTATTAATTATTCTGATGAGTTGCCTTTAGCACAAGGAATAAAGTTCGATTTGTAAACTGATTCTTATTATTTAACAATAAAAACCATCTCAATTGAGGTGGTTTTTTTGTTTGAAGAAGGTAATTAAAGTATTATGTCTATTTTTATGTGCACAAAAATAAATTATTTATGAAAAAAATTATTTACTTATTTATTATGCTAGGCATGTTATCATGTAAATCAGAAAAAACATACGATGTCGGTCAGATTATAACGCCAAAAGGAGAAATTCTAATTTGGTTACATGATGAAACACCAAATCACAAAGCAAGTTTTACACAATTAGCAAATGATGGCTATTGGGAAAATTATACATTTAATCGTGTAATTCCAAATTTCGTTGCTCAAGGCGGGTGCCCAGATACACCTGAAGGTTTTACAGACCCTGAGTATTTATTAGAACCAGAATTTAATGATAAATTAGTTCATGAATATGGTGCTGTAGGTGCTGGTAGAGATGACAACCCGAAAAAACTTTCTGCTAGATGTCAGTTTTACATTGTTCATAATAAAGAAGGTTTAAGTAGGTTAGATGGTGATTATACCATTTTCGGGAAAGTAATTAAGGGTATGGATATTGTAGCTGCCATTATAAATGTACAACGCGATTCTACAAACACACCACTTACAGCTATTTCACTAAATGTAAATATGATTAAAATGAAAACGTCTGAATTGGAAAAAGTGTATCCAAAAGGGATGAATCATTTAACCAAAGCAATGCTTTAACATCCTTGGAAAAAGAAACTAGTAATGAATGTAAATTCTAGACCTGATGCTTGACATATACGTTAGGAAACATAAAAATACTATTAGTTATTCTGATGAGTTGTCTTTAGAACAAGGAATTAAATTCAATTTATAAATATCATCTTGTAAATTTCAATCTAATGGAAGTAGAGGAATTATTTTAAATTTTACAAATAAAAAATTACCGTTAAGCTCAGTGCTATTCAACTTCATTCTACTGTTTTTACAATAGGTTGTTTTTAAACACCTAGCTTCTCTAAACGAAGCGTACAGTGTGGAGAATACATTTTAATACCCGCTTCTTTTGTTAAGAATAAGTTCTTGTGCTAAAACGAATGAAGCAACAATTTTTTTTTTAAAATGGATGCAAAAAAAAAGACTGGAATAAACCAGTCTTTTTAAATATTATAAATTTTATATAACTTAATTTTTTAAAGCTTCTGCTCCACCAACAATTTCTAAAATTTCATTGGTAATAGCTGCTTGACGTGCTTTGTTATAAGTCAACAATAAATCGTCTCTTAAATCGGTTGCGTTGTCTGTTGCTTTGTGCATTGCAGTCATTCTTGCTCCGTGTTCTGAAGCAAAACTATCTCTTAATGCTTTATATAATTGAGTTTTTAAAGATTTAGGAATCAAAGCTTCCACAATTTCTTCTTTAGAAGGCTCAAAAATATAATCAGAATTAGCTGCATTTACATCTCCACCTTCAATAGGTTTAATAGGTAAAAATTGCTCTACTTGTGGCAATTGTGTTGCTGCATTCTTAAATTGATTGTAAACAAGTTCTATTTTGTCATAAGTACCATCAACATATAGTTCCATTAACTTTTCTGCAACTGCTGCTACATTATCAAAAGTTAAATCGTCGAAAATATCATTTCTAGTTGCAACAATGTTATATTGTTTAGACAAAACATCACCACCTTTCTTACCGATCGCAAATAAATCTACTTCAACATCACTGTATTTTTCTTCGATTGTTCTTACAGTTGTTTTAGTGATAGAAGAATTAAAACCTCCACATAAACCTCTATTAGAAGTAATAACCACTAATAAAACCTTAGAAATTTCTCTCTCTTTAGAATAGGTTCCACCAACATCACCTTCTGAAGTTGCACTTAAATTTTGCAACAATTCAGTTAGTTTAGATGAATATGGTCTCATTGCCGTAATTGCATCTTGTGCTTTTTTCAATTTTGCAGCAGATACCATTTTCATGGCAGATGTAATCTGCATTGTTGATTTAATAGAAGTAATTCTATTACGTATTTCTTTTAAGTTTGCCATGCTATTGGAATTTTGAAATTCCCGCTTTCACGGGAATCACAACTATATGTTAAGCAAAATGCTTCGATATTTTTTCAGCTGCTGCTTCTAAGACAGCAATAGTTTCTGGTGTTAATTTACCAGATTTCAATACATCTAAAGTATCTCTATGTTTTGCGTTTAAGTATTCGATATATTCTTTTTCGAATTTCTTTACTTGGTTTACAGGAACATCTCTTAATAAGTTCTTAGAACCAGCATAGATAATTGCAATTTGATCTTCTACAGAGAAAGGATCATTTTGTGCTTGTTTTAAAATTTCAACATTACGTTGTCCTTTAGAAATAACACTCATTGTTGCAGCATCTAAATCTGAACCAAACTTAGCAAACGCTTCTAGTTCACGATACTGCGCTTGATCTAATTTTAAAGTACCAGATACTTTTTTCATTGCTTTAATCTGAGCGTTACCACCAACACGAGATACAGAAATACCTACGTTAATTGCTGGACGAACACCAGAGTTAAATAAATCTCCATCTAAGAAAATTTGACCATCTGTAATCGAAATTACGTTTGTTGGAATGTATGCTGATACATCACCTGCTTGTGTTTCAATAATTGGCAATGCAGTTAAAGAACCTCCACCTTTTACAATTCCTTTCATAGAATCTGGTAAATCGTTCATTTCACTTGCTATCTTGTCATCATTAATAACTTTTGCAGCTCTTTCTAATAATCTTGAGTGTAAGTAAAATACATCTCCTGGATATGCTTCACGCCCCGGTGGTCTTCTTAATAATAAAGAAATTTCACGGTATGCAACTGCTTGTTTAGATAAATCATCAAAAACAATTAAGGCTGGTCTACCAGTATCTCTAAAAAATTCTCCAATTGCAGCTCCAGCAAATGGTGCATATACTTGCATTGCTGCAGGATCTGATGCATTTGCTGCTACGATTGTAGTATACGCCATTGCGCCTTTTTCTTCTAACATATTTGCAATTGCTGCAACTGTAGAAGCTTTCTGACCGATAGCTACATATATACAATATACTGTTTCACCAGCATCGTAAAATTCTTTTTGATTTAAAATAGTATCTAAAGCAACGGTAGATTTACCTGTTTGTCTGTCTCCAATGATTAACTCACGTTGACCTCTACCAACAGGAATCATTGCATCAATAGATTTAATACCAGTTTGTAATGGTTCTGTAACCGGCTCTCTATAGATAACACCTGGCGCTCTGCGCTCTAAAGGCATTTCATAAGTAGTTCCTTCAATCGGTCCTTTACCATCGATAGGATTCCCTAAAGTATCTACAACACGTCCTACAATTCCTTCACCTGTTTTTAAAGAAGCAATTCTTTCTGTACGTTTTACCGTAGAACCTTCTCTAATTGCAGTTGATGCACCTAATAATACAACACCTACGTTGTCTTCTTCTAAGTTTAATACGATACCTTCTAATCCGTCTTCGAATTGTACTAGCTCACCATATTGAACATTAGATAGACCGTAAACACGTGCGATACCATCACCTACTTGTAAAACAGTTCCTACTTCGTTTAAAGTAGCTTTCGTTTCGAAATTTGTTAACTGTTGCTTTAAAATTGCTGAAACTTCAGCTGGTTTAATACTTGCCATCTTATATGATTTGATGTAAAATTAAATTTTTGGAATGAAATGACTATTGTCAAATTCTTTTCTTAATTCGTTTAAATAATTAGAGATACTTGCGTCATATTGCACATCTCCAACACGTAAAATAAACCCTCCTAAAATAGCCGGATTTATAACATTTTCTAAATTTGCTTTTAGACCTGTTAAAGTTACAATTTTATCTAAAACTAACTTCTCTACCTCTTCAGTTAAAGCAACTGCTGTAGTTACCACGGCAACTTGTGTGTGCTTTAAGTGATCAAAAACAATTGCATATTTTAAAGCAATCGATTTTAACATTGCAATTCTCTTATTGTCTTTTAATAAGTGAAACATGCCTAATGTAATGTTATTTACCTTACCGTCAAACAATGCATTTAGAACATTAATTTTGTCTGTTGCTTTAACAATAGGGCTTCTTAACATTACCTCTAAATCTTTATTCTCTGCAATTGTAGCAGCTATTAATGACATATCATCATTAACTGCAAATTCAGACTTAGAGTCTGTTGCAAGATTTAAGATTGCTTTGGCGTAACGTAATGCTGCTCTTCCGTCTTTCATTTATGCTTAATTTAAAGTAACATCCTTTAAGATTCCTTCAACTAATTCTAGTTGATCTTTCTTATTAGATAATTCTTTCTTAATTACAGTTTCTGCAATACCAATAGACAATTCTGCAACGCTCTTTTTAATTTCGGCCAGTGCAGATTGCTTTTCTTGCTGAATAGATGCTTGTGCTTTTTCTATTAAAGCAGAAGTAACTTCTTTTGCATCTTCTTTCGCTTCAGAAATTATACTGTCTTTAATTTCTCTAGCTTCCTTCATCATTGCATCTCTTTCTGCTCTAGCTTCTTTGATTAACCTATCATTATCTGCTTGCAAATTCTGCATTTCTTTACGTGCATTTTCAGCAGCTTTTAAGGCATCTTCAATACCTGTTTCTCTTTCTTCTAATGAATTTAAAATTGGCTTCCAAGCAAATTTTTTCATCAAAAATAATAAAATTATTAAGATAACAAGTTGCATAAAGAACAACCCTGGTGAAAAATCGTTTAATAAAGTTTCCATTCTATAAACTAATTATATTGTTTTTTTGTTTAATTTAAAAACACCTTCTGTAACCAACCGTTACAGAAAAGTGTTTTTGTTCTTTTTTTAGGAAATTACTATTTCCCTAAGATTAATGCACCAAATGCTAAACCTTCTAATAAGGCACCAATGATGATCATTGCAGTTTGAATTTTACCAGCTGCTTCAGGTTGACGCGCAATACTTTCCATTGCTTTACCACCGATTTGACCTAATCCAATTCCTCCTCCGATTACGATTAATCCTGCTCCAATTAAATTGTACATACTAATTGATTTTTAAATATATTAATTAAACAAATTCTAATTCTCTTCTATACTCAACTTTCGTTAAGATTTTAATGATGCTCGTGTTCTTCAACAGCCATCCCAATAAATAACGATGATAACATCGTAAAAATAAATGCTTGTAAAAAGGCTACTAAAATTTCAATAACCATGATAAACAAAGCCAATGCTAAAGATATTCCTGTAGATGCTACGGGACCGAATGCTTCTTTTAATGTTACCATTAATGCAATTAAACTCATAACTACAAAGTGACCTGCTGTAATATTTGCAAACAAACGCACCAATAATGAGAATGGCTTAATTAAAATAAAACCTGCCAATTCTATTATTGCTAATATTGGTCTTAAAATATAAGGTACACCTGGCATCCATAATGTATGTGCCCAAAAATCTCTAGTACCATTTGTTAAGTAAATTACCATTGTAAATAATGCCAAACAAACTGTTACTGCTATTTGCCCTGTTACATTAAAACCTAATGGAGTTAAGCCTAATAAGTTCAAAATCCAAATAAAGAAAAACACCGTTAATAAAAAGCTCATGAACTTTTTATATTTCTTTTCGCCTATATTTGGTCTTGCTATTTCGTCTCTAACGTAAATAACTAGAGGTTCTAAAACACGTCCGAAACCTTTTGGCACTTCTCTTGTTTTGTATTGTTTTGCTAATCTAGAGAATCCTAAAAACATTAAAAGACCTGCAAATAAAATACCTACAACGCTTTTAGTAATTGAAAAATCTAGCGTTTTGTGTGCATTTGTTGCATGATGCGCTTCGTCAAAAGAAACAACGGTAGCTCCTTTATCTATTTCATAAATCTGGCTATGAATCTTCGCGAATTTTAATCCTTTCTTCTCTACAATTACATGACCATCATCATTATGATGAAATTCTGATGACATAAAAGCAACCAAACCTTCACTTGACCAAATAATTACTGGTAAAGAAAACCCAAAGTGCTTTCTTTCTCCTGAATCTGTCGAATACGAGAAAAACGTAAAGTCGTGAGAGTCTTTAAGGTGATGTTTAATATAAGCCTTTACTTCTGCTTGAGTATTTACTTGACCACCGTCTTTTTGGGGATGGTCTTTTCTGTCTGCTTCTGATGCAAAAGTTGTACTTGTAATAACCGCTATTACTGCTATTGTAAGAAACCTGATTGTTTTTTGTGCAATCTTCATTGTAAAAATACGCTTTCTAAATTCGCCGCAAAGGTACGCAATAATTCAAAAGTACAAACTTTTTTTTAAAAATAAAATTTAATGCTTTCTGTTCATTATTTTCACAACAAAAAACACTTCTGTTAATAAAAAAATAAATGTCGGCACTAACAGTGATAGTTTTGCAGCTGTTGCTAAGTTTTCCCCTTTAATTATAGCTTGATAAAAGGTTGCCGAAAACAACACTATTTTTATTAACATGGTTCCTAAGTATATAAAACCTAGTTGCTCTAGCAACTTATTAACAGTATGTAAGAGTACTATATTAATACAAACTAGTATAGAAAAACCTGCATGGAATTGGTACAATTTCTTTATGGAAAAAGGAACAGTTATTCCTATATTTTCTAAAATTTCGGTATGTATAAACACGCCAACAAAATATAAGGCAATAAAAACTAAAAGTATGCTTAAAACCCTTTTAATCATTTATTTTATTTGCTTGTTTAATAAGTGCATATGTTGCTATGAAAACAGCAATTAGAGTAATTGTTGCCGTTAAAAAAGTAGTTGTAAATTTTTTATCTAACCATTCTCCTAATAGAAAACCTAAATAAATAGTCAACCCCATTTGCAAACCTGCTCCAGAAAGTTGAATCGCTTTATTAAGCGGTTTTTTCTGCGTATTTTTTTGTTTCATGTGCTTTGTTTAATTCTTTTAAAGCTCCTTTCATTGCACAGGTTGCATTAAATGTTGCTCCTGGCTCTATAGATAGTTTACCTATAACAACGTCTCCAGATATGTTTGCAGTCGCTTTTATTGTTAATGTGTTTGCTACAGAAAGTTGGCCAGAAAACGCACCTTCTATATCTGCGTTTGCACATTCTACATTCCCTTTAATTAAACCTTCTACACCAATAATAACTCTACCTTTAGTTTTTAAAATCCCTTCTAAAACACCATCAATTCTAAAGTCTCCGTCTGATGTAATATCTCCTACAAATGTTGAGTTTTTTGCAATAACGTTTCTTTCCATAGTTCTAGGTTTTCCTTTTTGCATTTCTTGTTTCTTATCCTTATTTTTAAACATAACTATCTGTTTAATTGTTTTAAGATTTCCTTTGCTTTCTCCCCTTCTTCTGTATTTCCATAGTTAATTGCTACAAATTCTAATGCTTCTTTATAAATTTCTTTATCTAAATATTTGCCAATTGCATAGGCTTTTAAAAGCTCGAATTTCGGTTTTAGTTTAGAGTTGGTAATTGTTGGTAACGCTTTATTTATATTTACTAAAACTTCTTTGTACGCTCCTTTTTTATATAAATAGTATAATTTCTTATAACTTTCTTCGATCTCATTTACCTTTTCATCTTCTTCAAATTTTTTCTCAGGATTTTTTATAATTTGAGCGAAAACTGTAGTAGCATATTTTGTAAGGATTACATCTTTATAAATAGTAGCTTTTTCTATTTCACCTAAATCTTTATAAACCTGGTATAAATGCCAGTTAATTGGAAGCACTAATTCTTTTCTTGGGTTTAATTCGGCTACTCTTTCTAATCTTTTGATTGCTAAACCCGGATTCTTAAACTGCTCTTTATAAATTAAACCTAATTCATATAAAGCCTGATTTCTATCAATCTTTAAAGTATCTATTTTTTGTTTTTCTGTTGGAATAGTTTCTAGATAACTAGCCAAATCATACCTGGTATCTTTTACAACAATTGCTACAGAATCTTTATCTACACCACCAAAAGTTTCACTTGCAGACCAACGCCAATTATCTTCTAACTTTCTATCTCCCCAAATTTTCTGAAATTCCGTTTTACCAAAACCGAGCGTTTGAGTATTGTAAAAATACCATTTCCCTTTATTTGCCGATTGTAAAAAACCTGTTGTACTGCCGAAAGAAATCTGATTTAATCTTAACTGCGCAGCTTCTTCATCCTTCTTTTTTAAGTCTTCTATATACTTTTGAAAAAATGCCTCTTGGGCTGTTTTAGACAAAGATGCAATTCTAACAATACTATCATTTACGGCAACTACCTCTTCAAACTTAATTAAAGAAGCTAAGTTTTTATATTTTCTTTTTACGCGCCTAACTCGCAAACTTAAAGTATCATTAGAAACATTTAAAACACTGTCATAATAACTACTTGCAAATTGGTATGCTGCGTTTTTAAAATACAAATCACCTAAGTTCTCATAAGTAAAACTCTTTTGTTTGTCCTCTCCGTATTCGGCTCTTAAAGACTTATTGTAATATTCTAAGGCTAGTGAAATGCTATCTTTTTTCTCATGCAAAGCACCAACCTGATAATACAATTGATCTAAATAAGGTCTGTTGTCTCTATCTTTAATCAGTTTTAATAATTTCTTTAAAACACTAGATGAAAGCGAATCATTCGCTGCATTTTTTGCCAATTCTATATTTGCGTGAATTTTATATTTATAAGGCGCTTTTCTAAATGCTGTTAATTGATTGAACACTATTGCTGCAGAATCTTTTTTATTCTCATTGGCATATAACTGCCCCAGCACAAACATATTTCTTGCGGCTTGCGCTTTATTTTTTTGAGTTCTAATAGCTCGTGTTAAGTGGTTTTTCGCTTTTTGTAAACTGTCTGACTGCATATAAGCCATTGCCAAAGCAGTATTTGCTTGCTCCTTTATTTCGTCTGGTAAATCCACTTCTAAAGTATCTTTTACTACTAATAAAAGTTTTAAGGTTTCAATTGCAAATTCTTCATTATTCATTCTAATGTTTGCTTTTGCACGCCAAATTTTAGTTTCTGCAATTAAATTTGCATCTGGGTAGTTTGCGATTACGTAATTAAAAGCCTCTACTGCTGGAACAAAACGCTGTGAATAATAACGTGCTTTTCCTAACAACAAATAAGCATCATCTATTTGACGGTTTCTCTCTAAACCATTAATGTTCATGCCATGTCTCTGAATTGCTTTTACTGCTTTTTCTTCTGCTTTTTCAAAAGGACCAGATGGTTTATTTGTAGCTTCTTCGTTTTCATCTCCTCCAAAACCTGCTCCAGGACCATTATTTTTAAAAGTGGGTGCCACAATTTTACGATCATCAAAGACAATTGGTTCTATGGGTAATTGCTGAAACCAATCGTCTTTATAACCTTGATTAATAGCTTCAATTCCTTTTTCAAAAGCTTCTTCACCGTTAAATAAAATATTAAAATGCGATGTTAATGCATGGTAATTTCTACTAAGAACAGTATCTTTTTTGGTGCTACAAGCATAGGCTGTTAAGAGAATAACAGTAAAAAGAAGTATTTTTTTGATGTGTTTCATAAATTAAAAAACTCTTATATCAAACTAATTTCTTATGAAAATAGTATAAGTAAGCATGTAAAAATAGTGATAAAATAAGAATAGAGAGAAAAGTGAGTGATAATTGTGTTTTTTATCTCTTATTATTTTAAAATGAAACCTTTGTTCATTACTAGAAACAAGGCAACCGCTAATTAATAGAGAGATTGCTTTGTTCCTGCCAATGGCAATTATTTACCTACAACGCAAAATAGCTTTCTAATTCTTTTAAAGTTTCTTCGGATGTTTTTATGTCTTTTACAACAATCCCTTTATCTAAAACCACAATACGCTCGCAAACTTCGGTTACGTGTGTTAAATCGTGACTCGAAACTAAAACAGTAACTTCTTTATTTTCTGTTAGTTTTTTAATGATTTGTTTTAATCTAATTTGAGTTGTTGGGTCTAGATTTGCAAAAGGTTCATCTAAGATTACAACTTTCGGATTTCCCATCATAGCAGCCACAATTCCTGCTTTTTTCTGATTTCCTTTACTTAAATCTCTTAAATATTTCTTCTTTCCAATAATTTCTCCGTTAAAGAAATCTTCAAACTGAGCAATAAAACTAGCAACATCTGCTGTGTTCATTCCTCTTAAATCACCTATAAAATCAAAATATTCTTCTGGTGTTAAATAGGTTATCAGAAAAGATTCATCAATAAAAGAACCTGTAAAATTTTTCCAATCTTCACTTTGGCTAACTACAATATTGTTGTTCGTAACCGAACCTGTTGTTGGTCTAATTAGATCTAAAAGTATGTTAAATAATGTTGTTTTTCCTGCACCATTATTTCCTACCAAACCAAAACTTTGGCCTGTTGGTATGGCTACTTTTTCTACATTTAAAACTTCTGTTTTCCCGTATTTTTTTGAAATTGTATCTATTGTAATCATTGTATTTTCTTTTAAGTTGAAACTATGCTTCTTTTCCAAAAGCGTTAATCATAACGTATTTATTTTTTATATACTTTTTCTCTATAAAATTGAGCGCATATTTTTTACAAAGCAAGCCGATAACACCAATTGCTGCAACAACAATATACCCAGAATTTCCGCCAACAAACTTGTCGAAAACCCAAAAAAGTAACATTGGCAAAAGCATTAGAGGAATAATAATTAGAAATTGTGTGGCACTTGTACCTTGTGTGTTTCCAAATCCACTTTTATTTAAGTCGATTCTTTTTCTATTAAACGAACCTGCGTATAATAAGAAAAGTGAATTAAAGCCGATGTTAAATATTGCGCCAGCAGTAATCATTAAGAAAATATCTAATCCGAAATATAAATAAGGGAAACTTAATAAATATAAAAAGGAAGTCATCACCACCATTAAAATCCATTTAGACTCTAAGAACTTTCTGTATTTAAAACTCTGACTCATTAACATCTTATAGTGTGCGCTGTCCCAGGCAGGAATAAACTGACCATAATTTAACGCAAAACCACCCGTAATAAATAACGACGCAAACATTAACATTGCTGGTACTTCATTAAGCGATTTCTGAGTGAAGAAAATCAACCCATAAAAAAGAAATAAGAACGACATTAAAAAGACCGTTTTTGTTCTTTTGTTTCTCCAAATTAAACGCATGTCGTTTTTTATAAATGGCGCTACATCTCCTAATTTATCGGCAAAAGATAAATCTGCCGAAGTTGCTTCTTCTACTTTTTGAGAAACGGCTTCATCTAAATAAACAAGATTTCTTAATTGTTTATAGTTTAAATTATATAAGATTGCTAAAATGGCAACGCCAATTAAAGAAAACATAGGATTTGCATATACAGCGTCAAAGACTTGCCCACCAAATGCACTTACATCATAAATGCCAAACTTTTGCAAACCAATTAACGAAACTAAAATAACCACAATTGCACCTAAAGCAATATTATTTTTATTGATTAAAAAATTTAAGAAATTCACAGCTTGAATCATTAAAATAATAGTAAACAACCAACCTAAAACACCCGCTACGTCATAACCTTCTTTAATTAAAACAATTGCAAAAGGAATGTAGAAAAACAATCCTAAAAAATTGAAGAAAGAAAACGAAGATTTTGCCAAAATATAATGCACCAACTTACTTCTCTTAATTGGTAGCATTAATAATGGTTTAATATTCATTACGGGCAATTTCTGCATGAGATATCTAAAAATTAAATCTCCTAAAACTGCATAGAGTAAATACCCATTTACAAGTTGTAGCGGGTCTGATTCTGGAAATTCTTTCTTTAGAATATAATAACCACCAACACCAATTGCTAAAAAGGAAACTATAAAATAAAGAGCTAAAAAAGCCATAATTATTTTTAAAGCAATGCCTTTTCCAAAAGATGCCGAACGAAAAAATTGCTTCCATTCTAATTTTAAAAAGCGTACAGTCATAAGTTTAGTAAATTAGTTTGATTGGTAATAAGTAGTTTAAAACTACAATTTGTTACAAACTTTTTACAAGTTTGTATTCTGGATACGTTTCAATTAGCAATTCTTCGGCTTTTTGTGGTATTAAATAAGCCGTAACATAAAACAACAAAATTATTAATGTAGCAGAAAAAGAAACAAGTAGTAACCAGTGGTTTTCCATTGAACTAAAGGAAATTTTAAAAGCATTAATAGTGTTGAAAATATTAACAAAAACAAGCCAAGAGAAAACACCTCTTGTTTGCCCAATCATATCTTCTAATAAAAAAACTTTGTCCTTTTTTTCTACCTTCTTTTTTTGAGTTCTTCTTGCTTTTATTTGATTAAACAAATCGAAACCTGTTAAAATAAATAGGGCTCCTAAGAGAAGATATTCAGAATATTGAATTTTAAAAAAGAAAAATAATGATAGAAAAATAGTTGTAGTAATAATAATTTTAGGAACTGTAAACCATTCTTTAAAAAAACGCCACAGAATTTTACGGTAACGTTTATTCATCTGTTTTTGCTTAGCTTCAACAACATCTGTAAAACCAAAAATTCCGAATTTCTTAAATGACTTGTCTCGTGCATCTTCAAAGGATAATTTAGGAGTTGCTTCTGAAATTTCTTCAATATCATTAGCCAAATGATCTACCAACTCACTTTGTACATCGTAATGATATACGTAGTGTTGTCTTGTGAATTTGTAGAGTTCTTCTATTTGTAATTCTGATAACTTCATCAATTTAAAAAATTAAACAAGTTTATATTCTGGATAGGTTTCTTGCAACAGTTCTTCGCCTTTTTTGGGGATCACCACTAAAGTAATATATCCTAAAATTAAAATAGTAGTAATAAATATCGCTGAAAAAACACGTCTAAAATTACCCATTAATAAAAATTCTGTAGCATTATTTGGCATAAAATAAAGGAATATATAAAACAGTAAAAATGCAGAATTTAAGATTCCGTTTATCAAAATAATTTCTTTAAACATCCATTTTTTACCAGTTTCTTTAAATTTTTTTGCTGATCTTTTCTTATTTTTTATGATAATAAAAACCTCTAAAAACAATACAAACCCGTAAATGGAAACATATACATAATAAGCATTCTGTACTATTTGTAATTTATAAAAACTGACAAATAATAAAAAAGTTAAAATTATTTTAGGTAGGCGAAACCACTCTTTCACAAATCTAAAAATTATTTTAAAATACTTTTTTGTCATTTGGGATTTCTTTTTTTCAACAACATCCGTAAAACCAAAAACACCAAATTTCTTAAATGACTTGTCTCGTGCATCTTCAAAGGATAATTTAGGAGATGCTTCTGAAATTTCTTCAATATCATTTGCCAAATGATCTACCAATTCACTTTGTACATCGTAATGATATACGTAATGTTGTCTTGTGAATTTGTAGAGTTCTTCTATGTGAGTGTTGGTTAGTTTCATGCTGATAATTCTTTACGCATTTTTTCGACTCTAGAAGTTGCTTTTTTATAAACTTGGTAACCAGAGTAAGTTGCAATAAAATAGATAGATGTTATAATAATTAAACCTATTTTTTGATTACTTTGTGTAGTATGTTTTAAAAACATAATTGGTAAATTCATCATTAAAAAAGCAAATGAAAAATAGAAACTACCATAATTTAAGTGAATTGATTTTCCATATTTTTTCATCCAAATTTTTACTGAATAGCAAAGGAAAATAACTATTGGTAAGATAAATAAAACTAAACTTATATTTTTAAATAGCTTCAAACTTACATTATTAGAAATTGTAAAAAAAATCAAGAAATAACAAATAAGAAAACCTATGTTTTTAAAAGACTTAAAAAATGCTACAAAACCTAGAGAATACATTTTTCTGTATTCTTTATTTACATTTTTCCAAGCATCTGTATCAGTATTTGGAAAATTACTTCCATTAAAATTCTCTTTCCAGCCTAAAGTAACAAATGCAGTCTGTACTTTTTCTTTAAACTCGTATTCAGAATTTTCTGGAGTCAAATTTTGCTCAACATTAGAAACTACATGATCTAACATTTCTATTCTAATCTCCCAATATTCTATACCCTCGTTCTCTAAACGATGGTCTATAAATTGTATTTGTTCTTTTGTTAATTCCATACTTATGAAATTTTATATTTTCTAATTGCTTCTTTATGTTTTTTGTAGAAATGATGACAAATAAAAACAACAGAAAAACCTGCGCAAATAAAACCTGTAAAAACAGGATTCATTTCTCCGTTTTCTTTAAAAACACCAACTGCTAAACCCATAATTAATAAAATAAGACCAAAATACTGCGTCTTCAAAATAAAACGATAGGTGGTTTTTACTTTAGACTGTATTGTTTTTATGATGATAAAAACCATGTAAACCAATAGTAAAGAAGAAAATAAAAACAGAAAACCATTTGTAAAATCCATTATCGTTTCAGAGAAATGAACAGGTACTAATTTTAAAAAGAGTATCGGTAAAAAATAAGCTCCCAAGTACAAAAAGTAGAAGGGCTTAAATAATTTAATTGCTTTATTTACCACAATTTTAGATTCTGAATATAACATTCCAAAAAAGAAACTAGATGTTTCTTTAAAATGCTTTTCCCATTTTAAAAGCGTCATTTTAAAAGCGTTTTCAAAAATGTGACTTTCACTCATTAAATGTTCAATATCAGAAACTATATGATCTAGAATTTCTGGTTTTAAATCTAAAAAGTCGAAGTTCTTACTTTCTAAATATTGTTCTACCAAGCGTTGTTGTTCTTTTGTTAATTCCATAGCATTAGTTTAACAAGTGTTTGTATTTTTCTAAAATAATTTTTTTGTGTTTTCTCAAAATAAGGAGTGCGGCTAATCCATACATTATTATAAATGTAGAATATACTGTAAAAAGGTAACTATTAGATGTTATAAATTCTCCAATATGTTTTTCTGCAAGTAATTGTACTAAGAAAAAAGGAAGCCAAATTTCTGTTCCTAAAAATTTAACTTCACCCAAGTGTTTTAATGCTTTTTTATTTATCATTCCTTTACGAATAGAAACTAAAAACAAAATGGAACTTAAAATGAATATAGACAAACATGCAATTTTATTATTTAAGTTTTCATTTAAAAAATAAAATAGCAAACTGATAAAAATAGTAATTGGTAAAAGTTTAAAATCAGTAAAAAAACTGAAAAACTGACTCCAAGTTTCCATTCTATAAGTTTTCTTTACTTTACGAACTCCATTAAAGACAAACTTTCTAATAAACCCTAGTTCATTAGATAAATACTGAGATAAATTTCCGTTTTCTGTAGTAGCTTCAAAATCTAAAATTAAATGATCTGTTAGTTCAATTCTAGTTTCATCAGAAATACTTGGATATTTTCGTAATAAAAAACCATTTAGAAAAACCAACTGCTTTTCTATTATTTCGTATTTCTTTTCCATCTTACTCCAAACTAAATTTAGGATTTACCAAATGCTGCATCGTTCTTAAAAACTCTTGCATCTCTTCTAACTTATTCGCTGTTTCTCTAGCACCACTTTCGGTTAATTTATAATATTTCCGTAGACGGTTTCCCACTTTTGCAACCTCAACATCTAACAAACCATCGGCTTCTAATTTGTGCAATGCAGGGTACAAAGCACCTTCTGTAATTTTTAATTCGCCTTTGGTGAGTTCTTTTACTTTTTGCGTAATTTCATACCCGTACATCTTATCGTTACTTGCTAATAACTTTAAAATGATGGTTTGTAAAGAACCTTTGTATAATTTCTGATTTCCCATTTTTGGATGTATAATCGTGTAATTGTTTATTTGTAAGTCTGTCATTCCGAGGAACGAAGCAATCTTATAATTAAAAAATAGATTGCTTCGTCATACTTCCTCGCAATGACTTCTATAAAAATCAAATATACATAATTTTCTTATACATTAGAATCTTATGTATAAGTGTTGAAAATAAAAAAATCCTGAAAACATTAAATTCTCAGGATTGCTATATTTTAAAAAGTTTTTACTTTTCCAAAAAAAGATTGCTTCGTCGTTTTCTGTTTTTACCAGAAACTTCTCGCAATGAAACTAAATATTTTACTTTTCTACCTTTAAAACATCTGCTATTATTTTCTCTAAATCTCCTTTTGGTAGAGCGCCATTTGCCATTTGTGGTTCTCCTTCTGCAGGGCAAAATAACATAGATGGTATACTTCTAATACCAAATGCAGCAGCCAATTCTTGTTCTGCTTCGGTATCTACTTTATAGATATCAATTTTTCCTTCGTATTCTTCTGAAAGCTGCTCTAAAACAGGTGCCAATGCTTTACATGGGCCACACCAATCTGCATAAAAATCGATTAATACGGGTCTTTTCCCTTCAAATTTCCATTCTTTATTTTCTTCAAAATTAAATACTTTCTCTAAAAATGCTTCTTTTGTTAAATTTTCTGTCATAATAGTCTATTTTTCTCAACAAAATTGAGATAATTATACGTTGTTTCACTTCAATGTTAGTCGTAAAAAACTACAAAATATTACAAAATGACAGTGTTCACAAATTCTAAAAGTTAAAAATTGTTAAAACATCTTAAATGTAATTGCTAACATTTAATTTTGATGAGCATACAATCAACAAAAAAATAAAAATTTGAAATACCCAACAACGACTAAGAAACCAGTAATCGAAGAGCACTTTGGTATAAAAGTAACAGATAATTATAGATGGCTAGAAGATGATCGCAGTACAGAGACAGAGGCTTGGGTAAAAGCAGAAAATGAAGTTACTTTCGATTACTTGCGTAAAATTCCGTACAGAAATCAGTTAAAAGAGAGGTTAACAAAAATATGGAATTATGAAAAAGAAGGGTCTCCGTTTAAAGAAGGAGATTACACTTATTTTTCTAAAAATAACGGTTTGCAAAATCAGGCTGTTATCTATCGAAAAAAAGGAGAAAATGCCACTGAAGAAGTTTTTTTAGATCCGAATACGTTTTCAGAAGATGGCACAACTTCTTTAGGAGGTTTGAGTTTTTCTAAAGACGGAAAAACAGCGGCCTATTCGATTTCTGAAGGTGGTTCTGATTGGCGAAAAATTATCATTTTAGATGTAGAAAGTAAAAACATTAAAGAAGATGCACTTGTTGATGTAAAGTTCTCTGGAATTTCTTGGTACAAAAACGAAGGTTTTTATTATTCTAGTTATACCAAACCTACCGGAAGTGAATTGTCTGCAAAAACAGATCATCATAAATTATATTATCACAAATTAGGGACTTCACAAAAAGAAGATCTCGTTATTTTTGGTAATAAAGCTGCTGAAAAACACAGGTATGTTGGTGGTTATTTAACAGAAGACAATACTTATTTAATTATTTCAGCGGCTGTTTCTACTTCTGGAAACAAGTTATTTATCAAAAATTTATCCGAAGAAAACAGCGAATTAAAATCAATTATTACAACTACAAATAGCGATACACAAGTACTAGATAACAGAGGAAGTAAACTATACCTACAGACGAATTTGAATGCACCAAATCAGAAAATTGTAACGGTTGATGCAGAAAATCCGATGCAAGAAAATTGGGTAGATTTTATTCCGGAAACAGAAAATGTATTGCAACCTACTACTGGCGCTGGTTATTTCTTTGCAAATTATATGGTAAATGCGGTTTCTAAAGTTTTACAATATGATTTTGATGGAAACCTTATTCGAGAAGTAAATTTACCAGGAATTGGCGCAGTTAGTGGTTTCGGGGGGAAAACGGAGTTAGAAGAACTTTATTTTTCTTTTACAAATTACAACACACCTGGTGTAATCTACAAGTTTTCACCAAAAGACGGGAATTATATTTTATACAGAAAATCGGCAATTGATTTTAATTCAGAAAACTATACAAGTACACAGGTTTTTTATGCATCGAAAGATGATACAAAAATTCCGATGCTTATTACGCACAGAAAAGACATAGAATTAAATGGGAAAAATCCTACTATTTTATATGGTTATGGAGGTTTCAATGTAAGTTTAACGCCAGCTTTTAGTATTTTTAATGCAATTTGGATGGAACAAGGCGGTGTGTATGCGGTTCCTAATTTACGTGGTGGTGGCGAACTTGGTAAAAAATGGCACGATGCAGGAACGCAATTAAAAAAGCAAAATGTTTTTGATGATTTTATTGCTGCTGCAGAATATTTAATTGCAGAAAAATATACTTCTTCAGCGTTTTTAGCAATTCGTGGAGGCTCTAACGGAGGTTTATTAGTAGGGGCAACAATGACGCAAAGACCCGAGTTAGCTAAAGTAGTGCTACCGGCAGTTGGCGTTTTAGACATGTTGCGTTATCATACTTTTACAGCGGGTGCTGGTTGGGCGTATGATTACGGAACGGCAGATGACAACAAAAAAATGTTTACTTATTTAAAAGGATATTCACCTGTTCATAATGTAAAAAAAGGCGTGAATTATCCGGCAACTTTAATAACTACCGGAGATCATGATGATCGGGTTGTACCTGCACATAGTTTTAAATTTGCTGCAGAATTGCAAGAAAAACAAGCAGGAGAAAGTCCTGTTTTAATAAGAATAGAAACCAATGCTGGTCATGGTGCCGGAACTCCAGTTGCAAAAACCATTGAACAATATGCAGACATTTTTGGTTTTACGTTATTTAATATGGGGTTTCAGGAATTGCCAAATCCGCTAAAATAAAGCCTTAGTTTTTACTTCTTAAAGAACAAAAAAAAGACAGCTAATTATAGCTGTCTTTTTTTATATAGTTTGGTTTCTATTAAAAGAAAGCTTCTTATTTAGAAACTTTGTTTATAAGATATTCATTTAAATATTCTGCATCATTCTTAACACCTCCTAAAGTGGCAGAACCTCTTGTGTACAACCACGGAAGTCCTAAAAAGTACAATCCGTCAATCGTTTTACTTACACCTCTGTAATTTTTAGGATAGTGATTTTCATCTAACTCAATGCCATCAATCCAATTAAAATTTGGTTTAAAACCGGTTGCCCAAACAATATTCTTAATATCGTTTACTTTTTGTTTTTCAAATGTGATGGTTTTTTCATTTGCATCTAATGTTCTACCCACACACGTAACATTTTGTTTTTTAAACAATGTTTTTACATCTGTACCAATAACTGGCTGACCGGTTTTACTTAGTTTTTTACCGATCCAAGAATATTTATGGGCTGTTAAAAAACCTACTTTGCTAAACCACCACCACAATGTTTTTCCTAATATTTCCTGCGGAAGTGATACAATGTCTGTATTTCCTGAAAAATAAACAGGTGTATTCATCTTTGAAATTTCATTTAAAATCTGCACACCAGAATCTCCAGCGCCAACAACCAATGTTGCGCCTTCTTTTAGTTGATTTGGACTTTTATAATGCTCACTATGAATTTGTAATATGTCTTCCGATATTTTTGTGTTACAACTAGGTGTAAAAGGTTTATGAAACGGACCCGTTGCAACAATTACATTTTTTGCTTCAAAAGTTTTAAGGTTGCTTTCTAATTTAAAAACACCATTCTCTTTCTTTAACGAAGTAATTTTATGATTAAACTCAACCGGAATCTTAAAATTAGAAACGTATCCTTTTAAATACCCTGCAACTTCATATTTATTCGCATAATGTCCTTTCTTATACGGAAATTCTAAACCTGGTAGACTGTTAAATTCCGAAGGTGTAAATAATTTTAAAGAATCCCACCTTTTTAACCAAGGCGCACCAACTTCAGAATTGGCATCAACTATTAAATAATTTGCATTTTGTTTATTTAAATAATACGCAATTGCTAAACCAGATTGACCAGCACCAATAATTATATAATCCTTCATGTATTGTTTTGTAACTACAAAACTACTGTTTTTAAAAAGGTCTATTCTTTAGTTGTTTAAATAGTTCCTAATAAATTTCTATAAAAATATAAAAACCTAGCAATTAGAAATTTACTTATCTTTGAAATGTATATTTAATATACTGCTAAACTCCATAAAGGTGAAATAAAATCTTACTGTTAAAAAGTGTAACATAAAAGTATACAAACCTACTAATCATTCAAACAATCTAATAATTAACTCATGAAAACAATAAAAAGAGTTTTGTTTACAACTGCAATTGCATCGTTTGCTTTTGTTTCTTGTAAAGAAGAAAAATCCGAAGAGAAATCTGCAGGAATTATCATTGAAAATATGGACACTTCTGTAGCACCATCAGAAGATTTTTTTAGACACGTAAACGGTACTTGGATTGATAGTACAGCAATTCCTGATGATCAAACGTCTTGGGGTGGTTTTAACGAGCTGCGTAAGAAAACAGATGCAGACGTTTTAGCTATTTTAAACAATGCAATAGAACAAAAAGATTTTCCGAAGGTAAAAGACGCACAAGGAAATGAAATAGATTCAGATCAAGAAAAAGCTGTAAACTATTATCAAACAATAATGGATACTGTTGCTAGAAACCAACAAGGTAAAGCACCTGTGATGCCGTTTTTAGCAAAAATAGATGAAATTAAAACTAAAAAAGATGTAGAAAACTACATTACAAACATGGCGCCTTATGGCGGTGGTGGTTTTTACGGTTTTGGTGTTTACAATGACTTAAAAAACAGTAGTGAATATGCCGGCTATATGAGTGGTGGGTCTTTAGGTTTGTCTAGAGATTACTACGTAGACGCAAAAGTTGCAGATAAATTAGCTAAATATCAAGAATTTGTTGCTAAAATGTTTCAAGAATTTGGAGACGATGAAGTTACAGCTAAGAAAAATGCAGCTACCATTGTTGCTTTTGAAACTAGTTTAGCAGCACCAATGATGACCAAAGAAGAGCGTAGAGATACTCGTAAAATGTACAACCCAATGTCTATAGCAGAATTAACAGCATTAGCGCCTGCAATAGATTGGAAAGCACATTTAGACGGTATTGGTGTTACAGATTTAGACAAAGTTATTGTAACAGATCCTGGTTATTTTAAAGCCATGAGTGAAGTTTTTACAAAACGTTCTGTAGACGATATAAAATTATTATTACGTTGGAACACTATCAACAATTCTTTAGGTTCTTTATCTACAGATTTAGAAACTGCAAATTGGGAGTTTTATAGCAAAGAAATGCGTGGTGCTAAAAAACAACGTGCAAGAGACGAACGTGCTTTAGGAAGCTTAAATGGTGCTGTTGGTGAAGCTTTAGGGAAGTTATATGTAGATGAGAAATTTCCGCCAGAAGCAAAAGCAAAGGCAAAAGAAATGATAGACAATGTAATGTTAGGTTTCGAAGTAAGAATTGCTGGTTTAGAATGGATGAGCGAAGAAACTAAAGAAAAAGCATTAGAAAAGTTACATAAATTGACTGTTAAAATTGCATATCCAGATGTTTGGAAAGATTATTCTGAATTACAAGTAAAAGGGTTAGATAATGGTGGTTCTTATTTTGAAAACGCAATTAACGTTACAAAATGGAACTACAACAAAAACATGGCAAAATTAGGAAAGAAAGTAGACAGAACAGAATGGGGAATGTCTCCGCAAACTGTAAACGCTTACTTTAATCCTGTAAATAATGAAATCGTTTTTCCAGCAGCAATCTTACAACCTCCTTTTTATGATTATAAAGCAGATGAAGCTGTAAATTATGGTGGTATTGGAGCTGTTATTGGTCATGAAATTTCTCATAGTTTTGATGATTCTGGCGCTCGTTTCGATGGCGATGGAAACCTTAAAAACTGGTGGACAGACACAGATTCAGAGAAATTTGCAGTAATTGGTAAACAATTAGTAAAACAATATTCAGACATTATTGCCATAGATTCTATGCATTTAAATGGTGAATATACTTTAGGAGAAAACATTGGAGATTTAGGTGGTGTACAAGCAGCTTACGAAGGTTTACAAATCTTCTTAAAGAAAAGTGATAGACCAGAAAAAATAGACGGTTACACACCAGAACAACGTTTCTTCCTTTCTTGGGGAACCATCTGGAGAACAAAAATGAGAGACGAAGCTCTTAAAAACTTAATCATGACAAACACACACGCTCCTGGTATGTACAGAGCATATATGCCTCTTAAAAACGTAGATGCTTTCTATAAAGCGTTCAATGTTAAAGAAGGTGATAAAATGTATTTAAAACCAGAAGATAGAGTAAGAATCTGGTAAGGTCGCAGACCTTTTTTGTAGGATGCTCTTTGTGAAAATTATATATTAAAATTAAAACCGATGCGAAAGTGTCGGTTTTTTTTTATTTGGGCGTTCCCTAAAGGGTCGCGCTTTACACTATATCTTTTTGCAGAAAAAGCAAAAAGGATGTCGTTTCAATCGCTAACGCTGCCAGTCTAGAAAAGACAAAACGCTGCGTAAACACAATAGGAATAAAACCACACAAATGGGAAACTTCAACCATAGGAAAAGGTTCAAAGTCAGGAAATAAAAATTGAGCAATTAATTAGCTTTATGTGATTTTTCCTAAAGAAGAAAAACAAAACTGGGCGCTAGGTGAAATCTCACCTGCTTTATAAAAAGAGACGTAGGAAAAAAATTGTATTGATAACTTTTTAAATCATTAATCCTTATTTTTACAATATGTTAAAAGTAAATAAAATTTCATTTGGGTATTCTAAAAGAAAAATTGTTTTAAGTAATTTTAATTTCACCTTAAAAGAAGGCGAACATTTATGTATTATGGGCGAAAGTGGTTGTGGAAAATCGACACTTTTAAAAGCAATTTACGGCTTATTAGATTTAAAAAAAGGAGAAATATTTTGGAAAGAAAATCAGGTTTTAGGACCAGAACACCATCTAGTTCCGGGGATGGATTTCTTTAAATATGTTGCACAAGATTTCGATTTGATGCCTTATATTTCTGTTTCAGAAAATATTAAGAAATTTTTGTCTCGGTTTTATCCAGAAGAAAGTGAAAAACGAACGCAAGAATTATTAGAAGTTATAGAAATGAAAGCTTTTGAAAAAACAAAAGTAAAAAACCTAAGTGGCGGACAAAAACAACGGGTGGCAATTGCCAGAGCTTTGGCAAATGAACCCGAATTATTGTTACTAGATGAACCTTTCGGGCAAATAGACAACTTCAAAAAAAACTCTCTAAGAAGAAAGCTTTTTGCTTATTTAAAAGAAAAAAACATTGCATGTATTGTGGCTACACATGACAAGAATGACGCCCTTTCTTTTGCAGATAAACTACTAATTATTCGCAACAATAAGATCTTAATAACAGATTCACCAAAAAAGATTTATAACAATCCGGAAGAAAAATACGTAGCAGCTTTGTTTGACGATGTAAATGAGGTTGTTTTTAACGACAAAACCGTACTATTATATCCGAATCAAATAAAAATTGTTGAAAGCTCTAATTTACAAGCAACAGTCTCCAATTCATATTTTAAAGGTGCTTATTGGTTAGTTGAGGCTAAATTTGAAAATCAAGTGGTATTTTTAAATCATTCTTCAGATTTAAAAGCGGGAACTAAAGTTATGATTGAAATCAAAAAAAATCATCTTAATTAAATAATTAAGATGATTAAATTATAAACTTTTTCATTTTTTAATTGAATTGTTAAATCCTATGAAAAGTTGGGGGAAATAATTTTTGACCTCAAAAGAGATCTGTTAGCAAATATAAACTGAAATTACAGGAGACAAAAGGTAATAATTTGCCTTTTGACTGTAAAAAGGGGAAATATAGAAACAATGCCGTTTAGTTTATAAATTGTTTTCTAAATTGTTCTGGGGTAAATTTAGTATGCTTTTTAAAGTATTTAAATAAGTTGGTTGGCTCTTTAAAACCTACTTTAAAAGCAATCTCTTTTATAGAAAGGTCATATTGTAAAAGCAATCTTTTCACTTTAATAATAACAGTATCATCTATAAACTCTTTAGCAGATTTATTTGCAATAAACTTAACAACAGTATTTAGCTTTTTTGCTGAAAAACCCAACTTATTAGCGTAGTCATACACTTTTTTGGTTTTAGAGTAGTCTTCTTCTAAAATATTTTGAAACTTTATAAACTCTTTTAAATATTTACTTTGTTGATTGTTGTTATATTCTTTAGATTTTATTCTGAAAATTAATGTAATTAAAAGATGTAATAAACTTCGTATCAGTTTAAAAGAATAAATATCATTTATAAGTAACACCTCTTTTTCTATCCCTTTTACTAATTGAAAAACACCACTAAAATCATTATTTTCTAATTGTGTTTTTGGAGATACAAGCAACTCATTAAACATCTGTATGGCATTAGCTACTTCTAATTCATTCAAATAACTATTTAAAAATTCTTCTTTAAAACACAACAAAAAACCTTCTGTCTCACTATTTAAATAAAACCGATGCATTTGATCTTTTCTAATAGCAAGAATAGTTCCTTTGCAATACTCATAATCTGTAAAATCGATGGAGTGTTTACCATTATTTTTTGTTATAAACATTAATGCGTAAAAATTAACCTTGTGGTTTTTTCTAAGGCTATCTTCATTCTCAAATTTTACTAAATCTTGAAAATTCACAATATCAAAATTGGCTTTTTGAAGCTTATGGAAATTATGAGTTTTTAGATAATTATTTTTCACGTGACCTTAATCGTTCTATTATTAAATATTTAGACCTCTAAAATACAACTTTTAATTTATTTCTGTTATCATGATTTTTTTCTTGTTAAAAATAAATTCATCATTTATTTTCTTTCCTAGCAACAACTTACCAATTGGTGAAGAAACCGAAACAGCATAATAAGTAGTGTCTGCAATTACTAGTTGTCCTGCAGAAATGCTTAAAAAATAATTTACTTTTTCTGTAAAAACTACACTTCCTAAGCATATATTTTCAGCGGATTTTAAAATATTAACTTTCGCTAGAGTTTCTTTCATTTGTGTAATTCC
Organism: Polaribacter sp. IC073; assembly: GCF_007997075.1. Lineage (GTDB taxonomy): Bacteria > Bacteroidota > Bacteroidia > Flavobacteriales > Flavobacteriaceae > Polaribacter. The sequence continues at coordinate 396,941 of NZ_VORS01000001.1, forward strand.
CTCTAATTGCTGACTCGCTTTTTCCATTTCTAACTGCAACATAGCGCGCCCTGTTTCGTGCTTATCACCAGCAGAACTCTTCGTTTCAGACTGCAATGCTTTCTGATTAGACAAAATTACCTCCTCAACCGTTTGCAAACGCTTGTTTACAAATTCTTCGCAAAATTTATATAGTTCTTTTTTAAGATTCATTATTTAAAATAAATACAAATGCGCCATAATTTCCATGATGAGAAATTGAGCAAGATTTGGTTAATAATTTTTGTTGATGATAAAAAAGCGGAGCACCAATAACCGATTTCCTTTTTTCTATTTCTTCGGATAAAATTCCTGTTTGAACTGCTAATTGCTTTTTAAAATCACTATGTATTGTTTCTGAAGAATCAATATTTAAAAAAAAATTTATTTCATCATCCGTTTCTTTAGCAATTGTATGAATATAAAATGAGTTGAAGCTTGTAATTGTATGGTATTTATTTCCTTCATAAAGCACAACTCCTTCATTATTAGAAATTAAGCGGCATTCAAATTTCAAAGGTGCAAAAAAACGTTTTTTTACTTTTTGAGTATAGCATTTATAAGCTGCTTCTTTCATACTCCAAAACAACCAAACTGTTAAAAATGAAGTATCAGCCTCACAAATTTCTTGTTGCTCTTTTTTTGTAAATTGCTTTTCTAAGAAACCTTTTCGCTGCCAATTACTTTCGGTTTCTGCTAGGTTTAAATCAACAATGTCATTGCCAATATTATGCATTCATTTTAGATTGAATTACGGCAACAGTTGCTTTTACAGAAAGCATTTTCTCCATAGAATCGTTGTCTATTTCTATTTTAAATTCGTCTTCTACATCTAAAATAATATCTACTAAATTTGCAGAATTTATTTCTAAATCGTTGATAAAATCTGTTTTTTCATTTAAGTTTTTAAAACCCTCTTCATTTTGTACATAGGGTTTTACAATGCTTGTTAACTTTGATATAATTTCTTCTTTCGTCATTTTTTATTTATTGTTTTAGACCTCACTGGTTTTAAAAACCTGTGAGGTCTGTCTTTAACTTAAATTAGCTAAAATTTATACTTTTTAAAGATAACACACGCATTAACATCACCAAAACCAAAACTTGCTTTTGCTAAAATAGTAATGTTTTTCTCCATCATTTTTATCGGAATTTTATCCAAAGAAATTAATGCTGTAATTTCTGAATGTACATCTTCACAATTAATATTCGGAAACACAAATTGTTCTTTAATTTGTATAACAGAAGCCACAGATTCAATCGCACCAGAAGCAGCCAAACAATGCCCAACCATCGATTTTAAAGAGTTAATATACGGAAAATCAGTCCCTTTTCTTTGCAATGCTTTGGTCCAATTTTCTATTTCTAAACTGTCTTTAGAGGTTGCTGTTAAATGGCCGTTTATTACATCAATTTCTTCTGCAGAAATACCAGCATCTAAAAGTGCGTCCGTAATACATTTCTGAACCGCTTCTGCATTTGGCGCAGTTAACGTTCCTCCATTTCTTTGTCCGCCAGAATTTATATTCCCTCCTAAAACCTCTGCATAAATTGTTGCATTTCTCTCTAAAGCACTTTCTAAAGATTCTAAGACCAAGGCTCCTGCACCACTTCCAGGAACAAACCCAGATGCAGTTTCACTCATGGGTCTCGATCCTTTTTCTGGCGTTTCATTGTGCTTATAAGACATTACTCTCATGGCATCAAATCCGCCCCAAGTATACAAACTACTGTCGCTAGAACTCCCAACCAACATTCGTGTTGCTTTTCCATTTTTAATACGTTCAAAACCTAATAACAAGGCTTCTGTACCTGTTGTACAAGCAGATGAATTTGTGGTTACTTGATTTCCTAAACCTAGAATTCCACCTAAATAAGCCGAAATTCCGCTTGCCATAGTTTGCACCACAGAAGTACTTCCTAAACGTCTTACATTTTGATCGTCAATTTTATAAATTGCTTCTCTAAACTTTTCAATTCCAGAGGTCCCTGTTCCAAAAATTAAACCAGAAGCATAGTCTAATTTAGAATTTTCATCTACAGAAAAACCAGCATCTTTCCAAGCATCAATTCCTGCCATACAACCGTATAAAATCGACGTACTATTAAAGCCACGTAATTGTAAAGGTGTTAGGTATGCTGCCTTTTTTTCTTCGGAAACATTCGGAATTCCACCAATACAGCAAGAAAAACCTTTGTCTTTTAAATTTTGATGAAAAGTAATTCCTGAAGTTCCAGCTTTTATAGCATCTGTAAATGCTGGTAAACCAACGCCATTTGGTGCAACAACTCCTAAACCAGTAATTACGACTCTATTTTTTACTTGTGCTGAATTCATTTCTTTATTGATTTTAGACCTCACAGGTTTTAAAAACCTGTGAGGTCTATTAAAATTAACGTTTTATCATTCCAGAAATAGTTCCTCTGCAAACCAATTCATTTTTAGAATTTAGCATTTTTACTTTACATTTTAGTTTATTAAATCTAAAATATTCTTTCTCTGAAATTACCGTTACTTTTTCATTTGGTAAAACCGGTAAGTAGAAATCAATATTATTAGAAGTTAACGCAATTTGTGGTTTATTTTCTGTTGATGTAATTTCGTCTTTTAATAAATAAATCCCCAAACAAACAACACCAATTTGTGCCATTGTTTCCGTTAAAATAACGCCTGGCGTAATCGGGTTTCCTTTAAAATGGCCTTCATAAAAAAAGGCATTTTCTTTAAAGGTATAATTTCCTGTCACTCCATTTTCTGAAATTTCTGTCAATTCATCAACAAACAAAAATGGATGTGTATAAGGAAGGTTTTTTATGATTTCTATTTGGTTCATTTATTACATTTAACAGCCCTCACAAGTTTAAAAAACCTGTGAGGGCTTCTTTATTACTCTAAAGCTAAGGATTCTAAAATAGTTATTTCCTTGATTTTATAAGAATCGATAAAATTTTGTTTGTCTTCAAAAAGGTTTAAAACATATTCTCGCAATAACCGCGTTGGTTTATTTGATAACATCGAATTATAAGATGAATGTTCGTAAACTCTAAAATCATCTACAAACGGATGATGTATTGGGTTTAAATGAATATATAAAATCAACTTTCTTAAATATTCTTCACTATCTAACTTGATTCTAGAAAATCGGTCTTTAAATAAACTTCCACTCCTTCCGTATTTTTTATTAATCCTTTTCGAATAAGAATTAAATAAATTTGAAAATGATTGAGATATTTCTTTTGAAGTAACCTCTTCTTTTGTCTTTATTAACAAGTAAAAGTGATTTTTCAATAAAAAATACGTCAAAACCTCTGAAGTTTTAGAAAGGTGTTTTTTTACTAATAGAAGAAAATAAGCATAATTCTGCTCTTCAATAAAAATATTCTCTTTATTGTTTCCACAGTTATAAATATGGTAAAAAAAGTCTTCTTCTAAAACTTCATATTTCATATTGTTTTCTTTAGCAGACCTCACAGGTTTTAAAAACCTGTGAAGTCTATATTAATTACCACTCCAACAAAATTCGTTGTGCAGAAAAACCAGGACCAAAACTTAACATTAAACCGCGTTCTCCTTTTGCGGGATTTCTATCCATAAATCGCTCTAAAACATACAAAACAGTGGCGCTAGACATATTACCATACAAACGTAAAACTTCTTTTGTATCGTCTATATTTTTGCCTAAAACGCCGAATAAATCTTCTACCGTTTGTACAATTTTCTTTCCTCCAGGATGAAAAATTAAGTGGTCTACATCATCAATCGTCAAATTATTTCGTTCTAAAAACGGATGTACAATTGCCGGAAAATGATCCGATATTTTTTGTGGAACTTCCTTGTCTAAAATCATTTGTAAACCTGTATTCACCAATTTAAAACCCATCATAGAAGTCGCATCATAAAAATGATACATGGCTTCATCTATAATTTCTGGCCCTTTGTCTTCTTCATAAGAAGACAAAATTACTGCAGAAGCACCATCACCAAAAATAGCAGCACTTACAATATTTGTCATCGAATAATCTTCTAGCTGAAACGTTGCTGTTGGTGCTTCAACGGCAATTACGACTGCTCTTTTATTCGGATTTGCCTTCAAGAAATTCTTTGCATAAATAATACCAGAAACTCCTGCTGCACAGCCCATTTCTGTAACTGGTAAACGCACAATATCTTGTTTCATTTGCAGCGAATTAATCAAATAAGCATCCATAGACGGAATCATAATTCCGGTACAGCTTACCGTAATTATATAATCGATATCTGTGGGTTTTAAACTTGCTTTATCTAATGATTTTTGTAAAGATTGTTCTGCTAGTTTTACAACTTCTCTTGCATAAATTTCATTCTTCTCCTCGAAAGAAGTTGCCACAAAAACTGCTGATGGATCCATGATAGAATAGCGTTTGTCTACTCCTGCTCCTTCAAAAAGTTTGGTAACTTTTCTTTGAAATCTTTCGTCTTGGTCTTGCATCCACAATTTTACAAACGGAATAATATCTTTTGTTTCTCTGTGATATTTTGGAAGTTGTTTTGCAACCGATGTTATTTTTACTTTCATAATTTATTGTTACATAGAGATTCACAGAGCTTTTACACAGAGGTTCTCGGAGATTTTTTTAAATATCTTTTTTGACACGTGTTTCACAGATACTTGTGATGTTTGTTACCCTAATTTTCAACTTTAAAACCTTTGACTTTTTTACGCTCTATAATCCATTGAAAACGAAATGCCCATTTCCAAGTTATTTGTGGTTTTACGTTTAATTTTTGAGAGATCCTTTCTAAATCATTTCTTTTGAACCCTCTTAAAACAGACGTTAATCCGTCTTCAATAATCATTTTATTTTTAATAAAAAGAGACAACAACATAAATAAATAATACGCCAATTTATGTCGATGTAAATCATTTACTACAATTGCTATTTTTGTTTGTTTTAAGGTGTTTCCTAGAAAAGATACTAATTGTTCTTCTTTAAAATGATGCAAGAATAAGGTTGCTAAAACAACATCAAACTGGCGGTTTTTAAATTCATTAAAAAAAATATCTTCTGTTTTAAAGCTTAATTCAGGGAATTCAGTTGATAATTCGTTTGCATATTCAATGGCTGTTGGGTTTGCATCCATGCCAATCAGCTTGAATCTATAACCATTTTTTCTTCCGAATTTAGCAACATCTCGTAAAATATCTCCATGACCACAACCAATATCTACAATGGTAAATTCCTGTTCTTTTGGGTGGTTTTTTAATACTTTTTTCAGCGAATTTAAAGTTACTAAATTTCCGCCTAAATAACGATTGATATTTTCTAATTTATCTAACGTATCTCGCAATAAATCGCCACCAATAGAAAAATCGTCCATTAGTTCTTCTTTGTCTGTTCTATTTTTTGTACTGATGAAGAAGTCCATTAAATTTTCATTGGTTTACCGTGGGTTTGTTTGATAATTATGGGTAATAAAAAAGGCAGTTTCTTTAAAATTTGAAGTAAAATCGATGCAATTCTATCTTTTCGAAATAACATTGCAATAAAATGTCCCGCTTTTAAACGCAAACTAAACTTTTTATTCCACTGCCTAAGATATTGCTTTTCAAACTCGTTTCTAGATGCGATTTCACCATTCAAGTAATTTAGAATGAGTTTAGATGCTATTTGTGCAGATTGAATTGCCATACTCATTCCGTTTCCACAAAGTGGATGAATCATTCCCGCAGAATCTCCACACATTAAAATATGGTTTTCTACTGGTTTTTTTGTTTCAAAAGAAATCTGACTAATCGTTAAAGGCTTTTCAAAAACTGCTTCGGAGTTCTTGAATATTTCTTTTAAAAATTGATTCTTAAAAACAACTTGCTCTTGAAAATCGTTAATGTTTTTATACTTCTTAAAGGATGAAAAACTAGTGATATAACACAAATTAATCGCATTATTTTCTACTTTAGAAACTCCACAATAACCCCCTTTAAAATTATGAAGCGCCACTAAATCATCTGGAAAATTTCCTTTTACATGGATTTTAACACCTAAATAAGGTGATTTTTTTTGGATAAAATTCCGTTCCATTTTCACATCTAATAAAGAACGTTTTCCAAAAGCACCAATGGTTACTTTGGTTGTAAAATTTTGATTTTCCTTCGTTTCAACCGAAAAAATATCATTTTCGAAATCTACATTTATTACTGAATCTTGTAAAATTGTTACACCGTTTTTTATCGCTTTTTCTAATAAAATAGAATCTAATTGATATCTTGAAATTCCAAACCCACCTAAAGGTAATTTTGCAGAAATAAGATTATTTTTTGTAGTTGATAATTGAAATTTTTTAATTTTAACAGCGCCAAAATCAAACGGATTGATCTCTAAAAAATCTAAATAAGGCAGCACTTCGTTTGAAATATATTCGCCACAAACTTTGTGTTTTGGATATTCATTTTTTTCAATCAATAGAACTTTTTTACCAAATTTTGATAAGTGAATTGCGTTGCACAATCCCGCCAAACCTCCACCAATTACAATAACGTCGAACGCAACTTTGCTCTCCTTAGTCTCATTATTAATCTTAATAAGTTCTTTCATTCTTGTTTTTAGCAGATCTCACAGGTTTTTAAAACCTGTGAGATCTTATTAATTTTGTTAAAATTCGAACTTTAATTGTACCCAAACAGGTGCAGTAATTTCTGTGTTTAAATTCCCAAAAGACAACCCTAATAAACGTACAGAATTTGGTAATTCTTCTTGATATAATAATTCTTTTACCACAGGAAAAAACTCGTTTTTCGTCTGCATAAAAGTTGCTTTTGTCTTACTTCTCGTTTGTTGTGTAAAATCTGAATATTTAATTTTTAAGGTAATGGTTTTTCCTTTAGTATCCGATTTTTTCATGCGTCTTTCTAACTCATCAGCAATTTTATCTAACTTTTCTATCATAAAAATTTCTGAAGAAATGTTTTCACTAAAAGTTCTTTCTGCAGCAAGAGATTTTCTAATCCGATTCGGTTTTACAGCATTGTTATGAATTCCGCGAACAATATTATAATAATGAGTTCCAGATTTTCCGAATAATTTCACCAATTCTTCCAAAGGTTTTTTCTTTAAATCATTTCCCTTGAAGATCCCTAAATTGTACATTTTTGCAGCAGTAACTTTACCAACTCCGTAAAATTTATTAACAGGAAGCTCTTCTAAAAACGGAATGACCTCATCTGGATGTACTGTTTTTTGTCCGTTTGGTTTGTTAATATCTGAAGCTACTTTTGCTATAAATTTGTTGATAGAAATTCCTGCGGATGCTCTTAAACCTGTTACATCGAAAATACGTTGTCTAATTTCTCTTGCAATATCATTTGCAGACGGATTTCCTTTCTTGTTTTCTGTAACGTCTAAATAAGCTTCATCTAAAGAAAGTGGCTCTACTAAATCTGTATACTCGTAAAATATTTCTCTAACTTTTTGTGAAATTTCACGGTACCGATCAAAATCGCTGTTTACAAAGATTAAATGTGGGCATTTCTGTTTGGCTAACATACCGCTCATTGCAGATTTCACACCAAATTTACGCGCCTCGTAACTTGCCGCAGAAATAACTCCTCTTCGCCCTTCACCACCAACTGCAATTGCTTTTCCTCTTAACTCTGGGTTGTCTAATTCTGCTACAGACGCATAAAAAGCATCCATATCTACATGAATAATTTTTTTAAAAGGAGGCAGTAATTCCATCATTAAAAATTACGAGATTTATTTATTTGTTATTAAAAAAGTCGATGCATAATTTTGTAGTTATCAACAACTCGGTAGACATCTTTTTTTCTTTCCAAGGATGAGAAACATTAAAAACATGATCTGCTCCTTCAATAATTTTAAATTTACTTTTAGAGTTCCAAGAATGTATTTTTTTTCCTTCTTCTAAAGAAATCGAAGTATCCTTATCTCCATGAATTATCAACTGAGGGATTTTTAAATTTTCTACTGCTTTCTGAATATTTAAACGTGTTTCATTTTCTTTAAAATCTTCATAAAACTGATAAAAATGTGGCATGTTTTGCTTTGTCCTTCCATTTAAAACATATTTAACGCCTATTTTTTTCCAATTTTCTAAATCGCCAATTGTTGATGATCTTGTTTCAAAATCGCAAACTGCAGCCAACGTAATTACCTTTTTTACTCTTCTATCTTCATTTGCTTTTAACAGCACAATTCCGCCACCTCTACTATGTCCAATAATAGAAATATCGTTACTATTAATTTCATTTTTAAATTTTTCTTCGGATGAAATCCAATTGATAACACTCTCTAAATCGTCTAGCTCTTTGGTGTAATTATTGTTTCCAAAAGCTTCTAAGTCTGGAAAATCTATAGGCTGTTCGACGGTTCCTCCATTATGAGAAAAATTAAACTTAATAAAGAACAAACCTGCATTTGCAAACCTTTCTGCCATTAAATTCCAAGCGCCCCAATCTTTAAAGCCTTTGTAACCGTGACAAAAAATAACTATTTTTTTAGGTTGATTATTTTCTTTGTAAAAAACATCTGTTACTATTGGTTTACGGTGTTTTCCTTCAACAATTATATTCGTGTTTTTTTTCATTTTATTTTAAATAAATCGTTTTATAATTGTAAAAATAGCAACGAAACCTGTTAAAATAGATAGTATTATATTAATGTCTTTTGTTAGTTTTCCTGTTTTTTGTTGAATTTTTTTCGCAAACTTTCCATATAAAAAAAGGATGTAAAATGTACCAATTACAGCTCCTAAAGTAAAAAATAATACGGGAATAAAATAAAAACTAAACAGCTTAAAAGTATCTAACAGTACTATAATTCCGCAAAAAAAAGGAATGGCAAACATATTTATTACAGACAAAGTAATTCCTGTTAAAAACGGAAGTTCCTTTTTCGTTTTAAGTTCTTCAACCTTCATTTTACCTTTTCTAGATGCTTTATAAAAATAATAAGACAACAAAATAAAAATAAGAATTCCTGCTTTTTCTAAGGTCTCCAAGATTGTTGGGTTTTCTGCAAGGTACTTTGTTAAAAGAACTGCTGTAATTACTTGCGGAATTGTAGTAATAGAAACACCAAACGCATATTTATTAGCCGCTTCTCTTCCTTTTTCTAAACTAATCTTTAAAGCCGTCATATTTAACATACTTGGCGTTATAGAGCCGACGAAAGAGAAAAAAAATCCGAAGAAAAAGAGTAAAAGTAGGTTCAAAGATAAATTATTGGAGATACAAATATACAGCATTTCCAATTGCAACAATTCCGGTTAAACAGCCTAAAATAAAATCCATTTTAGCAGCGATATACGTTAGTTTATGTTGAATTTTTTCAGCAACAATAGCATATAAGGAATACAAGGTAAAAGAGCCCAATGTAGAACCAATTGAAAAGTAAAATCCATTTAAATAGGAGTATTCAAAATACGCTAAACCTATTAAAACAGAAATTGAGGTAAAATAAAAAGGGATGGCTATTGTATTTAAAGAAGACATGATGATACCGTGTAAATAGGCTTTCGTTTTAGGAATTTCTTTTTTCTCTTTCTTCTCCTTTGAAGTATAATATAATCTAAAAAAATTAATCGATAAAAGAAAAAGAATTCCGGTTCCTATTTTTTGAATTAAAGTAATGTATTCTGAATTTTCCATTAAAATACTAGATAGGTAAGCACCAATATTTGCCTGAAAAAATAAAATGGTTGCATAACCACCAATTAAATAAAATGCGGCTTTTTTACCATTTCTTAAACTGAATTTTACTACTGTTAAGTTTAAAAAACTGGGAGTAATACTACCTGCTGCTGCAATACCAAAACCCAAGACCATAAAAATAAGGAAGTTCATATATTATTTTAGTTACGCAAATAAACAAAAAAACGCGTCAAAGAATTGACGCGTTTCATATTTGTAATAACTTAAAAGAGTTTTATTAGATAACACCTTGGTCTAACATTGCATCGGCTACTTTAATAAAACCAGCAATATTTGCTCCTTTTACGTAGTTTACATAACCATCTTCTTCTGTTCCAAATTTCAAACAAGCAGTGTGTATAGAATTCATTATTTGATGTAACTTAGTGTCTACTTCTTCTCTCGTCCAATTTAATTTCATCGCATTTTGAGACATTTCTAATCCAGAAACTCCAACTCCACCTGCATTTACTGCTTTACCAGGTCCATATAAAATTTTGGCCTTATGAAACTCGTGAATGGCTTCTGGAGTGCACCCCATATTAGAAACCTCTGCTACATATTGTACACCATTTGCTATTAACTTTGCTGCATCTTCTCCGTTTAACTCATTTTGAGTAGCACAAGGCATTGCAATATCACATTTTACACCCCAAGGTTTTTCATTTGGATAAAAGGTAGCTTCTGGAAACTCATCGGCATACGGAGAAACAATATCATTGTTACTTCCTCTTAATTGTAACAAGTAACTTATTTTATCATCATCAAATCCTTTTTCATCATGAATATAACCATCAGGACCAGAAATTGTAACTACTTTTCCGCCTAATTCTGTAATTTTTAAAGCAACACCCCACGTTACGTTTCCAAAACCTGAAAGCGCAATCGTTTTGCCTTTAAAATCGTCATTTTTGGTTTCTAACATTTCTTTTGTAAAGTAAACGCCACCAAAACCTGTTGCTTCTGGTCTAATTAAACTTCCTCCCCAATTTAAACCTTTACCTGTAAAAACGCCCGAGTTTTCTTGTTGTAGCTTTTTATACATACCATACATAAACCCTATTTCTCTAGATCCTGTTCCAATATCTCCAGCAGGTACATCTGTACTTGGGCCAATAAATCGCCATAGCTCTAACATAAATGCTTGACAAAAACGCATAATTTCGGCATCTGATTTTCCTTTTGGGTTAAAATCAGATCCTCCTTTACCACCTCCCATTGGCAATGTGGTTAAGGCATTTTTAAATATTTGCTCAAACCCTAAAAACTTTAAGATGCTTAAATTTACACTTGGGTGTAATCGAATACCTCCTTTGTAAGGGCCAATTGCGTTATTAAACTGTATTCTGTGACCTAAATTCACATGAACATTTCCTGAATCATCAACCCAAGAGATTCTAAAAGTTAAAATACGATCTGGTTCTACTAAACGTTCAATAATTTTTGCCGCTTCATATTGTGGGTTTTCATTATAAACTGTTTCAATAGACTCTAAAACTTCTTTAACAGCCTGTAAATATTCCTTTTCGTTAGGGTGTTTTGTTTCTAGATTTGTTAAAATTTCTGTGATATTCATATTAATATAATTAACAACTATTTATATAATAATTTTAATAACAAAAATACATCTTTAAAATTGATTTTTAAAAACATATTCAATGGTCTTTTTTAAGATTTAACAAAAAAATAATCCTTTTTTACGAATATGAGATTTATTTAAATATTTGAAGGATATTTTTTATTATATACATATTTTTACATAAATCCCTCAGGTGGCAACTCTTCATCTGTATTTTCTTCATTGGTATAAATATCTTTCAATGAAATGTCTGCTTTAAAAATTGCTGCTTTATTATTTGCCCCATCAACAACAGCTGTAAGTGGGTTCTTAAAGGAAATATGGCGTAAATAAGAATCTTCAAAAACAGCTTCTTGTTCATTTAGATAATCTACATCAAAAAAACCATCTTTTATAAACGGATTTATGGTTAGATACCCCACTTTAAAGGATGTTAAATTTTGAAAAAAATGAGTTCCTTGACTCGGATCTATTCTAAAATCCTCTAAACCCGATTCTACAATTATTTTTGCTGCAGAAATTTGAGACCAAATTACTGGAATTCCTAACCAAGAATCGCTGGAGCCCCAACGCCCAGGCCCCACTAAAATATAGGGTTTGTCTGTTACTACAAATTTTTTATTAATTTCTTCTACTGCTTTTGCGATGTCTCTTGTATTGGCTGAATTAAAAGTTTTGGGTTTTACATAGACAACATCGCAAATGTTTTCATACTTCCCATTTCCTAAGGCAGATTCAGAATAAATGATGGTGTCTGAAATGTCTAAGTTCTCAGGCAATTTACTTACCGTTTCTACACTTTCTACAATAGGTCTTATTTGTAAAAAACTAAATTCTTTTGGTTTTCCTGACGGAACATCTAACTTTACGGCAAACTCTATTTCTATTGGGTTTCTCATTTCTCGTTGCCCAATTCGTAATAATTCTTTTAAAATTTCCGGCAACGGAAAAGTGTTGTATTTTAAAATATTATCAAACGTAATTACACGAATTCCGTCTTGCATTACGCCTGGTCTAATCATATTGTTTTGTAAATCATAGGTAGATGCTACAAACTTTAAAGAACCATGATGTTCGGCTTTTCTAATGGTTATTTTCTTTTTATTGATCCCTTCACTGGTAGATGCTTTATAACTATTTGGGTCTAGATCTAAACCATAAAAATATTGCTGTGTGTTTCTTTGAGTAGAACCCGGAGAAGATAATTGTAGTACTTTTTTTGGATGATATGGCGAAAAACGTAAAGATTGCCCTCCACCTACAATTATTTCACCTAAACCTAAAGCAATATTGGCAATTCCTTCATTTGGTTTTTCTTCTCCAATGGGATAAAAATTAATAGAACGTGCCACTCCCGAGATATTTGGATAATACACATCTTGGTATTGTTTACCTGTAACCTCTTGTAAAATTACAGCCATTTTATCTTCTTCTATTGTGTGTGCTATTGCTTTTAAATATAATTTACTGTTTTCGAAAAAAGAAGATGCCATCACCGATTTTATTGCATTAGAAATCATTTCAACTTTTTTATCAATTTCAGAATCTGGAACCATATAAGTTGAAAAAACCCCTGCAAAAGGCTGGTAATTAGAGTCTTCTAAGATACTAGAAGATCTTACTGCAATTGGACATTTGGTTGTTCTTAAAAATGCTTTAATATCTTCTAAAGCCCATTCTGGCAAATCTTTTGAAATAAATTCGTTTAGTATTTTTTCATCATCCGAACATTCTGCAGCAAATTTAATTAATTTGTGCGTATCAATAAACTGATCAAAAACGTCTGTACTTATTACAACGGTTCTTGGTATTGTTATGCTTACGTCTTCATATTTGTTATATAAATTATTTCGCTTTAAAAAAGAGTCTATAAAAGCCAAACCTCTTCCTTTTCCTCCTAAAGCGCCTTCTCCAATTCTTGCAAACCGAACAAATTCATCATATTTATGTTTGTTAAATTTTACAATTACACCTCTAGATCTATAGATTCTATATAATTTAATAGCGCTATTTAAGAACTCTCTTATTTGATTGCTATTTTCAAAATCATTATATTCTATAGTGCTTAATAAATCTGCTAAAGGAAACAGCGCTCTAGATTTTAACCATTTAGAAAACTCACTTCTTGTTGCATGATACATCAAACTATCTTCTGTGACAATTTTTATTGCTTTTTGAAATTCACTTAAATCTTTAACTGTTGCTAAGACTTTCATTTGCGTTGGATCCCAAAATTCGAAGTCTCCAAAAGCAAAGTATTTTACAATATAGTTTCTAATGTCTACCCCTAATGTTTCTGAGTGTTTGTATAAAAATTTTCCTTTCAGTTCTAAAGCTCTTTTTTCATTACTTGCATCAGAAGATTGAATTAAAAACGGAAAATATCGCTTGTAATTTCGTACATAATTTAAAAATAAGAATCCTGCTTCTTCATTTCGTACTCCGTCTTTATAATAATTAACATCCGATATTACGCCTAATAAATTGTCTCTATAGGTATCAAATAAATGCATTCCTTCTTCAAAAGTTGTTGCTAATAAAATTTTTGGTCTCCCTCGCATTAAAAGCATCTTTCGATGCTCGTTTAACCCTTCAGACATTATTTGTTGGGTTTGTTTAAGGATCACTTTATAAATAAGTGGAATATATCTAGAATAGAATTTAAGAGAATCTTCTACCAACAAAATCGCTTTTACACCAACGCCATTAATATCAACTTCGGCGTTCATTCTGTCTTCTGTTAATTTTATGATGGCTAAAAATATATCTACATTTCCATTCCAATGAAAAACAAAATCTATAATACCGGTGTTCCCTTTTTTTAACTTGCTTCTTAGTTGTGACGAGTCATGACTTAACGCCGCAATTGGCACATCTGGAAAGGCTTCTTTAATTATTTTTGACGTTTCAAATGCTTTATAATTACCAATATCTAACCAAGTAATAATGATGTCAATTTTATGAGAGTTCATCATTTTAATGGCTCTTCTTGCAGAATTTGCGTGCACAAAATTTGGTGGATACCTTAAGTTTAATGAGGTATATTCATTAAAAATGCGCTCCTCAATTCTACCATCTTCCTCAAGCATGTAAAAATCGTAGTTAGAACAAACGATTAACACCTGATTAATTCTTTTTTTCATCAACTTATCGAAAGTAACTTCTTTAAATGCGTAAGATTTTAAGTTGGCTATTATATTTTCTTTCATATTAGTTCCTTTGTTTATTGACACACAATATATAAATTTTAGTTTTTAAAAAATTTAAAAATAAAAAAAGCGCATCAAAAATGATGCGCTTTCTACCTATTATTAAGTTTTTTGTTTACACAACACCTTGATCTAACATTGCGTCTGCAACTTTTACAAAACCTGCAATATTTGCTCCTTTTACATAATCTACGTGACCATCTTCTTCGGTTCCGTACGCTACGCAAGATGCATGAATATCATTCATAATTTTATTCAATTTCTCATCAACCCTTTCTCTTGTCCAGTTATAACGTAAAGAATTTTGGCTCATTTCTAACCCAGAAGTTGCTACTCCACCAGCATTCGATGCTTTTCCGGGAGCAAATAAAATTTTTGCCTCTTGAAATATTTCAACTGCTTCTGGTGTAGACGGCATATTTGCTCCTTCTGCAACACAGATACATCCATTTTCTATTAACGTCTTTGCTTCGTCACCATCTAATTCATTTTGAGTAGCACATGGTAAAGCAACATCACATTTTATTCCCCAAGGTCTCTCTCCTTCAAAGAATTTTGCGTTTGGATACTTTTCTAGATATTCGTTAATTCTACCTCTTCTTACATTTTTAATATCCATAACAAATGCTAATTTCTCAACATCTATACCGTCTTCATCATAAATATAACCAGAAGAATCTGATAATGTAACTACTTTTGCACCTAATTCAGTTGCTTTTTCTGTAGCATATTGTGCAACATTACCAGAACCTGAAACTACTACCGTTTTTCCTTTAAAAGAATCTCCGTTCGCTTTTAACATGTTTTGTGCAAAATACACATCTCCATAACCTGTTGCTTCTGGTCTAATTAGAGAACCACCCCAAGAAGCTCCTTTTCCTGTTAAAATACCAACAAACTCGTTACGCAATTTTTTATATTGACCAAACATAAAACCAATCTCTCTACCACCAACACCAATATCTCCTGCAGGTACATCTGTATTAGCACCAATATGACGAAATAACTCAGACATAAACGATTGGCAAAATGCCATTACCTCTCTATCTGATTTTCCTTTAGGATTAAAATCAGAACCACCTTTTCCTCCACCCATTGGCAAAGTAGTTAGCGAGTTTTTAAATACTTGCTCGAAACCTAAAAATTTTAAAATAGATAAGTTTACTGAAGGGTGAAAACGTAAACCACCTTTATAAGGTCCTATTGCAGAATTAAATTCTACTCTAT
This sequence comes from Polaribacter sp. IC073, assembly GCF_007997075.1. Taxonomy (GTDB): domain Bacteria; phylum Bacteroidota; class Bacteroidia; order Flavobacteriales; family Flavobacteriaceae; genus Polaribacter. The sequence goes on from NZ_VORS01000001.1 coordinate 412,660, forward strand.
ACCCTCTATTAACTTGTATTTCTCCTTTATCATCAACCCAAGGAACTCTAAAAAGTAAAGTTCTCTCTGGTTCTACCATTCTTTCTAATAACTTTTTCCCTTGATATTTAGGATTGTCTTCGATAAACGGAATAATAGTTTCTGCTACTTCGTGTACTGCTTGTAAAAATTCTGGCTCGTTTGAATTACGTGCTTTAACGTAATCCATAAAAGCATTTATTTTAGATTCCATAATTTTTTAATATGATTTTTATGGTATTAGTTAAATTTTTTTGAGACACAAAGATAGCTAATTTTCAATATGATGTATTTAATTATCAAAAATTATTAAATCTAGAAACCTTCGTTTTCAAACGATTTTACAACCAGAATAGCAATACTTTTAATTTCCATTCTAAAACTCTTTAAAAAAATGTAAATTTGCAGCCTAATTTAGAATTAAAAATGTTAGATAAAGTCAAAGAACTTATTGGTGATGTGCAAGCTTTTAAAGCAACAACCAAAGATGAAGTAGAAACATTTAGAATTAAATATTTAGGAAGCAAAGGTTTGCTAAAAGAGCTATTTGCTGAATTTAAAAATGTAGACGCAACAATGCGTAAAGATTTCGGACAAGCATTAAACAACTTAAAGAAATCTGCAGAAGATAAAGTTGCAGAATTAACAGACACTATAGCAGGGGCTTCAAGCGAAAAATCTTTTTATGGTGATTTAACACGTCCATCAGAACCAATTAATCTAGGTTCTCGTCATCCAATATCATTGGTAAGAAACCAAATTATTGAAGTTTTTAATAAAATTGGTTTTACTGTTTCTGAAGGTCCAGAGATTGAAGATGATTGGCACAATTTTACTGCCTTAAATTTACCAGCATATCATCCTGCAAGAGATATGCAAGATACCTTCTTTATAGAACAAGACCCAGATATTTTATTAAGAACGCACACTTCTTCTGTACAAGTGCGTTATATGGAAGAGAATAAACCGCCAATAAGAACCATTTCTCCAGGAAGAGTGTTTAGAAATGAAGATATTTCTGCAAGAGCGCATTGTATTTTTCACCAAGTGGAAGGTTTATATATAGATACAGATGTTTCTTTTGCCGATTTAAAACAAACACTTTTATATTTTACAAAAGAGATGTTTGGGAAGTCTAAAATTAGATTGCGTCCTTCTTATTTTCCATTTACAGAGCCCAGTGCAGAAGTAGATATTTATTGGGGGTTAGAAACAGAAATAGACTACAAAATTACCAAAGGTACAGGTTGGTTAGAAATTATGGGGTGTGGTATGGTAGACCCTAATGTATTGAAAAATGCAAACATCGATCCAACAAAGTATTCTGGCTATGCATTCGGAATGGGAATAGAACGTATTGCCATGTTATTATATCAAATACCAGATATTAGAATGTTTTACGAGAACGACAAACGTTTCTTAGATCAATTTAAATCAGTTATATAATGAATTATTTTACACAATTTTGGGATGAAGAAAGAGATGATGAAAATGCAAGTTGGGGAACCTCTACTTGGTTTTTTGAAACGAATGACGCAGATGAAGTTTTAAAACAAATCACTATTTACAAAAATGATAAAGTTTTTAAATATAGTGAAGAAAATTTAGAAGATGAATTTGGTGGTTTATGTATAGATACGTTAACTATTGATGACTGCGACGGAGATGTAATCTCTAAAGAAGATTTCTATAAAATTTGGGAATCTTAATTTTATCAATTCAAATTTAAGAACACCCCCCTCTAAAAAACTCTGTAAAAGCTAGTTAAATAGCATTTATAGCCCTTTATTACACAATTTTAAGCCGATAATCCTATCGGCTTTTTCATTTAACACTAATTTAACTTCGCTTAGTTCTGTTTGTTCAGAACCAATAATATATCTTTGCAAAAAATTATACTGTAAACAGCCCAATGGTTTTCAAAAACAGTCATAAAATAATTAAAAATGAAAGAAGAAATCTGCAAAGAAAAGATGGCTTTAGTTGAAAAACTGGGAGTCCATTTAGAAAACAGAGAACACTTAGCCCCTGTTGCTGCAAGAATTTTATCTTATATAATTCTTACAGGTAAAAAAGGAACTACGTTTGAAGACATGGTAACTATTCTTTGTGCTAGTAAAAGTACCATCTCTACACACTTAAATCATTTACAGGATTTAAATAAAATTGTGTACTTCACAAAAACCGGAGATCGTAAAAAGTATTTTATTATCAACCAAGGTATGGTAGTGCAACATATAAATACCATGGTAAATAAATGGGGAGAAGAGCGTGAAATACATTTAGAATTAAAAAAATACAAAGAAACGATAAACAACAACAAAATTGAAAATGGAAATGAAAAATTCGATTTAAGTTTTCATGACGATTATATTAAATTTATAGATGGCGCAACGGCTTCTGTAGAAGAATTAAGAACAAAACTAACAAACAATAAATTCGATATTTAAACTAAAACAAAAAATGAAACATCATAAATTATCAACATTACTAACACTAAGTCTATTTTTAATTATTGCAAGTTGTGCAAAAAGTGAAAAACAAAATACTGCTACAGTAGAAAGGCCAGCACCTTCCTTTCCGGTAGCTAAAATGCAAGCCAAAACAATAACAGGTTACCAAGAATACCCTACAAGTATAGAAGGAGTGGTAAACAGTGCTGTAAGAGCAAAGGTTTCTGGGTACATTCAAAAAGTAATGGTAGACGAAGGTCAGAAAGTACGCAAAGGACAAATTTTATTCAAATTAGAAACACAGTCTTTAAGTCAAGATGCTGGTGCCGCAAAAGCACGTATTAATGTAGCGCAGGTAGAAGTAGATAAGTTAATTCCGCTTGTAGAAAAAAATATAATAAGTGCTGTACAATTAGAAACTGCCAAAGCAAATTTAGCACAAGCAAAAGCAAATTATAGCAGTGTTTCTGCAAGTATAGATTATGGAACTATAAGAAGCCAAGTAGATGGTAATGTAGGTGCTATTAATTATAGAGAAGGCGCATTGGTAAGCCCAAGTGATCCTAAAGCATTAACAACTGTTAGTAATATTGGTGAAGTGTATGCCTTTTTTAGTTTAAATGAAACGCAGTATTTAGACTTTTTACAAAATGCTGAAGGTAAAAACCTAGCAGAAAAATTAGCAAATTTTCCTGCTATAAACTTAATCTTAGCAAACGGAAGTATGTATGCAGAAAAAGGAAAAATTGAAACAAGTTCTGGGCAAATCAACGAAAATACCGGAACCGTAAGCTTTAGAGCTATTTTTAAGAACCCAAATCAGTTAGTTACCAATGGTAACAGTGGTAAAATTCAAATTCCTATTGTTTATGAAAATGCAACGGTAATTCCGCAGAAAGCCACATACGAGCAACAAGGAAATGTTATGGTTTTTAAGTTAGATAAAGAGAACAAGGTTGTTACTTCAATTGTAAAAGTAAAAGCAGCGGTAGGCAACTTATATGTTCTTAAATCTGGTTTAGATTTAGAAGATCAAATTGTAGTATCTGGCGTTGGTAAATTAAGAAATGGAATGGCTATTTCACCACAAGTAACTCCTTTTGATAAAGCTATTGAGCCTATCGCAACTTTATTTAAAAACTAGCAAACCATAAACTTATTAAGTTATGTTAAAAACATTTATTGAAAGACCCGTACTTTCAACAGTTATCTCTATTATTATAGTTGTACTTGGTATTATAAGTATCTCAAGTCTACCAATAGAGGAATACCCAGATATTGCGCCACCAACAATTAAAGTCGTTGCTGCTTACCCAGGTGCCAATGCAGAAACTGTTTTAGAGAGTGTAATTATACCTATTGAAGAGCAAATTAATGGTGTAGAAGGCATGAATTACATTACCTCTACAGCATCTAATAATGGAACCGCAGAAATTACGGTTTATTTTAATCAGGAAATGGATGCAGACATTGCTGCAGTAAACGTTCAAAATCGTGTTTCTAGAGCAAATTCATTATTACCACAAGAAGTAATTCAGAATGGTGTTACTACTCAAAAGCAAGAAACAAGTGCTTTGATGTTTATATCTATGTATTCTGAAAATGAGGATTACGATGCTACATTTATTCAGAATTACTTAAAAATAAACGTTATTCCTGCCGTACAACGTATTAGTGGTGTTGGAGATGTTAGTGTATTCTCACAACAAGACTATGCGATGCGTATTTGGTTGAAACCAGAGAAATTAGCCGCTTATAATTTAATTCCGTCTGATATTACCGCAGCTTTAAGAGAACAAAACTTAGAAGCAGCTGCAGGATCTTTAGGTCAGAATAATGGGGAAGCATTTTCATATACACTAACCTATAGTGGTCGTTTTAAAGACGAAAAGCAATATGGAGATATTATTATTAAAGCATTAGGAAATGGTCAATTCCTTCGTTTAAATGATGTGGCTAAAATAGAATTAGATGCCCAATCATATTCTTCTAATGCCATGAGTTTAGGAAATCCTGCCGTATTTATGGGGATTTTTCAAACAAAAGGTTCGAATGCTAAAGAAATTATAGAAAATATTAAAACCACTTTAGAAGGCGTTAAAAAAGACCTCCCAAAAGGTTTAGATATTTTTGTGCCTTATGATACCAGTTTATTTTTAAATGCATCTATAGATAAAGTAATCACTACTTTATTGGAGGCTTTTGTATTGGTGTTTTTAGTAGTGTTCTTATTTTTACAAGACTTTAGATCTACCTTAATTCCTGCAATTGCAGTGCCGGTTTCTATTATTGGTACTTTCTTTTTCTTGAATGTTTTTGGATACTCTATTAACTTGTTAACACTATTTGCATTAGTGCTCGCCATTGGTATTGTGGTAGATGATGCTATTGTGGTTGTAGAAGCAGTGCATGCAAAGATGGATGAAGGGGAAAAAAATCCTAAAAAAGCAACGCTAACGGCAATGAATGAAATTTCTGGCGCCATTATATCTATTACTTTGGTGATGGCAGCTGTATTTATTCCGGTAACTTTTATCTCTGGACCAACAGGTGTTTTTTATGAACAATTTGGAGTTACTTTAATTATAGCGATTCTTATTTCTGCTGTAAACGCCTTAACATTAAGTCCGGCTTTATGTGCTATCTTATTAAAAACACACAAAGAAGACAAAGAATTAAAAGGCAAGAGTCCGTTAAAACGTTTTTACACATTATTTAATCGTGGCTTTAGCGCAACAGTAGAAAGATACGGACAGTCACTTCATTTTTTATTTAAAAGAAAATGGATTCCTGCATTATTATTAGTTTTAGCTGTTGTTGGAATTTTCTGGACATCTGAAAACACACCAACAGGTTTTGTACCTAATGAAGATAGAGGAATTATTTTTGCAAATATCGAGTTACCAGCAGGTGCTTCTTTAGATAGAACAAATGCTGTTGCAGAAGATTTGTATGAAAGAATAAATGGTATTGATGGTATTACAGGTGTAAACTTTATTAAAGGTAGAAGTTTAATTAGTGGTGCTGGTAGTAATTACGGTTTCGGAATTATAAAATTAGCAGATTGGGGAGATCGTAAAGATCCATCAACATCTGTGCAAGCCATTACAGGGAAATTATTTGGAGTTGTAGCAGGAATGCCAGAAGCAAATATTATTTTCTTCTCACCACCAAGTATTCGTGGTTTTGGAAACTCTGCAGGTTTTGAAGTGAATTTACTAGATAAATTTGGTGGAGAGTTTAAAGAATTAGATAAAGTGAATAAAGAATTTGCGATGGCTATCATGAGTCATCCAGAAATTAAATATGCACAATCGTCTTTCAACACAAATTACCCACAATACGAAATGGATATTAATGTGCCCTTAGCGAAAGAAAAAGGGGTGCCTATTAATAGTATATTCTCAACATTACAAAGGTATATTGGTGGCGTCTATGCATCTGATTTTTCTAAATTCGGAAAACAATTTAGAGTGTACATTCAAGCTTTACCAGATGATAGAGCAACTGTAGATGATTTAAATACCATGTACGTAAGAACAAGTTCTGGTGAAATGGCACCAATTACACAGTTTGTAAAATTAGAGCGTGTATATGGTCCACAGTCGGTAACACGTTTCAACTTATTTAATTCTACAACCATAACAGGTGCTACAAACGATGGTTTTAGTACAGGTGATGCTATTAGAGTTATTGAAGAAGAAGTGGCAAAATTACCCAGTAATTACACCATTGCGTATTCTGGTTTAACACGAGAAGAAGTAAGTGCAGGTAACCAAACGCTATTCATTTTTGCGTTGAGTATCTTATTTGTGTATTTCTTATTAAGTGCACAATATGAAAGTTATTTACTACCATTTGCCGTAGTATTATCACTTCCTTTTGGTGTATTCGGAGCGTACATTAGTACGTATTTATTCGGACTTGAAAACAACATTTATTTCCAAATTGCTTTAATTATGCTGATTGGTCTGCTCGCCAAAAATGCCATATTAATTGTAGAGTTTGCATTGCAGCGACGTAAAAACGGAGAAAGTATTGTTGATGCAGCTATTCACGGAGCAAAATCACGTTTACGTCCTATTTTAATGACCTCATTTGCTTTTATCTTAGGATTGATGCCGTTAGTATTAGCAAAAGGTGTTGGTTCTGAAGGAAACAATTCTATTGGTACAGGTGCTGTTGGAGGAATGTTGATAGGAACCATTTTAGGAGTCTTTGTTATTCCGATTCTATTTATATTATTTCAATGGTTACAAGAAAAAGTTTCTAGTAAACCAGCAGTTATTTCTCAACAAAATGAAGATTAATCATATGATATCAATTATAAAAAATACACCCCTTCAAAAGGGACTGGTTTTAGCTGTAATGGCTTTTACATTACAAAGTTGTTTTGTGGCTAAAGAGTATGCAAGACCAGAAATTACAGAGACAGAAAACTTGTACAGAACAGATAATTTGCCATCAGATAGTATATCTATGGCAGATGTTTCTTGGAAAACGTTGTTTACAGACACCTATTTACAGCAATATATTGATGAAGGATTGCAAAATAATATGGACATTCGAATTGCAATTCAGCAAATAGTTGCAGCCGAAGCGTATGCAAAACAAGGAAAAGCGGGGTATTTACCGTCTGTAAATATTGGTGCAAATGTTACACATCAAGAACTTTCTAAAAATAGTCAGTTCGGTGCGTTTTTAACAAACACTTCTACAGATCAGTTTGATGTTACTGCAAACCTTTCATGGGAAGCAGATATTTGGGGAAAAATACGTAGCAATAAACGTGCAACACAAGCAGCTTTTTTACAAAGTGTTGCTGGTCATCAAGCAGTAAAAACACAATTAATTTCTAGCATTGCCGCTACTTATTATAGTATTTTGGCTTTAGACGCGCAATTAGAAGTCACCAAAAAATCGATTGAAACAAGAAAAACTGGTGTAGAAACTATTAAAGCTTTAAAAGATGCAGGTTTAACAAACCAGGTTGCAGTAGATCAAAATATTGCACAATACAACAATGCAAAATCTTTAGAAGTAGATTTAGAGGTTGCCCTTTTTAAAGCAGAAAATACATTGAGTATTTTATTAGGTAAAACACCACAGCAGATGAAGAGAAGTAGTTTAGATACTCAAACAATTAATTCTGACATGAAATTAGGTGTTTCTTCTCAATTATTAAGAAACCGACCAGATGTTATGGCTGCTGAATACGGTTTAATTAGCGCTTTTGAATTGACAAATGTTGCTAAAAGTAACTTATATCCGTCTTTTAAATTAACCGCTTCTGGTGGATTGCAAAGTTTAGAATTAGACCAATTATTTAACGCAAACTCATTATTTGCCAATATTGTTGGTGGTTTAACACAACCTCTTTTTAATCAGCGAAAGCTAAAAACACAAAAAGAAGTTGCCATTGCACAACAAGAACAAGCGTTGTTAAGGTTTAAGAAAACATTGTTAGTTGCAGGGAACGAAGTTTCTAATGCCTTGTATGCTTACAGTTCTGAAAACAGAAAATTTCAATTCTTAAAAAATGAAGTGGAAGCTTTACGTAAAGCAGCAGAAAATTCTGAAGAATTGTTAAAAAACGGATACGCAACTTATTTAGATCTATTAACTGCTAGACAAAGTGCTTTAAGTGTAGAAATTAAGGTTATTGGCAGCAAATTACAACAACTACAATCTGTTGTGAACTTGTATGAAGCTTTGGGAGGTGGTTTAAAGTAAATAATTAAAAGGGGTTAGTAAACAAGAACTTTTAGAACGTTCTATTACAAACTTTATCAAATTTGGAAGCAAGCGTTTTTCTATGAACGAACTTGCTTCTGAACTTGGTATTTCTAAAAAAACTATTTACAAACACTTCAAAACAAAAGATGAGCTCATTTCTAAAGGTATTCGTTTTATTATTGATAAATACCTGCATGAAGTACATCAAATTTTAAAAAACACAAAAGATCCTATAGAGAGAATCGTCTTAATTCAGAAAAATAGTTTTCAATATTTAAATTATTTTAAGCCTTCATTCTTATACGGAATTAAGAAATATTACCATAATGCAGCTGTTATCTTCGAAAATTTTAAAAGTTATTTTATAAAAAGCACATTAAAACCTTTGCTTGAAGAGGCTATAGAAAAAGAGTATCTTCGCAAAAATTTAAACCTAGATTTGTTTTGCGATTTGTATTTTACAAAACTCCAAAATATAGTTTTTGAACCAAAAAATATCTTTGAAGATTATAGTGTAGCTGTTGTTTTTGAGCATCTAATTATAAATAGCTTAAGAGGTTTTATTACAACAAATTACAAAGACACAAATAAATTATTTTCTTAATTATTATTTATGAAAAAAGACATTCAAATACCAGAAGTTACAGACCTAGAAATGGCAGTAGTTTATGAATACAATGATATTTATAAAACGGATGATTGGAATGTTTATATCATTAATAATAAAAAGGTAGATTTAGAAATGATGGTGATTGTTTCTCAGGGTTTTTCAGAAACAAAAACAACTTCTTTGTTGCGTAAAAAATTAGACAAACTCCCTGCCAATTCTTTTGCTAAGATTGAGTTTATTCAACCAGAACTGTTCGTTTTAAACAATCGTTTTCAGGTTTCTTTTTTTGAAGGAAACACATTACACGAAAAAACATTTTTCTTTAAAGAAAACACCGTTAAACAAGGTGCTTTACGTATGATTGATGAGATTAAAAAACGTGGTATTTTAGCTGAGTAAAAAGATATTTCATATATATATTTATCAACCTCTTTAAGTTTTAAAACTTAAAGAGGTTTTTTTATTTTAATGAAGAGTTCAAAAAACCTTTAAACTTATCACTTTTGCGTTCAGAAAAGTATTATTGTATTGATAACAAAAAAACGAACAAGCATTATGAGATTTCTCAATCGTTTAAAAAAGCTCATTTCGAAATGACAAACTGTGTGGTTATTGATGATATAAATAAATCTATAAAATTAAATAAAAACACTAAACTATCACTTCGAACGTGAGGAGAAGTCGCATAACAGTAATACCATAAAACTCTTAACAAAACTCACACATTTCTCTTACGCTAGTGCTCGTTTTTAACGAGTACCGTAAGGGTTTTCTTTTGATGAAACTCAGAAAAATTAAACAAAATGACAAGCTAAATGTGAGATTTCTCAATCGCTTAAAAAAGCTCATTTCTAAATGACAACCTAAACATAATTGCAGTTTGTTCGCTAATAAGCTCGCGTTAGCGATTGCAACGGCATCCTTTTTGTTTTTCGCAAAAAGATATAGTGGAAAGCGCGACCCTTGTGGTAACGCCCAAATTCTACAAAAAATTCATTTAATACAACAGATTGCTTCGTGATTCTTCTTCGCAATGACATTATCCTAAAAACCCAATAATTAAATACATAATTACGGTAATTACACCACCAACTAATGCGTACGGTAATTGTGTTTTTACATGGTCTATATGATCACTAGCAGACGCCATAGAAGAGATGATAGAAGTATCTGAAATAGGCGAACAATGGTCTCCAAAAATTCCGCCTCCTAAAGTTGCAGCAACTATTATAGTTACATCAGAACCATGAATGTTTGCCATTGGTATTGAAATTGCCAACATAATTGCAAACGTTCCCCAAGAGGTTCCGGTAGAAAAAGCAATAAAAGAACTAATGATAAAAACTACTGCAGGTAACAATTCTGGCGACAACCATTCTTTGGTAACATTGGCAACGTAAATTCCGGTTTCTAATTCTTTACAAGCATCACCAATAGCAAATGCTAACAACATTAACAATGCCAACGGCATTAGCTCACTTATTCCTTTTAAAGTTAAATTAACAGCTTCTTTTGGCTTCATAATTCCTTGTATGAAATACATTGCCATGGCAACCAATAAAGCCGTAATTACAGCATATAAAACAGAAGATGACCCAGAACCTTTTCCTATTGCTTCTGTAGCATGGTTAAAAAATGAGGTTGCATTTTCAACAGCACTCCAACCGGTATAGATTAAATTTATTGGCATCATAAAAACCATTACCAAAAGCGGCACAATCATATTATACGCTTTCGCTTCAATTCCTTCTTTTGGCGGAAAAGAGGTAATTTCATCAGAAACCATTGGTTTAGAGCCTTTGTTCATTAACTCCCCTGTTTCTCTGGTTCTTTTTTCGGCTTTTTTCATGGGGCCAAAATCCTTCTTTGTAAAAATAACAATGAACAGAATTGTAATTGCCAATAACGGATAAAAATTATATTTAATAGACGCAATCATTACAGAAAATGGCTTGTCAATTCCTTGTGTTAACAACAAACCCATAATGAAAGCTCCCCAAGCATTAAAGGGAATTAAGATGGATGAAGGCGCAGAACTAGAGTCTGCTATGTAGGCTAATTTCTCTCTCGGAATTCCTAATTTATCGAAGATTGGTCTGTACAAAGTTCCTACAGTTAGAGAACTAATACTGGTTTCAACAAATAAAAGCAACCCTGTTACCGTTGCTAAAACCTGAACCATGACTCTACTATACCCCGTTTTTTTACCTTCTAATTTTACTAATTTTCGGTTGATAATATTGATAAAACCTTCTACTCCTCTCGAATATTGAATAAAAATTAACAATGCGCCCACCAATGCACTAAACATAATGGTTCTTGTATTTCCTTTCGATTGAAAAACGTTTACCATTCCTTCAATCATTGCTAAAGTTCCTGCTAACGGGTTCCATCCTTCTATGATCAACCAAGAAAACCAAATTCCGAACAACAAAGCAATATATACTTGCTTGGTTTTTAAGGCTAAAATAATGGCAACAATTGGCGGTATTACTGAAAGAAATCCATATTCCATACAAAAAGTATTTTTTTGTCTAAAATAAACAATTAAAATGATAATTAGTAAAATCGCAATCTTATACGAATTTTAACCTGCCTAAATTTTACACCAAAATTACCTCACGACTTCAAAAATTTATAGAGGCACAGAAAATATTCTTTGTTGCAACTGCTCCCAATTCAGGACGCATAAACTTATCGCCTAAAGGAATGGATTCTTTTAGAGTGATGAATGAAAACCGAGTTTTATGGTTAAACGTTACCGGAAGCGGCAATGAAACAGCGGCACATTTAATAGAAAACTACTGTATTACTCTTATGTTTTGTGCGTTTGATGGTGCACCAAACATTCTGAGATTATACGGTAAGGGGAAAGAAATTAAAAAAGGAGATATTACTTGGAATGAATTAATTGCATTGTTTCCAGAAACTCCAGGCACACGTCAAATATTTGATATTCACTTAGAATCTGCTCAAACTTCTTGCGGAATGTCAATTCCTTTTTTCGAATTTAAAAGTGAACGAAATCAATTAAATGATTGGGCCGCAGAGCAAGGAAAAAAGGAATTGAGCACTACTGGGAAGACAAAAACCAAACAAGTATCGATGGTTTGCCTACACATATTTTAAAATAAAAAGAAGAACAGTTAAGCGCGATCTACTTTTCTAATTGCTGCAGTAAAATCTGCTAAATCGTTGTTATTTTTAACTAAATAAATAGCTTCATCGCACACTTTTTCTGCATTATCAACAGAAAAATGTAAACCAACGGCAATTTTCTGCATCATTTTAACTTCTACCAACTTTGCTTCTCCGTCTGCCATAATCATTCTTGTTAAACGATATAAACGCTCTATTCTATCGTCATAACTTACTGGTGGATTTGTTGGATATTTTTCTGGACTTGTTAAAATAAGAATCGATTCTTCTAAAGTGATATTTAAGTTTTTTCCAGCTCTAATTAACAATTCTTTTTCAATCTCTGAAATTTCTCCGTCTGCTTTTGCAATTTTTACAATATTGGCAAAATGACCAATTTCTTGTTTGTGTTGTCCGCTTGTATATAAATCTGATATTGCCATTTTGGTTTTTTTTATAAATGTAAATAAAATGTAGTAAAAATAGTATTAAAAAAATAACAATTTTACACAAAAATATTCTAAAAATACAAATCGAATGTTTTGCTTTTTTGTACTTTGCTAAAAGATATCATTTGTAACAGGTACCTATTTATAAATTCAACTTTTTATATGAGCAACTTTTCTTACTTCAACAGAGAAAAAATTACCACAGAACTACAGGCATCAGAATTTGATGTACTAATTATTGGTGGCGGAATTACAGGCGCAGGAATTGCTTTAGACGCAGCTTCTAGAGGAATGAAAGTAGCCTTAATTGAAAAAAATGATTTTGCTTCTGGTACTTCTAGTAAATCTACAAAACTAATTCATGGTGGTTTGCGTTATTTAAAACAATTCGATTTTTGGTTGGTAAAAGAAGTAGGAACAGAACGTGCAATTGTGCACAAATTAGCGCCACATTTAGTGATTCCAGAAAAGATGATTTTACCTTTAATTGATGGCGGAACATATGGTTCTTGGCTAACCTCTATTGGCCTAAAAGTCTATGATATTTTAGCTTCCGTAGAAGGTGAAGATAAAAGAAGAATGCTAGATAAAGAGGAAGCTTTAGAAAAAGAACCGTTGTTGCCAGAAAGTATTTTAAACGGCGCTGGTTATTATGCAGAATACAGAACAGATGATGCGCGTTTAACCCTAGAAGTTTTAAAAACAGCTTTAAATTACGATGCGAAAATTATAAATTATACAGAAGCAACCGAATTTATTTATGAAGATAATAGGGTGGTTGGTGCAACTGTAAAAGACACGTTTACCAACAAATATTTTAACATAAAAGCCAAGTATGTTGTGAATGCAACTGGCCCTTGGGTAGATAATTTACGTCAAACGAACCACTCTAAAACAGGTAAAAGATTGCACTTAACAAAAGGAGTTCACTTAGTTGTGCCGCATGAAAAATTACCTGTAAAACAATCTGTTTATTTTGATGTCCCAGACGGACGAATGATGTTTGCAATTCCGCGAGGAAAAGTAACGTATTTCGGAACCACAGACACCAATTATCAAGAAGATAAAGACAATGTAGATACAAGCTTGGTAGATGCTATGTATTTAATTTCTGCTGTGAATAACATGTTTCCTAACATTCATATTTCTCTAGAAGATGTGCAATCTTCTTGGGCAGGTTTGCGTCCTTTAATTCATGAAGAAGGTAAATCTGCTTCCGAATTGTCTAGAAAAGATGAGATTTTTGTTTCTGATACTGAATTGATTTCTATTGCTGGTGGAAAATTAACAGGGTATCGTAAAATGGCAGAACGAATTGTAGATTTAGTTGCCAAAAAATACAAACGTAGATTCGATACCGAATTTGAAGAAATTAAAACCAAAGAAATTATACTTTCTGGTGGTGAGTTTGCAGATTCTAGTGAAGTTAATAGTTATATTGATGCCATTCATAATAGAATAAATGAAGTAGATTTTGATAGAAAATATGCCGAATATTTAATTTATAATTACGGAAAACAAACCGATATTATTTTGCAAAAGTTTGATGATTTAATGGGTGAAAATCAGGCTGAAAAAATGATAAAAGCAGAAGTTTGGTTTTCTATAGAAAACGAAATGACTTGTACACCAACAGATTTTTTTATGCGCAGAACAGGCCGTTTATTTTTTGACACACAAAGCGTGCATCTACATAAAGAGTTTGTTCTTACTGAATTTAAAAAATATTTTTCTTGGGATGAAAAAACGGCTAAAAACCAGCAACAAGCGTTAGAGGAAAAATTAACTGCTGTTATAACATTCAATTAAAAAATAACTTATATTTGATATACAGATTTCTAATCTTAAGGCCTATGAAGATATAGTTCGTTTTACATCAACAAAAAGCAGTTTCTTTTAAAGAAAAAGAACCGCTACTATATGTATTAAAAATAAACCTTAAAATTAAAAATTATGAAAACATTATACAGCGTAGCATTCGTGCTATTTATTTCTGCATCTCTTTCTTTTACTTCTAAAAAAGTACAAAAAGAAAATACGTTAACAGCAACTTTTATTGAAGTAACAGAGGATGATTACTTTAAATTTATAACGATCGATAAAAAAGAAGTTTTATTTTATGACGTTCATGAAGACATAGAAATTAGTTTATATGATGACGATAATCTTAATAAAAAATTTACGCTTACTTGGGTAGAAAAAGAAATTGAATTAATGGATGAAGAAGGTGATTTAACCGGAGAAAAAAAGAAGGTTAAATCTATAACTGTTCTTAAATTAATAAAATAATTTTTTTATTTAAATAATATTATCAACCGTTTTTTGAAATTCAAAAAACGGTTTTTTTTAGATACTTTCGCGCAACAAAGTTCTGTATGTTCTACGAAGCTTTTCTGGAGAAACTCCTAATTTGTATTTTAAGAACACATAACCATTAATTAAATTTACTTTCAACCAAGAGTTACGTTCATATTTTCTAGCGCTTACAATTGCTTTAGACTGAATAATTACGAACGGAATTTGCTGTTTCCGAACTCTGTCTATCATTTCAAAATCTTCCATAATGCAGAAGTTTTCATTAAATCCTTTTAACGTTTTAAAAGTTTCTTTAGTAAAAAACTGACATTGATCTCCACCTCCAGAAAATAAACCGTCTTTGGTTGTAAATTTACTATTGAAGTTTAAAAAAGCAGAATCTTTATCAAATTTATACGCAAAAAAGCCCGCTTTATTTCCGGATGCCACTGCTTCTATAATCTGTGTGTAAAAATCATTAGGCAATGTTACATCTGCATGTAAAAAAAGCAATACATTTCCTTGTGCTTTTTTAGCGCCAAAATTCATTTGTGCTGCTCTTCCTTTTTTATCACTTGTAAAATAAGTAACTTTAGAAAAGTTTTTACAAACTTCTGGGCTTTCATCTGATGTTTCTGGTGAGTTAGAAATAATAATTTCTAAAGGAAATTTGTTAGCTTGTTCACATAAAAACGACAACCTCTTTAGAAGGTTTTCTTTTTCATTATATACCGGAATAATAATACTTAATAACATATTTAAACTTACGTAAATTTATATGAAACAGTTTCTTATACTACTTTTTTTAGTATCAGCTTTTAGTATTAGTGCACAAGATAGTGTAAATTATAATGAAGTTTCTGAAGTTTTATTACAAAACATTATGGATGGAAAATCCTATAAAAAAGAAGTAAAAATATTAGAAGAAAGTACTTTAAAAGCTTTGGTAAGTCAACTTAAAACCGACAAACAAAAAATTGCTTTTTGGGTAAATGTTTACAATTCATTTATACAGATTTCATTAGCAGAAAACCCTAAAGAATATGAAGATAGAGGTGCTTATTTTAAGAAAGAGCGTGTAAAAATAGCAGGAGAAACTTTATCTTTTGATGCTATTGAGCATGATATTTTAAGAAGATCTAGAATAAAATTAAGTTGGGGATATTTAAGGAAATATTTTAGACCAAAGTGGGAGCGTAAATTACGTGTAAAAGATATTGATTGGAGAATTCATTTTGCATTAAATTGTGGCGCAAAAAGTTGTCCGCCGGTTGCAAAATTTACACCAGAAGCGTTAGATACAGCGTTTAACTTTATGACAACAGAATATTTAAAAGAACAAACCACCTATAATAAAGAAACAAAAACAGCAACGTCTGTTTCTTTATTTTCTTGGTTTAGAGCAGATTTTGGAGGTTTGTGTGGCGCAAGAGAAATCTTAAAAGAATATAAAATTACACCAGAAAAACCTAAAAATTTAGAATTTAACAACTATGATTGGACAATGAGTTTAGGGAATTTTAGAAAAATTCCGAAGTAATTTATTCTGAGTTGATCAATAAGAAAAGAAGATTAAAAAAATCCTTTAAGGTTTAAAGGTTTTTTTTAATCTTCTTTTTCGTTTTCCTCTATTTCTTTTGTTAAGTCTAAATCGCGTAAAGTTGGGTTTACAACACCCATTGTTACTGTTGTTATTATGGTCATTGTTCCTCCAAAAACTACGGCAGCAACAGGCCCAATTATTTTGGCTGCTAAACCACTTTCAAAAGCACCCAATTCATTAGAAGAACCTACAAACATAGAATTTACAGAAGAAACTCTACCTCGCATGTCATCTGGTGTTTTTAGTTGTAGAATAGTTTGTCTAATAACCATAGAAATTCCGTCTGCTGCACCACTTACAAACAAAGCCAAAATACTTACCCAAAAGATAGATGAAAGTCCGAATGCGATGATACTTAATCCGAAGACAAAAACAGAAATAAGCATTTTTTTACCGGTATTTTTATTGATAGGAATGTAGGTTGTTAAAAACATGGTTAGAATACTTCCCATAGAAATAGAAGCGTTTAAAATACCAAAACCTTCTGGTCCAACTTTTAAAACATCTTGTGCAAAAACTGATAAAATTGCGACCGTTCCACCAAATAAAACAGCAATCATATCTAATGTTAAAACTCCTAAAATTGCTTTATTTTTAAAAACAAAATTAATTCCTGCTTTTAAGCTTTCTTTCATTGGTTCGCCAATTTTTGTATTTAAAATTGGTTTCTTTTTAATTAAAAAAGTGAATAGTAAGGATAATATCACCAAGATAAAAACCAGACATAACGTTTTGTCTACACCAATACCACTAATTAAAAAACCTGCACCAAGTGCTCCAGAAACAGAAGCTGTTTTCCAGGTACTTGTGCTCCAAGTTGCTGCATTATGATATATTTTTTTTGGAACCAATAAGGCTACTAAAGAGAAAATTGTTGGTCCGAAGAATGCACGTAAAAATCCACCAAAAAACACCAAGGCGTAAATGGAATATAAAACTGAATTTGTAGACCAACTTGCAATGACACTTTCTGTGGTTAATAAAAATAAGCCTAAACTAATCAACGAAAAAGCTGCTGTACAAAAGGCTAACAAGTTTCTTTTTTCTCTTTGATCTACAATATGCCCCGCAAATAACGCCATAGAAAATGCCGGAATAATTTCCATTAAACCAATAATACCTAAAGAAAGTGGGTCTTTTGTAATTGAATATACTTGCCATTCGATGACAATAAATTGCATAGACCAACCAAAAACTAGTAGAAATCTAACGAATAAAAAAATATTGAATTCTTTAATTCTTAAGGCTGCATAAGGATCTTGTTTCCTCATTTATTAGCTCAATTTCATGTCCATTAAAATAGCAAAAGTTTGATTGATGTCTTTATCTTTTACAACAATTGTCATTTCATTTGTAGTAGAAATAATTTCTTGTAAAGGAATATCTGCCCAAGCCAATTGTTTTAAAATAAAGTAATAAATACCAGATTGCTCTATATTTTCCTTTGGAAGTTTTATGGTAATAGAAGCCAATTCTAATACATTAGAGATTAAGGCTTCTTTTTCGAAAATTTCATTTACAAAAGGTTGTAAATTCTTACTAGTAACAATATTGGTTTCGAAAATACCCTGAGAAACTGTTAAAAAATAATCTGAACTTTCAGACGATTTCATTAAAATTTTTGCAATTTCCTTTAATAATGAAGTGGTGTTTTTAAACGTAAAATCGCACAAATCTGAACGTACAATTACATCACCTAAATCTAAAGCAAGTTTTTTAATATTTTTTCGAATACGCAACTCACTTGCAGGAGACAATCTGTTAATTGCCATCATTACTGCACCAACCTTAACATCTTTCTTTAAAGCAGTTGAAACTTCTGGTAAAATAATTCTTGCCAAAGAAGAAACGTTTATTAACTTTTCGTGCAAAGCTTCTTCAATGAATGGTGTTTTTCTAATTGTACTTTCTACAACTTCTTGTATTGTTTTCATGTTAATTGTTTAATAAAACATAATAATGTTCAAAATTAAACAATTAATCCAATTTATTCGTCAACTTTTTGAATTCTTTTTTAGCATCTTTATTCGCATATAAGACATTAAAAACAGCATCAATAATGGGGGTTTTTGCGCCGTTTTCTTCCTTCATTTTAAAAGCACTTTTGGTCGCATAATATCCTTCTGCAACCATGCTCATTTCCATTTGAGCCGATTTTACAGTATATCCTTTACCAACCATATTACCAAACTGTCTGTTTCTACTAAAAACAGAATAACCTGTAACCAATAAATCGCCTAAATAAGCAGAATCGTTAATGTTCCTTTTCATCTTGTGCACTTTCTTAATAAAACGTTTCATCTCACGAATAGCGTTGCTCATTAAAACAGACTGAAAATTGTCTCCATATCCTAATCCATGGGCAATACCAGCTGCAACGGCATATATATTTTTTAACATAGCCGCATATTCAGTACCAATAATATCGTCTGAAATTTTTGTTTTTATATACCAGCTTTTTAAAGACTTGCTCATTAATTTTGCATTATCTTGATTCTGACAAGCAATTGTTAAATAAGACAACCTTTCCATTGCAACCTCTTCTGCATGACAAGGTCCTGTTATTACCCCAATATTATCAAGTGGAATATTATATTCTTTATGAAAGTGCTCGCCAACAATTAAACCTGTTTCTGGCACAATTCCTTTAATTGCAGAAAATATAATTTTACCGTCTAGTGATTTTATTAGTTTTTCTAATTCACTCATTAAAAAAGCAGAAGGAATGGCAAAAATAAGTACATCATAATTTGCAACTATTTTATTAATATCGCTAGATAAGTCTAATTGACTTGCATACACATCTGCAGATCTAAGGTATTTAGGATTGTGATTATTTTTCTTTATATGATCTATAGAAGTTTTACTTCTCATATACCAGCCAACGGTTTCAAGATTTTCTGTTAACATCTTTACAATAGCTGTTGCCCAACTTCCGCCACCTAAAACCGCTATTTTTGGTTGTTCGTTCATTATTTTTCTATTTATAAATCAAAAGTAAGAAAACTATTAACTTATACAGAATGCTTCTATGATTTATTATCTTTGTTTGAATTCAATTTCTTTTTATGAAAACCTATTTATTACTCTTTTTATCATTTCTTTTTTTGATCCTTTCCTGTAAAGAAAAATTAGAAAATAAAGAGCAATTAGAGTCTAAAACTAAAGAAATAAAATCTACAAAAGCAGCAAATGTATCTTTTTTAGAGGCTCCTCTTTCTGTAACAAACCTTAAAGGAGAAAAGGTTTTAAGAGCAATTTGGTTATATTTACCACCAAACTACTATTCTTCTAAAGAAAAATATGCTGTTATTTATATGCATGATGCTCAAAATTTATTTGACAATAAAACTTCTTTTGTTGGAGAATGGGAAATTGATGAAACGTTAAATACTCTTTATCAAAAAACAAAAAAAGGATTTATAGTTGTTGGAATTAATAATACGAAAGAACGAATGGATGAATATTCGCCTTGGATTCATGAAAAATACGGAGGAGGAAACGGAGATAATTATTTAAAAATGATTGTTGAAGAATTAAAACCAATAATAGATAAGAAGTATCGTACAAAACCAACGGCTGAATTTACTGGAATTATAGGAAGTTCTATGGGAGGTTTAATTTCTTTTTATGGTGGCTTAAAATATCCAGAAGTTTTTGGTAAAATTGGTGCACTTTCTACTTCTTTTTGGTTTTCAGAGAAAGTGCAAGATTTTGCAAGTGAAAAAGGCAATCAGAAAAATACAAAACTGTATTTCCTAGTAGGAGGAAAAGAAGGAGATACCATGGTTCCTGATACAGAAAACATGGCAAAACTATTAGTAGAAAAGGGTTTTCCCAAAGAAAATATTCAAACAAAAATTGTAGCAGAAGGAAAACACACCGAGTCTTTCTGGAAAGCAGAATTTTTAGAAACAATAACATTTTTATTCAACTTAAACAATGAACGTACAAATAATTAATAAATCGAAACACGCCACACCAAACTATGAAACTGAAGGTGCTGCAGGAATGGATTTACGAGCAAATATTGATGTAGCAATTACATTAAAACCTTTAGAAAGAGCTATTGTAAAAACAGGTTTATTTATTGCCTTACCGATAGGTTTTGAAGCACAAGTAAGACCAAGAAGTGGTTTAGCTGCTAAAAAAGGAATTACTGTATTAAATGCTCCAGGAACAGTAGATGCAGATTACAGAGGAGAAATTGGTGTAATTTTAGTAAATCTTTCTAACCAAGAATATGTTATAAATGATGGCGAAAGAATTGCGCAATTAATAATTGCAAAACATGAGCGTGTACACTGGCAAGAAGTAACCGTTTTAAGTGAAACAGAACGTGGTGCAGGTGGTTTTGGAAGCACGGGTGTTTAAATACAAAAATGTTTCCAAAAACAATTGTTTTTGGATTTCTTTATAATGGTCTTTCCCGCGAAGGCGAGAATCTAAAAAAAACAAAAATATGATTTTAGGAGTATGTGAATGGTTGAGTACAAAAACACAGTTTTCAGCAAAAAATATTAGAATATTATTTGTGTTGTTAGTTTTATTAGCCGGTTTTGGTCTTGGCGCATATCTAATTCTTTGGTTGGTAAAAATATTATCTAAAGAATAATTTAGAGTTTTTTATATAACTGACTCATTTTTCGAACCTCTTCATGCAATAAATTAAAGGGTAAAAAAATGTGAGAATAATAATGGTAACCCAACTTTTTATAAAATTGAAAAGCTTGTGGTTGCGCATCCATTGCGTCTAACCAAATAATTTTATAGCCTTTTTTAATGGCTTTATTTGATAACCAAGAGAGTAGTTTTTTTCCTGTTCCGTTTCCTTGTGTTTTTGGATGTAAATAAATACGGTGCAATTTTACTTGTTTTTCTTCGGATAGACCTGCTAAATTTTCATCCCAAACAAATCTAAAATTACCAACAATTTCATCTTTAAAAAGAATAAAATAATAGTTTGCTTTTTGTTCAGATAATTCTTTTAAAATATGCTCTTTAGAATATTGAGAGTTTAGATACCAGCTTCCTTTATCCGTCCAAAAATGACTGTATGCAAGTGGGTAAATTTCTTTCATCAACTTAAATAACGTTGCTGAATCTGTAATCAAAATTTCTTTTAATTGTATATTTTCTGTTACTTTAATCATAATTTAAGAATAAAAAAACTGCTGCAGATTGATTACTTCTACAGCAGTTTATAATAATAGTTGGAACTTTTAAAACTTAATCTTGATTTTCAATAGCAATCTTTATTTTACCTTCAAGTTCTTCTGCTAATTCAGGATTGTCTTTAATTAACCCCTTAACAGCATCTCTCCCTTGACCTAATTTTGTTTCTCCGTAACTAAACCAAGAACCACTTTTCTTAACAATACCTAATTCTACACCAATATCTAAAATCTCACCAACTTTAGAAATTCCTTGTCCGTACATAATATCAAATTCTGCAATTTGAAACGGAGGTGCCACTTTGTTTTTAACAACTTTAACTTTGGTACTGTTTCCAATAACTTTGTCTCCGTCTTTAATTTGTGTTCTTCTTCTAATATCTAAACGCACAGAAGCATAAAATTTTAATGCATTACCACCCGTTGTAGTTTCTGGGTTACCAAACATTACCCCAATTTTTTCTCTTAATTGGTTGATAAAAATAACAGTACATTTTGTTTTAGAAATGGTACCTGTTAATTTACGTAATGCTTGAGACATTAAACGTGCATGAAGCCCCATTTTAGAATCTCCCATTTCTCCTTCAATCTCTGCTTTTGGAGTTAAAGCTGCAACAGAATCAATTACAACAATATCTATTGCACCAGAACGAATTAAGTTTTCTGCAATTTCTAATGCTTGCTCACCATGATCTGGTTGAGAAATAATTAAATTATCTATATCTACGCCTAAATTTTCTGCGTAAAATTTATCGAATGCGTGTTCTGCATCAATAAAGGCTGCAATTCCGCCCGCTTTTTGAGCTTCTGCAATTGCGTGTAATGTTAAAGTTGTTTTACCAGAAGATTCTGGCCCGTAAATTTCAATAACTCTTCCTCTTGGATAACCACCAACGCCCAAAGCTAAATCTAAGCCTAAAGAACCAGAAGAAATTGCATCTATATCTTCAGTAACTACATCACCTAATTTCATTACAGCACCTTTACCATACGTCTTATCTAGCTTATCTAGAGTAAGTTGAAGCGCTTTTAATTTTGCTGTTTTTTCTTTATCTGTCGCCATTTATCTTGCTGTTTTTGTTTTTGAATAAGTGTCACAAGTTACGAAATTCTAAAATTAGTTTCCTAAAAAATCTCATTCAAATTTGTACTATTTTTACAAAAAGTTTAAGATTAATGAGTTCATCAATATTATTAAAAAATAAAGCGTGTAAAGTTACTATTGGAAAAGGAGAATTACTAAGTTTAAAGAAAGATAATCTAGAGTATATTCATCAAAAAGGAAACAAAGGATGGCGTAATTCTGATGATGAAATGTTTCCTGTAATAGGACCAACTTCTAAAAATAATTTTAGAGTTCATACCAAAAATGGTGATGCAATTTTAGATCAACATGGTTTGTTAAGAGAATTAGAATATGCTTTAATTTCTTCGGATGAAAACAGTGCAAAATTTATCAAAAAATATAAAAAAAATACGCAGATAGTAAATAGTAAGTTTCCTAAAAAATCTACTGAAGAATATTTATTTTGGCCTTTCGATTTCACTTTTGAAAAACATTTTACCATAGAAAATAATGTTTTGAAAATTGAATTTATCATCGAATCAGAAAAAGGAATGCCTTTTATGTTGGGGTATCATCCTGCTTTTTTATTGTCTAATTCTGGTACTGAAAGTATAGAATCAAATGGTGAAATATTTACTCTAAAAGACGTCTACAACGCAGGCGCTAATGCGTTTCCTATTTTAAATACTGATAAATTAGTCTTAAAAAACATTGATAGGAACGATGTAGAAATTTCAACAAAAAACTTCCATAATTTTATGTTATGGACAGAGGTTGACAATATGCTTTGCATTGAGCCAATTACGCAGTATACTTCTTACACAGACCAAAAATTTTCTGAAGGAAACATGACTTTATCCGAAGGAAAAAACACTTTTTCTGTAGCCATTAAAATTTTATAATTTGATAGAAAAACACCGTCACTTTATTATTCACAAGCCTTGGGGAATGATTTCTCAATTTGTAAACCCTGCAAAGCGGAAGAAAAAATTGTTAGGTGATTTGCATGATTTTCCTGAAGGAACAATGGCAATTGGAAGACTAGATGTGCCTTCGGAAGGATTGCTTTTATTAACAACAGATGGCAAAGTTTCCGCAGAAATTAGAAGCAATAAATACGAAAAAGAATATTACGTACAAGTTGATGGAGTAATCTCCCAAAAAGAAATTGAGCAATTACAAACAGGTGTAGAAATAGGTTTCAACGGAAAAAAATACATGACAAAACCTGGAAAAGCTTTTATGATAGAGGATCCTAAATTTCCACTAAGAAGCATGAAAATTAGAGATGAAAGGCATGGTCCAACAAGTTGGGTTTCTATTATTATTAGAGAAGGAAAGTTTCGACAAGTTCGAAAAATGACTGCTGCCGTGGGTTTGCCAACTTTACGTTTAATTCGGGTAAGAATTGGTGAAATAGAATTGGGTAATTTAGAAATTAGCGGTGTAAAAGAGGTTGCTACTTTTATGTGATAAATATCACACAAAAAGAAGAAATATCTTTATAGTTTTGTGGTATGAATACTTCTAACACCACTTTATACATAGTAGCTGCAATAATAATTTTACACTTTGTTGTTGGTTTTGGTTACTTGATATATAAAATAACAAAAAAAGAGAAGTAAATTACTTCTCTTTTTTGCTTTATAAAATCTAAAATTCAAATCCTAGATAGATTTGCCAAACTCTATTTTTGGGTTTGTCTTCATCATAAATATCACTTTGTCCAATATGATATCTTGCACCTAAGCTTACACCAGCATCACTTTTAAAACCTGCTCCTAAATTTACACCCCAATCAAAATTATTAGGCTCAAATTCTTCCGAAGTATCATATAAAATAAAACCAGAATCGAAGGTTTCTTTGTGTGCAATAGAAAACCCTATTTGTGGTCCTGCTTCTAAGAAGAAACTTTTTACTGGATATAGCTTCAGCATTAATGGAATATTTATATAATCTAACTTTTGTGTGTAGGTGCCACTATCATCTACAATTTTATATCCTTGTTGCGAGTATAAAATTTCTGGTTGAATAGAAAGGTATTTTCCAATGTAAGATTCCCCATAAATACCAACATGAAATCCGTGTAATTTGGAAGTTTCTGAAGTTCCATCAAAACTAACAGAAGAAAGATTGTATCCTCCTTTAATACCTGCTGTTGCTTTATTTTTTCTGTCTTGTGCGCTTAATGATACTACACTAGTAATTATTAAAGCGATTGCTATATATATTGTTTTCATCTTTTTAATTATTTAAATTATCAAATTATCTTCCGCCATTTGCTTTTAAATCTGCCAAACATTGCGCGTCTAAATTAGGTGCGTTGCCTCCAGAAAGCATACTACCAATTCCTTGACTGGTTTCTGCCGCCCAATACATTAAACAGTCTTCTACAATACAATGATTCGGATGGGCTGCGTCTTCATGATCGCTTTGTAAATCGCTTCCTAAATTTGTTAATCCTAAAATATGACCAAATTCGTGATTAATTACAGCGCTTTCTAACAAACTTCTTTCTGGTTCGAAAGTACCATCACTTAAATTGTGAATTGTTTCTTCGTAAATTACAAAAGAAGTATTCCAATAGGCAGTCCCTAAAACAGCCCCTTGATTGGTGTCTTTAGACGATTTTCCGTTGACAAATAACACCCAAACTGCAATGGTAGAGTTTGTGTTGTACTGTGTTCTTTGTTCTTTTTCTATAGCAATTATTTCCTCTAAAGTATACACTGTTTTTCCTGTAGCTGGAATTTTATTTTCAATAAAGACAACTCCTTCTGGTTTAAATGTGCGATTTTCTATAAATTTTTTAAAATTGTTTTTTGCTTTTTCTGTAGGTTCAAAACCATCGATATATGCAATTTCAACAATTATTTTTTTAAAGGTATTTGCAGCAAGTAAATCATTTGCAGATGAACCTGTGGCTTGCCTATTGGATACAAAATTTGTGTTTCCGTTTGTGCCACCATCTAAACTTTCTTCTGTTTCTGATGTACAAGAAAAAAGGATGCTACAAACTAAAACTACTTTTAAAAAATTTATGTTCATTTTATTATTAATTTAAAACTTTACAACTAGTACGTATTCTTGTAATAGTCGTAAAGTTATCACCAACTAACTATACTTTTGCTCTTTAATTTGTTAGAGTTCTTTAAATTTTCTTAAAAGTTAAAGTTACAGAAGCATCTGTTTTACTTTGTAAAGCAACTACAGTGTTGCTGTAAGTAGTTACAACCCAATTGTTATTTAAAGCGCTTACACTGTTATTACTGCCAAAAGCTACATTTAAAAATACTGCCATTTCAGAACTTACTTTGTACGTTCCTTCAATTTCAGATACTGTTGCGTTTACATTATTCTTAGCAATTAATTTTAAATCGTTTGTAAATTCGATAGACCAATCTGCATAATCTGTTGCTGTGTTTACACCTGCTGTAATAAAGCTTTCTACTTTAAATTTTGTATTGGTTACAACTGCTTCTACTTCTTCTGCAGATGCTGCAGCTTCCTCTTCTTCTTCTTCTGTTTGTACACATTCTGAAATTGAATTTTGAAATTCTGCATCAGAATTAATTTGTACAGACGTTCCGTTACTTAACGTAGCATTTATTGGGTAGTTTACAGTAAATAATTCACCTCCTTGTAAACCTGTCATAAAAGCATATAATTTTTGTTCAGATTGTAATACAACACTTCCTGTTTGTTCTAAACCTACATTATACGTTAACATGGTTACAGGAAAATCGATGTCTATACAAGAAATTGCATCTTGCCCTTGAGATGCTGCATTTTCACATTCTTGTTTTAAAGCATCTAAATCTGATTGATTATTTACCACTACTTCGGTATAACTACTCGTTTTTACAGTAATAGGAAAGTTAAAAGTTACAGAATCAGAATCGTCATTTAATTCTCCCATGATATTTAAAACGGCAGAAAAATCTAACTTACTTAAAATAGTAATTTGCTGTCCATTTACTGTTGCTGTTAATGGAAATAATAATTCTGTACACGCATTACCGTCTAAAAAATCATCATTAGAGCCATCATTCATCGCTGTTCTTTCATAATTAGAAGCGGTTTTAGATGTAGATGAATTTGCGTTTGGGTTTGTTCCTACTTCTGAGCTTTCTTCAGATTGACAAGAAGTAAATCCTATAATTGCTGTAAATGCAACTGCTGTAAATAGTTTTAATGTTTTCATTTTAATACGTTTTAATAATTAATATTTCTTGTTTGTGTGAGTAAAACAACTTTGTTTTATTTTACCCTGCTTTTTTTTGAATGGCTAATTGTTTGCCCTTCTGTTAGTAAAACAACTAAACATTTATTTACCCTACCTTTGTCATCAAAAATTTTTACTTTTATTATTTAAATTACCTCTATGAATGATAAGTCTCTTTGCGACGAAATTTATTTTAACGAGTTCTATACTTCTCATATACAGTCTGCTAGTAATTTTGCATACTACAAGTCTGGCGATAAAAACACCTCTTTAGATTTAGCACAAGAA
Source organism: Polaribacter sp. IC073 (assembly GCF_007997075.1). Classification (GTDB taxonomy): domain Bacteria; phylum Bacteroidota; class Bacteroidia; order Flavobacteriales; family Flavobacteriaceae; genus Polaribacter. The sequence continues at coordinate 439,716 of NZ_VORS01000001.1, forward strand.
GCCTTTATAAAAATATGGGAAAACTGTGCTAAGATTGATCTTTCGAAAGCAAAGTCTTACTTATTTACAGTTGTTAACAATCTTTTTCTAAACAGAGTGAAGCACCAAAAAGTGGTTTTCGAATACGCTAAAAGCAGTCCTTACATAGATGTTGATAATCAAAGTCCGGATTATTTATTAGAAGAAGAAGAATTTAAAGACAAATTAAAAAGAGCTATTGAAGATTTAACAGCAGGAGAACGTGAGGTTTTTCTGATGAATAGAATTGATGGGAAAAAATATCGAGAAATTGCAGAATTGCTAGAAATTTCTCAAAAAGCAGTAGAAAAACGAATGTCATCAGCATTAAAAAAGCTGAGAACTAAAATTGATGGAATTTAATACCAATATAAGGTAGGGTAAACTACTTTCTAGTTGTTACACTTATAGAAGCATACAGAATGGAAAACGAGAAAGACATCTTAAAATGGCTAAACAGAGATACTTCTGATGAAGAATTAGCGCGTTTAAAAGAAAGAGATGATTTTAAAACTTTAGAAAAAATTACCCATTATTCGGCACAATTAGAAACACCAAAAGTTAATGTGGTACAAGCGCTTGCAGCTTTAAAATTAAAAACAAAAAACACCGCTAAGAAAGGAAAAGTTGTATCTTTTAATTTTAAGATTTTGTATAAATATGCTGCAGCAATTGCTATCTTGTTAACAACTTCATATTTCTTACTATACAGTAATAATTCTAGTTTTAAAACGGAGTTTGCACAAACAAAAAACTTTAATTTACCAGACAATTCGGAAGTAATTTTAAACGCAAATTCAGAAATTACATATGCTGAAAAGGACTGGGAAGAAAACAGAAGTTTAACCTTAGACGGGGAAGCTTATTTTAAGGTTCAAAAAGGAAAAAAGTTTACTGTAAATACAGAAATTGGTGCAGTAACTGTTCTTGGAACGCAGTTTAATGTAAAAGAAAGAAACAATTATTTTGAAGTAAAAACGTACGAAGGTTTGGTTAGTGTAGCATATAAAGACACACTTGTGAGTTTACCTAAAGGAACCATTTTTAAAGTAGTAAACGGCGTTATAGACACCAATAATACTTTTGATGTACATGAGAAATCTTGGTTGCAAAAAGAAACGAATTTTAAAAGTACCTCTTTGCGCTTTGTTTTAGAAGAAATAGAACATCAGTTTAATTATACAATTGAAACAATAGAGGTTGATTTAGACGTTTTATATTCTGGTGGTTTTACACATACCGATATAAATATAGCATTGCAATCTGTAACAATTCCGTTGCAATTATCGTATAAAATTGATGGTAAAAAAATTACTATCTTTAACTATGGTACATAAGTTTTTACTTTTTTATATCTTTTTTATATGTATTGTTAGTGTTACTTATGCTCAAAATTCTTCGAATAAAGTAGCCCTTTCTTCCTTGTTAGTCAAACTAGAAAAAAGCTATGATATTAGGTTTTCTTATTCTGATGCTGATGTAAAAACCATTTTTATTAACAAACCAGATAAAGAAATTTCTATAGAAAAACTTTTGGTTTTTTTAAACGAAAAAACATTTTTACAATTTAAAACTTTAGACAATAGATATGTAACTGTCTCTTTCTTAAATAAGACTATTGCTGTTTGCGGAACCGTTTTAGATTCAAAAAATTTAGAACCTTTACTGTTAACATCTGTAAAAGTAAACGGCTACAAGTTAGGTACAACTACCAATAATAAAGGTGTTTTTTATTTAAAAAATGTGCCTGTAAATGCAACTTTAAGTCTTTCTTTTATCAGTTTTAAAACGAAAACAATTGCTGCCAAAGAGTTGTTTTCTTCCAATTGCAAACAAATCCTTTTAGAAGAAGAAGTAGAAGAATTATCGGAAATTAGAATGTCTAAATTTCTAACCACAGGTTTGCAAAAAAACGTAGACGGAAGTACGGTTTTAAATACAGAGAAATTCGGAATTCTACCAGGTTTAATAGAGCCAGATATTTTAAAAACCATCAAAATTTTGCCAGGTGTAGAAAGTGTAAACGAAAGTATTTCTAATATTAACGTAAGAGGTGGTACAAATGACCAAAACTTAATACTTTGGGACGGAATTAAAATGTATCATGCAGGTCATTTTTTTGGTCTTATTTCTGCGTATAATCCGTATTTAACAAAGCAAGTTTCTGTAACTAAAAATGGTACAAGTAGTGCTTTTTCAGACGGAGTTTCTTCTACTATAAATATGGAAACATCTAACAGAATTACCAACAAGCTTTCTGGTGGTGGTGGCTTTAATTTATTAAGTGCAGATGCTTTTGTACAAGTTCCTGTCAAAGAGAATTTAGAGCTACATATTTCTGCAAGAAGGTCTTTTACAGATTACTTAAATACACCAACTTATAATAATTATTTCTCTCGGAGTTTTCAAGACAATTCTATTTCTTCTAATGATGTAAACAATACAAAATCAGAATTTTATTTCTATGATTATTCATTTAAAGTTTTATATGATATGACTTATAATCATTCTATTAGAACTAATTTTATCCATATTAAAAACGATTTAGAATACTTAGAAAAATACACTGCTAATAATACTACTATTGAAGAAAACAGTACTTTAAAACAAGAAAATTTAGGAATAAAAATAAGTTGGGATGCCATTTGGAATTCGAAATTTTCTACAACTTTATCTGGATTTTTTTCTGATTATAAAATAAATTCTTCCGATTATAATAAAGATACAGATCAGTTTCAAACTCAGTTTAATAATGTGCTAGAAACTGCCATAAAACTAAATTCTAAATATGAATTTTCTGATGTTTTAGAATTCACCAACGGATTGGTTTTCAATGAGATTGGTATTAAAAATACAACTTCTGTAAATGCACCAACTTTTTCTAGAACCGTAAAAGATGTGTTGTTAAAAAGTGCTTTTTACACCGAAATTGTATATAAAAAAAATAACACGTATGCTAGGTTTGGTGCACGTGCAAACTACTTTCATACATTTAATAAATTTGTAATTGAACCAAGAATAAATATTAGACAAAAAATAAATTCTCTATTTTCTGTAAATCTAGAAGGGGAGTTTAAAAACCAAACAACTGCGCAAAAAATAGATTTTGAAGACAATTTTTTAGGAATAGAAAAACGAAGATGGGTTCTTTCTGATGATAAAAATACACCCATAGTAAAAAGTAAACAACTCTCTGTTGGAGTTGCATATTCTAAGAATAAATTATACATAGATATTACTGGTTTTCGTAAAAAAGTAGACGGAATTACAGCTGCTAACCAGGGCTTTTATAACAATACACAAAACCTTAATTCTATTGGAAATTATGAAGTTAAAGGAGTAGAATTTATAGCAAATAAGCAGACTGAAAATATAAGTACTTGGGTAAGTTATACCTATTCTAAAAACGATTATACATTTGATGTTTTTAATCCGGAAACATTTTCTAATAACTTAGATATTTCACACTCATTAAGTGCTGCTTTTAATTATAGTTTTTCTAAAAAATTAAAAGTTTCTTTTGGCGGCGTTTTACGTTCTGGAAAACCATATACAAAACCTATTAAAGGTAATGAAACCATACAGAATGGAAATAGAACAATTGTAAATTATAACAATCCTAACAAAGAAAAACTAAATAATTTCTTTAGGTTAGATCTTTCTGGAAGTTATAAATTCGATTTTTCTAAGGCTATAAAAGCCAACATTCGTTTAGGTTTTACAAATATTACAGACCAAAAAAACACAATAGATTCTTACTATGTTGTAGATAATACAAATGTAAATAATGTAAGAAGAGTAAATAATTATTCTTTGCCTTTTACCCCAAATTTAAGTTTTAGAGTTCGTTTTTAATTAGAATTTCTATCCATTCTAATATGCGGAATTCCGTCTTCTAAATACTCCTCGCCTACTTGAATAAATTGATGAGATTCATAAAATTTCTTTAAATATTTTTGAGCAGAAATGGTAATTTGATCCACTTTAAAATGAGTTTTTATCGCTTTTAAAGAAGCTTTCATAACAGCATGACCAAAACCATATTTACGTTCTTCAGTGGCAACCACTACCCTACCAATACTTGCATTTCCGAAATAATCTCCTGGTTTAAAAATACGAGTGTACGCAACTATTTTATCTTCTTTTATACCAAAAACATGCAAAGATATTTGATCTTTAAAATCGATGTCTTGATACACGCAATCTTGTTCTACCACAAAAACTTCCGAACGTAGTTGAAGAATATTATAAAGTTCTGTTGTGGTTAATTCCGAAAAGGATTTTATTTTGAAGTTCATATACTTTGTCCAATACTTATTTTTATTTTTTTTTATTACTAGGAACGGAGCAAGCTCTCTGTAAATAAAAAGATTGCTTCGTTCCTTGTAATGACAGATGACTAACCAGCACAAGAAATTTTATTCACTCGTGTACCATGTCTTCCACCTTCAAATTCTGTAGCAAGAAAAATATCTACAAAACCAATCGCTTGCTGTAAAGACACAAAACGTGCAGGAATAGTAAGAATATTAGCGTTGTTGTGTTGTCTTGTTAATGCAACCAATTCATTGTTCCAACAAAGTGCTGCTCTAATACCTTGGTGTTTATTAGCCGTCATTTGCGCTCCGTTACCAGAACCACACAAAATAACACCTAAAGCTGCTTTACCACTTTCTACAGCATCTGCTGTTGGGTGAATTGCATCTGGGTAATCCATAGAATCATTTGTATCGGTTCCAAAATTTAGAACTTTATACCCCTTATTTTCTAAATGTTTTATAATTTCGAACTTGTATTCTGTTCCGGCGTGATCGTTACCAATGGCAATTGTCATAATAAGTTGATTTTAATTTAGTTGTCTTCCGCAAAAGTACAGAAACTAACGGTTATCAACAGTTATAAACAATCAAAATTTTAGCCTTTTTAATAACTCTTTAATTTTTAAGTTTTTAGCTTTTTAAGACAATGTTAAGAAGTTGTAATGATAAACTCGTAACTTTATTTGGTAAATTTAATTTTTATTGCAATACAGCGGAGCTTACCACATACACAACTTTTTTTATTGATTTTTGATAAAAGTTTATCAACATAAAATTTACGTTTTGTTTACATAGAATCGCATATTACTTGTTCAGAAAAAAAGTGAATAGCTGTTTATAACTATTGTTAACAACTCTATTTTTAAGTTGATTTTTAAGCTTTTAAATAGCTCATAAAGTGTAGATGCTTTTTAATAACTCACATATTAAAATAAAAAATTACAATTTTATAGTAGCTATTCACACACTATAATAAGCACCATTGTTTTTTAAAATTTAATAAAAGAAAAAAGTATAATAGTATAGAATGTTGATAACTGTGAAAAAAGTAAAAAAGAGCTGCTTTCTAAAAGTTAGAATTTAATAAATTTAAAAAAAACTTCAACTTAGAATCGTATTTAAATTTGAAAAATGAGAAAGGAGTGAAAGAAGAAAAATGAATCCGTTTTAGTTAAACTGTTTTTTTTTCTGCCTTTAATAGATATAAAGTGTCTTTTTGAACTTCAACAGTTTTATTCGGATTCTCAAACGTATTTAAAGAAGAATTTACCGTTAGTACAGTAACAAAAATGCCTGTAATAAAGATCATAGCGAATAAAGTGATAATTTTATATAAATTTTTCATCTTAAAATAAAGAGTACCTTTCTATAAAGACGCATTAATTTAGAAATCGTTACAAAAAAATTATGATTTCTTTAACTTATTAAAATTTTAATTTATAAAATATCGAAGCAGTGTATATAAATTGGCTAACTAAGATAATTCCACTTAAAATAGAGATGCTTTAATCATAAAGTTACTCTTTAAATTATGAAATTACTCATACTTCATAGTGAAATATTATAAATTTTTATTAATTAATTCACTACAAACCGTATCGCTTTTTCTATAATTTTAACATTTACCGAACCAGTTTCAATTAATTCTCCATCTGCTTGAATAATTGGTTTTGAATTTTTTGGAATAATTGAAATCTCTTTCGTTTTAAAGGTTGCTACTTTTTTGTGATGTACAATTTTACCAGAATATAATTTAGGTAAATTCAGCACTAAATCAAAAAAAGTAAGGTTATTAACAATTGTAATATCTAATAAACCATTAGAAGAATTTACGTTTTCTGTAAACTGCATTCCGCCACCAGAAAATTTACAAATACCGAAAACAGCCATTAAACAGTTGTTTTCTATTGTTTTACCATTAATAATAATTTTAAATATCGATTTTTTATAAAAAAATAAACCATAAATTCCGGCTAATACGTAAGAAATAGGACCAAATTTTTTCAGAGATTTTAGTTTATCAACAATGTACCCATCATATCCCAAACCAGCGATGTTGTTAAAAAAGGTAGTTTTATTTTCTGTTTTTAAAACCCCAATATCTTGCAAAATTGTTTTCCTTTTAGAGATGATTTCTATTGCTTTTTCAATTGAATTAGGAATGTTGTAAGTTTTAATCCAATCGTTTCCAGTTCCCAAAGGAAGCACTGCAATAGTTATATCAGAAGTTTTTACATATCTTTGCAGCATTATTCCGTTAACTACATTGTGTAGTGTGCCATCTCCACCAACAGAAATAATGTTTCTAAATCCTTTTTGAATCGCATTTTGTGTCAATTCAATTTCATGTTTAGAAAACTGAGTAAAAGAAAAAGAATAGTCTAAATTCTTGTTTTTTAGTAATTGTAGAATTTCCTTCCATCGTTTAGAAAAATTCCGATTTCCAGCAACAGGGTTTGCAATTATAAACCAAGAATTAGTATTGATTGTATCAATATGAGACATAAATAATAAATTAATAGTACGCCAAATTACAAAATAGATTCATAACAGTTTTTTAATACAAAATTGATTGAATAATTGTAATTTGCAGAGTAGTCAGTTTGTTAAAAACAATAAATTGACATAAATAATACAGTATAAATGACAAAAAAGAAGAAAAAAATATATAAAAAGAAAGGGAATGTTGTTAGAGACTTAACCAAAAATATATTTAAAGTTTTAAACGAAGACAGCACTAAAACTTATAATTACAAACAAGTTGCTGCAAAATTAAAAATTAATGATACTGATGGAAAAAATCAGATCATTCAGAAATTAGCAGAATTAACTGCAGATAAAAAAATTAAAGAAACAGACAGAGGTAAGTTTCAAGTAAATATTGATAAAAAATATGCTATTGGTACGTTAGATATTACTTCTACGGGGAATGGGTATTTTATTAGTGATGATTTTGAGGATGATATTTTTATTCCGAATAGTAACCTAGGTAAAGGTTTGCACCAAGATACCGTTAAAGCCTACGTTTATAAAAAACGAAGCGGAAAGAAAATGGAAGCAGATGTTGTAGAAATTTTAAAACGTGCTAAAACCGATTTTGTTGGTGTTTTACAGAAAAATAAAGACAAAAATTTTGGTTTTGTAATTCCGGATAATAACAAAATGTATGCAGATATTTTTGTTTCAGAAAATAAAATGAATGGGGCAGAAGATGGTGACAAAGTACAAGCTACCATTTTAGATTGGCCAAAAAATTCTAAAAACCCGTTTGGTAAAATTTCTACAGTTTTAGGGAAACCAGGAGATCATAATACAGAAATGCATTCTATTTTATTAGAATATGATTTGCCTTATGAGTTTGAACCAGAGATAGAAAAAGAAGCAGAAAATTTATCCTTAGAAATTACAAAAGAAGAAATTTCTAAACGTAGAGATATGCGTAAAGATTTAACTTTTACGATAGATCCTAAAGATGCAAAAGATTTTGATGATGCTTTATCATTTACCAAATTAGAAAATGGTAATTACGAAATAGGAATTCATATTGCAGATGTTTCGCATTATTTAGAACCTAAAACTATTTTAGATGATGAAGCTTATAAAAGAGCAACCTCTGTTTATTTAGTAGATAGAGTAGTACCAATGTTACCAGAAATGTTAAGTAATGGTGTTTGTTCTTTAAGACCAAACGAAGAAAAGTTAACTTTTTCTGCAGTGTTCGAAATTAATGAGAAAGCTCAAATAATAGGAGAGTGGTTTGGTAGAACAGTAACCTATTCAGACCAACGTTTTGCCTATGAAGAAGCACAAGCGATTATAGAAAACTGTACATTATCTGACGATATTCAACCATATGAAATGCCAGTTGATACTTCTATTACAGACAAAGAATATACGGTAACACCAGCAATTGTAGAAGCCACTTTAAAGTTAGATGAATTGGCTAAAATTCTTCGAAAGAAAAGAATGAAACAAGGCGCAATTTCTTTTGATAGAGTAGAAGTGAAGTTCGATTTAGACGAAGAAGCAAACCCAGTGGGTGTTTTCTTTAAAGAGTCTAAAGATGCAAATAAATTAATTGAAGAATTTATGTTATTGGCAAATAGAAAAGTTGCTGAGTTTGTTGGTTTCTCTAAAGGAAAAGCAACAAATAAAACATTTATTTACAGAGTGCATGATGAACCAGATGATGAAAAATTAGCTTCCTTACAAAACATGGTTCGTAAATTTGGTTACAGCATAAATACAGATACCAAAGAAACTACATCAGACTCTTTAAATAAGTTATTAAGTGATGTGCATGGTAAAGCAGAATCTAATATGATTGAAACCTTAACCATTAGAACCATGTCTAAAGCGGTCTATACAACGCAGAACATTGGGCATTACGGATTGGCTTTTGATTATTACAGTCATTTTACGTCGCCAATTAGACGGTATCCAGATGTAATGACACATAGATTGCTACAACACTATTTAGATGGCGGAGACACGCCAAAAGCAGATAAATACGAAGAAAAATGTAAACATTCTTCAAATAGAGAAGAATTAGCTTCTAAAGCAGAAAGGTCCTCTATTAAGTACATGCAAATTAAATACATGCAAGATCATAAAGATGAAGTTTTTCAAGGTGTAATTACGGGTGTTACAGAATGGGGTATTTATGTAGAAATTTCTTCTAATAAATGTGAAGGAATGGTAAAAATTAGAGACATAAAAAGTGATTATTATGTCTATGATGAAAAGCAATATGCTGTTATTGGTAAATCTTCTAAAAAGATGTATCAACTAGGGGATGAAGTAAAAGTAAAAGTTAAAAATACCGATTTAGAACGCAAACATTTAGATTTTAATTTAATTGAAGATTAATAAGTTTATTAGATGTACTGCAATAAAAGATAGAAAAAATCTTTATGGTGGTATAATTATTGAGCTAATCATCATATCAAACTTTTAAAAATGAAAAAAATAAGTTTTATCTGTGCACTCATTGTTAGCATAACAACTTTTGCACAAACTACAATAAACCAAAACTTAGGTGATTTTACTACACTTAAAGTTTACAATGGTATAGAAGTAGAATTGATTAAATCTGCAGATCAGAAATTAGAAATTACAGGTGATAAATCTGAAATGGTGAAAATTAAAAATGTAAATAATACATTAAAATTATCTTTACCTTTTTCCTTGAAGCCTGCAAATAATTCTGCAGAAGGAGAAGTTTTTATTAAGGTTTATTACAACAAAAATATCAATATAATTGATGTTAATGAAGGTGCAACACTTACAAGCAAAGACTTTAATCAAGATAAAGTAGAATTAAACGCACAAGAAAGAGGGTTTATAAACCTAACCACAAAAACCAATCATTTAACTATTATTGCCATATCTGGTGGTATTATAAAAGTTTCTGGTACCGCAAAAAACCAGGAAGTAGATGTAGACTTGTACGGTATTTACCATGGTTTTAATTTAGAAGCTGCTGGTAACAGTTCTGTTAAATCTGGTACAGGTGCCAAAGCAGAAGTAACTGCAGGCCAAACTTTAAATGCTAAAGTTAGTTTTGGAGGTACTATTTTTTACAAAGGAAACCCAGAGGTTGTAAAAGATAAAAAGGTAATTGGTGGTATCATTGAAAAAAGAAACTAATTTAGAAAAGATTGGTTTCACAACCTTTTTTGTATATTTGTGACTAATAAAATTAAAAAAGGATGAATAGTTTATCTATATATTTCGGAATGATAGGTGGAATGCAAATAGCTATAATTGTTGTAGTTGTTTTACTTTTCTTCGGTGGTAAGAAAATACCAGAATTAATGAAAGGTTTAGGAAGCGGAATTAAAGAATTTAAAAACGCTTCTAAAGAAGAACCAGAAGAACAATTAGAAGAAAAGAAGTAAACTACTTTATATTACTTTTAAAACGTAAAAAAGCTCAATTTGTACACACAAGTTGAGCTTTTTTAGTTTTTAAGTTAAAAAAAAATCAATTCTAAAACTTAAAGATAGTAAGTTTTAGAATTGATTTAAAAGCCTTTTATATTTTCTTAAGAAGAATCTAAGAATCTTTCTTTTTGATTTTTTGATTTTTCATTGCTTCACCAATTTGATTACTTGCAGTAAAACTTGCAACCATATCATTTAACATGGTACTACCTGCTTGTGGTGAGTTTGGCAATAGAATTAAATTACTGTTGGTTTCACTACCAATAGATTGTAAAGTGTCATAATGCTGCGTTACAACAATTAATGCAGATGCTTCTTGAGAATTGATACCAACTCTATTTAAAACGTCTACAGACTCTTCTAAACCACGTGCAATTTCACGTCTTTGGTCTGCAATACCTTGTCCTTGTAAACGTTTGCTTTCTGCTTCTGCCTTTGCTTTTTCAACGATTAATATACGTTGTGCATCTCCTTCATATTGTGCGGCTGTTTTTTCTCTATCAGCAGCATTAATTCTATTCATTGCTATTTTTACTTGAGGATCTGGATCTATATCGGTAACTAAAGTTCTAATAATATCAAAACCATAATCCATCATCGCATCATTTAATTCTGCTTTTACAGCCAAGGCAATATCATCTTTTTTTACAAAAACATCATCTAATTTCATTTTTGGAACTTCTGCTCTTACAACATCAAATACATAAGAAGTTATTTGGTCATGAGGATAATCTAATTTATAAAAAGCATCATATACTTTTTCTGTAACTACTTTATATTGTACAGAAACTTTCAATTTTACAAAAACATCATCTAATGTTTTTGTTTCAATAATTACATCTAACTGTTGAATTTTTAAACTCAATCTCCCAGCAACTTTGTCTATTAAAGGTATTTTTAAATGTAAACCAGATTGACGAATGCTATGAAATTTTCCAAAACGTTCTAAAATAGCGGCTGTTTGCTGTTTTACAGTAAAAATTGAAGCAAAAAGAAATAAAATTATTAATCCAATAAGAATGGGTAAAAAAGGTATCATAGTTATAATTTTAGTGGTTACTAATTGTTTTAGTAAAGATACTGAATTATAGTAGTTAACCATAGCACGCAGGTTAATAGATTTGTTACAGTGAAAAACAAAAAAGCCTCTCAAGTTTATTGAGAGGCTTTACTTTATCTTAAAGAAAAACTACAATTTTTCAATTGCGTTTTCGATTCTTTTTATAGTTTCTTCTTTACCAATCATAGCAATAATATCAAATAAATGGGGGCCTGCTAATTTACCAACTAAACTTAAACGTAAAGGTTGCATTACTTTACCAAAACCAATTTCTTTGGCAGTAATCCATTCTTTAATTTCTTTCTCTGTATTTTCTGATGAAAAATCTTCAATAGAAGAAATAACAGCAATTAATGCTGTCATTAATTCAGAAGTTCCTTCCTTCCAGTTTTTCTTGCTAGCTTTTTCGTCGTATGTAGTAGGAGTTTCAAAAAAGAAACTTGATAAATCCCAAAAATCTTTTACAAAAACGGCTCTTTCTTTTATAGATGAAACTACTTTTAGAACAAACTCTTTGTCTTTAGCAATTCCTTTTTCGGCTAAAATAGGAAGATATAAATCTGTTAATGCTGCATCATCTTTTGTTTGCATGTATTGTTGATTGAACCAACTTGCTTTTTCTTGGCTAAATTTTGCACCAGATTTACTAACACGTTTCAAATCGAAAGTTTCAATTAATGCTTCTAAAGAGAACAATTCTTGTTCCGTTCCAGGATTCCATCCTAAGAAAGCCAACATGTTTATAAACGCATCAGAAAAATAACCATCTTCTTTATAACCACGTGAAACATCTCCTGTTTCTTCGTTTGTATATTCTAAAGGAAACACAGGGAAACCTAGTTTATCTCCATCACGTTTGCTTAATTTTCCTTTACCAACAGGTTTTAAAATTAATGGCAAGTGTGCAAATTTAGGTGCATCCCAACCAAAAGCTCTGTATAATAGAATGTGCAATGGCATAGAAGGCAACCATTCTTCACCACGAATTACGTGCGAAATCTCCATTAAATGATCATCTACAATATTTGCTAAATGATAGGTTGGCATTCCGTCTCCTTTAAATAAAATTTTATCATCTAAAGTATTCGTATCAATTTTAATATTTCCACGAATTTCATCTTCCATTCTTAAAAGTTCATCTTGCGGCGTTTTAAAACGGATTACATAATTTTTACCAGAATTAATTCTGTTTTGTACTTCTTCATCAGTTAAAACCAATGAGTTTACCAAACGTCCTTTTGCTCTGTTATGCCAATTATAAATAAAGGTTTTTCCTTCAACTTCATGGCCTTTTCTATGTGCATCTAATTCTTCTGAAGTATCAAAACAATAATATGCCCAACCTGTTTCTATAAGTTTGTCTGCATATTCTTTGTACAACTCTTTACGTTCTGATTGTCTGTAAGGACCAAATTTTTCGTTTTTCCCCGGACCTTCATCAAAAGGAATATTACACCATTCTAAAGCGTCTATAATATATTGTTCTGCATTTGCAACATAACGGGTTTGGTCTGTGTCTTCTATACGTAAGACAAAAGTTCCGTTGTATTTTTTAGCAAATAAATAATTGTATAAAGCAGTTCTTACACCACCAATATGTAAAGGTCCTGTAGGACTTGGTGCAAAACGAACACGTACATTAGATTCCATTTTTTTGTTTTTTTGATTCCTGCTTATGCTGGAAAAGATATTTTTAATGCACCATAAAAAATATTTAAGGTGTTTTTTTTCGTGCTGCAAAGATAGTTTTAAAAAGAGAGAATAGAAATTAGAGTATAGAAAAAAGACCTTCGAATTTCACAAAATAAAGTTTATTTAAAAAACTTTCAAAATCCTTTTAACAACTTATTTCATTGCTAATCATCTCAAAAATAGTATTTTTATTAGTTGATTATGAGCGGATTTAAAACAATTGAGGATAAACTACATCAGTTTACCAGAAAATATTATGTAAACGAACTAATTAAAGGAATTATTTTATTCTTTTCTTTGGGATTGTTGTACTTATTATTCACTTTATTTTTAGAGTATTTTTTATGGTTGAAACCAACTGCTAGAACCATCTTATTTTGGTTATTTATTTTGGTTGAAGTCTTTTTAATAATTCGTTTTATCGCGATGCCTATTTTTAAATTGATTGGTTTGCGAAAGGGAATATCTCTAGAAGATTCTTCAAAAATTATTGGAAACCATTTTCCAGAAGTAAAAGACAAATTATTAAACGTTTTACAACTTAAAGAGAATTCTAATCAGTCAGATTTGTTATTGGCAAGTATCAACCAAAAAGCAGCAGAATTACAACCCATTCCGTTTGTAAAAGCAGTAGATTTTAGTAAGAATACAAAATACTTAAAATACACAATGGTACCTGTTTTAATTTGGTTAATTACTTCAATATCAGGTAATAATGCTATTTTTACAAAAAGTTTAGATCGAGTTGTAAATTATAGAACTGCATATCTACCACCAGCACCTTTCGCCTTTTCTTTAAATAATAAAAGTCTGCAAGTTGTTCAAGGAAAATCTATATTAATTGCTATTGAAACCATCGGGGAAGTTTTACCCTCGGAAGCAAAAATAGTGTATGATCATCAGCAATATTATTTACAAAATAACCAAAACGGAAGTTTCTCTTACACTTTTTCGGATGTTCAAAAACCCATTAATTTTCATGTAGCAGCAAATGGAGTACAATCTAAAGAGTTTCAAATAAAGGTGATTAATGTTCCTACAATAAACAATATTTCTTTGGCATTAAAATACCCTTCTTATATTGGAAAGAAAAATGAGGTTATTCCGAACTCTGGAAATTTATTAGTACCAGAAGGAACCCATATTATTTGGAATGTTGCAGCATCGCAAACAGATGAAGTTGTATTTATTAATAATGACAAAAGAAATGTTTTTAAAAAAGTTTCTAAAGATAATTTTGAATTTTCTAAACGAATTCGAAATCCGTTGATGTATCAAATTTCGTCATCTAATAAAAATTTGCAAGATTATGAGAAGCTACAATTTTCTGTAAATGTAATAAAAGACGAAGTTCCAGAAATTTCTGTTCAAACAAATATCGATTCTATTTCTAGAGGTGTGGCACAATTTGCTGGTCAGGTTTCAGACGATTATGGTTTGAATAAATTACAATTGGTGTATTACGACGAAAATAATCCGCAGAACACAAAATGGTATATTTTACCAATTTCTAAAGCAAATGTGCAAACATTTTTTTACCAGTTTCCGGAAGGGTTAGATTTACAAAAAGGAACCAATTATGAACTATTTTTTGAAGTGTATGATAATGATGCAGTGAACGGAAATAAGAAAGCAAAAAGTAAGGTTTTTAATTACCGACAAAAAACAAATGATGAAGTAGAGGAGGAGTTGTTGCAAGAACAAAGAAACACTATTCATAGTTTAGAGAACTCTATACAGAAACAACAAAAGCAACAAGAAGTGTTAGATAAAATTCAGGAAGAACTACAAAATAAGAAAAAAGTAAGTTGGAATGATAAAAAGAAAGTAGAAAGTTTTATAAAACGGCAAGAACAATATAAAAAAATGATGCAACGCCAGACAGATAAGTTGCAAGAAAACTTAGACGAAAAAAAGGAAGAGAATCAAAGCCTTCAAGATAAAAAAGAAGAGTTAAAAAAACGGATAGAAGAACTTAAAAAAACCGACCGACAACAAAAACTTTTAGATGAAATTGCAAAGTTAGCAGAGAAATTAAATAAGGAAGAACTGGTTAAAAAAGCAAAAGAATTAGCGCAACAAAATAAACAACAAGAGCGCAGTTTAGAAAGAACATTAGAATTGGTAAAGCGTTTTTACGTGGAGCAAAAAACCATGCAAATTGCTAATAAATTAGAAGAATTAGCAAAAAAGCAAGAAGGTTTAGAAAAGAAGGAAAACTCAACTTTAGCAGCACAAAAGATAATAAACGAAGAATTTAAGGAATTAAAGAAACAACTAGACGAATTAGCAAAAGATAATGAGAAATTAAAAGAACCAATGGAGTTGCCAGATGTGGAAGATGAAAAAGAAGCTATTGATGAAGCTTTAAAAAAATCGGAAGAAAATTTAGAAAAGAAAGACAATAAATCTGTTAAGAAAAGTCAGAAAAAGAGCGCAGATAAAATGAAAGAGATGAGTGCCAAAATGCGAAAGGCAATGTTAGAAATGGAAGGAGAGTCTATTGAAGAAAACATGGAAGACTTGCGTAAAATTTTAGAAAACTTAGTTACCTTTTCTTTTAAGCAAGAAGGTTTAATGAATAAGTTTGATGTTATTTCTACATCACATCCAGATTTTGGGAAAGACTTAAAAGAACAGAATGATATTAGAACGTATTTTGAGCATATAGATGATAGCTTGTATGTGCTGTCTATGCGTTTGCCTAAAATATCTGCCAAAATTCAAGATGATTTATCTACTGCACATTACAATTTAGAACAATCATTAGAAAATTTTTCTGAGAACAGATTCGATAATGGAATATCGAATCAACGGTATGTAATGACTTCTACAAACAATTTGGCAGATTATTTAAGTGATATGCTAAATAGTATGAAAAATGCTTCCATGAAAATGGGCAAAGGAAAGGGCAAAGGAAAAGGATTTAGTTTGCCAGATATCATCAAAAAACAAGGAGAGCTTTCAGAAAAAATGAATGAAGGAATGAAGAAAGGGGAAAAACCTGGAGACAAAGAAGGTAAAGGAAAAGATGGTAAAAAACCAGGTGATAAAGGTAAAGAAGAAAAAAATGGTAAAAGTGGCGACAAGGGTAAAGATGGTAAAGGAGGTAAGTCTGGTGAAAATGGTAAAAACGGGCAAGGAAACGCAACAGGAGAAAATGAAGATTTAGATGGCGAATTGTATGAGATTTATAAACAGCAATCGCAATTAAGACAACAATTACAAGACGCAATTAAAGAATCTGAAAATGGGAATTCGAATGGAAACGGAGATGCAAAAAAGGTTTTGAAGACGATGGAGCAGTTAGAAAATGAAATTTTAGAAAAAGGTTTTAATGGGGTAACAATTCAGAAAATGCAACGTTTAAATTATGAATTGTTAAAGTTAGACAAAGCTGCTTTAGAGCAAGGAAAAGATAACAAACGCATGTCTAGCGCAAATTTAAAAGAGTATCAAAGAAATCAAATAAAAGCTTTAGAATTTAAAAAGCAGTTTTACAATCAAATAGAGATTTTAAATAGACAATCATTACCTTTGCAACAAAATTATAAACTAAAGGTTCGTGAATATTTTTCTGAGCCAAAGAAGATAAAATAATGATTACTTTTAATTACGAAACTGATTTTACGTTAGAAAACGAAAGTTCTTTAGAAAACTGGATTCAGAAAATCATTTTAAAACATGATTGCGAAGAAGGTGAAATAAATTATATTTTTTGTGACGATGCATATCTTCATAAATTAAATGTTGAATTCTTGCAACATGATACACTAACAGATATTATTAGTTTTGATAATTCTTTAGGGAAGTTAATTAATGGAGATGTCTTTATTTCTCTAGAAAGAGTGGCAGACAATGCCAATGATTTTAAGGTTACATTCCTAGAAGAATTACAAAGAGTCATGATTCATGGCATTTTACACTACATAGGTTTTACAGACAAGACCGAAGAAGATCAAAAAGAGATGACAATGCAAGAAAACGCTTCTCTATTGATGTTAAATAATTTATAATCAGAATATTAAAACCACGTTTCACGTGGAACCATAAAAAATGAGTTTATTTTCAACAACATTTGATGTTATCGTAGTTGGTGGTGGTCACGCAGGTAGTGAAGCAGCAGCAGCAAGTGCAAATATGGGTGCGCATACATTGTTAATTACAATGAATTTGCAAAACATTGCACAAATGAGTTGCAACCCTGCGATGGGAGGAATTGCAAAAGGACAAATTGTAAGAGAGATTGATGCTTTAGGAGGTTATAGCGGAATTGTTACAGATAAAACTGCCATTCAATTTAAGATGCTAAATAAATCGAAAGGACCGGCAATGTGGAGTCCGAGGGTACAATCTGACAGAATGCAATTTGCAGAGAGCTGGAGAACAATGCTAGAGCAAACAGAGAATGTTGATTTTTATCAAGATTCTGTGAATGGTTTGTTATTTGATGGCAATAAAATTATCGGTGTAAAAACGGTTTTGGGGTTAGAAATAAAAGCAAAAACGGTAATTATAACTGCAGGAACTTTTTTAAATGGTTTGATTCATATTGGCGATAAAAGTTTTGGTGGTGGTAGAGCAGGAGAAGGAGCTTCTACAGGAATCACAGAAGAGTTGGTTGCGAAAGGGTTTGAATCTGGTAGAATGAAAACAGGAACCCCTCCAAGGGTAGATGGTAGATCTTTAGATTATTCTAAAATGTTAGAGCAACCAGGAGATGAAATAACAGAGAAATTTTCTTATTTGCCAACTACTAGTGCTTTAAAAAAACAACGCTCATGTTGGCTTACGTATACCAATTTAGATGTGCATGATTTACTTCGTGAGGGGTTTGATCGTTCACCTATGTTTAACGGTAGAATACAATCTACAGGTCCTAGATATTGTCCGTCAATTGAAGACAAAATAGATCGTTTTGCAACTAAAGATAGACATCAAATTTTTGTAGAACCAGAAGGTTGGACTACTTGCGAGATGTATGTAAACGGATTTTCAACATCACTTCCAGAAGATATTCAAGACAAAGCAATTCGTTCTGTAGAGGGTTTTGAAAACGTAAAGTTTTTAAGATATGGATATGCTATAGAATATGATTTCTTTCAGCCTACACAATTAAAACATTCTTTAGAAACAAAGTTGATAGAGAACTTGTTTTTTGCCGGACAAATTAATGGAACAACAGGGTATGAAGAAGCGGCGGCACAAGGTTTAATGGCAGGTGTAAATGCCGCTTTAAAAACGCAAGGAAAAGAGCCTTTTATTCTAAAAAGAAATGAAGCTTATATTGGTGTTTTAATTGATGATTTGATTACAAAAGGAACAGAAGAACCTTATCGAATGTTTACTTCTAGAGCAGAATATAGAACGTTATTAAGACAAGATAATGCAGATTTAAGATTAACTCCTTTAGGTTTTAAATTAGGTTTGGCATCTAAAGAGAGAATGGATCGTGTTTTAGAAAAGCAAGAAAAAACGGAATTGCTTATTAAGTTTTTACACGAAACAAGTGTGAAGCAAGAAGAGGTGAATCCTATTTTAGAAGCAAAGAATTTAGCATTGGTCAATCAATCTATGAAGCTTTTTAAAATTGCTTCAAGACCACAATTATCGTTTTCAGATTTTGAAAACATTAAAAAATTAAAAGCATTTATAGAAGAAAATACTATTGCTAAAGATGTAATTGAACAAGCCGAAATTCACCTTAAGTATTCTGGTTATATAGATAAAGAAAAGAATAATGCAGATAAATTAAATAGGCTAGAGAATGTTGTAATACCTTCTAATTTTAAATATGAAAAAGTAAAATCTCTTTCTTTTGAAGCTACAGAAAAATTGAATAAAATTAAGCCTACTTCTATATCGCAAGCAAGTAGGATTAGCGGTGTTTCACCCAGTGATATTTCTGTACTTTTAGTGTATATGGGAAGATAAAAAAATAAAAAGTGCTAATGTTCCTCGTGGAACAATATTAAAATTAAAACAATATGGAGAATGAAAAAGAACTCTATACAAATTTAATACCCCTTTTAAATTGTAAAGATAATACTGTTTCTGGAGACAGTTTTGAAATAATGAAAAATGAAGAATATGAGATGTTGGTAACATCTCCTGTTCCTGCAGATATAGAAAATTATTATAAGAGCGAGAATTATATTTCGCATACAGATAGTAAAAAAACATTCTTTGATAAAATCTATCAAACTGTAAAAAACCATACTTTAAAACAAAAACTATCTTTATTAAATTCATTTGAAACGGAAGCAAAAACAATATTAGATGTTGGTGCTGGAACAGGTGATTTTTTAAAAGTTTGCAAAAATAATAACTGGCAAGTTTTAGGAATTGAACCAAGTTTAGATGCAAGAAATATTGCAGAAAAAAAGGGAATTCATTTAAATGAAAAACTATCAGATATTACCAGTCAGCAATTTGATGTAATTACACTTTGGCATGTTTTAGAACATGTAGAGAATTTAAAGGATACAATTAAAACTTTAAAGAGTTTGTTAAAGGCAGGAGGAAGGATTGTTGTAGCAGTGCCAAATTATAAAAGTTGTGACGCAAATTTTTATAAAGAAGATTGGGCAGCTTATGATGTACCGAGACATCTTTGGCATTTTTCACAAACTTCTATTCATAAATTATTTTGTGAAGTAGAAATGATTGTAGAAGATACGTTGCCAATGAAATTTGATAGTTATTATGTTTCGTTGTTAAGTGAAAAATACAGAACAGGAAAATCGAAACCGCTTACAGCTTTATATAGAGGTTTTATGTCAAATCTAAATGCAAGAACGTCTTCTGAGTATTCTTCGCTTATTTATGTGATAAAAAACTACTAAATTCAACTTTTAATAGTGAAACATAAAAGATTTTTACCTGTGGTAGGTAAATACCTTGTTGAAATTTAAAAAGGGCTTAAAACGTATGTTTTAAGCCCTTTTTAAATAAGTATAATTTATAGTTTTTTTGTTTAAAATAGTTTTTAGCTATTTAATAAGAAAATACCGAATACTGTTATGATAAAGTAGACGGCTAAAGACATCGCTCCTGCATAATCTTTTGCAAGACGCTGTCCAATCAACAAGAAAATTAAAGTGATCGCAGAAAGCTCAATTCCTAGTAAAGCAATTTCTTTTGCTTCGGATGTGTATAATTGGTAAGCACCAATGATCATTAAAATTCCGGCGACTAATTCTACAATTAAAATAATACCCAATAATAACGGGACGCTATTTTTTAGAGGTGAATGCTTAAAATGTTCTTTGATAAAAGAAACGTTGCCTTTCCAATCTAAAAGTTTGTCTACGCCAGATTGTATAAAAGTGACAATTAAAAAAAGTAGTATTAATACTTCTGTTGGGTAATTTGATAAAAAGTTCATAAGCTGTAATTTTTATTTTCTGAATAATTTTTGAAAGAACGTTTTTGTTTTTTTAGTTGCTTCTTCAATTTCTTCTTTTGGGTCTTCTGCAAATTCAGAAGCTTTTTTAGAAACATCATCAAACACTTCTTTAGCGTCTTCTGCATATTTGCTTAATTTTACTTTAGCTTTTTCTATATTTTCGTCAGAAAGATTTTCATTAATTTTTCCTTTAGCAATATCAAAGGCTTCTTTGGCTTCTTCTTTTAATTCTGCTGCTTGTTTTTTTAAACTTTCTAATGTTTTATTAGATTCTTTAGCACTGTTTTTTTTGATTTCTTTTGGCTTTAAACCATCTTTATTATCTATCATAAATATGTTTTTTTTTAAAAGTAGTCGTCTTTATTATTTTTATACGGAATTTGTAAACTTGCAAATCAGTAATTACATAAAAAGTGTAATTATTAACGTAGTAACCATATAATCAATAGTTTATATGAATGCTAATCTAATTTTATTTACAATTGTTTGTGCTAATTTTTCTTTGCTTTCAACAGTCCAACCTGCTACATGAGGAGACAAAATTACGTGTTCAGAATTGATTAAATATTGAAAAGCTTCTGGCATTTTATCCTCAGAAAATAGGTTTTCGAAAGAAGATTTTTCATATTCTAAAACATCTAATCCTGCTCCTAAAATTTTGCCGGTTTTTAAAGCAGCAACTAAATCTTTTGTAGCTACAGAGGTTCCACGTGCTGTATTTAGCAACCAAAAATTCTTTTTAAAATTCTTGATAAAAGCAGTATTTATCATATTTTTCGTAAGATCGGTTTGTGGCGTGTGCAAACTTAAAACATCTGCTCTTTCTTGTAATTCTGTTAAAGAAACTTGTTCGCAATTTTCATCACCAACATTTTCTTTTAAATCATAACAAAGTACTTCCACATCAAAACCACGTAGTTTTTTAGCGAATGATTTTCCCATATTTCCATACCCAATTAAACCAACCGTTTTTCCGTCGAGTTCAATTCCGCGATTTTCTTCACGCAGCCATTTCCCATTTCTAACTTCTTTATCGGCTTTATTTAGTTTATTAAACAACGATAATAACATTCCTAAGCTATGCTCTCCAACGGCATTTCTATTTCCTTCAGGAGCTGCAATTAAACTAATTCCTTTGCTTTCTGCGTATGCACAATCTATGTTTTCTAAACCAGCGCCAACTCTACCAATAAATTTAAGGTTGGTTGCTTTGTTTAAAAAGTTTTTATCAATAGAAAACCGACTTCTAATAAGAAAACCGTCATACATATGAATTTTAGCTTCAATTGCTGCTTTTGAAGATGTGTAATCTTCATCGTTTTGAAAACCTAAAGTATTTAGTTGATTTATTAATAATGGGTGATTTGAATCTAGGTGAAGAATTTTCATTTGTTATTATTTTTTGACCAAATAGAAACATAGTCAATATAATTTTTTATTTCCGCAGATTTCACAGATGCGCGCAGATTTCTTTTGCCTTTTCTGCATTTATCTTTGAAATCTGTGGGCTATTAAGTGAGTATCTAATTCTAATACTGCTCTTTATCACTAGGGAAATCTCCACTTTTCACATCAGAAATATAGTTTTCGAAAGCGCCAGTCATGTCTTTATACAAATCTAAATAACGTCTTAAAAAACGCGGATGAAACTCATGCGTCATTCCAATCATGTCATGGGTAACTAAAACCTGACCATCAACACCGTTACCAGCACCAATTCCAATTACAGGAATCGAGATTGCTTCTGCTACTTTTTGAGCTAATTTTGCAGGCACTTTTTCTAAAACAACAGCAAAACAACCAATTCTTTCTAGCATTAAAGCATCTTCCATCAATTGATCTGCTTCTTCCTCTTCTTTCGCTCTAACGGTATAGGTTCCGAATTTATAAATCGATTGAGGAGTTAAACCCAAATGCCCCATTACAGGAATTCCGGCGTTTAAAATTCGTTTGATAGACTCTTTAACTTCCTTACCACCTTCTAATTTTATGGAATGCCCGCCAGATTCTTTCATAATTCTAATTGCAGAACGCAACGCTTCTTTAGGGTCCGATTGATAACTACCAAATGGTAAATCTACCACCACCAGACAGCGTTCTATTGCTCTAACCACAGAGCTTGCATGATAAATCATTTGATCTAAAGTAATTGGCAATGTAGTCTCATGACCCGCCATTACATTTGAAGCAGAATCGCCTACAAGTAAAACATCAATTCCAGAACTGTCTAAAATTTTTGCCATCGTATAATCATAAGCAGTTAACATAGAGATTTTCTCTCCGTTTGCTTTCATATCTACCAAAGATTTTACGGTAACACGTTTATATTGCTTTTTAGCTACAGACATATTTTTATCATTTTAATTGGCAGTAAAAGTAAGGAATATCAATAGATATTTAACAATTTATAGCCCCTTAAGACTTTTTTTTGATGTGAAAATTGACTTAAATTATTTTTTAATTCTGAATCCTATCTACATTTTCTACACTATTTAGTTACAGTAAATAAGAAGAAGTGAGCATTGTAAGATTAATAATGAAAAAAAATAACGTTACATTTGATACTTTATTTAACTAATGGCAGAAGAAAAACACACTTTAAACCCTAATAAATGGATTGATAGTTATGCAGACTATTTGTATAATTATTCAATTTCTCGAGTAAATAATAGCGATTTAGCTAAAGACCTTGTACAAGAGACTTTTTTTGCAGGATTAAAATCTGCCAAGAATTTTCAAGGAAAAGCCTCTGAAAGAACTTGGTTGGTTTCTATTTTAAAAAGAAAAATTATAGATCATTATAGAAAAATAAATTCTAATAAAGGGAAAGCCGAAGTTAGAATGAATTTTTATAGTGATGGCGAAAATGAAGGGGATTGGTTAGAAGAACGCGTGCCTCAAAATTGGGACAATACTTCGGATAAAAAGATAGAAAACGAAGAATTGAGAAATCAATTAGAAGCTTGTATTGATAAATTACCAGAAAAATATGCCATGGTTTTTAGAATGAAAACGGTACAAGAATTTGAAACTGAAGAAATTTGTAAGGAGTTAGGTATTACTTCGTCAAATTTATGGGTTATTATTCATAGAGCTAGAACTCAGTTAAGAAAGTGTATGGAAGATAACTGGTTTAATAATTAAGAGATGTTTAAAAGTTTAAAAATAACGTGCGACGAGGCCACAACCATTTGTGATAAAAATCAATATGGTGCAGCAACTATAGTAGAATTAATAAAGTTAAATATTCATCTTATTAGGTGTAAAATTTGCACTTTATACACCAAACAAAACATAACGTTAACTAACTTTTATAAGGTTTTTTCTAAAAGTTGTAAAGAGGTGAAACACTGTTTAACTTCCGAAGAAAAAGAAGAATTAAAAAAAGCATTAGAACAAAATAAATAGTAAATAAATACGCACACAAAAAAACGGAACTTAATAATTTAAGTTCCGTTTTTTTGTACTTTTGAAGTTGTCCTTTTAAGTGCAGTTGAAAGGTTTTCTTAATAACAATTTAATATGGTCTCGACTGCGCTCGACCAAACACAAGAATGCACTTCCTTCCAGAAAAAATAGACAATTACGTTGTTGCCCATTCACAAGTAGAACCTCGTATTTTACAAGAATTAACTAAAGAAACTTGGCAAAAAGTATTAAACCCTAGAATGTTAAGTGGTGCTTTTCAAGGACGAATTTTATCGATGATTTCCAAATTAATTCAACCTAAAAATATCTTAGAAATTGGTACCTATACAGGGTATTCTGCGTTGTGTTTAGCAGAAGGATTAACATCCGAAGGAAAAATAATTACAATCGATAAAAATGAAGAATTAGAAACTCTTCAAAATAAGTACTTCGAAAAATCTGGATTTCGAAACCAAATAACGCAGCTTGTTGGTAATGCAATTGAAATAATACCAACTATTGATGCAAAATTCGATTTGGTTTTTATTGATGCAGATAAGTCTAACTACATTAATTATTTTCATTTAATTATTGAGAAAATGAATCCTGGCGGAATTATTTTATCTGACAATGTATTATGGAGCGGCAAAGTTGTAGAAGCATTAGACCCAAAAGATACGGATACTAAAGTACTTTTAGAATATAATAAATTGATGAATGAAGATGCTAGAATAGAAACAGTGCTGTTACCAATTAGAGATGGTTTAACAATTAGTAGAGTGAAATAAATAGAAAAAGACTAAAACTGTCTTTTTATTGGTCCTGTAAAATGATCGATATTGTCTTTAACAGAATCTATTTCTTTGGTAATGTCTTTTGTGATGTCTGTATCAATATCAATTTTATCAGAACTGTCTTTTATTTCTCTTTTGATGTCATTTGTTGCATCTTTTACTTGACGTATTCCTTTTCCTAAACCTCTGGCTATTTCAGGAATTTTGTCCGCACCAAAAACCATGACCACTATTAACATGATAACCATTATTTCTGGGCCGCTAATAAATAAGAAAGTTGTATTCATTGTTGTACAAAGGTAAAAATTTATTAAAGATATAAAGATAAGAAAATAAATTATTTGTAGTTTAGAAATCAGAAATAATTTAAAATGGTTTATCATGTGTAAAAAACTACTCGGTTTTTTAGTTTTTATCTTTTTAATAACGAGTTGTAAATC
Organism: Polaribacter sp. IC073; assembly: GCF_007997075.1. Classification (GTDB taxonomy): domain Bacteria; phylum Bacteroidota; class Bacteroidia; order Flavobacteriales; family Flavobacteriaceae; genus Polaribacter. Next base: position 464,800 of record NZ_VORS01000001.1, read on the forward strand.
GACAAAGAGCTCTAGAAAACTTATTAAAAACGTAACTTCTTCTTTCTATAAAAATCAATTTACAGGAATTTATATCTATGATGTAGCCGCAGATAAAGTTGTTTATAATTACCAGGGAGAAAAGTACTTTACACCCGCAAGTAATGCGAAGATATTTACGCTTTTTGCAGGTTTAAAATTGTTACCAGACTCTATACCTGCGTTTAAATACGCAATTAATAAAGACACAATTATCATTAAAGGAATGGGAGATCCAACTTTTTTGCATCCTTTTTTTAAAGATAGTACTGCCTTAAAAATGATAAAAAACTTTAAAAAGGTTCATTTAATTGTTGACAATATTTCTGATAAAAGATATGGTCCTGGTTGGGCTTGGGAAGATTTTGATAGTTATTTTAGTCCAGAAAAAAGTGCTTTTCCCATGTACGGAAATGTAGTTACCCTACACAATGAAAATGGTTTAAATGTTGCTCCTCAGTTTTTTAAGAAGGATTTAAAAATTACAGAAAAAGGCTATGGAAGAGAAGAGCGGAGAAATAATTTTTATTTCAGCAAAAATAGAACACGTGAAACAGAAATTCCTATGATTATAGACTCTTTATTAATTACAAATCTATGGAACGATATTGCACCTAATAAAGTTGCTATTATTAAAGAATCTAATATACATCCGGCAACAACGGCCTATAGCATTCCTAAAGACTCTCTCTTTAAAAGAATGATGGAAGTAAGTGATAATTTTTTGGCAGAACAGATTTTAATTTTAGCATCCTCTACACTGTCAGACACTTTAAGCTCTTCTAAAGTGAGAAAACACATTTTAGAGAATCAACTAAAAGACTTGCAACAAAAACCACGTTGGGTAGATGGTTCTGGTTTAAGTAGGTACAATTTATTTTCGCCGATTTCTTTTGTTGAAGTATTAACGAAGTTGTACAAAGAAATTCCAGAAGAAAGGTTATTTCATTTTTTTCCTGTTGGTGGAGCGTCTGGTACGTTAAAAAACTGGTTTTCGGGAAACCCTACCCCCTATATTCATGCAAAATCTGGCACTCTAGGTAATAATTATAACCTAAGTGGTTATTTAATAACCAAGTCGGGAAAAGTCTTAATATTTAGTTTTATGAACAACCATTATTTACATGCTAACAATGCTGTAAAAGAAAAAATGCAAACTACGTTTGAGTGGTTAAGAGATACGTATTAGTTATAAGTATATTTGTAAAAAATAATGAGTTATGACACCTCTAATACTTTATTCTTACCAAATTATCCTCCTCTTAATTCTATTATTTTCTTTGGTTGTAACGGCTTTGTTTTTAGCTTCAAAAAATAAAAGCAATACTCGTTTTTTAATTTGGGGAGCAATTATTTTATGTGTCCCTTTTATTGGTGCATTAGCTTGTATTATTAATTATTATATTGGTAAAAAGGAAGTTAAAACGGTTTAGCCTGCTGTTTTATTTATTAACTTTTTAAATAAATTTCTTTTAAATAACTTATTAATTCTCATTTTTAATTCTTCTTTGTTTAAAATAAGATTTTTAAAATAGGAAAACGAATGTTATTTCAATACGCTTATAATTAGAGGTTTAAATTTTTTTCTATCCCTGAAATCAGGGATACAAAACCCTGATTTCAGGGATACTAAATTTATACCATTTTCAGGGATTGACATGCACGTTTTTATGTTCTAAGTTTACATAAAAAATAATTGCTAAATTTATAATTTATGAAAATGAGAAAAAACAAATCAACTAAACTTTTAAAAATTGGAATTCTATTCTTTGGAATAACACTATTATGGAATTGTGAAAAAAATGAAGAAATTAATGACATCACTAATCAAACTTTAAGTAATGAATCTCCTTTTGAAACTATTACTTTTGAAAAAATTGTTGAAGAGAAAGAATTTAACGAAATAATAAAAGAATCTAATACTGAAAAATATTTCAATGAATCAATTAGTAAAAACCATTTTAAATCTTCAAATCAACCCGAATCTTTTTATATAATAAAGGAAACAGTAAAAAAAGTTAAAATAGAAAATTACACTTCTTACACTTTCTTAATTAAAAGAGATCGTAAATCTAAAGGCAAAAACTCTTTTGAGAATTTAATTATAGAAAAAAGAAAAAATCAGATAATAGCTTTTATTATTGAATATCAACCTTCAGAAGAATATATTAAAAACATAGATTTACCATTTTCTGGTAAAATAAATATTAAAAAAGTAGATTATAAACCTTCTTATTTAGAAAGAGAACAAGATATAGATTGTATAAATATTACACTAGCTTCTCGCAGACAATGCAGTGAGCATGGAAGTTATGGTTATTATAATAGTAAATGTAGTAATTCTACAAAAAGTGAATATGTTTATACAAGCGTTCCAAGTTGTTTTAATGGAGGAGGAAGTGGATTTGGAGGTGATGATGAAGTCGATACATTTATAGCTCCAAGTGATTCGGGAGGAGGAAGTGATGGCTATAAAGATCCTGGATCATATACAGGAGTTAATCCTCCTTGTGGCGATATTGTTCATGGTTGTGATAAAATGCCGCACTTAAAACTTGCAAAAGAATTAGGAATTAATAATCAAAGCCAAATTAATTATTTAGAAGAAAACGAAGAGTTGGTAGATATTATCAATGATTTTCTTGATGAGAATAATAATTCTATTGAAGCTGAAAGTTTAGCTAAAGAAATAATATTAGCAGGATTAAATGGAAATTTAATTTCCGCTTTTCCTTTTGTAAAATATCCTCCAGGTAGTAATTATGGAACTTTATACCCAAAGCTTACGGAATATTTAAAAAACCAATTACCAACACTCAAAAATAATCAAGCCATAATTAATAAGATTGTTAAATATGGAGATTTACCTGCATCAGATGTAAGAGAACATTTAGAATGGGGAAAGGGTCCTACTATTGAAATTAAACAATTAGGTGGCAATAAATACGGTTTATTCAACGGTAATAGTCTAAATACTTTAAACCTTGATATTGATTTAGTTAATGATTTAGAAAACACAACACCTAATACTAAATTAGCAAATGCTTTTTCGTTTTTAATAGGTGTTACAATACTTCATGAATATGTTCATTTGAGTGAATATACTGATGGTAGTTGGAACAGTCCAGAATCGGGAGAATTATTTGAAATAGATGCTTATGGACAATCTGTTTGGAGAAATAATGCTTCAATCATTTTAAAAAGAAATTAATATGAAATATATTCTTACTAAGAAATCTTTATTACTAATATTTGTTTTAGTTAGCATTAATAATTGTTTTTCTCAAAAAAATAAATGTGAATATCAAACAGAAATAATAAAAATCATCTTGACTGACATTCAATTTAAAAATTTAATAATTAATAAGAAGACTATTGAGATTGAGAATTCTTTTTGTTCAGGAAAGAAGGAGGAAATAACAATACAGAAAAAAAAAGAAAAAATTATTTTATCTTTTTTAAAAAATAAAATAAAATCAGATGATAAAATTTCATTTCTTGAATACGAGGAAACGGAAAAAATTATTTATGCTAAATTATCTATTTTTCATAAAAATGCTGTTTTTTCTATATTACTCAAAAAACATAATATTAATGGTTTGAAATTAATAAATAGTTGGATGGAATTTATTAAAAGAGAGAAATAAATACAAACCACAACCAGGTATATAAAAAATAGCAGTTAAGTGCAAACTATTCGGTTTGTGCTTTTTTTATTTATAAACTGAATGAAAAAGCTAATTTACTCTGCTACTTTCCATATAGCCGAACGTTACTTCTTCAACAACATCCGTTTAATCTCATTTAACTTCATCAACGCTTCAATTGGCGTTAACGTATCTATATTCGTCGCTAAAATTTGTTTATTACTTTTAAAAATCTCTTTTTTTTCCTTTTTTAATTTCTCTTTATTTTAAAAAATATGTTAAAAAATGGAAAATCACAGATTCTTATAATATACTTATAACCAATAGTTTGAGTTGTTTTCTGTCCCTGAAATCAGGGATACATAACCCTGATTTCAAGGGTGCTAAAGTTATACCATTTTCAGGGATTGACATGCACGTTTTTATGTTCTAAGTTTACTAAAAGAAATAATTGCTAAATTTATAATTTATGAAAATGAGAAAAAACAAATCAACTAAACTTTTAAAAATTGGAATTCTATTCTTTGGAATAACACTATTATGGAATTGTGAAAAAAATGAAGAAATTAATGACATCACTAATCAAACTTTAAGTAATGAATCTCCTTTTGAAACTATTACTTTTGAAAAAATTGTTGAAGAGAAAGAATTTAACGAAATAACAAAAGAATCTAATACTGAAAAATATTTCAATGAATCAATTAGTAAAAACCATTTTAAATCTTCAAATCAACCCGAATCTTTTTATATAATAAAGGAAACAGTAAAAAAAGTTAAAATAGAAAATTACACTTCTTACACTTTCTTAATTAAAAGAGATCGTAAATTTAAAGGCAAAAACTCTTTTGAGAATTTAATTATAGAAAAAAGAAAAAATCAGATAATAGCTTTTATTATTGAATATCAACCTTCAGAAGAATATATTAAAAACACAGATTTACCATTTTCTGGTAAAATAAATATTAAAAAAGTAGATTATAAACCTTCTTATTTAGAAAGAGAACAAGATATAGATTGTATAAATATTACAATAGCTTCTTGCAGACAATGCAGTGAGCATGGAAGTTATGGTTATTATAATAGTAAATGTAGTAATTCTACAAAAAGTGAATATGTTTATACAAGCGTTCCAAGTTGTTTTAATGGAGGAGGAAGTGGATTTGGAGGTGATGATGAAGTCGATACATTTATAGTTCCAAGTGATTCGGGAGAAGGAAGTGATGGCTATAAAGATACTGGATCATATACAGGAGTTAATCCTCCTTGTGGCGATATTGTTCATGGCTGTGATAAAGAAGACCAAATGGATGAAGAAAATGAAGATGACCAAATTATTAATGAACTTACGGGTAAGGATTTATAATAAATTAAAAAGTCTTTCACTTTTTAAACAAACAATCGGGAATTTTGCAAATGGTAATTATAATTTAACCTTTACAAATAAAGGTAAATGTAATGCCATAGCTGGAGAAGCAGCTTGTACAGATCCAATTGACTTATCTAATGGAAATATAACTATTAAAATTTTAGAACCAGCATCTCAAGGGTTAGATTATTCAGCAACATTATTACACGAAGGTATTCATGCAAGTATATATAGATATGTAGATGAGTATAAAAAAGGGTTAAATCCAAATAAAAAAGAAAATATATTTTATTGGTATAACTTTTATAAAGCTAAAAATGCAAGAGACAGAGGGACTGCATATGCACAACATCAACATATGCAAGATGCTTATGTTAGACCCCTAGCAGTTTCATTAAGAAAACTTGATAATTATAGATACCCTTTAGAAGATTATTATGGTTTTGCCTGGGAAGGATTAAGAGTTTATAAATATGAGGATTATATTGACCCAAAAGATAATAAAACAAAAACTATGACACCAGAAAAGTATAAAGACGTAATAGACAAAAAAAATGTTATATCAGCATCATCAATTTTTGCTGAAAATTGTAAATAAAACTAGTCCTATGAGAAAAATATTAATCATAATTTCCGTTTTTATTTTTTATAATTGTTCAGAAAAGCGAGAAAATAAAGTTGAGAATACCTATAAAATAATACATTTATTGTATAATGATATTACAACTGATCATATCAAAACTCTTTCTTTTCCTCCACCTCAACCTCCACTAAATAATGATGCAAATTGGGATTCGATATATGAAACTCTAGAATTAAATAGAAAAATAAAAAAAGATACCGTAAAAAAATTAAAGTCATTTATACAAGAAAATGGAAAACTTATAGTTGCATTAAATCCTACTTTATTCGTTTCTTTTTTAGAAGATTTTAAAAAAGAATACATTGAAGAATATCTAGAAGACTATGAAGTAGTTTTTGACTCTTTAAAAAAAATCAAGAATACTTTGGAAATTAATGTTTCTGAAATACCCAATAATAAATATTCATATATTTTACCATATCAGAAATATTACAGTAGAATGCCAAGAAAAGGTTATGATAAATATGATATGATATTAAATTTTTCGAGGATTGCATTTAATGAGAACAATACTAAAGCTATTATAATTATGGGAGTTGGTTTTGGTAAATTGAATGGTTTTTCTGCAATGTATTTTCTTGAAAATAGAAAAGGTAAGTGGTTCATAAAACATGAAAAAGGATTGACCATATCATAGTTGAAAATAAAATACAAACCACAATACGGTATATAAAAAATAGCAGTTAAGTGCAAACTATTCGGTTTATGCTTTTGTGCTGTTTTTATTTATAAACTGAATGAAAAAGTTAATTTACTCTGCTACTTTCCATATAGCTGAACGTTACTTCTTCAACAACATCCGTTTAATCTCATTTAACTTCATCAACGCTTCAATTGGCGTTAACGTATTTATATTTGTCGCTAAAATTTGTTTATTACTTTTAAAAATCTCTTTTTTTTCCTTTTTTAATTTCTCTTTATTTTAAAAAATATGTTAAAAAATGGAAAATCACAGATTCTTATAGTATACTTATAACCAATAGTTTGAGTTGTTTTCTATCCCTGAAATCAGGGATACATAACCCTGATTTCAGGGATACTAAATTTATACCATTTTCAGGGATTGACATGCACATTTTTATGTTCTAAGTTTACTAAAAGAAATAATTGCTAAAAATGCTATGGTAAAAGAAAAAGAGATTTACCATCTCCTGTCAAAATATGTAAAAGCTACAAAAAGACGTTAAAAATAGTTAGACAAGTGTAAATTCTGAAAATTGAAAGCGTAGGGAATAACACATAAATGATTAGTGATAAAAGAACTAATTACTTATATATTAATGGTTGTGGTTTATATTTCGCCAATCTAAATACGAAATTGAAGAGCTATTAAACTTTTGCTTATTTACAAAAAACTGAATAATAATTACTAAATTTAAACATTATGAAAATGAAAAAAAACAAATTAACTAACTACTTAAAAATTGGAATTCTATTCTTTGGAATTTCATTACTCCTATGGAACTGTGAAAAAGAAACTAATGAAAACTTTTCACCTACTTCATATAACATTACAATTGATGAAACTATTGCAGAATTTTCTATAAATTTTAATTCAGAAAATTTTAGATTTATTCCTAAAAAACCTATTTGGAAAGATGTAAAATAATTTGAAATTAATGGTAGAAAATATTTAGAAATTCCTTTCCATAAATTAAAAAATGAAGATTTAAGAAAAAATAATGCAATTAATTATTACAAACTACTAGTTTACAAAAACAATTATAATAAAATAATTTTTAATGTTGTAAGGTATTTTGCTCTTGATTTAGATAATTCTACCCCTAATTTTAATCAATTATCTTTTAAAAATATAGATAAATTTAATGGCTTTGTTACATTGTTAGACAATAATAATGAAGCAATAGAGGTTAAAAGGTATAATAATGGAATTAAATCTAATATTGAATATGAATATTCTTTTGAAGAGTTAGATAAAGATAATAGACATTTAGGTTACAGAGCTCCTAGTGAAGAACCTTGCAGAGGAGAAGTAGTTTCTTATCAATGTACAAGAATTTGTCAGTGGTATGGTAACGAAGATAATATTATTTATTGTTGGCCTTATAGTTGTACAATAACTGGTTACAAACCTGCAAATGATTCTGATTGTGCTCAAGGTGAAATTGGTGGATCAAGTACTGTAGAACAAACTTTACTTGTACTGTAGAACAAACTTTACTTGAAGAAGATGATGACCAAATTTTTAATGAACTTACGGGAAAAGAAAAATGTGCTTATGAAAAACTTAAAAGTTTAAAGCTTTTCAAATCAACAATTAAGAAGTTTGAAAAAAGTGATAATTATAATTTAATTCTGAAAAGTTGGACCAGTGGAAAATGTAACTCAAGTTATGATGAAGGCTCTGCAGATGCTAGCGATTTAAAAAATGGTAATATAACTGTTTATATTCAAGATCCACAAAAAGGGACTTTAGATGTAGCTGCAACAATTTTACATGAAGGAATACATGCTGAAATTTATAAATATGTTGACGAATATAAAAAAGGATTAGACCCTAATAATAGAAAAGAATTACTTATATGGTATAAAATTTATAAAGCAAAAAACTCTACAGACTTTGCAACATCAAATGCTCAACATCAATATATGGCAGATAACTATGTAAAACCAATTGCAAGAGCAATTAGAGCATTAGACAACAATAAGTATACTTTAGATTATTATATGGGTTTTGGATGGGATGGATTAAGAACATTTGGTTATGCTGGTTATAAAGACAAAGGAAAATGGGTTTCTTTAGACAAGGGAAAGGACACTGAATATTATAAAAAACAAGCGATAGTTCTACGCAATACTAATTTTAATAAAAATTGCAATTAAAATGAAGTTTTTAAAATATTTATTAATGTTTTTATTTACTGTATCTTGTATTAGCACAAAAGATATAAGAGAAGAAAATAAATATCAAATAATTAATTTGATATATGATAACTTTTCAAACGAATATATGACATTTTTTGTTTTTCCAGCAAGACCCTCTGTATTGCCTGATACAGATATTGATTACAGAAGAATGCTAGGTGATGAAACATATATGGATAGTTTGCATAAAATTACTTCCTCAAATAAAATAAGTAAAAACGATAGTTTATTAAAAATAAATATATATATTGATAATAATGAAAATCAACAAATTTTCGCTTTTGATTTAAAAATGGAGAAATACCATAATTTAAAAGATAGAGGAATAGAGAAAAATAAAACTGACTTTGAAAAATTATATAAAAAATTTGTTGTGTCAAAAAAAACTGACACTTTAAATATTCATAATATTTTACCTAAAAATAATGATTCAATAATTGTATATAGAAAGGAATTATTAAAGGATAAAGTTGGGGTTGAATACGAAAAATTTAATGTCCTTATTTCATTTTCAAATATTGTTTTCAATAATGACTATTCAAAAGCTATCTTAATTGGAACAAGGGGCTTTAGCGGAACAAATTCTCATTCCTTAATATATTTTTTAGAAAAACAAAATGGTAAATGGAAAAAAAGATTTGAACAAACACCTTAAAGAAACAAATACAAACCACAACACGGTATATAAAAAATAGCAGTTAAGTGCAAACTACAAAGTTTGTGCTTTTCTGTTATCTTTGTTTTAGACTGAAAGTAATTGCTTTTTTATTCTGCTACTTTCAATACACAAACACGTTACTTCTTCAACAACATCCGTTTAATCTCATTCAATTTCATCAACGCTTCAATAGGTGTTAAGGTATCTATATTTGTCGCTAAAATTTCTTCTCTAATGTTTTCTAAAAGCGGATCATCTAACTGAAAAAAACTAAGTTGCATTTCTTCATGCTGAGTTTGTTTTAAAGCGTCTTTTACATCTGCATTTTTATTGTTCTTTTCTAATTGTGCGAGTATTTTATTCGCTCTGTGAATCACCATATTTGGCATTCCAGCAAGTTTGGCTACGTGAATACCAAAACTATGATTAGAGCCACCAGAAACGAGCTTACGTAGGAAAATAATGTTGTCTTTCAACTCTTTTACAGACACATTAAAGTTTTTAATGCGCTCAAAAGTGGTGGTCATTTCATTCAATTCATGATAATGCGTAGCAAATAAGGTTTTAGCTTTAGAGGGATGCTCATGTAGAAACTCTGAAATTGCCCAAGCAATCGAAATTCCGTCATAAGTAGAAGTTCCACGACCAATTTCATCTAACAAAATTAAACTGCGCTCAGAAACGTTATTTAAGATCGAAGCTGTTTCATTCATTTCTACCATAAATGTAGATTCTCCCATAGAAATATTATCACTTGCACCAACACGTGTAAAAATTTTGTCTACAATACCAATTTTTGCATTTTGAGCAGGCACATAACTTCCCATTTGTGCTAACAAAACAATTAATGCAGTTTGTCTTAAAATAGCCGATTTACCAGACATATTTGGTCCGGTAATCATAATTATTTGTTGCTGATTTCTATTCAACACCACATCATTGGCAATATAAGTTTGGTCTATTGGCAACTGTTTTTCAATAACAGGATGCCTTCCGTTTTTTATTTCTAAATCGGTGCTTTCATCCATAATTGGGCGCACATAATTATTATCAATTGCCAAAACAGAAAAAGCGAGCAAACAGTCAATTTTTGCAATAACTTGCGCGTTTTCTTGTACAATTTGTACATATTGAATGATATATTGTAATAATTTAGAAAAAATTTCTTGTTCTAGTTTGGCTATTTTTTCTTCAGCTCCAAGAATTTTGGTTTCATATTCTTTTAGTTCTTCGGTTATATAGCGTTCTGCATTTACCAAAGTTTGTTTACGAATCCATGCTGAAGGAACTTTGTCTTTATGAGAATTTCTAACTTCTATATAATACCCAAAAACATTGTTGAACGAAATTTTTAAACTGCTAATTCCTGTGCTGTCAATTTCACGCTTTAGCATATTGTCTAAATAGGTCTTTCCAGAATTGGAAATGGCACGCAAATCATCTAATTCTTGATGAACACCAGTAGCAATGGCATTTCCTTTATTAATGTTTACGGGCGCATTGTCAAATAAGGTTTCATTAATTTTTTCAATTAAATCGGTACACGTATGTAATTGATTTCCTAATACCTTAACAGTAGTGTTTTCGCTATTTTCTGCGGATGATTTTATCGGTAAAATCGCTTTTAAAGAATCTTTTAACAAGACAATTTCTCTTGGTGAAGCCTTGCCAGTTGCAACTTTAGAAATGAGTCTTTCTAGATCTGATATTTGTTTTAACTGATACGTTACTGTCTGTGAAAAAGCATCAGAATCTATGAAGAATTTCACCAATTCATGACGGTTTTTAATGGCGTCTATATTTTTTAAAGGGAGCGCTAACCACCGTTTTAAAAGCCTTCCGCCCATGGGCGAAATGGTTTTATCAATAACATTTAAAAGTGTGACGGCGTTTATAGAATTCGGATTGTAGAGTTCTAAGTTTCTCACCGTAAAACGATCCATCCAAACATAATTATCTTCTGCAATTCTGCTAATATGCTGAATGTGCTTTAATTGATTGTGTTGTGTTTCAGATAAATAGTACATCACTGCTCCGGCAGCAATAATTCCGTTTTTTAAATCCTGAATTCCAAAACCTTTTAAGCTTTTTACCTCAAAATGATTGTGTAGCGTTTCGTTTGCATATTCCTTTTGAAAAACCCAATCATCTAAATAAAATGTATAATAACGGTTTTCAAACAATTCTAAAAACTCTTGCTTGTGTTGTTTTTGGACTAAAACTTCACTCGGACTAAAATTTTGCAACAATTTATCGATGTATTCTGCATTTCCTTGTGCCACTAGATATTCACCAGTAGAAACATCTAAGAATGAAATTCCGAGTTGTTTTTTATCAAAATGAACCGCGGCTAAAAAGTTGTTGGTTTTGGTTTGTAAAACTTCGTCATTTAAAGAAACCCCAGGCGTAACCAGTTCTGTAACACCACGTTTTACGATGGTTTTGGTCATTTTTGGGTCTTCTAACTGATCACAAATAGCCACACGCATTCCTGCTTTTACCAACTTTGGTAAATAGGTGTTTAGAGAATGATGTGGAAAACCTGCCAGAGCAGTTTCTGTTTCGCTTCCTGCGCCACGTTTGGTTAAGGTAATTCCTAAAACTCCGGCAGCTTTTTTAGCATCCTCACCAAAAGTTTCGTAGAAATCTCCCACACGAAAAAGTAACATCGCATCAGGATATCTGGTCTTGATAGCATTGTATTGTTTCATTAAAGGAGTTACCTTTTTTAGTTTCGGTTTTGCCAAGTTTTTAGAAATTTTCAGTTAGTTTTGCGAAGATAAAAATTAGTACGCAGTATTCAGTAGCAGTTTGCTGTGAACTTATTCACAAGATATGAGGAAATTAAAGAATAACGAGTTAGGTAGAATTACAGTTGATGAATTTAAATACTTAATTAGAAAATTCTTTAATACCTTTACTTAAAAGTTTGTAATTGAAGTATTATTTATTTCTTGATGAAAGTGGTGACCACGGATTAAAAAAAATTGATGAGAATTTTCCAATTTTTCTATTGTGCGGTATTTTAGTTTCTGAAAAAAATTATAAAAACGTAAAAGAAAAAATAAATAAAATAAAGTTAGAGTTTTGGAACAACAATAATGTGATTTTTCATTCTAGAGACATCAGAAAATGTAATAATGAATTTCAAATACTTTTTGATTTAGGTGTTAAAAAAAGATTTTATGAGTCTATAAATGATTTAATCTCAAAAGATAACTATAAAATTATATCTTCTTCTATAAGTAAGTTAGCATTTATTAAAAAGTATGGAAAGTTAGAAAATGATGTGTATGAAATAGCATTATCGTTTGTTTTAGAAAGAACTGTTTTTTGTTTGGATGATTTTAGAGACTGTACAGAATTAGAAATTATTATTGAGAAAAGAGGAAAAAAAGAAGACTTAAAGTTAGCAAAACATATTCAAAAAATTACACAAGTTGGAACCTATTATGTTACTTCTGAAAGAATAAAAAAAATAGGTTTTAAAACAAAATTTTCTTGGAAAAAAGAAAATATAAACGGACTACAATTAGCTGATTTAATTGCATATCCAACAGCAAAATATATTTTAAATCCAAAAGGAGTTCATTTGTCTTTTAATGTTTTTAAAAATAATTTTTATACTAAAAAAGGAAAAATTTATGGATTGAAGAAGTTTCCATAAAAAAACAAAAGGTTGGAAAAACCAACCTTATTGCCGACCGAGGACACCTCAATCCGAAATATTTTTAAAAGACAAATGTCTTTTTTGTACAGTACAAAGATACAAAAAGTAAACATATATACGACTATCAAAAAATAATATGCGTAAATTAAAGAATAACGAGTTAGGTAGAATTACAGTTGATGAATTTAAGACGGTAAAAAAAACACCAATTATTGTCATTTTAGACAATATTAGAAGTTTAAATAATATTGGTTCTGTTTTTAGAACTAGTGATGCTTTTTTGATTGAAAAAATCTATTTGTGTGGTATTTGTGCAACACCGCCTAATAAAGAAATTCATAAAACTGCCTTGGGAGCAACGGAATCTGTTGCCTGGGAATATGTAGAAGATACGCTTACTTTAGTTGAAAATTTAAAAGCAGAAAACATTAAAGTATTGGCTATTGAACAAGCAGAAAACAGCACTAAATTAGATACTTTTTATCCGAAGAAAGGTGAAAAATATGCCATTGTAATGGGAAATGAAGTAAAAGGGGTGCAGCAAGAAGTTGTAAATGCTTCCCATTTGTGTTTAGAAATTCCGCAATTAGGGACTAAGCATTCACTAAACATCTCTGTAACAACGGGTGTTGTAATTTGGGATTTATTTCAGAAAATGCAATAGAAATTTTTTTTTTAAAAATGAAATAGCTACATTTAAAATGTTAAAAATGTAATATGTTAATTCTTTTTTACCTTATGAAAAAAAACATATTCCTGTTTTTATTTTTTACCGTACTAGTCATTTTTCCCCAGAAACCTACAGACTCTATTGCTTTTTATTTAAAGAACGCGAAAGGAACACACCAGTTTTCATATCTAAAAAGAGCAGTGCTGCTTTCTGAAGAATTAAAAATAGACTCTCTCATAAAACAAACAAGTATTGAGTATGCAAAACACAGTTATTTTGCCAAAGATACTTTAGGGCTAACATTTTCTAAAAACAAATTACTAAAACACTTTCAACTTAAAAAAGATTCTTTTTCTCTAGCAAAAGCATATCATCTAGAAGCTTTGAATCATAAGATAAAAAATAATTTAGATAGTACTTTTTATTATTACCATAAATCAAAAAATGTTTCTATAGCCTTAAAAGATTCTATTGAAATAGGGAGAAGGTTATTATCTATGGCTGTTATACAAGTAAAAGAGTTAGATTTTTTAGGCTGCGAAATAACAACTATTGAAGGCCTAAAATATGTAGAGCCTATTAAAAAATATAGAACTTTAATTTCTTTATACCAAACCTTAGGCAACGCTTTAGGGAGCTTAAAAAAACCTAAAGAAGCGAGAGGTTATTATTTAAAAGCAAAGGAAATTTGTAAGTTTAATACTGTAAAATATAGAAGAGAAAAAAATTATTTAAACCTATTGAGTAATATCGGAATGACCTTTAAAGATGAAGGGAACTTAACAAAGGCAACTTCTTTGTTTAAAGAAGGATTAAATACCGATAGTCTAGAAACAAAATACCCTGAACAATACCAAGCTCTTTTAGGAAACTTATCTGCCGTATATTTTAAACAAGGAGAAATAGAGAAAGCAATAGAAGGCTATAAAATAGTTTTAAAAAGTAGAATAAAAACTAAAAACCTTTACTCTCAAAGTGTTTCACATAGTTTTTTAGCAGAAGCGTATTTAAAGAATAAAAAATACTCTTTAGCAAAAAAACATGCAAGCAGAGGTTTAGAATTAGGTAGAAAAACAAGAAACAATAAACAAGTTTTAGAATGTCTAAAGTTTTTATCAGAGCTTACTAAAGGAGAAACTGCTAAAAAGTATTTAGAAGATTATATAATATTAAACGATAGTCTATTTACTCGAGAGAGAAACTTAAAAAACCAGTTTGCAAAAGTTAGATACGAAACTGAAAAGAAGGATAAAGAAAACGCTGGCTTAAAACAAGAGAACGAAAGAAAACAGCTAGAATTAGAAACAGAAAAGCAACATAAAATAATAGGTTGGTTACTTGCCGGAGTAAGTGTTTTGTTTATAGGTTTTGGTCTAAGTATTGTTTCGATAAGAAGAAAGAAAATGATTTTTGAAGCAAAGATGCAGCAAATTAAAGCTCGTGAAAAAGAACGTCAGAAAGTTGCAAAATCCTTACACGATGAGGTTGCAGGAGATATTAGCATGTTGCATTTAAAGTTAGAAAAAACAAACCAATTAAAAGCGGCAAAAAAATTAGACATTATTAAAGAAAATGTTCGAAATTTATCGCATCAATTAAGTAGTGAAAGTTTTGACAAAGTACCTTTTAAAGATCAGATAATTAATATTGTTTCAGATTTTTTTGAAATTGATTTTAAAATTAAAATAATAGAAATTGATCGTGTTTTATGGAAAACCGTAAACAATGCTATTAAAAGAACTTTATTTTTATCGATTAGAGAAAGTATTCAGAATTCTAAAAAACATGCGCAAGCAACAGCAATTACCTTAACGTTTAATGAAACAAAAAAAGCTATTTTTTTAACTATTTCTGATAACGGAAAAGGGTTTGATGTGAGTGGTCAAAAGAAAGGCATTGGTTTAAAAAATATACAAGAACGTATTGAAGAAATTAATGGTGTTTTTTCTATTGAAAGCGAGTTAGAAAAAGGAACAAATATAAATATAGAAATCCCTAAAAGTGGCACATAAAACTAGAATTTTAATTGCAGACGATCATCAGTTAGTATTACAAGGAATCCTTTGTTCTTTAAAAGATGTGGGAGATTTTGAGTTGGTTACAACGAACAATTGTGATGAGGCTTTTGAGTTGATAATAAAACATCAAAATAACAACCCTTTTCATATCTTATTTACAGACTTAAGTTTTGATAACTGTAATGAAGCTACGAATTTAGACGGTGGAGAAGAGCTGATTAAAGCCATTAGAAATAATGAAATAAATATTAGAATAGGTGTAATTACTGGTCATACAGAAACCAATAGAGTGTACAATGTAATTCGTAACTTAAACCCCAATGCATATTTATTAAAAAGTAAATGTGATACTACAGAAATTGGTTTTGCTGTTCAAAAAATGTTAGCAAATGACTTTTATTATACGCACGAAATACATCAAAAAATAATGCGTAGAAACATTGTTCAGATACAAATGGATGATGTGGCTATTCAGGTATTAAAAGAGCTTCCTAATCATCCGAAAATAGGTAATTTAGAAGGTGTTATTAAAAAAAATGATGGTTCTCTTTTGAAACTTCGCTCTATCGAAACAAAACTAGCAAACTTAAGAATAGATTTAAACGCAAACAACAATACAGATTTAATTCTTAAGGCAAAAGAATTAGGTATTATAGATTAATTCTTGGTTTTGCGGAAATATACATTCTTAATTACGGTTTCTCGTAAAGTTATTCTCTTTAGGTAAACTATTTTTGTTGTGTAGCTATTTTAGTTTAAAATACTACAATTGAAATGGGAGTAATTGCAGATTTAAGATTAGCGTCTTATTTCTAATATTAAAAAGAAAAAGAAAAAACCTTTCTGTTAATTCAGAAAGGTTTTTTTAAAAACCTAATACTAGTTTTGCAATAGAAAAATAGATTAAAATTCCTAAAATATCATTACTTGTGGTAATAAAAGGACCTGTAGCCAATGCCGGATCTACTCCTTTTTTAGCTAAAATAATAGGAATAAACGTACCAATAATAGACGCGATAATAATCACAGAAATTAGTGATGCCGCAACGGTAATTCCTAATTTAAAAGGAAAGCCTAAAAACAACATTCCTGCAGACATTAACAAAGCTGCCAATACAAAACCATTTAATAAACCTTGTAAAATTTCTTTTAACAATCTTTTAAAAAGGGATCCTTTTAAACTATCATTTGCTAAACCCTGTACAATAATTGCAGAAGATTGTACACCAACGTTACCCGCCATTGCAGCAATTAATGGTGTGAAAAAGAAAAGTTCTGGAAAATTACCCATGGCACCGTCAAAACTTCCTAAAACAGAAACGGAAACAAAGCCGCCAAACAGCGCTAAAATTAACCAAGGTAAACGTGCTTTTGTCAATTCCCATATAGTATCATTTACTTCTACATCTTGAGAAAAACCAGCAGCCATTTGGTAATCTTTATCCGCTTCTTCTCGAATAACGTCTAACATGTCATCAATAGTAATTCTACCTAATAAAACGTTGTTATCATCTACAACTGGTATGGCTTCTAAATCGTATTTTGCCATAATTTTAGCAACTTCTTCATCATTTTCATGCACATTTACAGCATCTACTTTCGATTTAGAAATGTCTGCAATTTTTTGGTCTGATTTGGCAATAATTAAATCTTTTAAAGACAACCTACCTACCAATTTATCTTCTTTATCTACTACGTAAATAGAATGCACTCTTGTAACTTCTTGTGCTTGTCCTCTAATTCTACGCATACAACCAGCAACCGTCCAAGTTTCATAAACCTTTACCAATTCTTTGGCCATTAATGCACCTGCTGTATCGTCTTCATAAGACAGTAATTCTTTAATATCTGCAGCTAATTCCTCGTCTTTTAAAGCATTAATTACGCGTAACTGGCGTTCTTCTGAAAGTTCTCCGATAATGTCTGCAGCATCATCAGAATCCATCTCACCAATTTCTCTTGCAATTTCTTTTGTTGATAAATTTTCTAGAATCTTTTCACGGGTATCTTCATCTAATTCGGTAAGAATTTCAGATGTTTTTTCGCTATCTAAAAGTTTAATAATATAAATAGCTTCTTCGAAACTTACTTCGTCTAAAACTTCTGCAATATCTGCAAAATGGACTTCCTCAAAAAGTTGTTTTATTTCAGAATCGTTGTTTTCATAGATAAAACCAACTAATTTTTCTAAAAACTCTTCAGTAATTTCAAATGCCATTTTCTATTAATTTTTGCGTGAGAGAAATAAAAGCCTGAACAGATAATTGTTCTGGACGTTTCGCAAATATAGGGTCTTCTTTTAAAGTTTCAGAAAGATTAAAAGACTTTAAGCTAGAACGCAACATTTTTCTACGTTGATTAAAAGCTGTTTTTACAACTCTAAAGAATATTTTTTCATCTACAGGAAGCGAATAATCTTTTTTTCTAGTAAGCCTAATAACACCAGAATCTACTTTTGGAGGCGGATTAAATACCGTTGGCGGAACCGTAAAAAGGTATTCTACATCAAAAAAAGCTTGTGTTAAAACAGACATAATTCCGTAGACCTTAGAACCTTCTTTTTCTGCAATTCTTTTAGCAACTTCTTTTTGAAACATACCTGCAAACTCTGGTACAAATTCTCTATTTTCTATTGCTTTAAAAACAATTTGAGTAGAAATGTTATACGGGAAATTACCAATAATTGCTACTTGTTTCTTCGGAAACATTTCTTTGATATCTTTCCTTAAAAAATCGCCTTCTACAATAGAAAAGTGCTCTTTAGAAGTGTCTAATTTAATATGCTCTAAAGGAAAAGTATCATGTAAATAAGCAATGGATTCTCTGTCTAGTTCTATGACAGTAACTTTTGCTTTTTTTGGTAGTAAATATTTTGTTAAAACGCCCATTCCTGGACCAATTTCTAAGACGTCATCATATCCATTTCCAGACAAAGCATCTGCAATATTTTTTGCAATACTTTCATCCATTAAAAAATGCTGACCTAAATGTTTTTTTGCTTTTACAGACACAATCTTTGTTTTTATCCTTCTAAAAGCAAAGGTACAGTTAAATTGGTATAATTTTTGTTTCAAATAGATTTTTAAAAATCAGCCAAAATGTATAAAAAAGTACGGTTCTTATCATTACTATTTACTTTTATTTGTTTTCATAGTTATACTCAAGAAGGTAAACTAGAGAAAGGAAAGGAGAGTTTAAGAAGTACAAATTCTTCTGGAAACTCTGGTACAACATCTGTAAAGAGCTCAAGTTCTTCAGCGAGGTCCAAAAAAAATAATGAGGATGGTATCGAAAATCCGTTTGTTAGAGTTATTTGGTATGCCGCTGCATATACTGTCTATGGTTTTGTTTTTGAATCTCCTTGGGAAATGAAAGGTAGAATGAGTACAGCAGAAATTTCTAATTATCCTTATAAAGAATCTAAATATGGTAATTTTGTGTATACAGATGCTACCAATTATAACATTACAAGATTCGATGTCTACAATCATTTTTTAATGGAAAGCAAGAACTTATATGGTAATGATATTGGAGTAGATTTTAGGTTCTTAAAACGATTTTCCTTAGACATTAATTACACCTCTCTTATAGAAAAAGTAAACGGAAAAAGAGATTCTTTTAACATGTTTTCTACCTTATTAAAATACCATAGAATTAGAACCCAACGTTTAGATGCTTGGTTTGGTTTAGGTTTTAGACGTATTTTTAATGATGTAAAAGAAACTCGGTTTTTAATGGGATTTGGTGGAGAAGTCTTCATAGCAAAACCTATCAGTTTTGTTGCTTCTCATAAATGGGCAACAGTAAATAGGCAATCTGTTAGAAACACTAAATTGTTATTAAAATACCATATTAAGAACTACAGAATTTCTTCTGGTTATGAACATTACAAATTAGGAGTTTCTAATATAAATGCCTTTTCTATTGGTGTTGAAGCTAGTTTTTAAAAAGATAAATTTCCGATAAAGTTATTTTTTAACTACATAAAAGAACTTCGACAAGCTCAGTTTCACATTCGCATTCTAAATTGATGCTTGTTTTTTTAAATGAAATTATTTTTTTAATTCTAATTAAAAAAGACGCTTGTCAGTCTAGCTTATCGAAGAATTTTTATAATGCAGTTTAGATACCTACCAACTTAAAAAAACAAATTTTAATACGCTTGTTAATAATAAGAACTTTAATTACTAACACTCGTAGGATAAAACTCGTTTACAATTTTTAACTCTGTATTGAAAGTCAACATTTTGTCTGCAAATTTCTTTAAGATTGCCAAACGAAAATCATCTGCATGTAATGTATAATAATCATCTAAATCTTCTCTTGAGCTTGCTGCATATTGTATAGAATAGGTTCTGCCACCCATTTCTTCTGCTACCAAAACCTCTGTAAGTTTTGCGGATGTAAATTTCCCTGTATTTAAAATAGCTGTAATGTGAGATTCAACCCAAGTTAACCATTCGTCATGTGCAGTTCCATCAATATTTATTGTTACGTTGTATATGTACATATTAATTTTTGTAATTGTTTATTTTTTTGAGCGTTTAACATTGTTAAACCTTGTCTCCTCTTAGTTTTCTATATTTTTTTCTAGCATCGACTAAATAAATACTAGAAGGATGTTCGAAAATTATTTTCTGATAATATTCTTGTGCTTTTTCTGTGTTTTTTAAATCGTTATTATAGATTTCTGCCATCATAAAATAAACATCATCCGTTAAAAAACCTTGATTATCAGCTTCAATAATTTTAGCCAAACTTACAATGGCTGCTGTGTACCTTTTCTGTTTGACGAGCAATTTTGCTTGGAAAAATAAGACATCATCATAAATTACTTCTCCAGGAACTAAACCATTGATAAAGACATCTTTCTTAACAAACAAGTTATTTAATTTAGTCAAAGCTTCTTCATTCTTATTCTGAAAAGCCAACAATTCTGCGTTTGCCAATTGCTTTAATCCCGAAGGAATAGAGTCTACGGGTTCGTTATCAGAAATCTTTAAAAACAAAGCTACAGCGTCATTTGCAATCAATTGCGTGGTAGAACCTTTCAACACTTTTAACTGTGCTTTTGCCCAGTCAAAATCTCCTTTAAAATAACTGGTTTGTGCTACTTTAAACCGTGCTTCTTGTCCTAATTCGTGATTTTTTAATTGTGTTTGAATTTGCGAAAAATAAATAAGCGCTTTGTTAAAATTGCCTGTAAATACTAAAACATCACCTAGTTTTAACTTAATTCTTGCTTTGTCAAACTTAGAATTTGCATAAGAAAGTGCTTCTTCTAAAACGCTGTTTGCTTGTGTTGGCTTGTTTTTAGAAAAGGTTAAAAAATCTGCATAAACTACTTGTAAATTTACAGTTGCCGTATTTTTTCCAAAAGTGGTAAAAAGATGTTGAAATAAAGTTTCTGTTTCTGGATTCTTAGTAGCAACGGCAATTTTAACCAAGTATAAATTGGCGTTAATAACGTTACTTTTAGTTGTAGATTTTTCAATTATAAAATTAAAACATTCTTGCGAAGCATCAAAAGCCATGTCATTAAAAGCGATTTGACCAATGGTAAAAATAGCACTTAAATCTTCTGGTTTTCTTTGGTACAATGCTTTTTCTTGAATAAGCGCTTTTGTGTAGTCTTTTTGCTGAGTAAACAACCAACTTAACAAAGTGTTCCAAACATCTTTTGGGTTGCTTGCAGACTTTCTTAAAAGTGTTTTTCTGAATAAAATGTTTGCTTCATTTTCCGCATCGTCTGTAATATATTTGCTGGTATATCTTTGTACCAAACTAAAGTATTGATCATTTTTATCTACTAGATCAATATAAGATTCAAACATTTTTTTGAAATTTCCCTTTTCACCATAAATCTGCGCAATCTGAAAATTATAATTCGCATTCTTATTAACTTCCATTGCTTTTTCATACGCTAAAATAGCATCATCTAACAAGTTATAATCTTTAAAAATTCGTCCGATTAAACCACCATAGGCAGGGTTTTTATCCAAAGAATTTAAAGCAAGTGTGTAATTTTCTTGTGCTTTTTCTTTTTGAAGTTGTTTTTGGTAATTATAGCCTAAATACACGTACAAATAAACCTGACTCTTATTCGCCTTTATTCTGCTTTTTAGTAGGTTTTCTACTTCTAAAAACTGCTCGGTTTCTTGATAGCAAGAAATTAAGCGTCCTAAATAGGTGGTGTTAAAAGGTGAGCTATCATAGAGTTTTTTATAAATCTGAGTCGCTTTTTCATAAGCACCTTCTCGGTAATAATTTTCAGCTAAGAGATACTCATTCTGCGCCGTATTTTGGGCTGCATTTTGAGCAACACTTAAACTGCTAATAATTAGAAAAATAAGAAGAATAATTTTTTTCATCGCAATCAAAGATACTCAAGATAAATGTTAAAATTTTATTAAACCAAGGGTATTTCAATTCTTATCTGTAACATTTTGGCATCAAAATTGTCTATAGAGTAAATAACCAATCAAAACTTAAAATTATGAATACTTTTTTTACACAATACGAAACCTCAAAAAATAACGCGATCCAGTTTATGGAAAACGGACAAATAAGCGCGTATTTAAATGCTCTTTTAGAAATGAATAAATATAAAAGGTTAATGGTTGCAGTAGTCTCAAATTAGTTCTCCGTTTTCGGTTAGGTTGGAAACTGCCAACTATAACTGAATACTGTTTACTAAAACTACTTAATCATGTCGAATCCACAATAAGGTACCAAAACATCAGGTATTTTAATTCCGTTTGCTGTTTGGTAATTTTCTAAAATACCAGCTAAAACACGTGGTAAAGCTAAAGAACTTCCGTTTAACGTATGTGCAAATTCACTCTTGCCCTCTTTATTCTTAAAACGAAGTTTTAACCTGTTTGCTTGAAAAGTTTCAAAGTTAGAAGCAGAACTAATTTCTAACCATCTGTCTTGTGCCGTAGAAAACAATTCAAAATCGAAGGTTAAAGCAGCTGTAAAACCAGTGTCACCACCACACAAACGTAAAATTCTATACGGTAATTTTAATTCTCTTAAAATGTCTTTAATATGCTCTACCATCTCGCTTAATGCGTGGTAAGAGTTATCTGGGTGTTCAATTCTAACAATTTCTACTTTATCAAATTGATGCAATCTGTTTAAACCTCTTACATGTGCACCATAACTACCTGCTTCTCTTCTAAAACAAGGTGTGTAGCCTGTACAACATATAGGAAAATCTGCTTCTTGCATTAAATTCCCACGAAACATATTGGTAATTGGCACCTCACCAGTGGGTATTAAGTATAAATCATCTTCGTTAGAATGATACATTTGTCCTTCTTTATCTGGCAATTGCCCAGTAGCAGTAGCAGATTCTGTATTTACCAAATGCGGAACTTGGTATTCTTTATAACCCGCTTCAATATTTTTATCTAAAAAATAATTGATCAATGCACGTTGCAATCTAGCACCTTTTCCTTTGTACACAGGAAAACCAGCACCCGTAATTTTATTCCCTAATTCAAAATCTATAATATCGTATTTCTTTGCCAATTCCCAATGAGGCAATGAATTTTCACCTAAGTCAGGAATAATTCCTTCACTAAAAATGTTTTCATTGTCTTCTTCAGAATTTCCTGCTTTTACAGAAACGTGTGGCACATTTGGTATTTGATATAACAAATTTTGCAACGCATCTGAAATCTCACTTAGTTTCTCACCAAGTTCTTTAGACTGCTCTTTTAACTGCCCCGTTTTTTCTTTTAAAACATTTGCTTTCTGTACTTCACCAGACTTAAATAAACCACCAATTTCTTTAGATAATTTATTAGATTCAGATAAAACATCATCTAGAGAAACCTGTGTTGCTCTTCTATTTTCGTCTGCAGTTAACACTTGTTCTACTAATGTTTCTGCGTTTGCAAAATTACGTTTTGCTAAACCCACTAAAACAGCTTCTTTGTTCTCTCTAATAAATTGTACTTGTAGCATATTTTCTAAGAATTATGAAATGCAAATATATAATTTGTGAGATTGATTTACGACGAAATCAATAATAAATAATTTTACTCTTTAGGCATGTAAAAACGTAGTAGGAAGAATTATTTTTGCTTCTTTTGGGCGCTACCACAAGGGTCAGGCTTTCGCACTCGCTTTTTTTGTTGAAAAAACAAAAAAGAGCTCAAACAACTACTCAATCCTTAACGCGAAGTGAATACTAAAAAAGGAAGTTAATTTAGAGTAACGCAGACCTCACAGATTTTTAAAACCTGTGAGGTCTTTTATAAGAATATCATTTCCAAAAATGAGAAGTCAGATAAGGCCTATAGTATAGCAGTAAACCACCACAATTGTCATTTTTCCTAAAAGATAGAAATGACAAACTGTACGCGAAAACTACTCAGGCTTTTCATTTCTAGGGTTTTAGTGAATTTATGGCAGTAAAAACACAATATCAAACAACTTTAATATGATTTCCTCTAAAAACGGAAGAAAAGAAAGAAATGATTAGAAATTTACTTAATATTTTCTAAAATATACTCTCGTGCAGTTTGTTCATCTGCCTTTAATTGAAGAACTAAAGAATCAACAGAGTCGAATTTATGTTCATCACGAAGAAAATAAATCAATTCTACAGTAAGATTTTTACCATATAAATCTTGGTTAAAATCAAAAAAATGGACTTCTATCGTTTGATGATTTCCATTCACTGTTGGTCTGTTTCCAATATTCATCATTCCAAAAACAAGTTTATTTTCTATGACAGATTTTACAACATAAACGCCCGTTTTAGGAATTAATTTATAAGCTTCCTTAACATCTATATTTGCTGTTGGGTAGCCAATTTGTCCGCCTAGTTTTTTTCCATTTACAACAATGCCGTTCAGCATAAAATTGTATCCTAAATAATTGTTAGCAGTTTTTAAATTTCCAGCAGCCAAAGCGTGTCTAACTTTTGTAGAACTTACAGAAACATCATCTATATCTTGCGCAGGAATCTCTTCTACTGTAAAACCGTATAAATGGCTGTATTCTGTTAATTGATCGATATTTCCCTCTCTATTTTTCCCAAAATGATGGTCGTAACCTATAATTAATTTAGAAATATTAAAGGTGTTTACCAAAATTTCTCTTACAAAGCCTAAAGCAGTAGTTCTAGAAAAAGCTTTGCTAAAAGGGTGAATAATTAAGTAATCTAAACCTGTTTTTTCTAAAAGATGTGCACGTTCCTCAATCGTATTAATCAATTCTATTTTTGCATCTTTCTGCAAAACCATTCTTGGGTGTGGAAAGAAAGTTAATAAAACAGCTTTTTTGCCAGCTTTTTTAGCTTCAGAAACTAATTTTTCTAATATTTTTTGATGCCCAAAATGAACACCATCAAAAGTACCAATAGTAACAAAAGTTTTTTCGTCTGTAGAAAAATTAGCAATATTTTCAACTATTTTCAAAAGGAATGTATTTTTACGAAAAACAAATGTACAATTTATAAGAGTTTAATTTGTTAGAAAAAATAACTTTTAAGAAGTCTTAATAATGCAATGTAAACTCGCTTTTTTGTTAAATAGATAAAATTAGTGGACAAATAATAAATTATTCAAAAAATATCGTATTTTGCATAATAGTTAACAAATTAATTCAAATTATGATAAAAAAAATTTTATTAATTGCGTGTATAGCTTTTGGTAGCATTACAATGGTTGCACAAACCACTGTAACGGGTACGGTTAAAGATGCAAAAACAGGAGAGACACTTCCAGGTGCAAACATTAAAATTGAAAATAAGGCTGTTGGTACAACAACAGATTTTGATGGGAATTTTGTCTTAGAGGTTACAGACAACCCACCTTTTACATTAGAAATATCTGTTTTAGGGTTTAAAATGGAGAAAGTTGAGGTTACAAAAAACAATCAAATTATAGCTGTTACTTTAACAGAAAATGAAACTTCTTTAGACGAAATTGTAGTTTCTGCTTCTAGAACTCCAGAACGTGTTATGGAGTCTCCGGTAACTATCGAAAGATTAGATGCAAGGGCTATTAAAAACAGTTCTGCACCATCATTTTATGACGGTTTAGAAAATTTAAAAGGAGTAGATGTTAATACAAATAGTTTAACATTTAAATCTGTAAACACAAGAGGTTTTGCAACATTTGCAAATACACGTTTTATGCAATTGGTAGACGGAATGGACAATTCTTCACCAGCATTAAACTTTGCAATTGGTAACCTTTTAGGAATGTCTGAATTAGATGTAAACACTGTAGAGTTATTGCCGGGAGCTTCTTCTGCATTATATGGTGCAAATGCATTTAACGGTATTATGTTTATGACAAGTAGAAGTCCTTTTAATGACCAAGGAATCAGCTTTTCATACAAACAAGGTATTACTAGTCAAGACGCAGCAGGAGACAATAGTTTTCACGATGTAAGCATTCGAATGGCACATGCCTTTTCAAATAAATTTGCTGCAAAAGCAACACTTTCTTATTTAAAAGGAACAGAATGGTTTGCAACAGATTACAGAAACACAGCAAACGGAGAATATGCAGCTGGTGACAGATCTTTAAATGATTTTGATGGTTTAAATATTTATGGAGATGAAGTTGCCATAAGTTTAGGTGGTGCAATTGGTAGAGTGAGTAGAACAGGTTACCAAGAAAGAGATTTAATGGAAGACTATGAAGCGAAAAGTGTGAAATTAAATACCGCTTTACATTACCGTCCTTTTGGTGATGATCGTTTAGAATTAATTTTCAACTCAAAATATGGCGTTGGTAATACTATTTATCAAGGAGCAAATAGATATAATATTAAAGACTTTTATTTAGCGCAACAAAAATTAGAGTTAAAAGGTAAAAACTTTTTCATAAGAGGTTATGTTACTACAGAAGATGCTGGTAATTCTTATGATTCTCGTTTTACAGCTATTAATATCAACAGAAAGTGGAAATCTGACCAAGATTGGTTTGGTCAATATGCAGCAGCATACCTTGGAGGTGTGCCAAACGTACCTGCTTCAAATCATGCAGCAGCAAGAGCAGTGGCAGATTCTGGTCGTTTAATTCCAGGAACTCCAGCGTTTAAGTCTGCTTTTGATACGGTTACAGCAGACCCTAACTTAGTTACAGGTTCTAAATTCCAAGATCAAACGAAATTATATCACGGAGACGTAAACTACAATTTTCAAGATGTAATTGAGTGGGCAGAATTTCAAGTAGGAGGTTCTTATAGAAGATACTCTTTAAACTCTAACGGAAGTATTTTTACAGATTATGACGGTGCAATTGATTATGATGAATATGGAGTTTATACTCAAATGCAAAGAAGATTTTTAGAAGAAGATCGTTTAAAATTTACCGCTTCTTTACGTTATGACAAAGCACAAAATTTTGATGGGAATTTCTCTCCTAGAGTTTCATTAGCATATGCTGCAGGTGAAAATAAGAACGATAACTTTAGAGCTTCTTTTCAAAAAGGATTTAGAAACCCAACAACACAAGATCAATATATTGGTTTAGATGCTGGGTCTGCTATTTTAGTAGGTTCTGCACCAGACAATTTAGATAGATATACAAGTGCTCCTTTAAATGTGAGTACAGAAGGTATGGCATTTGCTGGTGGAGCAACAAAAACGTTATCTGGTAGATTGGCTTATGAGAATTCTTTTTCTGCAAGTTCTGTTCTGGCTGGTGCACCCGCTGCGGCTGATGGCGCTTTAGTGAAACCAGAAGAGGTAACAGCTTTTGAATTAGGGTATAGAGGTTTGATCTATTTAGGAGATTCTAAAATTACAGTAGATGTAAGCGGATACTATAATAGCTATAATGACTTTATTTCTGGTAAAAATGTATTGGTTCCTTTTTATGGAGAAGTAGGTGATAACGGTTTATCTCTATTAGCACTTAAAAATGGAGATTTTAAAGCTTTTCAAATATATACAAATACAACAGCAGAAATTAGTTCTTACGGAGCGTCTATTGGTTTGAATACAAAAATAGCAGGTGGTTTTGATTTAGGTACAAGTTATACGTATGCTAAGTTTGATTTTGATCAAGCTTCAGATCCAGATTTTGAAGCTGGTTTTAATACACCAGAGCACAAAGTAAAATTACAGTTTGGTCACACAAATTTATTTGAAAACTTTGGCTTTAATATTAATGCAAGATGGCAAGATGAGTATTTATGGGAATCTACTTTCTTAGATGCAACAATAGAATCTAGAACAATGTTAGATGCTCAAGTTAACTATTCAGTTCCTAAATGGAAATCTGTATTTAAAGTTGGTGGTGCAAATCTTGGAGGTAAAGAATACTTTAGTGCACCAGGGGTAGGAGCAATAGGTTCTCAGTACTATGTTTCTTGGACAATTAATAACTAATAAAAAACACATTATTTTATGAAAAATTATAAATATATAGGGCTACTTCTTTTGTCAATTGGTGTTGCATCTTGTGATGTAAACAACGAGTTGGATCCAATTGCAGGAGCACCAGCACCAGCACAAGTAGCATTAAATACCAGTAATTTAGACTTCTCTAAATACGTTGCTGTTGGTGCTTCTTTTACAGCAGGTTTTACAGACGGTGCACTTTTTATTAAGGCGCAAGAGAATTCATTTCCAAATACACTAGCTTCTAAATTTAAGTTAGCAGGTGGAGGTGACTTTAATCAGCCGCTAATGGCAGATAATATTGGAGGTCTTGTTTTCAGTGGAAATGCTGTACAGCCACCAAGGTTATTTTTTGACGCTGTAAATAGAGCGCCTAAAAGATTAAGTGTTTTACCAACAACAAGTTTAGGTGTAAGAGCTGCGGGTACTTCTTTTAATAACTTTGGAATACCAGGAGCAAAAAGTTTTCACTTAACTTTTAATGGTTATGGTACTCTAAACCCTTATTTTGGAAGAATGGCTTCAAGTGCAGGCGCAAGTGTTTTAGAGGATGCATTAGCGCAACAACCAACCTTTTTTACTTTAAGTGAAGTTGGAGGTAATGATGTTTTAGGTTTTGCTATTTCAGGAGGTTCTGGTGCAGATCAATCTCCAACAACAGCAAATCCAACAGGGAATTTAGATCCTTCAACTTATGGATCGAATGATATTACAAACCCATTAGTTTTTGATCAAGTATTTAGAGGAATGGTTGGCGCAATGACCAGTGGAGGTGCAAAAGGAGTAATTGCTACAGTACCAGACATTACATTATTACCGTATTTTACAACAGTTCCTTACAACCCAATACCAATGGATGCAGCTACTGCAACTGCTGTAAATGGTGCATACGCACAATATAATGGCGGAATTCAACAAGCTTTTGGAGCGTTGGTTACAGCACAGATAATTCCTCAATCGGTAGCAGATGCCGAAATAGCGAAAAGAACAATTTCTTTTAGTGCTGGTCAAAATGCAGTTGTAATTGTAGATGAAGATTTAATAAATTTAGGTGCTATTAACCCTGCTTTTGCTACTTTACCTCAATTAAGACAAGCTACCCCAGATGATCTATTAGTTTTAACAAGTTCTTCCTTTATTGGTACGTTAGCAGATCCTAGTAATCCTTCTAGTGTAAATGGAGTAGGTGTTCCTTTAGCAGATATGTGGGTTTTAACAACTACTGAATTAGCAAGCGTACAAGCAGCTACAACTTCTTACAACGCTACTATTTTAGACGTTGCAAGCTCAAATGCAAATCTTGCTTTAATAGATTTAAATGCAATCTTAAGAGAGGCTGAAAACGGTCTTCAGTTTGATAATTATACGATGACAACTAGTTTAGTAACTGGTGGTTTAGTAGGTTTAGACGGTGTGCATCTTACAGGAAGAGGATATGCGTTAATGGCAAATAGAATCTTAGGCGCTATTGATGCTAAGTTTGGTTCTAATTTTACATTAGCAACAGATGGTTTGGCTAAAGCAGATGACTATCCAACAAATTATTCTCCTACTTTGAGGTAATAAATAGGATCACTTAAGTGTATAAAAAAAGGTTGAGCATTTGCTCAACCTTTTTTTTGTTTTATAATATATGTATTTTAAGAAAGCATCTTAACCGCTCTTTTAACTGCGCTTACTAAAACATCTATTTCTTCTTTTGTATTGTAAAAAGAAAAAGAAGCTCTAACAGTTCCCGGAATTTTATAGAAGTCCATAATTGGTTGCGCACAATGATGCCCTGTTCTAACCGCTACGCCTAGTTTATCTAAAATTGCACCAATATCATAAGGATGAATATCGTTTACGTTAAAAGAGATTACAGCCGTTTTTTCTGCAGTTGTTCCGTAGATTTTTAAGCCTTCTATTTTTAACAATTCTTGCGTTCCGTATTCTAAAAGTTCGTGTTCATAGGAAGCAATATTATCAAAACCAACTTCATTCATGTAATCGATTGCTGCACCAAAAGCAATTCCGCCACAAATATTTGGAGTTCCTGCTTCAAATTTATGAGGTAAGCCCGCATAGGTTGTTTTTTCGAAACTAACGGTTGCAATCATTTCTCCACCGCCTTGATAAGGAGGTAATTTTTGCAACCATTCTTCTTTTCCGTATAACAAACCAACACCTGTTGGACCACACAATTTATGAGCAGAAGCTACATAAAAATCGGCATCTAAGGCTTGTACGTCTGGTTTTATATGAGGTGTTGCTTGCGCTCCATCAATTAAAACAGCCGCATTAAATTGATGCGCTTTTTTAATAATTTCTTCAATAGGATTTACGGTGCCTAAGGCATTAGAAACATGATTACAAAAAACCAATTTTGTCTTTTCGTTTACCAAATTATGATAAACCTCCATGTTTAATGAACCATTTTCTAGCATCGGAATTACCTTTAAAATGGCGCCCGTTTTTTCACACAACATTTGCCAAGGCACAATATTAGAATGATGTTCTAAAGCAGAAACGATAATCTCATCGTCCTTGTCTAAAAGAGATGCAAATCCTGAGGCAACTATATTTATACTATGCGTTGTGCCAGCGGTTAGAATGATTTCATACGCCTCTTTTGCATTAAAATGACGTTGAATTTTAATACGCGCTTCTTCGTATTTATCTGTTGCTTCCTGACTTAAAGTATGTACGCCTCTGTGAATATTTGAATTGTAATTGCTATAATAATCTACAATTGCATCAATTACAACTTGTGGTGTTTGGGAGGTTGCTGCATTGTCTAAATAGACCAAAGGTTTCCCGTGAACAGTTCTTTTTAGAATAGGAAAATCTTTACGAATTTTATCAACATTTATCATAGAAAAAATATTTAGTTACAAAGATAAAGCATGAATTTTTAAACTTTTCATAAACTGAATATGATTTTCTTATTTTTACATCACTAAACTATATTTCTAATGAAAATTTTCAAACGTATTTTACTTCTTTTATCTGTAATAATTATAATTGCTGTTATTTATAACTATCCGAAATTGAATATTTTGGCAGGCTATTCAGCAAAAAATACGGCTTCCTCTGTTTTTCTCGGAGAAAGATCTTTAGAGTTTACAGACAGCACAGATAATAATTTTTCACCAGTAAATTTAGCAACCGATAAATTAGACACTATAAGTAAGTTTGCAACTTCTTCTGCTTTTGGTTTGTTAACTAGAAAGGCAATTTACAGAGAAGGTTTAGGATCAGTTTTAACGTTGGATAAAAGTGATGAAACTGCTCAATATCTAGTTCCAAAAAGATTAAAAGCAAACAACGCTACGCCTTTTCCTTATGGAAATGCACCACAAAAAGACACCGTTTTCTCTAATGTAGATTATAAAAAGTTGGATGAAACAGTAAGTTCTATCTTCGGAAAAGATAATTCTAGAGCAGTTGTTGTGCTATATAAAGATCAAATTATTTCAGAAAAATATGCGGAAGGATTTCATAAGGATGCTAGAATTTTAGGTTGGTCGATGACAAAAAGCATAATGAGCACCGTTTTTGGCGTTTTACAGCATCAGAATAAAATAAACGTGCAAGAGGTTGCTCCAATAGATTCTTGGCAAAAGGATGCACGAAAAAGCATCACAATCAATAATTTATTACAAATGAATTCTGGTTTAGAATGGGATGAAAATTATAGTGAAATCTCTGACGCAACTACCATGTTGTTTTTAGAAAGGGATATGACCAAAATGCAAGAAGAGAAACCGTTAAAATATGAAACCAATGCTTCTTGGAACTATTCTTCTGGAACTTCAAATTTATTATCAAAAATTTTAAGAAAACAATTTAAAACACATCAAGAATATTTAGACTTCTGGTACACAGATTTTATTGATAAAATTGGCATGAATTCTATGGTTGTAGAAACAGATTTAGTAGGGAATTATGTAGCTTCTTCTTATGCTTGGGCAACAGCTAGAGATTGGGCAAAATTTGGTTTACTTTATTTACATAATGGGACTTGGAATGGAGCGAAATTATTTAATAAAAATTGGGTAGATTATGTAACCACGCCAACACCAACATCAAACGGAACGTATGGTGCACAGTTTTGGTTAAATGCCGAAAAGCAGTTTAAAGACGTACCCAAAAACATGTATTTTGCAGATGGTTATCAAGGGCAAAGAGTGTATGTTTTACCAGATGAAGAAATGGTAATTGTACGTTTTGGCTTGACAAATTTTAATGAAAATGAGTTTTTAAAAGAGGTTCTAAAAGCTGTTAAATAAATAAACCACTTATTTCTAAGTGGTTTACAAAACAATCTAATGTTTGGCTATTTAACTCTTTCCTTTCACTAAACTAATAGCTATTGCCACAATTCCTAAGGCAATAGTAATATATGAATTGGTATTATCTTGCGTTGTTACTAAGTCTAAATCTCCAATAGAAACTTGTGCTTCTGGTTGTATCATCGTGTAAATTCCGTACCCTAATAAAATAATTCCGGCTACTAATAATATTGTCTTAATTGCTTTATTCATAATTTTTTTGTTTTCAATAAAGTTATAAAAAAATAAATAAACACAAAAAACCACGCAATGAGCGTGGTTTTATATATAAAAAGGCAACTGTGTTGCTTATAAATCGAAACCTATGTCAACACCTAATTTTTTTGCAATAATTTTAGCAATACGTTGTTTTACTTCAGGTATTTTTACACTTTCTAAAACCGTATTTGCAAAGGCAAACATTAATAAGGCTTTCCCTTCTTTCTTAGGAATACCACGTTGTTGCATGTAAAATAAAGCCTCGTCATCTAATTGACCAATAGTACAACCATGAGAACATTTTACATCATCTGCAAAAATTTCTAGTTGAGGTTTTGCATTAACAGTAGCTTTATCACTTAATAAAACATTGTTGTTTTTTTGATATGCATTTGTTTTCTGCGCCTCTTTATTAACAACTACTTTACCGTTAAAAACACCTGTAGAACGCGCATCATAAATTCCTTTATAATCTTGGTGACTTTCACAATTTGGCTCTATATGATGTACCAAAGTGTTATGATCTACGTGTTGTTTTCCGTCTAAAATTGTAATCCCTTTTAAAATAGAATCGATGTGTTCTCCTCTTTGATAAAAGTTTAAGTTATTTCTAGTGATATTTCCTCCGAAAGAAAAAGTATGTACAGAAACAATACTATTCGATTTTTGTTCGATGTAAGAATTGTCTACTAAAGAAGCTTTCTCATCATCATTTTGAATTTTATAAATGTCTACAGTAGCATCTTTTGCCGCAAAAACTTCTGTAACCGAATTTGTTAAAACTGGGTTAGAAGTTAAACTTTGGTGTCGTTCTATAATTTGAACATGTGCATTTTTCTCAACTACAATTAAGTTTCTTGGTTGCAACATTGTTGCAGCCTCAGAACCTGTTGTAAAATTAATAATCTGAATCGGTTTTTCTACTTCAACATTTTCAGGAATGTAGATGTAAGCACCTTCATTGGCAAAAGCAGTATTTAAAGACGTTAAGTTGTCTTCTTTCGCTATTTTATTGAAGTAATTTTCGATTACTGCTTTGTATTTTGGCTTTGTTAATGCAGCAGACATTAAACAAACATCAAAAGTATCGTGTGTTGTTTCAGATAAGAAAGAACTGTATTTACCGTCTATAAAGACAAGCTTGTATGCATCTATATCGTGTATAAAGTACTTTCTTACGTCTGCTAATTCAATCGCATTTTCTTTGTTAGGAAATAAACTATAATCTTGCTTTAAAACGGAGTTTAAAGAAGTGTATTTCCAAGCTTCTAACTTTTTAGTAGGAAAGCCTAAGCTTTCAAAATTTTTAAATGCTTTTGAACGAATTTCGTGTATGTCAGAATTTGTGTCTATATCGTTCTCAAACGCTACGTATGATGATAATAGTTTGTCTTTTAATTCCATTATTTTCAGTCTTCAGTGTTTAGTCTTCAGTTGGCAATTTATGATTTTTCATAAACAGGATTGATGACTAACTATTTTCTTATTATTAATTCACTTTTAGCATGCAGTACCTCACTGCAAACTACTACTGATTTTTCTGCGAACTTATACGAGTTCTTGTTTAATCCAATCGTATCCTTTTGCTTCTAATTCTAAAGCTAAGGAAGCATCCCCAGTTTTTACTATTTTTCCATCGTGTAAAACGTGTACAAAATCTGGTACGATATATTCTAATAAACGTTGGTAGTGTGTAATTACAATTACAGCATTGTCTTTAGATTTTAATTTATTTACGCCGTTTGCAACAATACGCAAAGCATCAATATCTAAACCAGAATCCGTTTCATCTAAGATGGCTAATTTTGGTTCTAACATTGCCATTTGAAAGATTTCGTTACGTTTCTTTTCTCCACCAGAAAAACCTTCGTTTAAAGAACGAGATAAGAATTTACGATCTATTTCTAACAACTCAGATTTCTCACGAATCATTTTTAACATGTCTTTCGCTGGCATGTCTTCTAAACCTTTTGCTTTACGAGTTTCGTTAATAGCTGTTTTTATAAAGTTTGTAACAGAAACTCCAGGAATTTCTACAGGATATTGAAAAGATAAAAACACACCGTTATGCGCTCTTTCTTCTGGTGCTAATTCACTAATATCTTCACCATTTAATTCAATCGTTCCAGCGGTAATTTCATAATCGTCCTTACCGGCAATAATGTTGGCCAACGTACTTTTTCCGGCACCATTAGGTCCCATAATTGCGTGAACTTCACCTGCTTTTACTTCTAAATTCAATCCTTTTAAAATTGACTTATTGTCTATACTTGCTTGTAAATTTTCTATTTTTAACATCGCTATTTGCGTTTATTTTTTAATAATTCTTCTAATTTTTTGAATGCTATTGGAGAATGTTGAATAATAACTTCTGCGTTTTTTTCTTTAGCAAAAGCTTCAAATTTCTCCATACTTTTTAGCGTTTCTTCTGCATCATAATTAAATGAAGGAACTCCTTTATTTGCTCTGTTTTCTTCAAAATGATATAAATCACCTGTTAATAAAACCGGTTTTTCTAAACCAGCAACTTCAACATATAAAGATTGGTGCCCGATTGTATGACCAGGTGTGTATTTAATAACGACCGTTCCGTCTCCAAAAACATCATAATCACCTGTTATTTTTTGAACCTTTTTAAGTGCTGTTACTGCGGCGTTTTTAATTTTTACAGAATCGCCAACATTTGCATTGTACTCGTTTTCTTGTACAATCCAAGTTGCATGTTTCATCAAATTAGCATGACCTGTATGATCGAAATGCGAATGAGACATTGCAAAATACTTAAAATCTTCAATTTTATAACCAATCGATTTTAATTGATTTCCCAAAGAATCTGGCCTTTTAATAGCATACACTCCGCTTGGTTCATCAAAAGCAGTTTCCATAACCAATTGTTCTGGTAAACCGGCATCCCACATTAAGTTTCCTTTTGGGTGAGAAATTACATAATACGTATCTGTAAATTGTTTTGTTTGCCCTGTATAGGTTGTGTCTTGAGAAAAAACTTCTAATTTTTTTACAAAAATAGCACCACCAACCAATTGATGTAATTGTACAATTGGTTTAGAAACAGTGTCAGCTTTTTTTTCTAATTTTTTACAACCAACAATGCTAACAGCAATTAATAAGAATAGTATTTTTTTCATTTTTTAAAATTGTGTAATTGTTTATTCATGTAACTGTTTAAACAATTAAACGGTTCAAATTCATATAATTTTAACCTACTGAACCTTCTAAACTAATTTCCAATAATTTTTGAGCTTCCACAGCAAATTCCATTGGTAAATTATTTAAAACCTCTTTACTAAATCCGTTTACAATTAATGCAATTGCTTTCTCAGTATCGATACCACGTTGGTTGCAGTAAAATAATTGTTCTTCACCAATTTTACTTGTTGTTGCTTCGTGCTCTATTTGTGCCGACTTATTCTTCACTTCGATATAAGGAAACGTGTGTGCACCACATTCATTACCCATTAACAAAGAATCACATTGAGAGAAATTACGAGCATTTTCTGCTCTTGCATTTATCTGAACTAAACCTCTGTATGAGTTCTGTGATTTTCCGGCAGAAATTCCTTTAGAAATAATGGTAGACTTGGTATTTTTACCTAAGTGAATCATTTTTGTTCCTGTATCTGCTTGCTGATGGTTGTTTGTTACAGCAATCGAGTAAAATTCACCCACAGAATTGTTTCCTTTTAAAATACAAGAAGGATATTTCCAGGTAACAGCAGAACCTGTTTCTACTTGTGTCCAAGAAATTTTTGCATTGTTTTCGCAAATTCCTCTTTTAGTTACAAAATTGAAAACACCACCTTTTCCTTCTTTATTACCAGGGTACCAGTTTTGTACAGTAGAATATTTAATTTCTGAATCATCTAAAGCAATTAATTCTACAACGGCTGCGTGCAATTGATTTTCATCTCTACTTGGCGCAGTACAACCTTCTAAATAAGAAACGTAACTTCCTTTGTCTGCAACCACTAACGTTCTTTCGAACTGCCCTGTTCCACCTTCATTAATTCTGAAGTAGGTAGATAATTCCATCGGACATTTTACACCTTTTGGAATGTAACAGAAAGATCCATCAGAAAAAACTGCCGAATTTAGTGCTGCATAAAAGTTGTCTGTTGTTGGTACAACGGTTCCTAAATATTTTTTAACCAATTCTGGGTGTTCTTGAATTGCTTCTGAAATTGGCATAAAAATAATACCCTTTTCACCTAATGTTTTCTTAAACGTAGTTGCTACAGAAACAGAATCCATCACAATATCTACAGCTACATTAGCTAATTTTTTTTGTTCGTCTAAAGAAATTCCTAAACGCTTAAAAGTGTCTAATAATTCTGGATCTACTTCGTCCAAAGAATTTAATTTCGGTTTTTCTTTAGGTGCAGAATAATATGCAATGTCTTGAAAATTTGGTTTCGTATAATGAACATTTGCCCATTCTGGCTCTTCCATTTTTTCCCAAACTCGGTAAGCTTCCAAACGCCAATCGGTCATCCATTGAGGTTCGTTTTTCTTTTTAGAGATTGCGATTACAACATCTTCACTTAACCCTTTTGCAAAGGTCTCGCTTTCTATATCTGTATAAAAACCATATTTATATTCTTTGGTTTTTAATTCTTGTTCTAAATCTTCTTCAGTATACTTCATAGTTCAAAGTTTTTAATTTAAAGTTTAAAGTTGTGCTTGTTAACTTTTGTATTTGCTTCCTTTAAATTCACTGTTTTTAAATAATTTATAAATCTTCCAATCATTTTACTTAAAACTAATGATTGTTCCTTTAGTTTGTTGAAATCCTCTTAATTTATATACTTCCTATCAAAAACGCTGTATAATTGAGATTTTGTTTCCCCACAAGATGCTTTTGCAATTGATAAAAATTGAATAAACTCTTTATTTCCATTGCTTTCAAATCCTTCTGCAATATTGTTCATAACTGAACCAGAAGAACCATCTATTCGATTCTATAATCTTTCCTTAATTCTGTGTTATTTGCAATTTAGTTAATATCGTTACAAAGAATTTTAGAAAGTTTCTAAATTTTCGAACATATTCGCGATTGCCATAACATTAAATTCTGAACCTTTTTATAAAGAGAAAGATTCCCCACAACCACAAGTTCGGTTTGCGTTAGGATTGTTAAAAACAAATCCTTTTCCGTTTAAACCACCTGAGTATTCTAGCGTTGTTCCTACTAAATATAAAAAGCTCTTTTTGTCTACAATAATTTTTACATTATTTTCTTCAAAAACTTTATCGTTATCTTCTTTTTTATTATCGAAAGTTAGATCGTAAGATAAACCTGAACAACCACCGCTCTTTACACCAACTCTTACAAAGTCAGTTATCGCGTTAAAGCCTTCATCAGTCATCAATTCTACGACTTTCTTCTTTGCTGTGTCTGAAACTTTTATCATAATTTTAACTAGATTAAATCTAAATTGAGTGCAAATATACAATTTAAGTCGAAGAAAACGAAGAACTTTCATTATGAAACCTAATATGTCAATTGGTTTTATTGATTACTTTAGAAAGCTTGTATTACTAGTAAAATTAGGGTCTGAAAGTGAGAGCAAAAAAGCTTTCAAATCGGCTTTGTCTTGCCTTGATAATTGCACGCCACCTTGGTTTATTTTTTTCATTAAAGGGTCTATTGTTGATGATCTTTTCAGTCCTTCAGAATAATGATCAATCACTTCTTCTAAAGTTGCAAATCTGCCATCGTGCATGTAAGGTGCTGTAAAAGTAAGATTTCTTATTGATGGAGATTTAAATTTTCCATTATCACTAGGATCTCCTGTTATTTTACCCAAACCTAAATCAGAAAAATTAGTATCTAAACCATTGTTGTGGAATTTGTTATCTGTCCAAAGCGGATTGTTGTTACTTCCATGGCAATGAAAACAATCTCCTTTTGCTTCGTCCATAAAAATGTCAAATCCGTTTTCTTCTTCTGGTGTTAAAGTTGTTTCTCCTTGTAAATATCGATCGAATTTAGAATTGCCAGAAATAAGTGTTCTTTCAAATTGAGCAATTGCTTTTGTCACTAATGTAGAATCTATTTTTGAAGTGCCAAAAGCCTGTAAAAATAAAGTAGGATATTCTAGATGCTGTTGTAATTTCTCTGTAACAATTTTCCAATTTGCATGCATTTCTATCGGATTTGAAACCGGTTCAAAAGCTTGTTTTTCTAGGCTAAATTCTTTTCCATCCCAAGTAAAACGCTCGTCAAAGTTCCATGCTAAATTAAACAATGGCATTGCATTTCTTTTTCCGAAATTACCGTTAATTCCCTCACTAAATTGTTTGTTGTCTGTAAATGCTCTCTTCGGATTGTGGCAGGAGGCACAAGATTGTGTTTCGTCTCCAGATAAAATGGTATCAAAAAAGAGTTTTTTGCCCAAAGAAACTCCTTCTTGGGTTAATGGATTGTTTGCTGGAATAATTGGCGCAATTAATTTGTCGGCAAAAAGTGTTGGGACTTCTAAATTATACGGTATTGGGGTGTAGATTTCTTCTTCTTTAGATGCGCAATTCATCAGAAGAAAAAAGGAAAGAAGAAATAGAAGTGTTTTTTTCATTTTAAAAGT
This sequence comes from Polaribacter sp. IC073, assembly GCF_007997075.1. Taxonomy (GTDB): domain Bacteria; phylum Bacteroidota; class Bacteroidia; order Flavobacteriales; family Flavobacteriaceae; genus Polaribacter. Next base: position 503,886 of record NZ_VORS01000001.1, read on the forward strand.
TCCTTTGCAATGAGAACTATGTATTAATTTATTGTACCCAAACTAAAAACTGATTTTCCATTGGCACTCATCATTTTTTGAGCTTCAAAATTTGGCATTAAAACGGTGTTTAGTTCGTTTAAATTCCATGTATTCGGATTCTTAAACCATGCTGCAAGGTTCATTTTAATTTCAATTTCTGCCGAATTTGTAATAATCACAGTTCCTAGATCGACCTCAAAAGAAGTATCTTCAAATTTTAAATTATTTGGTTCTGCGTTATTTACAGCTCTAATTGTATGGTAATTAAAACCAGATTCTTGATTGTTATTGTCTAAATATTTTCCGTCAAATTGCATGTAATGATAACCACCACCCAACATTCCTGGGACATTAAGATTCACCGAATTTAAATCTTGATACACGCCATCTGTATTGTCTTCGTCTGAAAAACCAAACCTAAATTTTAGGTTGTAACTGCCAGGAGTAATATCTGAAACGGTGATAGAAGCTCCGTAATTTTCACCAAAATCTACTAAATGATAGTTTTTAGCACCAATTAAACTAATATTAGAAACAAGATACCGCAATCTTTCGACGCTTAGTTTGTCGCCATTTTCGTTGGTGAATTTTAACTCGTTTAAATCTTGGTTTGTAATGATTGTTCCATTCCAATGATGTGTAAAATTTAAAGTGACCAATAAATTTTCTTCTTCTTTTGAACAAGAACTTACTATAAAAATCGTTAAAATTAATAAAGTAATTATTTTTTTCATGCTACTCTTCTATTTGAATAATTAATGCGTCTGTAAATCCTTTATTTTCTGAAATATCTTGGTCTGAACTGCTACTTTCTCCCACGGCAATAATTATTTTATTATTCAATTCTACAACACCATATAAAAAATCGATTTGAGAGCCACCAACTGTTTTTTGCCACAACAATTTTCCGTTTGCATCTATTTTTAAAATCAAGGCATCATTCTGCCCCTTGTTTTCAAAGCCCTTGTCTAAACTTCTAGAACTTCCTGCAATTAAAAAACCATTATCTTGTGTTTTTGTAACTGCTCTAGCAACATCAAAACTGGTTCCGCCAATTGTTTTTTCCCAGATAAGAATTCCTTCTGTAGAAATTTTTATTGCCCAAACATCAGCAGCGCCATTATTTATAGAAACATCTTTGTCTTTGCTTCTTGTATCACCAACAATTATAAAATGACCATCATTTGTGCTTGTAATTGCTCTGGCCTCATCAATTTCTGAACCTCCAAAACTTTTCTCCCAAATGAGATTTCCTGTAGATGATATTTTGATAATCCAAAAATCATAGGTTCCTTTATTATTTTCAATATTAAAATCGTTACTATCAGATGAGCCTGCAATTATAAAATTATTATTTATAGTTTCTACAATGCCTAAAGGAGTATCTGTAAATGAGCCTCCAAAGAATGTATTCCATTCTAAATTACCAGCATTGTCTGTTTTTAAAACCCAATAATCGCCACCGGCGTGTTGGGTTGCAGCCGATTTTGCATTCCCTTGTCCGTTTGAAGCAGAAACATCTAAAACACCGGTTATTAGAAATCCGCCATTTTTAGTTTCTAATAAAGTAGTGCCATAATCTGCGCCAGAAAACCCGAATGTTTTTTGCCAAAGCAGCGTTCCGTTGTTAGAGAGTTTCAATAACCAAAAATCTTTAGAGCCGGCATTTTTAGTAACGTCTAGATCTGAACTTTTGGCATATCCTAAAACAGCAAAACCACCATCTACTGTTTGAATAATAGCTGCAGCTCTATCATCTTGAGTACCGCCAAAAGTTTTTTGCCATTCTAGTTTATTATCCGAAGAAAATTTTGAAACTAAAAAATCAAAAGACTCGTTTGTTTTTGAAACAATATCGGCATTATTACTTTGCGTAAATCCTGCAACAATGAAACCACCATCTACTGTTTTTTCTACGGAATGCAAGCCATCATTTTTAGAACCGCCAAAAGTATGTGTGCTGGTTGTCTTTGTTTCTGTGGGAATTTCATCAATAAAAAGACCTTCTTTTTTGGAACAGTTTAAAAGAGATAAAAAAACAATAAAGAGCCAGAATTTTTTCACTACAAATTAAGTTTTACTTTTTCTAATTACAAATAAACCACGTTTTATATCGCTAACAATAATGTTTCCACTTGGTAAATAAGGATACACATTCCAAGCACCACTAAAAGCGGTATTGTCGTTTTCTGGATACGTGTCGAAAAAACCAACTTCAGTAAAGCTTTTATTTCCAATATTAGAAATATCGATAATTCGAACGCCTGCGGTGTAATTTGCTTGAAAAAATAGGTTTCCTTTTACATACCCATTATGATCTATTGCAGCCGTTTTACCTGAGTAATTAAAATGATGAATTGGATTGTCTAAGTCTGTAAAATCGAAAATAATAGTTCTAGTATTTAGCCCTTTGTCTCGTTCATCTAGCTCATCACCCAAAATAAAATAGTTAAAATCTTCTGTAAACCAACCTTGGTGAGTGTACCCAATATTAGCATAACTTATCGAAGAAATTTTGGTAGGATTTTCTTTGTCGGTAACATCTACAAGAACAACTTCTGTTTCATTACTACCAATTAAAATTTCTTTGCCAGTATAGTCTGTGTCAGGTCCATTGTAGGTTACTACTTGTGCATCATGAGCATAATTTAGAAATCCGCCTTCTTCTACAGGCATAAAAGGATCTTGAATATTTATAAATAAAGGGCCACCTTTATACGTGCCACTTCTTGAGGTGCCAACAGGATATGCATATCCTTCTGCTTCATTAATAACAATATTATGTGCGCTACCAAAACCTGTATAATCTTTATCGGATGTAAATTCAACCGGTGTAACGATAACTTCTCTTAATCTATTTAAATTGAAGATTTGCATTCCGTGATCAGTGGCTTCACTTACAATGTAGGCAATGTCGTTATAGATTTTAACATCTCGCCAAGGACTATTTTCTGTTCTCGATTTTAAAAAACCAATAATTCTTGCTTCCGCAGGATTTGTAATATCTATAAATGAAACGCCTTTATTTGTGCACATTAGTGCGTATTCACTTTTAGTAACCGGATCTACCCAACCCCAAGAATCGTTTCCTTCTGTGTTTTCTCCGGCAATTTCCTCTAAAGTAATATGTGTTAATAAATCATAACCGTTACAAGGGAATTCTCCTGCAAAACCATTTTCGCATTTTGCAATAGGATTTATAATTGTTTGTTTTTCAGCCTCGAAAACATCTTTTTTTGAGCAACTGATTGCGATTAGAAGGAATATGAAAAGACTTTTTTTTATCATTTTTATTATTTGTGAAGTATTAAACGAACTTTACTAAGATAACGTAATTATTGTTTTTTAGTATTTAGAAAGTGTAGAAGTAAAAATAGTCATATTATTTTTACTTCTCTGTTAAATGAACTCTGTAATTTTAAGATTGTACTTACCTTTGCAAGATGTTAGAAGATAAAAATACACAAAAAACGTCATTAGCTGAACTAGGTGAGTTTGGTTTAATCAATCATATTACAAAATATTTTAAGATTGAAAACTCCTCTACAGTGAAAGGAATTGGAGATGATGCAGCAGTTTTAGCAGCGTCTGAAAAGCAAACTTTAGTAACCACAGATTTGTTAATTGAAGGTGTACATTTCGATTTAAGTTACATGCCTTTAAAACATTTAGGATACAAAGCGGTAATGGTTAATTTGTCTGATGTGTATGCAATGAATGGAGTTGCAGAACAAATTACGGTTTCGATTGCAGTTTCTAATCGTTTTCCCTTAGAAGCAATTGAAGAATTGTATGCAGGAATTCAGTTGGCTTGTGAAACGTATAAAGTAGATTTAGTTGGTGGAGACACCACTTCTTCTACCAAAGGAATTCTAATTTCTGTGACCGCAATTGGTAAAGCAGAAAAAGAAGATATTGTGTATAGAAATGGTGCAAAAGAAACGGATTTAATTGTGGTTTCTGGAGATTTAGGTGCGGCTTATTTAGGGTTGCAAGTTTTAGAAAGAGAGAAACAAGTTTTTAAGGTAGACCCAAACAATCAGCCAGATTTAGATAATTATACGTATTTAATAGAACGACAATTAAAACCGGAAGCTCGAAGAGATGTTGCTGGTTTGTTAAAAGAGTTGGAAATAAAACCAACGGCTATGATTGATATTTCTGATGGTCTTTCGTCTGAAATTATGCACATTTGTTCGCAGTCTAAAGTTGGTTGTAAAATTTATGAAGATAAATTGCCATTAGATCCTCAAGTAATTTCTGCTTGTGAAGAATTTGAATTAGATTCTACGATGGTTGCTTTAAGTGGAGGAGAAGATTATGAATTACTTTTTACAGTACCAATTGCAGCTTTTGAGAGTATTAAAACAAATCCTAATTTTTCTATTATTGGTCATATTACAGCAGAAAATCAAGGTTTAAATTTAGTAACTAGAGCGAGCCAAGAAATTGAGTTGAAAGCACAAGGTTGGAATGCTTTGAAAAACGAGTAATTTTAACAATAAGTAAGGTTATAAAAAAAGCGCAAATTTTAATTTGCGCTTTTTTTTATATATGTAACTTTAAGTTATAGAATTTTATTTTAGTTGGTCACAATAACTTTTCTTCTTTTCCTAAATTATATTTCTTTAAAGTTTCTATTTTCTTTGGACCTAGATGAATCGTTTTCCAATAACCATGCTTTAAATTGTTTTCAATGAAACTCTTTAAAACTTAAACTAACGCGCCTTTATTTTTATTATAACCTTGTATTAGTGTGTAATACGCTTCATTTAATAACTAAGGTTTATAAAAAGGACATTTAACTGTCTTGTTCTAACTGTCTTGTTCAAAAATAATATTTCTTTCTGTATTTTTCTTATACATGTTCTTAGAAATTATCTCTGTGCTCGCAGTTGAGCGATAGTTTTTATTATTTGGGTTAAACAGATATTCTAGTTGATGGGCAATCATTTTTTTAAAAGGAACAAGGAAACCTTTCGTCTCACATTGTTCTACATCACCTTTTTTTAGTAAATTTAAGACTGTATAAACCGACTCAATAGTACTAAGACAAAGTGGATCTGGCTGCTGTTTGATAATAAATTTTGATTTGATTTTATTATCAAAACTTACTCTTTTTAGCTTTTGCAAATTCGTACTTAGTTTAAGCATTTTACGAGCACAAGGCCATGTACCATCAAGAATAAATATGTGTGGATTATTACCCATAAATGAAGTTATTTCTGAACTTTTTCTTTGAGATAAGTTAAAATTCTCTTTTCCCGGATAAAGTAAAAAAGAAGCATTTTTTTCTTCAGTCAATATTTCATTTACACGATTATTATTAGTAAAATCGACGCCAACTATAATTTCAGAATTTTCAAGTTGAAGGCTAGTCATGTGTCCCGTTCCGTTTTTTTCTTTTTTATACTCCTTTGGGTGCATAAGAATAATAAAACGAGTCTTAGTATGAAAAGGACGAATGTGTTTACAAATACAGGTGCTTATAGGATTTATGCATTTGTAACATGTTGTTCTTGGATTTTTTATTTCTACTTGCAAAGTGAATCTCTCTTTATTTTCTAATTAACTATATTGATAATATGATGTAGTTTCAATGAATTAAACGAAATAGTTTTTTTTGAGAAAGTTAATTTATAATTTCTTAACAAACTTTTGTAAAACTGTAATCAATTCTTCTTTATTTTCAATATGACTCATGTGGCCGTTTGGGAAAACAACAAGTTCTGTATTTGTTTTTTTAGCCTCTTCTAAAGAAGTTTCAAAATCTAAAACAGGGTCTTTCTCACCAATAATTATTAACTTTTTAAAATCGTTTTCAGCTAAAATAACATTTCTGTTTGGACGAATTCTCATGCCCTCTTGTGCAGCAATATAACCCTGAATTGGAGTTTGCAAAGCTTCATGCAAAGCAGCTTCCATTTCTGCTTTAAAAAGAACGCTGCTTTTTTTACCAAACAAATTGGCAAAAGACATTCTTACCATGCTTGTAAAGTTATTCTGAATCATTCTGTTAGCGCGAGTTCTTAGCGTTTTTCGTTCTGCATCATCTTTATTAGAGGTAGAATTCATTAGACATAAACCCTTTATTTTCTGCGGATGTTTTTCTGCAAAAGCCAATGCAACATAACCGCCTAAAGAATGGCCAACTAAAAATGTTTTCCGAATTCTTAACTGTTTTAAAACAGCAGCTATGGTTTCTGCAAATAATTCCATAGAATGCACGTAGCCCAAACAGTCGCTTTTTCCATGACCTAACAAATCAACCGTAATCACTCTGTTTTTTTTAGATAATTCTGGGGTAATATTTTGCCACATTGTAGCGTTCTCTAAAAAGCCATGAATTAGCACAACAGCAGTTCCTTTTCCTTCATCCGTATAAAAAATATCCGCATTTTTATATTCTAAAATCATAACGACAAATATAAGATTTGATTCGTTTTTAGAAATTTAAAAATCATAAAGTATTTACTATATTTGGTGTGAATTCATTCCAAATAAATCTTATGTTTTTTAGAAAAATTATACTCTTATCTATCTTCATTGTTTCCGTAACAATGAATGCACAAATTAAAGAGAAAAAGTTAGATCAATTAGTAGAAAAAACTTTAAAAACCTTTGATATTCCTGGTATTTCTGTCGGAATTTTAAAAGATGGAAAAATAGTCTATGCAAAAGGGCATGGTGTTCGTTCTCTAACCAATAAAAAGGAGATGAACGAAAATACACTAGTTGGTGTTGCTTCTAATAGTAAGGGTTTTACTTGTTTTGCTTTGGCAATGATGGTAGATGCAGGGAAATTAAATTGGGACGATAAAGTAAGAAAACACATTCCAGAATTTCAATTATATGACGCCTGGGTTACGCAAGAATTTACGGTAAGAGATTTGGTTACGCATAGAAGCGGAATGGCTTTAGGCGCAGGAGATTTAATGTTCTTTCCAGAAGGAAATGATTTTAAGGTTTCAGATGTCATCAATAATGTAAAATATCTAGAACCAGAAACCTCTTTTAGAAGTCAGTTTGCGTACAATAACAACATGTTTATTATTGCCGGTGAAGTTTTAAAACGTGTTAGTGGTCTTTCTTGGGAAGAGTTTATTGAAACAAAAATTATGAATCCTGTTGGCATGAACAACAGTAAAGCATCTTATAATAGAGTTACAAATAGAACAAATATAATAGATGCGCATACAAGAACAGAGGGTAAGGTAATTCAGATTCCGCATGATTGGAGCGAAACTGCAAATGCTGCTGGCGGAATTGTAAGTAACGTAAAAGACATGCTTACGTGGGCAAATTTTTTAATGAATGATGCTGTGACATCCGAAGGAAAAAGATTGTTAAGTGCAAATCAATTTCATGAATTGTGGCAATTACAAACGCCGTTAAAAGTGGGTAAAAACGACGCTTACAATTCTAATTTTAATGGGTACGGTTTAGGTTGGTTCTTAACAGATGTAAAAGGCGGCCATAAACAAGTGTATCATACAGGCGGTTTATTAGGTACGGTTACACAATTTACAATGATTCCCAATTTAGATTTAGGAATTATTGTGTTGACAAATCAAATGAACGGAAATGCATTTAATACCATTACAAATACCATAAAAGATAGTTATTTAGGGTACGAAGATAGAAATTGGTTAAAAACGTACGGAGACAAAAACAACAACTTTTTACAGTTTAACGACAGTATAAAAGCAAGTGTTTATACTAAAGTTGCTCTTGCAAAAACAAATACAAACCTACCAGAACCAAACCAGATTGTTGGAACGTATTCTGATGATTGGTTTGGAGATGTTGTTATTTCTTTTGATACTAATAAGTATACTATAAAAAGTAAAAGATCCTCGGATATTGTAGGGGAGTTATTACCTTACAACCAAACAACATTTGTTGCTAAATGGAACAATAGAAGTTTTGATGCAGATGTTTTTGTGAATTTTACTTTTAACGAAAAAGGAAATGCCACCAGTGCAACAATGAAATATGTAGCACCAATTACAGATTTTAGCTTCGATTTTGAACATTTAAAACTTAAAAAACAAGAGTAATTTTGAATAAAACAAAAGAAATTTGGATTGCAGGTTTTGCATTATTTTCATTATTTTTTGGAGCAGGAAATTTAATTTTACCTCCGAATTTAGGAGTTAAAGCTGGTGTAGATTGGTGGGTTGTTGTTTTGGGTTTTATTTTAACAGCCATTGCAATTCCTATTTTGGCAATTTTTGCACACGCAAGATTACAAGGAACTTTGTACGATTTCGGTAAGAAAGTTTCTCCTGCTTTTAGTACACTCTTTTGTTTCTTAATATATATAATTGCAGTTGCAATTCCGTCTCCAAGAACAGCTGCTGTAACGCATGAAATGGCAATTCAGCCATTTTTTGATACGCCCGCAATTTTAACAAGTATTGTTTATTTTGTTTTAGTTTTTCTATTTGCCATCAATCGTTCTAAGATTATTAGTTTAATTGGTAAGTTTTTAACACCAATAATTGTACTTATTTTATTAGTTATTATAGGTATTTCATTTTTCACATCTACGGGAAATTTAGGCGTATCAACCTTTAAAAATCCTTTTATAGACGGGCTTTTAGAGGGTTATCAAACTTTTGATGCTATTGCAGGTGTTGTTGTAGGAGCGGTTATTATTATTTCTTTAGATTATAGCAATCACACTACGTTTAACGAGAAAAGAAAACTTATTAGAAAAGCAGGTTATATTGCAGGAACAGGGTTGTTATTAATTTACGGAGGCTTAATTTTAAGTGGTGCTTTATTTGCAACTACATTTGCAGAGACTGCTTCAAGAATAGACGTTTTATCTGGTTTAAGTACACAGACTTTAGGAAACTTCGGAACCACCTTTTTAAGTATTTTAGTAGCTTTAGCGTGTTTTACAACAGCGGTTGGTATTGTAACAGGAACTGCAGATTATATCAAAGGGATTTGCAATAACTCTAAAACTGCTTATATAATTACGGCAGCAGTTTGTGCTATTATCGGAATTATTGTTGGTAGTTACAATGTTGGTTTTATTATTGATGTTGCGGTACCTGCATTAATGTTTCTGTACCCAATAACTATTATGCTAATTTTATTAAATATTGTACCAGACAAGTATGCATCTAAACTTGTTTTTAGAGGAGTTATTTTGGTAACTTTTATCTTTAGTATTACCGATTTTTTAGGCTTTATAATTCCTAGAGAAAATTTAATAGGTATTAAAAGTATCATTCCTTTAGCAGAACATAGTTTGGGTTGGGTTTTACCTGCTTTGTTGGTTTTTGTTGGGTTGAATTTGAAGAGGAAATAAGAGAGCTTCAAACATAATAAAAAGTTATTAAGTTTATAACTATTTTTACGACCAACAGACAAAACAAACTCAAATCTAGCAATTCAAGATATTACAAAATACTCTTTTCAGAATACTTTTTCTTTAAGTAAAGTTGCTTTTGAAAAAGCATGTACAATAGATCATTCTGTGCAACAAAATGCCTATGTTATTTACTGGATTAAAGAAAGAAAAGGAACGTATAATATCGATTTTGAACAATATACTTTTGATGATAATGTATTGTTCTTTTTATCTCCAGGACAAGTTTTTACCGTAGATTCCGAACAAATAAAAACGGCCTATAAACTTACTTTTGTAAGAGATTTCTATTGCATACAAACCCACGACCAAGAATTGGCGTGTAACGGAATTCTATTTAACAATATCTATGAAACACCCTTTGTAAAACCTTGCGAAAAAGACACTAAAAAACTTAATTTTATATTAGAAAGTTTAATTGAGGAATTTCAACAAAACGAAACTGCACAATATGATATGTTGCAGTCTTATTTAAAACAATTTATTATTTCTGCAGTTCGTGTTCAAAAAGAGAATCATATTATTAAAGAAGATGTAGAAACCCGTCTTTTTAAAGATTTTAGTTTGTTGGTAGAGCAGAATTTTAAAACAATACATTCGGTAACCGATTATGCAAACAGATTAGGAGTTTCGCCAAAGTCTATTTCTAAGCATTTTCAGAAATTGGGTGTAAAAACACTTTCAGACTTTATTAAAAACCGAATTTTATTAGAAGCAAAACGTTTATTAATTTATACAGATAAAACGGTTAAGGAAATTGCTTTTGAGCTTGGTCATTAATCGTAAAATAGTTTTTTTAGTTTGTGGTAATAAAAAAGGCGAACATTGCTGTTCGCCTTTTTTAGTGAATATTTATTTTTTTCGTTTGTAATTGTAGATTACTTCATCTATTGTAAACCAACAGAAATAGTAAATCCCAACAGAGAAAATAATATCTCCAATCATTCTCATCCATTTTAAGGTTTGTATGGTTGGCGAGTATAAAAGATCAGATTCTCTAGCAAATGAATATCCCTCAGTTATAGAAGTATACGCTTGTATAATTCCTATTGGTAATAAACTTAAAACAACCATTGCTATCAATCCAATGTTTAGACACCAGAAAGCTCTTTTTAGTTTTTTACTGTTCCAAACTCTATCAGAATAAAAACGCAGACAGATAATTATAAAGCCCATTCCTAACATTCCGTAGACACCAAATAAAGCGGTGTGTGAATGAACAGCAGTGGTGTTTAAACCTTGAATATAGTACAACGCAATTGGCGGATTAATTAAGAAACCAAAAACCCCAGCCCCTAAGAAGTTCCAAAAGGAAACAGCAATAAAGAAGAATATTGGCCATTTATAATTCTGAATCCATTTTTTACTTTTTAAAAGATTCCAGTTTTCTCTAATTTCGAATCCCATTAAAGTTAATGGAACCACTTCTAAAGCACTAAATGTTGCACCCAAAGCAATTGCTTGTATTGGTGTACCAGAATAATATAAATGATGTAAAGTACCTATAATTCCACCCGCTAAAAATATAGAAGCCGATGCTACAGAAACTCTACCCGCTGTTTTAGGAGATATGATTTCCATTCTAGAGAAAATAAATGCGATTACTACAGTTGCAAAAACTTCAAAAAAACCTTCTACCCATAAATGAACTAGCCACCATCTCCAGTAATTAATTACAGGCAAACTACTATTTTCGCCATACATTAATCCAGAAAAGAAGAACATACCAATTGCCATTACAGATATTAATAAGATGATTAATAAATGTTTCGATTCATCATTTTTTCGAATCGCATAGATAATATGTCTACTTACCATCACCACCCATAAAATAAGTCCGATTCCTAAAAATATTTGCCAGAATCTACCTAAATCCATGTATTCATATCCTTGATGTCCAAAGAAAAAGTTGGTGGTTAAATCTAAAAATTGATGCACGCCTAACCATTCACCCAACATAGAGCCAAAAACAATAATAATTAATGCGACAAAAAGAAAGTTGATTCCAAAAAGTTGGTATTTCATTTCTTTTTTTGAAATCATAGGTGCTAAAAATAATCCGGTTGCCAACCAAGTTGCGGCAATCCAGAAAACAGCCAATTGTGTATGCCAAGTTCTAGTTATAGAATAAGGTAAGAACTTGGCTAAATCGAAACCAAAGAAACTTTGTCCTTCAACGGTGTAATGAACCGTTATAACACCTAAAATTACTTGTAGACCAATTAGTAAAGAGATGACAAAAAAGTATTTTAAAACAGCTTTTTGAGACTTCACTAGTTTCATGTTAGCCAAAGGATCTTTGTCTGGTTTTGTTAAAGCTTCTCCTTTTTCATGATTTCTTAAATAATAGAAGGTTAAGATTCCAATAAAAACAAGCAACAATACAATTGATAAACCAGACCAAATTATAGAACCATCTGTAATATTATTGTCTATTAAAGGTTCATGTGGCCAATTAGAAGTATAAGTGTAGTCTTTTTCTGGTCTGTTTGTACTTGCGGCCCAAGAAGTCCAAAAGAAAAAAGCGTTTAACTGCTTTAGTTTTACTTCATCTGTTAAGGCACCTTCGGGTATGGCATATCGTTCATTTCCTTCCGAAAAAATCTTACTAAAATGCTGAATATTATTATTGATAGCAGCAACCCTTTCTTTAGAAATTACAATTGTCTTTGTTGCAGAATTATACGTATTCGTTTTAATATCTTTAATTAAACGGGCTTTAATTGCTGCTTTCTGTTCTACATCTAATGCACTGTATTCTTTATTAAAATCTCTTTTAGCCCAAAGTTCTAGCATAAAAACAGCTTCTCTATGAATCCAATCTGCAGACCAATCTGGCGCTACATAACTTCCATGCCCCCAAATAGAGCCAACTTCCATACCACCAATAGATTCCCAAACATTTTGTCCGATCTGTATGTCTTCAATGGTATAGAAAACTTCATTTGTATCTTTAACTAAAACCTTTTGAGGAATTGGCGGTTGTTTTTGATACACTTGTGTTCCCACCCAAATTAGTACTGCAAAAGAGAGTACAATTACGCTTGTAAAAGCGATCCAAATTTTTTTCATTTTGATTTATTTTACCTATTATTTTAACTAAGAAACAACGTCATTTACTCTACTTATAGAGTCTGTTTTTGAAATAGTTAATCGGACTATGGCATCTTTTTCACAGAATAAGTTGTGTGGTACATTTGCGTCTAGTGCAATTAAATCTCCCTTTTTGAGCTGTAATTCTTTATTGTTAACACCAAAAAGAATTTCCCCTTCAAAAATTTCTACTACAATTGGTTTTGGCGCAGTATGTTCTTTCATTTCTTGGTTTTTACGCATTACAATTCTTATTTCTTTTGTAGAATTTGTTTCCATAAGTAGCGTAATTGCTGGTTTATCTTCCTTATAAATTAAGTTTGTTGTTAATGAGGCTGTAATCATATCTATCTATAGTTTAAGTTAATTTTAATTAAAAATAAAAAGATCTTTATATCTTTTTATTTGTTAAATTTTTTTAATTTTTTAGGTAATAATTTGCAATGTTTTTATCTGAAGAAAGCTCTAATAATGTGGTGTTTTCGAGCATTTTTTTAAGATTTTCTCTAATATTTATGAATTTGAAGTGCAACGGACAAGGTTCTTTGTCATTACATTGTTGCAATCCTAAACCACAACCTGTATAAATACCGTCTCCATCTAAAACCTGAACAATATGACTTAGTGAAATTGTTTTTAAGTTTTTTTCTTCAATGAAAAATCCGCCAAAAGGGCCTTTAATGGACTGCACTATTTTATGCTTTGTAAGCTGTTGTAATACTTTTGCAGTAAAAGCTTGGGGCGAATCTATGGCTTCAGAAATAGCGCTAATACTTACCTTTTTATTGGTTTTAGCTTGTTGTGCAATAAATATTACAGCTCTCAATCCATATTCACAAGTTTTAGAAAACATATATTGGTTTTAAATAAAAAAGCAAAGTTACAAAAAAAACAATAAAAGACAATAATATCTTTTATTGTTTTAGGAAATTTTAATGGTTTATTATATTGGTAAGAAATCACTTTATTTTAAATTATAAATAGCACATTAATTTTAAAAACAGCACCAAGAAAGTTAAAGGTTTTTATACTTAAGTTTAAAAGGCTATTTTTGTTCAAAATTAAAACTCAAATAAGCTGTTAAACTACTATTCATATCCTCATGAGGTTTCTAAGAAATGGGTAACTTTTGTTCATGGAGCAGGAGGAAGCAGTTCTATTTGGTTTAAACAAGTACGTGATTTTAAAAAGCATTTTAACGTTTTAATTTTAGATTTACGTGGCCATGGTAATAGCAAACCAAAGTTAAAAGATACTTTTAAAGCGAAATATACATTCGATTCTATTACTGCAGATATTGTTGAGGTTATTGATCATTTAAAAATTGAAAAATCTCATTTTATTGGTATTTCTTTAGGAACAATTCTTATTCGTAATCTTGCGGAAAAAAGACCAGAATTGGTACAAAGTATGATTATGGGGGGCGCAATTATAAAGATGAACTTTCGTTCGCAAGTTTTAATGAAAGTGGGCAATATCTTTAAATCTGTAGTGCCTTACATGATGCTTTACAAACTCTTTGCTTTTATTATAATGCCGAAGAAAAATCATAAGAAATCGAGATTGTTGTTTGTAAACGAAGCAAAGAAATTATATCAAAAAGAATTTTTACGTTGGTTTAAATTAACTTCAGAAATCAACCCACTTTTACGTTTTTTTAGAACGAAAGACATTCAAATTCCGACTTTATACGTCATGGGAGCAGAGGATCATTTGTTTCTACCATCCATAAAAAACATTGTTTCAAAACATGTTACTTCTTCACTCTTTGTAATTGAAAATTGTGGTCATGTTGTAAATGTAGAACAACCAGAAATGTTTAACAATCAAACCATTGGTTTTATAAATTCTTTGGCATAAAAAAAGCGAGTTTTTCAACCCGCTTTTAAAATACTTATTTCAAGGTTTAACCTTGCATTATATCTTCAATTTCATTTGCTTCAATAGGAATATTTCCCATTAAATTAATCGGTTCTCCTTTTGCTTGCACAACCACATCATCTTCTAAACGAATTCCGAAACCTTCTTTAGGAATGTAAATTCCAGGTTCTACGGTAAATACATTATTTGCTTGCATTGGCTCGTGTAACAGTCCGTAATCATGCGTGTCTAAACCAATATGATGCGAAGTTCCGTGCATAAAATATTGTTTGTATGCAGGCCAATTTTTATCTTCATTCTGAATATCAGCTTTGTCTAATAAACCTAGTTTTAGCAATTCTGAAGTCATAATATTTCCAACCTCTACATGGTATTCTTTCCATAAAGTTCCTGGAACTAATAATTTTGTAGCTTCTTTTTTAACGTGATTTACTGCGTTATAAACTGCTTTTTGTCTGTCAGAGAATTTACCAGAAACAGGTACTGTTCTAGATAAATCACTTTTATAATTTGCGTATTCTGCGGCAACATCAAACAAGATTAAATCACCAGCTTTACATTGTTGATTGTTTTCTACATAATGTAAAACATTTGCGTTGTTTCCTGAAGCAATAATTGGCGTGTATGCGAATCCTTTAGAACGATTTCTTACAAATTCATGCAATAATTCTGCTTCAATCTCATATTCCCAAACACCCGGTTTTATAAAATCTAAAATTCTACGAAAACCCTTATCTGTAATATCACAAGCGTTTTGCATTAAATCTAACTCAATAGGGTCTTTAACAGCGCGTAATCTTTGTAAAATGGGATTACTTTTTGCGACAGAATGCGCAGGATATTTTGCTAATAACCATTTGGTAAAACGATCTTCACGTGTTTCTGTTGTTGTATTTGCTCTGTAATGTTCGTTTGTATTGATGTAAAGAGTATCACAATAAGAAGACATTTCGAACAATACTTTTTCTAAATCTTGTAACCAAAAAACAGTTTTTATTCCAGAAGTTTCTAAAGCAGCTTCTTTGGTTAATTTTGCTCCTTCCCAAACTGCAATATGGTCATTGGTTTCTGTAACAAATAAAACTTCACGTAAGTTTTCATTCGGACAATCTGGAAACAACATTAAAACACTTTCCTCTTGATCTACACCACTTAAATACAAAATATCTCTATGTTGTTCGAATGGCATTGTGCTATCTGCACTTATTGGGTAGGTATCATTAGAATTAAAAATTGCTAAACTATTCGGCTTCATTGCAGCAGCAAAGTTTTTACGATTTTTTAAATATAATTGTGCGTCTATTTTATGGTATTTCATACTAAAAAATTTTGTTGAAATACAAAGGTATGAATAATTAAGACGAACTTACAACGAGATACAACTTCGCTAATAATTAAATACCCTTTTCTGTTTTCAAAAACAGAAAAGGGTATTTAAATAAAGTTAATTTTGTGACTTATTTGTTAATAACGCTTCTTTTTAGGTGCGCTAGTTCTTCCTCTTCCAGAAGGTTCAGAAGGTTTATTCCCTTTAAAATGAGGCTTGCTTTTTGGTTTGTTTCCTTGAGATTTTGTCTTCTTACCAAAAGAACCTTTACTTTGTGAAGCGGCTCTCTTAGGAGCATCTGTATCCGTAGGCTCAAAACCTTCTACAATAGTAGATTCTAATTTTTCTTTTAGTAATTTCTCAATTTCACTTTGGTATTCACTTTCTTCACTACAAACCAAAGAAATTGCTTCCCCAGCTGCACCAGCTCTTCCTGTTCTACCAATTCTGTGTACATAATCTTCTGGTACATTTGGCAATTCGAAATTAACTACGTGAGGTAATAAAGGAATGTCTAAACCACGTGCTGCAATATCTGTTGCAACCAAAATTTTAATAGAATTGTCTTTAAAATTCTTTAAAGCTTTTGTTCTAGCACCCTGACTTTTATTTCCGTGAATTGCTGCAGCAGAAATTCCAGATTTCACTAATTTCTCCGTCAATTTATTAGCACCATGCTTTGTTCTTGTAAAGATTAAAACCTGGTTCCAATTATTGTCTTTAATTAATTTTATCGTAAACTCAGTTTTTTTGTTTTTATCAACCTTATAAACTTTGTGAGTTACTTTTTTTGCTGTTGAATTTTGCGGAGCCGTTTCAACAGAAACAGGATTTCTTAAAATTCCTGAAGCTAATTTTTTAATATCATTAGAAAACGTTGCAGAAAACATTAAATTCTGACGCTTTGCAGGCATAAAACTAATAATTTTGTTAATATCTCTAACAAAACCCATATCTAGCATTCTGTCTGCTTCATCAAGAATTAAAATATCAACTCTTTTAAAAGAAACAGCTTTTCTATCGTGCAAATCCAATAATCTACCAGGGGTTGCTACTAAAATATCTACACCGCTTCTTAACGTCGCTATTTGTGGTTTTGCGTTCACACCACCAAAAACAACTGCAGATTTTATGTCTACATATTTACTGTACTCCTTAACATTGTCATGCACTTGTGCAGCCAATTCTCTGGTTGGTGTTAAAACCAATGCACGTAAAGGCCTGTATTTTGGGTGTTTGGTTTCTACTAAATGTTGTAAAACTGGCAATGTAAAACCGGCAGTTTTTCCTGTACCAGTTTGTGCCGAAGCTAAAATATCTTTTCCGTCTAATATATGTGGAATTGCTTTTTCTTGTATTGGTGATGGTTTGGTGTATCCTTTCTCTTCAACTGCTTTTACCAATGCCGGAGATAAACCTAAATCTTTAAATGTCATAAATAATATTTATGAAAGCAACTTTATGTAGTTGTTTCAGCCCGCAAAGATACATTCTTTAAAATTGAACAAGAATAGATCTTAAAAATCCTTTTTATGTTAATTCTTTTGATATTGATTTTACAAGTAGTAATTTCAACGTTTCTTAATCAAATCTTATTTCTTATGAAATCTATTTTCAAGTTTTTATTACTATGCTTTTCGGTAACACTCGTTGCTCAAAATCCTACAAATTCAGAAACTATTCAACAATCTATACAGAAGAAGTCTCAAATGATGAAATCTTCACTGGTAAAAAACGTAGCCTTTACTAGTATAGGACCAACAGTAATGAGTGGTCGTGTGGTAGATGTAGATGTAAACCCCAACAATACTACAGAGTTTTATGTTGGGTATGCTTCTGGTGGTTTATGGTACACAAATAATAATGGAACCACTTTTACGCCAGTTTTAGACAATGCACCAACACAAAATATTGGTGATATTGCTGTAGATTGGAACTCTGAAACAATTTGGGTGGGTACCGGAGAAAATAATTCTTCTCGTTCTAGTTATGCCGGAATCGGTATTTTAAAATCGACAGACAAAGGGAAGACTTGGGTAAATGTTGGTTTGCCAGACTCACATCATATTGGTAGAATTTTAATGAATCCAAACAATCCGGATGAAGTAATTATTGGTGCAATTGGCCATTTATATTCTCCAAACGCAACACGCGGTATTTTTAAAACGACTGATGGCGGAAAATCATGGAATAAAACATTGTTTATTAATAAGGATACTGGAATTATAGACGTGCAACATGCACCAAATAATTTTAATGTTATGTATGCTGCAGCTTGGGAAAGAGAACGTAAAGCGTGGGATTTTGTTGGAAACGGAAGTAACTCTGGAATTTACAAAAGTACAGATGCAGGAAATTCTTGGACAAAAATTGCAGACAATAGTGGTTTTCCTACAGGAAGCGGTGTTGGTAGAATTGGTTTGGCTGTTTTTAATGAAAACACAGTATATGCTTTACATGATAGTCAATATAGAAGAGCGCCAGAAAGTGATAAGGCTGCCTTCAACTTTACAAAAGAACAATTTAAGAATCTTACTTCTGCGGATGTTTTAGCGCTTAGAAATAAAACATTAGACAGCTATTTGAAAGCACATGGTTTTCAAGAGAAATTTAGAGCAGAAAATGCAAAGCAACTTTTAAGACCAGGTGGTGTAAAACCAAAAGAATTAATGGCCTTCTTAGAAGATGAAATGGCTGTAGTTTTTGAAGAACCAGTTATTGGCGCAGAAATTTTTAAAACAACTAACGGAGGTAAAGACTGGCAAAAAACACACACCAATTATTTAGATGGTATTTACAGTTCTTATGGATATTTTTTCGGTGAAATTAGAGTTGATTTACAAGATGAGAATGGTATTTATGTTTTAGGTGTTTCTATTATAAAATCGAAAGACGGAGGAAAATCATTTACATCGATCAGTAAAGAAAATGTACATTCAGATCACCAAGCATTGTGGGTAAACCCTAAAAAAAGCGGTCATTTATTAGATGGTAATGATGGTGGTTTAAATATTTCTTATGATGATGGTGAAAGCTGGGTAAAATTAAATAACGCCGCTGTTGGGCAATTTTATTCTGTGTATGCAGACAATCAGAAAGATTATAATGTGTATGGTGGTATGCAAGATAATGGTGTTTGGTTTGGTTCACACAATGCAAAAATGGACAAAAGATGGCATCAATCTGGTCAAAATCCTTACAAGTCTATTATGGGCGGAGACGGAATGCAGGTACAAGTAGATGACAGAAATCCTAATATTGTATATACAGGGTATCAATTTGGGAATTACTCTCGTTTAAATTTAGAAACTGAAAAAAGTACTTACATACAACCAGCACCCAAAAAGGACGAAAAACCTTACCGATTTAATTGGCAGACTCCAATTCAGTTGTCTAAACACAATCAAGATATTTTATATTTAGGAAGTAATAAATTGCACAGATCTTTAAACAAAGGAGATGACTGGGAAGAAATCTCAGGAGATTTAACAACTGGCGGAAAGAAAGGAAATGTTGCGTACGGAACGTTAACTTCAATTTCTGAAAGTCCGTTTCAATTCGGGTTAATTTATGTAGGTTCAGATGATGGATACATCAATGTAACTAAAAATGGCGGCGGAAGTTGGATGCGAATTTCAAACAACTTGCCACAAGACTTATGGGTTTCGAGAGTTATTGCTTCAAAATTTAAAAAAGAACGTGTCTATGCAACTTTAAACGGTTACAGATATGATGATTTTACGCCTTATGTGTATGTTTCAGAGAATTACGGACAAACATGGTCTAATATTAGCAACAACCTTCCAACTTCAGCAGTAAACGTAATTAAAGAAGATTCTGAAAATGAACATATTTTATATTTAGGAACCGATAATGGTTTGTTTATTTCTTTTAATAACGGAGAATCTTGGGAAGCATTTAGTAAGAACTTACCAAATGTTGCGGTACACGATTTGGTAATTCAACCAACGGCAAAAGATTTAATTATTGGTACCCATGGTAGAAGTTTGTATAAAGCAAACGTTGCGGCGCTTCAAGAAATTACTACAGAAATTTTAGAAAAGGCTGCACATATTTTTACGATGGATGATCTCAAAAAAAGTAAAAACTGGGGACGTTCTTGGAGCCAATGGAGAGCAGCGTATACACCAGAGGTTACAATTCCTTTTTACGTGAATTCGAATAGAGAAGTAACTGCAGATATCTACGCGGGTAAAGTAAAAGTAAATACCGTTTCTGTAGCAGCAACCAAAGGTTTTAATGAAATAGTTTTTGATGTTTCTTTTTCTGAAAAAGGGAAAAAAGCATTCAAGAGAGCAAATAAGAAAGCGGAATTTACAGTAGCTAAAAACGGTATTTACTATCTTCCAAAAGGAAAATATACTGTAAAAATAAATGCTTCTGAAAGTGAGTTTGAGGTGAAATAAATAAGAGTCTAAAACAGACCTCACAGGTTTTAAAACTTGTGAGGTTTTTTATATTTGAAGATGAAAAAAATACTGATTTTAATATTCTTTTCTTTGTCAATTTCTGTGAGTGGTCAGTCAGATTTTAAAAACTTTTTAAAATTATCTGTTCCCATAAAAAGATGGGTTTTGTTTCATCCTTTTAAGGCAAAATTATCTTTAAAAATTTCTAATGAAACCAACAAAATAGCAGATTCTATTCGAAAAACAAATTTGTTAGATAAAGATGCTGCTGGTGGGCAAGTAGATGCTTTTAGACATGGGTATTGGATGGCAAGATTGCGTCAAGAAATAGGAGAAAGAGCTGCCCGTTCCTTAGGAAAAGCACATGAGAAAGACAATTACCTTACCTATAAAAAATTAAAATTAGAAGATGGTTTTGTGCCAGATGAAATAGCATCAGAAATGGATTTGCACAACAATGAAGAGGGTTTAAAGTTAATTAGAAAAGGAAGTAAGGTTTCTAAAAACGGATTGATTTACAGGGTAATTAATGCCATTTGTGAAGGGAAAATGAAAATTATTAAAAAGAATACCAAAGGAGGTTTTTTAACCTGTGCTGGTGAAATAATCTCTAAAGAAGAATTAAAAGGAAAATGGAAGAATGATAAATGTTTGGTTTCTTCTAATACAAATATTCGTTAAGAAAGTTTCAGTACATTTGTTTTAACGAGATTAATATGAATCCTTTTGAAAAAAATAGTTTCACACTATCTAACTCAATTATTTTGCATTCTATTTGCCATTGCAAGTAGTTCTGCTCAATCTTATAAAACGCTTTCAACAGAACAAAAACAAGTTTTTAGATTGCAGTCGCAACTTTTATTAAAAGTTGCCGATTTAAATGAATCTTCTATTCACAATTTACTAGCATCAAAAAAAGGTTTTGCAATAGAATATGTTGCTAAAAGTGACTTATCTCTCATTGCATATTTCTTAAAAAACAAAAAGAAAATAACGCTTGTTACAAATGAAAAATTAACTACTTTTTTAGAAAAATATCCTTCAGTAATTTTAATAAAACCATCTGAAATTGAGCATCTCAATCTACAAAATACAGTTGCAACCGATCGTACAGAAATACTTTTTAAAGGGTTAGAGGAGTTGGGTAGTATCAATTTTAGTAAGAATGAAACGTTAACAGATAGTATTGTGTATCGCCTTTGGCAAAGATCTGGTAAAATTCCTAATTTTATATATGCCGACTCTACCTCAATCGCCAAGAATAGTAAAGTTGTGTCTTTTTTAAATTCTACAAAAAAAATATACGGAGTTGCAAAAACAGATGAAAAGTTACTTAAAAATGTCTCGTTTAAAAATTTTCCGAATAGAAAAGCAAACGGCTACTTTAGTTATCCACTATACTTTGCTGGAAAGAATCCAATTTTAATACCCTACAAAGCCGGTTATTATTTTTCGCCAGATATTATTTATGCGACTTATGAGAATATGGAGAACCAAAAAGAATTTATTGGTTTTCCTTTAGATCTAACCTTTGGTTTAACAGATTCTTTTGAGTTTGATAAGAAGGTTTCAAATCATGTGCGTAAGAATACTGAAGATATCATTTCTAAACAAGTTTTGGTGGTTAAAGACGCTGTTCATGGAAAAGTAGGTTTTTTTAGCAAGCGAGCTTATATAGATGCAGGAATAGAAAGTAGGTCTGCCTTAAAAACTAGTTTTACAATTACTGCATGGATAAAACCTACAGAGCTAGGTTTTGCACATAGCATTTTAGGTAAAGGAGCCCATTTTGTATTGAAAGTACATAAAGGCTATTTAACTTTTACAATGGCAGGAATTAAAGATTATATTTCACTTTCTTCTCCAATCCCTTTAAATAAATGGAGTCATATTTCTCTTGTATATTCTGAAGTACACAATGAATTGTACTTTTATATTGATGGTAAAAAGACAGATACCGTACCGCTTATTTCAAATTACATCACTTCAGATCATAATTTATTTATAGGGAATGATTTATGGGAAGAGTTTTTTATTGGCTATTTGGGCGCTATTAAAATTTGGGAAAGAGAGTTAAATAGTTCAGAAATTTTTACGCAATTCAGCAATCGAAATGTAGCTGATAAAAAGTATCATTTAAATCTATTTCTTGGGATTGGCTTTTCTATATTGATGAGTATTCTTTTTATATATCGCCAAAAAAGAATCAAAAGAAAAGCAACGTTAAAACCTATAAAAAAAACACCTCAAAAACCCAATATTTCTTCCTTTGAAGCTTATAAAGTGCAACTCTTTTGTTTTGGTTCGCTTCAAATACTGAATGAAAATGGCATTGATTTAGCACAAAAATTATCACCCAAACTAAAACAACTTTTCTTAATTATATTTTTATACAGTGCTAAGGAAGGAAAAGGAATTACTACTAAAAAATTGACGGAAATTTTGTGGCCTGGTATGGATGCTAAAAGTGCAAAAAATACCCGAGGAACAAGCATTCAGAACTTAAGAACCGTACTTTCTTCTTGTTCGGAATTAAAACTACTTTTCTTAAATAAACATTGGTTTTTAGAAATTAGTGATCATTGTTTTTGTGATTATGATGTAGTAAATAATTACATAGCATTATTGTCAGATGAACAATACAACAAAAATATTTTAGAAGAAAAGTTGCCTACCTTATTAGCACTTTTAAAAAGAGGTCGTTTGTTTGCGAGTAGTAGTGCAAGATGGCTAGATCCACATATAGAAAAATTTAGTTATCAGATTACTAAAGAATGTTTTCTTTATATAGATTCCTTGTCAGTTGAAAAACATTCAGAAATTATTTTAGAAGCGATCGAAATTATTCATTTTTATGATGATTTAAATGAAAAAGCATTGCAATTAAAACTCAAAATTCTTATCTATCAAGGAAAGCTAAGTTTGGCGCGTCTTTTGTATGATAATTTCTCGAAACTCTACAAAAATATTTACAAAGAAAACTACTCGATTACCTTCGAGAATAGTATTTCTTAATACCTACCTAGTAAAAACAGGAGATATCGCTATATATCGTTAATAAATAAAATCTTTATTTTAAAATTTTAGTACCCCATTTAGTACCCCTCTTTTTACCTAGGCACTCCTATTTTTGATGATAAATCGAAACCTAAAGAAGTGTTATATGGGCAATGAATTAAATAGTAGAAGAAGTTTTGTTAAGAAAACATTCGCAATAACTGCAGGGATTTCAATAATTCCGAGGCATGTAATGGGCGGCACAAATTTTTTAGCACCAAGTGATCAACTTACCAAAGCAGTAATTGGCGTTGGTGGTATGGGACAAGGACATTTAAATTACGAAGGCACAAAATTATTAGCGATATGTGATGTGGATGGAAAACACTTAGCGAATACACTTAAAAAAGTGGGGCCAGATGTAAAAGGATATCGAGATTTTAGAGAAGTACTTGCAAGACCAGACATAGATATTGTGCATATAGCAACACCACCACATTGGCACGGAATTATGTCTGTGATGGCTGCGGAAGCAGGAAAAGATGTTTGGTGCGAAAAACCAATGACACGAACTATTGGAGAAGGAAAACGAGTTGTTGAAGCAATGAAAGTTCACGGAAAAATGTTTCGCTTGAATACTTGGTTCCGATTTAAAGATAATTTTTACGGAATGGGAACTCCGGTAAAAAAAATAAAAAAAGTAGTGGATAGTGGCGCTTTAGGGTGGCCATTAAAAGTAACAATTAGTGGAGTAACAGGCTTTAACTGGAAATTTTATTGGGTTGGTAAAGAAAATTTAAAACCGCAAGATGTTCCTGCTCATTTCGATTATGATATGTGGTTAGGTCCTGCACCCGAAAAACCATATCACCCACACAGAACGCATTCAACTTTTAGAGGATATTGGGATTATGATGGCGGCGGATTGGGAGATATGGGGCAACATTATATAGACCCTGTTCAATACTTCTTAGGAAAAGATACTACAAGTCCGATTAAAGTTGAAATTGACGCACCACAGCAACATTATGATGCAATTGGTACTTGGCGTAAAATTATTTTCACGTATGCAGATGGCTGTCAGATTATTTTAGATGGCGAAAATAAAGATAAAGATGCCGCATATATTGAAGGGCCCAATGGAAAAATTTATAACGGATTTAAATCTACCATTCCAAATATTGAAGGTTTAGTTGATGGTCTGCCAGATCCAGAAGAACAAATTAGTGTCTTTTCAGATTCAGTTAAAACACGACAGAAATTTGCTTTAAACGAAGAAAACGGACATCGTTCTGCAACGATTGTAAATATGGGGTTAGCAGCATTAAGATTAGGACGAAGTTTAGATTTTGATCCTGTAAAGCAAGAATTTATCAATGATGAAGCAGCAAATAGACTAATCAACCAGCCAGAAAGAACTTCTTGGGAATACTAACAACCACAAATAACTCAGATGAAAAATATATATAATACAATTATAACAGTCGTACTCTTTTTCTGTATGGGAACTGTAGGATATGCTCAAATTAACCGAACAACGGACACCAAAGTTGCAGATATCTTAGCACAAATGCCTGCTAAGAATGAGCAGCATTCCAATACATTAATGGAAGCTGTTTTAAGTCTAAAAAAAGAAGGGATTCTTAAATTTTGTGACATGCTAGTTCCTTTAGGCTCTGGGGATGATGCTAGTGTACGTTATACGTTACATAGTTTAGTGATGTATGTTGGGGAAAACAAGAATACCAGCAACAGAAACAGTGTTGAAGAAGCATTACTTACTGCGATTCGAAAAACTGAATCTCATGAAGTAAAAACGTTCTTAATAGAGCGATTGCAGTACTGTGCAAGCAATGCTAGTATTAAAGATTTAAACGGCTATTTATATGGGAATGAATTCTATAAACCTGCGTTGGCTGTTCTAATGAATATTAAAAGTAAAGAAGCTGCACAAGCAATTTTAGCAGCTTTAGAAGAAAGTAAAGGGCAACAACAAGTTGCTTATATTGCTGCTTTGGGTGCATTAAAATTCACTCCTGCCGTTGCAGCAATCGAAAATTTAAGCAATTCAAATTCAATTGAAACACGCAGACACACTTTAAAAGCATTGGCAAATATTGCTGATGTAAATTCGTACGAAACGCTCTATAATGCTGCGAAAAAAGTTGACTTTCAATCAGAAAATACAGAGGCTGTTTTGTCTTTTATTCATTTCGGAATGCAACAAAACAATGCTAAAATTAATAAGAAAATAGCTAAAGTTCTTTTGAAAAAATGTACTGCTAATAGTCAGTTACATTTTAGAATAGCCGGTTTACAACTGCTAAGTAAGTCTGAAGAAAAAGCCTTGACAAAAAGATTCTTAAAAGAATTTAAACATAAAGAGGGTGCTTATCGAGGAGCTGTTTTAAAGATTGCATCAAAGAATTTAACTTCTGAAAATCTTTTAAAATGGACTAAAAGTTTTAAGAAAGCCTCACCAGAAGGAAAGGTGCAATTGTTAGGAATGCTTCAAAACAGACCAGAAACAACTATTATTTCTTCATTTATTCTTCCTGCAATCAATAGTAAAAATGAGTCCGTTAAAATCTCTGGAATAAAAGCGTTGGCATTTCAACCAAAAGAGCGCGCGTTTCCTATTTTATTTGATGCTTTATCAAAAGAAACAACTCCTTCAGAAATTTCTGCGATAAAAGGAAGTTTATTGCGTCTGACTTCTAAGAGCGATATACATACGATTGCTAATCATTTAGAAAAAAGCAATACCAACGGAAAAACTGCACTTGTAGAGGTATTGGCTGCGAGAAGAGCAACTTCAAAATTTGAGGTAGTTCTGTCTTTGTTAGAAGATAAGAATCAGCAAATAAACGAAGCTGTTTTTAAAGCATTGCCTGCAATCTCAACGCCAAGTCATTTATCAGAATTAATAAATTTATTAAGCACAACAGAAGTTCCGGCACATGTTTCAAACACACAAAGAGCAATTACTGTTGTTTTAGATGCGTCATCAGAAGATTTATCGGCTATGGTTCTAGATGCTTTTAAAACGATTTCAAAAAAAGAAAAACTACTCCCAATTTTGCCGATTTTAAATAATAAAGCTGCATTAAATTTAGTTACTTCATCATTAAAATCTAAACATAAAAATGAAAGAACAAATGCTTTAGATGCTTTGTCTAAATGGAGAAATAATGATGCACTTCCGTATTTATTTGAAGCAGCAAGTAAGAATACAGAACTGCACTCAGAAGCGTTTGTTATTTATCTTTCTCAGGTAGGTAGATCGAAGCACACAGAAGATCAAAAGTTATTGCTCATTAAAAAAATAATGCCTTTTAGTAAAAATACAGAAGAGCGAAAAAGAGTTCTTAAAAGTGCAAGCACAATTAAAACCTTTTTATCGTTAATTTTTGTTTCTAACTATTTAGAAGAGGAAGTTTTAAGAAGTACAGCTTCTAACGCTGCTATTAAAATTGCGTTGCCAACTCCTGGGAAAAATAATGGATTAAGTGGAGCCGTTGTTCGAGAAATTGTGACAAAAAGTATGGATAATATTACAGGACCTGATAGTCAATATATAAAAATTGATGTGACAGAATTCTTGGAAAAAATGCCAAATGTAAAAGGTTTCGAATCCATTTTTAATGGTACTGATTTATCTGGATGGAAAGGGCTTGTTAAAAACCCAATTGCAAGAGCAAAAATGCCGACAAAACAATTGGCAGCTGCGCAAGAAAAAGCAAATGCCCAAATGCTTAGAGATTGGTTTGTAAAAGAAGGCGTTATTGGTTTTAAGGGAGAAGGCTATAATAATATTTGTACCATAAAAGAGTATGGCAATTTTGAAATGTTGGTAGATTGGAAGATTACCAATGGCGGCGATAGTGGTATTTATTTAAGAGGAACACCACAGGTTCAAATTTGGGATGTTGCAAGAACCAATGTTGGTGCTCAAGTAGGAAGTGGTGGTTTGTATAACAATCAGACAAACAAAAGTATTCCTTTAGTGGTTGCAGACAACCCAATAAATGATTGGAATACTTTCCGTATAAAAATGGTTGGAGAACGTGTAACGATCCATTTAAATGGAATCTTGGTGACAGATAATGTTATTCTTGAAAATTATTGGGATAGAAAATTACCAATTTTCACAAAAGAAGCCATAGAATTGCAAGCCCATGGTGAAGATTTAGGATTTAGAAATGTATACGTAAGAGAAATTTCTTCTAGTAATGCCTCATTATCTGAAGAAGAAAAAAAAGAAGGGTTTTCATCTCTTTTTAATGGAAGAGATCTAGATCATTGGATTGGAAATAAAAAAGATTATGTAGTAGAAAATAACGAATTGGTAGTGCGCCCAAAACAAGGTGGTCATGGTAATTTATATAGTGCAAAAGAATATTCAGATTTTAATTTTAGATTCGAGTTTAAATTGACAGTCGGCGCTAATAACGGTTTGGGAATTCATACTCCTTTAGAAGGTGATGCCGCTTATGTTGGTAAAGAATTACAAATTCTCGACGATACAGCATCTATATATGCAAACTTAGAAGATTATCAATATCACGGTGCTGTTTACGGTGTAATTGCAGCGAAAAGAGGTTTTTTAAAACCTGTTGGAGAATGGAATTCTGAAGAGGTTATTGTTACTGGAAATCATATTAAAATTATTTTAAATGGAACTGTTATTCTTGATGCAAATTGGGCAGAAGCTTCTAAAAACGGAACTTTAGACAAGAAAGACCATCCGGGATTGAAAAGAAACAAAGGGCACATTGCTTTTCTTGGTCATGGTTCTGAATTGCAGTTTAGAAACATCAGGATTAAAGATTTAGCTAAAAAAGAGTAGTCCAAATTTGATTTCAAAAATTAATATTGATTCTTAGAATGAGTAAGAAAAAGAATGAAGTGATGTACGACGCTATTGTGATAGGAACTGGCGTTTCTGGTGGATGGGCTGCTAAAGAGTTGAGTGAACAAGGCTTAAAAGTCTTGGTTTTAGAAAGAGGTAGAATGATTACACATGTAGAAGATTATCCTACGATGAACATGGATACCTGGGACCTTGAAAACCGCGGATTAACAGCTGCTGACGCACCTAAATCACAAGAAAAACAGGCACGCTCTGGCTATACAACAGGGGAGGCTACCAAGCATTGGTTTGTAAACGACCTTAAACATCCCTATAATGAAGAAAAAAGATTTGATTGGCTACGTGGTTATCATGTTGGTGGAAGATCTATTATGTGGGGAAGGCAAGTGCTACGCTTAAGTGATTTAGATTTTGAAGCGAATAAGAAAGAAGGAATTGCTGTAGATTGGCCAATTCGATACAAAGATATTGAGCCATGGTACGATAAAGTAGAAGCTTATATTGGGGTAAGTGCAGAAAAATTAAATTTACCTCAATTACCGGATGGCATTTTTTCGCCTCCAATGGATTTAAATTGTGTGGAAACTGAATTTAGAAGCAAACTTCATGAAACCTATGAAGATAGGCACTTAACTATTGGAAGGTTTGCAAATATTACTGGAGACAAGGTTCATGAAGGAAGAGGAAAATGTCTTCACAGAAACCGTTGCATAAGAGGTTGTCCTTTTGGGGCCTATTTTAGTAGCAATTCTTCTACCTTACCAGCAGCAGATAGAAGTGGAAATATGACACTAAGACCCAATTCTATTGTGAGTAAAATTAACTATGACGATGCTAAAAAATTAGCAACAGGAGTTGAAGTAATTGATGCAATAACCCACGAGAAAATTCAGTTTTCTGCAAAAATTATTTTCTGTTGTGCTTCTACAGTCGGTAGTGCTGCTATTTTATTAAACTCAACTTCAAATAGATTCCCAAACGGATTAGGAAATGATTCTGGGGAATTGGGACATAATTTAATGGACCATCATTTTAAAGTTGGGGCAACAGCTACTGTAGACGGATTTGAAGATACATATTATACAGGAAAAAGACCTGCTAGTTTTCATATTCCTAGATTTAGAAACTTAGGAGATGCAAAAACGAAACAAAAATATTTACGAGGTTATGGGTTTCAAGGAAGTGCAAGTAGAACCAAATGGAGTAGAGCGATAAAGGAAATGAGTTTTGGTGAAGAGTTAAAAGAAGAATTATTTAAACCTGGCCCATGGGAAATAGGAATGACTGCTTTTGCAGAATGTTTGCCTTACCATGAAAATAAAATCACTTTAAATTATGAAAAATTAAATGAATGGGGATTGCCAACCGTTACGTTTGATTGTGAGTTTAAAGAGAATGAAAAAGCCATGCGAAAAGACATTCAGCAAGAAGCCGTAAATATGATGAAAGCCGCCGGATTTAAAAATGTAGAAGGATATGATGATCCGTGTTTTCCAGGAAATGCGATTCATGAAATGGGTACTGCAAGAATGGGGCACAATCCAAAAACATCTGTACTTAACAGAAACAACCAAATACATGCGGTACCAAATGTATATGTAACCGATGGTGCTTGTATGAGTTCTTCACCCTATCAAAATCCGTCTTTAACCTATATGGCATTAACTGCAAGAGCAGCCCATCATGCGGTACAGCAATTAAAAGGCAATAAATTTAAATAATGAAAAGAAGAGAATCCCTTAAAATGCTAACACTTGGTTTAGGAGGTATTATTGCGACTCCTATGCTTATGCAATTACTTAGTTCTTGTAAAACTGAAAACATTGAGCAATGGGTTCCTATGTTTTTAACAACAGAAGAATTTTTTATAGTTTCTCATTTAACAGATCTTATATTGCCAGCATCTAAAACTATTGGAGCTTTAGATGTTAAGGTTCCGCAATTTATAGATTTGGTTTTATTTAAAGTTGTGACAAAAAAGGAACAGGAAAAGTTTAAAAAAGGGACTATTTTCTTTAAGAAAATTTTTAAAGAAACTTTTGCGAAAGAAACTTCCGAAGGCACAAAAAAGGATTTTCTTAAAATGTTAAATATCTACTTTAAAATTCCTTCAGAAAAACAAGTAGAAATTTTTAAACTATTAGAAAGTGACGCTGTTTTAAGTAAAAATGAAGAGGTCTATTTTATATATAATTATCTAATGTTTATTAGGCGTTACACCCTTTTTGGATTTTATACATCAGAAGAAGTTGGTACAGAAATTTTAAATTACAACCCAACTCCTGGTTTTTATAACGGTTGTGTACCCATTGAAGAAGCAGGCAACATTCAATCTACTTAAAAGACTTGCGAAAAATAAGGTAGTGAAATTACTATCTTTACTTAAGTTGATTTTTAGAGAAAAAATACAACTCATTTTATTTAAAACTGTTCTAAATACGTATTAAAACAATCTAAATGCCTTGTATTGCAACCACTTTAGCCGTATTTTTGTGCTACACATTTAACTAACATATACAATGAGCGGATTTTTTAAATCTTCAATTGGAAGAAAAGTAGCAATGGCGCTATCAGCGTTTTTCTTAATGTTCTTCTTACTTCAGCATTTAGCAATTAATATTTTATCGGTTTTTAGCCCAGATACTTTTAACGAAGTTTCGCATTTTATGGGCACAAATCCTTTGGTTCAATTTGCATTACAGCCTGTTTTAATTTTTGCAGTTGTTTTTCACTTTGTAATGGGTTTTATTTTAGAGTTAAGAAACTCCAGCGCTAGAAATGTATCGTATGCCAAAAACAATGGAGCTGCAAATTCATCTTGGATGAGTAGAAACATGATTTGGAGTGGAATTACAATTCTTGCTTTTATTATTTTACACTTTATCGATTTTTGGTTTCCAGAAATCAACACAAAATTTATTCAAGGAGATTGGTCTGGTACTCATATTGTTGATGGAATCGAAAGTTTCCGTTACCATGAAGAATTGGTACATAAATTTGCAAATCCATTTAGAGTTGGTGCTTATGTTTTAGCATTTATATTCTTAGGATTGCATTTAGCACATGGTTTTACATCTGCTTTTCAATCAATGGGTGGAACCGCAGGAAGAAAGAAAACATTACAAACTATTGGTAAAGCATACGCAATTATAATTCCAGCAGGTTTTATTTTTATTGCACTTTATCATCATTTTAATCCTAACCATTAATCTTAATAAACTATGGCTTTAGATTCAAAAGTACCAAAAGGTCCAATTAAAGATAAATGGACAGATTATAAAAATCATATCAATCTTGTAAATCCTGCAAACAAGCGTCACATAGATGTTATTGTTGTTGGTACAGGTTTAGCAGGTGGTTCTGCTGCTGCAACATTAGCAGAATTAGGCTACAATGTAAAAGCATTTGCTTATCAAGATTCTCCAAGAAGGGCGCATTCAATTGCAGCGCAGGGAGGAATTAATGCCGCAAAAAATTACCAAGGAGACGGAGATTCTACGTACAGGTTATTTTATGACACTGTAAAAGGAGGAGATTACCGTTCTCGTGAAGCAAACGTATACAGATTGGCAGAGGTTTCTGCAAATATCATCGATCAATGTGTGGCACAAGGAGTTCCTTTTGCACGGGATTATGGTGGTTTGTTAGACAATCGTTCTTTTGGAGGCGTTTTAGTTTCTAGAACTTTTTATGCGAAAGGACAAACAGGACAGCAGTTGTTATTGGGTGCTTATTCTGCAATGAACCGTCAGATTGCTCGTGGAAAGATTGAAATGTTCAATCGTCATGAAATGTTAGATGTTGTTGTTGTTGATGGAAAAGCGCGTGGAATTATTGCACGTAATTTAGTTACAGGAGAAATAGAAAGACATTCTGCACACGCAGTTGTGATTGCTTCTGGTGGTTACGGAAATGTATATTTCTTATCTACCAATGCAATGGGTTCTAATGTAACAGCAGGTTGGAAAGTGCATAAAAAAGGAGCGTATTTTGCGAATCCTTGTTATACACAAATTCATCCAACATGTATTCCAAGATCTGGTGATTATCAATCGAAATTAACATTGATGTCAGAATCATTAAGAAATGATGGTAGAATCTGGGTTCCAAAGAATATGGAAGATGTAATGGCAATTAGAGAAGGAAGTAAAAAACCAACCGATTTGTCTGAAGAACAAAGAGATTATTACTTAGAAAGACGATATCCTGCATTTGGTAATTTAGTACCACGTGATGTTGCATCTAGAGCAGCAAAAGAACGTTGCGATGCTGGTTATGGTGTAAATGCAACAGGTGAAGCAGTTTATTTAGATTTTGCGGCATCTTTTGAACGTTATGGAAAAGAACAAGCAAAGATTCATAATATTTCAAATCCTTCGGAAGCAAAAATTAAAGAATTAGGGCAAGAAATTGTAAAAGCTAAATACGGAAATTTATTTCAGATGTACGAGAAAATCGTAGATGAGAATCCGTATGAAACGCCAATGATGATTTATCCTGCAGTACACTATACCATGGGTGGTGTTTGGGTAGATTATAATTTAATGACTACAATACCTGGTTGTTACGCAATTGGAGAAGCAAATTTCTCTGATCACGGAGCAAATAGATTAGGTGCCTCTGCATTGATGCAAGGTTTGGCAGATGGTTATTTTGTATTGCCATATACTATTGGAGATTACTTAGCAGATGATATTAGAACGGGGAAAATTTCTACGGAAAGCCCAGAGTTTGAAGCTGCAGAAAAAGAGGTAACAGAAAGAATAGCATTCTTTATTAACAATAAAGGAACGCATTCTGTAGATTATTACCACAAGAAATTAGGTAAAATCATGTGGGACAAATGTGGTATGTCTAGAAACGCTGAAGGTTTAAAAACAGCGATTGAAGAAATTTCTGAATTAAGAAAAGATTTCTGGAAAAATGTAAATGTTCCTGGAACCACTACAGAATATAATGAGCAATTAGCAAAAGCAGGTAGAGTTGCAGATTTTCTTGAATTAGGAGAATTATTTGCAAAAGATGCTTTGGTAAGAGAAGAATCTGCTGGTGGGCACTTTAGAGAAGAACACCAAACAGAAGATGGAGAAGCACAAAGAGTTAAAGAATTCCAGTTTGTTTCTGCATGGGAATATAAAGGTGAACCAAAAGATGCAATTTTGCATAAGGAAGCCTTAGAGTATGAGAATATAGAAGTTAAAGAAAGAAGTTATAAATAAAAAGATAGTATGAACTTAACACTTAAGATTTGGCGTCAAGTAGATGCAAACGACAAGGGAAAAATGGTCGATTACAAAGTGACTGAAATTTCAGAACACATGTCTTTTTTAGAAATGATGGACGTTTTGAACGAGCAGTTGGTAAACTCTGGTGAACAACCAGTAGCTTTCGATCATGATTGTAGAGAAGGAATTTGCGGAATGTGTTCTATGTATATTAATGGTGAAGCACATGGGCCAGATAGAGGTGTAACCACTTGTCAATTACATATGAGAATGTTTAAGGACGGTGATACAATTACAATCGAACCTTGGAGAGCAGGTGCTTTTCCTGTAATTAAAGATTTAGTAGTAGATAGATCTGCTTTTGATAGAATTCAACATGCTGGTGGATATATTTCTGTAAACACGTCTGGTAACACACAAGACGCAAACTCAATTCCTATTTCTAAGCACGCAGCAGACGAAGCAATGGATGCGGCAACTTGTATTGGTTGTGGTGCTTGTGTGGCTACGTGTAAAAACAGTTCTGCAATGTTATTTGTAGGTGCAAAAGTATCTCAGTATGCTTTATTACCACAAGGACAGGTAGAAGCAGCAGATCGTGTGCAAAACATGGTTGCTCAAATGGATTTAGAAGGTTTTGGAAACTGTACAAATACAGGTGCTTGTGAAGTAGAATGCCCGAAAGGAATCTCTTTAGACAACATTGCAAGAATGAACAGAGAGTTAATGAAAGCTTCTATTTAAAACTTGTTATTGCGAACGAAACGCGGTGAGAGTGAAGTAATCTGTTTGTCATTTCTAAATGAGCCTTTTTTGGCGATTGAGAAATCTCAATAAATATTTATAAAGTAAAAACCCAAAACTAAATTAGTTTTGGGTTTTTACTTTTTATATTTTTTCTAAATGCGAACTCTATTATTTAATACCTTTAAAAAATTCTTCTGGGCTTACTTCTAAGTATTCCAAAATTTCAAAAAACCTTTTTAAGTCTAATTTGCTTCTTCCTTTTTCTATTTTGAAATAACCACCTTCACCCAAATTAAGATGATCCGCAATATTTATTTGAGTAATTCCAGACTCAACTCTTGTGGCTACAATTTTTTCTAAGGCTGCAAAATACTTAGAATTTGCATTTGATTCTTCTTTCATTTTTTTTTAAATCAAAAGTAATAAAAAAATAATATGTCAACCCGTCCACTTTCGACTAGCTGAAAACAGTATGTTTTTGGTATCCCTGAATTCAGCTAGTCGAAATCGGATGGGTTGTTTTTTAGGTTATTAGAAAAAAATTTCTCGAATTTGGAAGGAGAAAAAGAAAAATAAATTTTGAAAAATCAATTAACAGAGATTATTAGCAAATTATTAAGTCTTAATAAGATTTCATTTGATAGAAAAGAGCTGTTCTTCCAAGTTCAAAGTCATCCTTCTTATCCTAGTTTACACGCAATAACAGGAGTTCTAGATCATTTTAACATAGAAAATGTAGCTGCAGATGTTCCTGTTAGCATAGAAACATTAAAGCAATTGCCAGATTGCTTTATTGCACAGATTATTGATGATAATGGTAAAGAATTAGTTACCGTAGAAAAAGGCAAAAGTAATTACACAGTTATTAAAGGAGCGCGAAAAAAAGAAAAATTAAGTACTAGTCAATTTATTAAGAAATTTACAGGTATAATAGTTGCCGTTGAGAAACCAGAGCATAAAGAGGTTACAACTCACTTAAGTTTATTAAATAATAATTTTTTATTAATAGGGCTTGCAATTGCCCTTGTTTTATTTCTCTTCAATTTAGAGGTATCTCTTCCAAACATTTTTTATTTTTTATTATCATTAATAGGTATATTTATTAGCATCGCAATAATAAAGCAAGAATTAGGTTTGGAAACTGCGATAGGAAATGCTTTTTGTTCTGGAGGTACAGAAAAAAAAGATTGTGACGCTGTTTTAACCTCTAAAGGGGCAGAACTTCTAAAAGGTTATAAGCTAAGTGACTTTAGTTTATTATACTTTATAATTTTATCCTTTTTAACCTTTGTCCAAATTCAAAATCCAAACATTTCATTTATTATAAGTGTTATAGCGCTTCCAATAACAATTTATTCTATTTATTACCAATATTTCATTTTAAAAAAATGGTGTTTGCTTTGCTTAACTATTGTGGGTGTTTTGTGGATTCAATCATTCTTTATTTTATTGGAAAGCAATAATTTTTATAAAATTGGATTGAATGATGTTTTTACTTTTTTAATAATAGCCACCTTTACTTTTCTTTTTTGGAGTTTCCTTAAACCAATATTGTTTGAAGTAAACACTTTGAGAAAAGATAAAATTAAGGCTTTTAAATTTCAAAGAAATTTTGATGTTTTTCATACGATGCTAAATAAATCTAAACCTTTAGAAACAGCCATTGAAGTTACCAACGAAGTAGTATTTGGTAATTTGAATGCTAATCTTGAAATCGTCGTAATTACAAACCCGTTTTGTGGACATTGTAGACCAGTGCATGAGGTCATAGAAAACATACTTTTAAAATACGAAAATGAAGTTAAAATAATTATACGCTTTTATATAAATACTGAAAACATAGAAAGTGATGGAGTTACAGTAACAACCAGAATTTTAGAATTTTATAAAAATGAAGGAAAACAGGTTTGCTTAAAAGCAATGAAGGATATTTATAAAGGGATGGAAACAAATCTATGGTTAAAAAAATGGGAAAAGTGCAATGAGAAAGAGGTTCAAATAGAAATTTTAAAAAGGGAGCGGAATTGGTGTATTGAAAATAACATCAATTTTACTCCTGAACTTTTAATTAATGGAAAAGCATACCCCAAGCAATATGAAAAATCTGAATTATTATTTTTTATTGAAGATTTGATAGAAACTAATTAAAAAATAAAAACCCAAAGCAAAAAAAGCTTTGGGTCTTAAACAAAATTCTCTCGCGAAGAATAGACACAAACTGTGAGTGTCTTTAAATGTTCATGGCAAATATAATTTTTTTAATTTATTTATTATGAAAAAACAAATTTTAAACATTGGTAAGGTTCTTAATAGGGCAGAACAAAAACAAGTTTTTGGTGGTAATATGACATTAGTAGACGCTGGTGACTATGTAGGTTGTCTAAGTGCAGGTGCTTATTGTCGAACAGATGTTACTAATGAAGACTTACAATGTTGTGGGTCTTGTAAAAAGACATCAGATGCTGGTCGTAACGGACTTTGTAAAGATTAAACAATAACGTTTACTATGGCTCAAAATTAAGAGAGCCATAGTTTTTCTTATATTACATCTCTAATCTAGATTATAAAGTAAAAAAGTAATGCAAAATTTCAAAAAATATTTTTTATTAATTCTAATTTGTTCTTCATGTGTTTCAAATAAAAAAGAGGACTCAAAGAATATTTTAATTTTAGGACATGTAAGAGGGCTAAAGGATAGTACTTTAGTTGTTTTAGAAAAATCAGGAAATAAACAAAATATCGATTCAACTTATTCTTTAAAGGAAAAGTTTATTTTAAATTATAAAAAAATTACTATACAAGAGGGTTTATTTTATCTTACTTTTTACACAAAAGCAGGTAAAGAATTGTATAGTTTTAATTTTTGGGGAGGTCAGCCAGAAAATATAGTAATAAATGGGAATTTTGAAACAAAGAAAAATATAAAAGTTATAGACAGTAGAGTAAATAACGTTTTGAAAAAGTATAGAGTATTACCAAATAAATATTCTAATAAAATAGATAAATTATTTGATTCCAATAAAAATCAAAAAGAGAAAAATTTAATATTTAAAAAATACATGGATACAATAAAAAAGGATCAAATAAATTTCCTTTTTAAAAATCCTAATACTGCTTTCACACTAGACGAGTTTTTTAGGTTAAATGAAAAAATATCTAAGGATAGTATTTTAATTTTTTATAATAGTTTAGATGATAACTTAAAAGCGTCAAAAAATGGAGAATTATTAAAAAAGCAAACTTTAAGTAAAAGAATTAAAATAGGAGAAATATTTCGTGATTTTAAAGCGAAAGATTTAAATGGAAATTATAAGAAGTTATCTGATTATAAAGGTAAAATTATAGTTTTAGATTTTTGGGCATATTGGTGCAAATGGTGTCACGTCCAGAACAAAGAAGAGTTTTCTTATTTAAATGAAAAGTATAAAGATGATTTAGTAATTATAAGTTATTCCTTAGACGAGGAAAAAGATGTCTGGAAAAAATCTACGGAAAAACATAGTTACAAATGGGTAAATATTTCTAATTTATTAGGTGTAAAAGATCCTGTAGCTTTTCAATATGGAGTTAAATTATTGCCACATAGTTTTTTAATAGATAAAAATGGTGTTTTACAAAAAGAATTTATTGGTTATAAGAAAGATAGCTTGATTGAAAAAGAGATTAAAAAATTACTAAATACAAACTAACAATTAAAACTAATTTGATGAAAATATTCTCTCGCGAAGAATAGACACAAACTATGAGTGTCTTTAAATGTTCATGGCAAATATAATTTTTTTAAATTTATAAATTATGAAAAAACAAATTTTAAACATTGGAAAGGCTTTAAGTAGAGCTGAACAAAAAGAGGTTTTTGGGGGAGATGTAATTACAGAAGAACCACCTCAAGATAGTACAAATGCCTGGGTAACATGTGGAAATGGTGCTATGTTTAAATCTTACGGTTGTGGATCCTATGCAGATAGTATGTGCGAAAATCATTCGGGATTTTTGTATTGTTCAGAATGGGGTTGGTAATTACTTTTAAAGTAGCTGGGGTTTTTAGCCCCAGTTTTTATGTGTTAACCTAAATTTAAAAACTACATTATGAAATTAAGAGGTATTATTTACTTAATTGTTTTTTCGTTGTTACTTAATTGTAAAAAAAAAATTACAACCAAAAAAGGGTATAAATCAGTAAATAGCATTATTGAAAAGAATGATTCATACTTAAATAAAGTTGTTATAACGGGTACAACCGATGATATAATTGCTTTTAAACATTTAAATTTATTGAATAACACTTACTTATTTGGAAGATCACATCTTAACACTACTAAAGAAATTTTTCCTGATTCACTTCATATGGTTTTAAATTTAATTGAAAAACCATTATTCATGGAGGTGATTGCTTCTTCAGATAAAGCTTTTTATAGAGGGCAAGCTTTTATAACTCCAGGAGATACTATGAGTATAAGAATAAAAAAAGGAGTAATGAAGTTTTTTGGTAAGAATGCTATATATAATAATTATTATTCAGAAATGAATAAACATACGCCTAAGTATAGTAAAAATCCATATTTAGGTAGCTTAAATCGTTACAAAAAAAAGTTGAAATATATTTATAAAAAAAAGATTGACTTTTTTAATCAATATATTGAAAAACATAATTTACAATCTGAATTATTTCTAAATACGATAAAGACTCATCTTAAGCATGAATACTTAAATGCACTTATTAATCCAAAAAATATTAAATCACGAATTGATGGTTTATATTTTGGAGAAATAGACGGTTTAATGCCATTAATTCAAATAGAAGCGGATAAAAATTCGGAAGTAATTATTGATTTATCTAATTATTTTGAAATTATTTCCATTGAAGAATTTAAAGATGTAAATGCGCTTAATAATAGTGTTTTCTTTAAAGATAACATTAATCCATACATACGATATTATTTTCTCGATTCAAAACATTTAGCCTATTCAAAAGAAAAATTTTTAGCTGAAAAAGAATTTATTCAAAATAATTTTGAAGGTGAAATAGAAAATTATGCAATTGCTAGAATGATAAGAGATTATCATTTAAAAGGTTTTGGAAATAGTATAAATAGTATTGAACTCTTGAAAAATACCATTAATGAATACGAACAAAGATTTACAAAACAATCTTATATCGAATTTATGAATGATATAAAAGAAGACTTAAAATCATTTAATTTCGAAATATCAGAATATGCCCTAAATTCTAAGTTTATTAATATTAATGGAGATACCTTATCTCTAAAGAAAATTTTTGCTCGTTCAAATAATAGAATTAAGGTTATCGATTTTTGGGCAACTTGGTGTCCGCCTTGTATAAAACAAATTAAAGAAGGTAAAGCATTTAAAGATCGTCTTCAGGTTGAGAATAATGTTGAATGGATTTATATTTCACCTGAAAAGGATTATGAAAAATGGGTAGAAGCTAACAAAAAATTTGAACATGTTTTAAATTTTAATAACTCTTTTTTTCTTTTAAAAGGTCTTAAATCTTCTTTAGCAAGAACATTTAAAGTTAAAGAAATACCCAGATATGTTATTTTAAATAAAGAAAATAAGATAGTATTAAATAATGCACCTTCTCCTTCTGATAATGAAAATTTTGAAAAGATTATAGATCGTATTTATAGAAAGGAAAAAGAATGATAATAATTCTTAAAACGTATAATATATTAAACGGTTCTCTCGCGAAGAATAGACACAAACTGTGAGTGTCTTTAAATGTTCATGGCAAATATAATTTTTTAAATTTTTATACTATGTTAAATAACATTTTAAATTTAGACGGAGTTACTGTACTTGACAAAAAACAGCAAAAAGAGGTTAATGGTGGTGGAGGTTGTAGATTAACAACCTTTACTAACGGTGTAAGAGATACTTACCTTATTATGGGGATGGCTGAAGATGAAGGGACTCAAACAGCAGGAGCACATAATGCATGTGGAGATTTATTGAATGGAGGAGCAGATAGATGTTTTTACGACTGTACGCATGATAATTAAAGATAAAAATTATTTTCAATTAATGAGAATAAAATTATCTGGCAGTAAACCAATTATAGGTTTACTGCCTATTATTTTGGTAGTTTTATTTTCTTGTAATATTGAAAAAAGAAAGGGCATCCCTAAAATAGATAAACAATCTATTAAAAGTCTTGATACTATTGTATTATTAATTAAAATTAATGGATCTACTGAAACTGGTCTTAACTCACCAAATATTTATTTGAATAATGATTTTGTTGAATTTAAAAATGAAACTACAGATTCTATACAAATCACGAGATATGTAGCAAGAGTATTTAAAAATTTGGTTTTTCAATATAAGGCATATGTTTTTAATAATGGAAGCCTTAAAAATATTGAACAAACATACCTAGTTGAAAAAAATATGGATACTTTAAAGTTAGTATACAATTCAAAAGAATCTACCTTTGATCCTAATGAAAATGAAATCACTAAATTTTATTTGGATTATAAGAATATTAGAATCAAAATATTTAAAGATAAGGGTAGAAATAATAGTATTTTAAAATCAGAACTAGATTCTATTTATAATATTTACAATATGAAATATAATAAAATTAAAAATGAAACTCTATTAAGGTTGAATACTATGCATTATTATGACAAATTACAAATGCTATATATAAATGAAACTAGTATAGATTTTTTTATTAAGAGTATTGATGAGCCGATTGGTTCGACTATATTAAATTCATTATTATTTAATTATACCAAGAATAGAATAAAAAATATTGAATATGAAAAATTAAATTCTAAGAATTATTCTAAGAATTATTTAAACCTCTTAGCTCTTGGCCATTTTTCTTTTTTAAGATCTGAGGATAATAAAGGTGATATTAAATATTTACAGGCAATTAATTGGTTGAAAACAACAGATTTATATAAAAAAGATTCCGTTTTTATAAAAAAGAAAATTATACCATTAAATAATTTAAAATTTAAAGAGAATTTGAGAGCATTAAATTTTTTTGATATTAATACCGAAAAAAACTCAATAACTGAAATCTTAAAAAAACATCATGCAAATTATTATTTATTAGATTTTTGGGCTACCTGGTGTGCACCATGTATAAGAGGTGTAAAAGAAATGAGGGAAATGGATTTGCCTAAAAATATAAAAATTATTAGTATTTCTTTAGATAAGAAAAAAGATAAAGAAAAATGGATATCTAAAACAAAAGAGTTAAAGCAATCTTATACTTATTGGTTAGACGAAAGTAGTGTTACTGGAAAATCTTTTTTGAAATTTATAGAACTTCAATCTATACCAAGATATATTTTAATTGATAAAAAGATGAATTTAATTGATCAGGCTTTCTTTCATCCCAGTGAACCACAATTTTTGTTAAAGCTTAAAGATGTGAAAAACTATAAATTTTGGTAGAATAAATAAATTAACTTTTGAAACTAAATAAATTTCCAACATACAAACAAACTGAAGCCAAAGATTGCGGCCCTACTTGTATAAAAATATTAGCCAAACATTATGGTAAGCTAATTAATACCCAAGAGTTACGTACATTAAGTGAAACTACCAGAGAAGGAAGTAGCCTATTAGGTTTAAGCGATGCTGTAGAATCTGTTGGTTTTAAATCTTTAGGAGTTAAATTAAGTTTTAATAAACTCTTAGAAGCACCATTGCCTTGCATTGTCCATTGGAATAAAAACCATTATGTAGTACTCTATAAAATAAAAAAAGATGTTGTTTATATTTCAGATCCAGCACATGGGCTAATTACATATAGTATAAAAGATTTTATTAAATTTTGGATAGGTAATAATGCAGACGAAACTACAGAAGAAGGAGTCGTTTTACTTATAGAACCTACACCTAAGTTTTATCAATCTGAATTTGACAAAGACGAAAAATTCGGATTTAGATTTATTTTTAAATATTTAAGTACAAAAAGTTTATCATTCAGCTTATAATTGGTTTATTGGCGGGTAGTTTGTTACAGCTAATTCTTCCATTTCTCACGCAGAGTATTGTAGATGTTGGAATTAAAAATCAAGATATAAATTTTATCTATTTAATCCTTTTTGCTCAATTATTCCTGTTTATTGGTAAAGCTGCTTTAGAAATTATAAGAAGTTGGATCTTACTTCATTTGAGCGCAAGAATTAATATCTCTTTAATTTCAGATTTTTTCATAAAACTAATGAAGTTGCCAATCTCTTACTTCGATGTTAGAATGACAGGAGATTTGTTACAAAGAATAAATGACCATAAAAGAATAGAGCGAATATTGACGACTTCTTCTTTAACGGTTCTTTTTTCCTTTTTCAATCTAATTATATTTAGTTTGGTATTGGGATATTATAGCATGCAAATTTTTGCAGTTTTTGCTATTGGAAGTTTATTATATTTTACTTGGGTATTATTTTTCTTTAAAAAACGAAAGGAATTAGACTATAAACGTTTTTCAGAGGTAAGTACAGAACAAAGTAAAGTAATAGAACTAATTAATGGAATGCAAGAAATAAAACTGCACAATGCAGAAAAGAGAATGCGTTGGAACTGGGAATATGTTCAAGCCAGATTATTTAAAGTTGCTACAAAAAGCTTAGCTTTAGAACAGACACAAAGCGTTGGTTCTAATTTTATCAATGAAATTAAAAATATGCTGATAACTATATTATCTGCTAAATTGGTAATTGATGGCGAAATTACACTTGGTATGATGATGGCTATAAGTTACATCGTTGGGCAATTAAATGGCCCAATTGTTCAACTAATTGGTTTTATGAGAGATGTGCAAGACGCACAAATTTCACTGGATAGATTAGGGGAAATACACAATATGGAAGATGAAGAAAAACCTGGTGAAAATAAAATATCAGATGTTCCTGAAGATGCAGTAATTCGTTTAAAAAACATTTCTTTTAGATATACTGGGGGGCTAGAGCCTGTAATAAAAGACCTTTCTTTAGAAATACCACCCAATAAAACTACCGCCATAGTGGGTGTTAGCGGAAGTGGAAAAACTACATTAATGAAACTACTTTTAGGTTTTTACAATATTGATAAAGGGGGGATTTATGTGAATCAGTTTAATTTAAAAGATATTTCTGTAAAAGCATGGAGAAAAAATTGCGGGGTAGTAATGCAAGAGGGGTATATTTTTAATGACACTATCGCTAAAAATATTGCAGTTGGAGAAGATTATGTAGATAAAGATAAATTAAACTATGCCATAAAAGTTGCTAATATAAATGACTACATAGATAATTTACCTCTAGGCTTTAATACTAAAATTGGTGCAGAAGGTTCTGGTTTAAGTACTGGTCAAAAACAACGCTTATTAATAGCCAGATCTGTATATAAAGATCCGAAAATTTTATTTTTTGACGAAGCAACTTCTGCCTTAGATGCAAATAATGAGAAGGTAATTATGGAGAATTTAGATAATTTCTTTAAAAATAAAACCGCAGTTGTTATTGCACATAGACTAAGCACTGTTAAAAATGCGCATCAAATTGTAGTATTAGACAAAGGGAAAATTATAGAAAAAGGAAACCATAATGATTTAATAAATCTAAAAGGTAGTTATTATCATTTGGTGAAAAATCAATTAAATTTAGGGAAGTAAGATGCCAGAAAAGAATGAGATAGAAGTTAGAAGTGAAGAGGTACAAGAAATACTATCTTATGTACCTAATTGGATGGTTCGTTGGGGAAATACATTATTTTTTTTACTGATACTTATGTTATTTTTCATTTCATGGTTTATTAAATATCCAGACATTATTAATGCCGAAGTTATATTAACTACTAAAATA
Organism: Polaribacter sp. IC073; assembly: GCF_007997075.1. Lineage (GTDB taxonomy): Bacteria > Bacteroidota > Bacteroidia > Flavobacteriales > Flavobacteriaceae > Polaribacter. The sequence continues at coordinate 547,695 of NZ_VORS01000001.1, forward strand.
CCACCTCAAAAAGAGTACGCTAGAGTTAGTGGTAAAATAGATACAATTTTTGTTAGAGATGCTCAGAATGTTATAAAAAATCAACCTTTAGCTATAATAGAAAATACAGCCGATTATTCAGATGTTTTTCTGTTGAAATCAATTATTGACACCATTAAAGTTCAAAAAGAATCATTTTTATTTCCTATTAATGACTTGCCAATTTTGTTTATAGGTGATATAGAAGCAAGTTATGATTCATTTGAAGATAATTATATTAAATATGTTTTGAATAAAGATTTAGACCCATTTTCTCATGAAGTAAATGCTAATAGAATTTCAACCTCAGAGCTTAAAAGAAGGTTGTCTAACATGCAATCTCAAAAAAGGCTAAATGAAAAGGAGTTAAAGTTTAAAAAGAAAGATTTAGAGAGAAGCAAATCTCTTTTTGGGAAAGGAGTAATTTCAGAGAAAGAGTATGAATTGAAGCAGTTAGATTTTTTACAGTCTGAGAGAAGTTATAAAAACATGAATACCTCTATATCTCAATTAAGAGAATCCATTTCAAATAATAAAAGAACTTCTAAAGGAACTGAAATTGCCAAAGTTAGAGAGGAAATGACGTTGTTAAAGAATGTAATTCAATCTTTTAATCAGCTAAGAAAAAGTGTGAAAGATTGGGAAATGAAGTATTTGTTAATTTCAGAGATAAATGGCAAGGTTTCTTTTTTAAATTATTGGAGTAAAAATCAAACAGTGAGTCAGGGAGATTTAGTTTTTACAATTATACCAAGAAATAATTCTGCATTTATAGCAAAACTGAAAACCCCATCACAAAACTTAGGTAAGGTTAAAGTTGGTCAAGTAGTTCATATAAAATTAGATAACTACCCAGATTATGAATTTGGTGTTTTAAAAGGTATCGTGAATAATATTTCTGAAATTTCAAATAAAGAAGGGTTCTATACTATAGATGTTTCGTTACCTAAAAATTTAGTAACTTCATACAATAAGGATATTATTTTCAAACAAGAAATGAGAGGTGCAGCTGAAATTATAACAGAAGATTTACGTTTGATTCAACGTTTGTTTTATCAATTAACTAAAATATTTAATAGATAACTTCACTTTAAACTTATAAAAAACTAATTTTTTTTCTATTTTGGAATAATCACCAAGATAATGTCTAGATTTTATGTTAAACTAGTTTAAGTTCGTTCATATTTATTCTTCTACAAACATTTCTTAAAACTATATTTATACAGAAATAAGCGTTTTTTATATAACTACTTTTTTAGCGATTATATTTTCATAAAAAAAAGAACAGCACAAATTATTACCAATCAACTGTCCATTTTAGACTCCCTGAAAACAGTATGTTTTTTTGTATCCCTGAATTCAGCTAGTCGAAATCGGATGGGTTGTTTTTTAGGTTATTAGAAAAAAGTTTCTCAAATTTGGAAAAGAGAAAAAGCTATGAAAAAGAAAAATTTCTCCCATTTGTTGTTTTTTAAATAAGTCTTTTAGATGATTTAGAAATATTAAAACCCTCTACAAAGCACATGAAATTAAGTAAATGAAAAAGAGTTCTTATTTATTATAAAAAATAATAAAACCTCCATTTGTGGTTAAAAGAAATATAAAAATTACTAAATAAATGTATCACTTAAACAAATGCTTATGTAAATAAACAACAACAAACAGAGGAAGTATTACAAAAGTACTGCTTTTTCTACTAATTTTTTAGAGAATTTTAAATTGGTTTACTCAGGTAAAATCTCAAAATTTTAATTAATAAACCTAAAAATATAATTGGGTTTTAAAATACATTATAATGAGAAAATTAATTTTAAGTCTAGTATTTGTGCTAGCAACAGGAAGTACCTTTATAAATGCAACAACATCGAATAAAGAAACTTTAACCAACGATATGGCCTTATTTGATTGTTAGGAGTCTGCTGATTTGACTGAAAGATTTTCTGATGCTTTGGCAGAAGCCGAAGGACGTACAATGACGTATGAACAACGTTTCAATGTTTGGGCAGCAGCATACGATACTTGTATGAATTAAAAGAACAGAGAATAAGCTTTAAATTGAGATTTAAAGTATATTATATAATTGATTGAGGCACTAACAAAGTGCCTCAATTTTAAAAACAAAAAACAAAAAACAAAAAATGAAAATAAAAATTTTAATTATTTGTGCTTACTTTTTATTAAGTATTAACTCATACAGCCAAAAACAAATTTATACTGGTGAAATAAACTATGAAGTAAATATGTTAGTAAATGAAAGTAAATTAGATTCAATCGCTAAAAAAATGAAAGGATCGGAAAATATGAAAAAGATGATAATTTCTAATATGAAAAATCAAAATAGTATTAATTTTAAGTTGAAATTTAATAAGAATGAATCTATTTTCGAAGAAGAAAAAAGACTTAAAATAAATGAAAGAAAGATTAATTTTACTAGAATAATAATGGGAAATGGTTCTTATTACACAAATAAAAAAACAAAAGAAACTTTAAACCAAAAAGAAGCTTATGGTCAACTGTTTATTATTGATGTTTCACAAGTAAAATGGGAGTTAACTCAAGAAAGAAAAAAAATAGATAGTTATGTTTGTTACAAAGCTACCACTTTTAAAGAGGTAGAAAATTCAAAAGGGAAAAATAAAGTAGAGGTTATAGCTTGGTATACAACAGAACTACCATATAATTTTGGACCTAATGAATTCAACGGTTTACCCGGTTTAATATTAGAATTACAAGAAGGTAATTTAATAATTAAAGCATCTAAAATAAATTTGATTAATAAGAATGTTGAGATTAAAAAACCTATTAAAGGTAAAAAAATAACTTTAGAAGAATTTAATATTCTTAGTAAAAAAATGTATGAAAACAGAAGAAACTAATTTTGATATTAAAAATAATAAATCATCTATAAAAAACAGCTATGAAATTTATTTTTCTATTTATTTTATCATTTTGTTCGCTAACGGTTCTTTCTCAACAATTAAGTGGTAAAGTAACGTATGTAGTTTCTATGGAGTCTTATACAAAAGAGAAAATAGATTCGATATCCAAAAACTTAAAAACCAAAAATGTTAAAATGGACAAATGGATGAGAGATATTTTTGAAAACACGCCAGATGTAAAAGCATTTTTAGAATTCAACAATAACGAATCTTTATATTTTGTAGAAGATAAAATGCAGAATGATGGAAAGGCAACCTATAATGTAAATAGAACTTTTGCTGGTGGAGACAATATATATTACAAAAACACCGAAACTAAAGAATACTTTAATGAAAGTAGCACTTTTGGAGAATTAATGTTGATAGAAATTGAACCCAAAAAGTGGAAAATAACGCAAGAATCTAAAAAAAATAGGAAATTATGTATGTTATAAAGCCATAGATATAACCTCTAAAAACAGAAAAATGAAACCGATAGTTTGGTTTACACCAGAAATACCAGTGAGTTTTGGTCCTTTAAAATACAATGGATTACCTGGCTTGGTTATTTTGGTAGAAATGTCTAAAAGAACAATTAGTGTATCAGAAATAATATTAAATCCTAAAGATAAAATTAGTATTAATAAACCAACAAAAGGCGAAAAAATAACAGCTGGAGAATCTAGAGAAAGAGGAGCTGCTATATGGAAAAACATAGAAAAATAATAACTATATTTATGAAAAAGAAACTCCTAATTATTTTAGTATTTGCAATTTCAAGTTTTAGTTATTCCCAAAAAGTAACCTTAACAGGTTTTGTAAAAGATAGTTTACAAAACCCAATGCCCTATGCAAATGTAATTGCAAAACCCAAAGATGTCTCTAAAAATTTGCAATTTGCCATTACAGACAACGAGGGTTTTTATCGTTTGCAATTGGCAAAAGGAGACACGATTAACATAAGTATTTCTTATTTGGGGTACAAACCCATAGATTATCAATTTATTACGCTTAAAAACACCAAAAAAGATTTTGTATTGCAACAATCTTCAGAAAGTTTAGATGAAATTGTAATAGAAATGCCTGTAACGGTTAGAGGCGATACCACTACTTATAAAACCGATAAATTTATTGATGGTTCTGAGCGAAAATTAAAAAATGTGTTAAAAAAATTACCAGGTGTTGAGGTAGATAAAAATGGTAGAGTTACTGTACAAGGTAAAAAAGTAACCCAAATGCTGGTAGATGGTAAAAAGTTTTTTGGTGGAAATTCGAAACTTGCCGTAGAAAACATTCCTGCAGATGCCGTTGGGAATGTAGAAGTAATAGACAATTACAACGAAGTTTCATTTTTAAAGGGATTAACAGATTCTGATGAAATGGCAATGAACATCAAATTAAAAGAAGATAAAAAACGCTTTGTTTTTGGTGATGTTGAAGTAGGGAAAGGTAACGAAGATTTTTACAAAACGAGTACAAATTTATTCTATTATGCACCTAAAATAAACGTGAATTTTATTGGGAATATTAATAATCTTGGCGAAAAGACATTTACATTTCGAGATTACATGAGTTTCTCTGGTGGTGTTAATGCCATTTTTAGTGGTAATTTTGATTGGAAAGGTGGTGCTTTTTCACAATTTATGGAAAGCAATGATGTTTTGGTAAGTAAACAAAAATTTGGAGCATTAAACATTTCTAAAACAGCGACTTCTAAATTAGATATTGCTGGTTTTGCTATCTTTTCAAATACAAATACGAGTAGTTTTGTAGAAGATTTTAATGAGTATAATACGTTTACAGAAGAAAGAACCAATAAAACCAATGCAGATAACTTGTTAGGTATTGGTAATTTGAATATAGAATATACACCAAATTCTCAAGAAAAATGGTATGTAAGAACACAAGTAAAAAGAACGAATAATGCAAATGTCAATCGTTTAACTTCTTTGGTAAATGCTACTTCTAATACAATTACTACAGATAGAAATTTAACAGCAACATACATCAACCAAAATATAGAATGGCATAAAAGACAAAATGATAAGCATACGTTTTCTTCAATTGTAAATTATATTTATGATAAAAACAACAACAACTCTTTTTGGGAAACGAAAAACCCAATTTTACAAGGTTTAATTCCTGCGGATAATAATCAGAATTTATTAAGAATTTTACAAGAAAAAAACACCAAAGAACAAAATATAGATGCTGTTTTTAAGTATTTTTGGGAGTTAAATAATAGCAACCATATTTATACTACAGCTGGTAATAAGTTTTTAAATGAAGATTTTTTTACAAACGATTTTCAGCAATTAGACAATGGCAATAACAACAATTTTTCTTCAGGTGGTTTTGGCAACGATGTAAATTTTAAATTGAATGATTTGTTTGCAGGAATTCATTACAAGTTTAGAACGGGTATTTTCACTTTTAAACAAGGCGCTTTTTTACACAATTACAATTGGAAAGTAAACCAACAAATCCAAACCACGAAAAACAAATGGGTGGTTTTACCAGATTTTTCAGCAAAAATTGAGTCTAATAAATCTAAGAAAATTACTATAAATTACAATTTAAAAACTTCTTTTTCTGATGCTAGTAGATTTGCAAACAGGTTTTATTTACAGTCTTACAACTCTGTTTTTAAAGGAAATGAAGATTTAGAAAATAGCTTATACCACAATGCAAGAATTTATTATAGCAGATTTAGTTTATACAGAGGTTTAATGCTATTTGTGAACTTAAATTACAACAAACAAATACAAGGTGTTAGAAATACAGTTGCTTTTGATGTTAATAATACAGATGCATCTCAAAGAATTAATCAATTTTTAACAGCGAAATTATTTAGCAATCCGTCGGAAGATTTAAGAGGAACTGTGCATTTAGAAAAAAGTATAAAAAGCATAAAATATAAATTTGATGTTGGTTTTAATAACGCTAGTTACATACAAGAAATAGATAGTAACATTCAAACCAATAAAAATAATAGTTATAATTATGAAGTTGGTTTCGAAACGATGTTCGATAATTTTCCAACAATAGAACTTGGAGTAAGTAGAGATATTGGACGTTTTATTTCTAGTAACAATACTTCTAAATTTATAACAACAGAACCTTTTGTAACTGTAGATTATGATTTTTTAGAGGGCTTTATTTTCAATTTTGATTACAAAAAGAGTATTTACGAAAATAAAGATTTAGGTCAGAAAAACACTTATGAAATAGCAAATGCAACCTTGTCTTATAAAAAAGAAGATAGTGCTTGGTCTTATAAAATTACTGCACAAAATATGTTCAATGCACAATTTAAACAAAGCAATCGCTTTTCAGATTATCTAGTTTCAGACAGTAGAACATTTATTTTACCTAGAATATTTATGTTTTCTATTGGGTATAATTTGTAGTTTCAGTCTTCAGTTTTTAGTTATTAGTAAACCAAAAACTACAGTTAATTAATAAAAATTATAATTTCCATAAAGATTTGAGCTCTTTCTCTTTGGTAAGGTTGGGATGGGCTTTTACTTCCTTCCAAAATCTGCAGGTATTTCTCCCCAAGCTTTGGTTTCCCATTTTAAAATGGGGTTTTTAAAAGTATTTTCTTTCAGCCAATTTTCTGCTCTTTTTATGAGCTCTAATAGCTCTTTATTAGAAGCATCGAAATGCATATTGGTTTTACACCTTTTTTGTTTTATCCAGCTCATGGCAATTCTAGAATCCGAATAAATAGGAATGTTTTCTTTGTTTTTACTTTTTAAAAGAGCAATACCATGTACCAAAGCTAAAAATTCACCAATATTATTCGTACCTTTTTTATAAGGGCCTTTTCTAAAAATTTCTTGCTTGTTGTGCGTTAGCACACCTCTGTATTCCATTTTCCCAGGATTACCAGCACAGGCAGCATCTACAGAGATACTTTCTAAATTTGGTTGGCCACATTTTGCTTTTTCAGAAGAAGACAACGTTGGTTTTTTAGTATTCTTACCTACATAATCTTCATATTTTTTAGTAGCTGCAGTTTCAGCTTCACTTAAATCTGCAAAAGATTTGTATTGTGCACCTTCAAAACCATCAATTTGTTTCTTACAGACTTTCCAAGAAGTAAAAACTCCTTTTTTTCGTCCATTCCAGACTACATAAAACTTTTTTTTACTCATTTGTACTTAAAATTACTTCTTCTATTACCTTCGGAAAGTAGCGTTGTTCTAATAAATGAATCTTTTCTGCGATCGTTTCTGGGGTATCTTGTTCATTTAATTGCGTTTTTGCTTGAAAAATAATGGCTCCTTCGTCATAATTTTCATTTACGTAGTGAATTGTAATGCCAGTTTCGCTTTCATTATTTTCTTTTACGGCAATATGAACGTGCATTCCGTACATTCCTTTTCCGCCATATTTTGGCAATAATGCAGGGTGAATATTAATGATTTTATTCGGAAAAGCAGCAACAATTTTCTGCGGAATTCGCCATAAAAAACCAGCTAAAATTACATAATCTGCTTCATTTTTTAAGAGGTTTAAAATTTTATTTGTAGCAGAAAAATCATCTTTATTAAAGTGTAAGCAGTTTATTTCTAGCCTCTTACATCTGTCAAATACTTTGGCATGTTCATTGTTACATAATACGTTAGTAACGGTAGCGGTCTTAGTGTGATTAAAAAACTTAATAATATTCTCTGCGTTCGATCCAGAACCAGATGCAAAAATAACAATACGCTTCATATCTATCTTTCTAAGCTACAAAAAAAGGAATAATTATTAACAAAGTGATTCTTTTAGGTAAAGATTAAATTATTTTCTTTACTTTTAATGATCATTTTACGGACAAAAATTAGTTATAATTAATAAGAATTGTATTTTTGCCCAGATTTAAAATTTAAAATAAAAAATTATGTCAGACATTGCATCAAGAGTAAAAGCGATTATCGTAGACAAATTAGGCGTTGACGATAACGAAGTAACAACAGAAGCTAGCTTCACAAATGATTTAGGAGCAGATTCTTTAGATACTGTTGAGTTAATCATGGAATTCGAAAAAGAATTTGATATCCAAATTCCAGATGATCAAGCAGAAAATATTGGAACTGTAGGTCAAGCAGTAAGTTATATAGAAGAAGCTAAAAAGTAATATTTATATTATATGCAATTAAAACGAGTTGTAGTCACTGGACTTGGAGCATTAACGCCCATAGGAAATAATATTGAAGAATATTGGAACGCTTTAGTTAACGGAGTTAGCGGAGCTGCGCCTATAACGCATTTTGATGCCTCCAAGTTCAAAACTCGTTTCGCATGTGAGTTGAAGAACTTTAACGCTACCGATTTTATAAATCGTAAGGATGCCCGTAAAATGGATCGATTTACGCAATATGCAATGGTTGCTTCAGATGAAGCAATTGCAGATTCTAAATTAGATTTAGACACGATAAATAAGTTGCGTGTTGGTGTTATTTGGGGAGCCGGAATTGGTGGTTTAGAAACTTTTCAAAATGAGGTTTTAGACTACGCTGCTGGTGATGGAAGTCCGAGGTTTAACCCTTTCTTCATTCCAAAAATGATTGCAGATATTGCACCAGGTCATATTTCTATTAAAAACGGATTTATGGGGCCAAATTATACAACGGTTTCTGCTTGTGCATCCTCAGCAAATGCTATGATAGATGCACTTAACTATATTCGTTTAGGATATTGTGACGTTATTGTTACAGGAGGTTCTGAGGCTGCAATTACAATTGCGGGTGTTGGAGGTTTTAGTTCTATGCAAGCATTATCATCTAGAAACGATACACCAGAAACTGCTTCGAGACCATTTGATGCAACTAGGGAAGGTTTTGTTTTAGGAGAAGGCGCAGGAGCACTCGTTTTAGAAGAGTACGAATACGCCAAAGCAAGAGGTGCAAAAATCTATGCAGAGGTAATTGGAGGAGGAATGTCTTCTGATGCGTATCACATTACTGCACCACATCCAGAAGGAATTGGTGTAATTGCTGTGATGAAAAACTGTTTAGAAAATTCTGGTATTAAACCAGAAGATGTAGATCATATTAATACACATGGTACTTCTACTCCGCTTGGAGACGTTGCAGAATTGAAAGCAATTTCAGCTGTTTTTGGAGATCATGCTAAGAATATTAACATCAATTCTACAAAATCTATGACTGGCCACTTATTAGGTGCTGCTGGTGCTATAGAGTCTATTGCTTCTATTTTAGCAATGGAACACGGTATTGTACCGCCTACAATTAACCATCAACATATTGATGAGAAAATTAACCCAGAGTTAAATTTAACCCTAAATAAGCCTCAAAAGAGAGATATTAAGGTTGCAATGAGTAATACTTTTGGTTTTGGAGGGCATAATGCATGTGTAGCTTTTAAGAAATTAGATGAGTAGTATATGAATTTTATTCGTAAAATAGTTCAGTCTCATTCTAAAGAGGATGCAGAATTTCATAACGAATTAAAAAAATTACTTAATTTTTCTCCAAGAAAAATAAATAAATATAAAAAGGCGTTTACTCACAGATCTATTCAAATGTTAGATCGAAAGGGAATTCCTATTAATTACGAACGTTTAGAGTTTTTAGGAGATTCTATTTTAGGTTCTGTAATTGCTGCATATTTATATAAAAAAGTTCCTACAGGTACAGAAGGGTATTTAACGCAAATGCGCTCTAAAATTGTAAGTAGAGAACATTTAAATGAATTAGGAAAAGACTTAGACCTAATTCGGTTTGTAAAAAGTAACATAGACCAAGGCAGTGTTGGCGACAATATTCATGGTAATATTTTTGAGGCTTTAGTAGGTGCTATTTATTTAGACAAAGGATATAATTTTTGTCAGAAATTTATTTACAAGAATGTAATTGTACCTTACGTAGATATAGAAAAACTAGAAGGTAAAATTACAAGTTACAAAGGCTTAATTATAGAGTGGTGCCAAAAACAAAAGAAAAAATATACTTTTGATACGTATGAAGATTCTGGCAATGACCCTATAAAGCATTTTAGTGTTAAGATAAGTATCGATGGCGAGCAAATAGCCAAAGGAAGAGCTACTTCTAAGAAAAAAGCAGAAGAACAAGCTTCAAAAAGAGTGTATTTCGCTTTCCAAAATCAAATTTCTTTAGATTAAAGCGATAACGTTTTCGTTAAAATAACTTAGAATACTCGTAAACTATTAGTAATTTAGCAAGATTAAAAAACTAAGAGTAAATTTACAACGTATGCAAATTCATGCTTTAGGTTTAGATGATTTTTCTGAAGAAGAATATTCTTTAATAGGTATTCATACAGCTTTAGAAGACTACAAGCTAGCGTATTTACTTAATAAAAATTTAAACACACACTTTTCTAAATCTCAAAAAAATTTAGAATTTGAGAACGATAAAGATAGCGCATCATTTTCTATCTTTAATTTCTCTAGTAAAAAATACGACTTTGATTGGTTTTTAATAGCCAATAGTTCTAAAAGAGAAAACCTAACAGAATCAAACGGATTGCTGTTAACAACAGAAACAAGAACATACTTAATTCCAGAAAAGAAAAAAGTAGATTTTTTTATTAAAATTTCTGGGGAAGTCGCTGCAGATTATGTTGAAAGCGCAGTAAGTAAAATTAAAAATATTGAACAGATTATTACCTCTTATTCAATAGATAAAAACACATTAAAGTCTAAAGACTTTTTAATATTTTAATATGACAGATTATAAAAAAACCAAGATAGTTGCAACCTTAGGTCCGGCAACAGATTCAAAAGAAATTTTAACAAATTTAGCCAAAGAAGGTGTAAATGTTTTTAGAATTAATTTCTCACATGCAGAATATGAAAATGTTAAGAAGACTGTAAAAACAATTAGAGAAATTAACGAAGAAAATGGTTATAATGTTGCCATTTTAGCAGATTTACAAGGACCAAAATTACGTGTTGGTGTAATGGAGGAAGGTGTTGTTTTAAATGACGGAGACCTTTTTACTTTTACCACAGAAAAATGTATTGGTACTAATAAAAAAGCATTTATGACGTATCAGCGTTTTCCTAAAGACGTAAAAGTTGGAGAGAAAATTATGGTAGATGATGGGAAATTACTTTTTGAAGTAGTTTCTACAGACAAAGACAAAGAAGTAGTTGTAAAAACAATTGTTGGGGGTCCTTTAAATTCTAAAAAAGGAGTAAACTTACCAAATACAGCAATTTCTTTACCAGCATTAACTAAAAAAGATAAAGAAGATGCAATTTTTGCATTGAGCTTAAATGTAGATTGGATGGCACTTTCTTTTGTAAGAACGCCAGAAGATTTAAGAATGTTACGTGATCTTATAGATGAGCATTCAGATTATAGAGTTCCTGTAATTGCAAAAATAGAAAAGCCAGAAGCTGTAGAAAATATAGATTCTTTAATTCCTTATTGTGATGGTTTAATGGTTGCTCGTGGAGATTTAGGTGTAGAAATTCCGATGCAAGACGTTCCATTAATTCAGAAGAAATTAGTAAGACGTGCAAAAAGAGCAAGAATTCCTGTAATTATTGCAACGCAAATGATGGAAACAATGATTGACAATGCTGTACCAACAAGAGCAGAGGTTAATGATGTTGCCAATTCTATTATGGACGGTGCAGATGCCGTAATGCTTTCTGGTGAAACTTCTGTAGGGAAACACCCTATTAGAGTAATTCAAAAAATGGCAGAGATTATTAAAGCTGTAGAAAACTCTAGAATGATTAAAGTGCCGTTAGATGCACCTCATATTAGAACCAATAGATTCATTACAAAAGCTGTTTGTCATCATGCCGCTTTAATGGCAAATGATATCGATGCAACTGCAATTTCTACCTTAACAAATAGTGGGTATACAGCGTTTCAAATATCTGCTTGGAGACCACAATCTAAAATATTAGCATTCTCATCTGAAAGAAGAATTTTAGGAAAATTAAACTTACTTTGGGGTGTAACTGCTTTTTATTACGATAAGAACTTAAGCACAGATGATACAGTTGTAGACATTAACAGACTTTCTAAGGAAAAAGGATATGTTAAAGAAGGAGATTTAATGATTAATCTTACCTCTATGCCAGTTGAAGCAAAGGGTATGGTAAATACACTAAGAGTTTCTGAAATAGACTAAAATACTACTTAATACAATTTTAAAAAGCATTCTAATTTTCTAGAATGCTTTTTTTATGCTTTAAATTTAATGGTAATACTTTTTGTTATTAGAAGCTATTTCCTGCTTTCCACTATATCTTTTTACCGAAAAAGGTAAAAAGGATGCCGTTTCAATCAGGGCTAGACTAGTTAATACGCTTTTGTTACTTGTAGCTACCACGTAATTTTTTTATTCAATTATTATAACTTCAGTTTTTTAGAAGTCATAATGGCATCATTAGTAACAAAAGGCATTGGCATCATTTCCTCTGATCTTGGTTTTAGATGAAAGTTTTTATTAGAAAGTAGATTGTAAGAAATTTCATTTAAAATAAGTTCTAATTCTTGCCCAACATCCACAGTAAAAGAAAGTGTTACCTCTTTGTCGTTATTTCCTAAATGATATACTAGAAAAGTGCCGCTTTCTAAACGATATTTTTTTCCATCGTTTACCAACACATCATTTACTTTAAACTGTTGTAAAGTCAATTTATTTTTTGTGATAAACTCTAACTTATTAATTTTTCTTTTCGGAGAAACAATCAATTCTAAAAAACGTTTTTCACCAATTAAAGTATCTAATTCGATATTAATTTCCGACGTTGGTATGTTCTTAAAAGCTGTTTTTTTAGAATATTTAAAACGAGTATTGTATTTGCTTTTTGTTTCTGCATTTTCAAGACCTCCTTTTGTGAAATCACCATTAAAAACTTGTGCTGTATAACTATCTAATGTTGTGTTATAGGTTCCATAATAAGCAGTTTTAGTATCAAAATTTTCAACATAAACCATACTGTTTGGTTTCTTATTGTCAATAGAAAACCCGCTATTATAGGTTGCAATTCCTAAAAATAAAAGCGCTAAAAATCCCGCCCATTTTTGTGTCCAAAAAGATTTTTTTTGATGAAAGGAGAGCACCATCAACCCAAAAACCAACACAATAAAAATAGCACTAACAAATAGAATTTTTAACCCCAAACCCACCGGAAACATTTTTACCAATGGCGCAAAAATATAAATGGTTGGAATCGATAAAAAAGTGAATAAAATTCGTTTTGATTTGTCTTCTAAATTCAAGAAAATAGCCACTGCTAAAATTAAAAGCGCACAAATAACCGGAATTATAAAAAAGCCAGCACCTTTTAAAAAGCTACTAATTATAAAATTAATAACGAGCCAAAAGAAGATTGGTGCAATTAATAAATTGGTCGTTTTCTCTTCTTTAGCTGTGCGTCTGTAAATAGTAAAAAGCAACCACAAATTCAAAAATACAAATGCAGCAATATATTGGTAGCCATTGTAGGTGAAACCATGTAAAATGTCATTATAATGTGGGTGAATTAGTAACAATAACTGCCACAATCCGAATGAAATACCGCCACACAAAACCAATGAAACTAAAAACGGAATGAAACCTTTGAAAATTCCTTTTGCATCAATTTTATTTGAAGTAAATCCGAAAAATAATAAGATGATAAAAATGATTGTACAAATAATAGCCATTGGAAAAACCCAAGAAAAAGGAAAGGTTGCTAATTTTACAAACGGAAAATTTACATACACAAAATCTTCCTCTGAATTTAAGTTTGTTAAATCTGAATTTGAAAAATAATTTAAAGAAGTTGTAAAATAATCTGCTTGATGTAAAAGTGTTTCTCTGTCTAAACGTTCATAAGAATCTTGTGCCGTATGATAATCGAAATGATCGCCAATAAAGGCAAAATTAAAGCCATTGATATCAGATTTTTCTCTAAAAACAGTCAAATCGGTATCATTTGGTAATTTTTTATAGATAGAATACATCAAAGAATTTGCTGCAGGAAAGTTGGGTTTAGTTGCTAAAAATTCCGAGAGTAATTTGCTGTTTTTTCCATTGGTTTCCATCAACATATAACTTGGGCCACCGCTTCCACGAGCTTCAAAATTTAAAACCAAACCAATATCTTTGGTCCAAGGATGGTTGTCTACAAATGCCTGCGCGCCTAATAAACCTAATTCTTCAGCATCAGAAATTAGAATAATAATATCGTTTTTAGGTGTTTCTTTCTTTGCTAAATAAGCCCTTAAACCTTCTAAAATAGTAACAACACCAGAACCAGCATCACTTGCGCCCAGAGAAGAATGCGGATTCGAATCATAATGCGTTAGTAGCATTAATGCTTTCTCTGAACTTGTACCTTTTAGTTTTGCAATTATATTTTCTGCTGTAGTTGCTGCAAACCATTTTTTATTGATGGCTGTTTGTGTTTGAATTTCTGTTTCAAATCCCATTTTTTGCAATTCAGTAACAATATAATGCTGAACTTTTTTATGTTCTTCAGAGCCTACAAAATGCGCTTCTTTACTAATTTCTTTTAGATGATGAAGGGCGTTATCTATAGAGAAATCTGTTCCTAAGATTGTTTTATTGGAAGGTAAAGACGGCTTTAAATCGGCAAAACTCCAATAAATTACTCCTAACATTATGAGTACAGAAATTATGGTAGAGAATCTTTTCATGAGAAAAATTTATTTCTATAAATGTATGAAATAAAAAAAACTTTGATCAAAAGTAATAAGTGTCAGAAAATTTGCTAACTTTCATTCGAACTAAACTACTATTATTATGGGAATTAAGAGTTTTCAAGGAAAAAGAGAAACCAATCAAGAAAAGGACGAAGCACAGATTTTAGTGTCAGATTATATGACTATAAACTTAATTACTTTTAAAGAGGAAGATTCTTTAGATCATGTAATAGAGCAGTTAATTACGCATAAGATCTCTGGAGGACCGGTTGTAAATGATAAAAATGAATTGGTTGGTATTATTTCTGAAACCGATTGTATCAAACATATTTCTGAAAGTAAATATTACAACATGCCTTCGGATACAAATAATACTGTAGGAAAATACATGGTTAGAGGTGTGGATACCATTGACAAAAATATGAATATTTTTGATGCTGCATTTAAGTTTATTTCGTCTCATAGAAGAAGATTTCCTGTTGTAGAAAACGGAAAGTTAATAGGACAATTAAGTCAGAAAGATGTTTTAAAAGCTGCGATGAAAGTAGAGGGAAATACCTGGAAATAATTATTTTTCTTTCCGAATTAATAAAAAAGTATCATTTTCTAAAGCTAAATATCCTTCATTATAAATATAGAAATAAGTGTTCCCCGTTTTTGTTTTATAGATGGAGGTAAAGAACTGAAAATCGAAACCTTTGTCATATAATTTGGTTCTTGTTACTTTCATTTTACCAGAAACATTTAATTCAGATAAAATTTTATAATTTTTTCGAAGTCGATTATTAATGTTTCTAATGAGATTTTTACTGTCTTTATGTACGCTATTATTATGTGCGTTTCTACAATAATCTGAACAGAATTTCTTATCTACTCTACCTTTTACGGGTTCTTTACATTCTAAACATTCTCTTGTTTCCATTTTGTAAAGATACATTAAATTATCCGTTTACAAACGACTACAAATAATTACAACCGAAAGTAATTGTTTTGTAACCGAATAAAACTAGGGTTGTGTCGCAACTTTGCAGTGTCAAACAAATTGACAAAAACAAATTATAAATTACACTTCAAATAAAAGTGTTTAAAAAACTTATCTTATGAATACGTTAAGAAACAAAGTACAGTTAATTGGTAGATTAGGTCAAGAACCAGAAATAGTAACCTTTAAAGATGGGAACAAAATGGCAAAATTTTCTATGGCAACAGATGACAGTTACAAAGACAAAGATGGCAACAAAGTAGAACGTGCTTATTGGCACAACATTATTATTAAAGGCGGCTTGGTTACTGTGGTAGAAAACTATGTAAATAAAGGACAGGAAATTGCTGTAGAAGGAAAATTAACCAATAGATCTTATGATACTAAAGAAGGTGAAAAAAGATATGTTACAGAGATTTTGGTGAATGAATTGTTGTTGTTAGGAAGTAAACAATAAGAATAATTTTGATTTGAAAAGAATAAAATCCGCTCAATTGAGTGGATTTTATTTTATCTTGGCATAGCATTTGAAATAATTTATAGAAACCTCAGAAAATGAAAATTATGAAAATTTTATCAATCTTAACTATTATAGTAAGTTTTTCTCAATGTGGAAGTAATAAGTTTGTTAAAAATCCGTCATTTAAAGTAGAACAAGCAGTTTATAATAATTGGGTTGGTGGGCAACCAGGAGTTACTGGCACTAAGTTAGAAATTCATTTAAAAAATGCTGCATCCATTAATTTTGATTCTTTATATTTTCAAAATAAAATCACCAAAGTAGAGGTGATACAATTAGACGATAAATTACAATTAATTGGTCATTTTTCAACATCAAAAAAACAAAAGAACGATATCATATTAGATGCAGATCCTGCTAAAGAATTTCAAAATACACCACCTAATTTAGAGAAATTCCCTTTTGATTTAAAAGATAATGAAGCTATTCTTAGTTATAAAAAAGGAAAAAAAACAGTGTTTTTTAAGATTTTAAATATAAAAGAAGTTCAAGCTGTAGCCTTTCCATCTGCAAATAGAAAATAATTAAACACCTAATTAATAGTACGTAAGCCGCTAAATTATTAGCGGTTTTATTTTTGGCACGTATTTTGAATATTTGTAACTGTAACATTAAAACTACAGCGTATGAAATCTTTAAAACTACTTTTTACATTTATCATCACAGGAGCATTATTAAGCTCATGTACCACAGTTTTTGAAGACGACTTTAGAGACAACGAAACCTCTTTAGAAGAAGTTGTTTCTGGTTACGACTTGTGGTATGTAGATTATCACAGAACAATTGGTAACGGAGAAATTCCTTTTGTAACCAAAGCATTTACAATGTCTTTTTTAAACGGAACATTATATGCAAACAACAACATTGCAGATATTGGTTTTACGGGAAACGGGTTAGGAATAGATGTTGGAAGTTATAATACTTTCTCGGGAGTTTTGGAAACGAATCACGATTTAGATGGTAGAAACGATTTTGAAGTAACAGTTACTTCTAACAATGAAATTAGATTGTATAATTATAGACAAAATGTTACCTATTTTTTAATTGGGTACCAAACAAATACATTCGACTATGACAAGTTGTTTTATGAAAACATAGAGTACTTTCTACAAGAGTATGCAGCTTGGGAAAAAACAACTACAACGGGTGGAGTTCCGAATGCTTTTGATGCGGAGAATTACCTACAATTTACGCCAGAAAATATAACAACATTTTATAGTTCTCAAGACAACTTTGGCACACAAATTGCAAATATAAATTGGAGCTACGTTGGCGGATATGAAGTGTTTGATGTAACGGGTTATGAAGACCTAAAAATCGTAACACTTAATTATGATGGCGGAGATATTGAAGAGTTTGAATTGAGCGTTATAAATGATGGAAAGATTCGTCTATACAACGTAGACTCGGAAACAACGTATGATTTTAAAGGAAGAGGTTTCATTCAATATTTAAAGAGTAGCAAAATAGAAAAAAGTGCGAAATCTGTTGTAAGGAATTCAGATAGAAAACGTACTAAAATAGAAAGAAAAACAAAGGTTAGAAGAAATTTAAAATAAAGTTTGGTTAGTTGATTTTTGGTTGGTTACTTCATAATAACCAATTGAAAGAGGAACCGTCCTGAGGAGGACGGTTTTTTCTTGTTCATAATTTATGAAAAATATCTTCTTTTAGAACCCCTTGTCATCTTTTGTTTTCATAATTTTAGGTCGGGTTTGGCGCAGTCGAAACTTAATCGTTAATCCTATTTCTCTTTTAATTAAGTATTTAAAATAACGTATGAAACCAACAGCATTTATAACAGGCGCAACATCTGGTATTGGAAAAGCAACAGCAGAAATTTTTGCAAAAAATAATATTCGATTAATTCTCTGCGGAAGAAGGGCAGATCGTTTAGAAAAAATTCAAAAAGAATTAAGTGAATTAACAGAAGTTACTACTTTGCAATTTGATGTTTCTAAAAGAAATGAAGTAGAAAATGCAATAAAATCGCTTCCAGAAAATTTTAAAAGAATAGATATTTTAATTAATAACGCCGGTAATGCCCACGGATTGTCTTCTATACAAGATGGAGATATAGATGATTGGGATGCTATGTTAGATAGCAATGTAAAAGGATTGTTATATGTTTCGAAAGCAATTTTTCCTCAAATGATTGCAAGAAATAGTGGTTTTATTTTAAATATTGGCTCTATTGCAGGGAAAGAAGTGTACCCGAATGGAAATGTATACTGTGCTTCTAAACATGCTGTAAATGCCTTAAATAAGGCAATGAGAATCGATTTGAATAAACATAATATTCGTGTTTCGGCAATTCATCCAGGAGCTGTAGAAACAGAATTTTCAGAAGTTCGTTTTAAGGGAGATACAGAAAAAGCTAAAAATGTATATGCTGGCTATAAAGCGTTACAAGCAGAAGACATTGCAGATATTATTCATTTTGTGGTAACAAGACCGTATCATGTAAATATCGAAGATTTAATAGTATACCCAACAGCACAAGCAAGTGCAACGATTATGAATAAAAACTAAGTTCTTGTGATAAACAAACGCCTTTTAATTAAAAACTTACTTTCTCACAATGATGAGAACAGTTTTTATGACAAAAAGCAAAAATTATCTTTTGATTCTAAAGATGGAAAAGCGAAGTTCTTAAAGCATATTTGTGCATTTTCAAACTCGAATCCGTTCAACAATTCTTACATTATAATTGGTGTCGAAGATGAAGAAAATAAGATTCTTGGAGTCGATTTTTTTGACGATAGTAAAATACAAAACTTGGTAAATGCGTATTTGAAAAATCCACCAAAGATTGAATATGAGAATGTTCGTTTTCCTAGTTTGCCTCGTCATAAAGTAATTGGTTTGGTAACTATTTATCCGAATAACAAAATTACTTCGTTACTTAAAAATGCTTGGAAATATAGAAAAGATACCATTTTTTATAGAAGAGGTAGTAATTCTATGCCTTTTTTAGGAGATAATTTTGTACTTAAAAACACCAATAAAGAAACAGTTGCAGCCATTGAAAAAAATGCAAGTAATAATATAGAATTAACGCTAGATGGCGTTTTCGATTTTATTAAGAATCATAAACCAGAGTACAATCCACAATACAAGGTTTTTAACGAGCAATTTGTAGTGTGTTGGGCAGGAGAACAAAAGATTATTAATGGCGAAGTTTACTTCTCTAGAGTAGATATAGAGTTGATAAATGAGCAAGTTCAACTCTTTTTTTCTGCGTTAGATGATGTGCAGATTACCTATAATAAGAAGTCTTTTATTATTACCGAATATATTTATCTAGGTTTAGAAAAGCAAGAGGAATACTTTCCTTTAGAGAAAACAATTATTCACTTTAAAGAAAACGGAAAACATGATATTGTAAGAGAATTTCTTTTTCAGCCACCGGTTTTTAAGAATGAAGTTATGGTTGATATTTATAATAATTGCAATTTAATTGTTCGAAAAATTGAACAAAACAAATTGCTTTCTTTAACAGAGCAGGAAGAGGTTTTACGTTTGCCAACAAATTATTTAATTTGTTATTTACATGGTTTTTTAGATGCTGAAGAACAACTTAAAATGGCAAAGAGTTATATAAAAAACTTAGAAGAAGAGTCTACTTACATAAAATATAAAGAAACGCTGCGTATTATTCGAAAAGTAAAGTATCATTAAATAAAAAAGGCTGTAAATCTATATTTACAGCCTTTTTTGTTTATTTCATTAAAAATAATTACGCTCTAGATTTGCGTTTCTTCATTTTTTTATCTTCTAATTTCTTTAGAATTTTTTCTTGCTTTTTGTCGTTTAATTCTGCTTTTGTAAGCTTTTTTCTTAATACAGCCATGATATTATTATTTTAAGTTTATGTAAAAAAAGAACATCTTCGTAAACCCTAAATTAATACACTATTCTATATGCGAGTAGAGGTATTCAATATGTTTTTTGAATATCTTCTGTGAGAAATAATGTAGTAGAGTTGTTCAGGCACACTCGATATGCCTGACTAATGCACAAAGATAATTTTACGTTTTCTATACATTGCAAAATAAAAAGAAGCACAAAACAAGCTACGGACTAGCGTCTCATAAAAACCATGTAAATATTTTCTTTTTATTCTGTTCATTGCAGTGTTACAATCAAAAATAATAATTAAAGATAAAGATAGCCATAAGATTTCATCTTACCTAATTTTAATATGGTGTTTAAATTTTTATAAGGAAAAGTATCAGATTTTATAATAATAGCTATTTTTAATCGCGATAATTTATCTTCTTTTAACAACAGTAAATGCGTTTATTTTATGCACCTAAACTATTAGACAAATTTTAATTTAGAAAAATTATTATTCAAAATTGCTTTATCATCAACTTGCAACCATTTGTCTAAAATTGTAGCGTAAACTTCTCTAAAATCAACTTCATATTGTAGGTTTCCGTTGGCATCTAAATTGGCTAAATTTGGTACATCATTATACAAACCTTGTTTCTTTAAGTTTTTACCAATTAGAAAAACATTGTTTGCTGCACCATGATCTGTTCCTTGAGACTCATTTTGCTGCACACGTCTTCCAAATTCAGAAAAAGTAAGAATTAGTACATCATCAAAATTGTTGTTTTTTTGTAAATCGTCAACAAAAACCTCCATACTTTCTGCGTATGTTTTTAACAATCTTGCTTGTGTATTTGGCTGATTGGCATGCGTATCAAA
Source organism: Polaribacter sp. IC073 (assembly GCF_007997075.1). Lineage (GTDB taxonomy): Bacteria > Bacteroidota > Bacteroidia > Flavobacteriales > Flavobacteriaceae > Polaribacter. The sequence goes on from NZ_VORS01000001.1 coordinate 568,503, forward strand.
GCCTGTTAAACCGGCATAAAAAACCTGCGTATCTAATCCGGAATTTATAAATTGAGAAATGGTTTTTAATTGCTTTCCAAATAAGTTCTTCGGATAATTATTGGAGGCAGCTTTTATCTTTGTCTTTTCAAAAATATACTTTGCAGAAGATTTTGCATCAATCATTGTAGTGTATAAATACCCCAAATTATGTTCGCTTAAATGTGCGTCTGCATTCGCGTTTATTACATTTCTATAGAAAGGCTCTCGTAAAGAATTGTACAGGGTTTTAGAGTCTGTAACTGCCAATCCGTTTTGTGTTTTCCCTTTCAATAATAAAGACAAAGATTCATCTACTTCTATCGCTTTTGTTGGTGTTCCTTTGGTGAAGTCTAAATAACGACCCACCCAACCATTTTGTAAAAACTGATGACTATCGCTTGCTGTTTGCCAAATATCTGTAGCTCTAAAATGTGATAAATTAGGGTTCGGATACCCAACATTATTTATAATACTTACAAAACCTTTTTCGTACAAATTATGCAACGCTTGTAGGCTTTTATGAAGGCCAACTTCATCAGAAATTTTTAAGGTTTCATTCTCTTTTAAAGCGATGTTTTTTCGTTGTTGATAATAGATGTCATTTCTAAAAGGGACCACCGTATTTAACCCATCATTACCTCCTTTTAATTGAATAATTACAATTTTTTTATTGCCAAATTTTTCTGTTGCAATTTGTTCAAAAGCTTTTAAAAACTGCGGAACAAAAAACATGCTCGAAGCAAAAGTGGTCTGTTTTAAAAAATCTCTACGTTTCATAGGTTCGATTTTATTATTTTTATAGCTACTAAATGGTTTCTTTAAATGTACCTATTAAATAGGTGAAGTATACTTTCAATGAGGTTTCTATGCTACATTTAGCAAAGTTGGTATTCTGGTAATGACATTAATTGCACACAAAAATCTTTCATTGGTATGCTTAGATTTTTTAGCAATAATTGCTGTGTTCCAGAATTTATCTCTGAGGTTAAAACAAACGGAATTAACTCTTTATTTGAATATTCTTTATAGTTCTTTTCAAAAGAAACCCAAGCTACTTTTGTTTTTATAAAAGCTTTCCTTTTTAATCTTTTAGATTTTAAATCTGTAACCATGGTTTCCTCGTCTCCCGTATCTGAATACGTAATTTCGGCATTATTCAACAAAATAGAAGGCAATCGCAAACGTCTTACTAAGGTGTTGCTATCAATCCAATTTCTTCCTGTTTGCCAACCCGCAACATTTGGCGGACGCATAAGTGTTTGCCCTAATAAACGCTGTACCAATAAGACTTGTTTTGGTTTTTCAAAACTATAAGGAATTATTGTATGAATTCCTGCTAACAATTCTACTGGCGATTTTATTTTCGTTCCAATATTTTCAGTAGTATAAAACCAATCTGAAAGTAAAACAAAACGCATTAATTTTTCAATATTATAATCTTTAAAGAAAACGGTTGTCATTTCTTCTACATGATTTTTATTGATGTTTTCATTTACGAAATAACTGTATATTTTCTCTGATATATGCCTTGCACATTGTTTTTGTGCTAGAATTATATGTACAATATCGTCTCCATTAAAATTACCTTTTTTACCAAAAAAAGTTTTTTCACCTTCATCATGATGTTTTCTACGCATTACAAATTCTCCTCTAAAATTATGGTTATAACCTGTAAAAGCTCTGGCAGCTTCTTTAATATCTGTTTCTGTATAATTGCCTTGTCCTAAGGTGAAAAGTTCCATTAATTCTCTTGCAAAATTCTCATTGGAACTTTTCTTCTTATTTTGTTTGTTATTTAAATATGCTAACATTGCCGCTTCTTTAGAAACTATTTTAGTGAAATTAGCAAAATTGCCAAAAGCATTTGTTCTTAGCATGTTGTTATAATTTTGTGCGTAAAGAATGTTTCTACTCTCGCAGACAAAATGATTTGTCCAAAAAAGCGTCATTTTTTCTCTAAACATTTCTGTAGGGTTTAGAATTCTATCTACCCAAGCAATAGAAAAATCATCTACTTTTTTTCTACTTATTTTTTGAAGCTCTTTTCTTCTTTCTTTATTTTTAAAATCAGCAGGTTTTAGACCTTTTAAAAAGGAAAGATCTACTTTTAAAGGAGTCGTTTTTATTGATGAATGAAAGATTTCATCAATAATTTTTCGTTTACTTTTCTTAGACAAACGTTCTAATTCTTTTGGGGAAATACCAAACCCAACTCTATTAAATAAATGTTGTACGTGTGCTGATTTCATGTTGTTTAGACTTCATTATTTAAACAAGGTTTAATTTAAACAATCTTAAGGTAAAATTAGAATAAAAAAATAACCACAATTTTTTGTAACTTACCTCCATAATTTAAAACCACTTTTATGCCAAATTACACTTTAAACGTTAATGGAAAACAAGTTGCTGTTTCTGCAGATGAAGATACACCGTTACTTTGGGTTTTGCGAGATGAACTAAACTTAGTAGGTACAAAATTCGGGTGCGGTATTGCACAATGTGGAGCTTGTACTGTGCACATAGATGGTGTTGCAACAAGAAGTTGCCAAATGCAAGTTTCTATTCTAGATGCTGTGAAAATCACAACAATAGAAGGTTTGTCTAAAGATGGAAACCACCCTGTACAAGAGGCTTGGAAAGAAATTGATGTGCCACAATGTGGGTATTGTCAAGCAGGTCAAATTATGACAGCTTCTGCATTCTTAGCAGAAAATAAGCGTCCGTCTGAAGAAGAGATACGAAACGCAATGCATGGTAATATTTGTAGATGCGCTTCTTATAATAGAATAGAGAAGGCAGTGAAAGTTGCTTCAGAAAAAATGTCATAATTCAAAAAATGATTTCCCGAAGTTTTTACGAAGAGGAAAACCTTGAAATTGTCATTCCAGTGAAAACAGGAATCTAAAAATTAAGAAAAATGAAACTACACAATAAAGATAATTTTAGTCGAAGAAACTTTTTAAAAACATCTGTTTTAGCAGGAGGAGGAATGTTAATTGGTTTTAATTTGCTAACAGCCTGCAAGCCAGGAGTAAAAATGCCCGTAGATATTGCAAATTTAAACTTTAACGATTTTAACGCATTTATAAAAATTTCTGATGAAGGGTATGTCACCATTTTTTCTCCAAATCCAGAAATAGGGCAAGGTGTAAAAACCTCTATGCCAATGATTATTGCAGAGGAACTAGATGTAGATTGGAAAAACGTAACGGTTGCACAAGGTGTTTTAGATACAAATAATTATACAAGACAAGTTGCTGGTGGTAGTCAATCGATACGTTTTAGTTGGGGTGCTTTAAGACAAACAGGCGCAACTGCAAAACAAATGTTGGTAAATGCGGCGGCGGTAAAGTGGAATGTTGCTGCAGCAACTTTAAAAGCTTCTAAAGGTATTATAACAAATGCAAACGGAGAAACATTAGGCTATGGAGATGTTGTAAAAGAAGCGGCATTATTAGAGGTTCCTGAAGGTGTTCAGTTGAAAGATGCTAAAGATTTTACAATAATCGGACAGGAAATTGTAAATGTAGATATTGATAAAATTATCACAGGAGCATCATTATTTGGTCTAGATTACAAGACAGAAGGAATGGTAATTGCATCTGTTTTAAGACCTCCAGCTTTTGGGCAAAAATTAAAAAGTTTTAATGCTTCGGAAGCAAAAAAAGTAAACGGGGTAATCGATGTAATCACCATCGGAGATAAAGTAAGAAAATACGTTGCAGCCGGTAAAGGAAACTGGACTTTCAAATTATCTGAAACAGATAAGGTTGTTGTAATTGCAGAAAATACTTGGGCAGCAATAAAAGGTAAGAAAGCACTTTCTGCTGTTTGGCAAACAGCCTCTAAAGCAGAAACTACAGAAGCACATGACGCAATTCTAACCGATATTTTAGATGGTAAAAACCTAAGTACAAAAAGAGAAGATGGTAATTTAAAAGAAGCTTTTGCTACGGCAGATAAAGTTGTTGAAAAAACCTATCATTCACCATTTTTACCACACAATTGTATGGAACCGATGAATTTTTATGCAAATGTAACTGCAGAGAAAGTTCATTTGGTTGGGCCTGTTCAAACACCAGAGTTTGCAGCCTCTGTTGTTGCAGAAATGTTAGAGTGCGACCTTGAAAAGGTTCATTTAGAAATGACAAGAATGGGTGGTGGCTTTGGTAGAAGACTGTACGGCGATTTTGTTTACGAGGCTGCAGAAATAGCTGCGGTAATTAAAAGGCCAGTTAAAGTTGTTTCTACAAGAGAAGATGATATGACCACAGGTATTTACAAACCTTCTGTAAAATATAGAATAAAAGCAGCTTTAAAAGACGGAAAAGTAACAGGCTACCACTTAAAAGAAGCTGCTATAAACGGCAATATGTACGGTTTAATTCCTAACTTTTTTCCTGCGGGATGTATTCCTAATTATAAAGTGGAGACAGGAAACTATAATAGTAATATTACAACAGGAGCTTGGAGAGCACCGTACACTAACTTTTTAGCATTTGCAGAACAAAGTTTCTTTGATGAGTTGGCTACAGAATTAAATATAGATCCTATTCAATTACGTTTAGATTTATTGCAAAATGTAAAAGGATCAACAGATAAAAGAATAGAATATTCTGGTCAAAGAATGGAAGATACTATTAAATTAGTAAGAGAAAAAGCCAATTGGGGCAACGTATCTAAAGGGGTTTACCAAGGTTTTTCAGCGTATTATAGTCACAATACGCATGTTGCAGAGGTTGCAGATATTGAGTTAAAAAACGGACTTCCTATTATTAAAAAAGTAACGGTTGCTGTAGATTGTGGTGTTGTTGTAAACCCAACTGGTGCAAGAAACCAAGTTGAAGGTGGTGTTATAGACGGAATAGGACATGCGATGTATTCGGATTTCTCTTTTAAGGATGGCAAACCAGAATACAAAAATTTTGATACTTTTAGATTGATAAGAATGAACGAAACCCCAAAAGTAGAGGTTCATTTTGTAGAAAATAATTTGTCGCCAACAGGTTTAGGAGAACCAGGTTTACCTCCTGCAGGTGGTGCTGTTGCGAATGCCATTAATGCAGCTTTAGGTAAAAGAATTTATAGCCAGCCTTTTATAAAAGAATTAAATAAAAGTAATGTTTTAGGATAATTATTGTAGTGAGACTGAGACTCTAATAATCTTATAAATCAATTGAAATAAATAAATAGTTTCTTAAAATTAAAAGAACCTCGAGATATCAACTATCTCGAGGTTCTTTTTCTTTGTACACCTTCTCAACTTATATTAATTTTTTTTAAAAAGATTATGCAGATGCAGCTATTTTATTTTTCTTCTTATAATCTCTAGGAGAGCAGTTATATTTTTCTTTAAACCTTTTAGAAAAATAACTACGACTAGAAAAACCTAAACTGTAAACAATTTCCGAAATACTTAAATCTGTATTTATTATTAACTCCTCAGATTTTTTTAAACGAACAGATCTAATATATTCACAAATAGTTAATCCGTGCATTAGTTTGAAACCTTCTTGTATCTTTGCTGCGGTAAGTCCTGTTTTGCGAGTTAAATTATTAATTTTGTGGTCTAAATCTGGATAATTGCTGATGTACTCAGTTAAATCTTTAATTAGTTCCAATTCGCTTTTTGTTAGAGAGTTCGCAGTAGTGTTAGTAGAACTGGTATCTTTTTTATGTTGCTCTATTTCTAAAGCCAAAATAAGGTTTACAGTTCCTTTTAATAATAATGACCTAACAAGACCTTCATTTTTTACCGCTTTTAACTGTTTAATATGTTCAGCAATTTTAAGATTGTATGATCCCAGGTAAATATAATCTGCTTTCTTCTCTGTAATAAATGTCGTTTTAAGAGCGCTGTTAATTTCAGATGATGTTCCATTTTTTGCCGCTGTATTTATAGAAATTATAGTTGTGTTTGTTGCTACACCTTTAAATAAAGTAATTGTATTTTTTTCTGAAACAATATTAGATAAAATACTTGTTTGAAAAGTTTCAATTGTATTTGTAGTTTTATTATTTTGAAATGAGTGAGAAATTTTACCCTTAGAACAGTATACAAAGTTAATATGTTTGCCAACTTTAGAGTCTATATCTATCTGAAGGTCATGGTTTGTAGTAATATTAAATTCTAATAAACTAACACCATCTTCAAAGCTAATAGAACGGATGGTTCCTGTACCTATGCTATTATTAATTGTAAGAAATTGTTCTTTAGGTGTTGCGTTTAATGTTCCACCAATTTCTTTTTGTAAGTTATTAAAAAAAATATTTAAGCCGTTTAATTTAGAATTTACAGTGATCATAGTTGGGTAGATTTTTTAATTATTACTTATTGTTGATTTTAAATAGTTGAATTAAAGTTTGTTTAATCTATGTTTAAAATCATGCTACAAAGAAAGCACAACCTAAAACTTTTCATGTTACAGAATTTTATCAGATTGTTATAAAATTACAGAATTTGTTAATTTTTTGATAAAATTTTATTTATAAACACCTGTTTAATAGGTTTTTGAATATTGGTTCTCGTTTTTGTTTATGAATTATATAATGTTTTAAGGAAATTATATAAGTTCACTAACTATAATATGCTTTAGTTTTAGACCTCTGATGAACCTCTAAAAACAATTAGACATGAAAAACTTAATATTAGTATGTGCTTTCTTTTCTGTTACATTATTAACAGGAGCTAAAACAATAGATTCTAACAATGTAGGTTTAGACAATACACATCAAGAAAATAAAATAATTGCAACTTTTGATGGCGCAGAAGGAAATTATTTTTTCTTCACAGATTCACAAGAGAATGCACTTCAATTTGAAAATATAGCGCCGAATGTTGTAAGAAATTATAATTTAGTTGCTGGTGATTATATTGGGTATAATTTTGAAATCACCTATAATAACACAAAAATTATAGCATTAAAAAGGATTGCTAATTAATTAATTTTTCTATTTTTAGAATAAGGATAGAGTATAATTTCTGCAATTTTACGAGATAATTTTTCATGTAAAATTTTTGGTGTATACCAATTTTTTGCATGTTTTTTTTTGTCTTAATACCATAACTTGTACATTAATAAATGGTTACACTGTCTGGTTTTCAACAGTAAAAATCTATAAGCTTAGAGAAAGCTTACAACTAAAATAAATTATTGTTTTCAATCTTGTATCCAAATAATCCTACAAGTATTGCAAATAATAGCAGTAAGTGAATTCCCATAGAATCTAGAGAGAAAACAAAATAACCGAAGGACCAAGTTATTACTATAAGAACAGCTAAGGTGTAAAAGAAGGTCTTCATGCTGTATTTAATTTTTGTTTATAATACTTTTAATATTATATTTTTGCTCTTGTATAAAGTCACCAGAGTCGTTTGCAAAAACATGTATAGCTGTATTATTAGAATTATTAACAAGCCTTTTGAGAACATCTAATTGATTATCAATCAGTGTATTTAAGTTTTTAAGAAGTTTAAATTCATTTTTTTTTTCCTTATAGGATGAATTTTTATCATGGAATACAACCTCGTTAACATGAGGCAATAAAATTAATTCATCTCTAGAAATTTCTTTTAAATTATTTAAACGTTTTGTGATGTTTCTATTAAAAAAATTTAAAAACATTTTTACTTCTGTTGATAAATTTTCATTAGTTTTTATGTAATTATTATAACTAATTATTTGAATGTAGTTTTTAGTTGCCATCACTAAAAGCTTTGCGTCTTCTTGATTGCTGTAAATTTTAGCTTCTTCTATTTTACTAGAATTATTTGAATCACAAGAAATTATTGTAAATAAGAAAAAAACATAGAGAAAACTTCTTACTATTTTTTTATTAGTCTTCATAATGTATCTGATATTTGATACTATAAAGGTCTAAAAAGAAAGCGTTTGTATTGTTATAGAATTAAGTGTAGAATTTATAGAATTGCCATACTCTGTATCAAAGATAGAAGTTTTTTACTGTTGGAATATAAAAGATTATTTTAAAGGCAAAAATACTTCGAAAACTGCGCCCTCGTTTAATTGGCCTTCTGCATAAATACAGCCTTGATGATTTTCTACTATTTTCTTACAAATAGACAATCCTATTCCTGTTCCAGAATATTCGTTCTTATTGTGTAATCTACTAAAGAGGACAAAAATATTTTCTGCATATTCTTGGTCGAAACCAATACCATTGTCTGCAAAAGTTATGCAGTGGTAGTAATTGTATTTTGTGTTTTTTAATTTAGAAATCTTATTAGCGTCTACTTTCGAATAAGAAATAGTAATAGTTGGCACTGTTTTAGTTTTACTATATTTAAGAGAGTTTCCAATTAAATTTATAAATAATTGCTGAATCTGAAAAGAAATAACAGTCAGAACAGGTATGGCATCTGAAGTAATTATTGCACCTTTTTCTGAAATAATTTCTGCCAATTCTTGTTTTGCATTCTCTAACAAAATATTCATATTTGTTACTTCTAAAACTTCTTCAGACTTATTAGTTCTAGAGAATTGTAATAAATCGTCAATTAACAAACGCATTCTTGTAGAAGAGTTTTTTATTCTTTTTAAGTATAAAGTACCTTTTTCAGATAAATTTATTGCTTCCTTGTCTTCTAACCTAGAAATAAATGTTTGAATTTTACGCAAAGGTTCTTGCAAATCGTGACTTGCAACATAGTTAAAAGAAGACAACTCTTTGTTGTTTCGTTCTAACTCTAGATTTCTTTCTTCAAGCAGTCTGTAGTTTTCAATTTCATCTGTAATGTCTGCAGTTGTTCCTAAAAGTCTTTTTTGACCATCGTCATTAATAAGAGTTTTACCGTACGCTTTAAAATGCCTTATGTTTCCATTCTTTTGAACAACTTTATAATAGATAAAAGGAAGATTTTCTTCCTCCATCATTTTTTGAATTTGATTTTTAAATTTTTCTACATCTTCTGGATGTACAAAAGCTGTAAAATTAGTTAAAGTTGCTTCAAATGATTGTGGCTGCTCACTCAATAAACGATATAAATTATCTGAGAATTCAAACCTATTTTCTTCAACAAACCAAGTCCAATTACCGTGTTTACTTACAATTTCAGACTGATTTGTAGATTCTTTAAATATTTCTAATTGTTCATTTTTAAACTTAAAGATCTTTAAATTTCTACTTATTCTCGAGTATGTTAATAAAAGAAGTAATAGTGCAATTATTAAAATAGAATAGATAATAAGAGGTGTATTTGTGAGACTTTTACTATTTAATTCTTTGCGTAGGTGTAATAATTTATTTTGATAAGCAATCATCTTGTTAATTTCAAGACGGATAGCATCCATGGTATTTTTGCCATCAATTAGAAGCAAATCAAACTCTTTAGAGTTCAAGTTATCTTCATCGGAATACTTAAAACTCTGATCGATATTTTTTAAATTTTCATCAATTAGAACCGTAAGCGCTCTTAAGTTATTTTGCTGTATAGTGTCTTGCTTTGTCAATTCTTTTAGTTTAGCAAAACTATTGTTGGTGTTTTCTCTACCTGTAAAAAAAGGTTCTAAAAATACAGTATCTTTAGAAATAAGAAAACCTCTTTGACTAGTTTCGCCATCTAAAAGGTACGTAAGAATGCGCTCAAGCTCTATATTAACTTCATAAGTATGTGCTACCAAATCAAAAGATTTAATAAGCTTTTGTATGTGTTTGTAAGCAAAACCTCCCATACATAACACTATAAAAAGGCTCAAACCAAAAGTTATTTTTAAAACGCGCTCCGATTTTATTATTGATTTTAACATCGCTTATAAACGTAATAAAAAGTTATCTTTATTTAAACCACTGGTATGATATTGCCAATTAATAGTAACAATATTAGAAAGTATTTTTTTTAATTTCTTAAAATCGTTTGGCTTTTTAATATAGATATTAGCGCCCATTACAAAAGTATTTTCAATATCCTCGTCAGAGGCAGAGGTAGAATAAATTGCTATTGCAATGTCTTTAAAACGATTGTCTTTTTTTATTTCTAACAAACATTCTATTCCAGATTTTTTAGGCATGTTTAAATCTAGAAAAAGAATACTTGGTAAAACAGTTGTAGTTTTATTTAAAAAATTCATCAATTGAACACCATCATTAAAGGTTTTAACGTTGGTATTTATTTTCAACTCTTCAAAAGCTTCTTCAAAAAATAATCGATCATCTTCATCATCATCTGCCAAAATTATAAAAACATCTTCTTCCTGCATTTGTTAGCTATTTTGGGTATTTAATTCTCTTCTTTTGGTAATTATTCGTTGAAATGCAGAAGGTGTAATACCTGTTGTATTTTTAAATTGTGTGCTTAAATGCGCAACACTAGAATAATTCAATTTAAAAGCGATATCTGTAAGTGTTAATTCGTTATTTGTTATGAGTTGTTTTGTGTATTCTATTTTTTGAAGAATTATAAAGTTTTCTACAGATGTATAAGTAACTTCAGAAAATAAGTTAGATAAATACCCATAACTATGGGCTAGTTTTTCAGATAAATAAACAGAACTTTTAACGTTAATATTACTTTCTTCATTAAACACCATATCTATAATTGTATCCTTAATTTTCTGTACTAAAATGCTTTTTTGATTTTCAAGAACCTCACTCCCATACTCTTTTAAAGCATGGTTTAGTTTTGTTAATTTTTCGTCGGTCACTTTTTCTAAAAACTCAATTTCACCAAATCCTAAAATTCTATATTTAAGATCTAGTTCACTCAATTTTTCTGCAATAACTTTGTTGCAAATTGCAGTAAAATCAAATTTTATAAATATTTTCATATATAGTTGTTACTTTGCTAAGATAGTAGATATTTACAAATATTTAATTTAAGTATTGATTTAAAAAATTACGATGATAGATAACCCGATTTTCTATAAGAATTTGACCTCTCATGACTTGGCGTTGCGAGAACTTTTAAAAAATGAAAATTTTTTTAATTCTGTACCTAATGATTGGTTTGTTATTGTAACAGATATTATAGATTCTACAACCGCTATAAAAAAGGGGCTTCATAATGACGTAAATTTAGTTGCAACAGGAAGTATTATTACTGTTTTAAATAAAATAAAAACAATAGATAGTAGTATTGTAATACCCTATTTTTTTGGGGGAGATGGTGCAACTTTTATTGTTCCCAAAGAAATTTTAGCAGCTGTTTTTTCAGCCTTAGAAGATTATAGTCTGCATGTAGAGAAGAGTTTTAATTTTATATTAAGAGTTGGTAAAATGAGTGTGGGAGAGGTCTACAAAAGTGGCGCTACACTTAGAATAGCAAAACTAAAATTAAATAAGTTTCTAGTTACACCGGTGGTGATTGGAAACGGATTAAAGTTTGCAGAAAAGTTTATTAAAGAGAACTTTAATGACACTTTAGAAATAAAAGAAAATAATATTCCATTGTATTTAGAAGGAATGGAGTGCAGGTGGGACGAAATCGAGCCATTAAATGATGAAAGTAAAGTTATTTGCTTGTTAGTATTGTGTACAAATGAATCTAAACAAGCCGAAGTTTTTACTAAAATTATGGATGAAATTGATTTTGTTTTTGGAGAATTAAGTGAGAGAACTCCTATAAATACTGTAAAATTGAAGCTAAACCCATCTCTAGCCAAAATTAATAAGGAAATGCACGCACGTTTAGGTAAGTTTGATAGAAAATATTTAATTCAAAATTGGTTAGTAACCAATTTTGGTAAGTATTATTTCAAGTTCTTTAAAGGTGGTAAAGAATATTTATATAAAGTATCTCAATTGTCTGATACCATCATGCTAGATGGTTCTATAAATACAGTTTTTTCGGGTACAGAAAAGCAAATTAGTAAATTAAAGTTACTGCTAGATTTTTTAGAGTCAGACGAAGAAATAATTTACGGAATGCATGCAACATACGCGTCTATAATGTCTTGTTATATTGAAGATAGAGAAGAGAAACACATTCATTTTGTTGATGGAACAGAGGGAGGGTACACAACAGCAGCAGGAGAATTAAAAAGGAAAATAAATTTAGATAAAGAATCTTTTTGGCAATTAGCTTCTAAATAAATTTAATTCTATATTAATTGTAGTGCAATCAGTATAAAAAAATTTACGTGTGCAAGAAACATGTTTTAAAACAGAATAGTTATTTAAAACAAAAAAGCCGCTATAGAGCGGCTTTTTTTATGAAGTTTTTGTTGAAACTATTTATTGTCCCACTTCTTTTTTTGCTTGCTCTATCATAACATCGTTGGGTACAATAGCAACATTTACTCTTCTGTTTTTTTCTCTTCCTTCTGCAGTAGAGTTGTCATATTTTGGTTGTGTTTCTCCATACCAGTGCGTTGTAAATCTTGTGCTTTGCAATCCTTTGTTTACTAAATAATCTGTAACAGACATTGCTCTTTTTTGAGATAAAGTCATATTATAATCATCTCTACCAGAACTATCTGTATGCCCAACAACTAGAATATTAGTGTCTGGAAATTCTGCAAAAACACTAGAAAGTTTGTTTAGTGTTTCTTGAGATTGATTATTAACATTCGATTTATTTGTATCAAAATAAACACCACTGTTTTCATCAAACGTTACCACAATACCATTGTCTACTCTTTCTACTTTTGCACCAGGAATTTCAGTTTCAATTTTCTTCGCTTGGTCGTCCATCTTTTTACCAATTAGAACACCAGCACCACCACCAACAACTCCGCCAATTAAAGCACCTAATTTGCTGTTTTTTCCACTACCAACATTATTACCAATAATAGCACCAAGTAATGCGCCAGCACTAGTACCAATTACAGCTCCTTTTTGTTTATTATTTGCATTTTTTGTTGCTTCACAACTTGTAAAACTTACAGCTAATGTTAATGCTACTGTAAATATCGATAGTTTTTTAAATACTCTTTTCATAATAATTATTGTTTTATAAAGTCCATGTTAATAATAAATGGAGTTCCATTTACGGTTAAATTTTGTTGCCATTTCATAGAGTACTCAGATAAATGAGATAGTTCTACTCTAAAGCCAACATTACTCTCGTTATTTTTAGGTTTCAATAAAAAATCATAATAACCAGAAATTTCATCTATTTCTTGAATTACAAAAATAAACGCTCTATCTCCAGTTTCACAATTTACTCCGTTTACAGTATATACACCAGAATTATTGTTCGGTACAAACTTCCAAGTGCTACCCTCTAAACACTCTTTTGAAGTGTCGTTAAACATTGTTACGTTATAATCACCAGTTTTACTATACGTAATTTTGTTTAAAACCCAATTACCTTTAATTGTTTTCTCTTTAGACCTCACATTCTTTGAAGCACCGCAAGAAAATAGGGTCGCTACAAACATTAAAATAATTAATTTTTTCATAAAATAGGTTTTTTTAGTAACACAAAGTAACAATTAAAAACAATGATAAATGAACGCTATTCAAATTAAAAAGAGTTCATTTGAAATAATTTTTGTTGCCTATTATCAAGGTAAAGAAGAATAGTTGCATTCTTTAGTAAAGAGAAGTCGAGTATTTTTTTAAAGATAACATATAAAAAACCACTTAAACACATAGGTGGATATAAAATTTAAACAAAGATTGTAGGGTTTTGAATCTTCTGATTTTTTTCATTCAAAATTTTTAGGTGCATCTTTGAACACCACAAAAATAGAAGAAGAAAGACTTTTAAATAGGTGTAATAAATTAATTAGTAGTGTTTTAAAGGTGATTAGACAGCTTTTGTGGCTAAAAGTAGATTTCTTGTGCCAATCGAAAAGTATTTGCGTGTGCATTAACAATCATATTAATATCTACGGAATAACCGCCTCCCATAGAACACATTACAGGAATTTTTAAATTGAAACATGTTTGCAAAACAAACCAATCTCTTTCTTTACAACCTTCTATGGTTAGACCTAATTTGCCTAGTTTATCAGTCTTAAGAACATCTACACCGCATAAATAATAGATGAAATCTGGTTTCTCTTTATTGATGATTTTTGGTAGCGTTTCTTTTAATATAGATAAATACTGCCCATCATTTGTGTCATTTTCTAACCCAATGTCTAAATCACTCTTTTCTTTTACAAACGGATAATTACTTTTCCCGTGCATCGAAAAGGTAAAAACAGACGCGTCATTTCTAAAGATTTCTGCAGTTCCGTTTCCTTGGTGTACATCTAAATCTACAATTAGTATTTTCTTTGCCAAACCTTTATTTTGAAGATATTTAGCGGCAATTGCTTGGTCATTTAACATACAAAAAGCTTCTCCACGATTAGAAAAAGCATGATGTGTGCCACCAGCAATATTCATTGCTATTCCGTTTTTTAGTGCAAACTCAGAAGCTTTCATGGTGCCGTCTGCAATAATCATTTCTCGTTCAATTAAAACTTCAGAAATAGGAAAACCAATTTTTCTTGCTGCCTTTTGTGAAAGCGTAATATTTAATAAATCGAAAAAATATTCAGGGTCATGAACTGTGAAAAAATGCTTACTATTGGGAACTTCTGGTTCAAAGAAATTTTCTTCTACACAAGTTCCTTCGTACAGCAGTTGTTGGGGTAAAAGGTCATATTTTTCCATAGGAAAGCGATGACCTTCTGCTAATTCATGTTTGTATATAGGATGATATGCTATTTTTAGCATTAACTAACTGCTTGTCCGTTTTTAACTTCTTTTGTAGGTGCTACGAAAGCTAATTTTCCATCCGGCGTATCTGTCATTAAAATCATTCCTTGGCTTTCTACACCACGTATTTTTCTTGGCGCTAAGTTTACTAAAACAGCAACTTGCTGACCTATAATTTCGTCTGGCGAAAAACTTTCTGCAATACCAGAAACAATAGTTCTTGTATCAATACCAACAGCTACCTTTAATTTTAAAAGTTTTTTAGTTTTAGCTACTTTTTCAGCCTCTAAGATGGTACCAACTCTAATGTCTAGTTTGGTAAAATCTTCAAACTCGATGGTCTCTTTTTGAGGTTCTAACACTTTATTTTCTTGTTCATTGGCTATTTTAGTTGCTGCTAACTTTTCAATTTGAGCATCAATTGTTTTATCTTCAATTTTAGAGAATAATAATTCAGCTTTGTTTATTTGATGAGCTGCAGGCAATAAAACGTTCTTTTCTACTACGTCTTCCCATTTCAATTCAGCAGAAAACTCCTCGTTATGCAGCATGTTCAGTATTCCTTTCAACTTCGTTGAAGTAAACGGTAAAAAAGGTTCCGAAACTACTGCTAAAGCTGCAGAAATTTGCAAAGCAACATACATAATTGTTTGTACGCGTTCTGCATCTACTTTTATCACTTTCCAAGGTTCTTCATCTGCTAAATACTTGTTACCAAGTCTTGCTAAGTTCATTAATTCTTGACTAGCTTCTCTAAAACGGTATCTTTCAATAGACTTACCAATTGTATTTGGAAACTCTTTTACAGCAGCTAAAACATCTTCATCTATTTCAGAGAAATCATTTGGCGAAGGCACAATTCCTTCATAATATTTATTAGTTAAAACCACAACTCTATTAATAAAGTTACCAAAAATAGCAACCAATTCGTTGTTGTTTTTTGCCTGAAAATCTTTCCAAGTAAAATCATTGTCTTTACTTTCTGGTGCGTTTGCCGTTAAAGTATAACGTAAAACATCTTGCTGATTTGGAAATTCTTCTAAATATTCATGCAACCAAACGGCCCAATTTTTAGAAGTCGATAATTTATTTCCTTCTAAATTTAAAAATTCATTTGCAGGTACATTGTCTGGTAAAATATAATCTCCATGTGCTTTTAACATTGCTGGAAAAATAATACAGTGAAAAACAATATTGTCTTTCCCTATAAAATGAACCAATTTTGTGTCGTCTTTTTTCCAATAATCTTCCCAGTTTTTTCCTTCTCTTGCGGCCCATTCTTTGGTCGCTGAAATATAGCCAATTGGCGCATCGAACCAAACATATAAAACTTTTCCTTCTCCATCTTTTAAAGGAACCGGAATTCCCCAATCTAAATCTCTGGTTACTGCTCTTGGTCTTAATCCGTCTTCTATCCAACTTTTTACTTGTCCGTAAACATTAGGCTTCCAATCTTTTTTATGACCTTTTAGAATCCATTCACGTAAAAAATCTTCATGTTTATCTAAAGGTAAAAACCAGTGTTTTGTTTCTTTTACTGTAGGTACATTTCCTGTAATTGCAGATTTAGGATTGATTAAATCTGTTGCGTTATGTGAAGTTCCACAGTTTTCACATTGATCTCCATAACTTTCTTCGAAACCACATTTTGGGCAAGTTCCTACCACAAACCTGTCTGCTAAAAACTGATTTGCTTCTGCGTCATACAATTGTGCAGATACTTCTTCTATAAACTCACCATCATTGTACATTTTTGTAAAAAATTCTGATGCCGTTTCATGATGAATTTTAGAAGATGTTCTCGAGTAATTATCAAAAGAAATTCCGAAATCTTCAAAAGATTTTTTAATGATTCCGTGGTATTTATCAATAATAACTTGCGGAGAAACCCCTTCTTTTTTTGCTCTCATTGGTATGGCAGCACCATGTTCATCAGAACCAGAAATATAGGCAACATCATTACCGGTTAAACGTAAATAACGTGCATAAATATCTGCGGGAACGTAAACACCTGCTAAATGCCCAATATGAATTGGACCATTTGTATAAGGTAAAGCTGCTGTAATTGTATATCTTTTTGGAGCACTCATGTGTTCTATGTATTAATTTTGGACTAATTTTTGAAGTGCAAAAGTACAAAAAAGGGAGTTTTAAAATTCATTGAAAATGGATACATTTACCATAATAAGATTATTAGACGATTAGAAACTAAAAAAAGACCTATTTTGAAGAAAATAATGCTATTTACCACATTTTTATTGATGACTTTCTCAGCTGTATTAGCACAACAAGAAACAGACAAATTAGTAACGCCACCTTATTTGCAAAAAGGAGATACGATTGCAATTGTTGCGCCTGCAGGAATTTTAAAAAACCGAAAGGAAGCCATCTACAAAGCAAAAGAACTTGCAGAAAGTTGGGGATTAAAAGTTGTTTTAGGAAAACATATTTTTAATCAGAATAGTCATTTTGCTGGCACTGATGCCGAAAGAGCAGAGGATATTCAAGAGGCATTAGACAATCCTAATATAAAAGCAATTTGGTCTGGTCGTGGTGGCTATGGTTCTGTTAGAGTTTTAGATTTATTAGATTATTCAGCATTTTTAGAACAACCAAAATGGATTATCGGATATTCTGATGTTACCGCATTTCACAGCCACATTCATAATTTAGGTGTAGAAACCATGCATGCGATGATGGGAACAAGTATAGATGACAAACCAGAATTAATTATAGAAACGTTGGCTACTTTTAAGAAAGCAATTTTTGGTGGTCAATTAAAATATACCATTCCTTCTTCTAAATATAATAGAAAAGGGATGGCTGAAGGACAGCTTGTTGGCGGGAACTTAGCGCTATTGTCTTCTATGTTAGGTTCTAGAAGTCAAACCGATACAAATGATAAGATAATTTTTATTGAAGAAATTGGTGAGTATAAATATAGCATCGATAGAATGTTGCAGAGTTTAAAAAGAGCAGGTTATTTTGATAATTGTGCAGGATTAATTATTGGCGATATTTCTAAAATTAAATCAAATTCAACAAAATGGGGCAGTTCAATTGAACAACTTGTTTTAGATGTTGTGAAAGGGTATGATTTTCCTGTATTATTCAATTTCCCAGCAGGACATAAAGAAGATAATAGAGCATTAATTTTTGGAAGAAATATTCAATTAGAAATTTCTAATAAGAAGTCTTCTATGGTTTTTGATAAGTAATAAGCTCTTTTTTTTTATAAAAGTAATCAATAATTTGTAAATTAACACATTGGTAATTTCAATAACCAATTGGATTTAGAGTTTAATTGATGACTGAATACTGTAAACTAAAATTATGGCAGAACATAATGACCTTGGTGAGAAAGGAGAAAAATTAGCAATCGATTTTTTACTTAAAAACGACTATAAAATTTTAGAGAAAAACTACCGTTATTTAAAAGCAGAAGTAGATATTATTGCTCAGAAAGGAGCAATTCTAGCAGTTGTGGAAGTGAAAACACGTTCTACCGATTATTTTGGAAATCCGCAAGACTTTGTAAATCCGAAGAAAATAAAACTACTACTTTCTGCCATCGATTATTATGTGATTGATAAAGACTTAGATGTAGAAGTAAGGTTTGATATTATTGCCATCATTCATCAAAAAAATAAAACAAAAATAGAACATTTAGAAGATGCTTTTCTTCATTTTTAATTCTTAAAATTAGAATAAAAAAGATAAACACCTTATTTACAACTGATTTATAGACATTTTTAAGTCGTTTAAAGTTTCTGGTTTTGCAATAATTTTCTTGTTAGCATCTAGTACAAAATAAGTTGGTGTGGCGTTAATGTTGTAGGTTCTAGCCGTTTTATTCTCCCACTTATTTAATCCCAAAACATGATGCCAGTTTGGTAGCGTAACTTTCATCTTATTCCAGTCAGCATCATTTCTTTCTAAAGAAAAAGCAACTACTTTAACATTGCTTTTATCTTGTAAAAATGTATGCAATTCGGGTATTTCTCGCAAACAGTGAGAGCAACTGGTACTCCAGAAAACCAATACATAGTTTTTTGCATTGTTTAAAGTAGAAAGTTGTACGTTTTTTCCGTTTTCTTTCCAAGAAAAATCGGGTGCAATTCTACCAATTTCTGTGGCTAATAAAGTTAATTTTTCAGTTTTAAAAGCGTCACTTTGTAAAGATTCTGGTAGTTTATTATAATAGTTTTCAAAAAGAAAATCGATCATTCCTAAGTTTTTAGTTTCTTCGAATTGACCAATTAAAAATTCGATTACATTTTTCTTAAAATTAGGGTTTTTAATTTTAGAAACTGCGGTTTCAATAGATGTTTTGTATAGTTTTTGTTGGGTTTCTACATCGTCGGAATAGTTAATGTAAAAAACAAAATCTGTAATTCTATCTACTAAGAAAGCCGAATTTATAAGCGTTTTGTTAGAAAAGTCCATATTATTAAAAAAGGAACTTGTCATATTAGACATGTAATCTTTTGCGATAGTTTTTATTTCAGAAGGATTTGCTCTTAAACTAGCTTTAATAAAAGGCTGAACATACATTTCTTTGGTACTTTCTAAATATTTTTGATGAATGGTATTTATTTTTGCTAACGTATTTTTATAGTTCGTTTTTAAATCTACTTCTGGATTTCTAATGGCGCTAATTTGTAGAGAATCTAATTTTTGTTGTTGCTTAAAAATATCATTTAAGTATTCTTTATAAATGATGTTTTCTTCAGATTCAGAAAACAACGTAGTTTGTTCGGGATAATCTGGATGAAATGCGAAACTCACATTTTCTTTATTAAAAATAAAATCTACAAAACTTGCGCCGCTTGTTCTGTAATTAATTCTGTAAGAACCCACTTTTGTGTTTGCGGGAAGTTGAAACTGAAATGTGCCAATTACTTGTTTTTCTCCGTCAATTGAAACCGTATCTTTTTTGATGGTTGTATTCTGAACAAATTTTTGTATTGAACCTTCAATTCGATATAAAATAACCCAATCTGTCTCTAAATTATTAGTTAATGTCCCTTTTACAGAGTATTGAGCTTGTGCAAATGATGTTATTAAGAATAAAAGAGCGGCTACTTTTTTCATTTTTTATATTGATTTTGATTCCTGAAGAACTATTTTCAAGAAGTGTACCAAAAATACTATTTCTGTATCAAATTAGGTATATTGTAACTCTTAAAAAAAATCTAATATGTCTTTTTCTAATAAAGTAGTTTGGGTTACTGGCGCTTCATCTGGAATTGGAAAAGCACTTGCTATTGAGCTTTCTAAACAAAATGCCAAAGTTATTTTATCTTCTAGAAAAACAGCATCTCTAGAGTTGGTTAAAAAGGAATGTAAAAATCCGCAGGACATAAAAATTATTCCGTTAGATTTAGAAGATTATTCCAACTTCAAAGAAAAGGCAGCAGTAGCTATTGTAGCTTTTGGTAAAATAGATGTTTTAATAAATAATGGTGGTATTAGCCAGCGTTCTTTAGTCGAAAACACAGAGATTTCTGTAGACAAACGCATTATGGATATTAATTATTTAGGAACCGTTGCATTAACAAAAGCTATTTTGCCACATTTTATTCAGAATAAAGCAGGTCAGTTTGCGGTAACCACAAGTATTGTTGGTAAGATAGGAACTCCTTTGCGCTCTTCTTATGCTGCAAGTAAACACGCTTTACATGGTTTTTTTGATAGTTTACGAGCAGAAAATCATCAAAATAACATTACTGTAACCTTAATTTGTCCGGGTTTTATAAACACCAACGTATCTAAGAATGCTTTAACAGGAAACGGAATTCCACAAGGCAAAATGGACGCTGCAACTGGCAATGGAATGTCGGCAGAAGACTGTGCAAAACAAATGTTAAAAGCAATTGATAAGAAAAAAGAAGAGGTTTACATTGCTGGCGCAAAAGAAAAATTGGGCGTGTGTGTAAAACGATTTTTCCCAAAGTTATTTTCTGTTTTAGTTAGAAAAATGCGTGTTACTTAATCTTCTAAATACGTTAAAACATCAAAATAATTAATAATAGCCTCTTTCATTAAAACCGTTTGTTCTCCTGGTTTTAAGTTCGGTAATTCAGTAATTATTTTATAATGTGGCCAGCTATCATCATCATAATAGTCAAATTCATAATAACCGTAAGGCTCTAGCAATTTGCAAATGGCAATATGCATTAAATTTACTTTTTCATCTTTCTTAAAAGGCGTATTTCCTTTTCCTAATTCCTGAACACCAATTAAATAGATAATTCCATCCATATTTAACTCGTCTCCATCGGCAAATTGATCTGTTAGTTTAGTAACTAACAAATCCCACTTTTCTTTTAAGTTAATAACTTTCTGCATTGCATTCGATTTTAAGTTTACAAAGATACAATGCACATTTTTAAATATTAAAAAAAAGATGTACGTTTGAAAAAATTATTTTAATGAATATTTTTGATATAATTATTGCTGCTCTTTTAATTTTTGGTGCAGTAAGAGGGGTTATGAAAGGGCTTTTTATTGAAGTTGCCTCTTTAGTCGCATTAATTGGTGGTGTCTATGGAGCCATTCATTTTTCTTATTTTATTGGAGATTTTTTAAAAGAATCTGTTTCATGGAGCGAAGAATACATTTCTTTAGCAGCATTTGCAGGAACTTTTATTGTAATTATTATTATAATTTCTTTGTTAGGAAAAATGCTAACCAAATTAGCAGATTTTGCAGCTTTAGGTATTATAAACAAACTCTTGGGAGGTGTTTTCGGTGCTTTAAAAATAGGATTAATTTTAAGTATCGTTTTTATTTTCTTCGGAAAAATGAATGATACAATTCCGTTTATAAACAAGGAAACCTTAGAAGAATCAATACTATATAAGCCCGTAAAGAAAATTGCCCCAACAATATTCCCTTCTATTATTAAAGATGAAAAAGGGGAAAAAACACTTAATCTAAATATATAAACTTTAATTTTTTTTTATAAATTGCTTGTCTAAATTAAAACATGAACAAATTATACTTTTTAGTTGCTATTTTAAGTCTAGGAATTTTGAGTTCTTTTACAGTAATTGATTGTTCAATTTTAAAAAATAATTCTTTTGAGTACAAAGTAGGTAATAAAGAAATAGTAGTTGTTTTTGGTGAAGATGAGTATATAGAATATCATGAAGAGAAAAAATACTACATAAAGTCTGATATTGAATGGATTACAGATTGCGAATACAATTTAATTATACAAGAATCTACTTTACCAAATTTCCCATTTAAAACAGGCACTACAATGAACATAAAAGTAGACCGCGTAAAAGGTAAAAAGGTCTATTACACTGCAACCTTAGGAGGAAGAACTTGGGAATGGAAAATGGTAAGAATCATGAAGAAAAAATAAAATTACAATACGTAATTTTCAATCTTCAAACTTTTTATTTTAAGATGTGGTAGAAAACACGTTTGCTAAGCTTTTAGCATCCAATCCAATTTTATTTTGAAGTTCTAAAACACTACCGTGTTCTACAAAATTATCAGGAATACCTAAGACTTTTATTGTATGATGATATTTGTTTTCTGCAGCAAATTCTAATATAGCGGTACCAAAACCACCTTTTATAGTGCCATCTTCAATAGTAAAAATAGTGGTATGATTTTTAAAAATACGATGTAATAAACGCTCGTCTAAAGGTTTTATAAAACGCATATCGAAATGAGCAATTTTATCACTTTTTTCTGAGATATCAATGGCATCAGAAACATTTTTAGAAATTGTACCAACAGATAAAACAGCAATTTTATTTCCCTCTTTTAATTGAAACCCTTTTCCTATTTCCAACTTTTCGAAAGGTTGTTGCCAATTGATAATGGTTCCTGTTCCTCTTGGATAGCGAATTGCAATCGGATTTTTTAATCCTAATTGAGCAGTGTATAAAATATTACGCAACTCAATTTCATTTCGTGGTGCAAAAATAATTAAGTTGGGAATACAGCGTAAATATGCCAAATCGAAAACACCATGATGTGTAGCACCATCTTCACCAACCAAACCAGCTCTGTCTAAACAAAAAATAACGGGTAAATTCTGAAGCGCAACATCATGAATTACTTGGTCATAAGCGCGTTGTAAAAACGTAGAATAAATGTTACAAACGGGCATTAAACCTTGTGTTGCCATGCCTGCGGAAAGTGTTACTGCGTGCTGTTCTGCAATACCAACATCAAAGGTTCTTTTTGGAAATTTCTCGAACATAAATTTTAAAGAACTTCCTGTTAACATTGCTGGTGTAATACCTACAATTTTATCGTTTTGCGCTGCTAATTCTACAATTGTTTTTCCAAAAACATCTTGGTACTTTGTGTACAAACTAGCTGCTTTTGGTATGCGTTCTCCAGAAATTTTATCAAATTTACCAGGAGCGTGGTAGGTAACTTGGTCTTCTTCTGCTTGCTGTAAACCTTTGCCCTTTGTGGTAATAACATGTAAGAATTTAGGCCCTTTTACCGTTTTTAATCTTTCTAATTCAGATAAGACTTTTGGTAAATCGTGCCCATCAATAGGACCCGAATAATCAAAGTTTAATGCTTTTATAATATTATTTTGAGCCGCTAGTCTTCTGTCTGTTTTTACCTTTGTTAAATACTCTTTTAAAGCCCCGACAGAAGGGTCGATGCCAATCGCATTGTCATTTAAAATAATGAGTAAATTTGCGTTAGAAACACCAGCATGGTTTAATGCTTCAAAAGCCATTCCGCTTGCAATAGAAGCATCTCCAATAACGGCAATGTGTTGTTTTTCTGTTTCTCCTTTTAGGTTCGATGCCATTGCCATTCCTAAAGCAGCAGAAATAGAAGTTGATGAATGGCCAACACCAAAGGTATCAAATTCACTTTCTTTTCTTGAAGGAAATCCTGCAATTCCACCAAACTGTCTATTGGTGTGAAAAACGTCTTTTCTTCCGGTTAAAATTTTATGTCCGTATGCTTGATGCCCAACATCCCAAACCAATAAATCATTAGGCGTGTCAAACAAATAATGAATGGCAATGGTCAATTCTACAACACCTAGACTAGCACCTAAATGCCCTTCTTTTGTAGCAACAATATCAATAATAAATGCACGCAACTCTTTTGCCAATTGTGGCAGTTGAGACGGATTTAACTTTCTTAAATCTTCTGGGTTTGATATGTTGTCTAGCAAATTCTTCATTGGAATACAAAAATACAATTTAACTTTGTGTGTTTGTAAAATAGCCGTTTAATAAATACAAATCTATCGCAAATATTTTACTTAATTTTGTCTCTTATAATCAATAAGACATGATACAACCATTCGACGATATTTATTTTATGAAAAAAGCCTATCAAGAAGCAGAAAATGCGTTTGATAAAGGCGAAATTCCTGTGGGTGCAGTTATTGTTTTAAATGATCAGATAATTGCAAGAGCACATAATTTAACGGAAACATTAAATGATGTAACGGCACATGCAGAAATGCAAGCATACACCTCTGCAGCAGATTTTTTAGGAGGAAAATATTTAAAAGATTGTATTTTATATGTAACGTTAGAGCCTTGTCAAATGTGTGCTGGCGCGAGTTATTGGGCACAAATAGGTGAAATTGTGTATGGCGCGTCTGAGCCAGAAAGAGGTTTTATCAATTTAAAAACAACACTTCACCCAAAAACAAAAGTAGTTGGCGGAGTTTTAGAAAATGAATGTTCGCAACTTTTAAAGCGTTTTTTTGTTGAAAAACGTAATTTGAATTAGTGTTAAATACTGTTAATGTTTTAACAAAAAGTAATATAAAATTTGTGGGGTAATTTGTTTTAGAGAACTTTAGCTTTTAATTCAAACTTAACAAGCACTACAAATGAAAAAAATTACGTTACTTTTTGTGTTTTTATTTACTGTTTCAGTAATTTCTGCACAAGAAACTCCAAAACCAAATTACAGAGCTGCCGCCAAATATTCGCCATCAAACTTAGCGAAAATGGTACATTCTACAAGTGTAAGTCCGCATTGGTTAAAAAAAGGAAATCGTTTTTGGTATTCTTATAAAACTTCAGAAGGATCTAATTACTATATAGTTGATGCAGACAAAAAATCTAAAAAACTACTTTTTGATAATGTAAAAATGGCAAAATGGTTAACAGAAATAACCAAAGACCCTTATGATGCAAAACACTTACCACGTTTGAGTATTAAGTTTAACGAAGCCGAAAATGCCATTCGTTTTAGAGTAACAGCAACAGAAGAAGTGGAAGTTATTGATGATGAAAAGGACGAAGAAAAAGAAGCAATCAAAAAGGATTCTACAGCAACAAAAAAAGAGAAAAGTAAAAAGCCTAAAATGGAGCCAAAGGTCTACCGTTTAGAGTACAGATTAGGTGGAAATGGCTTGACAATTATTGATACTAAAAAGAAAGAAAAAGAAGACTGGAAGAAGTGGGCAAATGTTGCGCCAGACAGTTCTATCGTTTTATATTCTAAGAATTACAATTTACATTGGATGGATAAGGTAAACTTTAAAAAGTTTATCAAAAATGAAAAAGATAGTACGGTTGTAGAGAATCAATGGACTAAAGATGGTGAAGAAAACTACGGTTATGGCGGTGGTTCTAGAGAAGATAATGTAGATAAAGAGAAGAATAAAGACAAAAGAAAAGGAATTTGGGGAACTTGGTCTCACGATTCTAAAAAGTTTATTTTTCAAAAATCAGACGCTAGACACATTAAAGATTTATGGGTAATTAATTCTACAGGTAAGAAAAGACCAACCTTAGAAACGTATAAATATCACATGCCAGGAGAACAAGAATACGCTAAATCTGAATTATTAATTTTTGATATTCCTACAAAATCGCACGTAAAAGTAGCTTTAGATACTATTAAACAGCAAAGTATTTCTGTTTTTAGAGCGCCTAGAAAACAATCTAGTAGAGATGATGATTTTACACCTTCTCTATTACTTTCTAAGAAAGGAAAAATATATTTCAGTGTCATTTCTAGAGATCGTAAAAAGTACGATATTAATGTTGCAGATCTAAATACTGGTGAATACAAAACCATTATTGAAGAGCGTTTTAATACGTACATTGAATCTCGTCCGTTAATTTTATTTAATAATGAAACAGAAATTTTGCATTGGGCAGAAAGAGATGGTTGGGCACACTTCTATTTATATGATGCAGATGGTAACTTAAAAAACCAAGTTACAGAAGGCAATTATCATGTAGCTGATTTTGCGGGCTTAGATGAAAAAAGTAGAAACCTTTATTTTACTGCAAATGGTGTAAATAAAGCGCAAGATCCTTATTATTTACATACGTATAAAATTAATTTAAACGGAAGCGGAATGCGTACGTTAGATGCTGGAGATTTTACAGCAAGTTCTTCTATGGCAGATTCTAATGAGTATTTTGTAAGTAATTATTCTAGAGTAAATACAGTGCCAAAATCTGAATTGAGAGACGCAAACGGACGAAAAGTACTAGATTTAGAAACTGCAGATTTATCGCAATTAATGGCTTCTGGGTATAAATTTCCAGAACCTTTTAAAGTGAAAGCAGATGACGGAATTACAGATATTTATGGTGTGATGTACAAGCCATTTGATATGGATTCTACAAAAGTATATCCGCTTTTAGAATACGTATATCCTGGGCCGCAAACAGAAGCTGTAAACAAAGCTTTTTCTTACAGAATGGATAGAGTTGATAGAATGGCGCAAGTTGGTTTTGTGGTTATTACTTTAGGAAATAGAGGAGGTCATCCAGATCGTTCTAAATGGTATCACAATTATGGTTACGGAAATTTACGTGACTATGGTCTGGCAGATAAAAAGTATGTTGCACAACAATTGGCAAACAAACACAAATTTATCGATATTGAAAAAGTAGGAATTTACGGTCATTCTGGTGGTGGATTTATGTCTACAGCAGCAATGTTAGTCTATCCAGATTTCTTTAAGGCGGCAGTTTCATCTGCAGGAAATCATGATAATAACGTGTACAATTCTTGGTGGAGTGAAACGCATCATGGTGTAAAAGAAGAGATTGACGGAAAAGGAAAAAGTTCTTATACCTACAAAATTGACGACAACCAATCTTTAGCGAAAAATTTAAAAGGACATTTAATGTTGATTCATGGAGATATGGACAATAACGTAAATCCTGCGGGAACCATAAGAATGGCAAACGAATTAATTAAAGCGCACAAACGTTTTGAATTTGTTATGATGCCTGGACAAAGACACGGTTTTGGAAGCATGACAGAGTATTCTTTTTGGTTGCGTGCAGATCATTTTAGCAAGTATTTGTTAGGTGAAGAAGCAACTGATGTAGATATTTTATATATGAATTTAAATAAGCCGATGAATAAATAAATATTTTTTATTCTTGTAAAGTTGATAAAACATAAAAAAACTCCGAATGAAAATTCGGAGTTTTTTTATTTAAATTAATCTTCTGTATACTCTAAAATATCTGCTGGTTGGCAATCCAACGCTTTACAAATAGCTTCTAAAGTAGAAAATCGAACTGCTTTTGCTTTGCCCGATTTTAAGATGGATAAATTAGCGGTAGTGATGCCAATAATTTCTGCCAACTCTTTGCTTCGCATTTTACGTTTGGCAAGCATAACGTCTAAGTTTACGATAATTGCCATAATTATATTGTGAAGTCGTTTTCTTGTTTTTGATTTTTTGCAATTTTAAATACCTCACTTAAAACTAAAAAGAATAAGCCTAAACAAATAATTACTAAATGTTGATTCAACCCAAACTCTAAAGTTATTTTTTGCTCAAAATAGATTTTACTTATTATTGAAATTGTTAATGAAATGAAACCAGAGATTGTTAGTAGGTTTCCTGTTTGTTGAAACGATTTTATAACGCTCTCTTCAAATATTTTTACTCTTATAAAGTGATTTAATATTTTTCTAAAGAAATGTAAAGCGGCAATAATTAATAGATAATTCAAGGCAGAAATCACAAACAATACTTTTGACAACAGATCATTTTGATTGATGTTTACAGCGTTTATCTTGATATTAAAATCAGCCAAGTCAATAAAGAAAACAGCAAATGAAAAGCCAACGATTAATAGTATTATTGGCATCGAAAATATCCAAAGTAAATCTACAATTGCTTTTAAAATATTAATTTTCCGCATAGTTATATATAATTTAATACTTCAAATATATAAAAATTATTGAAAAACAATAATAAAATATTATTTATTGATAATTATTTAGTTTTAGTGAAAAAATAAATTGACATAAAAAGACCTCACAGATTTTCAAAATATGTGAGGTCTATAATAATTTATATTTTTAAATTAAGTATTAATCTCTAGACATAAATATGGATAACACATACCAAAAAAGTAACATTAAAGAAGCGAATAAACCTAAAGAAGCAGGAATATAATCTTCTGTTCCGTATTTATTTACCAAGTTAGACGTTTGGTACAAAATAGCACCTCCGGCCAAAACACACATTCCTACAGAGAACCACAAACCTAAATCGAAACCAAATAAAGCCCCTGCAACTATTAAACCCATGGCAATAAAAAAGCCAACTGTTAAACCTGCTTTTAAGAATGAAAAATCTTTTTTAGTTACAAAAACTACTGCAGAAATACCTGCAAATAAAGCCAAGGTAACAACGGCAGCTTGTTGCACTAATTCGGCACTTTCAGTATAGTAAATTGCCATGTATAAAAGCGGTACAAAAATAATTGCTTGTGCAAAAACGTATAAAGCATACGCCATGTATTGTACGTTTTTATCGGCAGTTTTTAAAACAGTACTTTCTGCATAACTAGTAACAAACATAAAACCACCTAACATTACCAACCAACGCCAACCTTGTGTCATAGACATCATAAAGTTTACAATTGTATCGCTTTGTAATAGTAAATATTCAAAAAGTACAAATAATAAAACGCCACCAGCAACGTGTGCGTATGTTTTTTTATAAAATGCAACCCGAATCTCATTTGTAGATTCGATTAACAATACTTTGTTTCCAAAAGTGTTTTCCATAGTTTTTTAAATTGATAAATAAAGATATTAATTTTCTTGAAAAGAAGTGTAGGTGAAGTAGAAATTTAGACTTTTTTTATGACACTTGTTACAATTCCCCATATCATAAAATCATTCTCTTCTGTGATGTGTATGATCGGATAATTAGGATTTTCTGGTTGCAACCAAACTTCATTTTTTTCTACACGAAGTCTTTTTACAGTAAACTCTCCGTCTAAAAAGCAAACGGCAATTTTATTGTTTGTAGGTTCTAAACTTCTGTCAATTACCAATAAATCGTTGTCGTCTAAACCAGCACCAATCATAGATTGACCTTTTACTTTAGCGAAAAAAGTAGCATCTTTATTCTGAATAAGTTCATCATCTAAAGAAATTCTAGTTTCTCTAAAATCATCTGCAGGAGATGGAAATCCCGCAGAAATGCCAACATCAACTAAAACGGCCCCGTTACCAGACGAAGTTTTAGGTGTAAAAAAAGTAAGTGTTTTTGATGTTTCCATTTGTGTGCAAATTATAACTTTTCTTTAAACTTATTCGTATTTTATTTAACGATTAAAATTTCATTGATATTGGTCGTGAATTTTTTAGATAAACGCTCTTGACGCATTTTCCAAGTGCGTTGTAAATCTTGATTTCCTAATTTAATTTTGTCTGCTTTAAACTTTTTATTCAGTTTGTCAATTGCAAACATTAAAGGTTTGTGTTTCGGATTTTCGCTTGAAAATAAATTCAATTGAAAATTATCATTTGGCACCAATCCCGTAACAATTACACCTGCCCTTTTGTATTTAACGCCCGGTTTAAAAATAGATTTTACAGCTGCTACAGCAGCATTTGCAATGGTTAAAGTAGAATCTGTTGGAGAAGAAAAAACAACAGTGGTGCTTTCTCTGTGTTGTTGAAGCTCTTTTTTATGCCGGTCGCTAGAAAGTTGTACAATTAGCATGTGACAACTCGATTCTTGATTCCGTAATTTTTCTGCACAACTTGCTGCAAACGTAGAAATTCGTTCTTTTATATTATCGATATCAGAATAGGTGTACTCGAAACTTCTAGTAGTTGCAATCATTTTTTTAGAAGAAACAGCGTCTTCTAAAGGTATTTTAGAAATGCCTTGTAAATCTTTCTGCAAACGCCATGCTACAATAGAAAATTCTTTTAAAACCCAATCACTAGAAAGTTGTGTAAAATCATACGCAGTAATACAACCTTTGTCTTGCAAACGCTTCTTTAATTGGCTTCCAATTCCCCAAACATTACCAATTTTCGTCCATTTTAAAGCCTTAATTCGTTTTTCTTCAGAATCTATAATACAAATTCCTTTAGACTGTTTTAGGTTAGAACGTGCAATTTTATTGGCAACTTTAGTAAGTGCTTTGGTTGGAGCAACGCCTACGCACGTTGGTATGCCTGTCCATTTTAAAACCCGACTTCTAATTTTTGTTGCATATTCCTCTAAATTATAATTTTCAAAACCTTTCAATTCTAAAAAAGATTCATCAATAGAATAGACTTCTACATCTGGTGAAAAATCTGCCAAAATATTCATCACTCTAGCACTCATGTCTCCGTACAAAGGATAATTAGAAGACAAAACGGTAATATTATTTGCTTTACAAAAGGCATCCCACTTAAAAATAGGCGCACCAAAAGGCAGTTGTAACTTCTTAGCTTCATCGCTCATAGAAATAACACAGCCATCATTATTGCTTAAGATAGCAACTGGTTTTTGTTGTAAGTTGGGGTTAAAAACCCGCTCACAAGAAGCATAAAAATTATTACAATCTACCAATGCAAACATGGCGGTAAAGATATAGCAAATTTACCTGTTTTTGTATTGATGGGTTTATCAAATAATTTGTAAATTAGTACAGTTGTTGATTATTTTTGTTCAAAATTATAAGTTATTTATGGCCAAAGAAATTTTAGTTGTTTTAGGATCTCCAAATTCGCCCACAGGAGAATTAAGTACTATTTCAAAAGAAAGAGTAGATTTTTGTTTAGAAATATATCAAAAAGAAATGCTGGTTTTGTGCACGGGAAGTTGGGGAGCGCATTTTAATACAGCTAGTGAACCCCATGCTTTTTATATCAAGAATTATTTAATCGAAAAAGGAATTCCAGAAGATCGTTTTTTAGAATTTGCTTTATCAACAAACACGGTTGAAGATGCTGTAAAAACACGAGATATTATTTCAGTATTAGAAAATATACAGGTAACAATTATTACTTCAGACTATCATTTAGAACGCGTAAAACTAATTTTTAATGAGGTTTTAAAAGAGTATAAACTGACCTTTTTTGGAGTAAAAAGTAATTTTGAACAAGAGGAATATAGTGCTTTAGTAAAGCATGAAAAGAAAGCGATAGCAGAAATTATAAAAAACGGATTGTATTATTAGAATTTTAAAAAAGACAACACTAATTTTCAATAGCTCTCATAGATACTTTATTATAAGCATCTTTTAATTTTGTAATGACAGGCTCTATTTCTTCTAGATTTAAATGCCCAAACCCAAAACGAATAGCACAGGTGTTTTTATCTTGATAAAGAACTGTTTTTGGTAGAAATAAATTGTTTTTTTCGGCTTCTTCTGCTAGTTTTACTAAGGATATATTGGTTTGAAATTGCAACCAGATTGCTAGTCCGCCAGAAGGAATTTTCCATTGTGCTATTTCTGAAAAGTAGTGCGTTAAGAGTTCACACAAACAATCGCGTCTTTGCTTATAAATGACACTGTTTTTTTTCATGAGACGGTAAATTTCACCTTCATGAATTAATTCAGACAACATTTGTTCTTGAATTAAATCGCCTTGTTTGTCTAGCAATTGTAAATAATTCTTTGCTTCAGAAATCAAATTTTCTGGCGCTACCACAAATCCTGTTTGAAAACTAGGAAATAAGGATTGTCCTAGCTTTCCTAAATAAATAACCATTCCATTTGTATCTGCACTTGCCATGGGTAACATTGCAGAACCATCAAACTGAAAATCGTAATCGTAATCATCTTCAATAATAGCAAAACCATATGCTGCAGCTAATTGCAACAAGGCTAAACGACGCGCTACACTTAACTTTACCATTGTTGGGTAATCTCTATGTGCACATATATATACACATCGAATACTTCCTTTTATAAAATGATTTTTTATGTATTCGATATCTAAACCATGAGCATCTACAGGAATTGTTTTGATAGTTGCGTTGGCTTGTTGAAAAATCATATTGGCGGCATAATTACTTAAATGACCAACTAAAACAACATCTTTTTGTTTTATTAATAATTGAGAAACGATGTACAAACTCATTTCTGTACTTCGTGTATTTATTAAGTTGTTCGAATTGATATGAAATCCTCTTGTTGCATTTAGATAATTACAAAGTTGCGTTTGAAATAAAGAATAGGAAGGTTCATTGGGGCTGTTCCATTTTTTTATCAGCGTTTTTCGCTTCATAGCAGCGCTGTACCATCTTGTGAATTCATGAACGGGATGTAATCTTAAATCTGGTTTTCCATCATTAATTGTGTACTTCGCAGCTGTTAATTGAGAAGTGGATGCTAAATGAAATGATTCTTGAAAGGGAAATCCTGTTGTTTTGGCAGTTGTATATGCCTGATTTATTTTTTGAGAAGGAGCTTTTATTTTTGATGATTTTTGCTTTGGCTCTAAAACAAACGTGCCTTTGTTAGGTATGATTTCTACCCAACCCTGTGAAGCCAACTCTTCATAAATAGCAACGGCTGTGTTTCTATGAACATGTAAGAGTTGCCCTAACACTCGTGTTCCTGGTAGCATGATGCCTTTAGATAAATACCTACGTTGTATCGCATTTATAAGTTGCTGTGAAACTTGTATGTATACAGGTTGAGGTATCGATTTATCAAAATCGATGAGTTGTTTTAGTAAGGCACTAACCGGACTATCTATCATTTTAAAACTGGACTAGTTTAGTCGTCCGGAAAGTTACGACTTTTGCAACGTTTTAAAATCAAAATAACAATTAAAATGAACCAAAGTAAAATCTTAATTATTGCATTCTTAGTATTGCAGACAACGTTGTTTTCCCAAGAAAAAAAGGAAGTCCAGAAGTTAGATACTATTATAATAAAATCTACCAGAATAGATTTACCATTTAAAGAAAACTCTAGAACTATAGATATTATTACTTCAAAAGATATAAAAAATAGTGCAGCTACAAATGTTGCTGATATATTACAACAAGTTGCAGGGGTAGATATTAGAAGAAGAGGAACCGCAGGCAGTCAAGCAGATTTATACATTAGAGGTGGTGGTTTCGATCAAACTTTATTGTTAATTGACGGTATTAAAATGGATGATTCTCAAACCGGCCATCACACTATGAATGCAGCGTTACCAATTGAAGTGATCGAAAGAATTGAAATTATTAAAGGACCTGCAGCAAGAGTCTTCGGACAAAATGCATTTACTGGAGCCATAAACATTGTCACCAAAAAGAGGTTAGAAAATACGGTTTCTGCAAATATTGAAACCGGTTCTTTTGGGCAATTAAATGGTTCTGTAACGGTTGGTAAAGAATTCGAAAATTCATCAATAATTGCACATGTTGGTGCGTTAACTTCAGATGGATACCGTACTAATTCTGATTATAACAATTACAATTATTTCTTAAAAGGGGTTTTCAATAAGAAAAAGCAAGCCATAGAAGTGTTAGCTACTTTTTTCGATAAAAAATATGGCGCAGAAAATTTTTATACTACAAACCCAAATTGGAATGAGTATGAAGAAACACAAAGCAGTTTATTTGGAGTGTCTACTACTTTTAAAACAGAAAAATTTAAGATTACACCAAGAGTTTATTGGAAAAGAGGGCAAGATATTTTTTTATTAAAGAGAGACGATCCTAGTTTTTTTAGAAACTTACATATTACCAATAAAGTGGGGGTAGAAACAAATGCCTCATACACATCAAACTTAGGAATTACAGGTTTTGGAATAGATGTTTCTAGGGTTTTTATTAGTAGTAACAACCTAGGGAAAAGAAATAGAACGATGGCAAATTTGTTTTTAGAACACCGTTTTAAATTAGCAAATGACAAGTTAGATATTACACCAGGAGTTGCGGTTACGTACTTTTCTGATTTTAAATTTCATGCTTTTCCAGGTTTAGATATCGGATATCAAATCTCAGAAAATTTAAAAGCGTATGGAAATTTAGGGGTTACATATAGAATACCAACCTATACAGATTTATTTTACAATTCACCTAGCACAATAGGAAACCCTAATTTAGAGCCAGAAGAAGCATTTGCGCAAGAAATAGGATTCAAATACAACTCAGGAAAGTTTACAACTTCTGTAGCAGTTTTTAACAGGAATGCAACTAATTTAATTGATTTTGTAAGAGAAAACACCACAGACTCTAAGTTTACAGCAACCAATATCGCGAAAGTAAATACCCAAGGTTTTGAGATAAATACAGCTTATAATTTTAAAATAAATAAGTTTAGCCAGACATTGTCTTTTGGTTATAATTTTTTAGAAGATGATATTTTAGAACAAAATAAGGATTTGTCTCGGTATTCTTTAAACACCTTAAAGCATCAATTTATAACACGTTTTTCATCAAGATTATTTAAAAACGTAAGACAAAACATTATTTACAAACATGCAGAAAGAACCATCGGTACAAGTTATAATGTTTGGGATGCTTCTGTAATTGTAGATTTTAATAAATTTAGTTTCACAGTTACTGCGAATAATATTTTTGACGCAGATTATATAGAATCTGGTTTTGTACCAATGCCACCAAGCAATGTTTTATTTGGGTTGCGTTATAATTATTAGAGAATAAATTCACAAATTTTAGCATACAACCGTCATTCATCCTTTTGAATGATGGTTTTCTTTTTTGAACAAAACAATTCCTTAACTTTGCCTCTCTAAAAAAAATAACGAGCTTGAATTTATCGGAAATAGATAGGGTTGAAACCCTAACGAAAGAAGACTTTATAGAAAACTACTTTAAGCCACAGAAACCAGTGGTTATTGAACGGTTCATAGAAGATTGGCCAGCATATTCTAAATGGAATTTAGCCTATATAAAAGAAGTTGCAGGGGATAAAGTTGTGCCTTTGTATGACGACAGACCTGTAGATTTTAAAGATGGTTTTAATGAGCCACACGCAAAAATGAAGATGTCTGAATATGTAGATTTGTTAAAACGCGAACCGACAAAGTTTAGAATTTTTCTATGGAATGTTTTGAAAGAAGTACCTGTTTTACAAAAAGATTTTAAATTTCCAGATTTTGGTTTGCGATTAATGAAAGGGATGCCAATGTTGTTTTTTGGAGGAACAAATTCTTATACTTTTATGCATTATGACATCGATCTAGCAAATATTTTTCACTTTCATTTTGAAGGAAAAAAAGAAGTTGTTTTATTTAATCAAAAGCAAAATAAGTATTTATATAAAGTTCCGTATTCTTTAATTACAAGAGAAGACATCGATTTTTCAAATCCGGATTTTAAGAAATGGCCCGCTTTAAAAAAGGCAAAAGGGTATAAAACAAATTTAGAGCATGGGCAAGTTTTGTATATGCCAGAAGGTTATTGGCATTATATGAAGTATATAACGCCCGGTTTTTCGATGAGTTTAAGAGCAATTGCAAGAACCCCAAAAAACTTATCAAAAGCAATATATAATGTTTTTGTAATGAGAACAATCGATACGGTTATGCGAAAAATAAAAGGGCAAAAATGGATTGATTGGAAAAATGAAAAAGCAATTGTGCAAACAAATAAGGGGAACAATATTAAAAAGGAGTATTAATACGGAGGTTTTAAGTATTTGGGTTTCATTATATTGCCGTTGTAAAAAATGCTATGTTATGAAAGCTTGCCCAAGGTGTAAATCTGTATCTAGACACAGATTGAAAAGAAAAGGAATTGTGAAATTAATACCAGGAACAAAAGGATATGCTTGTGACAAGTGTAAAACCAAATATACTTGGGTTTCTATTATAAATTTATCCTTAAGAATTTAAAAAAAAAAGCCTCACAATTATAAATTGTGAGGCTTTTTTAATGCTTTATAATTTTAAATTATCACTTAAAGAGTCTAAAGA
The DNA here is from genome assembly GCF_007997075.1 of Polaribacter sp. IC073. GTDB lineage: Bacteria > Bacteroidota > Bacteroidia > Flavobacteriales > Flavobacteriaceae > Polaribacter. Next base: position 604,266 of record NZ_VORS01000001.1, read on the forward strand.
CATCATTTCCGTTTGCAAAAAGTAATAAGGCAATTAATAGAACAAAGCCAATAACTTGTGCATATTCTAGAAATTTATCTCCAGGTTTTCTACCTGTAATCATTTCCCAAAGTGTAAACACTACATGCCCACCATCTAAAGCAGGAATTGGCAATAAGTTCATAAACCCTAACATAATAGAAAGGAAAGCGGTAATGTTCCAGAAAGACTCTGCACTAAATTCATCAGGAAAAATACTTCCAATAGAAATAAAACCACCCAAACCTTTGTAGGCTCCTGTACTTGGATTAAATATTTTCTTTAGTTGTTTGATGTAATCTGTAAGCGTTTTCCAAGATTTGTTCCACCCAGCAGGAATCGCTTCTGCAAAAGTATATTCTTTATCTGCTAACGTATAGTAGCCTAGCTTTTCTAAATCTGTGAAAGGCAGCTGTAAAATACCAACTCCTAATTTACCGTCTTCAGTAACCTTAACAGCAATTTCTTCTGTTTCCTTACCTCTTTTTACGGTAATAGAAATATCTTGATTCTTATATTTATCTAATTGATTTTGAACTTCATCAAAATATTTTATGGGGTTGCCATTAATGGCAGTAACAATATCTTTTGCTTTTAAATTAGAGTCTTTGTTCGGTGATCCTTCAGAAATACCCGCAATTGCAAAAGGATAACGTGGGTGTAAAATAGCACCTGCATCTTTGCCTCTATCCATTAATTGAGAAATAAAATCTTCTGGAATTTCTTTGTCTAAAACGACTCCATCTCTTTCAATTTGATAATTATTTCCATTGATAAACTCTAATGTTAAACTAGAGAATTTTTTTATTTTTAGACCATCAACTGTTAAGATTTTATCGCCATTTTTAATTCCTAAACTCATCGCTAGAGAGTCTTGTACCCAAACACCATCTTTTACATTTTCGTTTGGTAAATATCTTTCACCATAACCCCACATTAACATAATATAGATAAAAATACCTAAAACGAAGTTTACAAAAACACCACCTAGCATAATAATTAGACGCTGCCACGCGGGTTTAGAACGAAATTCCCAAGGTTGTGGCGGTAAAGCCATTTGCTCAGTATCCATACTTTCGTCAATCATACCAGAGATTTTTACGTAACCTCCTAAAGGAATCCAACCGATACCATAAACGGTATCACCAATTTTTTTCTTGAAAATAGAGAATTTGTAATCGAAGAATAAGTAGAATTTTTCTACTCTCGTTTTAAATAATTTTGCAGGGATAAAGTGCCCTAATTCGTGCAAAACAATTAGTAAAGATAAACTTAGTATAAATTGAGATGCTTTTATTAATATTTCCATTCAGCGTTAAATCAGATTTAAAAAAGAAGCAAATGTAAGGTTTTCGATAGAGTTCTAAAAGAACTATTAAAGGTTGCTTTTTATTTTAACAAAGAATTTAGACAGAAGTTGACTTTGTTCTCTTTTCTGCCGTGTTTTTAAGTCGTATTTTTGTAGTATAAACCAATATTATGGAGATTAAATTCTTTAAAAAATCGATTCCTACACTTATTTTTTTAATAGTGTTTTCTGCAATAGTTATTCCTGTTTTTTATCAGTTATTAAAAGTAGACACAAAGTTGAAAATTTACAATCCTGCAGATGTAAACCCGAGGTTGGTAGATTTTTCGATGAAACATATTACCAAAGATCATACGGTTGCAGATTTTAAATTAACCAACCAGAACGGAGAAATTATTACCAATAAAAATTATAAAAATAAAATCTATGTAGCAGATTTCTTTTTTACACGTTGCCAAACTATTTGTATTGCAATGGCGTATAATATGAGTGAATTGCAAGATTTCTATAAAAAAGATGCCGATATAATGTTTCTTTCTCATTCTGTAACGCCGGTAATAGACAGTGTTTCTGTGCTAAAAGATTACGCAGAAAGAAAAGGAGTGATGGATGGCAAGTGGAATGTTACTACCGGAAGCAAGAAACACATTTACGAGTTGGCGAGAAAGAGTTATTTTGCGGTTTTAGACGAGGGTGACGGTGGTGAAAATGATTTTATTCATACAGAACAATTTATTTTAGTAGACAAAGAAAGACGTATTCGTGGGTATTATGATGGTACCGAAAAAGAAGATATGATAAAATTAAAGAATGATATCGTTTTGTTAAAGGAAGAATATGCGTCTAAATAACTTGTTTAGAATCATTCTAAATGAGTATCTTTGCTATCCAAATAAAAAACGTTGAATACAATTGCATCTTTACACATTGGTGAAATGGGCTATATTTCTGAAGAATCTTTAGACTTTATTCCGCTGAAATTATTAGAAATGGGTTGTTTGCCTGGAGCTGAGGTAGAATTGGTGCAAATTGCGCCTTTAAAAGACCCTTTGTATATTTGCGTAAACGGAAGTCATTTGGCAATTAGAAAAGAAACAGCTTCGAAAATAAAAATCTTAAAAGCACATTTGTAATGTCTAAAACCGATATAAAAGTTGCTTTAATTGGAAACCCCAATACGGGTAAAACGTCACTATTTAATCAACTTACAGGTTTAAATCAGAAAGTTGGTAATTACCCAGGAGTAACAGTAGATAAGAAACAAGGTACCAGTAAATTAACAGCAACACAAAATGCTTTAATTACAGATTTACCAGGTACGTATAGCATAAACCCAACTTCTTTAGATGAAAGTATTGTTTTAAAAACCTTACTTAAAAAAGATATTAAAGAATCGCCAGATGTAATTTTAGTCGTTGCAGATGTAGAGAATTTAAAAAGAAACTTATTACTTTTTTCGCAAATTAAAGATTTAGAAATCCCGACAGTTTTGGCTATCAATATGGTAGATCAGATGACAAAAAAGGGAATAACTATTGATTTATCTGCGTTAGAAAAAGAGTTAAATACAGAGGTTGTTCTAATTAGTGCGAGAAAAAATCAAGGAATTGACAACGTAAAAGCAGCAATTATTCGTTGCCATGTTGCGGCAAAAGCATCGCCTTTATGCGGAATAAACTCTAAAATTGATCCAGATTATTTTTCAAAATTAAAAGAAATTAGTCCTAATTATTCTTTGTACGAATTATGGTTAATGGTTACTCAAAACAATTACCCAGAAACCGTTAGTAAAGAAGAAAGAAATAAACTTTTGGCTTTTAAGCAAGACGTTTCTAAGTTGAAGAAATACCAACACAAAGAAACCATTTATCGGTACCAAGAAATTAATAAAATTTTAAAGAAAACCTATATAATTGATAAAAGCAAAGCTACAGATATAAGAGCTAAATTAGATAAAGTTTTTACACATAAAATTTTTGGCTATGCCATTTTCCTTCTAATTTTACTCATAATTTTTCAATCTATATTTAATTTGGCAACCGTACCAATGGATTTTATAGATGCTACTTTTGCAGAACTATCAGACTTTGTAAGAAGCAAATTAGCACCAGGAGTTTTAACAGATTTATTGGCCGAAGGTATTATTCCGGGAATAGGTGGAGTTGTTATTTTTATTCCGCAAATTGCTATTTTATTCTTGTTTATAGCCATTTTAGAAGAAACAGGTTATATGAGTCGGGTGGTTTTTTTAATGGATAAAATTATGCGTCGTTTTGGTATGAACGGTAAAAGTGTTATTCCGTTGATCTCTGGAACCGCGTGTGCAATACCCGCAATTATGGCAACCAGAACTATTTCTAGTTGGAAAGAACGGTTGATAACTATTTTAGTAGTTCCATTTACCACTTGTTCTGCGCAGTTACCAGTATATGCAATTTTAATATCTTTAATTATTCCTAAAACGCAAATATTCGGATTTCTAAATCTGCAAGGTTTGGTCTTATTGTCTTTATATGCGCTTGGTTTTGCTACCGCAATTATTTCAGCATATATTCTACATAAAACATTAAAAGTAAAATCGAAGTCGTTTTTTGTTATAGAAATGCCTAATTATAAGCTTCCTTCAATAAAAAATGTATTTTTTGATGTTGTAGAAAAGACAAAAGCATTTGTTTTCGGAGCAGGAAAAATAATTTTAGCACTGTCTATTATATTATGGTTTTTGGCTTCTAACGGACCAGAATCTTATAAAAATGCAGAAAAAAATACGATTGAAAATTTTGCAAATACAAATCTAAATGAAGACGACTTAAATCAGAAAATAGCGGCGGCAAAATTAGAAAACTCTTACATTGGTATTATGGGAAAATCTATAGAACCAGCAATAAAACCTTTGGGGTATGATTGGAAAATTGGTATTGCATTAATTACTTCTTTTGCAGCTCGTGAGGTTTTTATAGGAACTTTAGCAACCATTTATAGTGTAGGTTCGGATGATGAAGATACTGCAACAATTAAAGAAAAAATGGCTTCTGAAGTAAATGAAACTGGAGGCAAGCTATTTAACTTTCCTGTAGGAATGTCTTTGTTAGTTTTCTACGCATTTGCGATGCAATGTATGGCAACTTTAGCCATTGTAAAACGCGAAACTAAAACATGGAAATGGCCCTTAATTCAGCTTTTCGGAATGACAGGTTTGGCGTATGTTTCCTCATTTATAATCTATCAAATATTAAGCTAATGCAAGAAATACTCGTTTATTTATTATTACTTTTTGCGGTGTTTTTTCTATTGAAGAAATACGTGTTTCCATCAAAGAAAAAAGGAGATTGTAGCACAGGTTGTGATTGTCATTAAAAGTATTAACAGAAAATTAATAACATTTTCTTGTAATGATTTCTATTTTTGATAGACTTGAAACATACAACTCAATAAAATATATTTAAAATGAAAAAATCAGTTTTAGCCATTGCAATTTTTGCAATCACATTAATTAGTTCAACAGACACTTTTGCTCAAAAATGGAAAAAATTAGATGCAAGTCCTATGGATGCTTCTACATATCCAGACAATTGGAGAGAATCTAACAAAGTATTAAAAGTAGTTTATGGTAGACCTCAATTAAAAGGAAGAGATTTAGCAAAATTAGCGCCAGTAGATAAAATTTGGAGAACTGGTGCAAATGAAGCTGCAGAAATTACATTTTACAAAGATGTAGTTTTTGGAGGAAAACAAGTAAAAGCAGGAACCTATTCTTTATTTACAATTCCGGTTGCAAAAGGAGATTGGACGGTTATTTTAAGCACCGCAAAAAATGTTTGGGGACATTACACCTACAAAGAGGAAGAAGATGTTGTTAGAGTTTCTGGGGTAGTTTCTAACTCAAGTGAAAGTATAGAAGCATTTTCTATGATGTTTGATGAAGACATGACCTTAAAAATGGGTTGGGCAAATACCGTAGTTTCTGTACCAATTACAGCAGAAATGTAAGAAGATTCATTTCTTTTTTATAAGATACAATTTAAAATGCCGCAAACATTGTTTGCGGCATTTTTTTGCCTAAAATTTAGCAGTTTACAAATGATAATCTTTACGAGAATAAATGTAAATTTGCACACTTTAACAAAAGAATCAAATGCAATACAATCATCAAGAAATAGAAGAAAATTGGCAAAAATTTTGGGCAGAGAATCAAACTTTTAAAGCCGAAAATAATTCTGAAAAGCCAAAATATTACGTGTTAGATATGTTTCCTTATCCAAGTGGGGCAGGTTTGCATGTTGGGCATCCTTTAGGATATATTGCAAGTGATATTTATGCTCGTTACAAGCGTCATAAAGGTTTTAATGTATTGCATCCGCAAGGATATGATTCTTTTGGTTTGCCTGCAGAACAATACGCAATTCAAACAGGGCAACATCCAGCAAAAACTACAGAAGCAAATATTACAACGTATAGAAAACAATTAGATAAAATCGGTTTTTCTTTTGATTGGAGCAGAGAAGTGAGCACTTCAAACCCAGAATATTATAAATGGACACAGTGGATTTTTATTCAATTATTTAATTCTTGGTATAATAAAGATACAGACAAGGCAGAAGATATTGCGACTTTAGAGAAAATCTTTAAAAAAGAAGGAAATGCGACCATAAATGCAGTTTCAGATGAAGATATAAAAACTTTTTCTGCGGATGAATGGAAAGCATTTTCAAAAACAGAAAAGGAAGAAATTTTATTGCAATATCGTTTAACATTTTTGTCGGATACAGAAGTAAACTGGTGTCCTGCTTTAGGAACCGTTTTAGCAAATGACGAAATTGTAAACGGAGTTTCAGAACGAGGAAGTCACCCAGTTGTTCGTAAGAAAATGACACAATGGTCTATGCGAATTTCTGCATATGCACAGCGTTTGTTAGACGGATTAGAAAAAATTGATTGGCCACAACCTTTAAAAGATTCTCAAACCAATTGGATTGGAAGATCGCAGGGAGCCATGGTTTCTTTTGATGTAGCAAATGGTACTGAAAAAACATCGTCTGAGGTTAAATTATCGTATAAAGAATTAGAAGCTTTAAAAGAATTACGTCAGAATTTATCGAAAGCAGAAACAGTTCTTTGGGACGAATTAAAGAATAAAAAAGGAGCAGCAAAATTCAGAAAAAAATATACGATTGGTACATTTTTGGTAGATTATGTTTGTTTAGCAAAAAACTTAATTGTTGAATTTTCTGGCAAAGAAGATGAAGCTGAAAGAACAGCTTTTTTTAACAATGAAAGTTTTAATGTTGTTCGTTTTAAAAACGAAGAAGTAATTGAAAACGTGCTTAAAGTTGTTGCTGCCATTAATACTGCAATTCAATTTCCAAAAAAGATTGAAAAAACAGTTGAAAAGAAAGTAGTTGCCAAAGACGAGAATAAATATAAAATTGATGTTTTTACAACAAGACCAGATACTATTTACGGTGTAAGTTTTATGACATTGGCTCCAGAACACGAATTGGTTTCTAAAATTACAACAGACGCTCAAAAAGCAGACGTTGCAAATTATATTAAAGCAACTGCAAAGCGTTCTGAACGTGATAGAATGGCAGATGTAAAAACCATTTCTGGTGCCTTTACAGGCGCATATGCAATTCATCCTTTTTCGGGTGAAAAGGTTCAAATTTGGATTGGAGATTACGTATTGGCAAATTACGGAACAGGAGCAGTTATGGCGGTTCCTTGTGGAGATCAACGTGATTATGATTTTGCAAAACATTTTAACATTCCAATTCCTAATATTTTTGAAGGCGTAGATATTTCAGAAGAAGCACATACTGGAAAGGACGGAACAAAGATTGCAAATTCAGACTTTTTATCAGGATTAAAATATAAGAAAGCATTAAAATTAGCCATTTTTGAAATGGAGAAACGTGGCTTTGGTTACGGAAAAATAAACTACCGTTTGCGTGATGCTGTTTTTAGTAGACAACGTTATTGGGGAGAACCTTTTCCTGTATATTATAAAGACGGAATGCCACAAATGATTGACGCAGAACACTTGCCAATCGTATTGCCAGAAGTAGAGAAATACTTGCCAACTGAAGATGGAAAACCACCTTTAGGAAACGCAACAGTATGGGCTTGGGATTCTCGTGGTAAGAAAGTGGTTGCTAACGATAAGTTAAAAAACAAGACAGTGTATCCTTTAGAATTAAATACAATGCCAGGTTGGGCGGGTAGTTCTTGGTATTTTAACAGGTACATGGATGCTACAAATGCAACTGAATTTGCAAGTAAAGAATCTTTAGAGTATTGGAAAGAAGTAGATTTATATATTGGCGGATCTGAACACGCAACCGGACATTTATTATATGCTCGTTTTTGGCAAAAATTCTTGTTCGATAAAGGAATTGTACCTGTAGATGAGTTTGCAAAAAAACTCATTAATCAAGGAATGATTTTAGGAACTTCTGCTTTTGTATACAAGGCTACTGCTTTTGTACAAAATGGCTGTTCTATAGATAAATCTAATGATGACGTTTTAGAGAAAATACCAACAATATTTGTTTCTAAGAACTTATTTAGTTCAGATGATGAATTTGAAACGGTTGTTAAAAATTACTTGCTAGATAATAAATTATTGAATCCTAATTTTGCAGATTTAGTAATGATTACAAAAACGGCGATACATGCAGATGTTTCTTTAGTAAACTCTTCTGATGAGTTAGATGTGGATGGTTTTAAGAATCATGCTTTAAATGCTGATTATAAAAACGCTGAATTTGTTTTAGAAGACGGAGCTTATAAAGTAGGACGTGAAGTAGAAAAAATGTCTAAATCGAAATACAATGTTGTAAATCCTGATGATATTGTAGTGGAATATGGTGCAGATGCTTTGCGTTTATTCGAAATGTTTTTAGGCCCTTTAGAACAAGCAAAACCTTGGAAAACTTCTGGTATTTCTGGTGTTTCATCATTCTTAAAGAAATTATGGAAACTGTATTTTAACGAAGAGGTCTTTGAAGTTTCTGATGCAGCACCAACTAAAGAAGAATTAAAAGTTTTACATAAGACCATCAAAAAAGTAGAAGAAGATATCGAGAATTTCTCTTTTAATACATCGGTTTCTACCTTTATGATTGCGGTAAACGAACTAACTGCTTTAAAATGTAATAAGAAAGCAATTTTAGAACCTTTATTGGTTTTATTATCGCCTTACGCACCACATATTTCAGAAGAATTATGGAGTAAATTAGGAAATAAAGGATCTATTTCTACGGCAGGTTTTCCTGTTTTTGAAGCGAAGCATTTAATAGAAAGTGCAAAGAATTATCCGATTTCTTTCAACGGAAAAATGCGTTTCACATTAGAACTTCCTTTAGATTTATCGAAAGAAGAAATAGAAAAAGTAGTCATGGAAAACGAGAAAACAATTGCACAATTAGAAGGCAATACTCCTAAAAAAGTAATTATTGTTCCTGGTAAGATTATAAACATCGTTATTTAAAGGATGCTGTTTTATAGGTGGTTGAGAAATTTTAGTATAAATTTTAAGAGTCACTTTTGCTATAAAAAAATAAATATATTTTAAAAGTCATTACAGCATTTGTAATGACTTTTTTATTTGGTTATCTTTAGCTAAATTTAAAAATGCCTTTCTTTAGGTACAGTTTTTGAAGAGCATTATAAAAATTATAAAAATTGAATCGTTTTAAAAAAATTTCTTTAAGAATTCGTATCTTTTTATCCATGATACTGTTGGTGTTATTGGCATCAATTCTAATTTTGGTAGTAACTGTTTATCAATATGACGAGCAAACAAAAGACTATAATATTCAGCGTTTTGAGCGTAAAGAAGCAATTGCAACAAAGACCATTGAGTTAGAACTTGCAAATAAAACTTCGTACGCAGTAAATACAGAAAATTTACCCAAAATATTTCAGAATAGAATCTATGAAATCTCTTCTATAAATAAACTAAACATTACCTTTTATAATTTAGAAGGAAGGCTTTTAAAGACTTCATTTGGCAACGCATTTGAAAAGATAGACAATACACCGCTTACAGCTCTTATTGTTGCTGATTTGGCACAAAACTCTAACCATAGAATCTTCAAAAATAAAGAAATTGACGGCACAAGTTATCAAACCTCTTATTCGTATATACATGACCCAAAATTTAAACGAATTGGTATTTTAGAGTTACAGTTTACACAAGACAATTCAGAAATTGAGCACGAACTAAAAGAGTTTATTTACAGATTAAGTTTGGTCTATGTATTGATGTTTTTGTTGGCAATTTCATTTGCCTATTTCTTATCGAGTTACATTACACGTTCTATAAAGACCATTTCAGATAAAATGCAACAAACGCGTTTAAATGAAAGAAATGAAAAAATTATATTGAATAAAGCAAGTTCAGAAATTGAAGTTTTGGTAGATGCTTATAACAATATGATAGATCAGCTAGAAGAAAGTGCCGCGAGATTAGCAAAAAGCGAGCGTGAACAAGCTTGGAGAGAAATGGCGAAACAAGTAGCGCATGAAATTAAAAATCCGTTAACACCAATGCGATTAACGGTGCAGAGTTTTGAGCGAAAGTTTGATCCGAAAGATGAAAATGCAAAAGAAAAATTAGCCGAATATAGCCAAACCTTAATCCAGCAAATAGACGTTATGAGTGCTATTGCCTCTGCTTTTTCTGATTTTGCAAAGATGCCAACACAAAAAAGAGAGAAGATTGAAGTAATTGGTGTTGTTAAGTTAGCGTTAGATATTTTTAATGAAGACTCTATAAAATACTATCCGCAAGAACAAGAATTATTTGCGAATTTAGACAAGACACAATTGATTAGAATTGTAACCAATTTGGTTAAAAATGCGAGTCAGGCAATACAAAAACAAGAAAATCCTTTAATAGAAGTAAAAGTTTTTTCTGACGGAAATGCAGTTAAAATAACAGTTTCAGACAACGGAAAAGGAATTTCTGAAGATGTCAAAGAATTAATTTTTGAACCTAAATTTACGACGAAGTCAAGCGGAATGGGCTTAGGTTTAGGAATTATAAAAAATATTATAGAGGCTTATGATGGTACTATTTCCTTCACTTCAAAAGTAGGAATTGGAACTGTTTTTACAGTGATTCTACCAAAAACGTAATGCATGTAGGCTGCTGTAGTTTACAGTAAAATAAAATTTAATAATATCACCTTTGGAGCAGCTCAAGGGTCTTAAAATCTTAATAAAAAATGAATTTCGAAAATATTTTAGTTTCTAAAGAGAATAGTTTAGCACGAATAACTATTAATAGACCCAAAAAATTAAATGCTTTAAATAAGGCAACTATAGAAGAACTGCATAAAGCTTTTGATGCTTTAGAAACAGATGAAACTATTAAAGCCATTATTATTACCGGAAGCGGAGAAAAAGCATTTGTTGCTGGCGCAGACATTTCTGAGTTTGCACATTTTTCTGTTGAAGAAGGAAGTGATTTAGCAAGAGCAGGACAGGAGATGTTGTTTAATTTTATTGAAAATTTAGACACGCCAGTAATTGCCGCAATTAATGGTTTTGCATTGGGTGGAGGTTTAGAGTTGGCAATGGCTTGTCATTTTAGAATTGCAGCCGATAACGCAAAAATGGGGTTACCAGAAGTATCTCTAGGTGTGATTCCGGGGTATGGAGGTACACAACGTTTGCCACAATTAGTTGGCAAGGGAAAAGCAATGGAAATGATTATGACTGCAGGAATGATTTCTGCTGAAGATGCTAAAGATTGTGGCTTGGTAAATCATGTAACCACACAAGAAGAATTGTTACCATTGGCAGAAAAGATAGCGAGTAAAATTTTAAGAAATTCTTCTGTCGCAATTAGTGCAGCAATTGTTGCTGTAAATGCAAATTTTAAAGACGGTGTAAATGGTTTTGATACAGAAATTAAAGCTTTTGGAGACTGTTTCGGAACCGAAGATTTTAAAGAAGGAACTACTGCATTTTTAGAAAAAAGAAAGCCTAATTTCTCTGGAAATTAAGTATTAGATTACGTGTCAAAAGAATAAATTAAAGCTGAACAACGGTACCGTTGTTCAGCTTTTTATTTATGTTTTTTTAAGCCTTACTTACTAGCAAATAGTTTTATATCATTCGCAGAAACTTCTTTTTCACCAAGAATAATTAAACGCTCTACTACATTTCTTAACTCACGTATGTTTCCCGTCCAATCATATTCTTGCAATAACTTAAGGGCTGCAGATGAAAAATCTTTTTTTGGAGTTCCTTGTTCTTCAGAAATTTTATTTGCGAAAAAATCGACTAATAACGGAATGTCTTCTCTACGATCATTTAATGCAGGAACTTGAATTAAAATAACTGCTAATCTGTGATACAGGTCTTCTCTAAATCTACCTTTTGCAATTTCTTCCTTTAGGTTCTTATTAGTTGCTGCAACAATTCTAACATTTACTTTGATGTCTTTATCAGAACCAACTCTAGAGATTTTACTTTCTTGCAATGCACGTAGTACTTTTGCCTGCGCCGATAAGCTCATATCGCCAATTTCATCAAGAAAAATAGTTCCACCATTTGCTGCTTCAAACTTACCTGCTCTGTCTTTATTTGCACCTGTAAAAGAACCTTTTACGTGTCCGAACAATTCACTTTCTATTAATTCAGACGGAATTGCGGCACAGTTTACTTCTATCATTGGGGCTTTCACTCTGTCAGATTTTTCGTGCAACCAATGCGCAACCAATTCCTTTCCTGTTCCGTTTGGACCTGTAATTAACACTCTTGCATCTGTAGGTGCTACTTTTTCAATAATATCTTTTATGTAAGAAATAGCAGTGCTTTCACCAATCATCTGGTAGCTTTTACTTACTTTTTTCTTTAATCTTTTATTTTCTACAATTAAGACTTTCTTATCTAAAGCATTTCTAACTGTGTTTAAAAGTCGATTTAAATCTGGTGGTTTCGAAATGTAATCGAAAGCACCTAAACGCATGGTATTTACAGCGGTATCTAAATCTCCATGTCCAGAAATCATAACAATTGGTATTTCTGGTTTTATTTTTTTTGCCTTTTCTAAAACCTCAACACCATCCATTTTTGGCATTTTAATATCACATAGTACTAAGTCGTAATCGTTATTTTTAATCATTTCGATTCCTATCAACCCATCTTCTGCTTCCTCTACATTATAAGCCTCATTTTCTTCTGAAATGATTTTTGTTAAAACCCTTCTAATGGCAGCTTCGTCTTCTATAATTAGTATTTTTGACATAATTTATATCTTAAATTTTATTCCTGTTCTTAAATAAAATGTATTTACATCATCTAAAGTATATACATTCTCTCTGTCTTTATCTCTTAAAACATTACTAAGTCTTAATGTGTAACCACCATAAGCATACACAACTAAATGTTTACTTAAGAGATATTCATATCCTAAACCTGTAATTAATAATGACAAAGAAACAGTATTCGCTTCTTTATTTAATACAGTTGTTGGTCTCTGTAAATTTGCAAAATACCCATCTAATCCAATAAATGCTTGTAAATTTCTATTTTCATTGAAACGATATTTTATATTCGATTTAGGAACGCCTGCACTAAAAGACCACTTTTCGTTTACTCGTCTGTAGTAACTTACAAAAGGTAACGGAAAAGGCAAACCGGTTGTTGTATTGTAGGTTAAACCTAAAATTAACCTGTAAGGTCGTTTTAAAGAAGTTTCGTTTGTTCTGTCGTTCACGAAGAAAACACCTCCGTTTAAAAACAAATCATCCTTTGTTATTCTTTCTGTGAGTGTAGAGGCTAATCTTGGAGTAATTTTAAAACCTATTCTCCAATCTTTATTCATTTTGTAGGTGTAGGCGATATTAAAATCTATCACTGTTAAGGTTTCAAATGATGATGTATCAAACGGATACTCATCTTTTAAATTTAAAATAATTCTGTTGTATTCTGCACCTAAAATGATGTAACTATCTTCTTTAACTTCTATCGGATAGTTTACCAAAGCTTTAATTCTTGTATATTGATCTTCTGAATTATTTTTAGGAATAAATGAATATTCTAATCTTGCTAAATCTGTTAGTTGTGCATTTGCAAAAAAGCTTGTAAACAGCATTAAAGTAATTAAATATTTATTCATTTTACCTCCTTTATTCATTTTATTTTACATTTGAATACATATGTACATCTCTTTGTGGAAAAGGGATTGTTATGTTATGCTCTCTAAATGCCTTATCGATTGCAAAACGTAAATCACTTTGTACAAATCTTGTTTCAAAACTATCATTTAACGTAAAAACAAGTTTAAAGTTTAAAGAACTGTCTGCAAAATCTGTAAATAATACTTTTGGCTCTGGAATTTTTAAAATCTTGTTTTGAACTTTTGTTGTATCTAATAAAATTTGTTTTACTAGTTCTACATCACTACCATAAGCAACACCAACGCTTACAGACTCTTTTGTTTCGGTTCCGTTTTCTGTCCAATTGAACAAAATATTGGTTAAATATAAGTGATTCGGAATTACTAGAATCTTATTATCTATAGTTACAGCTCTTGTTGTTCTAAGTCTTATATCTAAAACTCTACCCACTTGTCCCTCTAGCTCAATAATATCACCAACATGCACCGATTGATCTACCAAGATAAAAATTCCTGAAATAATATCTTGAAACAAGGTTTGCAAAGCCAAACCAACACCAATTAAAAGAACTGCAGATGCGGCAAATACTGCGGTAACATTAACCCCAGAAGCATCCATAGCAATTAAAAATATCACTAAAAAAACAAGCCATCTTATATAGCTAAAAACACTTATGAATTTGACTTTATCTATCTCTGGAAGATTTCTTGTTAAAAAACGCCTAATTAACTTTAGTAGAAAGGCGGTAGCAATAAGAGCTACCACCACAAATAAAAATCCTTTAAAAGAAATGTTTATTTCTTTACTAAAGGTAAAAGTATAATCTAAGATAGAATTTGCTTCCTCTACAATAGTATCTGTAACTTGCTCTAATTTATCCTGCATCTATCCTTTGTATTTTAACCATTTGTATAAATCTTTATAAGTTGGTTTCTTACCATACATTAAAATACCGACTCTATAAATTTTTGCAGCCAACCAGACCATAAATATAAAAGTAACCAATAATAATGCCATAGAAATAGCTAATTCTGTCCAAGAAACGCCAAACGGAACTCTCATTAACATTACTATAGGACTCGTAAACGGAATGTGTGAAAAGAGTACTGCAATAGAACCATGCGGATCATTCATAACCGTAGCAAACCCTACATAGACTCCTAAAATTAAAGGGGCCATTATAGGTAACATAAATTGCTGTGTATCAGTCTCATTATCTACTGCTGCACCCACTGCTGCAAAAAGAGAACTATACAACATAAAACCACCTAAGAAGTAAAAAATAAACAATACAAACATTTTTAAAATAGGTAATTTTAAAATTTCTTGAATAATTAGTTGTCCTTTGTCGCCATCTGTAGCTTGTTTCATTGCATCCATTTGTTCTGCAGGAACTCTTGCCGATTGCATTTCTACCATATCTACACCAAAAATAGATGAAGCTATTGTAACGATAACAAAAAGGAGAATTCCCCAAATAAAGAACTGTAATAAACCTGCAGATGCATTTCCTAAAATTTTACCCATCATTAATTGAAATGGTTTTACAGAGGAAACAATAATTTCTATAATTCTACTTGTTTTTTCTTCGATAACACTTCGCATTACAGAAGTACCATAAATCATTACAAACATCATTAATAAGTACCCTGCAAGAGCACCCACACCAATTTTTAATCCGTTTATTAATTTTGATGATTCTTCGCCAGAAAAATTAAACATTTTAATATCTGTACTAATTTTAGAAGCTTTTATTTTTTCTAAATCAATACCAAAACTGTTTAATTTTTCATTTCTAATTTTCTGTTCGATCTTATTTTCTAAAGAATTCATTACAGATATTCCCGGAGAATCTGTCGAATAAAATTCTATAGATTGTGCCAACAACTCTAAACTGTCTTGCTTCGGAATAATTAACGCCCCGTAATAATCGCCTTCTTCTACTTTTTTCTTTGTTGCTTCAATTCCTAAAGCTGTATAGTCTAAATAATGGATAGATTTGGTGTCTTTAAAATCTTCTTTAGAAAACATTGCAGAATTATCTACATAGACAATTTCTTTAATTTTCTCGTCATTTTTTTGCATCAGAAAATATACCAAAGCGCCCATACCTACCAATAATAACGGACTTAAAAAAGTCATCATTATAAATGATTTATTACGAACTTTTGCAATAAATTCTCGCTGTATAATTAGTTTTAACTTGCTCATTTTCTTAACTATTTTTATGCACTGCTTCAATAAATATATCGTTTGCACTTGGTATTAACTCAACAAAATGCTGTACTTCTCCTTTACTTGTTAGAAAAGACAGTAAATCGTTAGAAGAATTTCCTTTGGTTAATTTCACATTTAAAGTTAAGCTATCGTTTAATAATTTAAAGTTTGAAGGAAAAACTTCAAAGTATTCTTTTAACTGCGCTTCTACTTCTTTAGGATTTGCTGTTTGTAAACCAACTTGAAAAGTATGCGTTCTAAATGCACGTTTGATATCGTCTAATTTTCCGTCTAAAATTTTGTTCGATTTATCAATCAATGCAATTTCATCGCACATTTCTTCTACAGACTCCATTCTATGTGTAGAGAAAATAATGGTTGCACCCTCATCACGTAATTGCAAAATTTCTTTCGCAATCAATTGTGCGTTTATAGGATCGAATCCAGAAAAGGGTTCATCAAAAATTAATAATTTAGGATTGTGCATCACGGTAACAATAAATTGTACCTTTTGTGCCATTCCCTTAGATAATTCTTCAATTTTCTTTCCCCACCAAGCAGAAATATCAAATTTATCAAACCAATACTCTAAACGTTTTTTAGCTTCAGCTTTAGATAACCCTTTTAATTGCGCTAAATACAAAGCTTGCTCACCAACTTTCATCGATTTATACAAACCACGTTCTTCTGGTAAATACCCAATTTGTGCGGTATGTTTTGGTGCTAATGGTTCGCCATCTAAAATAATAGAACCACTATCTTGCATTGTAATTTGGTTAATAATTCTAATTAAGGATGTTTTTCCTGCACCATTTGGTCCTAATAAACCATAAACGCTTCCTTTGGGAATATGAATGGAAACGTCATTTAAAGCAGTATAATCGCCATATTTTTTTACTACATTATTTATTTCTAATAAATTTTTCATCGATAAAAGTTCATTTATTTTAGAGTAGAATTGCTTACAAATCTACATATTTTCTATTTATTAGTATACAAACAGATAAAAACGTTACATTTTTAATATTATGTTAAAATGTACTATGCATGCATAACTTTTTTGCAATTTACTATGCGTGCATAATAAATTTTATTATATTTGAACCAATGAATAAGCATAAATCCATAGATCATCAATTAAGAGCAACTTGGCAAGCTGTTGCAAAAGTGTACAATGAACAGGCTGTAAAGCATGACAGTACAATGGCTACTGCATTTGTTTTGTTAAATATTGATAAAGAAAAAGGGACACCTTCTACAGCTTTAGGACCTTTAATGGGAATGGAGCCAACAAGTCTTTCTAGAATTTTAAAAAATATGGAAGACAAAGGGGCCATTTCTAGAGAGAAGAACCCAGATGATGGTAGAAGTGTTATTATTAAATTAACAGCATATGGCAAAGAGATGCGTAAAGTTTCTAAAGGCCATGTGATTCAATTTAATGAAACAGTAGTTAATAATGTTACAGAAAAAGACCTAGAAGGTTTTTTTAATGTAACGTCAAGAATTAATGAATTGATTGCAGATAAAGAGATTTATAAAGAAATCAACAAAAAAGCAGTATAAAAATCAAACAAATGACTAGAAGAATTAAAAAAGTAGCAATTATTGGTTCCGGAATTATGGGAAGTGGTATTGCTTGTCATTTTGCCAATATTGGTGTAGAAGTTCTATTATTGGACATAGTTCCAAGAGAATTAACTGATAAGGAAAAAGCAAAAGGACTTACGTTAGAAGACAAAGTTGTTAGAAACCGATTGGTTAATGAAGCATTAACGGCTTCTTTAAAATCGAAACCTTCGCCTATTTATAATCAGAAATTTGCAAGTAGAATTACTACGGGTAATTTAGAGGATGATATTGCAAAAGTTGCTGATGTAGATTGGATTATGGAAGTTGTAGTTGAAAGACTAGATATTAAAAAGATTGTTTTTGAGAAACTAGAGAAATATAGAACTCCAGGAACCATAATATCTTCTAATACTTCTGGTATTCCTATCAAATTTATGAATGAAGGCAGAAGTGAAGATTTTAGAAAACACTTTGCAGTAACACACTTTTTTAATCCGCCAAGATATTTAAAACTTTTTGAAGTTGTACCTGGGCCAGATTGTAAACAAGAAGTTACAGATTTCTTAATGACGTACGGTGAAAAATTCTTAGGAAAAACGTCTGTTTTAGCAAAAGATACACCTGCATTTATAGGAAATAGAGTTGGTATTTTCGGAATTCAATCTCTATTTCACCAAGTAAAAGAATTAGGTTTAACCGTTGAGGAGGTAGATAAATTAACTGGGCCAGTAATAGGTAGACCAAAATCGGCTACTTTTAGAACAGTAGATGTTGTTGGTTTAGATACTTTAGTACACGTTGCTAATGGAATCTATGAAAACTGCCCTAATGATGAAGCTCATGAGCTTTTTAAATTACCAAGTTTCATCAACACAATGATGGAAAACAAATGGTTGGGAAGTAAAACAGGACAAGGTTTTTACAAAAAAACGGTAAATG
Source organism: Polaribacter sp. IC073 (assembly GCF_007997075.1). Lineage (GTDB taxonomy): Bacteria > Bacteroidota > Bacteroidia > Flavobacteriales > Flavobacteriaceae > Polaribacter. The sequence continues at coordinate 622,455 of NZ_VORS01000001.1, forward strand.
CTGAAGGTAAAAAAGAAATTTTAACTTTAGACTTAGACACTTTAGAATATCGTCCTTCTAAAAGAGCAAAATTTGCTACTTTAGAATTAACAAAAACAATAGATAAACCAATAGATAGATTTAAAGTTTTAGTTGGTGGAAAAGATAAAGCTGGTGAATTCTACAGAAAGAATTTTGCAGCAATGTTTGCATATGTTCAAAATAGAATTCCAGAAATTTCTGATGAATTGTATAAGATTGATGATGCAATGAAAGCTGGTTTTGGATGGGAAAACGGACCTTTCGAAATTTGGGATGCTGTTGGTGTAGAAAAGGGAATCGAATTAATGAAAGCTGAAGGTGCAGCGCCTGCAACTTGGGTAACAGAAATGTTAGCTGCTGGCTCTAAATCTTTCTACTCTATAAAAGAAGGCGCAACTTATTTCTACGATATTCCTTCGAAAAAGCAAACAAAAAAACCAGGGCAAGAATCGTTTATCATTTTAGATAATATTAGAAAAACAACTGAAGTTTTTAAAAACTCAGGAGTTTCTGTTCAAGATATCGGAGACGGAATTTTAAATGTAGAATTCCAATCTAAAATGAACACCATTGGTGGTGATGTTTTAGCAGGTTTAAATAAAGCAATTGATTTAGCAGAGAAAGATTTTCAAGGTTTGGTTGTTGGTAACCAAGCACCAAACTTTTCTGTTGGGGCAAATATTGGTATGATTTTTATGATGGCTGTAGAGCAAGAATATGATGAATTAAATTATGCTATTAAATATTTTCAAGATACCATGATGCGCATGCGTTATTCCTCAATACCAACTATTTCTGCTCCGCATGGAATGGCTTTAGGTGGTGGTTGTGAAATTTCTTTACACGCAGATAAGGTAGTTGCAGCAGCAGAAACGTATATGGGACTAGTCGAATTTGGAGTTGGTGTAATTCCTGGTGGAGGTGGTTCTAAGGAAATGGCTTTAAGAGCATCAGACCTTTTTCATAAAGGAGATGTTGAATTAAACATTTTACAAGAAAACTTCTTAACCATTGGTATGGCAAAAGTATCTACTTCTGCTTATGAAGCGTTCGATTTAGGCTTACTTCAACAAGGAAAAGATGTTGTTGTTGTAAATAAAGAAAGACAAATTGCTACAGCAAAAGCACACGCAAAATTAATGGCAGAAAGCGGTTATACACAACCAGTTACTCGAAAAGACGTAAAAGTATTAGGTAAACAAGCTTTAGGAATGTTTTTAGTGGGAACAGATGCGATGCAAGATAGCAACTACATTTCTGAACATGATATGAAGATTGCAAACAAACTAGCGTATGTAATGGCTGGTGGAGATTTATCTGAACCAACATTGGTGACCGAACAATATTTATTAGATCTAGAAAGAGAAGCATTTTTATCTCTTTGTACAGAGTGTAAAACACTAGAGCGTATTCAAGCGATGTTAAAAACTGGTAAACCGCTGCGTAACTAAATGAATAAGACGTAGGACTAAATGACTTAAGACAACAAGACTATATGTAAAAGTATTGCCTTTTATGCTTGCGTTTTAAGTCGAATAAAAAACTGAGTAAGAAATGGCAGCAAGACATAACTTTAGAAAATTAACTATTTGGAAAGACGGTATAAGTATCGTAAAAGATACGTATATCGAAACTAAAAAGTTTCCAAAGTCTGAAGTTTACGCTTTGTCAAGTCAAATGCAACGTTGTTCAATTTCAATTCCCTCGAATATAGCAGAAGGGACAAGTAAAGGAACAGACAAGCATTTTACTCAATATTTAGAAACTGCATTAGGTTCTGCCTATGAGTGGGAAACACAATTAATAATTTCTTTTGAAGTGGGATATATTTCTGAAGAAACTTTTAAACATTTAGAAAATAAAATTCAAATTACTCAAGGAATGATTACACGTTTTATGGAGAATTTGAAAAAGGCATAAATAAAAAAATATAAGACTGAATGACGAATGGCTTCAAGACTGATTGAAAAGTCATAGGTCTTAAGTCAATTTTAATCATAAGTCAAAAATAAAAGATATGAGTAGTAAAACAGCATATATAGTAAAAGCATACAGAACTGCAGTTGCAAAAGCTCCAAAGGGTGTTTTTCGCTTTAAACGTGCAGACGAGTTAGGTGCAGAAACCATTCAGCACATGATGAAAGAATTACCGAATTTAGACGTAAAACGAATAGATGATGTAATTGTAGGAAACGCAATGCCAGAAGGTTCACAAGGACTAAACATGGCACGTTTTATCTCTCTAATAGGATTAAATTCTGTAGATGTTCCTGGAGTTACTGTAAATAGATTTTGTTCATCAGGATTAGAAACAATTGCAATGGCAGCAGCTAAAATTCAAGCAGGTATGGCAAGCTGTATTATTGCAGGTGGTGCAGAAAGCATGAGTTCTGTTCCAATGACAGGTTTCAAACCAGAATTAAACTATGATACTGTAAAAGATGGTCATGCAGATTATTATTGGGGAATGGGAAACACGGCAGAAGCAGTTGCAAAACAGTTTAAGGTTTCTAGAGAAGACCAAGACGAATTTGCATTTAATTCTCATATGAAAGCTTTAAGAGCGCAAGCAGAAAATCGTTTTCAAGATCAAATAGTTCCTATTAATGTTGAAGAAACGTACTTAGGTGCTGATGGAAAAAAAGCCACAAGAAACTACACCGTAAATAAAGATGAAGGGCCAAGAGCAGGAACTTCAAAAGAAGCGTTAGCCAAACTTCGTGCAGTTTTTGCAGCTGGAGGAAGCGTAACCGCTGGAAACTCATCTCAAATGAGTGATGGTGCAGCTTTTGTAATGGTAATGAGTGAAGAAATGGTAAAGGAATTAAATCTAGAACCAATTGCAAGAGTCGTAAATTATGCTGCAGCTGGTGTAGAGCCAAGAATTATGGGAATTGGTCCTGTTGCTGCGATTCCAAAAGTTTTAAAACAAGCAGGTTTAAAACAAAGCGACATTGAATTAATTGAATTGAATGAAGCTTTTGCTTCTCAATCTTTGGCAGTAATGCGTGAGTTGAATTTGAATCAAGAAATTGTGAATGTAAATGGTGGTGCCATTGCATTAGGACATCCATTAGGTTGTACAGGTGCAAAACTATCTGTACAGTTATTCGATGAAATGCGTAAAAGAGATATGAAAAATAAATACGGAATGGTCACCATGTGTGTAGGTACAGGGCAAGGTGCTGCTGGTGTATTTGAGTTTCTTTCTTAAAAAAGAAAAGAGAATATAGAAAAAAGAGAAAAGACTGTGTGTGCTAAACAAAGACATACTTATAAGAATTTAAAAATTTGGAAACTCGGTTTAGAGATTACAAATGATATTTCTGATATTTTGTTAGAGTTTCCAAAACATGAAAGATATGATTTAAGTTCTCAAATAAGCAGATGTTCAGTTTCAATGCCTAGTAATATAACAGAAGGTTCATCAAGAACAAATAAACCTTTTAGCAATTATATAGACATTTCATTAGGCTTTTCTTTTGAATTAGGAACTCAATTATTAGTTGCAAAGCACAGAAAATATATAACAGAAATAAATAAAAAAATTAGAAGAAAAAATAGAAGAGTTCCAAAGAATGTCGATGGGGTTCCAAAATAGTCTTAAATAAACTCTATTTTCTATTTTCTATCTTCTTTAATCTAATCAAAAATGGAAGAATCAAAAAAAGAATTATTAAGAGGTGGTCAGTTCCTTGTAAAAGAAACAAATTGCGAAGACGTATTTACTCCGGAAGACTTTACTGAGGAGCAACAAATGATGAAGGAAGCAGTAATGGAGTTTAATGACAGAGAAATCATTCCTCACAAAGCACGTTTCGAAGCGAAAGATTATGCATTAACGGAAGAGGTTATGCGTAAAGCTGGTGAATTAGGTTTCTTAGGTGTTGCTGTACCAGAAGAATTTGGTGGTTTAGGAATGGGTTTCGTTTCTACCATGTTAACCTGTGATTATATCTCTTCTGGAACCGGTTCTTTTAGTACTGCTTTTGGTGCACACACAGGAATTGGAACCATGCCAATTACCTTATATGGTACGCAAGAACAGAAAGAAAAGTATGTGCCTAAATTGGCTACTGGCGAGTGGTTTGGAGCGTATTGTTTAACAGAGCCTGGAGCTGGTTCTGATGCGAATTCAGGAAAAACAACTGCAGAATTGTCTGCTGATGGAAAATCATATAAGATTAACGGTCAGAAAATGTGGATTTCTAACGCAGGTTTTTGTCGTTTAATGATTGTTTTTGCACGTATAGAAAATGATAAAAACATTACTGGTTTTATTGTTGAATATGATAAAGAAAATCCGAATGGAATTACCATGGGAGAAGAAGAGCATAAATTAGGTATTAGAGCTTCTTCTACAAGACAAGTATTTTTTAATGATACTGTTGTATCTGCAGAAAATATGTTAGCGGGTCGTGGTGAAGGTTTTAAAATTGCCATGAATGCTTTAAATGTTGGTCGTATAAAATTAGCAGCAGCTTGCTTAGATTCTCAAAGAAGGATAATTACGTATGCAGTAAAATATGCTACAGAACGTAAACAATTTAAAACACCTATTGCAGATTTTGGTGCAATTAAAGTAAAATTAGCAGAAATGTCTGCCAATGCTTATGTTGGTGAATCTGCATCTTATAGAGCAGCAAAAGATATCGAGGATAGAATTGCAATGCGAGTTGAAGCTGGTAATTCTCACCAAGAAGCAGAATTAAAAGGGGTAGAAGAATATGCGATTGAATGTTCTATTTTAAAAGTTGCCGTTTCTGAAGATGTGCAAAGTTGTGCAGATGAAGGAATTCAGATTTTTGGAGGAATGGGCTTTTCTGAAGAGACGCCGATGGAGTCTGCTTGGAGAGATGCAAGAATTGCTCGTATTTACGAAGGTACAAATGAAATTAACAGAATGCTTTCTGTTGGTATGTTAATTAAAAAAGCAATGAAAGGTCATGTAGATTTATTAGGCCCTGCAACGGAAGTAGCAAATAGCTTAATGGGTATTCCTTCTTTTGATACACCAGATTATTCTGAATTATTTTCTGAAGAAAAACACATGCTTGCCAAGTTGAAGAAAACATTTTTAATGGTTGCAGGTGCAGCACTTCAGAAATATGGTCAAGAAATAGAAGAGCATCAGCAGTTATTAATTGCGGCTTCAGATATTTTAATTGAAATTTACATGGCAGAATCTGCGATTTTAAGAACAGAAAAAAATGTAAAACGTACAAGTAAAGAAGCACAATCTGTACAAATTGCAATGTCTAAATTATACCTATATCATGCGGTAGATATTATCGAAGAGAAAGGGAAAGAAAGTATTATTTCTTTTGCAGAAGGTGATGAGCAACGTATGATGTTAATGGGCTTAAAGCGTTTTACTAAATATACAAATTACCCAGATATTGTAGATTTACGTAATGAAATCGCAGAAAAAGTGAAATCAGAAAATAAATACTGTTTTTAAAAATATTTAATTTTTTTTAAAACGATCAAGGTTTTAAGAATTAGTTGTTTGTTTAAAAGACCATCTTTATAGATGGTCTTTTTTGTGTTAAAAATTTTAGCAATACAGTTAATTAGAAACCAGTATCATTATTATTTTTGACAAAAATAAAATTATGCGCTCACTATTTATACAAGAAACTCCAAAGGATCAAACAGGTGAAATTGATGTCAACACCCAAAGTATCATAGAGAAATTAGATACTTGGTTGGATGGATTCATTAAGAACATACCTAACATTTTAATTGCCATTCTTGTCTTTATTGCCTTTATATACATCGCAAAATATGCAGGACGAGGTATTCGGAAATTACTAAAGAAAAGAGGGAGAGAAAATTTTGGAGAGATTTTAGGAAGTTTTTCTAAGTGGGTTTTCTTACTGATGGGGCTAATGCTGTCTCTTACAATTATGTCGCCAAATTTAAGTCCGGCAGATTTAATAGCAGGTTTAGGAGTTAGTTCTGTAGCAATTGGTTTTGCTTTTAAAGATATTTTGCAAAATTGGTTGGCAGGAATTTTAATTTTAATGAGAAGACCTTTTGAGATTGGAGATCAGATTGTTGTAAATGGTTTTGAAGGAACGGTAGAAAGAATTGAAACCAGAGCAACCATTATTAAAGAATATAGCGGAAAAAGAATTGTAGTTCCTAACAGTGAAATTTATACCAATTCTGTAAAAGTAATCACTGCCAACGATTTAATTCGTTCTCAATATGATATTGGTTTAGGGTATGATCAAGATAGAGACAAAGCAATGCAAATCTTAAAAGAAACCATAGAAAACACAGTAGGTGTTAGTAAAGAGAAAAACGTAGATATTTTACCTTGGGATCAGGCAGATAGTTGGTTGACGATTAGAGTAAGATGGTGGACAAATAGCGATAGGCCAGATGTGGTAAACACGTTTTCTAAGGTTATTTTAAACACGCAAAACGCAATGGATAAAGCCGGAATTGATTTACCGTTTCCAACAAATATTGAAATTAAAAATGCACACAATTTTGAAGAAATAAAAGAAAAAGAGAAAAGTAGTAAAGAGTATAAAGAAGATAGTACAGAGAAGAATGAAAAAGCATAATTCTCTAAAATTAAAATTAAAAGTCATCAATTTGATGGCTTTTTTTTATTGTGATCTATATTTAATAAGACACCTAGATTGTTCTTTGTAAATTAGTACTTTCTAAAACCATTTAAAATGAAATCTATACTTTTTAAAACGCTACTATTTTCTTTCTTCCTATGTATTTCTTGTTCAGAAAATAAAACTGAATCAAAAAAAAATACAATTGTTATACCTATTGATAAGCATCTGAAATTTAATGCATATTGGTATGCTGGTAAAGCAGAAATAACCTCTTATAAGTTGTCGCAAGTTAGGTACGGAGAGATTTATGAGGGAACTGCTGTAAATGTTTTTGTTACGGAAGATTTTCTGCCTAATAAACAAGTAAAAGCAGACAGTCGAAATGAAAATAATGTGCCAGTCTTAAAACTGAATAGTACTAAAGAATTTACAACAGGTATATATCCGTATTCAATAATGACAAGTACGTTCTCTCCTGCAGATCTCAATAAAAAAGCAATTAAAATTTCTTTTTCAGCACAAGAATGGTGCGGAAACACATTTGTTCAGTTAAATAATAAAGAAAAATATGAGATCGATTTTCATTCGTATTTTGAAAGTAATGCAGACAGAAAAGTAGTATTAGAAAAAGCTGTTTTAGAAAATGAACTTTGGAATCAATTAAGAATTTCGCCAGAAAATTTACCCGTAGGAAAATTAGAAATCGTTCCGTCTTTTGAATTTTTAGCTTTAAACCATCAAGAAATAAAAGGATACAACGCCGAAGCTTCTTTAAAAAAGGAGGGTAATTTTATGGTGTACACAATTAATTATCCAGAATTAAAAAGAACACTAGCAATAAAGACGACTAAAGATTTTCCGTTTACGATTGAATCTTGGGAAGAAACAATAATCAGCCGTGGAAAAACTTTAACTACAACAGCAGAGAAAATGAACACCATACTTTCTGCTTATTGGAGTAAAAACGGAGTTGCAGATGTAGAAGAAAGAAAAGAATTAGGCTTGCAATAAAATTAATTATGAAAAACATCATAAAAAAAGGTTTCATCTTATCAGGATTATCAAATATTGTTGCAGTATTAATACTCTCTCGATTTTTTACGAACGAATTTATTACGAAGTATGACCATGCAGTAATGTCTAATTTCGGATTGTTAATGATTGTTGTTTGGGGTTTTGCGTATATATCTGTTGCAAAGAATTACGCTAAAGTAAAGTGGATTATTGCTGTTTTTGCTGTTGAGAAGTTAATTTACGGAATTATATGGATCAATTGGAGATTTAAAAATGATGTTTCTTTAATTTTTAATGAAGATATAATGGCTGGTATTTTCTATGCAATCTATGGTATTAATGACATTCTCTTTTGTGTTTTCTTTACAGTTGTATTTATAAAATTATTAAATAATAAAGCGATTTAATTTTATAAACCCTATTTTTATAGACTGATTAATATCATTTAAAATCTCATTAAAAGTGTTAAATTGTTACGGTATGTATCAGTACTAAAATACGATTAATTATGAAAAATCTTCAAACAATTTTAACTCAAATTACACAACTTACCACTAATATTGAAACGAATTACCCAGAGTTATATAGGTCTTTAGATGAAAACCCAATGACTATTCCTTCAGTAAATCATCCGCATATAGATGCAACTGTAATGCAAGAATATTTAGAAAATTTAAAGCAACTGTTATGGCATCATATAGAAACACATAAAACGAATAAATAAATACTAATAAACAAATATCATGGGAGAAATAGCTACATCTGAAAGGCAGATTACATTATTTTATAATTCAAGTTCTGTAAGAGCTAAACAAACTTTAGCGTATGCTAAGGCAGAAGGTTTGGCTATTTTAGAAATTGATTTATTAAAAACAAAAATAACAGGAACTCAAATTGTAGAACTTGCAGATAGATTAAAAATTAAGGTTGAAGACTTAGTAAACCAAGAACATCCTTCTTATACATCTATTCTTGAACATCATAACTTATCTACAAATGATTGGATAAAAATGATACAACATCACCCTGAAATCATGAAACAACCTATTGCTTTACATGGAGATATTACCATTCTAGTGGAGACACCTACAGATATTATTAAAATATAAATTGCTACTATTCTTAATTTTAACATACCTATTAAACAAACTTCTTTGTATTTCTTTTTAGAAAAGTGTCCTTTTTTTATGGTTTATGCAATCTTTTATTTTCTTATTTTTGGTAAGATTTTAAGACCAAATCATTAAAAAAAGTTCGGTTCTCTTCCTTTTTTAATTGAATTAAATTAGAATATCATTTGGTTACAAATAGACGAAACTCATTTTTTTTTTATAATAAGAAACATTTGTTGGTGTACTAAATTACTTTTAAATTTATAGAATGCTGCAACTAAGAAGGGAGTATAAAATGATAAAAATCAGTAATAAACTATCTTAAAAACGAAAATGCTATTGAATTTGTATATACAGTTTTAGAAAAAGAATTGAAATTTTATTTAACACTTATTTTTTGTTCACAATCCATTTAATATCAGTACTTTTGCACGCAATTTGAAAACACACGAATGAAACGTATTAAAGAATATAAAAAGATTTTTAAAGTAGAAGGTCCAATTAATTTAAAAGAATTAAAAACGTCTTACAGAGGTTTAGTAAAAGAATGGCATCCAGATAAATTTCAAGATCAAGAAAAAAAGGATGAAGCAGAGGTTATGAGTACTCAAATTATAGACGGGTATCACTTTTTGGTAAGTATTGCACCAGAAACTAAAGCGGCTAATTTAGACGCTTATAAAACAACAATTACAGAGTTTCAAGTTTCAGATTGGCACCATAAAAGTATGTTGTTAGAAGTTACTTTTACAGACGGAAATAAATACGAATACTTTGGTGTTAGTAAAATACTTTTCGGAAAATTTGTAAATGCAAAATCTATGAACAATTTCGGTAAAAGAAATATTTTTAATTCTTTTACGTATAGAAAATCAATGAAAGCTTCTGCAATAGTTTAAGAAACTTCCATTAAATATATAGTACAAAAAAGCGAACCAATTAGGTTCGCTTTTTTTGTTTCACTCATACATAGTTAGTTCTACTACTTTTTTTGAGATGTAAACTAAATTATTTTAATTACTACGCATGCCTACTTTTAAGATGATACAATAAAAAAAAGCGAACCAATTAAGGCTCACTTTTACATTAAATTACAGCAGTAACTTGATGAACAATTAACTGTTTTTTAGAGACTAAAATTCTTAAGATAAGATCTGTCGTTGCTGCTAACAATTACTTTATAATCACCTTTTTTTTCTTTAGAGACTCTGTAAACTTTATTTAAAATAGTTTCAGAAGCTGTTCTTGTGATTGTTTCAGAAAGAATCAATTCATCTTTGTAATAAAGAGAAACTTTTAAAGGTTCTTTATTAAAAGTAATTTTAGAAATAAGAACTAAATTGTTTTCTGCTCTTATTACTGGTTTAAAGATTGTTTCTTCTTTGTTAAAAGAAATTTTATTGTCTAACACTGCAAAATATTTTACAGTAATTTCATAATCTTTTTCTAACTCTGTAGTATAATTTCCTTCTTCTAGTTTAGATAAATCGAATATTTGAGAAAAGTTACCAGAATTTTTAAGCTCTTTACTATAGATTAGCGTGCCATCTTCATTTTTTATAGATAAAGTATGTCCTTTTTTAACCGCTTTAAATTCAACTCTTACTTTTTTCCCATCAATTGTATTAATAGAAGTCGCTTTTTCGTTTGCGTAGTTTATAGATGTTACTAACATTATAATTGCTACTAAATACTTTTTAATTATTGTTTTCATATTATTAAAATTCATTGTTATGAACACTGCAAATTTATAACAGATTTAAAGCTCTAAAAACATCTAAATTGGTAAATATGTGTGCTAAATTATCATGATAGGCAATGTTAAATTACCGTTAAGTTAATATAGCATATAATAAAGTTAATTTTATACCATTTATGATGCTTTAGTGTTGTAGTTTTGCTTTTCAAATGATTCTCAAATGAAAACAAAACCAACATTAGAAAAAATTACACCAAGTTTTGGTAGCTCTTTACTTGTTAAAAAACATGTTCAGTTTTTAAAGAAGAATAAGGCTTTTTGGCATTTTCATCCAGAAATTGAAATTGTGTATGTAAATAAAGGAAAGGGAAAAAGACATATTGGAAATCATATTAGTTATTTTAATAACAGTCAGTTAGTGTTAATTGGCTCTAATTTGCCGCATTTAGGTTTTATGGACCGCTTAACAACCAATGGTTCTGAGACACTGATACAATTTAAACCCGAGTTTTTAGGAGCCCATTTTTTTAAGATTCCAGAAATGATTGCTATAGCGCAACTTTTTGAGCGTGCAAAAAAGGGCATTCGTTTTAATGTTGAAATAAAGAAAAGAATTGGTGCTAAAATTGAAGAATTAGTAGACTTAGAAGGACCTAGCCGAATTATTTCCTTTTTACACATCTTAAAAGAATTAGCACAAACAGATGACTATACCATACTAAATGCAGATGGTTTTGCTTTTGAAACACAGCCACAAGACAGTAGTAAGATAGATATTATTTTTAAGCATATAAATGAGAACTTTAATCAGCATATAAGTTTAGACGAAATTGCTAGTTTGGTTAGTATGACGGTGCCTGCATTTTGTCGTTTTTTTAAAAAGACAACTTCTAAAACATTTACAAAATTGGTAAATGAATATAGAGTGGTACATGCTACAAAACTACTTTCAGAAAGTAATATGAACATTACAGATATATGTTTTGAGTGTGGTTTTAATAATTTTTCTCATTTTAATAAATTGTTCAAAGAATTTACGGGAAAATCTGCTTCAAAATATAGAAGTGAAATGTTGAGCCTTGTTCAATAAATAAAAAAACTATAGAACGAAAGTGTAAATAGTTAAATTGAAGAAGTCTTCGGTTCGTCTAATTTTAAAAATTTGGAAAAACCAGTATTGTATAAATTTAAAATTCAACTTGTCTGTAGATGACATTCTAGAGAAAGTAGTAGAACTTTCTGTTTTAGCCTATAAAACAGCAACTTTAGACGTTAAAAACGAAAATTAAAATTTAAAATTGATTTTAACGTTATTTAAGAGGGGTACTGCTTCTCTCTTTATAATTGGGTTTTGTTGTTTTTTAAATTCATTAAAAGTATATAAAAAAACCACATTTTTAATAGTTTTATATTATTATAATTACAAAACTATCGATAAAAACTATTTAAAGCCATTCCATTCATCATAGAATTGTTTTAGATAGCTTTCCATAAATTCGTGTCTTTGAGTAGCAATTTTTTTACCAGAAACAGTATTCATTTTATCTTTCAGTAACAATAACTTTTCATAAAAATGATTAATTGTTGGTGCGTTAGATTTTTTATACTCGGTTTTGGTCATTTCTAAATTCGGAATAATTTCTGGATCATACAAAGCCCTGTTCTTAAAACCACCATAATTAAAACAACGTGCAATACCAATAGCACCAATGGCATCTAATCTATCTGCATCTTGCACAACTTCTAACTCTTTAGAAGTGAATTTTTTAGTTCCTTTTTCAAAAGAATTTTTAAAAGAAATATGGTTGATAATGTTTACAACATGAGCTATAATTTCTTTACTAACTTCTTGTTTTTTTAGGAATTTAGTAGCTACTTTCGGGCCTACAGTTTCGTCTCCATTATGAAACTTAGGATCTGCAATGTCATGTAAAAGTGCCGCTAAAGAAACCACAAAAACATCTACTTTTTCTTCCTTAGAAATTAAAATAGAATTTTTAAAAACACGTTCTATATGAAACCAATCGTGGCCACCTTCAGCATCTTTTAGTGCTTCTTTTACAAAAACAATGGCAGCGGTAATAATTTTTTCTTGATTCATACTTATTTTCTTGAAGCCAATTCTTTTTCTATTTTCTTCTTTTCCGTATACATATAGATACTCATCGGAATAAAAAATAATGGTAAAAAAGTATGAAAAGAGAATCCGTTTTCAATGGTAGAAAAGATTGCAAATACAATCATTAAAACAATTATAATACCTTTTACGGCAAACATTGTCTTTTGAGATTTTAGTTTTTTTGATAACTCTTCTTTTGAATAGGTAGATAATGCCATAAAATTATTTTTTGTAAAAATAAAAAATCCACTCATGGTAGAGTGGATTTTTTTTAAAAGTCTTTTATTTTAAAAGGATTTTAACAAAACTCCTCATAAGCTTGCGCTAAATTCTGAGCAATCATTTGTGCAGATCTACCTTCTATATGATGTCTTTCTAACATGTGTACTAAGCTACCATCTTTAAACAATGCAATTGCTGGTGAAGATGGAGGGAAAGGAATCATATACTCACGTGCTTTCTGTGTAGATTCTTTTTCTACACCAGCAAAAACAGTAGTTAAGTTTGTAGGCGTTTTTTCTGCACCTAAAGAAGCAATTGCTCCTGGTCTAGCAGTACCAGCTGCACAACCACAAACCGAGTTTACCATTACTAAAGTTGTTCCTTTTTTAGATATTGCGTTATCAACGTCTTCACTTGTATATAATGCTTCAAAACCTGCGTTTGTTAATTCTTCGCGCATTGGTTTTACTAATTCTTCTGGATACATAATTATTATAATTTTAAAATACAAAGATAGGTATTTGTTTGTCAAAATTAACATACTTAAAAGTGGTAGTTTCAATGGAAACATCAATAAAATTGATGCCAATTAAACCTTTTAAAACCCAAATATCTGTCAGTTTTTAATTTTTGGTCATGTCTATTTTAAAAAAAATGTTTCGTTGTACTACCTTTTTTTTAAATCGTCTGGCTTGGAGTTTCTTTTGAGCTTGTCGAAAGACACTTGTTTTTTTTCGTTACTCCAAAAAGAACTCAAAAAAATGTTATAGTTCCTCATGCAAAACTAGAACATCTAAAAAAAAGGACAATTTAAGTCTATTACTTTTGTAACTTTGCCGCTCTTTAAAAACAAAAAGTATATGGCAAGTTTCACAAAATGGTTAGGAGCAGGATTAGGATTTACCTTTGGTGGGCCAATTGGTGCTGCATTAGGTTTTGCAATTGGTAGTTTTGTAGACGGTTTTTCTGTAGAAGATTTAACGACAGAGCAAAGAGCATATAAAGAAAGAGTTGGTTCAGATAAGGGGAACACACAATCTGGCGATTTCGAAATGAGTTTGTTAGTTTTGGCCTCTATTGTTATAAAGTCAGATGGTAAAGTAGACCAAAGAGAGTTAGATTTTGTCCGCGCACAATTTACAGGTATGTATGGTAAAGAGCGTGCTAATAATGCATTTAAACTTTTTAAAGATGTTGTTAAAAAAGAAATTTCTGCAAGACAGGTTTGTATGCAGATAAGAAGTCACATGCCACATGCTTCTCGTTTACAACTATTGCATTTCTTATTTGGTATTGCAAAAGCAGACGGATTTGTTACAGAAAGTGAAGTGGAAGAAATAAGAAAAATTGCAGGCTATTTGTATATAAATAATAGCGATTACACTTCTATAAAAGCCATGTTTTATGACGAGGCAGACAACGCTTATAAGATTTTAGAAATCACAAAAGAGGCTTCTAATGATGATGTTAAGAAAGCATACAGAAAGATGGTTAAAAAGTACCATCCAGATAAATTACAAGATTTAGGGGAAGAACATTTAAAAGGAGCAAAAGAAAAGTTTCAAAGCATTCAAGAATCTTATGACAGAATTAAAAAAGAGCGAGGAATGTAAAATTTTAAGAGATTAGAGAAATTTTAATTACTCTAGATACATGTAATTAACTAATTTTTAATTTTAAAAATGTAAGTTTGTTCGTTTGTTGTTTATAATTCTAAAATTGTATTATTTATAATGACGTCCCTAATGACATAGTATCTTGAAAAAAACAAAAAGAAATAACTTAAGATTGTTAAAATCTTTTTTCATATTATCCATAATAATATTCTGTGTAACTAATAGCTACGCACAATTAGATAGCGAACATTATTTACCCCCTTTAAAACAAGTTGCTAACAACGCGGGCATAAAGCAGCAGGCAGTTTATTTTTCTACACCAGAAACCACCCCTTTTTCAATAAAAATATACAGAGGAAATAGCAATACGGCTTTTTTAACTATTAATGGGTTAGCAAAAGGAGCAGGTAAAGTTTTAGATAATTCAAATGGTTTAGCAGATGGAGATAATAATATTACATTAGTTACCAATGCGAATACAGGTAAAGTTTTAACAAATTCTGGATTAAGAATTGTTGCCGCAGGCGGACAAAAATTTTATGTAAATTACAGAGGTAGATCTAATGCACAAGCAGGGTCTTTAACTTCAAAAGGTTCGAAAGCAAAAGGAACAGATTTTAGATGGGGAGGAATACCCAACAGAGCAACAAATTCTAACCTAACAACTAGTTTGGGTATGATGGCTACGGAAAACGGAACCGTAGTTACTGTTATTAATAATAAAGGTGCTGTATTTAGAGTTGGCGGAAATACAACTGCAATTACCGCGAGTGTGCAAACTATAAATTTAGAGAAAGGTGAAACTTTTGTACTAGAAGCTAATAAGAATGCATCAACTAATAATATAGATGGCTGGTTGGGAACAAAAATACAAGCAACAAAACCTATAGTTATAAGTAATGGGGGTTTAAATGTTGGTGTTAGAGCAGGAAGTCAGTTTAGAGATGTGGGTATAGATCAACCAGTATCAATAGAGTCTTTAGGTAGAGAATATGTTTTTATTAGAGGTTTAGGAACCAATGAAGCAGAGTTTCCAATTATTGTGGCTACGCAAAATAACACAGAGGTTTTTGCAGGTGGTGTTTCGCTTGGTGTAATTAATGATGGAGATTATTTAGAAGTACCTGGTAGTTATTATTCTTCTAATAATGCAGGTGCAAGTATGTACGTAGAAACCTCAAAAGAAGCGTACGCATATCAATGTTTACAGGGAGCGGGAGGTAATAAAATTCAGACGATTGGTATGAATTTTATAGCACCTGTAAATTGTTTGTTACCAGAAATAATGGATGAAATTTCTGATATAGATCTTATTGCAGGAGTAAATTCAAATATATCTGCGATTACAATTATAGCCTCTGCTTTAACGCCAAATAATGATATTGAAATTAGGCAAGATGGGGTTCGAATTACAACTCCTTCTCCAGTGTTTCCATCAGGAACTTCAGATTGGAAGGCCTATTACGTTAAAGGTTTAACAGGAGAAATAGATGTAAAATCTACAGGGCCAATAGCAGTAGGTCTTTTTATGAGTTTAGGAACAAATGCAGGTTTAGCAGGTTATTTTTCTGGGTTTGATACGGTTCCGTTTGTAGGTATTACTACTTCTGGTGGTGGTTGTTTTCCATCAGGGGTTTTAGAAGAAACTACGGGGTCATTTGATGCTTATCAATGGTATCTTGACGGGGATTTAATAGCTGGCGCAACTTCTAGAACATATCAACCAACAGAAATTGGTAGTTATTATTTAGAGGTTACAGATGCTACTTGTACTTACACATCGTCAATTATAGCAGTATATAACTGCGACCCAGATATTGTAGTTAAAAAAACATCCGATATTACAGGAGATGTTACAGATGGTGACATTGTTAATTTTACAGTAAAAGTAGAGAGTTTTGGTGTAAATCCTGTTACAGACTTGGTAATAACAGATGCATTTCCTTCCCAATTAGACTTGCTAAATGTTGCGCCTAGTTTTGGTACTTGGAATAGCCCAAACTGGACAATTGGTACTATGAACCCGGGAGATTTACATACCTTAAAATTTGAATCTAAAGTTCCTAAGAAACCAACAGAAGGTACGTTCACAAATACGGTTTCAAACACTCAAACTGAAGTTGATAGCAATACAACAGCAGATGATTTAACAGAATCATTTACAATTATAGCTAAAAAAGCAGATTTAACCTTGATAAAAATAATTAACAAACCTGTTGTAAAAATTGGAGATGAAGTAATTTTTACATTAAGTTTAAAAAATAACGGTCCCCAAGCTGCCACAGGCGTTCAAGTTAAAGACCTACTGCCTTCTGGTTTAACTTATAATGCTGCAAACTCAACAATACCTGCGAATACCACATACATATCTGGTACAGGTATTTGGGATGTGAGTGCGGTAACTCTAACAAACGGAGAAACAATAATTTTAAAAATAGCTGCCTCGGTAACTGGTAATGATTTCAAATTAAATACGACTGAAATATTTAGAACAGAACAAAAAGATGTAGATTCTGTACCAAATAATGGTAATTAAATAGATGTTTATGCTTTTTTTTTATCTTTTCTGTTGAATTATTTTTTGTTCTTAATCTTTTTTAAAAGCCTTATTAACCCGTTTAACTTAAAATTTAATCGTTTTAACGAAAAAATAATAATACATATAACACGATTTAATTACATTTATATGTTTTTACTATTACCTAATAATTACGAAACCTTAATGAAGATAGAAATACATACAATTTTCAATTATCAGAATAAAATTAGTAAAAGAAAACTGCTGTCAGTAATTTTTGCTTTAGCAGTGTTTACTAATTTGTTTGCTGATGGTACTAAGCAAGTTATGCCAGACGCGAATAATGGAGTAGCTATGTATATTACAGATAATGGGCAATATGGCCCTCATTTAAATTCATCACCTTCGCAAAGGCTACAGTTTAGAATTTTAGACCATACAACAGAAAACTTATATTTTGGTTTAAACCCAAGGCAACGAAATGGAAGTCCTTTAGTATTGAGTACAAATTTATATTACTTAATAAAAAATGCTGCAGGAAATTCGGTTGCTGGCCCCTTTAAATTTAACACAACAGATGGTAGCCCAGGTTATATAAGTAATTACAATCAGGCCGTTGCAGGTCCTAATATTAATAATGCGGTACCAACAGGATATAATCCTTTGTCTTTTAACCCTTCATCGAATGGAGATTATTATATAGAAATATATAAAAGTAACGATAGTGGGGCTACAAGAACTGTTGATGGGCCAGATGTTGTAATTCCATATTTTGATTTTACAGTTTCAGATACTTCTAATAATAGAACAGAAGGACGTGTTTTTTCACAAAAATGGGGTTTCATTACTTACAATCCGGCAACTTTTGTACCAGCTATTGGTTTTGATTTTAAAGGAAAATTTTTTGGGTATACAGATGATAAGATAATTGTAACAGTAGAGTTTCAAGAAGGGTTTAGACCATTTGGTTATTTGTTATCAATGAATAAATTCGGAATTGTAAATGATGATAATGATCCTGCCAATGTATGGACTGCAACAAGAAAGTCTATTTCCTATGGTGGTTCGACAGGCAATTCTATTCCAAACTTGCTAAATGGTTATCCTGTTTTTATTACAGAACCAGATGCTGCAGCGTTTCCAATTGGGGTTCCAGTTCCTCCGGTTTCTATAGGTAGAATATTTGGTTGCCCTGGTAATTATCTAATTACCGTAAAAACAGTAGAAGCAGGAGATGTAGATATAACTTTAGATTTAAACGGAGTTATTGGTTTTCAAGAAAATACCAGAGATATTATTGTGCAAGCATTTAATCAACCAAAAGGAAATATTGTAATTCCTTGGGACGGAATAGATGGTGAAGGGAACCCAGTTTTAGGAAACACAACTACTTCTGCTACTTTAACTAGTTTAAGGGGTAGAACAAGTGTGCCAATGATAGATGCCGAATTAAACCCTAACGGATTAGTTATCAACGCTTTATCACCTGTGCTGTCTAATAGGAGAATGTTTTGGGATGATTCTGGTATTGTTACTACACCGAACAATAATACTATTGGAGGCTTAAATAAATCGAACGCAGAAGACGGTCAGTTAGGGCCAACCCATAAATGGAATGGAGACAATCCTCCAGGAGATAATTTAGAGAATAATCCTGCTCCATCAGGTTCTAAAGGAAGCTCTACTGGTTCTACATTAGATGATTATGGTAATGAAAGAGTCTTAAATACTTGGTTTTATGGTGAAGAAGTAACATCACCAAACGCATCAGTATCCGTTCCTAATTGCGATGTAGATAATGATACGTATTCAGACAATGTAGATTTAGATGATGATAATGACGGTATTTTAGACACTGTAGAGTTAGGTTCTTTTGACCCAGACGGAGATCATGATGGAGATACAATTCCAGATTATATAGATCCTCAATTTCCAGGGTTTATAGATACAAATTCCGATGGGGTAGATGATCGATTCGATTTAGATTTAGATGGTATTATGAACCATTGGGATTTAGATTCAGACGGAGATGGAATTCCAGACAATGTAGAAGCACAATCTACCACAGGTTTTGTTGCAGCAAACACGGCAGTAAATGGAGACGGTGTACCTGTAAACTTTGCAGGTGGTATTGCGCCGGTAAATACCGATGGTGATGTAAATGCAGATTATCTAGATACAGATTCAGACGGAGATGGAATACTAGATACAACAGAAGCAGGAATAACTTTAGCGGATAAGGATACAGATAATGATGGATTAGATGATGCTACAGATGCAACTTCAGGGCCAGAAGATGTAGACGGTAATATCACTCCAAGTGCTTTGCCCGATGAAGATAATGATTTAGGAATTGCAGGAGGAGATGTAGATTATAGAGACAATACAGACAATGATTATGATAATGATGGTGTACCAGATGCTACAGATGTAGATGATGATAATGATGGTATATTAGATACCGTTGAAGGATTTTGTACTCAATTAGAAAACTTTTCTGGAGGAAATGGAGGTTCAATAAAAAACTTTACGGTCAATGGCGCAATACGCATTCAAATAGATTTAACCTTTATAGACGATGCTGTAGGTGTAAGTATTAACGATAGAGGAATACATAATAGTATTATTGGTTTTGAGTCTAGTTCTGTCAATGCGCTTCCAGCTAATTTTTCATCAGACAATGCCTATATTAATACTCCGTGGATTGCTAACAACAATGGTCTTCCGAGAGTTAGGATTGTTGTAGAGAATGATGGGAATGTAAAGTTATTAGGAACGAGAACAACGAATTCTACCTCTTTAGAATCAATGAAAATGTCTGATGGGTCTTCTTTTAATTCAATTATTTTTAAAAATATTGGAAGTAATTCATTTGTTATTCAAAACCCTGATGGTAATGGTCCAGATGCAATTGAAGGTGTGGCATCAATAGTAAGTGGTTGTGATGACGATAATGACGGGAATCCAAATTATTTAGACACAGATTCAGACAACGACGGTTGTTCAGATGCGTTAGAAGGAGCGGGGAATATTCAATTCAATCAGTTAACAGTACTTGCAGGAGGAAGCAATGGTGGTAGCTCAAATAATTTAGGAACAACTTCAGATGCAGACGGAAATCCAATAGTAAATAATGTAGGTTTTGAGCAAGCTACAACAGCAGCAGTAAAAGATCTTAATAATAAAGATGCTTGTTTAATTGACTTAAGCACTACAAAAACGGTAGATAAAGCAGTTTTAAAAAAAGGGCAAATCGTTATTTTTACGATACAATTAAAAAATGATGGAAGCTTAAATGCAACCGGAGTTAAAGTAAAAGATATATTGCCAGCAGGTTTAACATATAGTTCTGTGGGCTCTATTACACCTACAAATACAACATATACACCGGGTACTGGTATTTGGGATTTAAGTAGTCTAACAATTGCAGAAAATCAAATAATAGAATTAAAAATCGCAGCCATAGTAAATACTATTAGAGCAATCATTACCAATAAGACAGAGATTTTTATAACAGTAGAAACCGATAAGGATTCTATTCCAAATAGTTCAAATTAATTTTTTTTAAAACGTTTGTTATTTCAAAGATTACTTATTGCTTTTTTTAGAAAATAAACACCTATTTCTAAGTTATTGGTAATAAATTTAAGTGAACTCCGACAGAAGTATTAAGATAAGTGAAATAGATGTAGATTTTATAACAAATAATATAAGTTAAAGCATTAAGTTACATTCAACATAAAAATAAGGCAATTCATCGAATTATGCTCTTGTACAATAACGTTATGATTACTTTAGTGTTAAAATTTAAAAATAATGTTAAATTGTGTTAATAAATTAAAATAATTATTTAGATTTGACTTGATAATACTTTTTAGTTCCTCTAAAAAAAACGCGTATGATTATAAAAAGACTTCTTTTACCACTCTCTTTCTTTTTAGTAGGTTTGTTCGTTTTATGTATTTATTCTCAATAAATCTAAATGAAACGAGGCTATAACATACCTATTCTATTATTGCAACAATATTATTATTTTATACTATGATAAAAAATTACTTATTATTAACTTATAAATCGGTAGAACAGCTTTCTTTCTTTGCTAAAGAACGTAAAGTAGCATGCTATATTGTTCTAATGTTTTCTAGTTTTTTTATAAATGCACAGACAGTTTTAGTTAATGAAACAGCTGTTGTATCTAATAATTATACTGTTGCAGTAGATGGCTTAATAGAAATTGCTATTGTTGGTGGTGAAGGAGCAGAAGGCACAAATACTAAAGGAGGAAAAGCTGCTAAAACAGTAGCAAGGTTTAATCTTGTCTCAGGGGATGTAATTCAGTACTTAGTAGCTGAAGGAGGTCAAGGGGGAACGGGAGATTTTGCCGAAGGAGGTGGAGGTGGAAGTACAGGGGTTTATATAAACGATGTACTAGTAATGGTTGCTGGTGGAGCTGGAGGTGGAGATAACAGTGCTAATGCCGTAGGTTTAGGTGCTAATAGTACCGCAAATGGAGATGATGCCACTGGTACAGATCCAGGTATAGGAGGTGTAAACGGTAACGGTGGTACAGCTATATCAACAGCTGGTGATGGCACAGGTGGTGCTGGAGCTGGTATTAATACTAACGGAGCTTCATTATCTGGTTCGGGAGGAGCAAAATCGGACCCAAATTATGCGCTTGCAGCAGGTGGTGTAGGGTTTGAATACACATCTAGTAATGGTGGTGTAGCAGGAAATGGTGGTAGAGGACTTACTGGTGGAGGTGGTGCTAGTTATCAGTATTCTGCAGGTGGTGGAGGTTACTCTGGTGGTGGAGCTGCTGGTGCAGGAGGTTCTGCAGGTGGTGGTGGCTCTTATGTAAATACTCTATTTACCAAGTATGTTAGTCATACCATAACAGCGGGTGAAGATGGTGCAGCTACAGGAGGAACTCAACAAAACGGAACGGATGGCTCTGTAATAATAACTTACTTTATAGATACGGACAATGACGGGGTTGCAGATATTTTAGATTTAGATTCAGACAATGATGGTGTGTTAGATAGTGTAGAATGTAGTGTTAAAACACCTATTAATGAGAGTTTAGGGGGTGCATTAGCGTCAACTGGTGCAGGGTTTATTCCAAGAACTGGGGTTGTAAATAATTTAGTTTTTTCTTCGTCACCAGCAACACAAAATGGTACATATACCTATACAGATGTTAGAGAAACAGCTGTAGATGCAAATTCGATAGGTGTAAATTTTTTTAAAAACGGACAAGTTACGGGTGGTACAACATCAGGTACTTTAGGTATCGTTGATATTGATGCAGATAAGGTGTCGTCTACAACAGCACCTAATTCAAGTGTAATTTCAAATTCGCTTGTAATAACAGATTTTGATACAACAAGTACAACATTTACAATAGAAGTATGGTCGGAAACAGCACAATATACTTCACCATCAGATATTAATTTCATTATGCTACCTAATACAACAGGTACATTGTCTTCAGTAACAGATTTAGGAAGTGGTGTTTTTCAGTACACAGTTACAGATACTGGTTCTAACCCTACGGATAAGACTCTGAATGTAGCTCTTAAGTTAACTTCAAAATCTGGCGATCTTTTAAAAAGAGTAAGATATACTGCAACAAATATTCCAGATACATCAGGAGATAGGCTTTCGTTTAGTTTAGTAAATGTTATTAAAGAAAAATGTGAAGATACAGATTCAGATGGCGTACCAGATTATTTAGACACAGATAGTGATGGTGACGGATGTAGCGATGCAGATGAAGCATATTACGGTGCTGTAGATAATGCAGATGCAGATAATAATGGAACTTACGGTTCTGGCACCCCAACGGTAGATTTAGAAGGAAAAGTAGTTGGTGCCGCATATTCTTCTCCAAATGCTTATTATTTAGACGCAACTGTTAGTACGTGTGAAGACAATGATAATGATGGTGTAATTGATGCTGTAGATGTAGATGATGATAATGATGGTATTTTAGATACTGATGAATGTCCGGGACCTGTTGTTTATAACGATTCCTTTGAAGTGCCAGATTTAGATGCATTGGGACCAAGTCCTGTAGGAGATGTAACCAGACCAGATAGTGATGCAGATGGTGAAGCAGATATGTTTTTATCTCAAACAAGTATTGAAGGATGGAATCGAACAGATAATACAAATTCTTTTGATATTGCTTATGATATTTATAACGCGTCCAAAGGCTTACAAAGTATCGATTTGTATGGTACGCCTGGAGCAACAGGTATTCAAAAAACATTTTCAGGATTTACAGAAGGTGTCGCAGTAGACTTTTCTTTAGATTATAGTTCTGTGGCAGAATTGTTCGAAGCTACGGTTTCGGTAGATTACGGTTCAGGACCGGTTTTGTTAACCACTTTAAAACCTAGTACTACAGCTACTACAGCTAGTCCTGGTGTGGTTGGGGCAAGAATATCTACAGTAGTTTGGGTTAATTATACCGCAAGTTTATTGCCTACTGCAACAGGTACGGTTAAAATTATTATCCAATCTACTAGTTTAGGTTCAGGGCAAACAGGTGTTTTAATTGATAATGTTATTTTATCACAAACAACTTGCCCAGATGATGATGGAGATGGTATTCCGAATCAATTTGATACAGATTCAGACAATGATGGTTGTCCAGATGCAATTGAAGCTTCGGGTACATTAACTTTAGATAAGTTAACAATACTTTCTGGTGGAAGCTCTGGTGGAAGTTCTAAGAATTTAGGAACAAATGTAGATGCAAACGGAAGTCCAATTGTTAGTGGTGAAGGAGCATCAGGATATACACAAAATCAAACCACAGCAGTTACAGATGCGAATCAAAATACCGCTTGTGCTATCGATTTAACAATTACTAAAACGGTAAGCAAACCTGTATTAAAAAAAGGAACAAACGTTGTATTTACTTTAATATTAAAAAATGAAGGTTCTCAACCTGCATCAAATGTTCAAGTAAAAGATTTGCTTCCAACAGGGTTAACTTTTAGCTCTGCAATAACACCTACTAATACAACATATACACCAGGAACAGGAATATGGGATTTAAGTAGTTTAACAATTGCAGTAAATCAAACAATAGAATTAAAAATTGAAGCAACAGTAAATGCTGTTGGTGTCATTATTACCAATAATACAGAAATCTTTACTGCAACAGAAACAGATAAAGATTCAACACCTAACAGTAACAACTAACAAAGAAATATAAAAGATGAAAAAAATGTACACAATTTTCAGCTTACAGAATAAATTTAATAGAAAAACGAGGCAGCTTATTATGCTCTTCGGTTTCTTTTTTATTGCTACCAGTGCCAGTTTTGCACAGGCTGTAACTATTGTTCCTAATGCAACTACACCAGCAGGTAGTGATGACGTAGGAGATTTAATAAACTATAGTATTGCTGTTTATAACTCAGGAGGTATTCCACTTAATAGTGTAGTAATTTCTAGTGATATAGGTACTGCAGTTACATTAAGTTCTGGAGACTCAAATACAAATAATATTTTAGATACAGATGAGTGCTGGGTGTACACCGGTTTTCATACTCTTACACAAGCAGATATTGACGCGACAAAAGTAGATAATGTATTTAGTGTTACAAGTACAGAAATTACAACAGCTCAATCAGAAACACATACAGAAAATGTTCATGAAGATGATATTTCTTATGCTTCTGTTTATGGTATTTCAGATATTATTGCTACAGACGATGATTTTTCAACAACAGTTATTAATGGTATCGCAGGCGGAACAGCTGGTAATGCTTTTATTAATGATACTGTTGATGGGGCAACAGCTACAGCAACAAACGTAACACCAACACTTGTTTCTAATGGAGGTTTAACAGGAGCAACCATAGCTGCTAATGGAGACGTTGCTGTTTCAATGAATTCTGCAACAGGTAGTTATATTTTAACGTATAAAATATGTGACAATTCTGATACAAATAACTGTGATACTGCAGAAATAATTGTGGTGGTAGATGGTGATTCTGATGGGGATGGTGTGTTAGATTCTGTTGATGAATGTAACGGATTTGATGATGCTTTAGATAATGACAATGACGGTGTCGCAGATGGTTGTGATTTAGACGATGATAATGATGGGATTTTAGATACAGCAGAAAATGCAATTAGTGGAGACCCAATAGTAGATACGAACAATAATGGCGTTTTAGATTATAAAGACACCGCACTTTCTGGTTTTGTAGATGCTAATTCAGATGGTATAGATGATAGATATGATGTTGATCAGGACGGAATTATAGATCAATTTGATACAGATTCAGACGGAGATTCTTGTCCTGATGTTACAGAAGCAGGTCATTTAGAAAGCACCACAAAAGCAGGGGAAGTGAAAGGAACAGGTTATGATGCTGCCAATGGTAAAGTTACAGGTTTTACAACTGCTTACACAGGTACAAATTCGAATGTGACTTCTGCAGGTACACCAGCATCAGTTACGTCTCAACCACCCAATAGAAACATATTAGTTGGTCAGAATACAACATTTCCTGTTACTACAGATGGTACTGTATTTCAATGGGAATTAAGTACAAATGGCGGTTCATCATACACTTCAATATCAAACGATGCTGTTTATAGCGGAACAACAACAAGTACCTTAACAATTACGGGAGTAACAACAGCACAAAATAACTATAAGTATAGAGTTTTAATTTCTAAAGCAGATTATGCTTGTACAACTACTTCAAATGCAGGTACACTTACTGTCTTTTCAAATCAAGCACCTGTTGCAGACAGTAATGCAATTACTGTTTTAGAAGAAAGTACAGGAACAGCTTTAGGATTAGCAGCACCAACAGATGCAGATGGAAATCCGCTTACAATTACAGTAACAGGCTTGCCAATTTTAGGTGTTGTAAAAAAAGCGAACGGTGCAGTAGTTACAAACGGAACCGTTTTAACTTCTATTGAATTAACCAACTTAATTTACGATTCACCAACAGCATATAATGGAACAGATGATGCCGGAGAATTTACATATACCGTTTCAGACGGAACAGCAGCACCAACTACAGGAACTTCAGATATAACAATAACAGCCGTAAATGATGTACCCGTTGCAGTAGCTGACTCTGGTACTGCACTAGAAGACAATGCTGTAAGTATTGCAACTATTGGTAATAATGATACAGATGAAGATGGAAATGTTGTTCCATCTACTATTATTTTAATAGATCCTGCAAATGCAGCAAACACAGGTATAACAGGAACACCTCTAGTAATTGTAGGTAAAGGAACGTATACGGTAGATGCAGCAGGAAATGTAATTTTTACACCAGAAGCAAACTTTAATGGAGATGCAGACATTAACTATACAATTAATGATGATAGTGGAGCAACTTCAAACCAGGCTTTATTAGATATTTCAATTACGCCAGTAAATGATAATCCTATAGCAGTTGCAGATGCTAACGAAACTACAGAAAATACAACTTTAACAGTAAATGCTGTAAATGGAGTTTTAAATAATGATACAGATGTAGACGCAGGAACTACTTTAAACGTTACCAATTTTACCGTTGATGGAATTTCAAAAAATGCAGGAGAAACTGCAACAATTGCAGGAGTAGGAACTTTATTAATAAATGCAGATGGTAGTTATGTATTTACACCAGAAACAAATTATACAGGAGCAATTCCAGTAACAACTTATAACATTACAGACAATGTAGGAGGTTCAGCTTCATCAACATTAACATTAACAATAAATGCAGATTCAGATAATGATGGTATTGCAGATGTTACAGATTTAGATGATGATAATGATGGTATTCTAGATACTGCAGAAACACCAGGAAACGTAAATCCAGATGCAGATTCAGATAATGATGGCATTCCAGATTTTAAAGATGCAGATACTGGTACTTTAAATGGTAGTGGTATCGTAGCTACTTTTGATACTGATTCAGACGGAATCGCAAATCATTTAGATACAGATTCAGATAATGATGGTTGTTTAGATGTTACAGAAGCAGGTCATATAGAAAGTTCAACAAAAACAGGTGAAGTTCAAGGATCTGGTTATGGAGCAGACGGTAAAGTTACCGGTTTTACAACAGGTTATACAGGTACAAATACAAATGTAACTTCTGCAGGAGTTGCAGCGATAGTTAATGCGCCACCACCAAATAGAGATATAGAAGTAGGTAAAAATACCACATTCCCAGTAACTACAGATGGTACTGTTTTTCAATGGGAATTAAGTACAGATAGTGGTGCAACATACAATACAATATTAGACGGTACTATATATGGAGGTACTACTACAAATACATTAACAATTACAGGAGTAACATCAGCACAAAACAATTACCAATATAGAGTAGTAATTTCTAAAGCAGATTATGTTTGTACAACCACTTCAAATGCAGGAATCTTAACTGTATTTACAAATGAAGCACCAGTTGCAGATAGCAGTGCAATTACAGTTTTAGAAGAAAGTACAGGTTCTTCTTTAGAATTAACTGCACCAACAGATGCAGATGGAAACCCATTAACAATTACGGTTACAGGTTTACCAATTTTAGGTGTGGTAAAAAAAGCAGGCGGAGCAATTGTAACAAACGGTTCAACCTTAACTTCAGCAGAATTAATAGGATTAATTTACGATGCACCAACTGCTTATAATGGAACCGATGATGCAGGAGATTTTACGTATACAGTTTCAGACGGAATCGCAGATCCTGTTTCTGGAGCAACAGACATTACTATTACAGCAGTAAATGATGTACCAGTTGCAGTAACCGATTCGGGAACAGCTCTAGAAGACAATGCTGTAAGTATTGCAACTATTGGAAATAATGATACAGATGAAGATGGAAATGTTGTTCCGTCTACTATTATTTTAATCGATCCAGCAAATGTAGCAAATACAGGTAAAACAGGAACGCCTTTAGTAATTGTTGGAAAAGGAACGTATACAGTTGATGCAGCAGGAAATGTAATTTTTACTCCAGAAGCAAACTTTAATGGAGATGCAGATATTAACTATACAATAAAAGACAATAGTGGTTTTGCTTCTAATGAAGCATTATTAGATATTGCAATAACACCAGTAAATGACAATCCGATTGCTGTTGCCGATGCAAACTCTACAACAGAAAATACAACCTTAACAGTAACTGCTGCAAACGGAGTATTAAATAATGATACAGATGTAGATGCAGGCACAACATTAAATGTTACGAACTTTACTGCAGATGGACAAACAAAAAATGCAGGTGAAACCATCACAATAACAGGTGTTGGTACTTTACAAATTAATGCAGATGGTAGTTACGTATTTACACCAAATACAGATTATTTTGGCGCAATACCAGTAACTACATATAATATTACAGACAATACAGGAGGTTCAGCTTCCGCTACATTAACTTTAACATTAAATGTAGATTCAGATAATGATGGTGTTGCAGATGTTGCAGATTTAGACTCCGATAATGACGGAATTTTAGATACTGTAGAAGGACAAGGAACAGACCCAACTGCAGATGCAGATTTAGACGGAACACCAAATTATTTAGATGCAGATTCTGGTACTTTAGATGGAAACGGAATTGCGGCAGGTTTTGATTTCGATGGTGACGGAATTCCAAATCATTTAGATTTAGATGCAGATAATGACGCTATTCCAGATGTATTAGAAGCAGGTTTAACAGATGCAAATAATGATGGAATTGCAGATAACACAGGTTTTGGTACCAACGGTTTTGCAGATAATTTAGAAACGGTTGCAGATAACGGAACACCAAATTATACGTTAGTTAATACAGATGCTTCATCAGATATCAATGTAAATCTTTATAACTTTTTAGATAGAGATTCAGATAATGATGGTATTTCAGATACCGAAGAAGCATTTTCTAACAATGCTATATATAATGACACGAATAATGATGGTATTGTAGATGGTTTTGTAGATTCAGATAATAATGGTTGGCATGATACTATTGATGGAGAAGGAACTTTTCCAACATTTTTAAATTCAGATACAGATGCAATTCCTAACTATTTAGATTTAGATTCAGATGGAGATGGTTTACCAGATACGTTTGAAGGAAATTTTCAAGTTTCAGATGGAGATAATAATGGTATTGTTGGTACAGGAACTCCTGCAGATGCAGATGCAGATGGTTTGGCAGATACAAATGACCCAGACGCCGCAGGAAATATTTTAGGTGGTTTTGGTTTCAACCAAGATAGAGATGGAGATGGTGTAAAAAACTATTTAGATATTGATGTTGATAATGACGGAATTATAGATAATATTGAAGGACAATCAACTTCAGCATACAAAGCTCCGAAGGGAACTGATACAGATGGAGATGGTATTGATGATGCTTATGATGTTGATAATGGTGGTGTTGGTATTGGATATACGAATACAGATGGGGGATCTGCACCAGATTATGCAGATACAGATTCAGAAAATGATGGTATTGATGATATTGATGAAGGTTTTTATAAAACAATTACGGCTACAAATTCATTAGACTCAGACAATGATGGAATCGTAGATATCCTGAAATTTGTAGATGTAGACGGAGATGGATTGCATGATGATTTTGATGAAGTTTCTGGAAATGGAACAGTAAATAATGCAACAAATGGTGGCCAAACTTCACAAACACATCCAGATGATGATCCTGCTGCACCAGGTGGAGATAGAGATTGGAGAGAAGCATCAGCACAAGATTATGATGGAGATGGTATTAATGATATTGTAGATTTAGATGATGATAATGATGGTATTTTAGATATCGATGAAGATTTTAATGAAGATGGAGATGGTAATCCAAGAACAAATCCTTCAGATAAAGATGGAGATGGAGTTCCTAATTATTTTGATTTAGATACAGATAATGATGGAATTACAGATTATATAGAAGCAGGTGGAACAGATGATCCTGATGGAAATGGACAACCAGGTACGGGAGTTTTAGAGAGATCAGAAGTAAATGCAAAAGGTATTCCTTTAGCAGTATCACCAGATACAGAAACTTCAGGAACTAGTGAAACTTCGAATTTAACAATTCCTAATACTGCAGGAGCAGACAATCCTAATTTTATTGATTTAGATTCTGATAATGATGGAATTACAGATACAATTGAAGCAGGAGGAACAGATCCTGATGGAGATGGAAGATATGGATTAGGGAGTATAAATGATGTAGATTCAGATGGTTTAGCAGATGAAATTGATCCTTATGATGATAGAGATGGTAATTTAGATACAGCTCTAAATCCGAATAAAAAATTAACGCTTCCGGATACAGATTTAGATGGAATTCCTAATTATTTAGACTTAGATTCAGATAATGATACAATTCCAGATAATGTTGAAGGTCAGAGTACTACAGGGTATATTACTCATGCGGCAACAGATGCAGATGATGATGGACTAAATGATGCTTATGATTCTTCAGACGGAGTAGGAACAGCAGTAATTCCGGTAGATACAGATGGAGATGGAATTCCAGATTATTTAGATTTAGACTCGGACAATGATACACTAAAGGACATTGTAGAAGTTGGAAATGGAACCGCAGATACAGACGGTGATGGAAAAACTGATAATACTATTGGTATTAATGGTTTAGATAATAATTCTGAAAATGTAGATGATTATAATGATACAAACGGAATTTACAATGATCCAAAAACAGATTTTCCTGATGAAGATGGAGATGTTAATACAGGAGGTGATGTAGATTATAGAGATATTTTAGATGCTGATAATGATGGAGTTGCAGATGCTTTAGATTTAGATGATGATAATGACGGTATTTTAGATACTGTGGAATCGCCAAATGGAGTAAATCCAGACGCAGATTCAGATAATGATGGTACCCCAGATTATAAAGATGCAGATTATGCTGGTTTTGTAGATACGAATTCAGATGGTGTTAATGACAATTTTGATACAGATTTAGATGGTATTCCAAATCATCAAGATACCGATTCAGATAATGATGGTTGTCCGGATGTTACTGAAGCAGGCCACAAAGAAAGTACAACCAAAGCAGGTGAAGTTGTTGGTAGTGGTTATGAAACAAACGGTAAAGTAACGCCAACGAGTACAGCTTACTCTGGTACAAATACAAATGTTACAACGGCAGGAACTCCGGTTGTAATTAGTCAACAACCTCAAGATCAATCAGGTTTTATTGCAGGAAGCGCGTCTTTTGAAGTAAGTTCAACAGGAACCGTTTTTCAATGGCAAGAAAGTATCGATGGAGGTACTACTTTTACAGATGTAACTAACGGAGGTAAATATGCAGGAGCAACCACAAACAAATTAACAATATCAAATTTATCAACCACAGAAAATAATTACCAATATCAAGTAATTGTTTCGAAAACAGATTATGCTTGTTTTATTCCTTCAACACCACCCGCAAAATTAACGGTAAATAATAATCCACCAGTTGCGGCTAACGATTTAGGAAATACAATTTTAGAAGATACTGTTATAACCGTGTCTACAGTTGGCGGAAACGATACAGATGTAGAAGATACAACTCCAGATGCATCAACAATTACATTAATAGATCCAAATGATGCAGCAAATACAGGAAAAACAGATACCCCTTTAGTAATTGCTAATATTGGTAGTTATGAAGTTGATCCTTTAGGAAATGTTAAGTTTACACCAGTACTTAATTATAACGGTACTGCAGATATAAAATATACTATAAAAGATAGTAGTAATAATGTTTCTAATGAAGCAACAATTGAAATTACGGTAACCTCTGTAAATGATGCACCGGTTGCTAATACTGATGCTGGAACAATTTTAGAAGGAGCAACATTAACGTTAACAACTATTGGTGCAAATGATACTGATGTAGATGGTACAATAGATACAACTTCTATTATTTTAATTGATCCAAATGATGCAGGTAACACAGGTAATTCAGCAACACCTTTAGTGATAGATAATGTTGGTACTTATACTGTAAATGGTGCAGGAACAGTCGTTTTTACACCTTTAGAAAATTTTAATGGTTCTGCAAATATAAAATATACAGTAAAGGATAATGATGGTCTAATCTCTAATCAAGCTATTCTAAACATTACGGTAACTCCAGTAAATGATGCACCCGTTGCAGTAGCAGATTCTGGAAATACGGATGAAGAAACAACACTGAATGTAACAGCAGTAAATGGTTTATTAAAAAACGATTCTGATGTTGATGCAAATTCATTAAGTATTACAAAATTTGTAGTAGATGGAGGGGCCTCAATAACTGTAACACCAACTACAGCTGGTTCTACATTAATTGCAGGGATAGGAACAATAACCATCAATTCAAATGGTAGTTATACATTTGTACCTGTATTAAACTTCAACGGAACGGTACCACAAGTGACCTATACGGTTAGTGATGGTACCAATACAGCAAACACTACATTAGATATTAGCGTAAATCCTATTAATGATGCCCCAGTTGCGGTAAATGATAGTTATACAACAGATGAAGATACGTCAGTTACCTTAACACCCTTAACAGGAGATAGTGATGTTGATGGAGACACTTTAACGATCACAAGTATCAACGGAGAAACGATAAATATTTCCGGAGGTAATCAATTAATTACCGTTCCTAACGGAGTTGTTACAGTAACTACAGCGGGCGCAATTAGTTTTGCACCAGCGGCAAATTACAATGGAAGTTCAACTTTCGTTTATGTGATAAGTGATGGAAATGGAGAGACAGCAACGGCAAATGAGACCATTACTATTGATGCAGTAAATGATGCTCCGCAAGCGAATCCAGATACCGGAAGTACAGATGAAGATGTAACTTTAACGGTTGTAAAAGCTAATGGATTAATTGATGATAATGATACAGATATTGACGCAGGAGATGTTTTAACAGTAACAAAATTTGTAGTAGATGGCGTTGATGTGAATGTAACACCAAGTGCTGCGGGATCTACATTAATTGTAGGAAAAGGAACTTTAACAATAAATACAGACGGTAGTTACACATTTGCACCAATATTAAATTTCAACGGAACCGTACCACAGGTAATGTATACCGTAAGTGATGGCACAAATACTGCGAATTCTACCTTAGACATTACCGTAAATCCTATTAATGATGCACCAGTAGCGGTAAACGATAGTTATACAACAAATGAAGATACGTCAGTAACCTTAACTCCTTTAACAGGAGATAGCGATATTGATGGAGATACTTTAACAATCACAAGTATCAACGGAACCGTATTAACACCAGGAACATTACAGACAATTACCGTTTCTAACGGCGTTGTAACAGTAACTTCAGGTGGGGCAATTAGTTTTGCACCGACCGCGAATTACAATGGAAGTTCAACATTTGCTTATGTAATAAGTGACGGAAATGGCGAAACAGCAACAGCAAATCAAATTATAACGATCACTGCAGTAAATGATGCGCCGCAAGCGAATCCAGATACTGGAAGCACAAATGAAGATGAAACCTTAACGGTTGTCAAAGAAAATGGATTGATAGATGTAAATGATACAGATATTGATGCAGGAACTACTTTAAATATTACAAAATTTGTAGTAGATGGAGGATCTCCAATAACAGTAAGCCCAACGACCGCAGGATCAACATTAATTGCAGGAAAAGGAACTTTAACAATAAATACAGACGGTAGTTACACATTTGCACCAATATTAAATTTCAACGGAACCTTACCACAAGTAACGTATACGGTTAGTGACGGAACAAATACGGCAAATTCTACCTTAGACATTACCGTAAATCCTATTAATGATGCACCAGTAGCGGTAAATGACAATTATACAACAAATGAAGATACGTCAGTAACTTTAACTCCTTTAACAGGAGATAGCGATATTGATGGAGATACTTTAACAATCACAAGTATCAACGGAACCGCATTAACACCAGGAACATTACAGACAATTACCGTTTCTAACGGCGTTGTAACAGTAACTTCAGGTGGGGCAATTAGTTTTGCACCGACCGCGAATTACAATGGAAGTTCAACATTTGCTTATGTAATAAGTGATGGAAATGGCGAGACAGCAACAGCGAATCAAATTATAAC
>NZ_VORS01000050.1 GCF_007997075.1 Polaribacter sp. IC073
GGGGTAATGGTGGTGGTGCTACAACAATATCGTTTTTTCTAATCTTTAATCAAACCACAACCTTACTGCTAATAGTTTTAGTGAGGAGGTAAATATCGTTTTTTCTAATCTTTAATCAAACCACAACCAAGGAGCATCAAAAACAGTAAGTATTATAAATATCGTTTTTTCTAATCTTTAATCAAACCACAACATGATGACTTTAAACGCTTCTTTT
>NZ_VORS01000020.1:0-2500 GCF_007997075.1 Polaribacter sp. IC073
CTTGTTTAAATACAAGAGATTGAGATTCTAAAAGTTCATTGAAAATATTGAAATTGACAGCGTAAACAAAGAGTAGAATAACCACATTAGTTAAATAATGTAAATTCTTTTGAAACTTATTCATTAAAATATTTAAAATATACAATGAAGAGTTTGATCCTGGCTCAGGATGAACGCTAGCGGCAGGCTTAACACATGCAAGTCGAGGGGTAACATTGTAGCTTGCTACAGATGACGACCGGCGCACGGGTGCGTAACGCGTATAGAACCTACCTTTTACAGGGGAATAGCCTTTAGAAATGAAGATTAATGCCCCATGGTATTGAGAGTTGGCATCAACTTTTAATTAAAGATTTATCGGTAAAAGATGGCTATGCGTCCTATTAGTTAGTTGGTAAGGTAACGGCTTACCAAGACAGCGATAGGTAGGGGTCCTGAGAGGGAGATCCCCCACACTGGTACTGAGACACGGACCAGACTCCTACGGGAGGCAGCAGTGAGGAATATTGGACAATGGAGGAGACTCTGATCCAGCCATGCCGCGTGTAGGAAGAATGCCCTATGGGTTGTAAACTACTTTTATACAGGAAGAAACAGTGGTATGTATACCACCTTGACGGTACTGTAAGAATAAGGACCGGCTAACTCCGTGCCAGCAGCCGCGGTAATACGGAGGGTCCAAGCGTTATCCGGAATCATTGGGTTTAAAGGGTCCGCAGGCGGTCAATTAAGTCAGAGGTGAAATCCCATAGCTTAACTATGGAACTGCCTTTGATACTGGTTGACTTGAGTCATATGGAAGTAGATAGAATGTGTAGTGTAGCGGTGAAATGCATAGATATTACACAGAATACCGATTGC
Organism: Polaribacter sp. IC073; assembly: GCF_007997075.1. Lineage (GTDB taxonomy): Bacteria > Bacteroidota > Bacteroidia > Flavobacteriales > Flavobacteriaceae > Polaribacter. The sequence continues at coordinate 862 of NZ_VORS01000020.1, forward strand.
GAAGGCAGTCTACTACGTATGTACTGACGCTGAGGGACGAAAGCGTGGGGAGCGAACAGGATTAGATACCCTGGTAGTCCACGCCGTAAACGATGGATACTAGTTGTTGGGATTTATCTCAGTGACTAAGCGAAAGTGATAAGTATCCCACCTGGGGAGTACGGTCGCAAGACTGAAACTCAAAGGAATTGACGGGGGCCCGCACAAGCGGTGGAGCATGTGGTTTAATTCGATGATACGCGAGGAACCTTACCAGGGCTTAAATGTAGTCTGACAGCTTTAGAGATAGAGTTTTCTTCGGACAGATTACAAGGTGCTGCATGGTTGTCGTCAGCTCGTGCCGTGAGGTGTCAGGTTAAGTCCTATAACGAGCGCAACCCCTGTCGTTAGTTGCCAGCATGTTATGATGGGGACTCTAACGAGACTGCCAGCGCAAGCTGAGAGGAAGGTGGGGATGACGTCAAATCATCACGGCCCTTACGTCCTGGGCCACACACGTGCTACAATGGTATGGACAATGAGCAGCCATCTGGCAACAGAGAGCGAATCTATAAACCATATCACAGTTCGGATCGGAGTCTGCAACTCGACTCCGTGAAGCTGGAATCGCTAGTAATCGGATATCAGCCATGATCCGGTGAATACGTTCCCGGGCCTTGTACACACCGCCCGTCAAGCCATGGAAGCTGGGAGTGCCTGAAGTCGGTCACCGCAAGGAGCCGCCTAGGGTAAAACTGGTAACTAGGGCTAAGTCGTAACAAGGTAGCCGTACCGGAAGGTGCGGCTGGAACACCTCCTTTCTAGAGAAAGATGGTGAGTTACAAAAGGTTCATTTTTACTCTTTGCTGTTAATTTTAAAAAAACAAAGTATTAAGCTATTATAGTCTCGTAGCTCAGCTGGTTAGAGCGCTACACTGATAATGTAGAGGTCGGCAGTTCGAGTCTGCCCGGGACTACAAAAACTTAATATTAAGGAAATTCTAGAAGTTGGGATGCCCAAGTTGACGTACAAGTCATCAATTAACTGATAACTGTTAACTGGTACTGACTACTAAAAAGGGGGATTAGCTCAGTTGGCTAGAGCGCTTGCCTTGCACGCAAGAGGTCATCGGTTCGACTCCGATATTCTCCACAAATTACAGTTGGCAGTCACAGTCATCAGGGCTCAGTTTTTAACTGTTCACTGTTACTGAATACTGGATACTGAATTAAAGTTCATTGACATATTGGTAAAATGATATCGTAAGAATCAAATAGATAGAGAACGATTAGAATATTTATATTCTAATCGAAAATTTTTTTATAAAAATATAAAAGAGTTCATTATAGTATGGAAACATACTGTAGCAAAAAGTACAATAAGTTAAGTAAGGGCGTATGGCGGATGCCTAGGCTCTCAGAGACGACGAAGGACGTGATAAGCTGCGAAAAGCCACGGGGAGGGGCACATACCTTTTGATCCGTAGATATCCGAATGGGGCAACCCGGCATGTTGAAGACATGTCACCTAGCAATAGGGGTAAACCCGGTGAACTGAAACATCTAAGTAACCGGAGGAAGAGAAAACAATAGTGATTCCGTTAGTAGTGGCGAGCGAACGCGGATTAGCCCAAACCAATGTTGTTACGGCAATATTGGG
>NZ_VORS01000021.1 GCF_007997075.1 Polaribacter sp. IC073
TTGTAATAAGCTTTTAAAACAGGCATTTGCAATCGCCAAATCTGGGTTAATATATGACGATACTTTCAGAAGTGTGTTGGTGAAAAATTAAGTGAATTTTACTTGTTTTTTACCACAGTACTTTGTTGTAAGTAGTTATTTTAATTCGTTATTAATTTTATTACAATAATAATCATATTCATTTTTTTGACTTTGAGGGTATTCGATTTTATATGTAATTAAAATATCTGTATTTTCATTATTTCCTAAATAATTAATTTTTTTTTGAAGTGTTTTTTGATAAAATATTTTTCCGTTTTCAATACCAGAAATCACGTAGTAATTTTCACGTTTATTGCTATAAGTAATATTTTTGTTCTTTTTATCTCTTTCAAAATTTGATTTTAAAGTTATAAAATCCTCTATTACTAAATTACCCCAAGATGATATTTTAGTTTTTCGGTCTTTAGAATAAAAACTTTGACCATCTCCATTTCCAGATTCTCCATTTGGTAAAAATCCTTTTGGATATTCTATACAAAAAGAAAAACGTTCGTTACAGTAATTATTATTCTTGTATGAAATATTGTTTTTTGATTCAGAATTCGGCTCTTCTTTGTTTAGAATTAAAGTACTTGTATCACTTAAAATTGAAAAACTTTTTTCTGTGTAAAATCCACGTATTTTATTTTCCTTATTATCGATTCCCTTAAAAAAAGTTGTTTTTGTTCCAATTAACTCCTTTTCATTTATTTCAGTTAAGAACAAAGTCAAATTTATACTATTAATTATTTTAACTTTTACTTTTCCTTTATTGTAGAAATAAACATATGATTTTGCTAATTTGTCAATTTTATTTCCATCTGTATCTTTATAATTTACTTTGTCATATTCTTTTACAAATTGAATTTCTTGAGAATAATTTTTCAAGCTTGTAAATAATATTATTACAAATAAAAGTTTTTTCATTTCAATTCTATTTTCGGTTTTTTTTGGTAATTACTTACAACGTTGTTGTGTTATGGAAAGTTGCGTTTTAAGTAAACGGCTATTTTCCGCAGGAAAATTGAAGTTTACAAAAATGCAACTGGCTTTGATTAAGCACCAATTTAGCAATTTTTTTTACACGGTGTTACCAAAAGTAGTTTTTTTATTTTTTCAATTTTCCTTATTATTTTCTGAATTCAGCGTTCGAGTGAAAATTCCGCCAATATCTTATTTCCATATTTTGCTCAATTCCGAAATTTTGGTTTTTCAGCGTTTGAGTATTTTCTCACGTGCTTAATTCCGACAATAATTTCAATTTATTTTTGATTCTCAGTAAATTATCAGCCTTTCTAAATTTTCGTTTTAGAGATAATTCCGCACAGATTTTACTCCGCATTTTGCTAAATTCCGCACTGCTCAGTTTTTAAATTTTATTTTTCAAAATTTTAAAAAATATAAACAAAATTCTTTCAGAATTTTCCAATCTTCAGAGAGTGTTCCGCAATTTTAAATTCCCTTTTTTTTAGTTTTTAAACGCTATTTTTAATTCAGGATTTGAGTGAGTGAGCTATTTTTGGTAACGTTGTTGTATATGGTTTGTTGCGTCTAAATTTGCGAGTATTTTCGGCAATAAACCAAAGATAATAAATATTAAACTAACTTTAAGTTAAGCGAAAAGCAGTAATAAAATATACACGTTGTTACCTAAAGTACGACTTAATAATATCAAAAGTTCATTGACATTACTAAACTCTTTATTTTTTTTTGAAGCGTGGGCAAAATTACTGACGTAGGAAGTAAAACATTATTTTAATTTCTTCTTTGCGTCTATAAATGTAGAATTATTTTCTTTTTTTAATGCAGTTATAAAATCTATTTTATCTAAAGTTTCTCTTTGCTCTTTAACTGTTTCCGACAAAATTTTAAAACGATGTTTTTTAGTTAAATTGTTTTTAATTAAAGTTGAATTTAAACTCTCGATATTACTCAATATAGCTAACTCGTTAATACTTGCCATATCTCTTATGTTTTCTCCGTTTAATACTCTTGTTGGGTTTAATTCCCTCCAATCTTTAGCAGTACAACCAAATAAAACAATATTTAAAAGGTCTGCTTCATCTGTGTATAAAATATATTCTTTAGCCTTGCTGTATTTCGCTTTTGGCACTATATATTTTTTTATAGCATTTGTTTGGACTTGATAATTAGCTTTACTTAAAATCCTTTTGACATTCCATTCTAAACCGTATTTATTAGATTCAATCTCTTTTAACCTTTGAAATTCTTTTATCAGTACAAGGTTAAACATTGGACTAATATATAGTCCAAAATTAAAAGCTATGTCTTTATGAGCATAAGTACCACCATATCTTCCTGAAGTTGCTTTTATTCCCTTTGCATTGGTTCTGTTAACCCATTGTTTAACAGACATATAAAATCTGTTTGTACCAGCTTCATTCATAATACCCCCGAATTCGGGGGAATTAAAATCTGAACTATTTAATTGCTCCCAAATGCCTAAAAATTCAATTGTGTTTTTATTAGTAAGCCATTTTTCAATTAGCTTACTTCCTTCTTCTTGGTTTGAAACCATATCAGTCAAACTAATATAATCTTGCTCATCAGAAGAACTAATATTTATGGTTGTTCCATCAACTACAATTTTGTTTCTTTTAGCCATTTGTTATTTTTATAAAATTTCTAATTATTATTCAAAGATAAATTAAATAATAGGATTTATTCTCTATAAAAAAATCAATTCAGTATATTTAATTTCGCAACAGTGATAAAAAAGAGGTGGCAAAAAAATAAAGATTATCAGTAAGAATGTTTCTTAAAATAACGTTTCCGAAGTATTTTAGGTAACGTTGTTGTGTTATGGAAAGTTGCGTTTTAAGTAAACGGCTATTTTCCGCAGGAAAATTGAAGTTTACAAAAATGCAACTGGCTTTGATTAAGCACCAATTTAGCAATTTTTTTTACACGGTGTTACCAAAAGTAGTTTTTTTATTTTTTCAATTTTCCTTATTATTTTCTGAATTCAGCGTTCGAGTGAAAATTCCACCAATATCTTATTTCCATATTTTGCTCAATTCCGAAATTTTGGTTTTTCAGCGTTTGAGTATTTTCTCACGTGCTTAATTCCGACAATAATTTCAATTTATTTTTGATTCTCAGTAAATTCTCAGCCTTTCTAAATTTTCGTTTTAGAGATAATTCCGCACAGATTTTACTCCGCATTTTGCTAAATTCCGCACTGCTCAGTTTTTAAATTTTATTTTTCAAAATTTTAAAAAATATAAACAAAATTCTTTCAGAATTTTCCAATCTTCAGAGAGTGTTCCGCAATTTTAAATTCCCTTTTTTTAGTTTTTAAACGCTATTTTTAATTCAGGGTTTGAGTGAGTGAGCTATTTTTGGTAACGTTGTTGTGTAATGAAAGTTGCGATTTTTGTGAACGGCTATTTTCCGGAGGAAAATTGAAGTTTGCAAAAATCGCAACTGCTTTTAGTTAAGCACTAATTTAGCAATTTTTTTTACACGGCTTAACTTAGCATTATACTAAATATGTTAACTTAAACAATATAAATTAGAAAGCACAAAAGAGGGGATTAAGGTTATTTTATACGCAGAGACTATAGATCTCGTCAACATTGAAAATCACCTCTCTTTTCTACACAGATTTCGTA
>NZ_VORS01000022.1 GCF_007997075.1 Polaribacter sp. IC073
CACAACAGCCCATATAAAAAATAGCTATTTCACTTTTTATCTAAAAAATTTATTTATTTTTAAAAACTAATAGAATACCTAAAAATGAGAAAGCTTTAAAACGCTACTTTTCATATAGGTACTCGTTGCCATTAATTAAAAAATGACCGAACAAGAGAAAGCATTAAACGAATTAATTTCTTATCGAGATAAACTTGAAAAAATTGAATATGAAGATATCAAAACATTAATTCGAGAATCAATTAAATTTATTCCTGTTACAACTGCTAAATTGAAAAAGGGAGAATTTATAGACAGAGTTAGGCTGAATAAGAAAACTGACTTTTTCAAATCACAATCGGAAATTTCATATGTCAAAGACCAATTTGTAATAGACAATTATCTAACGGAATTTGGACGTGCAAATAGACCTAAAGAACCTTTATTTTATGGAGCACTTCGAAGTACTCAAATTGAACATAATAGACTGACAGGTTATTTAGAAACTTCCGAAATGATTCACGATAAAGAATCTGTAAATTTAAATGGAGAACTGTTCACTGTGACAAGGTGGGAAGTTAAAAATGAATTAATTATAGCCGAAATAGTATTTAGCGATGATGCATTAAAAAGTAATCCTGACACCAGACATTCTTTTGAAAATCAATTTAAACAACTGAATCAAAGTGAACATAGAGAAATAGCTCTTCGACAACTTCAACTTTTTAGTAATGAATTTTCTCGAAAGACTAATTCTCATCACGATTATAAAATTTCTGTTGCTTATTCAGATTTACTTCTAAACGAATACGGAATAGATGGAATTACATTCCCAAGCGTAAAATCGGAATATCAAGGACAAAATATTGTATTTAAACCAGAAGCAGTTGACAAACATCTTGAACTAAAAATTGCTTCAACTCATAGAATGCATAAGAATAAAATGGAATCTTTTATGAGTAATTATCATCATACAACTGATTTCGGAAAAAATAACTCTAATTTTGTTTGGGATTTAACAAAAATCAATGAGAAACAAATAATAGAAGAAAGTATTAAACAAGTAACTAAAAAATAACTAATGGCAACACCGTATATAATTTATTGCTGGCTTCTCGCCTACTTACGAAAGTCCTCGCGGACTTTCTTGGTCGGTAATTATTTACTAAATTAGTTGCTTAAACCACGCAACAAACCATATACAAACACGTTGGCATTCATAGATCACTCGAATTCTTAAAATGGAATTTAAGTTTAAAAAATCTTGATTTTTAAAGAAAAAAACTGAAAAATATTGAACACTCTCTCGCTCGGAAAATTTTGCGAAAATTGAGCAAAATTTGAATTTATAAAATGTGTAATTTACTCAAACTCTGAAAATCAATTTGGCGGAATTCTTACTCAAAATCTGAATTTAGAAAGTTTGCGGAATTGAGCAAAATGCGGGAAATCAGAATTATAGAATTTACTCAAACTCTGAATTAAAAATTTGGCGGAATAATCACTCAAAAGTTGAATTTTGAAAATAGTAGAGAAAAATAAAACTGAATTATAAACTGAAAAAAAAACTACGAAATGCCAACACCGTGTATAAAAAATTGCTAAATTAGTTCTTAACCAAAGTCAGTTGCATTTTTATGTACTTCAATTTTCCTTCGGAAAATCCTCGCACACAAAAACGCAACTTTCCATAAACAACAACGTTACCAAAAATTACTCACTCACTCAAATCTGAATTGAAATAGCTATTTAAAAATAACGGAAAAATTAAAGTTGTTAAACAAACGCACAAAATTGGAATTTTTTCGAAATCATAAAATAAATAAAACTTTAAGATTAAAATAGAGAAAATTGAAATTATACATAGAATCGTTTATGGAAAGACTAATTTTGTACTTAACTAAAAAAATAAAGCTATAAAAAATGTTTGAAAAAATATGGACATCACCAGTTTGGAGTAAAGTTATATCAGCTGGAATTATTGGAATAATTGGATTTATTTCAGCTATAATTTACTCATTAATAACAGATATGAATCCAATCGATTCATTCAAGTATATTTGGAATTTCAAAACAAAAATAGGTTATGCATTTATTGCATTAATTTTTATGTTTATAATTCAACTTTTATTACAAAAGGTTTTCTCAAAAAAGGAAAAGAAACTTAATAAAACGGAACAAAAGGCTAAACATTTCTGTGAGCAATGGTATAAAATTAATGACGATCAAACTAATGTTGTTTATCGATTTAACACATATATTAGTTCTTATACAAAACAACCAATTATAGCAAATTTGACAGCTTTTTGCAAAAATCACAATGGGCAGGAATTCAAAATGAACTGGATTGGAGGATGTTTAGATAGAAGTTGCGCAAATAATAATAAAATTTCGAGAGAAAGTGTTGTTAAAGATTTAATTGAATCTCAACTTGTGGTTGAATGGGAAAAAATAAATGGAAAATATTAAGAGAAACTGAAAAGAAAAAACTTTTGGTAACACCGTGTAAAAAAAATTGCTGGTTTTAGCCTACTTACGAAAATCCTCGCGGATTTTCTTGGTTTGTGTTTTATTTAGTAACTTTATTGCTTAAAACACGCAACTTTTCTTACACAACAACGTTGCAAGTAATTAAAAACGAATTCCTAAAAACCGAATAAAATTGCAGTTTGAAACTCTTCAAATTTGTGTTTCTAAAAGTTCGAAAAAAGAAAAATATGGAACACTCTCTCGCTAATCGGAATTTTTTCAAAATGCGGAACTTTCAATATTATGGAATTGAGCAACATTCGGAATTGAGCAATTTTGCCGATTTTTTACTCGTACGAAAAATCTGAACTATATTTCCAAAATTGCGGAATTTAGCAACATTCGGAATTTTCACTCGTTCGATAAATAAGAAAAAATTTCAATAAATGAGAAATTGAGAAAATACGAGATTTTAAAGTCTGTAAAAGTGTGACAAAATGAAGAAATCGGAGAAAAGAAAATCAAAATTATGAAAAAAGAAAAACTACTTGCAACAAAGTACTGTGGTAAAAAACAAGTAAAATTCACTTAATTTTTCACCAACACACTTCTGAAAGTATCGTCATATATTAACCCAGATTTGGCGATTGCAAATGCCTGTTTTAAAAGCTTATTACAA
>NZ_VORS01000023.1 GCF_007997075.1 Polaribacter sp. IC073
TTTTGTCTTAATGCCCGAATTTAACAGTTCTACAATCATAACTTTAAATTCATTGTCATACTTTTTTACCATAAGTCAAATATAAAATTTATAACCTCGTAAAAATCGTCACATCAAATGTAGACACTCCATAGAAATAAGTAATCAATTCGAGAATAAACAAAGTTTTTCACAAAAAGCATACTCTTGTTTGAGTGAATTTAATAGTTCAAACGGAGATTGTCTTACCGGTTTTGCACTTTCTGCTGCTACAGTTGGTGTTATTGGGTTATTCACATCATCTGGAGTTGGATCGTTAATTGGTGGAGCTATGTCACTTATTAGATTTGGAGAATGTAATAAAAGAGCTCAAGCTGACCTTGCTGATTGTAGATGAGATAAAAAATAAAATATGAAAAATAAAATAATTTTCATACCGCTTATACTATATTTTTTTGTGGATATTTTAGAAATATACACCAAAGGTAATTATCTATGGATTAAAATAATTTCAGTTATTTTAATAATAATAATTGGACTTTATTTGAAAATATTTAAAAAAAATAAATAACGTGGCACAACCCGTATATAATTTATTGCTGGCTTTTTGCCTACTTGCGAAAGTCCTCGCTGACTTTCTATCTGTGATTTTTTTATTAACTTCACTACTTAAAATCGCAACTAAACTTACATAACAACATTGTGCTTCATTACACTCAACCGCTAACCAATGATAAAATTCTTTAGAAAAATTAGAAGAGATATGATTAAGGACGACAAAGTCAGTAAGTATTTCCTTTATGCTATTGGAGAAATTGTACTTGTGGTTATTGGAATTTTAATTGCTTTAGCAATAAATAATAATAACGGAGAACGTAAAACTAGAACAAAGGAGCTTAACTATTTATCAGGTATTAAATCTGATATAAATCTTAATTTAATCGAACTCAAAACTTATATCACAACTAGAGAAATAGCTGTTGGGTCTGCTAAAACTGTCCTTAAGTTTTTTAATAATAAAAAAGAAGTCATGCCAGATGAATTTAATTTTAATAGTTTGAATGTACAGATTTGGTATCCTTTTAAAAAAAATGATAATACGTATCAAGAACTAATAAACTCTGGAAATCTTGCTATTATATCTAATGATTCAATTAAGGATATACTTATAAATTCACAGTTGGGTTACAAGCAAATATCCTTTTTGGAAACTCATATGCAATATGATTTTGAGAATTACATTTACCCTATATATTTCAGTACCACAGATCTTGAATCAGATATTTTAAACTATACTTTTCAAGTATCAAATGGAACAGATGGTCTAAGAACAGAACTCTCTAAAGAAAAAATTGAATTATTATTAAAAAACCAAACATTTAAAAATGGCTTTGTACTTTCCATCTTTAATAATAAAAAGCTTATTACTGAATATAAAAATATGATCTTAATGACCGAAAAATTAATTAATTTAATTGATTCAGAATTAATAAAAAACAAATAACGAAAGCACAACAACGTTGTGCTTAATTATCAGAAACCGCTAACAAATGATAAAATTCTTTAGAAAAATTAGACAACGAACTCTGACTGAAAATAAGTTCGGAAAGTATTTGACTTATGCAATGGGAGAAATTGTACTTGTAGTTATTGGAATTTTGATTGCGTTGCAGATTAATAGTTTGAATGAAGAAAATAAAAAAGAAAAATTAAAGGATAATTATATAAAAGCCTTTCAAACTGATTTAAAAGCTGACGTTAATCTACTTGAAGGACAAATAGCAAATTTTAATGAAGAATTAAAAAAGAATGTAGCATTAGCAAAACGACTTTCTGCCCCTTTTGCTAACTCTGACACGATTATAAAAATAGCTCGTTATAAGTTCACACCATTTTTTAATCCTAGTAATGAATTAAATCTAAATACTTTGGAGTAGCTAATAAATTTGTGACTATTTTCTTAAGCTACTTTTTTAATAATTCCTCTCAATTTTATTTCCATTTCTAGCGGTGAGAGATATCCTAAACTAGAATGTAATCTTTGGGTATTATACCA
>NZ_VORS01000024.1 GCF_007997075.1 Polaribacter sp. IC073
CACAACAGCCCATATAAAAAATAGCTATTTCACTTTTTATCTAAAAAATTTATTTATTTTTAAAAACTAATAGAATACCTAAAAATGAGAAAGCTTTAAAACGCTACTTTTCATATAGGTACTCGTTGGCAATAATAAAAAACACGAAAATAATTACCGAATTGGGAACTTTTAATTATATTTGCATTATCAAACAATAAAATGTGAGAATAATATCAAGAAGAACATTACGAGAATTTTGGAAAAAACACGCTGATATTGAAGAACAATTAAAAGCGTGGTATCGTGAAAATGATAAAGCATCTTGGAAAACGGTTAATGAATTAAAAGCTGAATATCCAAGTGCGAGTATTCTGAAAGACAATAAAATTGTATTTAATATTAAGGGAAATAATTACAGATTAATTGTAAAAATAAATTTTGAATTTCAAATAATCTGGATATTATTTATTGGAACTCACGCTGAATATGATAAAATTAATGCTAACGAATTATAATTATGGAAATAAAACCTATAAAAAACGAACAAGATTATCAAGACGCTCTTAACAGACTTGAATTAATTTTTGACTCTAAAAAAGGTACTGAAAGCGGAGACGAATTGGAAATTCTTTCAATATTAATAGATAAATATGAAAATGAGAACTTTCCAATTGGAATGCCTGACCCAATAGAAGCTATAAAGTTTCGAATGGAACAAATGGGAATGAAACAAAAAGACCTTGCTGAAATCGTAGGATTTAAAAGTAGAGTAAGTGAAATTTTGAATAAAAAGCGAAAATTGACATTGGAAATGATTAGAAAAATAAGCTTCTCTCTTCATATTCCGACTGAAGTCCTTGTTCAAGAATATATTGCAAAATAAAAATTACTATTGCCAACACCGTGTATAATTTATTGCTGGTAATCGCTTACTTACGAAAGTCCTTTGGGACTTTCTTGGTTTGTGTTTTATTTACTAAATTTACTGCTTAACCACGCAACAAACCATACACAACAACGTTAGCTGTAATACCTCATCAGACTCGAAAAACCTCAACAATACTTTGGAAAAAGAGATTTAATGATTAATAGATTTTTACAGATTTGTGTGAAAAAATAGATCAACAGATCAAAAGATTTTATAGACAGAATGGAAAAAAACTCGGAATCGAATTATCAATTTGGAGAAATAACGAACAAAATAATTCAAGCATTTTATCAAGTTTATAACGAAATTGGTTTTGGGTTTGAAAAAGAAGTTTACATAAATTCACTTGATTTAGCTTTTAAAAATTTAAATCTAAATTCAGAAAAAAATAGAGAAATCGAAATTTTGTTTAACAATGAAAAAGTAGGAGTTTATAATGCTAATTTAATTGTAGAAGAGAAAATTCTAGTCCAGGTCTTTTGCGTCGAAAATTTTTTTGAGAATTTAGAGCAAAAAGTTTATAATGAATTGAAATTGAGTAAATATAATATTGCTTTAATTTTAAATTTTGGAATAAAACCAGAATTTAAGAGAAAACAAATATGATGGATAAGATCAATAGATGAAATGATTTTACAGACAGTATGAAAAGTAAAACAGCTAACAACGCATAAAAAAAATTGCTGGTTTTTGCCTATTTATGAAAATACTCGCAGGTTTTATATTTAGTAATTATTTGCTAACTTTAGTGCTTTAATAACGCAACTCTTTTTATACAACCACGTTGTATTTAATATCGAGCGACTTTTGGAATTTTCAATACACTTTCTCGAATTTTCAAGCGTTTTTTGTTGAGAAGTTAAACGGTTTTGACTTTGGAATTTTAAGACTCAAACTGAACGATTGAA
>NZ_VORS01000025.1 GCF_007997075.1 Polaribacter sp. IC073
TTGTAATAAGCTTTTAAAACAGGCATTTGCAATCGCCAAATCTGGGTTAATATATGACGATACTTTCAGAAGTGTGTTGGTGAAAAATTAAGTGAATTTTACTTGTTTTTTACCACAGTACTTTGTTGCCAGTAGTTTTTTGTTATCAATTAGATTTTATTTTTCGATAAATTATATCAATTTCTCCGTTTATTTTATAAAAAAGTAAACTATCATTTCTATGCTCATATCTGTATTTTTTTGATTTAAAATACTTGTCTTCGGTTCTTAAATTTATTATACCATCTTTTAAGTCAAAGTTTCCACTTGCTTTAATGTTTGATTTCCAACCGTGGTCAAATGTATTATTATCATTGATTTGTAACCACCAATCATTGTTTGAGGTTTTCTGCCATAAGCCTTGAATATTATCATTGTTATATGAACAAGATATTAAGATTGTAAATATGCAAGCCCAAAGATATTTTTTCATTTTCTAAATTTTAAATTAGTTATTACATTATAATACTCAAAAAATATATGATTATAGAAAAACAAAATACGATACTTTGATTTCTTGTATAAATCCAAGTTTTAATTCCTAAATTATGTGATATGTTTCTCATTTTTCGAAACTCTTGATTTATCTCAATTTTATTTGAGTTATATTCTTTACAAGATTCTAAATTTATTTTTTTGTATTTTTTAAAAATCAATAATTGTCTTTTCCAAAAAGAAAATTTTTCTGGTGATTTCTCATCTAAAGTGGCATTAGTATATTTATGTACTCGATATCTTACTTGATTTATATGTCTTATGATTTGGAAGTCAACAAGTCTATTTATATTAAGAACTATTCCCAAAATTACAGAGAAGGTTATTAATGTAATTGAAATTATTAATAATGTTAATTCCCAATTAATTTTTATTGGCTCAAAACATATATTTTTAAATTCATTTTTGTCAAATGCAAAAGCAAGAAATCCTACACTTAATGTCAATTGTAAATTATTGAAATAAAACAATTGATTAATCGCTTTATCAGACCATCTTTGGTGTCTTTTGTAATATTTATTTGTTATATCTTCTGTCATTTTTAAATTACTGGCAACGTTGTTGTGTAATGAAAGTTGCGATTTTTGTGAACGGCTATTTTCCGGAGGAAAATTGAAGTTTGCAAAAATCGCAACTGCTTTTAGTTAAGCACTAATTTAGCAATTTTTTTTACACGGTGTTGCAAGTAGTAGTTTTTTTCATGCAATTCAGGTTTTTATATTTTCCTTTTTTTTTTGTTTCCAGCTTTTTTCACAAACTTTTAATTCCACAACTTTTTGAATTCCGCTATTTGGAAACCTTTTTTCCTTTTTACATGATTAAAAATTCCGCTAAACTATTGAATTCCGAATTTACTCCAATTCCATAATTTTGGAAATTCCTTCTTTTGATAAAATTCCGATTAGCGAGAGAGTGTTCCATAATTCCCCAATTTCTCCGAACTTTAGAAAAACAATTATAAATTTCTAACGAAAATTTATTTGGTCTGAGAAATCTCCGCTATTACTTGCAACGAGTACCTATATGAAAAGTAGCGTTTTAAAGCTTTCTCATTTTTAGGTATTCTATTAGTTTTTAAAAATAAATAAATTTTTTAGATAAAAAGTGAAATAGCTATTTTTTATATGGGCTGTTGTG
>NZ_VORS01000026.1 GCF_007997075.1 Polaribacter sp. IC073
TACGAAATCTGTGTAGAAAAGAGAGGTGATTTTCAATGTTGACGAGATCTATAGTCTCTGCGTATAAAATAACCTTAATCCCCTCTTTTGTGCTTTCTAATTTATATTGTTTAAGTTAACATATTTAGTATAATGCTAAGTTAAGACGTATATAATTTATTGCTAGTTCCAGCCTACTTACGAAAATCTTCGCGGATTTTCTATTCAGTTTTTATTTACTGAATTAGGTGCTTAAACAACGCAACAAAGCTTATACAACAACGTTGGCAAACATTTACCAATCACACTTAAAAAATGAAAAAAAATGAAAGATATTTTAATGCTACTATTACTATCAATATTTACAAGTAATATTTCATCACAAACTTTAGAGGAAACTAAAAACGGTTAAGAGAAATTAAAGATAAAGACTAACCATCTTAAAAACAGAAAGCAACCTGAAATCAAAATAGGATTTAAACTTGCAACTATGAAAATATATAAATTGTGTCCTAAAAAAAGAAATGACACTCAATAAATTTAGAAAATGACAAAATTAAAATTAAGTATTTTAACAATTACAACTTTTATTTTATCAAGTATAATTCTTATTTCTTGTTCAGAGAATGATGATGTAAATTATACTAATGAACTAAAAACAAGTGGAACATTAATATTTGATAAGGGTAATAACAAATTTAGTTTAAAATCAAATAAAAATAAATTAGAAAACACATCAGAACATACGGCAGAATTATCTTTTATATCAGAAAACCCAATACCTGAATTTGATACAAATGAGGGATTAGAAAATTATCTTAAAACAAATTCATCTAATATTAATGGAACGATATTACTAAAAATTGATGAAGAAATTGTGTATGAATCTATTATCGTTAATGGAGAAAAAATGAATTCTACAGAAAATGATAAATTATATCTAAAAAAAGAATATCCTTGTAACTATGAGGGAATTCGTCAATGTACCCGTGATAGGATTGATGATTTGAATTGGTTCGACACAACACTTTGCATAATCGAAGGGTTTGCGTGTGTAGCTAATAATTTTGTATCTTGTGGAGTAGATAACTGTTAAAAATTAAAAATTATGCACAATTATTTTTTAAAACCTTTCATTAATATTTTAAATTTTAAAGGTCGGTCTAATCTAAAAGAATTTTGGTATTTTGTTTTAATAAATTTTGGAATATCACTTATCTTAGTGATGACAAAAAAAATACACGGTATTGATAAAATTGATATATATTATCGTTATGTCTACATCATACCTCTTATTTCTTTAGGATTTAGAAGAATTCAAGATACAGGTAAAAATGGATTCTTATTCCTGATTCCAATTGTAAACTTTATTCTTTCTGCTTTCCCTGGTGATGAAAGAAAGAATAGATACGGAAACCCATAGAGGAATAAAAGCACATAACAAAGTACTGTGGTAAAAAACAAGTAAAATTCACTTAATTTTTCACCAACACACTTCTGAAAGTATCGTCATATATTAACCCAGATTTGGCGATTGCAAATGCCTGTTTTAAAAGCTTATTACAA
>NZ_VORS01000027.1 GCF_007997075.1 Polaribacter sp. IC073
AAATAACTGAAAACAACTCTCTCAATGAACGAAACTAACAAACTAATATTCCTGTTAGCGGGTGCAAACTTACAACACCTTTTTAATATCTCAACTGTTTTTTTTGCCTTTTTTTAAATTGTTTTTTCAATAGAACTTAAATCATTGAAAATATGGGGGTTATCGTGGGGCTGTTTTCTAATTGGACTGGATTTATATTCTTTTTTTTGGATCTAATAGCCGTTTAAATAATACAATCACTAGAATAATCTATCGATTAGCTTATTAATTATTTAAAAATAAAATTAAACCAGCTTATTTTGAGCTAAACTTCCAAACATTAATTACTATTTCTAAAGATAAAAAAGTACTCCAATTACATGTAAAAGTCATATTTTATCGATATATAATTAAAATTGGTTTACTAAAAATCAATACTCTTTTTTTATAAATACATGAAAAACGTTTATTTAAGAAAAATAACGACTACGTTTACCAATTAACAAGAAATGAGTTAAAATTATTCCTGGACTTTAAATTTTATACTAACAATATTTATTTCTACGCATACTATTTATAAACTACTTCTACTCAGACAAAGGTTCTTTATCAGTTTTATCTAAAATAATTGCTTTTTCATTAATAATATAGCAGAGAAAATCAGTATTAAAAGTATAGGTAAACAAATATTTAGAAAATAAACCTGAAAAATGCTAACAAAATAATAAATTTACTAACCTTAAAGACTTATTAAATCTTCAATAACCACAAAAAACCGTGAATAATTTGATAAAATAAAAAACACTTGTAAGTTATATAAGTGTAGAAGAAGAACAAAACTAAAACATAATTTCCTATAAGATAACCAACATAAAATTATGGATCTCTTCTATCAAGTATCATAGATAACACCAATAAACTATTGCTTATTTTCTATTAAATATCTATATAACCATTATTAATACAAGCTTCCTAATATATAAGTACCCATAAAATAATGGGAGCCGTCATTATTTCAGCTGTTAAATTCTAATAAATCTTTGGCGATTAATTTCAGTTATCTTTATTCTTCTAGTATAGTGTTCAGTTCAGTAAAAAAGAAATGAAATTACTAGTTTTTAACTTCGTGTTTGATCCGTTAAAAGTAGGTAACTAGAACTTCTGGTAATAGTAGTTAAGCAAGTTTAATTAAAGTCTCAAATAGAAATAAATTAAGGTTTAAAGCTACTGGCTTTGGTATTGATCCTAATTTATGGACTTGATTCTTAATCCCCCTTTTTTTTATCCTAAACAAAGTTCAAAAAGTCACCAATTATTTAATTTTAATGCATAAAAAAACCTCATATCTTTCGACATGAGGTTTGTAATATTCTGATTGTATCAGAATTAAGAAAGGCGGCGACCTACTCTCCCACATAAATGCAGTACCATCGGCGCGATTGGGCTTAACTTCTCTGTTCGAGATGGGAAGAGGTGAGCCC
>NZ_VORS01000028.1 GCF_007997075.1 Polaribacter sp. IC073
TTGTAATAAGCTTTTAAAACAGGCATTTGCAATCGCCAAATCTGGGTTAATATATGACGATACTTTCAGAAGTGTGTTGGTGAAAAATTAAGTGAATTTTACTTGTTTTTTACCACAGTACTTTGTTGGCATTTCGTTTTTTATTTTTTCAGATATTTTTCGTGTTCATTCAGTAAATCAGATTGATAATTAATTAAAAGCTCTGTCTTTTCAAGATAAGATTTTGACTCTTTTAAATTCTCTTTTTCAACGAAAGATTTGGTCAATAATAAATTCATTCCGATTGCTCCATCCATTATTTGTGGTCTTGGTCTATTCCATTCAAGGTTTACTTTAAATTCGTCATCTTCTCTTGTTAAATTATTGGATAATATATCTTGCCAATTTCCGTGAATTGAATGACTTCCGATACCATAAAAAATATTATAAAATTGGTCTCCTGCAACACTTTCTGCTCTTTTTGAAATTGACTTCCATTTTGAACTTCTGTTTACATTTTCTAAATCAAAATCAGAAGAGTTAAAACTCCTTTCAATTGACTTTTGCATTCTTTCTTCAATATGTAATTTTTCGACATTTCTATCCTTTACATTTTCTTTAATCGTATTCCACAATTGCTTTTCGGTTATTAGAGAATACTTAATGTAATTTTTCAGTACATTTTCTTCTCCTTCAACTATCATAAATTGTGTGTTAATAGCAGTTTCAGCAATACATCTATTAAGAATGCAACATATTTCTAATTTACCATTACAAATATTTTCAAGAAATGAAGTGTTTAATTTTATCAACCGAGTTAGGTTTCCTCCAATTATGGCTTCATTCCGATTAATTTTTCTTGGAATTCCTTCTTTTCCTTCGCAATATCTTTCTCCAACTATTAGAAATAATAAAGTAATAGTTTGCTTTAATAATTCAACATAAGCATCCATAAACTGATTTTCGTCTTTGAATTCAGTTAATTCAGTTTTTGAATATTTTGGTTCTATTTGATGAAGTTCGTTCAAGGTTCTGATTTAAATGAATGCCAACGTTGTTGTATATGGTTTGTTGCGTGTTTCAAGCACCTAATTTAGTAAATAATTACCGACCAAGAAAGTCCGCAAGGACTTTCGTAAGTAAGCGAGAAGCTAGCAATAAATTATATACGGCTTAACTTAGCATTATAATAAATATGTTAACTTAAACAATATAAATTAGAAAGCACAAAAGAGGGGATTAAGGTTATTTTATACGCAGAGACTATAGATCTCGTCAACATTGAAAATCACCTCTCTTTTCTACACAGATTTCGTA
>NZ_VORS01000002.1 GCF_007997075.1 Polaribacter sp. IC073
AATAATGGCATTACATTTGCAGTTCAATAAACGTTGTTAGTAATTAAACAAGCAACACATTTAATATTACTATTATGAATAAAGGTACCGTAAAATTTTTCAATGAGTCTAAAGGATTCGGATTTATTACTGAAGAAGGAAACAACAAAGAACATTTTGTACATGTGTCAGGATTAGTTGACGAAATTCGTGAAAACGATGAAGTTGAATTTGACTTACAAGATGGTAAAAAAGGATTAAACGCAGTAAACGTAAGAGTTATATAATTATATATTATTTTATTACTAGTTAATTTTTTATCTAAAAGCCTATCAATAATTGATAGGCTTTTTTTATTTTATCATTTTAAAGTTTAAGTATGATTGACGGAAGACAAAGAAAAAATATACAAATAGGATTATTTGTAGAAATAGTACAAAAACATCATCAAATTTCTGGTGAATTAAGTCAAGGGAAAGTAAGCAAGATTCTAACAAAATCTTTAAACCATCCTTATGGAATTAAAGTTCAGTTAGAATCTGGTTTAGTTGGTAGAGTTCAAAATATTATTGAATAAATTATTTTACAGGAACCTTAATTTCGTACAACTTTCTACTTCGGTTGTTTAATTTATTCTCACGTAACCATGGGTTATGAATCTTAAGCTCTTTATAATTCATACCAAACTTCTTAGCAAATACCGTTAAATTAGAAATTACAGTATCTACTTTTACGGTTTTAGTTTCTTCAAAAGTGTATAAGTCTTTCTCCTCGAAAACAAAACCATATTTTTTAGGATTCGTTATAATTTCTTTTAAAGCTAATATTCTAAAAATATATCTTTCCGTTTCATTTGGCAACAATGCATCATAATAGTTATCTACTTGTTGTGCTTTTATTCTTCTAGAAATACCATAATTACCAGCATTGTAAGCGGCAGCTGCCAAGGTCCAAGAACCCAAACGTGCTTTCGATTTTTTTAAATACTCTGCAGCCACTTCAGTAGATTTTTCTATATTATAACGTTCATCTACATTATCATTAATCTCTAAACCATATTCTTTACCAGTGGTTCTCATAAAATGCCACATTCCTGCTGCACCTGCAGAAGATGTTTCATCTGTAAAACCACTTTCTGCCAAGGCTAAAAATTTAAAATCATCTGGTAGGTTGTGTTTCTTTAATAAAGGTTCTAAAATAGGAAAGTATTTGTTGGCTCTTTTAATAAGTAAAATTCCGTTAGATTGCCAGTACGTATTTACCAACAACTCTCTTTCCATTCTTTCTTTTACATCATTAATTTCTATAGGAACCCTTTCTCCTGCTAAATTAAGTCCGTTAGGAATTCCTAGTGTCTTAATTTTGTATGTTTTATGTGTCTGTGTTTCAGGATCTGAGTCCGATTTGTGAATGCCATTGTAAAAAAGTAGTGTTACAATAGTTACACTTAATAGCGAAAGAATACGTTGAGAATATTTCATGTTTTGCAATTTTATGATATAAATGTATGAAAAGCGACGTGTATTAACAAGTTAAAACGTCATCAATAATTTTTGATATTTTTTTAGCCTTTGTTAAAATCATTACATGCGTTCCTCCTTCGATTTCTATTGCATTTTTAATGTTTTTAATAGGGAAAACGGTGTCTTCTGTGCCATGAATATGAACAATGTCTTCAACTGGTTTTAATTGTTGCCATTTGATAACATTATAAATAGACCATTTTAGATATCTTTTATTTCTAACAGAAAGATATCTTTTATACAAATTCGCTTTTTTTGTTAGAGATTTACCTAAAAAATAGACGGTATAATCTTCAAAGTTTTCGATAACTTTGGTTGGAAAAAATTTATAAATTTTTGTGAATTTTGCAAATTTGAATCTTTTTGGCAATTCATCTTGATTTTTAACGCTAGAGATAATGATAACCTTTCTTGGGTTTACAAATTTGGCCAATTCTTGTGCCAAAATTCCTCCAAAGGAAACGCCTACCAACACAGGATTTTTCTCTTTGATTTCATCACTTAATCTACACGCATAATTGTCGATATCTTCTTCTACTGCAAGAGGTTTTATCCATTTTAAATAATGAAGCGTATATTTTTCTAAATCTAATTCTAAGTTCTCAAATATTTCTGGTCCAGCTGCCAAACCAGGCATAAAGTAAATAGGGATTTTCTTCAAGTGATGTTTTTCGGTAAAAGTATAAAAAGAGGTGCTATTTTAAGTGCACTGAGGTGTTAATTTTTAACTAATTCTTCTACAAAATTCAAACGTACCGAACCATCTTCATCAATTTCGGTTAACGTTATTTCGTGTAAAGTATTCACTAATTCGGGATTCCAGGGTGTTTTTACTTTTACATAATTTTCTGTAAAACCATGTATGTAACCTTCTTTATTCTCACTTTCAAATAAAACCGTTAACGTATTTCCTAGTTGAGATTCATAAAAAGCGCGTCTTTTTTTAGCAGACAAACCACGTAACATTTTACTTCTTTTTGCTCTTACTTTCTTAGGAATAACGCCGTCCATTTCTACAGCTTCAGTATTAGGCCTTTCAGAATAAGTAAAAACATGCAGATAAGAAATTTCTAAATCGTTTAAATAATTATATGTTTCTAAGAAAAGTTCTTCAGTTTCACCAGGAAAACCAACAATAACATCTACACCAATACAAGCGTTTGGCATTACCTCTTTTATT
This sequence comes from Polaribacter sp. IC073, assembly GCF_007997075.1. Taxonomy (GTDB): domain Bacteria; phylum Bacteroidota; class Bacteroidia; order Flavobacteriales; family Flavobacteriaceae; genus Polaribacter. The sequence continues at coordinate 2,683 of NZ_VORS01000002.1, forward strand.
CTTGATACTCTGTTTGTATAGGTGTTTTTTAAATACCTCCGTTTCATTTTCTTTAACAATTCATCAGAACCAGATTGCAAAGGAATATGAAAATGAGGTACAAATGAAGAAGATTTCGAAACAAAATCGATGGTTTCATCTTTTAATAAATTTGGTTCTATAGAGGAAATTCGTAAACGATGAATTCCTGCTACTTTATCTAATTCTTTTACTAATTCTAGAAAAGTATGTTCGTGTTTTTTATTACCAAATTCACCTTTCCCATAATCGCCAATATTTACGCCTGTTAAGACTATTTCTTTAATTCCTTTAGAAGAAATTTCTATGGCATTATCGATAACATTTTGTAAGGTATCTGATCTTGATATTCCTCTTGCCAAAGGAATTGTACAATAGGTACATTTATAATCGCAGCCATCTTGTACTTTTAAAAAGGCACGAGTTCTGTCTCCAATCGAATAAGAACCAACGTAAAAATCTGCCTCAGAGATCTCACAAGAATGGACTTCGCCAATATCATTTTTAGTTAAATCGTTAATGTAAGAAGTTACATTAAATTTTTCTGTAGCTCCTAAAACCAAATCTACACCATCTACTGCAGCTAATTCTTCTGGTTTTAATTGCGCATAACACCCAACAGCAATTAGGTAAGCGTCTTCATTTTTTTTCAACGCATTTTTAACAATCGTCTTAAAACGTTTGTCTGCATTGTCTGTAACTGAGCAAGTGTTTATAACATAAACATCTGCTTTCTCTTCAAATTCTACACGCTCAAAACCTTCATTTACAAAATTTCTAGCGATAGTAGATGTTTCAGAGAAGTTTAACTTACAACCTAAAGTATAAAAAGCAACTTTTTTTTCTGCGTTCATTTTGGGGTATTTTGCATTGGCAAAAGTACGGTTTTATTCAGGATTTTTGAAAGAGAAAGACTACTTATTAGTAAATTGAGTTTAGATAGGTTCTAAGATTTTTGTGAATATTTTTTTTGAAGTAGTATGTTTTAAAATTATCCTATTTTATTATAAAGTGAATTAATAAAAATAATGAGTCAATTTGTAATTGTAAGGAGGAAGAAAACTAGTTTAAACAGAAAGTACTAAGGTAAACTTGGGTACACTAATTTAAATGATGTTATGCACAGTTTTAAAAAGAAAGCGAATAATATTGGTTGAAACAAATAAAACTATCAATTACATATTGCAATGTTGAGTGCAATTATAGTTTTGAAAAATTGATATGTATTATATTTGTTGTTACTATGAGTCAAGTTTATAAAACAGATGTTTGTATTATTGGAGCAGGACCTTCTGGAGCGGCAACTTCCTTAATGTTAACGAAGTTAAAGATACCACACTATATTGTAGATAAATCGATTTTTCCACGTGATAAAACCTGTGGAGATGGTTTAATTCTGTATGCTTATAAAGCGATGAAGATTTTAGGAGAAGAACTGTTTAGTAGTTTCCTAGAACATCCTAAGTTTTTACATAGTAATAAAGTAAGGCTGCATATAAATAGTAATGTTCATATAGATTTTAAGGAAAGTGAAAATAGAAATATAATTATTACTTATGCAAAACGTATAGATTTCGATTATTTTTTGGTTCATCATTTATCTAATACGTATGCATCTAAAGATTTTGGTAATGGTGTAAAAGAGATAGAGACAAAGCCAGATGGTATTTCTATTAAATTAAAAAACGGTAAAGAGATCTTTTCTAAGATAGTTGTTGGAGCAGATGGGGCAAAATCTATTGTATCTAGAAAATTAGCAAAGAATAAGCTAGATTCAAAATTAATGTCAACTTTTATAAGTGCATATTTTAAAGATGTAGAAAATATACCTTTAGAAAACGAAGCAGAGATACGGTTGATTTATAAGAAAACGCTCTTATTTTTCTATATTTTTCCATTAATTGACGGACAAGTAAATGTTAGTATTGGTGGTCGTTCAGATCTAATTAAGAATTCGGGCATTAATTTAGTGGCAGAAATTGAAGATATTATAAAAACAAACAAAAATATAAAAAATAAATTTGCCAATGCCACTAAGGTTGGTTCTTGGCGAGGTGGTACAATTCCATTTTATTTCGGAAATAAAAATATTATTGGAGATCGTTTTTTACTAGTAGGGGATGCAGCAGGTTTGGCAAATGCTTTTTACAAAGAAGGCGTAGGTACAGGAATGATGTCTGGTATAATTGCTGCAAAAAATATAGAAAGGTGTTTAGAAGACAATAATTTCTCTAAATCTTCACTAAAGAAATATGAAGCTGATCTTCATAAAGAATTTGGAAAATTATTAAAATTTAGTCATTTTTCTTTAAGAATGGCAAGGTTTAAAAGTATTTTTTTAGGAATTGTAATTTTGTCTAAAAAAATAATTCAGCTAAAATCATATAAAATAATAAAGAAAAGAAGTTACTAATTTTTCCTACCAGTTTATTTTAGCCTGAATAGGGAAGTGGTCTGAATATTCTTCAGAAAAAGTTAAAAACTGATTTACAATGGCATTTTCATTTGTTAAAATAAAATCTATTCTTAACGGAAACCAGTAATTGTATGACTTTCCAAAACCTTTACCAGCTTCTATAAAAGCATCCTTTTTGTTTTTAGAAATCTCATGATACATCCAAGAATAGGCAGTATTATTAAAATCTCCACAAATTATTTTTTTACCCTTCCATTGTTGTTCATGCTTTAAAAATAAGGCAGTTTGTGCTGCTTGTTTTTTAAATGAACTAGCCATTCTTTTTATTAATTTTTCAGAATTTTCTTGTCCAAAATTCTCTTCATTCGGCTTAATTCTTAAAGATTCGAAATGCGCATTGTATATGCGAATCGTGTCTTTTCCTTTCAAGATATCTGCAAAAATAATGTTATTACCTTTGCTTTGAATATTTAAAGAACCAGAATTTATTATTTTGTGTTTCGAATAAATTGCCAATCCATATTTTCCGTTTTTAGATTTAAATTGTACATATTTATATGGAAAAGATAGCTTTACTTTTGAAGATTGATAATATTCTTGCAGGACTAAAACATCAAGGTTTTTGGTAGCTATAAAATCGAAACCATTTTTAGATTCTTCGGTATCATTTTTTTTATTGAAAAGGTCAAATGTTTTCACATTGTAACTCATCACTTTTAAGTCTGAATTCAATGAAGAATTATTGTCAGAAATTTTATAAAACGGACTTGAAAAAAGCCATCCTGCGGTTAAAATAATAGCAGATAAAAGAAACTGTTTTTTTAATTTAACAAGCCAATATATTGCGAAAGCAGCATTTATAATCAATAAAATTGGAACAAAAAGACTTAATATTGCAAAAGCAGGTATTGTTCTTGGAGAAACAAAAGGCAACAGAAAAGATAATAAAAGTAGCGTTGCAATTAATGAGTTTGCTAGATAAAGAATTTTGTCTAAAAAGGATAAGTTCTTCATTTATCTCTTTCCTTGTTTAAATAAAAATTCTTTTTCAGTTTTGGTCAACGTATCGTAACCAGACTTACTGATTTTATCTAAAATTGTATCTATTTGTGCTTGGTTTGGTCCGGGAGTTTTAACTGTATTTTGTTTTCTTTTAGCAGTTTTATGAACTGTTTTTAATGGTTTCTCTTTTCTTTTGAAAAAGGATGAAAACATGTTAGAAAACACTGTTTTTTTATTACTAGCTTGGTTTACATATAAATAACCAAATAAACTTCCGCCTAAATGTGAAAAACTACCACCAGCATTTTCACCAACAAGTCCTATGACATCAAAAGCCAACCAAATTACTGCCAAATGCCATATTTTTAAAAATCCTAACAAGGGAATTTTAATTTGATAATTTGGCATGTATGTTACAATACCAATAAATATTGCAGAAATACCTGCAGAAGCGCCCACTAAAGTTGTATTCATTCCTTCAAAAAGAGGAAAATAATTCTGACTTATTAAATATAACATTCCGCCAAATAAAGTTCCTAAAATATAGAAAGTTAAGGCTTGTTTCTGTGTAAAATATTGAATGAAAAGATTGCCAATAAAGTACAACGTAATCATGTTAAAAAGAAGATGAATAAAGTCTGCATGTAAAAATCCGTAGGAAATGATAGACCAAGGTTTTGTTATGAATTCATTTAGATTATCATCTAAAGAAAACCATTGCATCAAAAAATTCTGTTGCCCTTTGTATAAGCCTTGAAAAACGGTAATTAATAGCGTAAGTGCAAAAACACCAACATTTAGGTATATTAATTTCTCAATTATTGTACCCGATTTGTACTTGTATTTTAAGGTGTCTATAAAACTCATTAATTCGTTTTAAATTGATTTCTTTTCCAATAGTAAGCAATAATAAATCCTATTAAAGCACCACCAATATGTGCAAAATGGGCAATATTACCAACAGAATACTTTGTCATTCCGAAGAATAAATCACCTAAAATCATAATAGGAATAAAGTATTTTGCAGCGATTGGAATTGGTAAAAAGATCAAAGCTAATTTTGCGTCTTTAAAAAATAGTCCGAAAGCTACTAAAACTCCGTAAACTGCACCAGAAGCACCAACGGCAGGTGTGTGGTATAAGCTGTAAATTTTATCAAACTGAGTTTGTGTAATGGCATCGTTTAAATTGTAACCAGCAGTAGTTCCTTTTTCTAAGATAGAAATTACATCAGCATTGTTAAGTCCTGCATTTATAAAAAGGTCGTAAATACCATTAAACTGATAATAGTTTACCAAGGTATAAATTAGGCCTGCACCAAGACCTGCAGAAAAGTAAAAGAATAAGAACTTTTTTCTCCCCCACATTTGCTCTAAAGGTGTTCCGAATGCCCATAAACCATACATGTTAAATAAGATATGCGGCAAACTACCGTGCATGAACATGTGTGTAACATATTGCCAAATTCCGAAATGTTCATTCTTAGGAAAATGGAGTGCCAAAATATTTGTAACATCTAATTGCAACAATTGCGGAGCTACAAATAAGATTACATTGATGATGATAATGTGTTTTATACCGTCTGTAAGTTTACCCATATTTAACTATTAAATAGATTGTCTATTTGGTTTAATGTTAGTGTTTTAAATGTTGCTTTACCGAAAGGAGAAACAGTTGGTTCTTTACAAGAAAATAAGTTATTTACCAAACTTTCTTGCTCTCTTTCAGATAAAAGTGTGCCTGTTTTTATAGACAATGTTTTTGCAAATGACTTAGCCATTACATCAAAATGACTAAAACTAGCATCTGGTACTTCTAAATTAATATCATTTAACAATTCTTCTAAAATAATAGTGATTTTACTCTCGGTTACAGAGACAGGAATCCCTTTAATAGTCACACTGTCTTTTGTAAATTCATCAAAAGAAAAACCAGCATTTTCTAATTCTGTTTTTATTGTATAAATCATTTCTATTTCTGCGGAAGAAAAAGATATTTTTACAGGAAATAATAATTGCTGACTATTTGCTTCTTTAACGGTAATACTCTCTAAAAATTGCTCATAAAGTACTCTTTGATGTGCTAAAGATTGATTTATTAAAACCACACCAGATTTTATCAAACTCATGACATATTTACGCTGAATTTGAAATGTTTTTTGTGTTTTTTCTTCTTGTTGATGTTCAAACAAACTGGCATTTTGCTGCTCTAAAGTGCTGTCTACAGAAGTATATAAAGATTCCCAACTTTCTGTTTGCTTTTCCCTTTTAAAAGGAAAATTCATTTCTTTTTGATGTTCTTCTCTAAAAGGATTAAAGTCTGGATCCACTGAAATTTTAGGCACAGCTCCCGGTTTAGCATCCGATTTAAAAGCATATGGTGTATCTAAACCTGCGTCTCTATTAAAATCTAAAACTGGTGCAACATTATATTGTCCTAAACTATGTTTTACTGTTGCACGCAACATGGCGTACAAAGCTTTCTCGTTATCAAATTTTATTTCTGTTTTTGTAGGGTGAATGTTGATGTCAATTGTATTTGCAGGAACGGTTAAATACAAGAAGTAAGAAGGATGTGCTCCTTGTTCAAGTAAACCGTCAAAAGCACTTACAACAGCATGATTCAAATACGAGCTTTTTATAAATCGGTTATTTACAAAAAAGAACTGTTCGCCACGTTTTCTTTTAGAAAATTCTGGTTTTGCAACAAAACCTTCAATAGCGACAATGTCTGTTTTTTCGTCAATAGGAACTAATTTTTCATTCATTTTAGTTCCAAACACAGCCACAATACGCTGACGAAGATTCCCGCTTTTAAGGTGATATACTTCGTTATTATTGTGATGTAATAAAAAGGAAATATCTGAATGCGCCAAAGCCACACGCTGAAATTCATCAATAATATGACGCGTTTCTACGGTATCTGATTTTAAGAAATTTCTTCTTGCAGGAATATTATAAAACAAGTTTTTTACCGCCAAACTAGTCCCTTTACCGGTAGAAACAAATTCTTGAGAAACTATTTTACTTCCTTCAATTTTTATACACGTTCCTAGTTCTTCGTCGGTAGGTTTTGTTTTTAACTCTACATGTGCAATGGCAGCAATAGAAGCCAAAGCTTCCCCTCGAAAACCTTTGGTATTTAAATTGAATAAATCTTCTGCTTTCTGTATTTTAGAAGTCGCATGACGTTCAAAACTCATTCTAGCGTCTGTTGTGCTCATTCCTTTGCCGTCATCAATTACTTGAACAAGGGTTTTACCAGCATCTTTTATTAGTAATTTTATATTGGTTGCACCTGCATCAATTGCATTTTCTAGTAGTTCTTTTACTACAGAAGCAGGACGCTGTACCACTTCACCTGCAGCAATTTGGTTTGCTACATGATCTGGTAAAAGTTGAATAATATCAGACATTATTTATTTATGAATATAGATAAATCGAAATCGATGATGTAAAGAAAGATTAAAACTAAAACGGCAATAATAATTAAAAGTGTTTTGTTAGTTGTTTTATTAGGATTTTTTAAATCGCCAATAGCATCACCAAACTTACCTTTTAAGCTTTTGTTTTTACCTGTTGTAGTTCTGTATAGATCTAGTTTGTGCTCTATTTTAAAAGGACTTCCTTTTCCTTTATAATACAGAGGCTGATAATCAAATTTCTTATTTGTACGTTTTAAAAATCCCATAATTTTAGAAATAATTGGTGCATATATTTTTAAAATAAATCAATTTTCATACCAATTGTAAAAGCATTTCAAATTTAAAGAATTTAAAGGAAACCTACTAAAATTGATGTTAAAAGTATTCTTAAATAAATGAAGAATGTATAGGTGTTAAAAACCGATGTTTTCGTTTTTTCTATCTATATTTTTTAAGGCAGCCATTTTTACTGCAGCAACAGCACACTCTATTCCTTTATTACCTAAGCTTCCGCCAGATCTGTCTAAAGATTGTTGTTTTGTATTGTCTGTTAAGACACAGAAAATTACAGGAACATCATATTTAATATTCAAATCTACAATACCTTGTGTAACACCTTCACAAACAAAATCGAAATGTTTTGTTTCTCCTTGTATTACATTTCCTATTGCAATGACAGCGTCTACTTGCTGCGATTGAATCATTTTTTTACAGCCATAAACCAATTCGAAACTTCCAGGGACATCCCAAGAAACAATATTTTCTTTGGAAGCACCGCAGTTTAGTAAAGTTTCAATTGCGCCATTTTGAAGATTCTTTGTAATTTCTGGATTCCATTCAGAAACAACAATCCCAAATCGAAAAGACTTCGCATTTGGGATTGTATCTTTATCGTAATATGATAAGTTTGTTGTTGCCATATTTTTAAGTTCTTAGTTTTTAGTCTTTAGTTGTTAGTTATAAAGTTTAACTAAAAATTTATAACTTAAAACTCAAAACTAATTATTGAGCGTATTTAGCAGCATTTATAAATTTCTCAACATCTCTGCCTTGGTCAGATGTTGGGTAGTTTTCTTTTATTTTAATAAATAAAGATTCCGCTTTATCAAACTTCTTTAATTCCATGGCAGTCATTCCTGCTTTGTATAAAAATAAAGGAGAAGTAAAGTTGTTGTCTTTTTTATTCGCAGCTTTTACATAATAGTCTAAAGCATCTTCTGGTTGGTTGATGTCTGCAAAAGCGTCTCCAACAGCACCTAAAGTAACAGGACCTAACATTTCGTCATCAGAATTAAATCTCTCTAAATACTCAATTGCTTTGTCATACTGTTTCATCTCTAGATAAGAAACACCTGCATAGTAATTAGCTAAATTCCCTGCGTTTGTTCCGCTAAAAGAATCTGCAATGTCTAAGAAACCGTATTTACCATCTGCACCTTCTAAACCTAAAGTTAACAAAGAATCGATTCCAGAACCTGCTGTAGCAGCTTGGTCGTAATATTTTCTTGGAAAAGCCAATTCGTTAGAAGCTTCAATTTCATTTGGCTCGGAGATGTATTTAGTATATCCTAAGTATGCTAAAAAGATAACTACTACACTAACTAAAGCATAGAATAAAGGTTTGCTGTTTTTTTCGATCCATTTTTCAGATCTCGAAGCAGTTTCATCTAAAGTGTTTAAAACACCAGCAGTTTCGAATTCAGATTCGTCTACCTGTTGTTGTTCTTTTTTACCTTCTGCTTTATATTTCTTCTTGTAAGTTGCCATGTTTCCTTAAAAATTAGTGCCGCAAAAATAGTTTTTTTAATTGGATTTTAAAAGGACATAATTCGCAAAATTTTCAATAATTTGCAAATCCTTTTAAAGACCCTTTTTTATTCATGTATTTACAGAAACTTTCTTTACTTAATTTTAAGAATTTAGAATCGCAATCTTTTGATTTTCAGCAGAAAATAAATTGTTTTGTGGGAGATAATGGTGTTGGTAAAACCAATGTGCTAGACGCTATTTATTATTTGTCTTTTGCTAAAAGTTATTTTAATTCTGTCGCAATTCAGAATATAAAACATGGTGAATCTTTTTTTATGATAGAAGGAGACTATGTTTTAAATGATAGAAATGAGAAAATTGTTTGCAGTTTAAAAAAAGGACAAAAGAAGGTTTTAAAACGAAATGGGAAGAATTATGAGAAATTTTCGGATCATATTGGGCAATTACCTTTGGTTATTATTTCACCTGCAGATAGAGATTTAGTTACAGAAGGAAGTGACACGAGAAGAAAATTTATAGACGGTGTCATTTCTCAACAAAATAAGAATTACTTAAAAGATTTATTAGCCTATAATAAGGTATTAAGTCAGAGAAACGCGTTGTTAAAATACTTTGCAGCAAATAGAACTTTCGATGCTTTAAATTTAAGCGTGTATGACGAGCAACTTTCTGAATACGGGTCTAGAATTTATGAGGTTAGAAAATCTTTTTTAGAGGGATTTATTCCTATCTTTAACCAAAAGTATCAGGTGATTTCAGATGACAAAGAACATGTGAATCTTTTGTATAAAAGTCAGTTACATGATTTTTCAATGAAAGACTTATTACAGAAGTCTTTAGAAAAAGACAAAATATTGCAGTACACGTCGTCTGGTATTCATAAAGACGATTTAAGTTTTGATATTGGTGAATATCCTATTAAGAAATTTGGATCACAAGGACAGCAAAAATCGTATTTAATTGCGTTGAAGTTTGCGCAGTTTGAGTTTATCAAGCAACAAAATAAGGTAGTTCCTATATTATTATTAGATGATATTTTTGATAAATTAGATGAAAAACGAGTTTTACAAATTATCAATTTAGTAAATAATGATGAGTTCGGACAAATTTTTATTACAGATACGCATTCAGAAAGAACCGAGAATATTGTAAAACAGAGTAACAAACCGTATCAAATATTTAAGTTATAATTTTTAGTTTTTAAATTTTTAAAGTCAGTCAGACAGCGCTCGTCGAAGTCTTTTTAATTGAAAATATAAATATTTTTATAAAAATAACAATCAGCCAAAAGCCAAAGAACAATGTCTAAAAGAGAAAACGATTCTTTTTCTATAGAAGATTTAATGCAACTTTTTATCAAAGAAAATAATTTGACAAAAGGAATGCAAAAATTAAAAATTGAAGAAACTTGGACTAAAATGATGGGGCAAGGTGTGGCAACGCACACAACTTCTGTAAAACTGCAAAACAAAACCTTAGTAATACACTTAACATCTTCTGTATTGCGGGAAGAATTAAGCTACGGAAAAGAGAAAATTGTAAAAATGATGAATGAAGAGATAGGAGAGGAAGTGATTTCTAAATTGTTATTGGTTTAAGTTTTTTTTGCGAATGGGTTTGTATCTATTTTTTACGTTTTAAGCACGTAATTTTGCAAATTAAAATCGAATAGAAAAGCTGCGAGGACTTTTATTTATAGGCTAAAACCTGTAATTAATTTATATGGTTTTGGTCACTGACTTTATTTCTTAACCTATAATCATTTATCATAGGTTTTCTAGTACCTGTTTTCTAAAATACGTTTTATCTTATTCAGTATCTTTTCGGCTATTTTTTTCTGTGGCGCATCACTTAGACATCGTGTATTATTAATTTCCACGATTCTACTAAAAACAAAATTCCAAAGACAATAATTTTTCAAAAGTTGTGAATGAGAAATAACACTTGAATTAAATGAGAGTTTGTTATTTTCTTCTTTTGTTGGTTTTCCTTTTTAGAAAACTCTAAAATATAAATTTTAAATACTTCGCATATACTCTAACAATAGAATAGTCGTCATAATAATTATTGTATCAATATAGCATGACATATATAAGCCAGCCTTTTAGGAAACAGTATTATCTGATGTAAGTCTTTCAGTTAGTAAAGCATTTAAGTCACTGTAGTTTTGAGTATATTTTGATTCAGCCAAAAAAACCTCGCCATTCTTCAGCAACATCTTTTAAGAAATTATGTTCTTTCTAATTTAATGATGAATGTTCTAGTAGGTCTAGAGTTACACGCCATAAAACTGAAAACAATTAAATGAGCAAAGTTTTCATCGTTTTCAAATTCTTGTGTACTTTCTATTAGCGTACTTTAAAATCTTACTCCAGTAGCTTTGGTGCGTACAACTTGTGTTCTTTGAGGGTTTAAATTAGATAGATGCTTAACGGCTTAAATACAGCACAGTTATGTTAACTGTGCTGTGTTTTTAATAACTTTTTTACGTGTAATTTCTTCTTTCGTATCTTGTATACCTAAATATTAATCACTTTTTACTCTAAGATTATCTTTTTATTTAATTTTCCTTTTTCTGTTTCAATTTGAAAAATATAAGCTCCTGCCGCTCTTTTAGGCAAAGCCGCATTGTAAGTTCCGTTAGATTGAAAAGAAGTAGACAAAATTTGCTGACCCAAAAGATTAAATAGTTTTATAGAAGATTTTCCTTTTGGCAACCCTGTTATTCTTAAGACTTCAGAATTCAATTTATAAACTGTAACATCTTTAAAGACACTAGTTTCGTCTGTACTTAAAGTACTGTTTGAGGTATGTAGATTAAGTCTGCCAACGCCGTTTAAAGCTTCTTTTGGCGTAAAGGAATAGTTAGTGCCAGTAAGATCTAAACGTGTAAAAGTATTGTTCTCTCTATCTTCTACATACACTTTAAGACCTTTTGGTAAGTTTAAAGTTTCTATAGAAAAAGTAATTTCTATATCGGCAGCAGTTGTTATACCAATGGGAATTACCATGCTTTCATAATCTGAGTTTGGCAACGATTGAATTCCTAGTTTTCTACCCGTACTATTTGCAACAGCATGCGTGTATAGGCTAAAGTTTTGACTGGATCCCCCAAAAATAGAACTGTCATATCCGTTGTCAAAACTGGTTGTGGTTCCTGCTATATAATAGATTTCTGCATGTTTTAAAACGGTTCCGTTAGATATTGATACTTTTATTTCTGGTCTGTTGTTGTTTGTTTTTAGGAAGGTATCTGTACCTTGATGGCTTTGCATTTCTTCTGTAAAACGGAACGTTTTATCGCCATTAGCACTTACAAAAAAACCTTGCCCAGGCGCAATAAAGAAAGCAGCAGAAGCTAAGTTTTTGGTTGTGTAAGATTCGTTAGATTGGTCCCATAACCACAATGTAGCTTCAGTTAAAAAATCATTATCTACATCATTTATTGTTAAAAGATTGTTAACTGCATCTGCACCTGTATTTGCAGCAATATAAGAAGGATACGGGTTGCCAATTAAGTTAAAGCCGTTTGTGTTTGATGTTATTGCAATGTCTACTTTTTCAGTAGAAAGAGTGCCTGTAAAAGTAATGTCTTCGGTTTCTGATAGTTTAATTGCGCGCCCATCGCCTAAAACAAAATTTCCAGAATTGGTAGTTCCTGCTTGCCAATAAGTAAACGCTTCTGTAGTATTGTTATAATCTGATAAACCTCTATTGTCATCAGTACCAGCAGCCACACTTTGCGCTCCTATAAAAGCGTCAATATCTTGCCCGCTAACAGGCGAAGAAATAAATTGCCAATTAGTACTCCCTATACTCCGCTTATAGTTGATTTCTCCCGAAAATGTATTTGAAGCAATTAAAGAACTACCCGAAGTCATATCCACAGAAGTAACTACTACCGCATTAGCTGCTGTTGGGTAATTAGTTAAATTACCCGGAATTACAATCTTTTCAAAAGGTGCTACGGTTGTTGGAATTACACCCGTATCCCAATTTTCACCCGTACCCCAAGCATTTCCAGCACTTCCATCCCAAGTATTGGTGATGCTATTTTCATACCAAGATATCTCGCTATCATCAAACGACGTAGCAAGAATATCCATGTCTCCATCACCATCCATGTCAGCGGCATAAATAGATCTTATGTCGTTTGTGCTAGTTCTAAATTGTGCGGCAGTCCAAGACGGATTTGCATTCCCATCATTTAGATACCAAGATTTAGCTGAAAGAATGTCCATATGGCCGTCATTGTTAATATCTGCGGCAGAAATAGCTATGGAATTATTATGCAAAAGCCACATTTCACTACTGCTTGGCACCCCCGTAGCAATATTTTCCTCCGCAAAGGTTGGGTCTGCACTGCCATCATTTTCATACCAAGAGATGGTGTTTTTTTTTACGGCAATAATGTCTATATCACCATCATTATCCATATCTGCTGCATAAATAGCTTGCGCTAAAGTTGCACTGGTTGTAATGTCTATTTGATTTGAAAAGTCTGCACTACCATCATTTTTATACCAAGAAATAGTATTGGTATTTGAAGAAGCTACAATTACATCTATATCACCGTCATTATCAATATCAGCTAGAGAAATAGAATTTTTATAATCAGAATTATATTTAATACGATGTGCATTTTCTTGTAAAAAAGTACCACTTATATTTTCAAACCACATACAATAACTTTTACCTGCGTAATTGGCTGAAGCAACTGCTAAATCCACATCTCCGTCATTGTCAATATCAGCCATAAAAATAGATGGGATGCCTTTTAGATCAGCAGGAACTCTTCCGGAATAGTGATATAAATTTTTTTCCCAAGAAGAACCGTCACCATTATTCTTTAGAGTTATTATCTCTATAATAGTTTTACCCGTATTAACATTAAGTGTAATAATATCCATATCTCCATCATTGTCTATATCGGAGGCAAAAGCCTGTCTTGGTTTTGTTGGCGCACCGTATTCTGCTATAATTGTAGTGGTAAAACTAGGGTTTGCATTGCCGTCATTTTTATGTAAACTTATTTTTTGATATCTAAACCCACCAGAAACAAGATCCATATCTCCATCTCCATCAATATCAACTGGTAAAGTATAGCTACTCTCAATAGCATCATCTGCAACATAGTTATCGGTCCAAGAAGGCGTAAAAGCATTCAGCGCGCTTTTGGAGGTAAAACTAAAACTTGTTGGGTTTGTTAAAACAGCATCTGTGCTGTTTAAGATAGCAGCCGTAAGCGTTACGGCAATTACTTCGCCGGGTTTAAAGTTAGTTGTAGGGTTAAAGACAACAGTTTTGGTGCCACCACCAGAAAAGACACCTGCAATAATACCAGTGTATCTTCCTGTAATAACAATATTTGCTGCAGTAATACTAGCAGTCTTCGTATTGTCACTAAAATTTAAGGTAATGTTCGCATCTAAAGCGATATTATTTGCCACAGCTGCGGGTGTGTTGGAATCGAATGTAAATTGTGCTTGTAAAGATAGTGTGCACAAAAAGGTTAGAATAAGGGTGTGTTTAAACATAAATTTATAGTTTTTCATTATTATGTGTACATCTTAAAAAAATAAAAATTTCAAGAATTTAGGATGCAATCAAATTTAAAAGTTTTTTCCAGGAGCTTCTGGGCTTGCAGCTTGTGCTTTTTGTGGATTAAGAATTAGATACGTACCCAAAGCAGTTAATGCTGCATACTTGCCATAACTTCCTATCTTTTTAATGGCGTCTTTACGCGTAATTTCTTGCTCTTTATTTTGAGTGTTTTTTGTAGAAGTCTTCATGTGCTGTTAACTTTAAGATTTGGGGGTTATTCTAAAATTATTTTTTGGGTAAGTTTATTATTTTTACTTTCAATTTTTACGATGTATACACCAACTGCTCTTTTAGGTAAAAAGACATTGTAAGTTCCGTTAGAATTAAAAGTGGTATTTAAAACTTCTTTACCAAGTAAATTAAAGAGTTTTAATGAAGACTCTCCATCTATCAATCCTGTTACTCTTAAAGTATTTTTATCTAATTGATAAGTAGTGATTTTTTTAGAGATACTTTTGGAGTCTTCTAAACTTAAAGCATTACTTGAGGTGTGTACGTAAAAACGACCTGTTCCATTTAGCGCTTTTGTAGCTGTAAAAGAGTACGTTTTATGAAGCTCATCTAATTGCGTAAAAGTATTGTTCTCTCTATCTTCTACATACACTTTAAGACCTTTTGGTAAGTTTAAAGTTTCTATAGAAAAAGTAATTTCTATATCGGCAGCAGTTGTTATACCAATGGGAATTACCATGCTTTCATAATTTGAGTTTGGTAACGATTGAATTCCTAGTTTTCTACCCGTACTATTTGCAACAGCATGCGTATAAATACTAAAATCTTGATTGGCTCCCCCAAAAATAGAACTGTCATATCCGTTGTCAAAACTGGTTGTGGTTCCTGCTATATAATAGATTTCTGCATGTTTTAAAACGGTTCCGTTAGATATTGATACTTTTATTTCTGGTCTGTTGTTGTTTGTTTTCAGGAAGGTATCTGTGCCTTGATGGCTTTGCATTGCTTCTGTAAAACGGAACGTTTTATCGCCATTAGCACTTACAAAAAAACCTTGCCCAGGCGCAATAAAAAAAGCTGCAGAAGCTAAGTTTTTGGTTGTGTAAGATTCGTTAGATTGGTTCCATAACCACAATGTAGCTTCAGTTAAAAAATCATTATCTACATCATTTATTGTTAAAAGATTGTTAACTGCATCTGCACCTGTATTTGCAGCAATATAAGAAGGATACGGGTTGCCAATTAAGTTAAAGCCGTTTGTGTTTGATGTTATTGCAATGTCTACTTTTTCAGTAGAAAGAGTGCCTGTAAAAGTAATGTCTTCGGTTTCTGATAGTTTAATTGCGCGCCCATCGCCTAAAACAAAATTTCCAGAATTGGTAGTTCCTGCTTGCCAATAAGTAAACGCTTCTGTAGTATTGTTATAATCTGATAAACCTCTATTGTCATCAGTACCAGCAGCCACACTTTGCGCTCCTATAAAAGCGTCAATATCTTGCCCGCTAACAGGCGAAGAAATAAATTGCCAATTAGTACTCCCTATACTCCGCTTATAGTTGATTTCTCCCGAAAATGTATTTGAAGCAATTAAAGAACTACCCGAAGTCATATCCACAGAAGTAACTACTACCGCATTAGCTGCTGTTGGGTAATTAGTTAAATTACCCGGAATTACAATCTTTTCAAAAGGTGCTACGGTTGTTGGAATTACACCCGTATCCCAATTTTCACCCGTACCCCAAGCATTTCCAGCACTACCATCCCAAGTATTGGTGATGCTATTTTCATACCAATATATTTTCTCATCGTCATACGAAGTAGCAAGAATATCCATGTCTCCATCGCCATCCATATCAGCGGCAGAAATAGACCTTATGTCATTTGTACCATTTCTAAATTGTGCGGCAGTCCAAGACGGATTTGCATTCCCATCATTTAGATGCCAAGATTTACCCGAAAGAATGTCCATATGGCCGTCATTGTTAATATCTGCTGCAGAAATAGTCTTGTAGCCCAATCTATTAATATTTGCAGCGGTAAAGGTTGGGTCTTCAAGCCCATCATTTTTATACCAACGGATACGGTCTCCACTAACTGTAATAATATCTATATGATTGTCATTATCCATATCGGCGGCAAAAACATTGTCCGCACCTATATCTGTAATTTTTCTTTTAGTAAAACTTGGATCTGAACTGCCATCATTTTCATGCCAAACAGTTCCATTTCCTCCCCTAATAATATCCATATCACCATCATTATCCATATCGGCGACAAAAAAACCATTTATACCTGATGTTTCAATATCTTTCACTTTTTCCCATCTATAAGCCGTCTCTGGTTTACGTATATACAACTTGAGTCCTCCTCTACTATTAAGATTTTGACCTTGACTTGAAACAATAATATCCATTTTGCCGTCATTATTCATGTCAGCTACAAAAACAGAAGGCTTAAAATAAAGATAAGAATCTCCTCTCCTTCCAGTACCACCGCTACCCCATGACCACTTAGAACCATCACCCGCAAGGTTGAAATGCACTCTTACTGATATAATAACAGGACCATTACCTCCATTTGCAGTAACAATATCTAAATCACCATCTCCATCCATATCAGCCGCAAAAATAACCATTGGTTTTACGCCCGCATTATCTTCTGATATAGTTATAGAGGTAAAACTAGGGTTTGCATTGCCATCGTTTTTATGAAAAGTTAACTCAGTAGTCCAAAAATTACAAGATACAATATCCATATCTCCATCTCCATCTATGTCGGCTGTTATGCTAAAAAGTGTGCCCTCTGGCCCATCAGTAACGTATTGAGGAATATCTTCAACGAAGCTCTTAGTCCAAGAGGGTGTAAAAGAACTTAACGCACTTTTAGTGGTAAAACTAAAACTTGTAGGGTTTGTTAAAACAGCATCTGTGCTGTTTAAGACAGCGGCCGTAAGCGTTACCGTAATTACTTCGCCGGGTTTAAAGTTAGTGGTTGGGTTAAATACAACAGTTTTGGTGCCACCACCAGAAAAGGCGCCCGCAATACTACCGGTATATCTTCCTGTAATACGAATGTTTGTTGCCGTAATACTAGTAGCTTTTGTATTATCACTAAAATTTAAGGTAATGTTCGCATCTAAAGCGATATTATTTGCCACAGCTGCGGGTGAGCTGGAGTCGAATGTAAATTGTGCTTGTAAAGATAGGGTGCAAAAAAAAGAGACCACAAGAGATGCTTTAAGAAAAGAGGTAATTGTATTCATATATTATTTGATATTTGTGTATTAATATTTGGTCATCGAGGGTTTTGAAATGAATGACAAACACCAAGACCTAATACTTGTTGGAGCTGTAAATGAAACGGTAGCTTGTGCGTCACCAGGTTTAACTGTTGAAATTGCGGGAGCGTCAGGGCGTTTTTCTGTAAAAGAAAGTGTACCCCATTCTGTTCCGTCATAAAACATAAATCTACCTCCATCAAAATCTGTAACATAGACCTGTAACCCTGCAACTGGGCTTGCAATAGCTAAACGCTGCACATTAGTCATTCTTGGTATTAATAACCCTTTTGTAGTAGAAGTAATGTCTAAGGCTGCTGAAGCGTCTGGTGTTGCTGTGCCTATACCCACTTGGGCATACGTTGCTGCAGTTACTAATACTGCCGCTAAAAATGTAAATATATGTTTCATTAGTTTTTTTTTAATTGTATCTATACAGTAACACTTTTTTAAAAACAACCCTTACAGTCTTTTCAGAATGAAATCTTTTGTTTTAGCTTTTGAATATTGTGTTTTAATATCTACCCATTCAACGTTATCCCAGTTTAATGATTTAACTCCACTCTCCATAAACATATACCTATAATAAGTAGATCCACCTGGATTTAAATAAGTATCAACTGTAGCTTCATAGGTTACCGTTGATCCAGAACTTGAGGTTAGCGTTATTCTTGGAAGTGTTGTCATACTTTCAGTACCGTAATCTATATTTGATTCCAAATCACTAAGATTAAACGAAATAAAATCAAAATTGCCAGTACTAGCATTAAGTCGAAAAGTATTTTCTGAATTTCTTGAATTTAATTCTGTAGTACCATAAAATAAAATTCCGCCTTCATGCGCTGTTTGCTTTGTGATAACAAATGGAGAGTCATCAATTGATCCTGCATCAATGTATTGATTATAATATGTAAGGTTAGTGTAACTAGTTCCTGATGGTTTTCGGTCTGTATATTCATCTAGTATGGTGTAAGTTACAGGCCCTGACGGCGACGGCGACCATGGTGTCACTGCATTTGAAACAGCACTTGCCAAACTTGTTCCAATGCTGCTGGTTGCGGTAACTGTAAAGGTATAGGCTGTGCCATTGGTAAGACCTGTTACTGTTATAGTACCACTTCCTGCTTGGCTTACTGTTTCTGTAAAACCTCCTGGACTTGAGGTTGCCGTGTAAGAGGTTATTGCAGAACCCCCATTACTTGATGGTGCTGTGAAGGAAACGGTAGCTTGTGCGTTACCTGATACCACTTCTGAAATTGCTGGGGAAGAAGGTGCTACTGCCTCTGGTGTTACTGGACTTGAAGTAGCACTAGCAACACTTGTACCTATGGCATTGGTAGCCGTAACTGTAAAGGTATACGCGGTATCATTGGTTAAACCTGTTACTGTGACATCACCACCAACTGCTTGACTTACAGTGCCAGTTAAATCTCCTGGAGTTGACGTTGCCGTGTAAGAGGTTATTGCAGATCCTCCATCACTTGATGGAGGTGTAAATGAAACGGTAGCTTGTGCGATACTTGATACCACCTCTGTAATTGCGGGAGCTTCTGGACGTTTCTCTGTAAAAGAAAGTGTACCCCATTCTGTCCCGTCATAAAACATAAATCTACCTCCATCAAAATCTGTAACAAAGACCTGTAACCCTGCAACTGGGCTTGCAATAACTAAACGCTGTGCATTGGACATTCTTGGTATTAATAACCCTTTTGTAGTAGAAGTAATGTCTAAGGCTGCTGAAGCGTCTGGTGTTGCTGTGCCTATACCCACTTGGGCATACGTTGCTGTAGTTACTAATACTGCCGCTATAAATATAAATATTTGTTTCATTGGTTTATTTTTTAATAGTTTGTTTTATCTTTTAGTCGTTGTTTTATTACCAATTACTACCAGGCGCCGGAGGTGCAGATGTCGCTTGTGCCTTTTTAGGACTTAGAATCATAAATGTGCCCATAGCTGTTAATGCAGCATATTTGCCCATTTTCTTTACGGCCTCTTTTCTACTGATATCATTGGTACCGGCAGGTGTGTTTTCTGTTTTTTTCATAAAGTGTTCTTATTCTATTATTAATTTTTTAGTGAAAACAATGTTTGCTGCCTGCACTTTTAGGATATAGACTCCGGTCTTCATCCCTACTGTAGAAAGCATCTCTTTCTGTGAAGGGTTTTGGATGTTTTTTGAAAGTATTTTCATCCCTAATACATTGTAAAGAGTAAGCAATGCTGGCTCTGAGAACTGCTGTAATCCTTCTACAGAGATATAGGCGTTTCCTTTTCCTTTATATGCGGTTAATAATGAGCTACTGCTTACTGTATCTGTAGAAAGGGTACTTGCAGTAAAGTGAAGGAAAAACCGACCCACACCACTTAAGGTTGTTTGCGTTAAGAGCTCAAAACTCTCATTGGTAAGAAGTGTAAACGTGTTGTCTATTGTGTCTTCTAAATACACATTAACATCCTCTGGCATCGTACTATTCGCTATTTGAATTTTAAGAGAAATACCCGCTTCTTGGTCTATCGAAAGAGGAACTATTACATTACTTATAGCCTCTATAGGCATCGCATTGATACCCATACCAACACCGTTGTCTTGCTCTAAAAGTCTTGAGCTGAAACCTGAAGATTGGTTGAATGCACCTGCATCATACCCTGGATCTAACCCTAAAGTCAATCCTTCTTTAAAATAAAATTTAGTGTCTGCCACTTTAACGGCATCACTATGCATGTCTAAAACCAATTCGTAACTTGTTCCAGCAGATTTTGCGGTAACAAAATCATCAACTCCTGTAAGTGTTTGCATGGCTTTGGTAAAAGTGATTGTTTGATCCGCTCCACTTCCTGCAGCGGCTACAAAAAAACCTTGCCCCGGAGCTATGTGCGCGGCTGTGCTTGTATTGTTATAAATTTCATATCCTGTTCCATCAGCTTTCCAACCATAGATAGCCTCAAAATTATCGTCTATTGCTGCTGTATTGACCGTTAAAAAATTGTTAGTTCCATCAGCATTACTATTTCCATTAAGATAGGACGCAAATGGATTGGCAATTAAATTCCAACGCCTTCCTGCACCTAAATTTGCTGCATCGTTATTGTTTATGGCAACAGTTTGGTCTCCGTTGGCAATAGTTCCTGTAAAAGAGAGTGTGCCACCACTTGTGGTTGCCATTTGGTATCCTTGCCCTAATGCTAAATTACCCGTGATTATATTAGTAACGTTTGTCCAAGTATCTAAGGTATTGTCATAAGAACCTACTGCGTAAAAACTTCCGTTTGTTGCAATATTGATATCTGTTATTAGAGAAGTAAATGCCATACCAGATACTGGCGCACCTATTAAATCCCACTCTCCAGCACCCACTCTATTTACATAGCGATTATAGGTAATATTACCAGAGGTAACACCACTTGCCAATAACGACGAAAATTCATCCGAATCAGAATTTAAAGTAACTGTGCCTGCGGTGTTGGTGAAATTACCGCCAACAAAAACATAACTATCTTTGGGTATCGTAATGCTGCCACCACTGGCAACTGTTAAATTTTGCCCCAATAAAACAAAGGGGAAAAATAAAAGAATGTATACTATTTTTAATTTCATAATTGTGTTAATTTTATTTGATCACAAAAAGGTTAGAATAAGGGTGTGTTTAAACATAAATTTATAGTTTTTCTTTATTATGCGTACATCTCAAAAAAATAAAAATTTCAAGAATTTAGGATGCAATCAAATTTAAAAGTCTTTTCCAGGAGCTTCGGGGCTTGTAGCTTGTGCTTTTTGAGGATTAAGAATTAGATACGTACCCAAAGCAGTTAATGCTGCATACTTGCCATAACTTCCTATCTTTTTAATGGCGTCTTTACGCGTAATTTCTTCCACATTATTTTCTGACTGTCTTATTTTTTTCTTCATGATGGTTTGTCTGTAAGTCTTGGGTTTTATTCTAAGATTATTTTTTTAATCAGTTTACTTGCTTCATTTTCAATTTGAATGATATAAACTCCAGCAGTTCTTTTAGGTAAAGTCGCATTGTAAGATCCGTTGGACTCAAAAGAAGTATTTAAAACGTGTTTACCAAGAAGGTTAAATAGTTTTATAGAAGATGTACCTATTGGCAACCCAGTTATTCTTAAAGTATCAGGATTCAATTTATAAACTGTAATATTTTTTAAGACACTCGTTTCGTTAACACTTAAAGCGCTATTTGAAGTGTGCAGATAAAATCTACCAGTTCCGTTTAGAGTGATTTTTGGAGTAAAAGAATAGTTAGTACCAACTTGATCTAAACGTGTAAATGTGTTCGTTTCTTTGTCTTCTAAGAATAATTTAATACCATTAGGAAGGTTTAAAGATTCCGAAGAAAAGGTAACTTTTTTTCCAGCATCGGCTTTTAAGCCTAAAGGAATAAGCATGTTTTCATAATCTGAGTTTGGCAACACTTGTACACCTAACTTTTGGCCGCTATTATTATTATTTGCTACTAGATGTGTGTATAGTTGAAAAGAATTATTGGCACCTCCAAAAATAGTTCCATCATACCCATTGTCAAAACTAGTAGTAGTTCCTTCTATATAGAAAATACGTGTGTATTTGGTGTTCTTGCCTTCTTTTACAAATAATTTAATTTGAGGTCTTGTATCCGCTTGTTTTTGAAAGTTATCTGTTTTTTGATGTGTGATGTCTGCAATATCAAAAGTTGCAACTGCTGATGCACTACCCGCACTTAAAAAGAATGCTTGTGCTGGCGCAATTTCAAAATTGCCATCTACTCCAGAAGTTTTTGTCTCGTATTCACGAGAACTTTGATCCCAAAACCAGGCAGAAGCTTCGGATAAAATACCATCAGTAACATTATCGGCAAAGAAATCACCAAGATTTAAATAGGCAGTAAACGGATTTCCAACTAAATTAAAATTACTTGATGCTTGTGTTATTGTACTTATTTTGCTAACCGTATTTAAAGTTCCTGAAAAAGAAAGATTACCTGCAGTTGCTAATTTTACAGAATATCCTTGCCCAACATTTATGTTACCTGTAGAAGACGTATTTTGATATATCCATCTATTAGAGTTTAATGTATTATTATAACTTGCTAAACCAATATTGGTATCACTACCGGCAGCAAGACTGTTATTCGTTCTTAAGTTTTCTATAGTTTCGCCCGCAAAAGGGGAAGCCACTAAATACCAATTTGTAGTTGATAAATTTCTATTATAAATTACAGTTCCTGTAGAAGTTCCGTTTACTTTAAGAGAACCACCAGAATTTATAGTAAAAGTTCCGTTTTGATTAAGGTTACCACTTATAGTAAGTCCGCCGGGAGAATTAACTGTTAATGTAGCTTCTTTTAGGATGGTTACATCTTTGGATAACGCAATAGTACTTGCATCAATTACAGGTTTTTTTGTCGTATTAGGAATTACAACAGCGTTTGCAGCTGTTGGTATTGCGCCCGAACTCCAGTTACTTGCTGTTGCCCAATCTGTATCTGTTGTTCCAGACCAAGTATTACAGTTTGTAGACAAACCTCCATCACCAATAGTCCAACCTTTTGCTACTAATGTTGCTTTGGCCGTTTTTCCTGCACAATGTTTTAAGGTAGACACGTTTCCTAAGTTTACATTATTAAGTAAAGAAGCATTGGAAGCCCAAGCTATTAAAAGTTTGTCATAATTCTTTGTTGATAAGTTTGTAGCTTCTTGAATGAATGCGTTCAGACTGGTAACAGCACTATAATCCCAAGAAGAGAGGTCTTGATTGAATGCTGAATTTGATGCAAGCATGCCAAACATATTGGTAACATTACCAACATCCCAAGAAGAAATATTTCCATTAAATGCTGAAGCTTGGTAAAACATTAGAGACATATTAGTAACATTACTAACATCCCAAGAAGAGAGATCTTGGTTGAATGCGGAAGCTCCAAAAAACATATAACTCATATTATTAACATTACTAACATTCCAAGAAGAAATATCTTGATTGAATGCTGAAGCTTCATAAAACATAACTTCCATCTTTATAACATCACTCACTTTCCAAGAAGAAATATCCTGATTGAATGCGGAAGCTCCTCTAAACATCCATTGCATATTGTTAACTTTACTTACATCCCAAGAAGAAATATCTCCATTAAAAATGGATGCATCTTGAAACATATAACTCATATTAGTTACTTTACTAACATTCCAAGCAGTAGAAGAGGCAGATAAATCTCTATTAAATACAGAGGCTTTATGAAACATATTACTCATATTGGTAACATTGCTCACATTCCAAGAAGAAATATCAGCATTAAATGCGGAGGCTTTATGAAACATGAATTGCATATCGGTAACCGCACTCACATCCCAAGAAGAAATAGTTGCATTGAATACAGAAGCGTCTTGAAACATCCTGCTCATATCGGTAACCACGCTTACATTCCAAGAAGAAATATCTTGATTGAATGCTGAAGCTTCATAAAATATTCTGTTCATGTTCGTTACCTTACTTACGTCCCAGGAAGCGATATTTCCATTAAATACGGAAGCACCACTAAACATGCTGCTCATATTTGTTACCTTACTAACATCCCAAGAATTAGCTGTAGTAGCAAGGTTTCTATTAAATGAGGAAGCATTATTAAACATATAGTGCATGCGAATAACCTTACTCACATCCCAAGAAGAAATATCTGCATTAAATTTTGTAGCATCTTGAAACATATAGTGCATATAAACAACCTTACTTACGTTCCAAGAAGAAATATCTGCATTAAATTTTGTAGCACCCTCAAACATATATTGCATAGAGGTAACTGCGCCCACATCCCAAGAAGATATATCTCTATTAAAAACAGTTGCTTTGTCAAACATGGCGAACATGCTGGTAACTTTACTTACGTTCCAAGAAGAGATATCTCCATTAAATGCAGGAGCTAAACGAAACATTTGAGCCATATCTGTAACAGTACTCACATCCCAAGAAGAAAGATCTGCATTAAATGTTGTAGCACCCCAAAACATACTGGTCATAAGGGTAACCTTACTTAAATTAGGTGCATCTGTAGCGGTACTGTTTAATTGTGTGCATTCAAAGAAAGCACCCGTTAAATTTGCTTCCCAATCAAGATCTCCCCATTGTTTAATATCTTTAATTTTATCTTTAGAGTGGGGTAAACTTTCAAAATCTATTCTTGTAGCTTCTCCATTAATAGAGACATTGTAGCTTCCTGCTGCTTTATAAGTATGTGTTGCGACACCCGTTTCTTCAGTAGGTTTTGTCTTGTCTCCCCAATCTACTGTAGAGGTGCCAGACATAGGTATTTGTACTTCTTCGTTTGAGGAGGTTGTTTCCCAAGTGGTAATAAATGCGGAAGAAGAAGAGAAGTCTAAACCACCATCATCAATGATCCATCCTTTTTTACCTACCAATGTTGCTCTCGCCTTTGCACCTGTACAATGTTTTAAAGTTGAGACATTTCCTATATTTACATCCGAAGGTAAAGAAAGAGCAATCGCATCCCAGGCTCTTAAAAGTTTATCATAATTTCTTGTTGATACGCTTGTTGCGTCTTCAAGGAAAAGGAAGAGATTGTTAACAGCACTAAAATTCCAAGAAGAGATATCTTGATTGAATACTGTGGCTTTAAAAAACATAAATGACATATTGGTAACGCTACTTACATCCCAAGACGATAGATCTCCATTAAATGCGGAAGCAGCGTTAAACATACCTTTCATATTGGTAACATTATTTAAATTAGGCGCGTCTGTTGCTGTACTATTTAATTTGGTACATGCCTGGAAAGCAAAACTTAAGTCTGCTCCCCAAGTAATATCTCCCCATTGTTTAATGTCTTTTATTTTATCTTTAGAGTGTGGTAGGCTTTTAAAATCTATTTTAGTGGCGGCGCCATTAATAGAAACATCGTAGCTTCCTGCTGTTGTATAGGTGTGTTCTGCAGTATCGGTTAAAGATTCAGTTGTTCCGTCTCCCCAGTCTATAGTATAAGAACCAGACAAGGGTATTTTTACCACTTCGTTTGGGGAAGTTGTTTCCCAAGTTGTAATAAATGGCAATGCTATTAAAATAGAAGTTTCTTTTGCTTCATCAATTTTAATAGACTCACTTTCTAGATGGTAAAACTTGTTTTCTTTGGTAAAACTTAAAGTTTTTGAAACTGTTGTTTTTGCATTTAAGGTTGAATTAATTAAAATAGCAACTAGAAATAGTAGTTGAAGTATTCTTTTCATGATGAGGGCTTTTTGCTAAACTAGCGGGATTTAAGCCCTAAAAAAAATACTTTATGTGCACTATTGGGTTTTCAAAAGATATATTGAGTTTTCAACAAGTATAAAAAGAGATAAAAAAAGAAATGGATAGCCTTCACTTATTTTATACTGCTAAAAAATTTTGAAATTCTTGTGTTATAGAAATGAATATAGAAAAAATGCTGCTAAATATTAAGTGGTTTTGTTTTATTCTATCTATTAAAGTTAAAAATTGCTTCGACAACAAGTATATAATTATTTGATAGCAGAAAAAGCAAAAGCGTTAATTGACTTAATTTGAATTTTTATGTAAGCTCTATTTTGTTTAAACGTACATATTCGCTTGGAGTTAATGATGTGTGTATTTTAAAGGAATTGTAAAAAGTACTATAAGATTCAAACCCTACTTCTACAGATAAAGATTCAAAAGTTCCTTTAACCAAATAACTATTTTCAATTAATTTAACGGCAACTTCAATTCTTGAATAATTTTTAAATTTTGTAAAACTAGGACTAGTAATATGAAACTTTAACAAATAAAAACAATGCGTTAATGGAACACCTGTTACTCTTGAAAACTCTTTAACGTTGACCCCTTTTTTTTCAAATATATTGTCTTTAAATATGTTTTGCTCAAATAGATGAAACACTTTAATTATTTCATTTTTAGTGTAACGCTCGGATATTTTTGCTTCAATTTCTGATAAATCAGCATTTAAAGGTGAAATTGACCAGGTTTTTGTTAAAATTAAATCACTAAAAACATACTGGCTATTTTTTTTATATTTTGATAATATTTTTTTTCGAAATAGATAAAGAATACTAATTATAAGGATGAAGACGAATACTAGCACATAATTTAGATATTCTTTAAAAATGAACGTAGTACTTTTTTTATTTAAATTTTCTCCTTTGTATGGAAAAAGATTGTTATTTACTTCCTTAATTCTAACCCTTTTCATGTCCCAACTATTAGAAACTATCTCAAGTTTTTCTTTAAAGGCTTTGGCTCCATAAAACATCAGTTCCATGTCGGTAACTTTAGCGGTATTCCAGTTTGTTATATCCCCATTAAAAGCTTCCGCATAATAAAACATCCATTTCATATTAGTTACTTCAGCCGTATTCCAAATATCTCCATCTCTTCGGATATTTTGGTTAAAAGTAAAGGCATTTTCAAACATGGACTCTGTATTAAGTAAAGAAGTCGTATTCCAATTTGTTATATCTCCATTAAATGAGTGGGCGCTATAAAACATTCTATACATATTAGTTACCGCAGCTGTATTCCAGGAATTACCGTTTCTATTAATATTTTTATTGAATGCCGACGCCTCAAAAAACATGTATGACATATCCGTTACTTTCTGAGTACTCCAATTACTTATGTCACAATTAAATGCCGCTCTACCCTGAAACATAGCCATCATATTAGTAACGTTAGCTGTATTCCAGCTTGAAACATTTACTTTAAATAAAACATCTATAACATCAACTGAAAACATAAATTGCATATCAGTAACCGCAGCAGTATTCCAATTATTTAAACTTTGAGTTCCACCAACATCAAAGGCGATGCAGTTACCAAACATTCCGCGCATATTGGCAACATTGGCGGTGTTCCAGCCAGAAACATCTCCGTTAAAAATCATAAAATTATTAATATTCTTGTATTTACTGCCACCTGCAAATAGATACCTCATGTTTGTTATGGTGCTTACGTCCCAATTCTTAAAAGTTGTTCCGACTAAAGAAGAACAATTTTGGAATGCTCTAAACATCGAAGTTGTTTTAGAAAGGTTTGGTTCATCTGTTGCGGAGACTGTTAAGTAGTTGGCTCCAAAAAAAGCGCCAAAAAAAGAATTCCATATTCCTTCGCCCCAATTAGAAATATCTAAAAGCATCGTTCTAGAAGGATGATTCCCGTTTAGAAACATGCTTCCAATATCTTTGGCTGCATCATTTACACCAATTTTAATGTTATAGCTGCCAGATACTTTGTAAGTGTGTGTTGGGAAAACGCCGTTTTTATGGGTTGTAGCGCTGCCGTCTCCCCAATGAATTGTAATATTTGTGTACTCTTTTAGAGGCAGCTCAAAAGTGCCCTTCGGTATATTCCAAGAAGACGTAAAGTTATTATTTTGTGCATTGGTTGTAAAAAGAGAGTAAGTAAAAACGACTATAAATATTAAATATTTTAGGGGCATATATTTTAAGAAAAAAAGTACTTATGAGAATTTCTAATAACAAACGTAAGGCGAATATTCTTTATGAGCCTTAAAAAACCGATAACTTTTTTTAATTCGGAAAGGCATCATTTTATTTTTAAAAGATAAAATAGTGTAAAAGTTATAAGAAAGAAGACTAGAATGTAATTTTTAAACTTTACTCTTTAAAATTTTAAATAAAAAAAAACTCACAACAATTAGGTTGTGAGTTTTTAAATATATGGTAAACTAAGAATTAAAAATCCTTAAAATTGCTCTCTTCCAGAAAAGTGAAAGTTTCCTTCAATTTGTGCATTTTCATCAGAATCAGAACCATGTACAGCATTTTCTCCCATAGAAGTTGCAAACATTTTTCTAATTGTTCCTTCCGCAGCATCCGCAGGGTTTGTAGCACCAATTAAAGTTCTAAAATCTTCTACAGCATTGTCTTTTTCTAAGATTGCAGCTACTATTGGTCCACGTGTCATGAATTCTACTAATTCACCAAAAAACGGACGCTCATTATGCACCGCATAAAAAGTTTCAGCATCTGCTTTTGTCATTTGTGTTTTCTTTAAAGCTACAATTCTAAATCCTGCAGCGTTAATTTTGTCTAAAATTGCACCAGTATGTCCGTTTTCTACAGCATCTGGTTTAAGCATTGTAAATGTTCTATTTGTTGCCATTGTATTTTTTATATTTTTTGCAAAAGTACACTTTTTTATATTAACAATAAATTATGGGTAAGTTTGAGATAATTCTTGTAATAGCTTATTATTTTTACCTCGCATCTGCATTGTGATTTTATGGGCTTTAAAATCAAATTTTAAGATACCAAAGCTAATTTTAGAAATAACATTTTGTACTCTGTATTGGTTTTTTTCTGAAGTAAAACCTTTGTAAGAATGCGTTAATCCGCTAGAAGTAAAATCTATGATTGGAAAAGAAAGACCTGTAACATCCGTTTTAGAAAATTCTGAAATATGTCTGTCACCAGAAAGTAGTAAAACACCTTTAGCGTTACTTTTAGTAATAGTTGTTTTTAATTTAGCAACTTCATGAGGGAAATTCCCCCAAGTTTCAAAACCATGTTCGGCAGCTAAAACTTGAATACTACTTACAATAATATTAAAATCTGCTTTAGAATTATTTAATTCATTTGTAAGCCATTGCCATTGAGTTTTACCTAAAACAGTTCCGTTTCCGTACGTATTTGGTGTAAATCTCTTTTTATTTTTTGAAGATCTGGTTAATGCTGTTCTAAAATATCTGGTGTCTAAAACAATTACTTTTATACTTCCTTTTGCTGTGTTAAAAATTTCTGAATGATAAATGCCTTCTTGACTTCTTCTAGGGCTATTTTTATCAATATTTAAAAAATCTAAAAATAATTCTTGTGCTTCTTCTTTTACAGGAGACTCAACACCGCTATCGTTCTTGCCGTAATCATGATCGTCCCAAGTAGCCATTATTGGTAAATTGTTTACCAATTCTAAATATCCTTTCTGGTTTCTTAAAGTTTCGTAATCTTTTCTTAATTTATTCATGTCATGGGTATCAGAATAAATATTATCTCCACCCCAAACCCACAAGTCTGGTTTATTCTTTTTGATTTCTTTCCATAAAATATTTTCTATATTTTGTTTACTGCAAGAGCCAAAAGCAATGGTGAAATCAGTTTTTTTATTAAATTTCATTCTTTTAGAACTTGTACAAGAAGTTAAAATAATTGGAAGGATGAAACAGATAATTTTTATAAGATTCTTCAAGACTAAATGGTTTAAGATTACTACAAATGTAAAGCGAAATTTATTTTGAACACTATTATTAAATTGTATATTCGCAAACTATGATTTTAAAAGGATTTGACGATTTAAAATTATTTCTTAAAAAACCAAGGAATATTGTAATAATTGGGCACAGAAACCCAGATGGAGATGCAATGGGAGCTACTTTAGGCTTGCAATATTATATGTCAAAAAAAGGTCATAAAGCTACTGTTGTGGTGCCAAATGAGTATCCAGAATTTTTACACTGGTTGCCAGGTTCAGAGAACACTTATCGTTTCGATTGGCAAAATAGTCAATCTAAAAAGGCAATAAATGCATCAGAAATTATTTTTCTATTAGATTTTAATGCGTTGCACAGAGTTGGTCATGACATGCAAAAGACGCTCGAAAAATATCCGAATGATTTTGCAATGATAGATCATCATCAACAACCAGACGATGTAAAATATATGTATTCTGATGTAGAAATTTGTTCTACTTGCCAGATGGTGTATCAGTTTATTGAAATGAATAATGATTTAGATTTAATTGATGCTGATATTGCAACGTGTTTGTACACGGGTATTATGACAGATACAGGTTCTTTTAGATTTCGATCTACTACTAGTACAACACACAGAATTATTGCAGATTTAATTGATAAAGGCGCAGAGAACAATAAGATTCATAACAATGTGTACGATTCAAATTCTTACGGAAGGTTGCTGTTGTTAGGACAAGCACTTAGCAATTTGCAAATTTTACCAGCATACAAAACAGCTTTTATTACGTTAACAGAAGCAGAAAAAAAGAAGTTCGATTTTCAAAAAGGAGATACAGAAGGTGTTGTTAATTATGCGCTTTCTTTAAAAGGAATTATTTTTGCAGCTATTTTTATTGAAGATACAGAACAAAGTATGATAAAAATATCTTTTAGATCTAAAGGTAATTTTTCTGTAAATGAATTTTCTAGAAAACACTTTAATGGTGGTGGTCATGACAATGCAGCAGGAGGCAGGTTCGATGGCTCTTTAGAGGAATCGACTACATTCTTTAAAGAACTTTTACCAAGCTATACAACCGAATTAAATAACTCTTATGAAGCATAGTTGCTATTTAATTTTCGGAATTTTATTTTTAGTAAGTTGTACTACTTCTAAACCTAGAAGACCAATCAACCCAAAACCTTCAACTACTATTTTTCAAGATAATATTGAAACGACCAAAAGATTATTTCAATTAGAAAAAAATGAAATTATAGCGTTTATTAAAAAAGACACTAGCAACGAGTACAAAACGTCTTCTAACGGTTTTTGGTACACGTATATAACTAAAGTTGAAGCAGATTTAGCAATGCCTAAAATAGGTGATATTGTTGAATTGCAGTATGATATTAGAGATTTAAATAATACTATTATATACAGTAAAGAAGTCTTAGGAACAAAAAACTACAAAGTAGACAAAGAAGATTTTATAGCTGGAATTCAGAAAGGAATAAAGTTGATGAAAATAGGAGAAACAATTACATTTGTCTTTCCGTCTTACAATGCTTTTGGTATTTCCGGTGATGGAAATAAAATAGGAATTAACAAAACAATAAAGAGTAGAGTAACGTTATTAAATATTAAATAAATTAATTAAAAATGAGAATTGTAAAAAATTTAGCAGTAGCAGCAATAACAGTAACAATGTTTTCTTGCGGAAACCAAGTGAAAGAAGTAAAATCTTTAGATACAGAATTAGATTCTGTAAGTTATGCAGTAGGCCTAAGTATGTCTGGTCAATTAAAATCTACTTTTAGTGAAGTTGATAAAGATGTTTTAAGTCAAGGTATTAGAAACGGTTTAGATTCTACTAATTTATTAATAGAAACAAAAGATATTCAAAAAATTTTAAGCTCTTATTTTCAAAAGAAACAGCAAGCTCAAATGATAGAGCAGCAAGAGAAAGCAGCAAAAGCAGCAGAAGCTAAGTTTGGTGAAAATAAAAAAGCAGGTGAAGCATTTTTAGCAGCCAACAAATCTAAAGAAGGTGTAAAAACTACAGAAAGTGGCATACAATATATTGTACTTAAAGAAGGTTCGGGGGAAAAACCAGCAGGACCAACTTCTAGAGTAAAAGTACATTACCACGGTACAAACATAGAAGGAAAAGTTTTTGATAGCTCTGTTGAAAGAGGAACACCTTCTGAATTTGGTTTAAACCAAGTAATTAAAGGTTGGACTGAAGGTGTGCAATTAATGAATGAAGGAGCAAAATACAAGTTTTTTATCCCTCAAGAATTGGCTTACGGACCGCAACAAAAAAGTGCAGAAATTAAACCTTTTTCTACTTTAATTTTTGAAATTGAATTATTAGAAGTTATAAAATAAAAAGATGAAAAATATTTTCTTTGTTTCCATAGTATTTGCAGTATTTATTTCTTGTACACCAAAAAAGTATAAAGACTTAAAGGAAGGTTTGTACGCAGAAATTGAAACCAATAAAGGAAATATTTTGTTAGAATTATATGCTGATGATGTACCTAAAACTGTAGCAAATTTTGTTGCTTTAGTTGAGGGTACACACAGTGAATTGTTAGATTCTTTAAAAGGAAAAAACTTTTATGAAGGAATTATTTTTCATAGAGTAGTTTCTAACTTTGTAATTCAAGGTGGTGGTTTTACTTCGGAAGGAAGAAAAAGTACAGGCTATGTTTTTGGTGACGAATTTCCTAGAACAGCAAACGGAAAACTTACTTACACACATGATGACCAAGGAATTCTTTCGATGGCAAACGGAGGGCCAAAAACAAATAATAGTCAGTTTTTTATAACCCATAGAGGCATACCACATTTAAATGGTAAGCATAGTGTTTTTGGTAAAACGATTGTAAACCCTTTTCAATTAAAAAAATTACAGAAAAATTACATAGATTCTTTGCTGTTAAAAAATGCAATTGATTCTACTAGAATGGCTGTTGTTTTTAAAATATCACAAAATGATACTATAAATACCGTAAATATTATTAGAATAGGTTCTAAAGCAGAAGATTTTAATGCAGCAGAAGTTTTTGATACCGAAGTAGCAAGTTTTAACAAATCTCAAGAAGATAAAGTTAAAGAAGAAAACAAAGTTGAAGAAAAAAGATATGCTAAATACCTAGAAGCTAAGAAAATTTTTTTATTAGAAAAAGAAGAATCTAAAGCTATAAAAACAGGTACAGGTTTGCGAATTTTAAAAATAAAAGAAACGAAAGGTAAAAGAGTTTTAGCTTCTAAAACAGTTACTGCAAACTATACGTTGTACATTGCAGATGGTAAAAGAATGCAATCTTCAGAAGATATTGGCAAACCCATTGTTTTTGATTTAAATGATGATGCAAGACCCATGATAAGTGGTTTAAAAGAAGGTGTTTTATCGATGAGAGAAGGAGAGAGATCTAGATTATTTATTCCTTATACTATTGGTTTTGGAGATCAAAAATTCGGACCATTCCCAGCAAAATCAGATTTAGTTTTTGATATAGAAATCTTAAAAATTGGCAAATAATTTGTTAGACATTATTCAAAAAGATAAAGAATTACTTATTTTCTTAAACAATTTAGGAAACGAAAATTGGGACGCATTTTGGTTGGCAATTACGCATCAATTTAATTGGGCACCCTTATTTATTTTCATTATTTTTTTAGTGATAAAATCTTTTGGATGGAAAAGAGGTGGTTTTATGATACTTGCCATGATTATTCTAGTAGCTTTCTCAGACCAATTTACCAACTTAATAAAGAATTCTGTAGAAAGATTAAGACCTAATAACGATTTTGATATAAAATATTCATTAAGAACCTTTATAAAACCGCAGAGTTTTAGTTTTACGTCTGGTCATGCAACAACATCAACTTTTTTCTCTGTTTTTGTTGTACTTTTATTAAGAGAAAAATACAAATATATTTACTTCATATTATTATTTCCTTTAATATTTGCTTACAGTAGATTGTATTTAGGCGTACATTTTCCTATAGATATTTTTGTAGGAATTATTATAGGAACACTTTTTGCAACTATTTATTATTATCTTTTCAAAAAGGTTGATAAAAAAATATTTCCTACTATAAAATAGTAAGCACTTCACTTTTAACTTATTCGGCGTAGTTATTATAATTTATGAACTAGTTTTCTTTAGCTCTTTTACAGAAATGAAAAAATTGAAAAACAGAAATTTTTTAATGATCATTTTAAATAGAAGTAAATCTAAAGAGTGAAGAAAATCTTGTTTGTATTCAAGGGAACAATTTTCTTTGTTTATTAAAAACAAACTTGTGTTTTTAACTTAAAAAAGGGACTCTAAAAACCATAAAAATCAGTAAATTTGCCGTTGAAAATATCAAAAGAAGTATATGAAAATTTCATACAATTGGTTAAAGCAATTTTTACAAACAGACTGGGATGCTGTAAAAACAGGTGAATTATTAACCGATTTAGGTTTAGAAGTAGAAGGTATTGAAATCAAAGAGTCTATTAAAGGAAGCTTAAAAGGTATTGTTATAGGTAAAGTCTTAACCTGTATACAACACCCAAACGCAGACAGACTTAAGATTACAACGGTAGATTTAGGGGCTGGTGAACCTGTACAAATTGTTTGTGGGGCGCCAAATGTTGCTGCTGGCCAGAAAGTGCCTGTTGCAACAATAGGTACAACTTTATACGATGATAAAGGTGAAGGCTTTAAAATTAAAAAAGGAAAAATTAGAGGAGAAGAAAGCCACGGAATGATATGTGCCGAAGATGAATTAGGTCTAGGTTCTAGTCATGATGGTATTATGATTCTTGATGAAGACTTAACCGTAGGTACTACTGCTGCAGAAGTTTTTAATATAGAAATGGATGAGATTTTTGAAATTGGACTAACACCTAATAGATCTGATGCCATGAGCCATTTTGGGGTTGCCAGAGATTTGCGTGCAGGTTTAATGCAGCAAGACATTAATTTAGAGTTAATTTCTCCTTCTGTAAGCGATTTTCATGTAGATGAAAGAACCTTGCGTTTTGATGTTGAAGTTGAAAAGAAAGAATTGGCACCAAGGTATTGCGGAATTACAATTACAGATGTTACTATAAAAGATTCGCCAGAATGGATTCAAAATAGATTGAAAGCAATTGGTTTAACACCAAAAAACAACATTGTAGATATTACAAATTATGTACTGCATGAATTAGGACAACCTTTACATGCTTTTGATGCTCAAAAAATTAAAGGAAATAAAATTCTTGTAAAAACATTAGAAGAAGGGACTAAGTTTACAACTTTAGATGCTATCGAAAGAGAACTATCTTCGGAAGACATTATGATTTGTGATGCAGATTCGAATCCGCTTTGTATTGCAGGAGTTTTTGGAGGAAGTAAATCTGGAGTAACAGAACATACCTCATCAATATTTTTAGAAAGTGCTTATTTTAATCCTGTATCTGTTAGGAAAACAGCTAAAAGGCATGCACTAAACACCGATGCCTCTTTTCGTTTTGAAAGAGGAATTGATATTAATATGACAGAATACGCCTTAAAACGTGCTGCTTTATTAATTAAAGAATATGCTGGTGGAAAAATGGGTTCTGATATTTCTGATTTCTATCCAGAGAGAATTGAAGATTATCAAGTTTTTCTTTCGTACAAAAATTCATACAGATTAATTGGTCAGGAACTTCCGAAAGACACGATTAAGAAAATTTTAGCTTCCTTAGAAATTAAAATTAATAGCGAAACAGAAGGAGGTTTAGGTTTAACGATCCCTTCTTATAGAACAGATGTTCAGCGTGAAGCAGATATTATCGAAGAAATTTTAAGGGTTTATGGATATAATAATATTGAGTTTTCTCATAAATTAAATACGTCTATTTCTTTAGATTCTAATAAAGATACTAAGATTGAAAATATTGTTGCAAATCAATTAACTGCCTTAGGTTTTAATGAAACCATGGCAAATTCTTTGACAAAACCTGCCTATGCAACATTGTCAGAGAACATCAATGAAGAAGCAAATGTAGCAATGCTAAACCCGTTAAGCAACGATTTAAAAGTTCTGCGACAGTCTTTGTTATTTAGTGGTTTAGAATCTATTTCCTACAACATTAATAGAAAAAATAAGTCATTAAAATTTTATGAGTTTGGTAAAACCTATCATAAATACAATGAAAAATACCAAGAAGACAAGCATTTAACTTTATTTGTAACGGGTAACAGAACAGGTGATAATTGGAAAAATGAAAATAAAACTTCAGATTTCTTTTATTTAAAAGGAATTATTACCAATGTTTTAAGCAGGTTAGGAATCGATAAATTAAAAACAACACCCACAAAACAAGATGTTTTTTCTGAAGGAATTACGTTGAGTTTGGGAAAAATGAAATTGGTAGAATTTGGCGTTGTTAAGAACAGTTTGTTAAAAGAATTCGGAATTAAACAAGAGGTTTTATTCGCAGATTTTAATTGGGATACTATTTTAAAATTGACTGGTAATAAAAACATAAAAGTAGCTGGTTTACCAAAATTTCCTGCTGTAAAAAGAGACTTAGCACTATTGTTAGATCAAAAAATAGAATTTAAAGAAATCTATAACTTGGCTTTTCAATCTGAAAAAAGTTTGTTAAAAGAAGTAGACTTATTTGATGTGTATGAAGGAGACAAACTACCAGAAGGTAAGAAATCATATGCTGTTAGTTTTTTAATTCAAGATGAAACTAAAACCTTGGCAGACAAGCAGATTGATAAAATAATGCAAAAATTACAGCAAACATTCGAAAAGAATTTAGATGCTGTTTTAAGATAATTTAAAAGCTCCATTTATTTGGGGCTTTTTTTATAACCAATAAAGTCTCTTTGAACGCAGTCGAGAGGTTATTAAAATTTAAAAACTACTTTTAGGTTTCGATTGCGCTCGACCTTATAAATTCTAATTATGTATAAATTATTAATCCGTCCTATTTTATTTTTATTTGATCCAGAAAAGGTTCATTATTTTACGTTTTCACTGATTCGGTTTTTATGTAAAATTCCTTTTGTAGCTTCAATTTTTAGAAACCTATATCAAATAAACGATAAAAAGTTAGAGCGTACTTTATTCGGATTAACTTTTAGAAATCCGGTTGGTTTAGCTGCAGGATTTGATAAAAATGCCGTTTTATATAATGAGTTGGCAAATTTCGGATTCGGTTTTATAGAAATTGGTACAGTAACTCCAAAAGGACAAGTCGGTAATCCGAAGAAAAGATTGTTCCGTTTAAAAGATGATCAAGGAATTATTAACCGAATGGGTTTTAATAATGATGGTGTAGAAGAGGCGATTAAAAACTTAAAAAAGAACAAGCATAAAGTAATTATTGGAGGTAATATTGGTAAAAATACAGACACAGCACCAGCAGATTATACGCAAGATTACTTAGCAGTTTTTAAAGAATTACACCCATTTGTAGATTATTTTGTATTAAATGTTAGTTGTCCGAATGTTGGGAGTCACGCAAAATTAAATGACAAAGAATATTTGGTAGCGTTAATTACAGCATGTCAAAAAGAGAACAATCATTTTAAAATAAAGAAACCAATTTTATTAAAGATTGCACCAGATTTAAACAATGCTCAGTTAGATGAAATTATAGCCTTGGTTGCAGAAACTAAAATAGAAGGTGTTATTGCTTCAAATACATCTACCACAAGAGACAATTTAAAAGTTTCAAAAGAACGGTTGCAGCAAATAGGAAACGGTGGTGTTAGTGGGCAGCCAATACGAAATCAAAGTACCGAAGTCATTAAATATTTAGCGGACACCTCTAATAAATCTTTTCCAATTATTGGAGTAGGAGGTATTCATTCTGCAGAAGACGCTTTAGCAAAAATTGAAGCAGGTGCAGATTTAGTCCAAATTTATACAGGTTTTATTTATGAAGGACCCAGTTTGATTAAGAAAATTAACAAGGCACTTCTTAAGAATTCTTGATAGAATAATTTAGGTTGTTGGTTTTTGCCTAGTTTTGAAGTTTCTTTAAATTTTGTTGAAATTCTTGTTTTCACAAGAAAACCAAAAAGTGTACTTTTACTTTAATGATAGAAACACTTTTATCTTTTGCACTTGCAACATCAATTTTAGCGATATCTCCAGGGCCAGATAATATTTTTGTTTTAACGCAAAGTATTGTGAATGGCAAAAAGTATGGTTTAGCAACCGTTTTCGGACTAATATCTGGTTGTCTAATACACACAACATTGCTTGCTTTTGGGGTTTCTGCAATTATAAAAGAATCTGAAAACTTATTTACTGCAATTAAAATTTTCGGAGCAATTTACCTGCTGTATTTGGCATACAGAGTGTACAAGTCTGATGTAAGTATTTCTTTATCCGAAGAAATTGTACCAAAAAAAACAACAAAGCAGTTATTTAAACAAGGGTTTATAATGAATGTTTTAAACCCGAAAGTATCTATATTTTTCTTAGCCTTTTTTCCTGGGTTTTTATTTAGTGAAACGTTAAATACAATACTTCAATTTTACGTTTTAGGCTTTATTTTTATGATCGTTTCTTTCATTATTTTTTTTATGATAGCAATACTTGCAGGTGCTATTTCTAAAACCATAAAAGAGCATAAAAAAATAGGCCATTATCTAAAATGGACACAGATTGTTGTTTTTATTTTAATAGCTATTTTTATTTTACTGTAAGTAACTACGCAAGTATTTAAGTTCATTTTTTTTCATAAAAAAACCTCATAAACATTTACAGTTTATGAGGTTTTTATTTTTATAGCTTATATTCCTAGCTATCTCTACGTTTTCTACCGAAACCGCCAGAAGATTTTCTTTCTCCACTACCAGAACTTCTGTCTGGTCTGTCAGATGAACGTCTATCAGAAGAACCGCCCCTGCTTCCAGAATCACTTCTTCTAGAAGAAGAAGAAGAACCGCCTTCTCTACGTCTACCAAAGCCACCGCCTTCTTTTTTAGCGAAAGGTTTTTTACCACCTCTTCTTCCGCCACCAGAACGTTCTTTTTTAGTGATTTCGATGTTTACAGATCTTCCGTCAAAATCTGGTTGATTAGAAGAAAAAGCTTCTAATGTTTTGTCTTCGAAGTTTTTATCAATTTCAAAGAAAGAAAAAGTATCTAAAATATCTATAGAACCTATTTCTACTTTATCACCAATATTTTGCTCGTTAATTAAACCAATTAATTTACCTGGGTTTAAATTGTCTTTTCTACCAATGTTGATGAAAAAACGAGTCATATTTTCGTTTTCTGTTCTTGCTCTAGAATTATCTCTTGAAGATAAATCATTTAAATCTTTAGCATTTTCATAATATGCTAACATGGTATTGAACTCTAAAGAAACAAATTTCTGAATTAATTCTTCTCTATTTAAAGTTTCTAATTTTTCATAAATACTAGGTAAGAACTCATTAATCTGAGATTCATTTACTTCGATATTTACAACTTTATCAATTAAACTCATTAATTGATTTTGGCAAATATCTTTTCCAGAAGGTACCTTTGCTTCTACAAATTTCTTTTGAATGATTTTTTCGATAGGACGTAATTTTCCTTTCTCTTTTCCATTCACTAAAACAATAGAAATACCTTTGTTACCAGCTCTACCAGTTCTACCACTTCTGTGTGTATAGTTTTCTATCTGATCTGGTAATTTATGGTTTATTACGTGTGTTAATTCAGTAACATCCAATCCACGAGCTGCAACATCTGTAGCAACTAAGATTTGAATTGTTTTCTTTCTGAATTTACCCATTACAGAATCTCTTTGCCCTTGAGATAAATCTCCATGTAAAGCATCTGCACTATAACCGTCTTTAATTAAGGTATCTGCAACTTCTTGTGTTTCTCTACGAGTTCTACAGAAGATAATTGCATAAATATCAGGGTTTAAATCTGCTATTCTTTTTAAAGCTGGGTAACGCGTTCTTTCTGTAACTGAATAATATTCATGACTTACATTATCTGAACCTTGATTTTTTTGACCAGAAGTAATTTCTACTGGATCTGTCATATAGTTTCTTGCAATCGACTCAACCTCTCTAGGAAAAGTTGCAGAAAACAATAATGTTTGCTTTGTGTCTGGTGTTGCTTCTAAGACTTTATCTAATTCGTCTTTAAAACCCATATTTAACATTTCATCAGCTTCATCTAAGACTAACCATTGAACGTTTCCTAATTTTAAAGCTCTCCTTTTAATTAAATCTACTGTTCTACCAGGAGTTCCAACAACAATTTGTGAACCTCTTTTTAAAGATCTAATTTGATCTTCCATGCTAGAACCACCATAAACGGTAGTTACTTTAACATCTGGTAAATATTTACAGAAATCTTTAATGTTATTACCAATTTGAACTGCAAGTTCTCTTGTTGGTGATAAAATAATAGCTTGTACATTACCGCTATTACTATCTAAAAGCTCTAATATTGGCAAACTAAAAGCAGCAGTTTTACCGGTACCTGTTTGCGCAAATGCTTTTAAATCACTCTTAGATGAAATAATTTGTGGAATTGCTTTTTCTTGTATAACAGTTGGTTTTTCGTATCCTAAATCTGTTAATGCTTTGTTGATCGGTTCTTTTAAACCTAATTCTAAAAATGTTGACATTACTGTGTTTTTGTAGATTCACAGAACGCCGACCTGCAAATCCAATTATAAAATTCGACTTGATTTTCTATTGAGTTCCCTCAAAATTAAAATCGTGCAAAGGTACAAGAAAATTACGAAATATCGCCTTTTGGTAGGTTTAATTTATTTTACTTAATTCTTTTAGCTGTTTGTAGATGTTTCCAGAAGAAATTGCAGCATATCCATTCTCTACAATTCCGTTTTTATTTACAAGAATTGTTCGATTCATCTTACTTCTAAGAAAATTATCTTTAAGCGCTTTAGAATTTATAAAATATTGATTTTTAATATCTACATTTTTAATTCTATTTGTATTGTCTCCATCAATCTCTATAACTGCAAAATTTAACAAAGGATATTTTTTTTGTAGAAAAGGAATTCTCGAACTGATAAAAGATTTGGACATGTACTCTTCGCTCCAAAATAATAAAACAGAATTTTTATTAATTGTAAAATCTTCAATATCTATTGCTTGATTTGTGAAATCTGAAATTGTAAAACCTTTTATTTCATCACCTTTATGTATAACTTTATTATCAGCTAAAATATCTTTAACAAGAGTTTTGTCTTCCTTATTTGAAGATAAAGAGAAAAAAACATCAAAAGCTTTCTGATTTATATTACAGCTAGACTTTCTGTAAAAGTGATCTAAAACCGTTCTTTTTAAGAATGCATTTTTAGAGTCTTTAGAATTAATCTTAGCATCAATAGTATTTAATAAGTCTACAGTAAAATCAGATGAAAACCCGTCTTTCATAGGCTCATGGCCCATAGAATACGTAACATTATATAGATAATTTGTTATATATCTTGCATAAGGTGTATAATACATTAAAGAATTGTTGTTGTAATCTAGCTCAGTTCTATATTTATAAAAAGAAGCATTAATCTCAGGGAAATTATCTTTTCTTGAAATGTAAACATGGTTTATAGGATATCTTTCTACTCTAGAATAAATAGAGTAGGTTAGAGATGTTTTTAAGATTTCTAAATATTTACTAGTTTCATTTGGATGCCTTTCTGTATAATCATTATAAGTAATCAATCTAGAACCTATAATCGAATCCATTTTATTAATATACTCCGCAGGCTCTAATCTATTTAATTGATAAAATTCTTTTCTGTCATTTTCATTTTCTAAAAAGATATCAATTAAAATATTATTTCTTTCAGCTCCTTTACCAGCAAAAACGATAGATTCATCAAAATTCCAGGTATTTAAACGTAGCATTAAGCTATCTTTTGGTTCCAAATAAATATATTGATTCTCGTTACCATGCTCAAAATAATACAAACCCTCATCTAAATTGTCATACGTTCCTAAAAATTTATTCCTATCATTTAGTAAAAGTGTATCGACAACTTTGTCTTTAGCATAAAGTACAACAAACTTAGTCTTCGGGTTTATTATTTTCCCTCCGAAATATGTACTAGTTTTTTCTTTGCTAGTACAACTTGTTAAAGCTACTAATAGATAAGATAAAGCGATAAAAGAATATAGTTTTTTTGTCATATTTAGAGCTACACAAAGCATATAGCAAATGTAGAAATTTGAAATAGGTAAGGTTGTTAATTCACTGTTAAAATAGTATGGCAGAACCTACTAAGTTTTAAAAGCATACCTTATAAAAGTATTGAATTTATAGGTTGTAAAGAAAAATGGAATTTGTACTTTTGCACAAAATTAAAAAAGTCTATTTATGTTATCAGTTTCTAATTTATCTGTTCAATTTGGAAAACGTATTTTGTTTGATGAAGTGAATACAAAATTTCTTCACGGAAATTGCTACGGTATTATCGGAGCAAATGGAGCAGGAAAATCTACATTCTTAAAAATTATTTCTGGCGTACAAGAACCAACTTCGGGGCAAGTGCATTTAGATAAAGGAAAACGAATGTCTGTTTTAACGCAAGATCATTATGCGTTTGACGAATTTCCTGTATTAGAAACCGTTGTTATGGGAAACAAAGATTTGTTTAAAATTAAAAAACAAATTGACGCGCTATATGCAGATTATACAGATGAAAATGCAGAGAAAATAGGAGAGTTGCAAATTGTCTTTGAAGAAATGGATGGTTGGAATGCAGATTCTAACGCAGCTGCAATGTTATCTAATTTAGGTATCAAAGAAGATTTGCACTATACTTTAATGAAAGATTTAGATGGTAAGCAAAAAGTACGTGTGTTAATTGCACAAGCTTTATTTGGAAACCCAGATGTTTTAATTATGGATGAGCCAACCAATGATTTAGATTTTGAAACCATTTCTTGGTTAGAGAATTTCTTGGCAAATTTTGAAAATACTGTAATTGTAGTTTCGCATGATAGACACTTTTTAGATGCTGTTTGTACACATATTTCAGATATCGATTTTAGTAAAATAAATCATTATTCTGGGAATTATACTTTTTGGTATGAATCTAGCCAGTTAGCCGCAAAACAAAGAGCACAACAAAATAAAAAAGCAGAAGATAAAAAGAAAGAATTAGAAGATTTTATCAGACGTTTTTCTGCGAATGTTGCAAAATCGAAACAAGCAACTTCTCGTAAGAAAATGATTGAGAAGTTAAATGTTGAAGATATTAAACCATCGAGTAGACGTTATCCTGCCATTATTTTTGATAGAGATAGAGAAGCTGGAGATCAAATTTTAAATGTGGAAGGTTTGTCTAAAAACTTTGAAGATGAGAAATTATTTGACGATGTACACATTAATTTAAATAAAGGAGATAAAGTTGCAATTATTTCTAGGAACTCTAGAGCAATTAGCGCTTTTTATCAAGTGGTAACAGAAAACGAAAAAGCAGATGCTGGTAAATTTTCTTGGGGAGTTACAACAACACAATCTTATTTACCTTTAGATAACTCAACGTTTTTTAATGACGGAGAATTAAATTTAGTAGATTGGTTAAGACAATATGCGCAAACAGAAGAAGAACGCGAAGAAGTTTTTATTCGTGGTTTTTTAGGGAAAATGATTTTTTCTGGGGAAGAAGCGCTAAAGAAAAGTAATGTGCTTTCTGGTGGAGAAAAAGTACGTTGTATGTTGTCTAGAATGATGATGAAAAGAGGAAATGTTTTAATTTTAGATGAGCCAACAAATCACTTAGATTTAGAATCTATTCAGTCTTTAAACAATGCTTTAATTAATTTTAAAGGAACCATTTTGTTTTCTACACATGATCATGAGTTTGCACACACGGTTGCAAACAGAATTATAGAATTAACACCAAAAGGAGCAATTGATAGATATACTACTTTTGAAGAATATGTATCAGATCCTAAAATTAAAGAATTACGAGATAAAATGTATGCTTAAATAACAGGTACAAATTTCACTAATTACGCGAATGTTTTTCTGAAATAACAAGCTATTAGCAGGTACTTAAATATAATTAGACCTCACAAATGTTTAAAATTTGTGAGGTCTTTTTTCATTATTTTAATTGAAGTAAAATAGCAATACTATAAAATAGCATAAGAGTTTTATTAATAAAAGAATCGAATCGATATTTCTTTTATTTCTTAATCGGACTGATAATCTTCACATCAGAAAAAGAAATAGCACCTCTTACAACGCCATCAATTGTCTTCTTTAACGCTTCAATTAATTGCATTTTTAATTGAGATTTGTGGTAAATTAAACTCACTTCTCTTGCTGGTGGCGGGTTCTTAAACTCGCGTAAATGTGTTTTATCAAGGTCATTTAAATCTAAAGTATGTAAATAAGGTAACAAAGTCATTCCTAAACCTTCTTTAGATAATTTAATTAAGGTATCAAAACTTCCACTTTCTAACTGAAATTTTTTCTTATTGTCAATTTTATGGTTTCTACATAAATTAAGAACGTTGTCTTTAAAACAATGGCCATCTTCTAATAATAAAATATCTTCCATTTCTAATTCATCCGGAGAAATTTGTTTGTTATTAAAAAGTCTATGGTTTTGTGGAATAAAACCAACAAAAGGCTCATAGTATAAAGGTCTTTCTTTTATTGCTTCATTCTCTAAAGGTGTTGCAGCAATAGCAACGTCTATATGACCATCTGTTAATTTTCTTATAATATCTTCTGTTGTTAATTCTTCGATCACCAATTTAACCTTCGGATATTTTTTTGTAAAATTCTGCAAGAACATTGGCAAAAGTGTAGGCATTATCGTTGGGATCATTCCTATTTTAAATTCGCCGCCAATATATCCCTTTTGTTGATGTACAATATCTAAAATTCG
Source organism: Polaribacter sp. IC073 (assembly GCF_007997075.1). Lineage (GTDB taxonomy): Bacteria > Bacteroidota > Bacteroidia > Flavobacteriales > Flavobacteriaceae > Polaribacter. The sequence goes on from NZ_VORS01000002.1 coordinate 47,242, forward strand.
ATTACTTTCATCTACAATTACTTTAGCTTGTTCTACTATTTTACTCCCAACTTCTGTTAATTCAATTGGTTTTTTAGAACGATTAAAAATCTTAACGCCTAATTCATCTTCTAATTTCTGAATTTGCATACTCAACGTAGGTTGAGTAACAAAACTATGTTCTGCGGCTACCGTAAAATTCTGGTATTCTGCAACAGACAAAACGTATTTTAATTGGGTAATTGTCATGCGTATAAAATATTTTGATAAAGATATTAAAACTATCAATAATTATTATAGTTTAATGTCGAAAATTTCTATTAAATTTGAAGTATCAAATAAAAAAACATATAAAAATGAACAAGTCAATATTAGGATTAGACAAAAAGGAAAGTGCAAATTTAGTAGATAATTTAAATGGATTGTTATCTAATTTTCAAATATATTATCAGAATTTAAGAGGTTTACACTGGAATATTAAAGGAAAAAACTTTTTTGATTTACACATTAAGTTTGAAGAATTTTACACAGATTCTCAAGTAAAGATAGATGATATTGCAGAACGTATTTTAACGTTGCAAGGTAAACCTTTACACACCTTCTCAGACTATTTAGCAACATCTTCAGTAGCTGTTGGTAGAGATATCTCTAATGATGTTGAGGCGGTAGAATTAGTTGTAAATTCTTTATCTGAATTATTAAAAATAGAGAGAGAAATTTTAGATATGTCTGACGAAGCAAATGATGAAGGTACAAACTCTATGATGAGCGATTTTATAGCAGAACAAGAAAAAACAATTTGGATGTTGAATTCTTGGTTGGGTAAATAAAAAGAAAAGCATATAATTTAAAAAGGAACTCTAACAGAGTTCCTTTTTTTATTTTAGTACGTAAGAAACGCCTATTTCATAACCAACAAAAGAATATCCATTGTTCGGTTTTTGCGTGTCAAAGTTAGAAACATGACCAATATTACTACCTAAGTAGACATACGTTTTGTTACTCGTTTTATAAGATAAGCCTAAAGAACCGTTTTCTATAAACGTAAAGCCTTTTGCCAAACGTTCTGTTCTAGTATCTACAGTTGCCAGTCCTAAACCAATGGTTACTAAAAAATCTAGCTTTTTAAAAAGCTCTTTTTTAAGAACAAACCCCAATTCAAAAGCATATAAATACATTGTTTTTGGAGTTGTAAATTCAGCTATTTTCATGGTAGCATTTTCTTCGTCTGGTAAGACAAAAAAAGAATTATCCAATTGATGGTTTATAACTTGATATTGTGGTTGTACAATCAACTCAAAATATAAAGACTTCCAATTTCCTAAATTATAAAAAGCTTGTAATTTATAGGTATTTGTAGTGTAGGAATAATCTTCATCATCAAAAATAAAGTTTTTTTCATTTGCATTATTATACAAAAAGCCTATTTTTTTAACGCTCAAAACTCCTTTTTTAGATGCTTGTGCAGCACTTAAAAAACTAGCAAATAATAAAAAGAATAGTACTTTGTTTTTCATTAAATTAACTAAACATTTTAGCAACTTTCTCGGCCTTTCTATTTTCTGAATAATCATAAAAACCTTCACCAGATTTTACACCTAATTTCCCTGCCATTACCATGTTAACTAACAAAGGACAAGGCGCGTATTTAGGATTTTTAAAACCGTCATGCAATACATTTAGAATAGACAAACAAACATCTAAACCAATAAAATCTGCCAATTGCAAAGGACCCATTGGGTGTGCCATTCCTAACTTCATTACCGTATCTATTTCTGCAACACCGGCAACACCATTGTACAACGTCTCAATAGATTCGTTAATCATTGGCATTAAAATTCTGTTTGCCACAAAACCAGGATAATCATTCACTTCAACCGGCGATTTGCCAATTTTCTTAGACAAATCTACAATAGTTTGCATCACTTCATCCGACGTATTGTAACCTCTAATAATCTCTACCAATTTCATAATTGGCACCGGATTCATAAAATGCATTCCAATTACTTTTTCTGGTCTGTTGGTAACGGCGGCAATCTGAGTAATAGAAATTGATGACGTATTTGTAGCCAAAATTGTTTTCTCGGCACAAGCAGTATCTAATTCTTTAAAAATTTTCAATTTTAAATCCAAATTTTCAGTAGCAGCTTCTACAACTAAATCCATGTTTTTTACACCTTCTGTAATAGACGTAAAGCTTGTAATGTTGGCTAAAGTTTGTTTTTTATCAGCTTCAGAGATTTTCTCTTTTGCAACCATTCTGTCTAAATTCTTAGAAATAGTTGCAACTCCTTTTGCCAAGGAAGCATCAGAAATATCTATTAAATGTACATTATAATTAAATTGAGCAAATGTATGAGCAATACCATTTCCCATCGTTCCAGCACCAATTACAGCTATGTTTTTCATCAATAATAATTTAAATATTTATATTTTTTTGGGCGTTACCTAAAGGTCGGGCTTTAGGTTACAATCTTTTTTTTATTGCCGTCATTACAAAGAAAGTTTTTTCACTTTCTGTGGCAATCTCTTAATTAAAAAGAAATTACTTCGTCATACTTCCTCGTAATGACGTGATATAAAAAAAAAGGATTTCCACTTCAATCCCTAACGCACTTATTTAGGTACTTTTTTTAAATCTAAAAGTATGGTTTATTCTTTGCAATTATCAACTAAAAACAATCGATAATCATTTGTGCAACTCTTAAAGCTTCTGCACCTTGACGCAAAGATACCACAGGTTTTGTTTTGTTATTTATAGCATCTGCAAAAGATTCTAATTCGTCTAAAATAGCATTGTTGTTTTCAATTTCAGGATTGTCAAAGTAAATCTGTTTTTTAACACCTTCTGCATTTTGCAAAATCATGGCAAACTCATCCGGATTATTAGGAACCTCTTTCATTCTAACAATTTCAGATTTCTTCTCTAAAAAATCAACAGAAATATAAGCATCCTTCTGAAAAAAACGTGTTTTACGCATGTTTTTCATAGAAATTCTACTTGCCGTTAAATTGGCAACACAACCGTTTTCAAATTCGATTCTTGCATTTGCAATATCCGGAGTTTCAGAAATTACAGAAATTCCGCTTGCGTGTACATTCTTAACTTTAGAGTCTATGACCGAAAGAATAATATCAATATCATGAATCATTAAATCTAACACCACAGGAACATCGGTTCCTCTAGGATTAAATTCTGCCAATCGATGTGTTTCAATAAACATTGGCGAATCAATTTTATCTTTAACCGCTGTAAATGCTGGATTAAATCGCTCTACATGACCAACTTGACCTTTTACATGAAACTGGCTAGCCAACGTGTTTATAGCCTCTGCTTCTAAAACCGTTTTAGTAATTGGCTTTTCTATAAAAATATGACGTCCTTTTTCAATAGCCATTTTAGCGCACTCAAAATGAGACAATGTTGGTGTAACAATATCTACTACTTCTACTGCGGCAATTAATTCTTCAATAGAATCGAATAATTTATAACCAAATTCTTTGGCTACTTTTTCTGCATTTTCTGTAAATGGGTCAAAAAAACCAACCAATTCGTATTTTTCTGATTGTTGTAATAAACGTAAATGAATTTTTCCAAGATGACCCGCACCTAAAACTCCAGCTTTTAGCATATATGTATGTTTTTTGTCATTGTTAAAGTTTTTTAAACCTCGAGAAGAAATCTTCAAACGAAGAAAATGCTTCATTGTTTTCTGTTTATAGCAGAAAATTCTTAGTAATGACGTTATATTTTGTGTTTTGAATTTCCTGAAGAAATATCAGAAATTATCAACGAAAACAAAGATACAATTTTATAAGAATGTAATTCAAATTATTCTTATTTTTAGACTTTAGAAAATGATTAAAATTGAAAGACACTTCAAAACACCAAGGACTTAGAAATCAACTTGCTACTGTGCTACAAGCAAAAGGTATTACAGATAATAAAGTACTGAATGCGATACGAGAAATTCCGCGTCACCTGTTTATAGACTCAAGTTTTGAAGCACATGCTTACCAAGACAAGGCATTTCCTATAGCGGCAGAACAAACTATTTCTATGCCATACACTGTGGCTTTTCAGTCGCAGACGTTAGAAATAAAACCGGGTGATAAAGTTTTAGAAATTGGTACAGGTTCTGGGTACCAGACAGCTGTTTTGTTAGAGTTAAAAGCTATTGTATATTCTATAGAAAGACAAAAAGAATTGTTTAAAAGAACCTCATTATTCTTACCGAAAATTGGTTATAAGCCAAAACGATTTATTTTTGGCGACGGTTATATCGGTTTAAAAGAACAAGCGCCTTTTGATAAAATTATTGTGACTGCTGGTGCACCTTTTGTTCCAAATCCGTTATTAGCACAATTAAAAATAGGAGGGATGTTGTTAATTCCTGTTGGTGATAAAACACAAATAATGACACTTTTTATTAGAAAATCTGCCAAAGAATTCGAAAAACACGAATTAGGAGACTTTGCTTTTGTGCCGATGTTAGAAGAAAAAAATTAATCTTATTTTTTTACGCGTCCTAAAGAACCTTTTTTTGAAGGCATTAGCTCGTATGTATAGTTCGGCTGTAAGTTTTTTACACTTCTGTGAGAAACAAATAAAACTGTTGTATCACTTTCTAAGGCTATTTTATTTATTAAAGTCACAACAATTTCAGTTCCTTGGTTGTCTAAATTAATTAAAGGTTCATCTAAAATTAATAGAGGCGGATGTTTAATCATCGCTCTTGCAATTAAAATCAACCTTTGTTTTGTAGTAGATACATTCTGAAAAAAACTATTTTTATTATTATCTAAGCCTAATAATAGCATCCAATCTTCGGCAATTTTAACTTGTAAAGTAGTGGGTGTGTTGTACAAGCCAATGCTATCAAAAAAACCAGAGAGCATCATTTCTAATATCGTTACTTTTCTTTCAAATAATTCTAGCAAAACCGGACTAAAATAACCTATTTTTTGTTTTATGTCCCAAACGCTTTCTCCAGAACCTTTTTTCTTACCAAATAAGTATACTTCTTGTCCGTATGCTTTTATATTATTGCCATAAATCATCGATAAAATGGTGGTTTTTCCTGAACCATTAGGGCCAATTAATTGCCAAAATTCATTTTTATTGATTGTCCAATTTATGTTCTTTAAAACACAATTTTCATCATAATTTACACTTACATTTTTAAATGATACTAATTGTTTTGGTATGTTGTCATAGCAATTAATAGCTTTAGGAACTTCTCCTTTAAAAACAACATTATTTTCTGTGAAATTATATTTTTCTATGGGAGTAGTAGAAATAATTACATCTTTTTCGACCTCTAAAACGTGAGTTATTATAGAAGTTATTTCTTCTTCTCTATTAAAAAGCTGAATTAAAACGATTTCTGAAGCTAGGGTTAGAAGCGTCTTTTCTAAATTAGAAATAGCATTTGAATCTAAACTCTCAAAAGGACTGTCTAAAATTAAAAAATGGGGTTTTTGTTGAATTAAATAAGCAAGCAATGCTTTTTTTTGTTCTCCGCTAGAAAAAGTACGAATACCTCTATTTTCTTTAATGGTAAGGGTTAGTGTCTGATGTCTAGCTTCTTTTTCTATGAATTTTTCTAAAACTGAATTAGAAAACAACAAGCCTTTCTTATTTTTTAAATGGGATAAATTATGTCTGTCATTTAATATATTTTCTAAGAAAATACTTTTAGTAGAAAGACTTTTATTTTTTATAGCAAAATGGAAGTTCTCCATAATTAATTTTATAGTGTATCAAAGAAGTATTAAATCGAAATCTATTTCACTCTTTCCCAATAAGCCGTTTTACCAAAAAGAGAAACACCAACATAACCTCTTAATTTTAATTTATTAGGCTTTATCAATTTGATGTAACATTTATAGGTGTTTCCATTTCTAGGATCTATAATTTGACCACCAGACCAGGCATCATCATTTTTTTCTAGACCAGATAATATGTCTAAATGTAAAATTGGTTTGTCTTTATACTCCCCTTCACACCCCACACAAAGTGCGTCTTTTCTAGCAGGATTCATTATTTCTACTACTTTTGCAAATGCTCTTCCGTTTTTTTCATAAATTTCTAAAACAGAATCAACTTTACCGTCTTCATTTTTAGAATTCCATTTTCCAAAAATTGTTTGAGAATTTATAGAAACCGTAACAGCTGTAAATAAAAGTGTAAAAAGTATTTTTTTCATGGCTAGGAAGTATTTATGAGAAATTATCAAGTGAAAAGTATAAAAGATTAAAGAAAGATACCGTTAAAATAATTATAAACTCGCATCAAAATTTTCATCCCATTTTTGCTGAACCCTCAAAACTTGTTCAATGACATCTCTAACACAACCTTCTCCTCCTTTTTTATAAGAAATGTATTTAGAAATACTTTGTATTTCTTGCACAGCATCATTTGGGCAAGCAGCCAAACCTACAATTTTCATTACCGGGTAATCTGGCACATCATCTCCCATGTACAATACGTTTTCCGGCTTCAAATTGTATTTCTTAACCAATTCTCTGTATTGCTGTATTTTGTTGTGAGCACCTAAATAAATATCTTCAATTCCTAGGGCAGTCAATCTTTTTCTTACGCCTTCATTGGTGCCACCAGAAATAATGCAAACTCTGTATCCTTTATTCAAAGCATTTTTCATTGCGTAACCGTCTTTAACATTCATGTGTCTTACCAATTCGCCATCTGGCATTATGGTTAACGTTCCGTTTGTTAAAACTCCATCAACATCAAAAATAAACGTGTTAATTTTAGGGAGTAATTGTTTGTAACTAATTTCCATATTTTTTATTTATAAACCTTTTAAATTTTAAAAGCGTTGTTTTAATTTAATTATTATTGAAGCTACTTTAAAGAATCTGTAATAGATTTTGTTAGAATAGTATAGATTTTCTGCTGTTCGTTATTTAGTAGATGTAAATGATTTTCAATTGTTTTCTCATCATTTCTAACGGCAGGCCCTGTTTGTGCTTTCTTAGGTGAAAGCGTTTTTATTTTTTGTGCTGTTTCATCAATTAAAGGGTGTAAAATTTCAAAAGGAACCTTATTCTCAATACAAATATCATTTCCGATTTTATAAAGATGATTTGTAAAATTATTTACAAAAACAGCAGCAACATGTATGGCTTTTCTTTGTTCAGAATTAATAGCGTACGTCTTTTTTCCTATCGAATTTGCTAGTTTTTCAAGTAAAAGATAATCCTCTTCATTTTGTGCTTCCAAGCAAAAAGGAACCTTAGAAAAATCGACTTCTTTGTCTTTAGAAAATGTTTGTAACATATAGAACACACCTTTGTTTGTTGTGTTTTTTAAATCATCCATAGAAAAACTACCTGAAGTATGTACAACAAAAGAGTTTTTAATTTTTGATGAAACTTCTGCAATCGCAGCATCTGAAACAGCAAGAATGGTAATGTCTGCTTCCGGAATATTTTCTAATTTTCTTGAATTTATTTGTGTAACATTAATAGTATCAACTTTTAAGAAAGCATTTACTAAATGTTTTGCTACATTTCCATCTCCAATAATTACAATTGATATCATTATAGCGAAGATATTGAAAATTTATAGAAATTTAGAATTGCTTTTACTAAATTAGCTGATGTAAATTCAATAAATGAAAGATAAAAAAAAACTAGGAATAAATACCATTTGTACGCACATAGGGGAAGTTAAAGATGAACAGTTTAAAGGAGCCGTTTCACCGATATACATGTCTACTTCTTATGCTTTTGACGGTGTAGCTGTAAAACGGTATCCGAGGTATTTAAACACGCCAAATCAAGAAGCATTGGTGAAAAAAATTGCCGCTTTAGAAAAAACAGAGAATGCATTAATTTTTGGTTCTGGAATGGCAGCTGTTAGCACCACTTTATTTGCTTTTTTACAGAAAGGAGATCATATTGTCTTGCAACAAACGTTGTATGGAGGAACGTATAATTTGGTGGTAGAAGAGTTTGATAAATTCGGAATTGAATATTCGTTTACAAGTGATTTATCTATCGATTCTTTTCAGAAAGAGATTAAAAAAAATACCAAGGTTATATATATAGAGACTCCTTCGAATCCGTTATTAACAATTACAGATATGAAAGCAGTTTCTAAATTGGCAAAGTCCAAAGGAATTGTAACAATGATAGACAATACGTTTGCATCGCCAATAAACCAAACGCCAACTGATTTCGGAATTGATATTATGCTGCACTCTGCAACAAAATATATGGGAGGTCATTCAGATATTTTAGCTGGTGCAGTGGCTGCATCCAATAAACATATTGATAAGATTTGGAATACTGCCAAAAATCTAGGTGGAAGTTTGAGTGATATGACCGTTTGGATGCTAGAAAGAAGCTTAAAAACCTTGAATTTACGTGTGAAGCGTCAGAGTAAAAATGCCTTAAAAATGGCAAAATACTTGGCTGTAAATCAGGAAGTTTCTTACGTGTATTATCCAGGTTTAAAAGGGCATCCAGATTATAAATTAGCCAAAAAGCAAATGAAAAATTTTGGTGGAATGTTGTCTTTTGAACTAAAAGAAGGAATAGACGCCATGGAATTTCAAAATAATTTAAAATTGATAAAACCTTCGATGAGTTTGGCAGGAGTAGAAAGCACAATGCTAAGTCCTACACTAACTTCGCACGCACTATTATCTGCGGAAGAAAGAGCAAACCAAGGAATAAAAGACGGTTTAATTCGGTTTTCTGTTGGAATTGAAGAAACAAAAGATTTAATTGCAGACATTGAGCAGGCATTAGAGAAGTGTAAATAAAATAATTCGTACTGCGAGGAATGAAGTAATCTCTATTTAATTAAAAGATTACTTTAGTGTTCCTTTATTTGTAATGATTAAAAAATAAATAAATGAAACTAGATATATTAGCTTTTGGCGCGCACCCAGATGATGTAGAATTAGGTTGTGGCGCTACAATTACTAAAGAAGTTTCTTTAGGTAAAAAAGTAGGAATAATAGATTTAACGCGTGGCGAATTAGGAACGCGTGGTTCTGGAGAATTAAGAATTATTGAAGCAAATAATGCGGCAAAAATAATGGGTGTTGCTGTGCGTGAAAATCTAGGTTTTGCTGATGGATTTTTTACCAACGACAAAGAACATCAGTTAGAAATTATAAAAATGATTCGTAAATATAAACCAGAAATGGTGTTATGTAACGCAATTGACGATCGACACATTGATCATGGAAAAGGAAGTAAATTGGTTTCTGATGCTTGTTTTTTAAGCGGATTGCTAAAGATTGAAACGGAAGTAGCAGGGGAGCAACAAGAAAAATGGCGACCAAAACAAGTATATCATTATATTCAATGGAAAAATATAGAACCGCATTTTGTAGTGGATGTAACTGGTTTTATTGATAAAAAAACGGATGCGGTTTTAGCGTATTCGTCTCAGTTTTACGATCCTAAGAGTAGTGAGCCAGAAACACCAATTACAAGTAAAAACTTTATAGAGAGTATTAATTACCGCGCAAGAGATTTAGGAAGGTTGATTGGTGTTGAATACGCAGAAGGTTTTACGTCAGAGCGTTACGTTGCTGTAGAAAATTTAAGTAAATTAATTTAAGTTTTTATTGTTTTAGATTGTAAAAAAGAAGTATATTTGCACCCGAAATTACATGGTGGTTGTAGCTCAGTTGGTTAGAGTATCGGTTTGTGGTACCGAGGGTCGCGGGTTCGAATCCCGTCTTCCACCCAAAAATTAAATCCTTCTCATTTGAGAAGGATTTTTTTGTTGCTGCCATTTTAAAAAGAACTTAGAACTTCTAAAACTTCATTTCGTTTTCTAACAGAAACGGGTACATTAGAATTGTCGGTTAAAATTAAATAACCGCCATCAGACTTTATAAATTCTTTAATGTATTTTGTGTTTATCAAATGACTTTGATGCACTCTTAAAAAACCAACTTCCTTTAGTAAATCGGCATAAAATTTTAATGTTTTAGAAACGAGTAGCTTTTCGTTATTTTTAAAATAGAAAGTAGTGTAGTTATTATCTGATTTACAACGAATAATATTGCTTATACTGGCAACAATTATTTTTTCTGAAGTATGCAATGAAATCTTCTCTAACGTTACATTTGGTGTTATAATAGCTTGTTTTAATACGCTTAATTGGGCATTTTCTGGTTGTAGTTGATTCTTTGCTTTTTCTATAGCATTTGCTAAGTCATCATCTGAATAAGGCTTTAAAATGTAATCTATTGCAGCAAATTTAAAAGCTTTAATTGCATAGGCATCACTGGCAGTTACAAAGATTATTTTAGAGTTTAAATTTGGAAAAATTTCTAGAATATCAAAACCAGTTCCGTCACCTAGCATAATGTCTAAAAATAGCATATCAGGTTCCTTTTTTTGCAATAATTTTGCAGCTTCCACAACAGATTTTGCAGTTCCAATAATTTCAATTTCTTTATGATGCTTAGAAATATCATTCGATAACATTTCTAAAGCTAAAGAATTATCTTCTACTAAAATTGCCGTTGTTTTTTTCATAAATTTATAATTTTGACAGTGTAAAAACAGTAATTTCTGGTCTTACATTAAAACGGACTTGGTATAAATTACCCAATGCTCTATTGATATATAAAGTTCTACCATCGTTTAGATCGATTTCTCCGGCACTGTATCTTTTGTTTTTTACAGGTAAAATTGGCGGCTTCAAAAAAGGAGGTTTTACTTGTCCTCCATGAGTATGGCCCGATAAAATCCATCCTTTATAATTATTCCAGACGTCTAAATCACATACATCTGGGTTGTGACATAAAACAATATTGGCTTTGCTATCATCATATGCAGACATTATTTTATTTGGATTAAAATTCATACCCCAATAATCATCAATGCCCATAATATTTAAGCCGTTCATTTCTTTTTGTTCGTTAATTAAAATAGAAATACCAGCATTTTCTAAAATTTCTGTAATACTATCTGCAACATTTTGTTCTAACCAATCTTCTCCATAATCATGATTTCCTAAAACACCCGCAGTTCCTAATTTTCCTTTTACAGCAAATTTCATAACCTTCTTTAGTTGTTCGAACTGTTCTTCATTCTCATAAGAAACAAAATCGCCTGTGTAGACAACAAAATCTGGATTTAGCAATTTTGCTTTTTCAAAAGAATCTATGATGTATTGATAATTAAAACGATTTCCAACATGAATATCGCTAATCTGCAGTACTGTTTTGCCTATTAAATTATTTGGTAAATTTTTAATGGGCATATTTATTTTTACAAATTCTAGCCAAAAAGGTTCTATTTGCCAGCTATACAAACCAGTAGTTAAACCAATGCCAGTGGCTCCTAAAACGGTGTTTTTTATAAACTTTCTTCTTTCCATATTTTTTAGTAATCTGTTTTTAAAGGTATTTTAAACCAAACTTTAGTTCCTGAAATGGCTTTTTCTTTTTTAATTTCTTCCACAGAAAAAGTACTAAATTTAGAAAGGTTTTCTATTCTTTCTTTGGTTATTTTTAAAGCAACAGAGCTATGATTTTTAGTTTCTTTTTGAGACTGAAAAACTCCAATACCATTATCTGTTACTGTGCATTCTAAAAAACGATGTTTCACAGTAAATAGAATTTGAACCTTTCCCTCAGAACCAATTTTTGAAATCCCGTGTTTTATTGCATTTTCTACGAAAGGTTGTAACAACATTGGCGGAATCAAAATTTCTTCGGCATCCATATTATGTAGGTTCGTTTCAATAGAAAAATCAAACTTTTTTGAACTCATTTTTTGTTCTAAACTTAAATAGTTTTCTATGGTTTCAATTTCTTCTTTTAAACTGATTTCTTCTAACCTAGAATTATTTAAAATGCTTCTTAAAAGGATAGAAAACTGTGAGATTGTTGTATTTAGATCCTCTTTATTACCTGAATTACCCAACGCTTTTATTCCGTTTAAAACATTAAAAATAAAATGCGGATTCATTTGTAATTGCAATGCTTTTTGTTCTAAAGAGCGTAAATGATTTTCTAGTTTTAAAGCAGCTATTTTTTGTTGATTTTTCTTGTGAATTTTTTGAATATAGACTTCAATAATACCTGCTAAAAGCAAGCAAAAAAGAACGCCACATAAAACTAGAAACCAAATCTTTTTATAAATAGGAGTTGCAATAAGAAATGAGAATGTTTTAGAATTTATTTTTTTACTGTTTTTAAAGCGAGATTCAGCAATAAAATGATATTTACCAGGTTCTAAGCTCGCAAAATTTACTTGATTATTTGTGCCCCAAGGAGAAAATTGATTCTTTAATTGATATCTGAATTCGATATTTTTTGCATTGTTAATAGAAGTACTTTGCAATGAAAAAGAGATATTATTTTGACTCGGTTTTAGTTGTAATACATTGTTATAAGAATTCACATTTATAGTATCTACAGAAATATAATTTACAGTTACATCAGAAATATTTAAAGTTGGTTTTCCTATAATCTCAGATTTTTTTTTAATGTATAATTTTTTTTCAGTTGCAATCAAAATATTTTTTTCTGCATCTTCAAATACTGCCGTTATAGTATTAGAATTTAAATTACTATTGTACTTATTAATTCTTTTTTCAAAAATAAAAGTAGTATAATTTAAAACATCTATGCCATCATTTTTAGAAACCACATATAGTTTATTATTGATGTTTGAAATGCTAGAAATTTCGTTTTTAGAATACTTTTCTAGGAGTACATTTTTATCATTTAATTCTTGAATTTCACTATTATTTTTCACCACAAATAGCTTGTTTTCAATTTGTAGTAAAGAAGTATAATTCCCCTTTTGAATTAAATCTATTTTTTTAGGTTGAAACAAATCAGATAGAATCCAAAGTCCCGTGTTTGAGGCAATAACATACGTGCCTTTGTAAAAAATAAGATCATTTATACTTGAGAAATCTAATTTATAAGTTGTTTTTAAAGGTTCTAAAAGGGTTTTATTAAAATAAAGGATTCCTTGGTTTGAAGCTATGAAATACTTGTTATTATAACTAAATATTTTATGAATTGCTTTAGTATCAAAAGTTAAAAGTTGCTGGCGTGTTTTTAGATGTAAACTGTTGTTCTTTCCTATAAAAAGGGAATCGTTTTTAACTAAAATGGTATTTACTTTTTCTGAAGATTTGCCTATTTGAATATCATATTGTTTTATAGAAAGACCATCAAACTTTAAAACACCTTTGTTGGTTGCTAACCAAATATTATTAGATGCATCTTGTGATATTTCTTTAATTTTATAATTTTTAAATTCGTTAAAAACTGCTATTTCTTCAAAACTATTTTCTTGAGCATGAAGAGCATTTATCAGAAAAAAAGAGAAAAATAAAAGGAGCATTTTTATTATTTTCCATTGGTAAAGATAAATTGAAGATATTTTTTTAAGATATATTTTCATATAAACAAACTTACTAATTAAAACGTCATTACATCATTTTTAATTTTGTGTAATGACGTTTATCAAACTACAATTTCTATTCCAAATTAATTCATTCCATACAGACGTTTGTTACTTGTATCTGGTGCTACGTGTTGCAAATCTCCATAAGGTTTAATTAATGGCTTTAATACACACAAGCCAGTTGTTCTTCCGCTAATGACTAATTTACTACCGCTTACAGACCAATTCCATCTAAATTTTTCTACAGGAATGTTGTATTTCTCTAATTCAGCAAGTAATTCATCTTTTGATGCTATCCAGTCCTTAACATCGTTTGCCATTGTAAAATTAGGCATTTCATTATCAGAATTAAAGTAATCAAATTCCCATTTAATAGGTATTGTAAACTGCGTAGTGTATGCTTCACCAATATATCTTTCTTCTTCATTATTCAAGGTTTCATACCAATCGATATTTTTTTCTTCTGGATATTTTCTAGCAATTTCTTTCGATAAATCTATTTTTCCAGGAGAATATGCGGTTGGATAAAACACATAATAAGGTTGTGCCAAAGAGTGATCAGAAAATTTCCCCCCGAATATGGTGTGATAAGGAGAAGCCACAATTTTAGCATTTTCTGTGGTATGAAAAGCATCTTTCAAAGTCTTTAAAAGCGCTTTGTTCTCGATTAAACCAGAAGCGTGAAATATTATTTTAGAGTTGTTATTTACCACGTTTTTTAACTTTGGTAAAGTACCTTGTGTAATGGTTCTTCTTAAGGTTTCTGAAGTGATTTTTTCTCCTCTAACCACCGTTTCTAAATGCATGCCTTTATAAGGATTGCTTTTATTTACGATATGAATTTCACTAAAAGGATGTTGATTTCCGTTTGTATTTAACCACAGAATTATTTCTTCTAAAGAATACTTACCATCAATTACTTTTAATCCTTTTTCTTGAAAATAAGTTCTTGCGTTCGAGTAAAAAGTTTCATTTCCTTTGTCGAAACCTGCTATAAAAACAACGGGTTTCTGATAAGTTATTTCTTTAGAAATAGAAGCTTTCTCTACAATAATTGCGGTTTCATTTCCTTTTTTAGATGCTGAAGAACCGCAACCAATAAAGGTGCTTGTTGCTATAAATACTGCTGATACTACTGCTGTTTTTTTTAAGAATTTTTTCATAATTTCTACTTTTTTAAATGTTAATACACTGTAAAAGTAGCTTGGAAGTAAAGTTAAATTTTGGCTGTTTTAGAATTCGTATATGATGAATTAGAATTCGTTACTTAGAGCGTTCTTATTATTTTATTTCTTCGATTACACGCTTTAAAATTTTATTTGCTTAAATTTAAAATCTAATCGAACTTTATAATTATGAAAACGATATTTAAATTAAGTATCTTCTTACTTTCTTTTGCACTTTTTTCTCAAAAAGGCGCTGTTCATTTTACTTTAAAACCAACGTTAACACCAGATGGAAGTGAAGTTATCTTCAGCTATCAAGGAGATTTATGGAAAGTGAATTCTAATGGCGGTACAACATTTAGACTAACTGCAATGGACGGAACAGAAACAGACCCAAGTGTTTCTCCTGATGGAAAATGGTTGGCTTTTTCTAGCAATCAATATGGCAATTACGATGTATATATAATGCCTTTAAAAGGCGGAGAAATTACCCAACTTACTTTTCACCAAGGGAATGACATGGTTGCTTCTTGGAATTGGGATAGTAAAACCATCAATTTTACATCTAACAGATATAATGCTACTTCTAATTTCACCATTTCTATTGCTGGCGAAACTCCAAAAAGAACATTTCCTCATTATTTTAATACCGTTCATAACGCTGTACAACACCCAATAACAAAAGATATTTATTTTAATGAATCTTGGGAAAGTGCTGCTTTTGCCCATAGAAAAAGGTATAAAGGAGATTACAACCCTGATATAAAATCATATAATATTGTCACTCAGAAATTTACAAAACATACTTCTTATAGAGGAAAAGATTTTGGTGCAACGATTGATGAAAAAGGGAATGTTTACTTTAAATCTGATGAATATAAAGATGAATACAATTTATATACTTTTGAAAGCGGAACTAAAAAAAGACTTACAAATTTCTCTACATCTATTATGTGGCCTAAAGTGAGTGCCAATGGAGAGAAAATTGTTTTTAGAAAAGATTACCAATTATATGTGTATGATGTTGCCTCAAAATCTTCTAATGAATTAAAAATTAACATCAATAATAATAATACAATTACTAAAAAACAATCTTACAACGTAAAAGGAAAAATTACTTTTTTTGATGTTTCTCCGGATGGGAAAAAGATGGCTTTTGTTTCTAGAGGAAAATTATTTGTTTCTGACGTAGAAGGGAAATTTGTAAAAGAAATTCCTACAGAAAACACAGAAGCTGTTCAGGAAGTAAAGTGGTTGAAAAATAACACTTCACTTTTGTATTCTAGATCTTACAAAGGGTATTACAACTGGTTTGTTGTTGATGCTGAGAATAGTGAATCTACAAAACAGCTTACCAAAAATGACATGAATAATAGGCAGCTTACTTTTGATAAAGAAATGACAAAAGGTGTTTATTTAAGAGGTAGAAATGAAATTTATACGATCGATTTAAAAACTTTTAAGAGTGATTTGGTTGTAAAAGATGAACTTTGGGGATTCTACAACGCAAATCCATATTTTTCTCCTGATGGAAAATACATTGCTTACAATGCGTATCGAGATTTTGAAGCTGATATATTTGTCTATAATACAGCATCTAAAAACACCATAAATCTTACAAATACAAAGGTTTCTGAGCTTCAACCAATTTGGTCTGAAGATGGAAGATTTATTTATTTCACTTCAGAAAGAACTGCTCCTAGTTTTCCTAGTGGTGGAAACGGAAAGTCGAAAGTATATCAAATGGCTTTGGATAAATATGAGAAACCTTTTAAAATGGACAAGTTAAAAGAGTTGTTCGTAAAAAAGGATACTACTAAAAAAGATAAAAAGGAAGAAAACGTAACTGTTGGGATAAACAGTAAAGGGTTAATGGATAGGTTGACTAGAATTAGCCCAAGATTTGGAAATCAAGCAAATATTTCTGTGATAACTGAAGGCGATAAAACGCATGTACTATACATTTCTAATCACGATGAAGGCAAAAATAAATTATGGAAAACAACCATAGCACCTTTTGAGAGCGATAAAACAGAAAGTTTAGGAGACAAAGGAGTTTTTGGATACCAGCATGTAGCGTCAAAAAAGAAACATTATGTATTGGTAAGTGGCGTTATTAATTCCCTAAACTTAAGTACAAACAAATTAAAAGTAATTGCTATAGATTCTAAATTCAACAAGTCTTTGTCAAACGAATTTGAGCAAATGTATTTTGAAGCTTGGGCGGGAATGGAAGAGAATTTTTATGATGAAAATTTTCACGGACAAAATTGGCAAAAACTAAGAGATCGTTATGCAGAGTTTTTACCTTTTATTACCAATAGAGCAGATTTACGTTTGATTTTTAATGATATGTTGGGTGAATTAAATACGTCTCATTTTGGGTTTAATTCAAACGGTTCTGAAGAAAAAATCTATTACGGAACCAAAACTTTAGCTACCGGAATAACATTTAAAAACGACAAGCCGTTTATGGTTGAAAGAATTGTTTCTGAAAGCCCTGTTGATGTTAAAAATAAAAACATTAGAAAAGGTGATGTGTTAATTGCTGTGAATGGAGTAGGAGTTGATACCAATAAAAACAGAGAATCTTACTTTACAAATCCTGATACTAAAGACGAGATTAAATTGACTTTCTCTAGAAATAAAGAGGAATTTAGTGTTTACATTCATGCTACAAATTATGGAGATATTAAAAGTTTGATGTATGATGAATGGCAAGATGAAAATCAAAAACATGTAGATGAAAAGACAAATAATGAGATTGCTTATGTGCACATGAAAAATATGAGTGGTGGAGAACTAACCAAGTTTTATGAAGATTTAATGAGCAATGAAGCGTACAAAAAAGGATTAATTTTAGATTTAAGGTACAATACAGGAGGAAATGTACACGACCCTGTTTTAAACTTTTTGCAACAAAAAAAATACTTAAACTGGAAATATAGAGAAGGCAAATTGGCAAGTCAATCTAATTTTAGTTATGGTAATAAACCCATTGTTTTGTTAATAAATGAGCAATCTCTTTCGGATGCAGAAATGACCGCTGCAGGTTTTAAAGAACTCGGTTTGGGTACTATTGTAGGAACAGAAACCTACAGATGGATTATTTTTACCACCAGTAAATCTTTAGTTGATGGCTCTTCATACAGATTGCCTTCTTGGGGTTGTTATACGTTAGATGGTAAAGATTTAGAATTAACAGGAGTTTCACCAGATGTATATGTTGGTAAAGATTTTAAAGATAGATTACAAAATAATACACCTCAATTAGATAAAGCTATTGCCATTTTAATGAAAAAAATAAAGTAGTTAAGTATCTTAAAGAACAATTTTAATTAAGAGACCATACAGGTTCTTGTGCTGTATTTAATTCAGTATTAAAACTGTACGGTCTCTATGTTTATCTATGCGGTTGTCATTTCGAAAAGAGCTTTTAGCGGTGGAGAAATCTCATAATTTTAAACCAAAACTAGAGATCAATAAAATGAATTAGAATTCGTTATAATTAATTTAATATAAACGTATAATCTACGTCTTCTGGTGATAAAATTTCTTTTTTAAAGTTACTTTTAATTTTTAAAAGTACTTTAAGTTCTTCAAACTCATAAACATTAAAAATTAAAATTAAATTTTGATGATATGTTTGTATTGGAATTTTTCTTTTTTGAGTTGTATTCGCATAATGTGTGAACCAATATGCTGTATCTACTTTAGAAATGTAATTTTTAAACTGAATTAACTCCTCTAATTCAAATTGAAAAAAGACATTGTTAAATGTTAAACTATATGTTTCACAACCCATGCAAACAGATAACTCTCCACATTTAACACTTGATATTATTTTAGTTTTATGGCACATTTTTTTATTTTTAGTAACAATCAGACTTAATTTGATTATTTTCTTGAAACTTTTCTAACGGAGTTTTTAAATAAGAAATTGTTATTTCTTCCAAGGCTTTTAGCACTCCTTTTTGCATACTTATAGAACCACAAATCATAATACAATTTCCCTTCTCTAAAGTATCCGCAATTATTTTGGGATGCTTTTGTATGATATCTTGAACATATGTCTTTTCTTTTTGTTCTTGAGAAAAAGCAGTATAAAATGAGGTTAACGATTTATTTTTAACTGCTTTTTCAATATTATTTTTATAAATTTCTAGTGAATTTTTTGTTCTTCCTCCCCAAAATAAATGAATCTTTGGGTTTGATTTTTTTTCATTAATCATGCCTAAAAAAGGAGCAATTCCTGTTCCGTTTGCAATTAAAACAACTTCTTTTGCTTTTTTTGGTAGATGAAATTTTTTATTTTTTTGAATGTGAGCAATAAATTTTTCGTCCTTATGTAAGTTGTTAAAATAATTAGAGCAAAGGCCAAGTTCGTGTTTTTTAATACTCAATAAAATAGTATTATCTATTTTCCCTATAGAATATAAACGATTTTTAGTTTCATTTTCTGGTGTGATAGAAAGCAAATCTCCAGAGTTAAATTTTATTTTTTTGCTTGGTTTTAGTTGAATTAAAAAGGTTTCATCAGTATTAATTATGGTTTTGTTTAGAACTTTATAATAATGTTCTTTCTTTTTAGAAACTTGTAAATGTTCTTTCTTTATTTGAAGGTTAATTTTATGGAATTTACTCCATTCTTTTATCCATTTATTAAATTCAGAAAAAGACTGATTATTTATTTTAAAAATTGGCGAACATGGTATAAAGTTTATGTGAAGTTGCAAAGTAGCATGTACTAAAATTGCAAACTTACAGAAGTCTGGATACTCTTTGGAACCAAAACCAAGCACAGAGAAATTCAGAATCTTTTTTTGATTGGTTTTTTCAATTTTTTGAATAAATTTTGAAGCATTTACTGGCGCTTCACCTTCACCATAAGTAGCGGTAAAAATGACAATGTTTTGAGCCTTTTTATACGTTGCATATTCATTTAATTCTGAGATGAAAACCGTTTTATTTGCTGTTAATAAAGCATTGTAAAATGTAGTAGCAAAGTTAAAAGTACTTCCTGTTTCAGATCCCACAAGAATAATAAATTCGGCTTCGTCTTTGGTAAATTTATTTTTTGCGGACGTAGTTTTCTTTCTTCTCTTTAAAGTCATAGAAAAACCAGAGAAAATAAAGAATAATATGGCAAAACAAGCGAGTAATAAGATGATAGACCATAAAATAGAACCTTGTCCAGTATGCAAGATTAAACTGTAATAAGAACCTAAAGCAACTAAAGACTGTTTTTTCTGACTCACAATTTGCCCTGTAAATTGATGAATTGCTACTTCTTTATCAGTAAGTTTTACAAAGAAATAATCTTCTTCATCCGTAGAAAATGGGAATTCTATTTTTTTGACTTCCGCTAATTTTGTTGATTTAAAAATGACAAAATCTGCAACATTAATTTTTTCAACATTTTTTTTCTGTTCAATATTTTGATGTCTAGCAGAGTCTTTAGGTAATAAAGAGAATTTTTCTAACGACAAGTAAACGCCTGTTATGGTAACAATTAGTATGGGAATTAACGCATACCTTCCAATAATTATGTGATAATATTGATTGAAATCTTCTTTGATAATTTTAGAGAAAAACTTAGAAAAACCACCTTGTCTTTTAGCTATTAAAAGAATTCCTGTAATAGCTATTAAAAAGAGTAATAAAGACACAAAACCAATAAGAAACCTACCCGTAGATTTTAAGAACAAAGAGCGATGCAAGTTTGTAGCAAATTCGAAAATGGGCTTCTTTTCTATCATCTCTCCAATCTTGTTTCCGGTTTTAGGATTGATATAAAAAGTTTCGCTTTTACCTTTTTCTGAAATAATATTTACTGAAACAAAATCATTTTCGTCAATATCTATTGTTAATACTTCGCCATATTTCTGTTGTAAAATATTAATTGTTTCATCCATAGAAACTTCAGTAAGATTTACAGTATCAAAGGAGTTTAATTTGTTTGAAATCGGTTCAAAAGCTAAAATAATACCAGTAATAGAGGCGATTATAATAAATAAAGCAGAAGATATAGCCAACGTTAAGTGGCTATACCTCCAAATAGAAATTGTCATTTTTTTTTTATTGTGGTAACATTCTTATGTATCGGATAAATCCTTTTCCTTCAATTTTAGACTTTAAATTTGCTGCGGTCAATTCAAACTCTACATCATCTTTATGATATTTTTGATCTTCTACAGCTGTTTCAAACCGAATTTTATATCCTTTATCTACCTTATCATTATCAATTCTAAGAATACTAATGGTACGCTGACCACCACTAATTGTTGCGCCTGTAATAGCATCGATATCTGCTCTTTTTTTACCTTGAAAATTCCACCATTCTCTAATATCAAAATACCACTCATCATCATCACCTTGCACATATAAAGTCTCTGCATATTCACCTTTTGGGTTTAATAATGAAACCACTACATAAGCACCTTCACCAGTGTAGTTTTTCATTTGAATCATGCATTTGTATGGAGAACTTTCATTCATTTTTTTAAAGCTGAACAAGGCAGTTATTGCCAATAGAAATACAGGAATAAGAAGTACTATTTTTTTAGTTTTCATGTTTGAATTTTATTTTAGAAAGTTGATGTTGTGTTTTTTTAACAATTCATTTTCAGATGCTAAATCAAAAATAGATTCATCAAATGCTGTTTTTACATTTTTATCTGCGTTAATACTTAATAAGTATTTTATAATCTTGTCATCTTTAGCTTTCATCACAGCGATTTGTAATGCAGATAAATTTTCTTTATTTAGAGCATTTACATTAATTTTAAAAACAGCTAACCTTTTTAATAATGGTAAATTATTTCTTTCAGTAGCAATGTGTAATAACGTATTTTCAGAATTCTGAAGTTGATTTATAACCAATCCATTTTTTTCTAAAACTTTTAGTTTTGATTCAAAAATTGCGGGTTTACTCGCTCTAAAACTGTTTATTAAATAATAAGAAAGCGTATTATCATCTTTATCTACTGTATGAATAGCAGCATCTTTTTCTAATAAAAACTGAACAACATCAATTGAATTTCTGTTTACAGCCATAGCTAAAGCAGAACGGCCATCATTATTTTTTAAATTAATGTTTTTTACATCTTTTGATAAAAACTGAACAACTTCTAAAGAATTGTTATTTGCAGCATTCATAAATGGAGAATTTCCATCTTCATCTTGTAAATTAACAGCTACACCTTTTTCAATAAAATATTTAAATTCAGATAGTTTTGAACTGTTTTTCGCGATAAAATGAAGGGAGTTTCTATTTTTATGATCAATCCCATTCGGATTTACGCCACTTTTTTCTAAAAATTGATAGGTCTCTAAAGTGTTTTTTTTATTTCTAGAACCTTGACTCGCAAAAATCATTGCATGATTACCTTTGTCAATTCCTTTTTCTAAAAGTATCTTCAAAAATTTTGTGTTTCCTCCTTTTGCAGCATATTCGAAAAGTCCGTTTCCGTTAGTATCTTTGTCATTTAAAGAAGCTCCTTTTGTAGTAAAATAGTCTACAAGTTTAAAATCTGTTAAATGAGAAGCAACCAACAATAAAGCATTTGCGCCATCATGATTTTTCTCTTGGGTGATATCTGCGCCAATTTCAAAGCTATATTTATAGAGTTCTAAATTTAATTGACCTGCCGAAGCAGCAAAGTTCATAAACGTGTTTCCATGTGTATCAATTATAGTTGTTTTCGCACCTTTAGAAAAAACATGTTTCATTATTTCTATGTTGTCTTTATATGCGGCCCAGAAAATGTAAGTTCGCCCATCATGCGTTTTTTTGTTAACGCCATTTCCTTCTTTAGATATAAGATATTTTATGGTTTTATTAGCTGTCTTGTTCAAAATAGCATAAACTACAGCATCAAATGCATTGCTACTTAAAGCTGCAATATCATTTCCTTCATTAATTTTTTGATCTATAGTTTCTATACTGGGGTTCGTTTTCCAAAATTTAGCATCCAAAAAAATATTCTTTTTTTGAGCTGAAATAGAAATACTAGAAATTATAGTAATAACGACTAGTAGTTGTTTTAATGTATTCATTTTTCTTATTTTTTTACAAATGATTCAATAATATCGTTCAATTCTTTCTTTTCAATAACAGTATCCGTAAATAAGTGTTTGTATAAAGGTTTGTTGTCTACCTTCGTTTCTAATGTTAAATCTGTATTTCTACTAAAAATGTCTTCCCATTTATTTCTAACCAATTGCCATTTACTATTTTTTTCCTTCCACCAATCTGAAGCTGCTTTACATTTACTATCGGCAACTTTAACATAGGTATTGTATCCTTTCTCTTTTGCTATTATTAAATCTTCTTCACCTGGTTTACGTTGCACTTTGCTATTATCTTGGTCATGAACCCAACCATCATTAGTAATTTCATGTCTGTTTCCTCTTAAAGTAATATTGTAATCGCTTCTTTTTGTATATTCTCTTCTTGGTAAAGGAGCAGTCGTTTTGTTTTCCCAATAGCTTTTTCCATCTACGTGCACCCAAGTTCCAGAACCTTCGTAACGCGGACTGTCATCTACTTGATATACTTTTTGAGTCCATTGTTTCTTAACATCTTTCTTATTCTTTCTGTTGAATGTCCAATTATTATTTCCATTAAAAGTATAAAAATCAGTGTTTTGATACATCCAATCTTGTCTCCAATGCTTTATAATCATTGGATTTGTAGGAATACCAACTTGTAATATATGCTGAATAGAAATTTATTATTTTTATCTTCTACCAAACCAGCCCATTCCAAACCTTTGTCAACCTTCGTTTTAGAAGCCTTATAAGTGGAGTCTTTGCTGTAATTAAAAGTTTCAGCAAAATTAAAAGTTACCTCAAAACAACCACACATTTCTTTGATGGCATTTTGGTCTTTAGTTTTTTTACTTTGTGCATTTACAGAAATTGTTAGTAGAAGAATTAAGCTACTAAATAATAATTTATTCATTATTTGTTTTTTATGGTTTGTATTAATTTCCGACAAAAATATAAATTTTATTTAGATTGAATTAAAATAAGAACATATATTTGTCGAAAATTATTAAGAATGTTTCTAAATAAAGAAATTACGATTGTATGTATGTTATTCACTTTATCCTTTTTCTGTCAAGAGAAAACAAAGGATTCTACAGAAGTGACCATTTTAGATGAAGTTGTTATTACCGGACAATACAATCCGCAGTCCATAAAAAAGTCAGTACACAATGTCACTATTATAAGAAGAGCTCAGATAGAAAGGCAAGCAGCCAATAATTTAGCAGATTTATTAAACTTCAATTTAAACCTAACAATTGTACCCAGTTCTCAAACAGGGAAGTCTACTATTTCTTTCTTCGGATTAGATGCTCAATATTTTAATATTTTGGTTGATAACATTCCTTTAGTAAGTGATAACGGACTTGGAAATAACATCGATTTAACGCAAATTAATTTAGATGATGTAGAGCGTATAGAAATTGTAGAAGGCGCAATGGGAGTAGCGTATGGCGCAAATGCTGTATCTGGCGTTATAAATATTATCACCAAAAAATCGATAGATAATAAGTGGAATATCAAAGCATCTTTACAAGAAGAAACAGTGCGTCATGAATATGCTTGGTTTGATGAAGGTAGACACATACAAGCGTTAAGTGTAGCCCATAATATTACTGAAAATTGGTTTGCTAGAGTTGGCGTAAACCACAATCAATTTGCAGGTTTTTACAATGGAAAACAAGGTGGAAGCTATTATAAAAATGATGGTTTAAGAGGGTATGATTGGTTGCCAAAAGAACAATTAAATACCAATGCTTTTGTACATTATAAAAAAGAAAAATTTCAACTATTTTATAAGTTAGAATACTTTAATGAACTTATCAATTACTATGATGCTACGGTGAGAGCTAATATAGATACAGATGCACAAACGAGTAATCCGTCTGCAACAGATAAGAATTTTAGAACGCATCGGTTTGTAAATAATGTAAACCTTGTAGGAAGTTTAAATTCGGGTGTAAAATATAATGTAGCACTTTCTTATCAAGTGCAAAAACGATATTTAAATGAATTTAATTATTACATTTTAAGTAAAGAAAAAAGTAATGAAACCGATGAATTACAACAGTCTTCTAAAGTTTTCTTTTCTAAAGGAAGTATTAATAATCTTGTAAAAAGTAGTCTTTTTAACTTTCAATTAGGCTATGAAACAAGGTTTATAAGTGGTTTTGATTCGCAAGCTTCTGGTGATGTTACACAACAAGATAAAACACAATCTCAGAATAATTACGCATTTTATGGTTCTTCTGAATTTAAGTTTTCAGAAGCTTTTTTAGTAAGACCAGGCATACGATATGAATACAATTCTTTATTCAAATCTAAAATATTAGCATCTGTTAGTGCGCGTTACTTAATGAAAAACGGTTTTGAATTGCGTGGTAATGTAGGCACATCCTACAGAACGCCCAATTTCGAAGAACTGTATTATTACTTCGTAGATTCTAATCACGATGTGAGAGGAAATGCAAATTTAAATTCAGAAAACGGAATTACAGCATTCATCAACCTAAAAAAATACAGTTACATCAACGATTTTTCATTATTAAATACTTTAAAAATCAGTTATTTAGACGTCTCCGATAAAATAGATTTAGCCATTGTAAATCCTACTCCGTTACAATATCAATACATTAATATCGATGCCTATAAATTATGGGGAATCTCCTCTGAAAACAGTATAAGAAAAGACAATTGGACCTTTAATTTAGGTGCCACATTGCAAGGTATTTCTAGGATAGCAAACAATGAGGTAAACGCAGAAAACGACTTTTTGTATTCATTTCAATTAAATACAAGTCTAAATTATAACATCAAAAAATGGAATACTGCAGTTACTATTTTGCTTAAACATAATGGAAATCAGCAAAATTATATTGCATTATCAACAAATGAAAACGGAAATTCTATTTTTTCTAAATCTACTACAAGTGCTTATAATTGGCTAGATGCTTCCCTAAAAAAATCATTCTTTAAAGATAAAATTCAAGCCACTTTGGGCGGAAGAAACTTATTTGATGTGACGAATGTAAATGTAAGTAATGCAAGTACATCTGGAACTCATACGTCTAATAATAGCGCTCTTTTATTGGGTTATGGGCGCTCTTATTACTTAAAACTATTATATAACCTTAATTTTTAAATAACTAATTATCAAATATTAAAATCATGACAAACAAATTTTTAACTTTTATTTTATGTGCAACTGTATTTTCTTTTACAAGTTGTAATTCAGAAGATACACCAATAGCACCCATAATTGTAGTAATTGATGGCGCAGCAGTTTCACCAGAAGTTGGTGGACCAAATGAACCAAACCAAGTGTATATCGATTTAAGCTCAAATACTTCTACAGCAGTGCGAAGAGATTCTTGGGATTTAGGTTTTTACGCTGGTTCAGATTTTAGAGTAACCTTAAATGGAGCCGTTTATATGGCAGCAGCAAAGTTGTCTGTAACAGATATAGATGCGGTAAATTCCGCTTCTGCAGAAGTACAAGAGTTGCAAACAAAAGTAGCCGTTGGTACTTATGATGCAGAAAATATTGTTTACGTAGATGCACCAAATGGTGATATTAAAAAGACAGCAATTGCAGAAATTTCTAATACGGATGTAAACAATAATGTGTATTTATTAAACTTAGGATATGAAATTGGTACAGATACACCGGCAACGGGAAGTGTTGCTGTTTCTGGTGACGCTAGAGGTTGGAAAAAAATTAGAATCTTAAAAAGTGGAAATTCTTACGTTTTACAATATGCAGATTTAGATGCTACATCTCATAAAGAAGTAACAATTTCTAAAAGTACAACGCATAATTTTACCTTTTTTAACATTAACACAGAAAGTGAAGCTCTTGTAGCACCAAAGAAAGAAAATTGGGATTTAAACTTCACTGTTTTTACCAATGAAATTAAAGGGTATGGTTCTTATGGTTATTCCGATTTTATTACAAATAATACAAAAGCAGCGGCAACAGTTTATATGATAGATACAGAAGAGACTTCTTTTACTTATGATAGCTTTTCTTTAACAGACATAGATGCTACCAAATTTACAACAGACCAACGTAGCATTGGAAGTAGTTGGAGAAATGGAGGTGGTCCAGGAAGTTTACCATCCTTAAAAGAAAATGTATTTTACGTTGTAAATGATACAGATGGTAATTTATATAAACTACAGTTTTTAGCTTTTACAAATGAAGCAGGAGAACGAGGGTATCCTAAATTTGTGTACAGCTTATTACTATAATTAAAAATTTTAAGTGATTCTTTAAGTTAGAATTATAAGTTGGAAGAGTCATTTGAGCGAAAGTTTAAATGGCTTTTTTACTTCTTATAACCTTGGTTATAAACAACCAATTCTGTTAAGTTTTCTTTGTTAGGATTTTCTGCAAAAGAACGCAAATAAGCATCTGTATATTTTATAATTCTATCTTCTGGATAAAACAAAACTTTATTATCATATTGTGCCCATTCATTCATGTTTAAATAGGCTTTACCGTCTTGGTATCTGTAAAAATGCTGAATATGTTCAGGTAAAAGATCTTCTAACTCTTCACTTAAAACAATATTGTAATAGTTTAAATCTGCTGTAAAAAAGTGAAAAGAGAGCAAGTTGTCATAAAAACCAGTGGTGTTGTTTGCTAGAGGCAATAAAATGGTAAATGTTAAAATGACTATTTTTTGTTTGTTGATAAATTTCAGAAAGAAATCAAATGCATTTGTCGTTTTTAAGCTCCAAAAAATAACAACCACAGATACCATATTCTGAATATTCCAAGGCACCACATTATAACCATAACCTAAATAAAATAGTAAAAGTGTAATAATACCATGCATTGCAAGAATACATACCACTCCGAATTTTCTTGTCTTATTAAACAATAATAAAACACCCATCGAAGCTTCTAGCCAAGGAACAGCATAAGTAAAAACTTCAAGAAAAATATGAGGTAAAAAACTAAAATGTTTTTCTAAAGCACTTAGCCATTGTGTGTAAAATGCTTCGTTTAATTTTTGAATTCCACTCCAGAAATACGTTGCAAAAAAGATAAGAATTACGGCGTATAAAATTTTTTTATAATCTGTTTTTCTTGGGAATATTTCAATAGCCAAAATGGTTAAAAAACTTTGATAAAAGTAGGGTTGAAGCCTGTTCTGATCTATTAAAGCCAAATAAAGGTAGAGTAAAAGAACAAACCAACCTTGCCATCTTTTATTCTGAAATATATATATAATTTGTATAAAAAAGAAAAAACCGGCTAAAATAAAATCAAAGGGATTTGTTGGAATTGGCAACCAGTCAAACAAAGGAATTACAGGAAAAAGTTTTGTAGAAAGCCATAATTTAGGAGCGTAGACCATCAATACCAAAACGGCAAGAATTGCAATAATACGTACCCAATTTACTTTTTGTTTGTCGTTTAGGTTAAATACCATGAATATATAAATTATTGAGTTCGGTTATTTTTTTATTTTTATCTTCTGATAAATTATTTAAAATTAGCCAATCTTCAATTAATTTAAAACTCCAATTCTTTAAAAAGAATTTATTTAATTTTAAAAGATTCTCAAATTTAGAAATTGAAAATTTATGGTTATCAATTTTTGCAATATTTATAATCTCTTGAAAATATGGAATTAGAGATTTGTAATTTCTATTTTCAACCTCTATTTTGTCCAATCTATTAATATATTCTGATGCCAAGTTTATTTTATTACCAATGATGTAAGCTTCTACTAAACTAAGATAATTACCCCAATCTTTAGGGTTGTATTTTAATTGTGATTTGTAATAATCAAAGGAATTATTAAAATAAACTTCTGCAATAGAATCTTTCTTCATTTTTTTTGAAAGCATTCCTGCTTCTGTCCAATTGTTACTGCTAAATTTTCTTGAGGATATTTCAAAATTTTGAATTGCCTGTATAGTATCGCCAATTGCTAATAAACTTCTTGATTTATATTCAAAATTTGGAAGAATTGAATTTAGAAATCTAATATTTTGTGAGGTATCTTTTTTTATTTGAGCGTTTGCAAAAGCTATAGCTTTAGTGTAATTTTTTGTATGGTATAGTGATTTTATATAATTATCTTCATACAAGTGTTTGTATGTTAATATACTATCAATTGCAAATGCTTTTTCTGTATATTTAACATTTTTTGAGAAATCTTTATTACTATATTTTTTATTGGCCGTTTTAGCGTAAGCAATAACAAGATCGTCACTTTTTTCTATACTATTCTCATTAATAAAACCTTTTTCAACAAACAGTAAATCAATTGCAGCTTTATTTCCTCTGTATGTGTTAAAACCTTTATTTTTATTTAGATTTAATGTTGTTAAATATTTAGCATTTATCATATCTTGAGGTATTTCACTAATAAAATTTTCTCTCAAATCAATATCTTTTGCTTTTATATCTTTCCAACCGTTTTTTGGTAAATTTTCGATATTACATTCTTCTAAATTAATAGTATAATTTTCAAAAATTGATTTTTTTAATACTTCAAATAGTTGTTTTTCATCAATGTTTTTATTTAATGATAATTCTATAAATTCTAATACTGGCAGTTTAGAAAATGAAATTGGTAATTTTGTAATATTATTTTCTAATACTTTTATGTTTAATGTTGTGTCTTTTTTAAATTTTCTATTATTTACATAACTATAGTTACTTCTGTTGTATAAGTATATTTTTTTTAGTTTTTTTAATTTGCCAAAGTTATCAGAAAGTTCTTTTAAATTATTATTTGTCAAAACCACTCTTTCTAATTTCTCTAATTCGCCAAATGAAGTAGGTAGTTTTGTTAACAAATTAAATTCCGAATCTAATATTTTGAGCGATTTAAGTTTTCCGAATTTATTTGGTAAATGAGTAATTCTATTTCTAGAAATATTTAAGTATTCTAAATTTATTAAACTTTTAAAAGATTTAGGGAGTTCATTAAGATTATTAAGTTCTAAATTTAAATGTTTTAGTTTTTTTAAATCTCCTATTTTTTTTGGAAGGTTTTTAATATAATTTTCGTGCAACATTAAACTATCTAAATTACTGTTTTCCGTAAAAGATTTAGGTAGAGTTTCAATTAAATTATTATTTAAACTTAAATAAGATATGTTGAGTGTTCCTATATCTTCTGGTAGTTCTTTAATTTTATTATGATTTAAATATAGTTGCTTTAATTTAGATAAGTTACCAATTTTTTTAGGTAAAACTGTTATATTATTAAAATATAATTTTAAAGATGTTAAATTTTTGAGTTGATTAATTTTTTCATCAATAATTTCTAATCTACTTCCTTGAATTTCAATTTTCTCTAAATTCTTTAAATCATAGAAAGTTTCAGGTAACTTTTGTTCAAATATATTATTGGCACTATAAAATTCTTTTAGTGATTTCAAACCACCAATTTCATTTGTTAGACTTAGGTTTGTATTTAACAATTTTAATTTTTCAAACCCTTTAATTTTAGATAAAGTTGAAAAAAACAGGTTTGAATTTTCAATTTTTACTGAACTTAATGATAACTCTTTTAAATAACTAAAATTTGCCAACAAAGAATCATTTAAATTTAACCAACCTAAATGAAGGTATTTCAAATTTTTAATTGAGGAAAACTTATTTATTTCTTCTAAAGTATTTTTCCCATCATCAATATTTAAAGCTAATGATGTTAAATTTTTAAAACTTTTAATTTTATCTGGAAATGAAACATCTTTTGAACTTGAATAACTTAAACCTTTAATAAAATTTAGTTTTAAAAAGTTGGGGTTTTTAAATATTATATCTGGTTGCTGATTAAAAGTAAAAATTATATTTTCTAATTTTGGTAATTTAGCTATTGATGATAAGCAATTACTTTGATTCCAATTAAAATCGCCATAAAAAGAAACTGTTTTTATATTTTTTAGTTGATAAATATTTTTCGGAAAAATTATACTATCAATTTTTTTACTATTGAAAAATGAAGTTGGACTTTTAAATTTAATATACTCAATATTGTTAAATCTTTTCAAATTCGTTACTATGGAATCTAAAGCTAAATTTTCGGAAACTGTAATTGTAACGTATTTTATTTTAGAAATAACATCTATTGAATCTTTATATTCATTATAATCTTTAGAATTGTAAGCAAAAACATCTTGAAAGCCAAATTTTTTTAAATGAGAAATATCAACTTCATGTTTACCGCTGTATGATTTATCAAATTGATCAGAGTAGACTACGTAATTTTGTGAATGTATTATTGTAGTGAAAGTTAAAATAAAATAAAAAGTATATTTTGACATAATTATTATTTTGGAAAATGATATTTCAAATATATATAAACTTTTCAATTACCAAAAAGCACATCTAGCCCAGATTGTAAAGGCTTCCTTTTTTCTTTTCCAGAAAAAAGATACAGTGAAAAGCTGGAAATAGTTTCAAAAAAAACATCATAAAACTACAACTTTTCTGCTAAATATTTCGCCGTATAAGATTCCTTATTTTTTGCTAATTCTTCTGGTGTGCCTTGAAAAATAAGGTTTCCACCATTTTTACCACCTTCTAAACCTAAATCAATAATATAATCTGCACATTTAATTAACTCTATATTATGTTCGATGACAACAATAGAGTGTCCGCGGTCTATTAGCGCATTAAAACTAGCTAATAATTTTTTAATATCGTGAAAATGCAAACCCGTTGTAGGTTCATCAAAAATAAACAACGCTTTGTCTTTTGTATTTCCTTTGACTAAAAATGACGCTAATTTTATACGTTGTGCTTCACCACCAGAAAGGGTAGAAGAAGATTGCCCTAATTGCACATACCCCAAACCAACATCTTGCAAAGGTTTTAGTTTATTTGCGATTTTAGTCACCAAATTTTCTGAGAAAAATGCAACTGCATCGTCAATGGTTAAGTTTAAAATATCATCAATAGATTTTCCATCAAACTTTACTTCTAAAACTTCTTTTTTGAAACGTTTTCCGTTACAAACATCACATTCTAAATGCACATCTGCCATAAATTGCATTTCGATGGTTACTTCACCTTCACCTTTACACACTTCACAACGACCACCTTCTACATTAAAAGAAAAATGTTTTGGTTTGTAGTTTCTAATACCCGATAATTTCTGATTGGAATACAATGCACGAATATCATCATACGCTTTAATATATGTTACAGGGTTAGATCGAGATGAACGCCCTATAGGATTTTGATCTATAAATTCTACGTGTTTTATAGTCTCAAAATTCCCTTTTACTGCGGTGTGTTGTCCAATTTTCTCTCCATAACCAACTAGCTTTTTTTGCATTGTTGGATAGAGTATTTTCTTGACCAATGTACTTTTTCCAGAACCAGAAACTCCGGTAATTACGGACAAGCAATTTAATGGAAACGTAACATCTATATTTTGTAAATTATGTTCTCTAGCACCAATAATTTCTATTTTATTTACAGATGTTCTTCGTTTTCTAGGAACTTCAATCTTTAAATCTTCATTTAGATACTTAGCCGTTAAAGAATCTGATTTTAAAATTTCTTTAAAATTACCCTCTGCAACTACGTGTCCGCCAAAAGTACCTGCTTCTGGGCCAATATCTATAATATAATCTGCTTCTCTCATGATATCCTCATCATGTTCTACCACAATTACGGTGTTTCCTAGATCTCGTAAGTCTTTTAAAACACCAATCAATCTTTCGGTATCTTTTGGGTGCAGACCAATACTTGGTTCATCTAAAATATACATGGAACCCACCAAAGAACTCCCTAAAGAAGTAGCTAGATTTATACGCTGACTTTCCCCTCCAGAAAGTGTGTTGGAGGTTCTGTTGATGGTTAAATAATTTAAACCAACATCTGTTAAAAATTGCAATCTATTATTGATTTCTGTCAACAAACGTTTTCCGATTTTTGCTTCGTATTTGTCTAATTTTAGATTTTTGAAGAAA
Organism: Polaribacter sp. IC073; assembly: GCF_007997075.1. Classification (GTDB taxonomy): domain Bacteria; phylum Bacteroidota; class Bacteroidia; order Flavobacteriales; family Flavobacteriaceae; genus Polaribacter. The sequence goes on from NZ_VORS01000002.1 coordinate 79,815, forward strand.
ACAGCAAGTTCATCTAACGGAAGTGCTACTAAATCTGAAATGTTTTTCTCATTTATTTTTACATAATTAGTTTCGTCACGCAGCCGTTTTCCATGACAGGTAGTACATTTTGTTTTTCCGCGATAGCGAGAAAGCATCACTCTATTCTGTATTTTATAACTTTTCTCTTCTAAAACTGAAAAGAAATGATGAATTCCGTGAAAAGATTTATTTCCTTCCCAAACCAATTCTTTTTGTTTTTCTGATAATTCAAACCAAGGTTTGTGAATTGGAATGTCAAATTGATAGGCAACATCAATTAAAGCCTCTTTATAATGAATATAAGAAGGTGTTTTAAAAGGAAAAATGGCATCTTCCATGATAGACAAACCTGTATTCGGAACCACTAAATCTTCATCAATACCTATTACATTTCCATAACCCTCACAAGTTGGACAAGCACCATAAGGATTGTTGAAACTGAATAAATGTGTGTTTGGTTCTAAAAATGTAAGTCCGTCTAAAGCAAACTTATTACTAAATTCGGTTACCTTATTATCTGCTAAATTTTCGATGAAACAGATTCCTTTTCCTTCAAAAAAAGCAGTTTGAATAGCATCTGCTAAACGATTGTAAAAATCTTCATCGTCTTTAGTAACAATTCTATCAACCACTAGAAGTAAAGGTTCGTCTTTAAATTTTTCCTGCGGAAAATCTGAAATTTTATAGACTTTATCGTTCCATTTTAAACGTGCATAGCCTTGTTGCTCTAAAACTTGCAAAACAGTTTTTAAATCGCGATTTTCATCAATAATAACAGGGGCAAGTAGTAAGAGTTTTGTTTTATCATCAAACTTCTTTATAAACTTCACAACATCAGAAACGGTGTCTTTTTTAACTTCATCACCAGAAATAGGCGAGTAGGTTTTACCAATTCTTGCAAATAATAATTTTATATAATCGTAAATTTCTGTAGATGTACCAACCGTAGAACGCGGATTTGTAGAATTTACTTTTTGCTCAATTGCAATTGCAGGAGCAATCCCTTTTATATAATCTACTTTTGGTTTGTGTAGCTTTCCTAAGAACTGTCTTGCGTACGAACTTAAACTTTCTACATAACGTCTTTGTCCTTCTGCATACAGTGTATCAAAGGCCAAAGAAGACTTACCAGAACCAGAAAGCCCTGTAATTACTACTAATTTATTTCTAGGAATTACAACATCAATGTTCTTTAAATTGTGGAGTTTTGCTCCTTTTATAATGATGTTTTCTTTAGGATTTACTGCGGAAAGATCTTTCTTCATGTATCAAAAATATAAGCCATAAATTTACCAAAAAATATACTCATTTTATAGTACGCAAAATCTTTTTTACAAAAAGTTTGTCAAATAAAGAAATAATAAGCATATTTGTAACCTATAAACCACACAAAATTAGACGTATATAGCATAAAATTACTTTAAAAATTATTAATCTTTAATAATACAGAAAAGCCCTTTCGCTTTTCTAAAAGTAGTTATGATACGTAAAAACCCAATTTCAGATAGCATTTTAGTTAGCGATTATATAAATGGTAAAGAAGCTTCTTTATCTATATTAATTAACAAACATCAACAACGTTTATTTAGCTTTATTTATAGTAAAGTACAAGACAAAGACTTAACAGAAGATATTTTTCAAGATACATTTATCAAAGTAATTAGAACTTTAAAAAAAGGAAATTATAATGAAGAAGGAAAATTTTTACCTTGGGTAATGCGTATTGCACATAATTTAGTGATTGATTATTTTAGAAAAAATAACAGAATGCCCTCTTTTAAGAATACAGATGAGTTCGATATTTTTTCCGTTTTACATGATGGAAGCTTAAATGCAGAAAAAAAAATAATACAAGAACAGATTTATGATGATGTTAGAGAGCTTATAAATGAGTTACCAGAGGAACAAAAAGAAGTTTTGGTGATGCGCATGTATAAAGATATGAGTTTTAAAGAAATTAGCGAAAATACAGGTGTTAGTATTAACACAGCTTTGGGTAGAATGCGTTATGCGTTAATAAATATGCGTAAATTAATAGAAAAACATAAAATAATTTTAGTGGATTAGCAATAGATATAATTATTTTCACTTAATTTTTAAAACCTTCATAACTTAATTATGAAGGTTTTTTTACGCTTATGAATTTGATTATTTGGCAGGAATAATTGTTTATTTTTAGATAAAAAGTTCATTCACGACAAAAACAGGGCAGTTCACGACATTTTTTTTGTAACCATCTATTTGTTCTCTAGTTTTGATACTAAAGTTAATTTAAAACAAATAAAAATGGCAAAAAAATTATTTTTTATCTGCTTGTATATGTGTTTATTTCAAATACAAAGTAGTAGTGCTCAATGGGAAATTGTTGGAGAAGATTATGCGGGAGCACACCAAAATCAACAATTGAAGATTGATGGGGATGACAATGTCTATCTAGCATATACAAATGTTAATAATGATGACAAAATTACCGTAAAGAAGAGGGATGTAAATACCGATATTTGGGAAGTTATTGGCGTTGCTAATTTTTCTTCTGCTGGAGTATCAAATTTAAATTTATCTATTTATAACAATGTGCCTTATTTAGCATATAGAAATGGTAACAATGAACTTGAAGTAGTAAAATTTGATGTAACTACTTGGGTTAGCGTTGGTTCACCAAATATTCTTGGAAGTAACGTGAGGTCTTTAAGTCTTGCAATAGACAACCTTGGTATACCTTACGTAGCGTTTGTAGATGATACTAATTCTCTAAAAACGACTGTAATAAAGTTTGTAGATGCAAGTTGGAGTTTAGTAGGTGCTGAAGGTTTTACAATTGGAAAGACAGCTTCCCTAAGTTTAGCAATAGATAGTAATAATCTGCCATATGTTGCATATCAAATGACTGGTACAGATTATTCGAGGAGAGCATACGTTTCTCTTTTTAACGGTACTTCTTGGGAGTTTGTGAAAACAGGAAATATTGATTATGCGTCTCTTGAAGAATATACTAACTACTTAAGTTTAGTTATAGACAGCAATGATAAACTTTTTTTAGCATTGAGTGAAGGTGGTGGTCAGGGTGGAGAAAATGTTGTCTTAACCCATGATGGAACAGCTTGGTCTTATTACGGGAGTAACTTTGGTGACCCTGTTACTGCTCTTGATTTAGTTATGGGAAATGACAATGTGCTTTATGAAGTTTATAGAGATGTGGATAGTAACTACAATAATAGAACAAATGTTGTTTACAACGATCCTGCAAATCCGGGTTGGAATTTTATCAACCCAACATTACCGAACGCTGTTAATGATTTTGCGTACGGGCAACAAATAGCTGTAGACAGTAATGGCACTCTTTTTATTGCGTATCAAGACAGCGAATTTAATAAAGCCAAAACTTCAGTTTATAAGTTTAGTAAAACTCCTTATGCGAATTGGACCAATGTTAGTGCAGATACTTCTACAGATTTTTCCTTTAGCAATGAAGTAGAAGTTCTAAACTCAGCTATAAGTCCAAACGGAGTACCTTATATATCTTATTTAGATAACAATAAAGTTACAGTAGCAAAATTTGATGGTACAGAATGGGCTTCTGTAGGCATACCAAATTTTGAAACAACTGGATTTGCAACGTTCTTTGGTGTTGAATCAGGTGTTTTTGTAGATCGTAATAATGTACCTTATGTATTTTTTAATTATTTAGAAAATGCACCAGATTTTAACAGTGGTCCTCCAAGTGATTTTCCTGTATTTAAATTATTGAAATTTGATGGAACAAATTGGGTTGCAGCTACAACAACAGAAGAAGTAGGTAGTGGAGCTAATGGAGTGTTTTCTGTTGACAACAATAATAATATTTATTTTGCTAGTACAACCTATGATTATAGTTCTGGGTCTCCTGTTATTTCTACTACCATACAAAAGTATAATGGTAGTATTTGGACAACTTTAGATAACACGCTTACATCTTCTGTAGTTACTCTTTTAAATGATAGTAATGATAGCCTTTATGTTGGATCTTGGTCTGATGAAGATGACAAATATTCTTTATTTAAGTTTAATGGAGTGTCATTAGAAATTTTAGGGACTGCTTTACAAATTAGTAGTTTTGATCGTTCTGAAAATTCAGTTACTATGAAATTAGATAGTAATAATGTACCCTATATTTCTTATTTAGAAGGTAAGAAAGTGGTCATTAAAAAAATAAATGCTACAAGTGATGGTTGGGATGATATTAATGTTGTGGATTTACCAATAAATATAACGGGGCTAAGTTTTGACTTAGATACTGCAAATACACCTTATGTTGTCTATAAAGATGTTAGTAATGAAACATCTGTAAGGAAATTTAATGGTGCAAGCTCACAATGGGATTTGTTAGGTGTTTCAAACTTTACTTTTGGAGTATCGAACAATTTAAAGATTACTTTAGATTATAATAACATTCCTTATGTAATTTATAAAGATGAAAGTAGAGGTGATCAACCAAGAATTTTCTCTTATTTAACAAATACAAGTATTACAAGTACAGCAACAACACTTGCTTGGAATGATCCTACAATTTGGGGAGACCGTACCGTACCAACTAAAACAAGCAGAGTTACTATTCCTGCAGGGAAAACCGTAATTATAGATGATGTAACCAGTGCTGTTGCAGGGAGCATAACAATAGAAGGTGTTTTAGAATTTAACTCTAGCAACACAAGTAGTAGTACTTTAATTACACAAACAGATCCTATTGGAAAAATAGCATTTAAACGAGATGTTCTTGGAGATAAAAAGTGGCATGTTGTCGCAGCACCTTTAACGCAAAATAAAGATATTTTTGCTGGTAATAATGCATTGGAAACAGGTCAAGGTAACAATAGAGGAATTGGTTTTTACAATGATGGAAATACTGGTTGGACGTATTATCAAGATGGAACAACTAATTCTGAAGATTTTAATTTTGGTGATGCCTATAGTGTTTTATTAAGTGATGCAAGTGAGTTGCAATTAGAAGGATCTGCTACTGCGAGTCCTGTTCATAAGGTGCTTTCTAAAAACACTACTGGTTGGAATTTAGTAGGAAATCCTTATTTAGCATTTTTACCTATAAATGTTTCGGGCAATGCAACCAATAATATATTAGATAACAATGACGCTGTTTTTCAAACAGGGTTTAAATCTTTGTATTTATGGAACAATGCTACCGAAGATTATACCGTAGTAAATCAAGCAAACACAACTACAACCTTTGTGTCACCTGGTCAAGGTTTTTTTATAAACGCAAAAAATAATGGAGATCTATTTAAAATAGATCCAACAATGCGTAGCCATGAAACGGCTGTTTTCTTTAAATCTTCTAAAAATCCTTTTGTGATAGAATTAGAAGCAAAAACAGGCGATGTTGTTAAAAAGAGTCAGATTAAATACTTTGAAAATTCAACGAAAGATTTAGATGAAGGTTATGATGCTGGTCAATTTTCTGGAGGATTAACAAGTAAAGGCGCTATTAGGTTGTTTACTAAACTAGTAGAAGATACCTCAAACTTAGATATCGATTTAGCTTTACAAGTACTACCTACTTCAAGTTATGAAGAGATGGTAATTCCTATTGGTTTAGAAGTTAAAAACACGGTTGAGGTTACTTTAAAAGCAACTATTTCTCAATTACCAGCAGATTACAAAGTGTTTTTAGAAGATAAAAAGGAGCATAAATTTTATCGATTAGATACTAATTCAAAAGGTTATACAACAGAAGTTACAAGTAGTGACAAAAAAGGGCGTTTTTATTTACATACTACTACTGTAGACTTAACGAAAACCTTGGGCGTTGTAAATGAGAACTTTTTAAACGCAACTGTATTTGTTGCAGCAGAAAATGTATTAACAGTAAATGGCTTAAACTCTAAGAATACAACATTAGAAATATTTAATCTTTTAGGGAAACAAGTATTTACGAAACACTTACAAGACACAAAAGCAGCAATAGATCTAAACAGACTCGCAAAAGGGTTTTACATCGTAAAACTAAAATCTAAAGCGCAAAAGGAAATTAGCAAAAAAATAATTATAAAATAGTACATATCTCAGACAGCAATGAAGAAAAGTATCGAAAATAAAGAAGAAGACATCACAAGAAAAGATGCGCTAAAAAAAATAGGGAATTATGGTAAATATGCGGCTTTAACTGCATTAGGAACGTATCTTATTTTAAATCCACAGAAAGCGCAAGCAAGTTCTCCATCTACACCAGAATCGGTAGGGAGCGGATTTTAATTAGAAACATTTAATCAAGTTTATAAACGAGTTGCACTAAGCAACTCGTTTTTTTTTAATTTATTGAAGAACAACATAATAAAGTAAAAAAAGTAGCGTTATCTATATATAAATAACAGAAAAAGAATATATATGATGCAACTTTACTCTAAAAAGCCTTCTGATATGCAGATGCAACCTACACATGAAACAGTTCAATTTTTGATTGATTTTTCCAAATCGTTAACTTTTGTGAAAACCAAATCAAAAGATTTCATTGAATTGAATTTGAATTAAGAGTGGAAAAAGCTTCAACAATTGTTGGGGCTTTTTTTATATGCATCATTTTTTAATTTAAATGAGATAAACAAAGCCTTTTTTTCTTCTGAAATTGCAGTCATGGAAAACATATTAGTAGCAGGTGCAAATGGCACCACAGGAAAAAAGATCGTAGATTTATTAGCAACATCACAATATTTTAATCCGGTTGCTATGGTTCGTAAAGAAAGTCAGAAAAAGCAATTTGAAGATAAAAAGATAGCAACTATTTTAGCAGACTTAGAAAAAGACGTTTCTCATACAACGGAAAATATCGATAAAATAATATTCGCAGCTGGTTCTGGTGGAAAAAATGTAAAAGCAGTAGACCAAGAAGGAGCAAAAAAGTTGATAGATGCAGGAAAGAAATCGAACGTAAGAAAATTTGTAATGTTAAGTTCGATGGGAGCAGATAATCCAGAAAGTTCAGAAGAACTTAAAGATTATTTAATAGCAAAGCAAAATGCAGATATTTATTTAAGAGAAAGTAAATTACCATATTCGATAATTAGACCTGGGGCCTTAAATGATGAAAAGGGTAAAGGAAAAATTGAACTGAGTAAGAAGTTAAACAAGTCTGGTGAAATTAGTAGAGAAGATGTTGCACAAACTTTAGTGCATGTTTTACACGATACCGCAGTGATTAATGAAACTTTTGAAATAATAGAAGGCAACACTTTAATAGGAAAAGCAATTCCGAGTTAAAATGTCACCTATTTTAGAATAAAAAAACACCTTATTTAGGTGTTTTTTTTGTTTTATAATAATCGTCTAAAACGGTTTTTCTACCAATTGTTTTTGTGATGATATCGTTCTCTAAATTCCAACCTCTTGCCGGTGAATATTCTCTACCGTACCAAATAATTTGTAAATGTAAGTCGTTCCAGATTTCTTTAGGAAATAGTCTTTTAGCATCTTTTTCTGTTTGTACAACGCTTTTTCCATTCGATAAATTCCAACGATACATCAAACGTAAAATATGAGTATCTATTGGAAAAGCAGGGACACCAAAAGCCTGACTCATAACTACTCCAGCCGTTTTATGACCAACTGCGGGTAGTTCTTCTAAACCTTCAAAACTTTGCGGCACTTCACCATTATATTTTTCAATTATAATTTTAGATAAACCATAGATTCCTTTCGATTTCATTGGAGATAATCCGCAAGGACGAATAATTGCCTTGATTTCTTCCACAGACATTTTAATCATATCGAAAGGATTATCCGCTTTAGCGAACAAAAGTGGCGTAATTTTATTTACACGAACATCTGTACACTGCGCAGATAATAAAACCGCAATTAATAAAGTATACGGATCTTTATGATCTAATGGAATAGGAATTTCTGGATATTTTTCTTCAAGTGTATCAATTACAAATTGCACTTTTTCTTGTTTGTTCATAAAATGAGTTCTAAAGATGTAAAGTTAAAAGTTTCTAAAGTTTTACACATTATTTACTAAAAAGTTTTTTGTATCATTTTTACTTTTTAACTTTCCACTTTATAAACTTTCAAACGAATAGTCATGACATCATTAAAAATAGGAGATAAGGCACCACAATTTGAGGCAAAAGACAATGCAGGAAACACTGTTAAATTAGCAGATTATGCTGGTAAAAAGTTAGTATTATTTTTTTACCCAAAAGCAAGTACGCCTGGTTGTACTAATGAAGCGTGTGATTTACGAGACAATTACCAATCTTTTTTAGCAAAAGGATACGACGTTTTAGGTGTAAGTGCAGATTCTGCAAAAAGACAGCAAAACTGGATTAATAAACACGAATTACCTTTTCCGCTTTTAGCAGATGAAGATAAAGTGGTAATTGAAGCTTATAATGTTTGGGGACCAAAGAAATTTATGGGCAAAGAATATGATGGTATTCACAGAACTACTTTTGTAATTGATGAAAACGGCGTTCTTGAAGATATAATTTCGAAGGTAAAAACGAAGGCACATGCAGCTCAAATTTTAGATTAAGCTATAATTAATCCTTTTTGAATTCCGAATTTAATTAATTCTGGAGTGCTTTTAGTATGTGTAATCTCAAATAAATCTCTTTTGTGAGATTTTAAAGAGCTTTCTGTAATATTTAATATTGCAGAAAGCTCTTTTTCTTTTTTATCGGAATGATTAAACAATGCTTGTAAAATTTCTAATTTACGTTTTGTAAATGTATAATTATCAACACTTATTTTTGAGGAAATTTTACTGGGCTTTATCGTTTTATCAACAAAACAATGTAGGATGATTTCTTTGAAATTTTCTAAATTACCGTCTTTTCCTACAAAAATATCGACACCATTATTTATTGCCTTTTCTTTTATGAAATTATTATTCATTGTTGTTAAGGCAATGATTTTAAATGTTTTATCTGTTGGTTTTATTTGATCAATAAAGTCTAAAGAACATTTGCTGTTAAAGTTCACGTCTAAAATTAAAACATCTAAATTATAAAAATTCGTGAATTTAAAGAGTTCTTTTAGGGTTGTAAAAGTAGCGACAACATTTAGCTCTTCATGCATATTTAAGCTGTCTTTTAACGCATCACAGAAAAAGCGATTGTCGTCTGCAATAACAATTCTTATCGGTTTTTTAATCATTTATAGGAGTTTCTATTTTAAATACGGTTCCTTTTTTATTAGAAATACATTCTAAAGTACCATTTATTTGTTCGACTCTATTTTTTACACTATTTAAACCAAAACCTGTTTTCTGTATTTTATTTTGATTGAAACCAATCCCATTGTCAGAAACTTCTAAAAGAACAAATCCTTCTGTTTTTTGGTTGATTGAAATATTTATTTCGGTTGCTTCAGAATATTTAATAGCATTTGTGGTTAATTCTGAAAGTATTCGATACAAGTGAACACATTTTTCTTGCTGTAAATCTATGGAGTCAATCGTAAAAGTGTAATTAATTCTTTGACTTGTAAGTGCATCTAACTTCTCGCAAAACTCGATTAAACTCGTAATAAAATTTTCTGAATTAATTTTTGGAACATGTAAACTATTTAATAAGTAGCGGTAATCATTATAAAAAGCATCTAAGATTTCTTGAATTTTTTCTGGTGTATTTTCCGTTTTTTGTAATAAACGTAATTTTAAAGCTTCTAAATAACCACCAAAAGTATCATGCACATTGTGTACTAATTTATTACGCTCTTGTTGCTGAATTTCTAAGGCTTTATTTTGAAACTGATACTTTAACTCGTCACTTACTTTTTTTAGTTTAAAGTATTTTCTTTGTGTATCTATCACAGAACCAAAAATATATCTAGTAAATAATAAAATTTCTAAGGAAAGCATGATGTAGTAAATATTAGGACCGCTTAATTTGATAGCTAGACTATTTTCTACACTAGGATTCATGATTTGCCCATTAATTACTGCTAAAATGGGTAAAATAAATGCTATGACTAAATATATTGGTAGTTGTTTTTTTATAGTTAAATATAGGTGTGTTAAAACCCAAATAAATACAATTATTTTTAAAACCGACCAAACGGCAAGGTATAAAGTAACAAAGCCACCAAAAAAATATTTATAAGCATACAATAAAATAATAGGAATTGTTAAAAACGTTCCCCATTTAAAGATTCCTTTAGTGATCGTTTGAGAGGCCTTTAGTTTATAAAACTTCATATAAAAAGAACCAATACAGAATACACCAACAGTCTGACTAAAACTTCTAATATTGTTTGTAATAAAAGTACTGTCTGACCAAAAATATTGAACACCTAAACCTTTACCTGCAAGAAACTCAAATAAAACAGTAATACTATAAAGTGCATAAAATAAGACAGCATATTCTTTTTTTAGAACAGCAAAAAAAACTAAAATTAAAGTCATGGAAATAAGAAAAGCAATAAACAAACCAAAATAGAAATATTCTGTTTCTACGCGTTTTAAAAATTGATTTTCTGTTTCTAGATACAATGCCATTCTAGTTCTACCATTATTATTTTTAATTTTTAAAAAAACATCTGTTGTTAATAAGGTGTCAACAGGAATTTTCCAAACGGGGTTTCTATAAAAAATATTTTTGTGAGGAAAAAGCTTGTTGTTTGAAACTTCGTATAGCGTATCTACCTTATTTCCTTTTCTTAAATATATTTTTCCGTACGGTAAATAGGTATTAGAAATTGTAAAGTATTTGTTTTTGGTAATTATTTTTGATGGTTTTACAGCGAAGTGATGCCATAAGATTTTAGTGCCTAAATTTTTATAAATCTTTTGATTTTTCTCTTGGAAGAATTCTCCTTCTTCATACTTATTTATAATATCTATAACTGTATGCTGTTCTTTATCATCAATATAAAAGGTTTTTAGATCCCTATAAATTGATATCGAATCTTCTTGAGAGAAAATAAGCGCTGAGTAAAAAAATAAATAAAAAATAAATTTAAGTTTCACTTTGAGTATAGATTAGAAAAAAGACCCTACTAAAGTATGGTTTTTTTTTTGTAAGACAAATTAAATTTGTTAGGCTTTAAATAAGGTAAGTATAATGGGGGTTATAAAATTATTTGACACAGCACAAACTAAACCTGTTCCGCAACATAATATACTGTGGAATGAGAAAAAACTGCCTATTAGTTTTATAAAAGACTTCCTTTTTTTCTTTGATGTTTTGCCTGAAGATTTACCAAAACTAATTTCGTTTTCTAAAGAGTTAGAAAAAAACAGGCAATTTGCTACTCGAAATAAGAAGAAATTTAACTCTTTAACCGACAAAGAGAAAGAGGTTTTTATTTTGGTTATTAATGGGAAAAGCTCACATGAGATTGCTAAAATACTCTTTATTGAAACCTCAACCGTTTCAACTCACAGAAAACGAATCAAACAAAAACTAAACTTAAAATCAATTTTCGATTGGTATCAGTATGCCAAAGCCTTTGAGTTGATGTAACTCTACAATATACCTACTGCTAGGTATTTTATTGCTTTATAACTAAAACTACTTTTGATCATTACCTATTATACAACCATAAACACCACAAAACGAAGATGAAAACAAAACTACTTTCTTTAGGAATCCTTTTTTTGAGCTTGAATTTATTAGCGCAAACAGTAGCAATTCCAGACACAAATTTCGAACAGACTTTAATTGATTTAGGTATTGATACTAATGGCTTAAATGGAAATATTTTAAATGCAGATGCAGTAAATATTACCGATTTGAATTTATCTTCTAAAGATATTTCAGATTTAACAGGAATTGAAGCCTTTACAAATCTTACCGACTTATATGTTGATAATAATAATTTGTCTGAAATTAATTTACAAAACAACAATCAATTAACGTTATTACAAATTTCAAATAATAATCTTAGTGCCTTAGATGTATCACAAAACACGAACTTTATTAGTCTTTATGCAGATGGTAATAGTATTACAACTATTAGCTTTTCGAACAGTAATTTAGTAAGGGCAATTTATCTACGTAATAACCCAATTTCAGTAATAGACGTAACTAATTTTTCTAATTTGAAGCACTTAGATTTAGCATATTCTAATATTAGCGTTATAGACGTAACGCAAAATTTAAATTTGGAAGCACTTTGGGTTGGCGGTACGCAATTAACAAGTTTAGACGTAACGCAAAATACAAATCTTCTTGGTTTGGGTGTTTTTGAAAATGGATTTTCTACAATAGATTTATCACAAAATAGTTTGCTTGTAAATTTACAAATTAATGACAATAATTTTACTTCTTTTGATACTTCTAATTTACCAAATTTACAGTTTCTAAGTGCTCAAAATAACCAGTTAACCTCAATTGATTTTTCTGCAAATACGCAATTAGTTAGTGTCCAGATTCAAAATAATGTACTAAGTACTGTAAATTTAACAAATAATACAGCACTAACCTTTTTGGCAATTTATCAAAATCAGTTGACCTCAATAAATGTAACTAATAATGTAGCATTAACATATTTAGGCATTTTTCAAAATCAATTGACTTCAATAGACATCTCACAAAACACAGCGTTGGTTACTTTTTCAGTTAGAGAAAATCAATTAACAGCATTAGATGTAACTAAGAATACAAGTTTAACAGGTTTATGGTTTCATACAAACCAAATTAGTAGCATAGATGTTAGCCAGAATATACTTTTAGAAGGTATCGGTTTTGAAAATAATTTGATTACAGAAATAGACTTATCTAAAAACAACAAGCTAACAAGAGTTTATGTAAACAATAATAACTTAGAAAAAATCAATCTAAAAAATGGTGCTAATGGTTTAATTACAGATATTAATTTTAATGACAATATAAATTTAAACTGCGTTGAAGTTGATGATGTTAGTTATGCAACAACAAATTGGACAAATATTAGTGATGCTGCAAATTATAGTTTAGATTGTTTTGTAGAACCTATAACGGTAGCAATTCCAGACACAAATTTTGAACAAGCTTTAATAGACTTAGGATTAGATTCTAATGGTTTAAATGGGAATATTTTAGAAGTAGAAGTAGATACCATTACTAAACTTGTTTTAAGTGACAAAAATATATCAAGTTTAGAAGGGATAAAGTCTTTCACAAATTTAAAAAGATTAAATTTTTCTAACAATCCTATAACAGAGTTAGATGTAACCGGACTTCAATTTTTGAATTATGTTGGTGCAAATCAAACGGAATTAACTTCAGTAATACTTGCAGATAATCCTGCGATTACCACGATGAATTTTAATTTTAATAGTTCATTAGCGTTTGTAGATATTACGGGTTGTACTAATCTAGATAATTTTCAGATAGGTTTAACAGCCATTCAAAATATCGATTTAAGTCAAAATACGAAACTAAAGTCTTTTGTATTAGCTTACAATCAACTAAGTATTCTAGATGTAGGTAATAATCCATTACTAGAAGCTGCTGCTCTTTATGGCAATCAAATAACCTCATTAGATTTCTCTAGTAATCCAAATCTTTTAGCAGTTTATGCAGCTACTAATACTATTTCTACTTTTGTAGGTACTTCTAGTCTTCAATATATTGATTTAAAACAAAATAATATTTCTAGTTTTGATGCTTCAGTATTTCCTGATTTAGAAACGATTAATCTAGATGCTCAAAATGTTGATTTAACCTCTTTAAATATTGCTGGTTTAACAAGCCTTAAAGAATTAAATCTTCTGAATAATGAATTGGGCACTATAGATCTTAGTACTTTAAGTTCTTTAGAAATACTTGGTGTTAGCAATAGTAATCTTGCGGCTTTAGATATAAGCAACAACACAAAATTGAAAGAACTACATGTGAAAGCAAATTTACTAACGACATTAGATGTGTCTAATAACGGTAATTTGATGGTTTTAGACATTTCAGAAAATAATTTAACGGAATTAGATTTAGGTTCAAACGCAATCACAAAATTAGTAGCAAAAGACTTACCTAGTATTACTAAGATAAATTTAAACAATAACTATAATCATCTTATTTCAGAATTAGATTTACTTAATAATCCGAATTTAACCTGTGTTCAGGTAGATGATGTGAATTTTGCAATGTCTAACTTTACGAATGTAAGTTCTTCCTCTATTTTTAATTCAGATTGTGGGTATACTGCGCCTGCAAATAATGATCTTCCTATAGCAATTCCAGACACAAATTTTGAGCAAGCTTTAATAGATTTAGGGTTTGATCAAAATGGTTTAAATGGTTACATTTTAGAATCTGAAGCAGTAGCAATTGATAGTTTAAAAATTTCAGACCCTACAAATAATGTATTATTACCAAACGTTTTTGCTAAAATTACAGACTTAACAGGACTTGAAGCAATGCCTAATTTGGTTTCTTTAGAAGCAGCAAATAATACAATTTCTACTATAAATTTATCGCAGAACACAGCATTATCTAATTTATTTTTAAATGGTAATCAATTAACTTCTGTAGATGTTTCTAACAATACTTTATTAGAGAGATTGGGGGTGATGTATAATCAAATTACAAGTATAGACGTTAGTATGTTGGTAAATATAAAAGATTTATTTGTACATAATAATCTTTTAACAACGATAAACGTTTCTCAAAATGCAAACCTAATATGGTTAAATACTTCAAATAACAACTTAGGAAACATAGATGTTGCTAACAATACTTTATTAGAGCGTTTATATGTTTGGAGCTGCGGTTTGTCTAATTTAGAAATAACCAATCTAACAAATTTAAAAAGACTTTATGCAAATGGTAATGCATTTACTACGGTAGCTCTTAGTCAAAACACATTGTTAGAAAGACTATCTATTTATGAAGGAGCATTAACTTCTTTAGATATTACAAATAATCCTTTATTAGTAGATTTAAGAATCTATAATAATCAATTGACTTCTATAGATCTTTCACAAAATTCGGCCTTAAAAATACTATGGTTAGAAGGAAATCAATTAACGTCGGTAGATTTATCAAAGACTGTTTTAGTAGAAAATTTAGCTGTTGGTATAAATCCGTTAGTTTCGTTAGATGTTTCTGCGCTCTCAGTAATAAAAGTAATTACAGCAGAACAAACAGAAATAGCATCTTTAGATGTTACAAAGAATAGTACATTAGAGCAATTATGGTTGCCAAACAATCAGAATTTAATGCAGTTAAATATTAGTCAAAATCCTGAAATCTTTAATTTAGCAGTTTACAATACAGGTATTTCTACTTTAGATGTATCAACAAATTTAGCACTAACAAGACTATATGCAAGTGATAATGCTAATTTAACAACGATAAATTTAAAAAATGGAAACAATTCTTTAATTACGGAGATTCAGTTACAGAATAATCCGAATGTAACATGCATTCAGGTTGATGATGCAACGTATTCTGCAACAAATTGGACAAGTATAGATGCCAACGCTAATTTTTCTACGGACTGTAATTTAGCGCCAGTAGTTGTCATACCAGATGTGAATATGAAAGCAGCATTAGTTGCGGATAGTTTTATTAATAGTAATGGTGATAGTGAAATTCAGGTATCTGAAGCAGCAGCAATCACGCAAACTTTAACAGGAGAAGGTTTAGGTATTTCTGATTTAACAGGAATTGAAGCTTTTATAAATATTACAGGTTTAAATGTTCGAAATAATAATTTAACCAATATCGATTTATCCCAAAACACAAAAATAACTTTTTTAAATGTAGAAGAAAATAACCTTACAAGTATCGATCTTTCCAATAATACAGCATTAACCTGGTTAAGCGTTGGTAAAAACCAAATTTCTAATATTACTGTAAGTGCATTGGTTAATTTAGAAGAATTTTATTTATTTGAAAATCAAATAGCAACTTTAGACGTTTCTTCAAATGTATTGTTAAAGAGAATTTGGGCAAATCAGAATGAGTTAACAAGTATAGATTTATCAAATAATGTGCTTTTAGAACAAATTAATTTTGATTGGAATTTTAATTTAGGCAGTGTAGATTTATCGAATAATACAAAGCTTTGGAGAGTTCACTTTTGGAAAACAAGCATTACTTCAATAGATGTTAGTCTGTTACCCGATTTAGCAAGATTATACCTTTCAGATAGTAAAATTACTGCTTTAGACATAACGAATAATCTAAAACTTACAGATTTAAGAGTAGGAGAGAATGATCTCATCGCTTTAGATGTTTCAAAAAATACTCTTTTAGAAAGAATTGATGTGAGCACCACCAAAATAATAGCACTAGATGTTTCAAAAAACACAATTTTACAACGTTTATGGATTCATGATAATCAATTTACAGGCATAGATATTTTAAAGAATACATTGTTAACAGAATTTATTGCAAATAATAATAAAATGGTAAATATTGATATCAATCAAAATACAAACCTTACCAAATTAATTTTAAATGACAATTTATTAGAAAGAGCTTATTTAAAAAATGGCAATCATACAGCAATTCTAGATTTTAATATTACAAACAATTTAAACTTAGCTTGTATTGCGGTAGATGACGTTATTTTTTCAACAAATAATTGGAGCAATAAAGATGCAACTGCAAGTTATAATACAGATTGTTCTTCGGAATGGGAAGTGTACACAACAGATGAGAATTTAGAAACAGCGTTGTCTACTTTAGTTGGCTTAGATGATGATGGCGATGGAGTAATTACATACGAAGAAGCACAAGCTTTTACGGGAGATTTAGATTTAAGCGGTCAAAATATTACATCAGTTGTCGGTTTAGAAGCATTTACAAATGCAGCCAGTATAAATATTTCTGGAAACAGTATTACAGATATTAGTAGTTTGTTAAATGCTAATTCTGTGGTTGTTTCTTCAAGAATAACAGGAGCGCAGAGAACTTTGGCAAGAAGCAGTAATAAATTAAAAGTATTAAATGTTGCTAATAATTTAATAGCAGCGATAGATATTTCTCAAATCACATCCATTACAGAATTAAATGTGAGTCATAATAACTTAACAACTTTAAATATTAAAAACGGAGCAAATACAATTATTTTAAAATTAGATGCTACAGGCAATGTAAATTTAACGTGTATCGAAGTAGACGATGTTACAGCAGCAGTAAATAATACCAATTGGAAAAAGGATATAGCGGCAAATTATAGCAGCTCATGTAAGGTATTATCTCTTGAGAGTGATTTTCTAAAGGACAATATTTCTATATATCCAAATCCTGCAACAACAGCTGTTCACGTTTCAGTGTCTAATGGTTTGATTCTAGAAACCATAGAAGTTTATAATCTAGTAGGTAAAAAATTAATAAAAGTAAAAACAAGTAAATTAAATATTGAAAACTTGTCTAGCGGAATTTATTATCTAAGAGTTATCACCGATAAAGGATTTATCAATCAGAAATTAATTAAAAATTAAAAAAAAAGGAAAAGAAGTAAATTCAAAAAGCGAGTAGATTTTAATCTGCTCGCTTTTTTATTATTTGTAAATTTTATAGCTTTAAAACTTCATACTTATTTTAAAATTTAAAACTCTACCCGTCATAAAATTAGGAATACCGAATTGGTTTTTAGAATACACATCTCTTACCCAAGTATTGGTGATAGAGTTCTGAATATCGAACATATTAAAAAGTTCTAATCCAGCAGTTAATTCTTTAAACTTAGACAACCAACCTGTTGTGTATTGCTTGTTTGCATCCGCAAAAACATAAGAAACACCCAAATCTGCTCTTTTATAATCTCTTAAACGTTCTTGAAATTTATAGACATCTGCATAGGCAGGCGCACCACCAGGAACGCCGGTATTATAAACTAGGTTTAAATATGCTTTTAAATTTGGTAAATTTGGCACATAATCTTGAAACAAGATAGCAAATTTTAAACGCTGATCAGATGGTCTAGAAATAGTTCCTCTATTGTCAATATTTTCTTCTGTTTTCAAATACCCTAAACTCACCCAACTTTCACTGCCCGGAACAAACTCTCCATTTAAACGGAGATCAAAACCTTGTGCATACCCAGTAGTGACATTGTCTGCTCTGTATCTAATTCTTACATTATCTACAGCGTACGCATTAATGTTGCTTAAATCTTTGTAATACAACTCTGTGGTTAGTTTAAAAGGTCTTTCCCACATATTAAAACTATAATCTAAACCAGCAACAAGGTGAATCGATTTTTGTGCTTCTACCGCTGTATTTATTTTTCCATTGTAATTTTTTAATTCTCTGTAAGAAGGTGGCTGTGAATACCAGCCTCCAGAAAAACGAAACAACATGTCTTTTTCCCAATTTGGTTTGATAGAAAATTGTGCTCTCGGACTAATAATAGTCTGATTGCTTGAAGAATTTTGTTCGGATTTAACGGTCCAATTTTGAGCTCTAACGCCAAGATTAAACCAAACTTCGGTATCATTCCAGAATAAGCGTTCATTAAATTGAACAAACCCAGAAAAACGTTTGATTGTAACTGTATTGTCTTCTCTAATATTTTGAAAAGGAGTTATTGGCCCTTCAAAAGATTCATAAGGTTGGTTATTTGTTAAGCTATTTGGCGGACGAATAGAAAACCCTAAAGAATCGATTACTTCCCATTCTCTATTGCGTTCTCTAATGTCTTCATGTTGATATTTTACACCAAAATCCCATTGTTGCCTATTTTTTTTATACGTTCCTCTTATTTGCACATTATTTATCAATGCATCTAAATCGTTTCTTGCATGGTTTAATTGAGAGCCTATTCCTTGAGAGAAATCTACTTCTCCAAAATTTTCTGAACCAATATTTGCATCTACTTCCCCTAGATTATAAGCTGCTGATATATCGTAATATTCTTCTTCTTGCGTGTTGTAGCTAGATATTGTTCCTCTAAAAGACAAGGCTTCATTTGCTTTAAAATCTCCAGAAATTGCATTAAAAAGGGTGAAATAATTATTTTCTTCTTTACCGTCATAAAAAACGGTTAATTCTAAAGGATTTACAACGGTACCAAAACGTGTTCTTCTAGATATAGGTTGATAATTGTAGTTATTTAAAGAGAAGTTGCTTAAATAATTCAAAGAAAATTTCTCTGAAAATTGATACGTAACAAAAGATTGTAGATCTGTAAATTTTGGTCTAAAATTAGTTTCTATTTGTTTACTATTTACAAATAAGCTATTGTCTCTATATCTTAAACTCGTAATAACAGAAAGCTTATTGTCTAAAAACGGACTTTCGAAAGTTACACTTCCACCTAATAAGCTAGCATCGATAGTAGTTGCTATCTCTTTTGGTTTTCTATAGGTAATATCTAAAACAGACGATAATTTATCACCATATTTTGCTTGAAAACCACCCGCAGAAAAATTGATATTCTGCACCATGTTAGGGTTTATAAAGCTTAAACCTTCTTGCTGGCCAGAACGTATTAAAAAAGGTCTGTACACTTCAATACCGTTTACATACACTAAGTTTTCATCAAAATTACCACCTCTAACATTATACTGTGTACTTAATTCATTATTATTATTTACACCTGGTAATGTCATTAAGATGTTTTCTACACCTGCATTTGCACCTATAATTACTTTTGCTTTAGCTACATCTATGGTTGTAATTCCTTGTGCTTCTTTTCTTCGGTCTTTTACAATTACTTCTGCTAATTTTTCTGTTCTTAAAGATAAAATAGGAGAGAAGCGGATGGCATTTCTACTTTTTGCAGTTATTTTATGAGAAAATTTTCGATAAGAAATATGGCTAAACTTTACAGTAATTTCTTCCTGATAAGGAACTCTAAGTGAATAATTACCATTTTCATCTGTAACAGTTCCTGTCTCCCCAAATTTTACAGAAACATTTTCTATAGGGTTTTTGTCTTTGTTTTTTACAGTTCCTTTTAAAATAGTTATTTTCTGAGCGTAAGCACACAGCGGTAATAATAAGATGAGTATAAATATTTTTTTCACGGATGTGTTATTTTGCTTGTTTTTTACAGAACGTAATAGAACGTTCTGTAGTATTGCCTACATTGTCTGAGACTACAATCTTAAAGATATGTTTGCTACCAACCAATTTTTTATCACTAAAATTATAGGTAAGTATGTTTTTTTTATGATTGTATTGCATTAAAACCCATGCACCATCTATCGTTGCTCGCCAGTTTTTTACACCAGAATCTGCATCAGAAATTTTAACTTTTATAGTTTTTGAATTACTAATCCATTGTTTGTCTTTAATATAAAGTATGCTCGCTTTTGGTTTTAGCTTGTCGGTTTTTAAAGTGTATTTCCCTAAGGTTTTTGTTGTGGTATAAAAAGTACTGTCCTTTTTTCTGGTGTAAACGTATCTTGGGTATTTTTCATACTCAATATTTGCAATATATAATTGTTCTTTTTCTTCTTCAGAATATTTAGAAACATTAAAAGTTAAGGTGTAACTTTTATCTAAAGGAATTGTTGGAGTATGTATTTTAGCAATGCCATTAGCCACCTTAAAATCTAAAAAAATATTTTCATAGAAGGTGTTTTTAGGAAAAGCAACTGTAACATTTTCTTCTGAAAACTTCTGAAAATTGGTAGCAATAATTTTATAGTTCGTAGCATCTTTTTGTTTTTTAAAGATAGAATTACTGTCTTTCCCCGCAATAGAAATTTTTACAGAACTTGTGTTTCCTGTAAAATCTTTAGCAATAATTTCAACAACATAATTTAGTCCGTTTTTAATAAATATTTTACCATTGTCAATTAAATCCTTATAAATAGAAAGCTTATTTTTAGGAACTTTAAATGTTTTTTGGATTCTACTTTTGTAGTTTTTGTAATATTCATAATCAATTAAAAGATTTAAATATTTACTTTCTGCAAAAGAAAAAGTTTCTACATCATGGTAATAATGCCTTTTTCCGTTCACCAGCATTTCAAGACTGTAAATTCCGTTTTTATTCCAAGCATTATTAAGTCTATCAAAAGCATTTATGCCAAAACCAATGGTTCCGCTTGCGGAAATTCTTTGCGCCGAATATTTTCCATTTCCTAAATTTTTAACGTCTATTTTATAGCTATTGTATTGTTGATTTATTCTAGCATCGATACTTAAAGGATATACCTGTAGTGATTGTATGGTTGGTGTTTTAGTATCGGGAACAGTAATGCCAAATAACATTGGGTTGATCACTTTTTCTGTGGTGGTATCTCTAATTTCGAAGTGTAAATGTGGTCCACCAGAACCGCCTGTATCACCAGAAAAAGCAATTAAATCTCCTTTGTTTATGATGAATTTATTCTTTTTAGGAAATAAATTCCCAGTTTCATAATTCTCTTTTTTGTACTGAATGTTTTTTACATACGTTTCAATTTCGACATTGAATTTACTCAAATGCCCATAAACAGAAGTAAAACCGTTGGGGTGCGTTACATAAATAGCTTTTCCATAACCATATTGCTGCACCTTTATTCTAGAGACATAACCCGCTGCAGCTGCTACTACTTTTAAACCTGTTCTACCTTGTGTTTTAATATCTAAACCAGAATGAAAATGATTGCTTCTTAACTCGCCAAAAGTCCCCGAGAGAATTAAGGGAATCTTTAACGGATTTTGAAAATAATCTTTAGGGTATTTCTCTTGTGAAAAGCTTAAAAAGGGTATTAATAATAAGAGTAGCAGTTGCTGTTTCAAGTCGTCTAATTTTTTACACAAAAGTAGTAAAAAACATTTTCCTTTAAATGGTTTAACATCAGTGTATTATTAAAATGTCAATTAAATCTTGTAATATATAAAACAGAACATTAACTTTGTGTGTATAGTTTTATTCTAATAAGTTTATGAGTATTACCTTAGAAGCAATTCATTTACTGGAAGATAGGTTACAAACCTTGCTTTCTAATTATGAATTTTTAAAAAAAGAAAATGAAATTTTGCTTCAAAGTTCTACTAATTTTCAACAAGAAATATTAGAACAAGCGCAAATAATAGCAAATCAAAAAAAACAATATGATTTACTTAAAATTGCAAAAACTATAGATGGCAGTGGTACAAATACAAGAGATACAAAACTCAAAATAAATACATTAATTCGAGAAATTGATAAATGTATTATTCAGTTACAAGAATAAAGTTCTTTTTATTGTGGGAAAATTAAAAATTAAAATAGTTATAGCTGGTAGAACCTATCCTTTAAGTGTAAACAACACTAAAGAAGAAGAAGGAATGCGAAAAGCAGCAACGGCTATTAATAAATTAATTTCTACTTATGAGCAAAATTATGCAGTTAGCGACAAACAAGATGTTTTAGCGATGTGTGCATTACAATTTGCTTCTAAATTAGAAATTTCTACACTAGAAAAAGGTTCTGAAAATTCTGAAACTATAAATAGATTAAAAGAGTTGACCAATTTGGTTAATACTCATTTAAAATAAGTTCTTTAAAATACATTAACAACACACTGCCTACGTTAGTAAATTGTTTATTAAACTCAACACGATTCAATTATGAAGGATGAGTCTTAACTACTAAAGCAAGCCATAGCTACTAAATTTTTTAGTAACAAGTGGATCCTTGAACAGTTAGTTAGTCCTATAAATAACCATAATGGAGTTTAAAAAACCAAACTATCGTAGGCTTTTTTTATATATTAAATTTAAATTATGGACGAAAAGTTACTTCCCATTATAGTGGGAATTATAGGAATTGTAATTGGTTTTATTATTGCAAAAGCAATTGAAAAATCTAAAGGAAAGAAATTATTGAACGCAACAAGAAAAGAAGCTTCTTCTATTATAAAGGAAGCAAAAATTGATGCAGATTCAATAAAAAAAGATAAAATTTTACAAGCAAAAGAAAAGTTTATTGAGCTTAAAGCTGAGCATGAAAAAGTAATCTTAAGTAGAGAAAAGAAAATTTCTGATGTTGAAAAACGTATTAGAGATAGAGAATCTCAAGTGGCTTCTGAAGTTGATAAGCATAAGAAATTAAATCGTTCTGTAGAACAGAAAGATAAAGACTTCAATCAAAAATTAGATTTTCTTGAGAAAAAAGAAGAGGAACTAGATAAAACGCACAAGCGGCATGTAGACATGTTAGAGCAAATTTCTGGTCTTTCGGCAGATGAAGCTAAGAAAGAGTTGATCTCTTCTTTAAAAGATGAAGCAAAAACAGAAGCAATGGCTTTTATTCAAACTTCTGTTGAAGAAGCAAAATTAACAGCAGAGCAAGAAGCTAGAAAAGTTGTCTTAGGAACCATTCAAAGAGTTGGTGTAGAGCAAGCAGTAGAAAACTGTGTCTCTGTA
Organism: Polaribacter sp. IC073; assembly: GCF_007997075.1. Lineage (GTDB taxonomy): Bacteria > Bacteroidota > Bacteroidia > Flavobacteriales > Flavobacteriaceae > Polaribacter. The sequence continues at coordinate 103,049 of NZ_VORS01000002.1, forward strand.
TTTAATTTAGAATCAGATGATGTAAAAGGAAGAATTATTGGTAGAGAAGGGCGTAACATTAGAGCTATTGAAGCTGCTACTGGTGTAGAAATTATTGTAGATGATACTCCAGATGCAATTATTCTTTCTTGTTTTGATCCTATTAGAAGAGAAATTGCACGTTTATCATTGCACAAATTAGTTACAGATGGTAGAATACACCCTGCAAGAATTGAAGAAGTTGTAAGCAAGACAGAAAAACAAATTACACAAGAAATTATAGAAGTTGGTAAAAGGACGGTAATCGATTTAGGGATTCATGGATTGCATCCTGAGTTAATTAAAGCGGTTGGTAGAATGAAATACAGATCTTCTTACGGACAAAATTTATTACAACACTCTAGAGAGGTTTCTAACTTATGTGGAATAATGGCCGCAGAAATGGGCTTAAATTCTAAAGTTGCAAAACGTGCAGGTTTATTACATGATATTGGTAAAGTACCAAATGAAGAAAGTGAACTTCCGCATGCTTTATTAGGAATGCAATGGGCTGAGAAATATGGCGAAAAGCCAGATGTTTGTAATGCTATTGGAGCGCACCATGACGAGATTGAAATGAAGAGTTTAATATCGCCAATTGTACAAGTTTGTGATGCTATTTCTGGTGCAAGACCAGGAGCGAGACGCCAAGTATTAGATTCTTATATTCAGCGTTTAAAAGATTTAGAAGATATTGCATTTGGTTTTAATGGGGTACAAAAAGCGTATGCTATTCAAGCAGGACGTGAATTAAGAGTAATGGTAGAAAGTACAAAGGTAAATGATGCAAAAGCATCTGAATTATCATTTAGTATTTCTCAGAAAATTCAGAATGACATGACATATCCTGGTCAAGTAAAAGTAACAGTTATTAGAGAAACAAGAGCTGTGAATGTAGCGAAGTAACTTTTTTACTTTAAATATAAATATTAAAAACCTTGAGTATATACTCAAGGTTTTTTTATGCCCTCTATTTTAAAATTAATGTTAATTTTCTATAGAAAAGCTTCGTTTAGGTAACCAAACCTTAAGCTGTATTACCATATTGTGTGCTATAAACTAACATCTACTATATGTTAGTTTAACTTAAGTGTTTTTGCTTTGTAGTCAAATAATAAACTAAACATAACTACAAAATGAAACACAATTTTTTAATTTTAATGTCATTTTTTCTAAGCCAAATTGCTTTTTCACAGCAAGAGTTAAAAGGGAAGATTTTAGAAGAAACAGGAGGTCCCTTGCCGGGTGCAACCGTTCATATTTTAAATGGCGATAAATGGACATCATCTGATTTTGACGGAAATTTTAGAATAGCATATAAAGACAAAAAAAGTATTATAAAAATAACTTATTTAGGATATATCAGTCAAGAAATTATAATAGGAAAAAAAAAAGACATTGTTATTAGTTTGCTGCCAGAAGAGAATATGTTAAATGAAATTATTGTAACAGCTCTAGGTATTAAAAGAGCACAAAAGAAAGTAGGGTATGCCACTCAAAAAATAGATGCAGCAGCAGTTAAAGAAATTATAGCACCCAATGTTGCAGGTTTAATTACTGGTAAGGTCGCTGGTTTAACGGTAAGCAATCCAACCGGTTTATTTCAAGCTCCTTCTTTTTCTTTAAGAGGTAAAACACCTCTAATTGTTGTAGACGGCATTCCTGTAAGTACAGATTTCTTTGATATTTCACCAGATGATATTTTAGACATTACAGTTTTAAAAGGGACTTCTGCTTCTGCTCTATACGGTTATAGAGGCGGTAATGGAGCAGTTCAAATAACAACTTTAAAAGGAAAAAAGGCTGATGGATTAGAAATAACAGTTGCTCACAATACGATGGTTAGTGCTGGTTTTACAGTTTTTCCCGAAACGCAAACAGCCTACGGAAGCGGTTCTAACGGAAAATATGAATTTTGGGACGGACAAGATGGAGGTATTTCTGATGGAGACATGATTTGGGGACCAAAATTTGAACCAGGTGTAAAAATAGCTCAATGGAATAGCCCTATTTTAGACAATGTAAATGGAGAAATTACTCCTTGGTGGGGAGATGTTAGTGGAACAAAATATGATGACAAATCTCGCTATTCTAGAGTACCTATTCCTTGGGAATATCATAATAATTTAAAAGATTTCTTAAAAACTGCAGTGATAAATACCACATCGTTTTCTGTATCAAATGCTACAGAAAAAGGTTCTTTTAGGTTATCTGGTAATTATAAATCTCACACGGGTAGGGTGCCAAATACAAGTGTAAAAACAGCCGGTTTAACTTTTAATGCATCAACAAAATTATCAGATAAATTAACTTTAGATAGCAAACTTGCTTACAATAAAGTATTCTCTCCTAATTATCCTAGACATGGTTACGGGCCCAAAAACCACATGTACACCATTTTAATTTGGATGGGAGATGATGTAAATGGTAAAGAGTTAAATGAACACAGGTATATTCCTGGTCAAGAAGGGTATCGACAAGCAAACTATAATTATGCTTGGTATAACAATGTTTATTTTGCTGCACATGAGCTAAATCAGCAATATGATTCTAATGTTCTAAACGGACAAATGAAATTAAGTTATCAGATTTCAGATGATTTTAGTCTGCAAGCAATGGGTTCTGCAGTTATGAAAGATCGATTTGAAAATAGAGAAAGTCCAAAATCTTATTTAAATTATGGAGACCCAAGAGATGGTGATTATAAAACATGGAACACCAACTCTTTAGATGTAGATTATAATTTGTTAATGACATATTATAAAGAGATCTCAGACCGGTTTTCTTTTAATGCAAATGCCGGTGCATCGTCAGAGTATCATAAATATCAGCAGGAATATAATGCTACAGATGGTATTATTGTACCAGAATTGTATAGTTTAAATAATACCAAAGGAAATATTAAAGGAACTACAGATTTTTCTGAAAGATCTGTAAATAGCTTCTACGGGATGTTAGAATTAGATTTTGATGCTAAACTATTCTTAACATTCACAGGTAGAACAGACAAACACTCTACGTTACCAACAGATAATAATTCTTTGTTTTACCCATCAGTTTCTTTAAGTACGTTGGTTTCTGAATGGTTTGAATTACCAGAAGCAATTAATTATTTAAAAGTTTTTGGTTCTTGGGCACAAGTAAAAAGGTCTTTGAGTGCGTATCAAATAAATTCTTATTATGACAATGCAGGTACTTTTGATGGAAGTCCGCAATTATCGTACTCCGGTAGCTTGGTGAATCCAGATATAGAAGGCTCTTTAACTACAAACGTAGAAGTAGGTTTCAGTGCAGGTTTCTTAAGAAATAGAATCAGTTTAGATTTTGCATACTACAATGCTATAGATGAAAACTCTATTATAAACTTACCAATTTCTTTAGGTTCTGGTTTTTCATCAAGAAAAGAAAATGCACATCAATTTACAACAAACGGGTATGAAGTTTCAATTACAGCAACCCCAATTAAAAATGACAATTTTAGATGGGATGTTTTAACAAATTGGAGTAAAAAAGTACAACGTTTAACAAGATTAGATGAAGGTGCAGATCAATACAATGATTTAAGATTGAATGATAGAACAGACGCTTTTTACGCAACTGTTTGGGAAAAATCTGCAAACGGAGAATTAATTTTAGATAATAATACTAGTTTACCAACAAAAAACCCATACCAGCAAAATATAGGAAATAAAAATCCTGATTGGAGATTAGGACTTGAAAACTCATTTAAATACAAAGATTTTTCTTTAAAAGTTGGTGTTGATGGTGTTTGGGGTGGTTTGCTAAGGTCTAGAACTGTAGAGAAAATGTGGTGGGGTGGTAAACATCCAAATTCTACAATTCACAGAGATGCAGAATATGAGAACGGAATTGGTACGGTTTACGTACCAACAGGAGTAAATGTTACCGGAGGTTCCGTACAAAGAGATTTAAATGGAAATGTAACGGCAGATACTAGAACCTATTCGGCACATACAAAACCTGTAAGCTGGCAATCTTGGTCGCAAAACTATCCTTACAGAGCCCAAGTAACATCAAAGGAAAGTAAGATTTTTGCCAATGTTTTTAATAGAACATATTTTAAATTAAGAACAGTGGCTTTAAGTTACGACTTAAATAAGGTGATTAAAGCAGAAGGTTTCAAACAAATTAATGCAAGCTTAAACGGATACAATTTATTTATTTGGAAGAAAGCAGCTATTATCGATCCAGATTTTGGCAATGATGATAATTTACAAGACCCTTCTACAAGATATTTAGGTTTAGGTTTAACTTTTAAATTTTAATAAAATGAAAAATTTTAAAATAATAGTATTTTTAATAACTGTAGCTTTCTTTTCTTCTTGTGAAGAATTAGAGATTAATAACAACCCTAATAAAGTGAGTCAAACACACCCAGATTTACTTTTAACAAATATTGCAACAGCAGCATTTCAAGTAAACGGTGCAGGTGCAATGTATGCTTCTAGAATGATTGTACAAACAGATGGCGAGAGTTCATCGCAATTTTACAAATGGGATAGAAGTAGTTTTGATGCCTATAATAGTTTAAGGCAAGTAACAAAGATGTTAGAAGAAGCAGATAGAGTTGCTGATGATTCTTACAAAGGAATTGGTCATTTTTTTAGAGCCTATTATTTTTATGACTTGGCTTTAACTTTTGGAGATGTTCCTTATGCGGAAGCTTTAAGAGGAGAAACAGAAGCTTTGTATCAACCAAAATACAGCACACAAGAAGGAGTTTTTACAGGAATTTTAAATGAGTTAGCAATATCAAATTTGTTGCTTGATGGTGGAAACGTAATTACAGGAGACCCAATTTTTAATGGAGATATTCATAAATGGAAGAAATTAGTGAATTCTTTTAGACTAAAAGTTTTATTAACGCTTTCTAAAAAAGCAGGAAGCACTTCTTTAGATATAAAAAACGAATTTGCATCCATTTATAATTCACAAGAAATTATTGCTACACCAAAAGAAAGTGCAAGATTAGAGTTTGTTGATGCAGTAGACTCTAGATATACCGAGTTTAATTCAAGTAGTTATGGTTCAGGGTTATACATGGCTTCAACTTTTGTGAATTTATTAAAAGAAAGAGAAGATACGAGGTTGTTTGCTATTTCCGGACAAACAAAAAAGGCAAAAGAAGCTGGTTTGGCAATTGATGATTTTACTGCTTACGAAGGCGGAAACCCGATTGCTGCCTATAATGATGTAAATTTACTTGCAGCTGCAGGAAAAGTTTCTAAAGTAAATGATAGGTATACAAAAGATCCTACGGCAGAAGCGCACAATCTTTTAAGTTTTTCTGAAGTTCAGTTTATTTTAGCAGAAGCGGCACTAAAAGGGTGGATTCCTGCTGGAAATGCACAAGCATTTTACGAAAATGGTATCAAAGCAAATTTTAAATTTTACAATACTTATGCAAAGGGATATGAAGAATATTATACGCAAGCAGCAGCAACAAAATACATTTCTGGACCAAAAGTAAACTTTTCGAATGCTAATTCAGAAGCAGAAAAGTTAGCATTAATTATCACTCAGAAATATTTGACTTCTTTCTTACAAGGAGGCTGGAAAATGTATTTTGATCATTTGAGGACAAGTTATCCTGCATTTCCATATTTGGGAACAGATACGCCACCAACAAGATGGATTTATCCTTTAGATGAATACAATAACAATTCAGAAAATGTAACAGAAGCAATTTCAAGACAATTTGGTGGTTCTAATGACGGAATTAGAGAGTTAACTTGGTGGTTGAAATGATAAACGAGTTATGTACTGTAAATTTATCAAGGGATTTACCTAGTTTTATAGAAGCAAAAGAATCATTTAATGGATGAAATTCTAAACAGAAAACTAAATAATCATACCGTTTATGATGTGTGCGTTCGTAATAGAATTCAATTTGTAAATTGGGTAGTTGATCATAAATAAAAAAAATTTAAAACAATAAAACAATAAAACAATAAAACAATAAAATAATGAAAAGTATAAAATTAGTATCCGTAGTATTTTTATTAATACTTGCCGCTTGCACATCAGAAAAAAAACAAGGAAAAACCATTTATAAAGATGATTCGTCAAAAGTTTTTATCATCACTTTAGACGGTTTGCGTTGGCAAGAATTGTTTTCTGGTGCAGATTCTTTATTGGTAGAAAATAAAGAATATGTTGGGAATGGCAAAGAGTTGAAAGCGCAGTTTTGGAAAGAATCTGCCAAAGAAAGAAGAGCCGTTTTATTCCCTTTCATCTGGAACGAAGTTTCTAAAATGGGACAAATTCATGGAAATCGTTGGGAAGGAAGTAAAATGAATTTAACAAACGGAATGCATTTTTCATACCCTGGTTACAATGAAATTTTAACGGGGAAGGCAGATGATAAAAGAATAAGAAGCAATAATAAAATGCCAAATCCGAACAAAACAATTTTAGAAATTGCAGAAAAAACGGATGCATATAAAGGCAAAGTAGCAGCTTTTGGTAGTTGGGATGTTTTTCCGTCTATTGTAAACGAAGAAAGAAGTGGTTTGTATGTAAACGCTGGCTTTAGGAAAGCAAAAGGAACAGATTTAACAGCAAAAGAAATGTTCTTAAATGAACTACAAGATCAAATTCCAAGTCCTTGGGGAGGCGTTCGTTTAGATGCTTTTACACATCAGTTTGCTTTGGAAACATTAATAAAACAGCATCCAAAATTGGTTTATATTTCATACGGAGAAACCGATGATTTTGCACATGATGGGGAGTATGATGCGTATTTAAAATCAGCAAAAAGAACCGATGCATTTATTCAGAAATTATGGAACTTCACGCAACAAGATGCTTTCTATAAAGGTAAAACTACTTTTATAATTACAACAGATCACGGCAGAGGAACTGAGCCTTTGGCTACTTGGAAACATCATGGAAACTCAATAGAAAATACCGATCAGGTTTGGGTAATTGCTTTTGGAAATAAGATTGAAGCGAAAGGAGAAATAATCTTAGAAGAGCAGTTGTATACAAATCAAGTAGCAGCTTCTGTTGCAAAAATTTTAGATCTTGAAATACTTACTGATTCTATAGGAAAACCTTTTCCTTTTATAAAATAGTATAGAATTTAAGTAGTGTAAAAGGCCTTTAAATTTTAAAGGCCTTTTTTATTTTCTAGGATGAAACGTTTCTACAATCTCTTTTAAATACGTTTTGTCTACATGCACATAAACTTCTGTTGTGGTAATACTTTCATGACCTAACATTTGCTGAATGGCTCTTAAATCTGCACCGTTTTGTAGTAAATGGGTGGCAAAAGAATGTCTTAAAGTATGCGGACTTATTTTCTTCTTCAAATCGATTTTAAGCGCTAAATCTTTTAGAATCATAAAGATCATTTGACGCGTTAAACCTTTTCCTCTTCTATTTAAAAACAAGGTATCTTCAAATCCCTTTTGGGGTTGAATATGACTTCTTATTTCTTTTTGATATATTAAAATATACTTCTGTGCTTCTGTATGTATAGGAACATAACGTTCTTTATTTCCTTTTCCTAGCACACGTATAAAACCTTCTTCAAAAAATAAATCAGAAATCTTTAAAGTAATTGCTTCACTAACACGCAAACCACAACTGTAAATTGTTTCTAAAATAGTTCTATTTCTTTCTCCTTGAGAATGGCTTAAATCGATGGCCGTAATTAATGCATCAATTTCATCTTGACTTAAAGTATCTGGTAATTTTCTACCAATTTTGGGTGTTTCCACTAAATCGGTAGGATTTGTATTTCTATAATCTTCAAAAACTAAGTAATCGAAAAAACTACGCAAACCAGAAATTATTCGTGCCTGACTTCTTGGATTTACTTTTTTTGCAACCTCATAAATAAATTGCTTTACAAGATTACCATCAATAGCAATAGGAGAGATGGTAATTTCATTCTCCTCTAAAAAAACACAAAGTTTTTCTAAGTCTCTAGAATAACTGTCCATCGTATTTTTAGAAAGGCCTCTTTCTATTTTTAAATACATTTGATAATCTTTAATTGCGTTTTGCCAATTCATCTGGTAAATTTACTAAATAAAAAAACCACCCAATTGGGTGGTTTTATAAAACGATAAAATATTTTTAAAGTGTCTTAGAATAGCTTCCGTTCTTTGGTTGTAAATCTCCAGTAACTATCATAATAAGGTCAATAATGTACCAAATACCAAATCCTCCTAAAGTTATTAATTTAAGAAAACCAAGTAGATTGTAACCTAAGTAAAAACGATCAATACCTAATCCTCCTAAGAAAATAGATAGAAGTAAAGCTGTAACCTGGCTTTTTCCAGAACTTGCAACTGCAGCAAAACTAGTTACTTCTTTTTGCTCAACTTTATTATCTTTAATAACTTCTACAACTTCTGTGTTCTTTTTTACAGGAAAAGAAGCCTGTGTATTAAAAGAAAATGCAAAAAACGCAAATAATAATGTGTAAATGCTTAGTGATTTTTTCATAGTAATTGATTATTTTTAGGTTAATTTGTCTCAAATATAAAGTAAAATATTTATGAAAAAAGGATTTTTTATTATTTTTAGTATGATGAGTTTCTTGAGCCAATTTTCTCAAGAATCAAAAGAATTTGATTATGAACTACTTGGCGCTTTGGTTTTAGATTCTAACCAATTAATTTCATATAAAATTGTGTTTAATTCTAACGATAATGGTTTTATCGAAGGGTATTCTTACACAGACCTATCAGGTGAAAATGAAACAAAGTCTTACATAAGAGGGTATTACAATCCGAAGAATAAAGAAATTCAATTTAAAGAAAGTGATATTTTATATACAAAATCTAAATTTCTACCAGACGAATTCTGTTTTGTAAGTTTTAAAGGACAATTTAAAGGAGATTCAAAAAAGAAATCATTAGAAGGAGATTTTATTGGCATTTATGATGACAGAGATACCTGTGCAACAGGAAAAGTAAAATTAGTAAGTACCAAATTCGTCGAAAAAAAGATTAAAAAATTATATAAAAAAGTTGTAAAAATAGATAAGATAAAGAAGGTAGATAGTATTGTAAAAGCAGAAATTAAACCAGAAAATTATTTAAAAAAGTTTAGTGAAACTAGCATTAAATCTGGTGAAAAAGTTTCCGTTTATGTGTATACCAATAAAATGAAAATGGAAATATGGGATTATGGAAAAGAAGATGGAGACGTGATAACCATATTAAATAATGGCATTCCGATTTTAGAAAATTATTCAGTAAAAAAGAAAAAGAAGGCGATTATAGTTCATTTAAATGATGATAAGAATCTAATTAAAATTGTAACAATTAACTCTGGTAAATTAAAAACAAATACTACTAAATTAAAATTATATGACTTTAGACGTGAGTATGAGGTTATTGCAGATTTAGAAGAAGGTAAAGAGGCTACCATTAATGTGGTGCGATTAAAAGTAAAAAAACAACCTAAATAAATACGCTATCATTTGAGTCAATTTTTAAATTTATAGAGCACAATCTAGCATAGAAACAAAGCTATTTTTGTGTAAGAATTTAAAATTAATCTAAAATTAAAATTATGAAAAAAGTATTTTTTATTGCATTTTTAGCAATTGCAAGTTTAGGAGAATTAAGTGCACAAGAAGGTGTTTTAAACGGTGGTTTTAACATTGGTGCACCAACAGGTGATACCGCAGATTTATCAAACTTAACATTAGGAGCAGAATTAAATTATATGTATCCTGTAGCAGCAGGTTTTACATTAGGGCCTTCTATACAATATAACCACTTTTTTGGAAAAGATGTTGATGTAATTGGAGGCGGAACTTTTGAGGTTTCTGATGCTTCTTTTTTACCGATTTCGGGTGCTGCAAGATTTAATGTTTCAGATAAATTTGTAGTAGGCGCAAACCTTGGGTATGCTGTTGGTCTTGATGATAATTACGATGGTGGTTTCTATTACAGACCGATTGTAGGTTACAAAATAGGAGAAAAAACACAACTTAATGTTTCGTATTCTGGGATAAGTAATGACGGAACAAATTTCTCTAATGTTAGTTTAGGAGTAATGTTTGGACTTTAAGTGAAGAAAAATATATTTATAAAACGGAAGCTGATTAGCTTCCGTTTTTTTATATAAAAATATGTACTTTTGAAATATGAAAATTATAATTATTAACGGCCCCAACTTAAATCTTTTAGGAAAAAGAGAACCAGAAATTTACGGTTCTAAAACTTTTGAAGATTATTTTAGAGAGTTGCAATTAAAATTCGATACTGTAGAATTGTACTATTATCAATCTAATATTGAAGGAGAAATTATAGATAAATTGCATGAAGTTGGTTTCGATTATGACGGAATTATTTTAAATGCTGCTGCATACACACACACTTCTGTTGGTATTGGAGACGCTGTAAAAGGAATAGAAACACCGGTTGTAGAAGTCCATATTTCTAACATACACGCGCGTGAAGAATTTAGACAACACAGTTATATTTCGCCAAATGCAAGCGGAGTTTTATTCGGTTTTGGACTAAAAGGATACGATTTAGGGATTCAGAGTTTTTTGTAAACTAAAGATTTAAAATCATCTTAATATTAGCACGCTCATAATGAACCTCTTTTTCTAGAGGAACCTCTACAAAGCCTACTTTTTTATACAAATTAATAGCAGGAACTAATTTTCTATGACTATATAATGTGATGCTTTTCCATTGCTCTTCTTTTGCAAAATTGATGCAATAACGAATTAATTGTTTACCTATTTTTAAACCTCGATATTCTGGTGAAATGGCCATTTTACTCAATTCAAAATAAGTATTTTGATTAATTAAAGCTACAGTACCTATAATTTTGCTTTCATGCTTTACGAAAAAGATAAATCCCCCATGATCAATAATAGATTCTTTCGGATTGCTTAATACTTTTTCGTCATAAGGTTCTACGTAAAAATTTTTTTCTAGCCACTCTACATTTAAGTTGTAAAAATCTTTAGCATACTTATTATTAAAAGAGATAATTTGATTCGTTTTTTTCTTCAAGTTGGTGTATCTTATTTGGTAAAGACTATAAGCGATTGTTTCCCCTCATAGTATCGTAAAAATAATACGTTTCAATCAAAAAGAATAAGAAATCTATTAAAATAATTTATATTTACACTATTAAAAAGATGTATGCAGAAAGATAAGTGGCTTTTTGAAATAACGCCCAAAAATAATTTATTAGATTTAAACTTAAAAGAAGTTTGGCAATATAGAGATTTACTAATGCTTTTTGTAAAGCGTGATGTGGTAACCGTTTATAAACAAACTATTCTGGGACCTTTATGGTATTTGATTCAGCCTTTATTTACTTCGGTAGTTTTTACTTTAATTTTTAATAATGTAGCAAATATTTCCACAGGAAGCGTACCACCATTTTTATTTAATTTAGCTGGTATTACTATATGGAATTATTTTAAATCTTGTTTTTCAGCAACTTCAAATACATTTAATGCAAACGCAGGGATATTTGGAAAAGTATATTTTCCAAGAATTATCATGCCTATTTCAGTAGTTATCTCTAATTTAGTTCGTTTTGGAATACAAATTCTAATTTTTGTAGCCTTTTACATTTATTATTATACCCAAGGAGCTGATATCAGTTTAAATAGATACACTGTATTGTTTCCGCTAATGGTTTTAATAATGGGTATGATGGGTTTAGGTCTCGGAATGATTATATCATCTATGGTTACTAAATATAGAGATCTAAAAATATTAGTAGAATTTGGAATGCAATTACTAATGTATGTATCAGCGGTAATGTATCCTGTAGCATATTTTGCAGAAAAACTTCCAGCATATGTTTGGATTGTTAAATACAATCCTTTAGCTGTAGTAATAGAAATGGTGCGCTATATTTTGTTAGATACAGGAAGTTTTAATGGATTAATGTTATTATTTACAGTTGTTTTTACAATAGTAATATTGTTTTTAGGAATTATTATTTTTAATAAATCAGAAAAAAGTTTTATAGATACGATATAATGAGTGATGTAATACTAAAAGCAGAAAACGTAAGTAAACAATACCGATTAGGATTGGTGGGTACTGGTAGTATTAGCGACGATTTAAAGCGCTGGTGGTATGCTCTAAGAGGTAAAGAAGACCCCTTTTTAAAAATTGGAGATACAAATGATAGAGCTACAAAAGGGAAGTCAGATTATGTTTGGGCTTTAAAAGATATTAATTTTGAAGTAAAAAAAGGAGAAGTTTTAGGTATTATTGGTAAAAATGGAGCCGGTAAATCTACCTTGTTAAAGATTTTGTCTAAAATTACTTCACCTACTACTGGTAATATAAAGTTTAACGGTAGAGTTGCGTCTTTATTAGAAGTAGGTACAGGGTTTCATCCAGAGCTTACAGGTAAAGAAAATGTTTATTTAAATGGTGCCATTTTAGGGATGACCAAAGCTGAAATTGACGCTAAGTATGATGAGATTGTAGCATTTTCTGGTTGTGAGCGTTATATTGATACACCTACAAAGCGGTATTCAAGCGGAATGACCGTTCGTTTGGCATTTGCTGTAGCAGCTTTTTTAGAACCAGATATTTTAATTATAGATGAAGTATTAGCTGTTGGTGATGCCGAGTTTCAAAAGAAAGCTATTGGTAAAATGCAGGATATTTCTAAAGGGGAAGGAAGAACGGTGTTGTTTGTGAGTCATAATATGGCTGCTGTTAAAAACCTGTGTACTAGAGCGCTAGTGTTAAAAAATGGAAAAACAGAATTTGAAGGAGATGTAGAGGAAGCTGTAACGTTTTATCTAGAAGGCTCTGAAAACGATTCAAATGTAAATATTTTTCTTGATAGAAAAGGAAATGGAAAATTATTAATAAAAGAAGTTAAGGTACATGGTGAAAAAGAGGATGTAAAACCACAAACAGGTTTACCATTTAAAATGACCTTTATTTTAGATAATATTGTGCAAGCAAAATTTATTGATGTTCAAATGGATTTGAGAATAGATGATAATCTTGGACAAAGAATAGCTTGGTTAAGTACTAGTTTAGTTAATTGTGGCTCAGATGATGAAGTGGTTAATAAATTAATTTTTAAAATTGATAAATTAAATCTTAATAAAGGAACTTATTATATTACGACTCATATAACAGTAAATAATGAAATTTCAGACTGGATTCAAAATGCGTTTTCATTTGAAGTAGAAGAAGGAGATTATTATGGTAATGGAGCATTAGTATCTACAAGCCAAAGTAAAGCTTTGTTTAATTTTAAAGTCTTAAATGAATTATGATTAATAAAATAAAAAAATTAATTAGAGAGAATAGAGCATTCCAAAAAACGCAAATAAAACATCTTAAAGAGTTACAGTGGGGTCAAATATATCATGATAGTATTAGAGGTCAAGAAGGTGTTAAAGACCTGTCTTTAAATATAGGCAGATGGGCTGGTAATTACGCCTTTTTTTATATCTTAAATAGGGTTTTAAAAGATAATAAACCACTAAATATATTAGAATTAGGCTTAGGAGAGTCTTCAAAATTTATTTCGACTTATTTAGATTCTTATTTAACAAAGTCTAATCATTTAATAATAGAGCAAGATAAATATTGGGCTTCAGCTTTTAAAACACAGTTTTTATTATCTAAAAGGTCTAAAATAAACATTTGTCCTATAATTGAAAAAAATATTCATGAATTTCCAGTTAAATTTTATGAAAATTTAGAATCTAAAATTGAAAAAAAATACGATTTATATGTTGTAGATGGGCCACATGGTAGTCCAAGATTTTCAAGATATGATATAGTCTCTATTGCTAAAGAAATAAGTCTAGGTCATGAATTCATAATTATATTTGATGATTATCAACGACAAGGAGAAAAAGATACTTTTTATGAGTTACAATCTGTATTTAAACAAAAAGGAATCATAATTCACCATGAAACCTTTTTTGGTTTTAAGGACGTAAAGATAATTACTACAGAAAAATATAAATACTGTTGCTCTATTTAATATAAACCACAATGCTATTTTCGATACTTATTGCAAACTATAATAATGGTCATTTTTTTATTGACTGTTATTATAGTATAATAAAACAAACTTATACTAATTGGGAGGTTATTATAGTAGATGATGGCTCAAATGATAACTCGTTAGAAGTTATAAAAAAAACAATAGGTAAAGACAGTCGTTTTAAGTTATATGGAAACGATAAAAATAGAGGTTGTGGATATACTAAAAACAGATGTTGTGAATATGCGAATGGAGATGTATTAGGATTCTTAGACCCAGATGATGCTATAAAGTCTAACGCATTAGAAGTTATGGTAAATGCACACAAAACGAATAAAGAAGCAGCTATAATAACCTCTAATTATGAACTTGTAGATTTAAACTTAAATATTATTAGTAAAGGACTTAATGCAACTGCAATCCCCAAAGAGAAATCATACCTAACTTATGGAGAAGGGGCTTTAACAGCTTTTGCCTCATTTAAAAATGAAGCTTATAAAAAAACATTAGGTATTAATCCTTTAATGAAGAGAGCTGTAGATCAAGATTTATATTATAAGCTTGAGGAACAAGGAAATCACGTTTATTTAGAAAATTTTTTTTATTTGTATAGAATACATAAAAATAGTATTTCAGAAAACGAAAATATTTTTAAAGCAAGATATTGGCATTATTACGCAAAAAAATCTGCTTACAACAGAAGAAAGGCTAATAATAGTGAAATAGATAATTTTTCTAATAATTTTTTTAAAAAGTATGAATCTAATTACTTTTTAAATAGATTTGAAAATTCAAAAAACAATAAAGAGTTTAAAATAAAACTATACTTTCTTTGTAAGTCAATTTATGCAGCTCCATTTCATAAACCTATTAGAAAAATTAAAAGTCTATTGTTATTAATAAAAGGAAGAATATAAATAAGTTTTTAATGAAACCTAACCAGCCACTTATTTCAGTAGTACTGCCTGTATATAATGTCGAAAGATATGTTACAGAAACTATGGATTCTATTTTAAAACAAACCATACAAGATTTTGAAATTATAGTCATTGATGATTGCTCTACTGATAAAACATTAGATATTATTAAATCTTACAACGATGAGAGGATTAAAATATATGAAAAAGAAGAGAATAAAGGGCTGGTAGATAGTTTAAATATTGGTTTTAAAATTGCTCAAGGAAAATATATTGCAAGAGTAGATGGTGATGATGTAAATGCTTTAAATCGGTTTGAAAAACAACTTAATTTTCTCGAAGCTAATAGCTGTATTGCTGCGTGTGGTTCTTGGCTGAAAGCATTTGGTGCTAATAATGTTATTCTCAAACACAAAGAAACACATGAGGAAATTCAAAGCCATATGTTATTAAGTAACGCTATGAGTATGGGTGCTACTATGTTAAGACGAAAATTATATTTAGGTTTTGACTTTGATAAGACTATGCAACATGTAGAAGATTATGATTTTTGGGTTAGAACGATTTGGAGTTGCAAACTTCATAATTTACAAGAAGTACTATATTACTATAGAGCTCATGATGAACAAGTTTCATATTTGTTTAAACAAATTCAATTAAAAAATGATATTATTATTAAATTAAATTTATTTAAAAAGATAAAATATAATCAAAATTTATACAAAGATGATTTCGTGATTAAAATTATGTTCACAAATAATTATATTACAGTTAGTGAATTATCATTTTTTTTTAAGTTTACAAATATTTTATTGAAAAATAACAATTGCTTTGATTCTAAATATTTAGAAGAAGTAATAAATAAAATAAGAAGGCAAATAGTCTATAATATTTATTTTACAGGCATAAGAAAAAAAATTGATAAGCAATGGAGAATAAAAGCATTATTTGTTATGCCATACAAAGAATTGACATTTATAATTAAAAAGAAACTTATTAAATTTGGAGTAAATGCAATTAAAAAATAAAAATATTTTAATTATTTTACATTATGGAACTTTAGGAGGAGCACAAAGACAAGCTCTAGGGTTAGCAAAATACTTAAGTAAAGAAAGAGACTGTACCGTTGATTTATTTTTAATGCATTCCGATTTTCAAACAAAGGAGTTTAAAGATTATGTGCAAGAGTCTGGAATAAGAAATACTTATCATTTTGGAGAACCTTATTTGTATTTACCAAAAGAATGGTCTTTAAAAAATATAAAAAGACTTCGTTGGAATTATAAATACCTTAACAAATTGCGTAAAGGATTAAAACCTTATAATTACTCTTTGGTAATTCCTTATTTAAATCATACCTCCAAATTGGCTTATTTTATTTATAAAATGATTCCATCTGTAAAATTTACATTTTGGCATCAATTGGGATTGGATATTATTAAAAAAGATTGGATTGAAGAACTTGTAAGAAAAAATATTCCATGTGTAATAGGTAATGCCCCTAATTGTTATGATATTTTTGAGGATGAATTACCTATTCCAAAATCTAAATTTCACTTATTACCTCAATACTTAACATTAGATGTAGTAAAGTTAGATAAACAAAAAAAACGTAAAGAATTAAATATCCCACAGGATGCAATTGTAGTAGGAATGATTGCTCATTACAGAAAAGATAAGTATTTTGATTTATTATTTGATGCTTTTTTAAATATAAAAAAAAAAATGAATTTAAAGGTTTATTTGGTGTTATTAGGTAATAAAGACAATGATGCAGCATCCTTTAAAATTTATGAAAATTTAAAGAGAAGAGTAAAGCAAAATAATTTACAACACTCTGTAAGTGTTGTCTCTAATTTAGAGGTTATTGATGTTTTAAATGTATTGGATATAGCCGTTTTGGTTTCTCAAATAGAAGGAATGCCTAATTCTGTTATGGAATACATGGCTTATGGTATACCTTCTGTTGTATCTAATCATCCGGGATGTAAACAGTTATTAGAAAATAGTGAGTATTTAATTCCTAATAATCAAAGTATTTTAGAAGAAAAATTAAATAAACTCATTTGCAATAAAGAAGAAAGAGAAATTGAGGGATGTTTGAATTTGGAAAGAATTAAAAAGTTTAATCTACCTTCATATGTAGATAGTTTAGAAAATATCATGTCAAAGTATATCTAATGAATAATTCCTCT
This sequence comes from Polaribacter sp. IC073, assembly GCF_007997075.1. GTDB lineage: Bacteria > Bacteroidota > Bacteroidia > Flavobacteriales > Flavobacteriaceae > Polaribacter. The sequence continues at coordinate 120,171 of NZ_VORS01000002.1, forward strand.
ATATCGGTAGTAATTCCCTGTTATAATGATAGCTATTATATTACAAAAGCTATTAATTCAATATTAAATCAAACTTGTATTAATGATATAGAAATAATTGTTGTAGATGATGGCTCTAATGAGAAAACAAAAAACATACTTAAAGAATTATCTTCTAAAATTGACTTATTAATCACTCAAGAAAACAAGGGACAAGCTGCAGGCAGAAATAATGGTATAAAACAAGCTAAAGGTAAATATATTTTAGTTTTAGATAGTGATGATTTTTTTGAGTCAACTTTTTGCAATAAGGCTGTTAATTTAATTCATAATGATTTAGATATTAAAATTGTAACATCTTACTCTAATATCTTGTATGAAAATTCATCTAAAACAGAAGTTTATAAACCAAAAGGAGGCGATCTCTCAGAAATACTACTAAATAATTCGGCTATGGGGAGTTGTATGTTTAGAAAAAGAGATTGGGAAATTGTAGAAGGTTATGATGAGTCAATGAGAGAAGGGTTTGAGGACTGGGAGTTTTATATTAGACTATTAAAAGAGAATGGAAAGGTTGAAGTGATCAAAGATATATTGTTTAATTATAGAAGGAAAACAGAGTCTACAACAACAAAAGCAAATAAAATAAAATACACCTTATTAAGGTATATTTACAGTAAACATGAAGATTTGTACAAAGTCCATTTTACAGGTTTTATAGATTTTTTATTAAGTAAAATAGAAAAAGAAGAGCAAGAAAAATTAAAAATATACTCTAGATTAGAGTATAGAATTGGTTATTATATTTTAAAGCCAATCAGATTTTTTAAAAAGTATCTGTATGCATAGTGAACCACGTATAACAATTGTTCTTACAACTTTTAATAGAGCTCACTTTATTAGAGAAACTTTAGATTCTGTATTAGCTCAAAACTATAAAAATTGGGAATGTATTATTATTGATGATAATTCTATAGACGACACGAGTGTAATTGTTGAGAAATACATTGAAACCGATAAAAGATTAGAATATATAGTTAAAGAAAAATGTATTAACAAAGGGTTACCAGCAAGCAGAAATATAGGGATAAAAAAAGCAAAAGGGGAGTACCTGGTGTTTTTTGATGATGATGATATTGTACATCCACAATTAATAGAGTGCTGTGTAGAGAGTTTTAAAAAGAAAAATATAAGTTTTGTCCACTATAATAAACAATCTTTTGAGGGAGATTTTGATAATTATTTGTTACAACCAATTATAGTTTCTGAGACTAAATTACTAGGAGAAAACATATATGAAAAAGTGATTTTAGGAACCTTACCATTAGCCTCTTGTACTGTAATGTGGAAAACAGCATTGTTTAAGAAAAACTTATTTAACGAAGCATTAATGTATGCCGAAGAATGGGAGTGCTATTCTAGACTTTTAATATTAAATAATTTAAAAGGAATTTTAATAAATAATTTTTTATATTTTAATAGAAAACATATTCAGTCTAATACAGGTGAATTTTGGTCTAACGATAAAAATAGAAAAGAATCTTATATCCAAGCCCATAAACTAGTATTAGAACTATTAATAGAAAAAAATAAAATAAATAGAAGTTTAAAAAAATATTTTTTTCAAAAATCTTATGTCTTAAAAGAAAAACACATCATTGATCCATTATTAGATAAAAATTTAATCAATAGAATCAGTTTTTTCTTTTATCCAATAAAATATTATCTTTATAAAATTGTTAAAGAATTTTAGATACCTATCAAATAAGAATTCGTAGATATAATATAATAATATTAAAGTTAATTTTATATTACAAAATATATATAGAGTGATTAAAACATATATAATAACAGTACATAATAATCCTAATCACCTTAAAAGATTAATAAATAGGTTAAATGATAATAAATCTAAATTTTACATTCATGTAGATTTAAAATCAGATATAAAATCGTTTAAAGATATAATAGATTTATCTAATGTAGAGTTTATTAAAGAGAGGGTAAATTGTATATGGGGTGATTTTTCTCAAGTAATGGCTACTATTAATTTATTAAGATATGCTATTTTAAATAAAAATCATAACTCTAAAATCATTTTTTTGAGTGGTCAAGATTACTCAATTAAATCTTTATATGATATTGATAAATACCTTATTGAAAATAAAAAAAATGAATTTATAAGTTTTGATAATGACCCGTTTGAAAAATCTTTTGTCTATAAACAAAGAGTCCATCAGTATAAAATAAACAAATCGGATAAGCGTTTGGATTTTGTTTTTTTAAATCCAATATTATCTTCGGATTTTAATAATTTAAAATTATTTATAAAGTTAATTTTAAAAAGAAAAATTAAAATAAAAGAGACTTTTGGTTTTCTTAAAATTAAGCGTAAATTAATTTTCAAAAAACAATATAAAGGATCTAATTGGTTTGCTTTGAATTATAGTACTGTAAACTCTATTTTGGATTTTATTGAAAAAAATAAAGTATAACTATTCAAATACTATAAATATACAGCTTGTGCAGATGAACAATTTTTTCATACAATACTTAATGAGGTTGTCGAGATTGAAAATAAAATTCATTTTTCAGAATCACTACACTTTGTAGATTGGGATAGAAAAAACGTCCCATTACCTGTAACGTTTAAAAAAGAAGATCTAGGATTGTTAATTGACCAACCTAGGGGAAAGTTATTTGCACGTAAATTTGATGAGGATAGTTCGATTTTAAATTTAATAGATGATAGCCTATTAAGTGAATTATAATATTTGTTTAAAAATAAAATTAAGTAATTTGAAAAAAATCCTCGTAATATCTGAATCCATAGATATAGAAGATAGTAGTGCTTCTAAAGTAAATGTAGCTTTAATTCTGAACTTAAAGAAAATAGGGTATGATGTTAAGGTTTTACATTATACAAGAAAAAAAATTCAATTAGAAGGAGTTAAGAGTATTGTTATCCCAGAAATAAAGCTTTCATTAAATTATCTATTAAGTAGGTCGCAAAGAGTGTTTCAAAGACTAACAAAAATTAATATATCAAACAGATTAGAAAATATATTTGGCCATTCTTTTACATTTTTTAATGACTCTAAAAGTATTTCTAAAACAGTTAAAAAATATTACGATAATGAAAATTTAATAATAACATTAAGTAAAGGAGCTAGTTTTAGACCGCACCATGCCATGTTGAGTTTACCAAATTTACATGATAAATGGATGGCTTATGTTCATGACCCTTATCCTTTTCATTATTACCCAAGACCTTATGACTGGTTAGAAGCAGGAGCTAAATTTAAAGAAAAATTTTTTAGAGAGGTTTCAGAAAAAGCTAAATATAGTGGGTTTCCAAGTTTGATGTTAAAGGAATGGATGGGAGGTTATTTTCCTAATTTTTTAAAAACTGGTGTAATTATTCCTCATCAAAATTTAGAAATTGATCAAAATAAAGAGCAAGAATTACCGGATTATATAGATACCTCAAAATTTAATATACTTCATGCAGGGAATATGTTTAAAGAACGACCACCTCATTTTTTAATAAAAGGGTATCAAATGTTTTTGAAAAATAATCCAGAAGCAATTAATGCGTCAAAACTAATACTGCTTGGTGGAACAGATGAAAACTATTTAGATTACTTGAATAAGGCTAGGAGCAATAACATTTATTGGAGTAAAGGAAGTGTGAAATTTAAGGAAGCGTTAATGCTTCAGAATAATACAAGTGTTAATGTAATTATTGAAGGAGATTCATCTATAAGCCCTTTTTTACCAGGAAAATTTCCGAATTGTATAAATGCAAATAAGCCTATTTTATTATTAAGCCCTTATTATAGCGAAACAAAAAGACTATTAGGAAGTGATTATAATTTTATTTCAGAATTAAAAGATTCTAAAAAAATATCAATACTGATAGGAGAGTTGTATTTTAATTGGAAAAAAGATAGAAATCAAAAATTAGATCGGGATGATTTAGGGACATATCTAGGTTTGGAGTATCTTTTAAACACCTTATCAAAATTAAATTGAAAAAAGCAATCATATATTTTTATTATTATCTTTTAAAGTTTAAAAATAAACTAATCTATGGAGGTAATACGATTGTATTAATGTATCATAGAATAAGTGATGTTAAGTTGGAGAATAACCAATACTTAACAATCTCAAAGGCTAATTTTGAGACTCAAATAAAATATTTTAAAAGAAAATATAAAATATTAAGTTTTGAAGAAAGTTGGAAACTTCCCTTTTATAAAACAGGTATTGTCTTTTCTTTTGATGATGGATATGCTAATTTTTATAATAACGCTTTGCCCATTTTAAAAAAGCATAATATACCTGCATTATTATTTCCTGTTACCTCACATCTAGAATCGAAAGATTATTTTTGGTGGGATAAATTAGTCTTAATTTATGAAGAACTACCGGATTTGTACTACTTACCTAATAAGGAACAATTGGTAAATAAGAAATCTTATAATTATAGCATATTACATGATTTAATTAAAAATAAAAAAACTGATTATATAGAGAAATGGTTGAAAAAAATAATGAATTTAAATAATTTAAGTATTAAATTTGATGATGAATTTAGAAGTTTAAACATTTCTGAAATAAAAAAAATTAGTAGTTCAAACCTTATAAAAATAGGAGGACATACTCATACTCATTTTAGATTTTCAGCAACAAAAAAAATGGAGTTTATATCTGATGTAAAAAAAAATACAACTATTTTAGAAAAAATAACTTCAAAAAAAATAGATATTTTTGCTTATCCGTATGGAGATCATAATCAGTTAATTGATTCAGAATTACTAATGAATCAATTTAATTATTTATTTTTAGCGAATGACTATTATTCTAACCATTTTTTTAAGTCAAAAAAAATAATATCAAGAATATTAATTACTGATATTATTGATAATGAGTTGATTAATAGGTTAAGAAAATTTAATTGATGTATAAGGAATTGGTAAGTATTATTATTCCTACTTTTAATAGGAAAGACTATTTAGAGTCGACGTTGGAGAGTATTAAAAATCAAATCTACCAAAATTGGGAATGTATTATTGTAGATGATGGAGGATATGATAATACAGAGAGCATGGTTTATAATCTCTCTATACAGGACAATCGATTTAAATTTTTCAAAAGGCCTTTGCATTTAATAAAAGGGGCAAATTCCTGCAGAAACTATGGCTTTGAAAAATCGAAAGGCACATATGTTAATTGGTTTGATGATGATGATATTATGCTTCCGAATTTTATTCAAGATAAAATAAATTCAATTGATAATATAGCTCAAAATATGATTATTTCATCAGGGTACAATACAGATGAGTATTTGAAAAATGGAAAAAAAATAAGCCTAATACAATCTAAAAACACATTATATAAAAACTTTGTTTTAGACGGATTAAATGTTTTAACACCATCAATTTTATTTAGAAAAGAATTTTTAAATAAACAACAGCTGTTTATAGATACGATTAATAAAGGACAAGAGTTTGAGTTGTTTTCGAGATTATTTTTTAAGACTCATAAAGAGGAATATAAAATTATTCAGTCATATAGTTTTCTGTATAGAGGTCACCCAGAATCATCAACAAGTAAAGCTATAAAATATAGAGAAGATTTTCACGAATCATCGTCTTATATTATAAGTGAAAATTTGGTTAGAGCTATAGAATTATCTGATGGGGAATTAATTCAAAGTTCTTATAGAATGTTATTAAACTTATATAGGAAGGCTTTAATTCATAAGCATAATTATAATATTAAATTTATTGAAGAAATATTTAAACGAAAACTTCCCAAATGGAAAGATTTCGTTTTATTTTGTTTGAGAATAATTAAAAATTTTCATCTTTCATTTTTTAGGTGGGATAAAATTATTAATAAATTAAAAATGTATTGATTATGACATTTATTATAGCAGAAATAGCACAAGCACACGATGGGAGTTTAGGAATGGCGCATGCTTATATTGATGCTGTTGCCAAAACAGGATGTAGTGCCATTAAGTTTCAAACGCATATGGCAGAAGCAGAAAGCAGTATTCATGAACCATTTAGAGTTAAATTTTCTAAACAAGACGCTACTCGTTTTGATTATTGGAAACGCATGGAATTTACATTGGAAGAATGGAAAGGAATAAAAGCGCATTGTGATGAGGTAGGATTAGAGTTTATGAGTTCTCCTTTTAGCAATGCTGCGGTAGACTTATTGGAAGAAGTTGGAGTCAAACGTTACAAAGTAGGTTCTGGAGAAGTCAACAATTTTGTGTTGTTAGAAAAAATTGCACAAACTAAAAAGCCTGTTATAATTTCTTCAGGAATGAGTTCTTTTGAAGAATTAGATAAAACAATCGAATTTTTAAAAAATAGAAACGTTCAGTTTTCAATTCTACAGTGTACAACTGCATACCCAACGGAACCTAAAGAATTTGGATTAAATGTGATTCAAGAGTTAAAGAGTAAGTATAATGTTTCTGTTGGTTTTTCAGACCATTCTTCCGCTATAGAGGCTTGTATAGCAGCAGTGGTTTTAGGGGCAGATATTTTAGAATTTCATGTGGTTTTTAATAAAGAAATGTTTGGACCAGATGCCAAAGCATCTTTAACTATGGAGGAGACCACTGAGTTAGTAAAAGCAGTTAAAAACATAGAAATTGCCCTTCAAAATCCTGTAGATAAATCAAATAATTCAAAGTTTGATTCATTAAAGTCAATTTTTGAAAAGTCCTTAGCTGTTAATAGGTCATTAAAAGTAGGGTCTGTGTTAACATTTTCTGATTTAGAAACCAAAAAACCTAAAGGATTTGGTATCTTGGCTAGTGAATATGAAAAGGTGCTAGGTAAAAAAATTAATAAAGATTTAAACCAGTGGGATTTTCTAAATTATGAGGATTTAAAATAAAAATTATGAGCATAAAAAAAATATCTTTAGAAAAATATATTGAGTATTCAAATTATGAGGGTAGCCAACATATTGCAAAAGAACATTCAATTTTTAGAATTTTACAAGTAATAAAAAAGGAAAAAGCAAAGAATGTTTTAGAGATTGGTTTAGGTATTGGGACTATATACAGTGCGGTTAGAGAGTTTAGTAAAGAAATTAAATATTTTGGAACTGAAAATAATGATTTCTGTTTAAAGAGTTTAGAGAAGAATTTATCAGACTCTTACAATAGTTTAATTATTTATGAGTCAATAGAAGATGTCCACTTTAAGGATAAAATAGATGTTGTTATAGTTGATGGAAAAGATAGATATTTCGATTATGTTAAAGAAAGTATAAGTAATAATGGTGTTATTATAATTGAGGGATATAGACAAGATCAATTAGTAGAAATTAGGAAATTATTTCCAGAATCTATAGATGTTCATGTTATTACACTTAGTAAAAACGATGGATCTGGTTTTTTTGACTCTAATCACTATCAAGGAGGTGTCAAAATTATTTATGTAAAACCTATATTTAGACAAAGAATCAACTGGTTTAAGCAAAAAGTTAGTACAAAATACAAGTATATTATAAGGACTTTAAGAAGCTAGAAATGTTAATAAAAAAAATATGTGTAGTTGTAACTGCACGACCATCCTATAGTAGAATAAAAACAGCTTTAACAGCAATTCATAAGCATCCAAAATTAGAACTGCAATTGGTCATTGCAGGTTCTGCATTGCTGGGTAGGTATGGAAATGCTGTAGAATTTATTGAAAAAGATGGATTTGAGATAGCAGAGAAAGTATTTATGGTGCTAGAGGGAGAAAATCCTACTTCTATGGCAAAAACCACTGGTTTAGGGGTTATGGAATTGGCCAATGTTTTTTATCGTTTGCAACCAGATGCAGTGGTGACTATTGCTGATAGATTTGAAACCATTGCAACAAGTATTGCTGCATCCTATCAAAATATTCCATTAATTCATATTCAAGGCGGTGAGGTTACTGGAAACATTGATGAAAAAGTACGTCATGCAAATACCAAATTAGCAGATTTACATTTGGTGGCTTCAGAAGATGCTAGACATCGGGTTATTAAAATGGGAGAAAACCCAGAAATGGTTTTTAACACAGGATGTCCTTCCATAGATTTAGCAAATGAAATAAAAGTCAATCCGAAATTAGATTTTGACCCTATTCAAAAATATGGAGGTGTTGGTACAACGATTGATTGGAAACAAGGATATATAGTGGTGATGCAACATCCTGTGACTACAGAATATGCATCCGCAAGAAAAGATGTAGAAGAAACCTTAAAAGCTGTTTACGAATTAGGTGTACCAACATTTTGGTTTTGGCCTAATGTAGATGCCGGCTCTGATGGTACCTCTGGGGGTATTAGAGCTTTTAGAGAAAAACACCAACCTAAAAATATTCATTTTTTTAAGAATATGGAACCAAATGATTTTTTGAAATTATTGGTAAATAGTAAGTGTTTGATAGGGAATTCTAGTGTAGGAATTCGTGAATGTTCTTATTTGAGGGTTCCTGTTGTAAACATCGGTACTCGTCAAAACAAAAGAGAAAGAGGAAGCAATGTGTTGGATACTGTTTATAAGAAAAGTGAAATCATAAAAGCCATTCAGAATAGAATGGAGGCTAAAGATATTGTATCAGAAAATATATATGGCGATGGACTCTCAGGAGATCGAATTGCAACTATCTTAGCGAGTACGAAATTCACATTTCATAAAACAATTATGTATTAATGAAAATATTAGGAATTATACCCGCAAGAGGAGGCTCTAAAGGAGTTCCTAGAAAGAACATTAAGTTATTAGATGGAGAACCTTTAATAGCTTATTCTATTAAAGCAGCACAAGAGAGCCGTTTGCTAACAGATGTGTTTGTTTCTACAGATAGCGAAGAGATTATAGCCGTAGCTAAAAAATATAATTGTAGTTTTTTTAAAAGATCTGAAGAAAATGCAGGAGATAATACACCTATAGAACCTGTTATTTATGAGCTATTAGATGCTTTAAAAGAAGTATATGATTTAATTGTTTTGTTACAACCTACAGCGCCTATAAGAGAAGGAAAAGATATAGACAATGTTATAAACATGTTTATAGAAGATAAAGAATTAGAGAGTGTTGTTTCAGTTGTTGAGCTAGAAGATATTCATCCGGCAAGAATGTACAATGTTGATAGCGATAAAAATATGGAATCCCTAGAATCTACTAAAGAAAGATTTAGAAGGCAAGATTTAACTCCTGTCTATTTAAGAAATGGATCTATTTATGCTACAAAAGTAAAATCATTACAGGCAAACAAAAAGTTAATTTCATCAAACAAGAAAGCCTATATAATGCCTGAAAATAAATGGGCAAATATAGATACGGAAAGAGATTTTTTAATTGCTGAGGTGTTGGTAAGAGAGTGGAAAAATAGGAAACAATAGCAATTAAGATGTTAAAAACAATCATATCAGGAATTGGTAGTTTATCTAACGATGTTGAACAAAAACTGTTAAGTGTTTCTAATGTTGAATATGTTACAATTGCTACAAATCAAGAATTAATTAATTGTCTTAATCGTTGTGATATTTTTTGGTTTAGATTAAACCATAAACTCACCGAGGATATTCTTAAAAATGTTACTTGTAAATATATATTATGTGCTGCGACAGGTTTAGATCACATAGATGTAAATTTTTGTCTTAGAAAAGGTATTAAAATTATCAGTTTAAAGGGAGAAAAGGAGTTTTTAAAAGAAGTTAGAGCCACGGCAGAACATACCATGGGCTTAATGTTAAGTCTAATTAGAAAAAATAAAAAAGCATTTCTTCATACAGAAAAAGGAAAATGGAATCGGTATTTATTTGAAGGTACAGAATTGTATAAAAAGAAAGTTGGAATTCTTGGGATGGGTAGACTAGGTAAAATAGTTGCAGAATATTGTGCTGTTTTTGGTATGGAGGTTTATTATTATGATATTATTGATCAAGATGTTTCTTTAGAGTTCATAAAAACAAATTCAATAGAAGAATTGATAGGGAATGTAGATATACTTTCTATTCATTTACCATATAATAAAGACACTCATTTTATACTAAATAGAAATATTTTTGAAAATATAACCTCAGATATATCTATTATAAATACTGCTAGAGGTGGTTTGGTAAATGAAATAGATTTGATAAATTTCATCATTAATAATAAAATTAAAGGATATGCAACCGATGTGCTTTACGGTGAACCAACTATAAAAAACCATCCATTAATTCAATTAGCTAAAGTGAATGAAAACATAATTATCACTCCTCATATAGCTGGAAATACTTATGAATCTATTGAAAAAACAGAAATGTTTATTGTTAATAAATTAATTGAAAAATTAAGTTAATGAAAAAGTTAGGATTGGTGATTGCCGATGGTGTAGGATATAGAAACTTTGTGATGAGTGATTTTTTAAAGGTTGCTCTTAAGGAATATGATGAAGTAATTGTTTATTCTGGATTGATAAAAGAATTATACAATGACTTTACACAAGATAATCTTACAGTTAGAGAGTTAGACATTTTTAGAGAACATAAATTTACTTGGTTTTTAAGAAAGTTAAAAGAAGTTGCTCACATGAGAAAACATCTTTCTTTTTTTGGTATTAATACAAGTTTTAATAATGGAAAAACGAAGAAGATAAAGAGTGTTACTTCTTTGTTAAATTTGTTAGCATACCAAATTACAAATATATTTCATTCAGAAAAAAGTATCTTGTTTTATGAGAAACATCAATATAATTCATTAAAACAAACAAAAGAATTTTCTAATTATATAGAATTTCTATCTATTGATTCTCCAGATTATCTTTTTTTTACACATCAGAGACCATATAATTTATCTCCTTTATTAGCAGCTGCTAAAGCCTTAAAAATAAAGACCTCTACCTTTATTTTTAGTTGGGATAATTTAGCTTCTAAAGGAAGAATGTTAGGAACTTTCGATAGTTATTTAGTTTGGAGTAATTTAATGAAGGATGAAATGAAATATTTTTATCCTACTTCAATTTCTAATGATATTAAAGTAGTGGGTACTCCTCAGTTTGAACCTTATGTTTTAGAAGAATATAAATCAGATAATAACTATTTTAATGAAGAGTTTAACTTAGATAATACAAAGAAAACTATTTATTATAGTTGTGGGGATGTTTCAACAAGTAAACTAGATCCTCTCTATATTGAAGTGATTGCAAAAGCTATTGAAAATAAAAAAATAGAACAGGTGAATTTTATAGTGAGAACATCTCCTGCTGAAGACAATACAAGGTTTATGGAAATTATGGAAAAATATTCTAATATTACATGGAATTTTCCTGATTGGACATTAACACGAACAAATCATACAGAAACTTGGTCACAAAGAGTTCCTTCTAAAAAAGATATTAAAGACTTAAGAGCGATTCTAACCTATGCAGATGTGAATATAAATATGTGTTCTACCATGAGTTTAGATTTTATGGTTTTTGATAAACCTGTTATTAATAGTGTTTTTGGAAATGAACAGAATGGATTGTATAATGACCAAAAATATTTAGAATATGTACATTATAAAAAAGTTACAGATAGTGGAGCTGTGGTAGTCGCTAAAAGTGAAAATGAGTTAATAGAAAGTATTAACATAGCTTTAGAAAACCCATTATTATATAGTAGTAATAGAAAAGTAATTCTTGATTTAGAGATAGGAGCAACATTAAAGGGGACAAGTGAAAGAATTGTAAAAGCATTAAATGAATTAGCATGAAAAAAATATTAGTTGTTTTTGGAACAAGACCAGAAGCTATAAAAATGGCTCCTTTAGTAAAGGCGTTACTGCAATCAAAAGAGTTTGAGACTAAGGTTTGTGTTACTGCACAGCATAGAGAAATGTTAGATCAGGTATTGTCTTTTTTTAAAATTACTCCAGATTATGATTTGGATTTAATGAAAGCAAACCAATCTTTAAACGAATTAAGTGCACGAATTTTAACAGCGATAGATCCTGTACTGTTAGATTTTCAACCAGATTTGGTTTTGGTACATGGAGACACCTCTACAAGCAGCATGGTGGCTTTGGCGGCTTTTCATAAAGGAATTAAAGTAGGACATGTAGAAGCTGGATTAAGAACCTACAATAAGTTAGCTCCGTTTCCAGAAGAGATTAATAGACAAATTACGGGGAGAATAGCAGATATTCATTTTGCGCCTACCCAACAATCTGCACAAAATTTACTAGATGAAAAAGTAGAGAAAGAAAATATTTATGTCACAGGTAATACGGTGATTGACGCTTTGTTTTGGGGAATTCAACATGTAAATGAAGATAGGGAAGACATCAAAGAAATAAAACAATTTGTAGATACCGCAAAAAAAGTAATTGTAGTTACAGGGCATAGAAGAGAAAATTTTGGAGATAAGTTTTATGAGTTTTGTAATGCCTTAAAACAATTGGCGGATAGAGATGATGTTCAATTAATCTATCCAGTTCATTTAAATCCAAATGTGCAAAAAGCGGTGTACGATACTTTAGGAAGTCACAAAAACATTTTATTGATTGCTCCTTTAGATTATGAAGCCTTTATTTGGTTACTAAATCAGTCATACTTAATTATTACAGATAGTGGTGGTGTACAAGAAGAAGCGCCTTCTTTAAAGAAACCTGTATTAGTTACAAGAGATGTTACAGAAAGGCAGGAAGCTGTTGTAAGTGGGGTTGTTAAATTAGTAGGTACTTCTAAAGAGTTAATTATAAAAGAGGCCGTAAAACTTATTGAAAATGAAGCCGTTTATGCTAAAATGATTTCAAGTGACAATCCATATGGTGATGGAAGAACTTCTATTAAAATAATGGAAATTTTAAAAAATATTTTTTTTTAGATATAAATAGCAAAAAATGAATTTTAAATATTACATTAAGAAAATCAGCAATATACTCATACGAAAGCCGCATTTATTTGTTTCTAATTTTTTAAATAAATATATACTTCAAAAAAATTTAAAGAAAGGCATATTAGCTATAACTTTAAATAATTCTAATGGTTTAGGGGCAAAACTTATACATGCTCTAGAGTTAATGGCAATTTGTGATAAGTACAACCTAAGTCCAATGATAAAGTTTACAGGATCTTTTGATCATAAAAAAGAAGATGTTTTTGATGCTTTTTTTGAAATAAAAACTTCAATAAAAATTTCAAAAGTTAAATATGCTGAAGTTAATAATATTAATACTGTTTTAAAATATTCGGCATCCCTAGAAAGCGTTCCTTTAAATATTAACTACTCTCATTTTTTAATAAACAAATATATTAGAGTAAAAGATGATGTTAAAAAAGAAATACAAGATTTTGTTGATAAAAACTTTATTAAGAGAGAGGTATTAGGTGTACATTTTAGAGGAACTGATAAATTTTCTGAAGCTCCTAGAAAGAATTATGAATTTGTAAAAAATAATATTTCTCATTATTTAAAAAAATATCCAAAGACAAACTCTATATTCGTTTCATCAGATGAAAATAATTTTATTAAATTTTTAAAGGAAAGTTCTATTCAAATAAAAGTATTTAGTAGAGATGATTTATTTAGGTCAGATAATTCTGATCCTGTGCATTTTAGTAAAAATAATGTTATTGAAATTAATAGAGAAGCTTTGGTGAGTATGTTGTTATTATCTAATTGTAATACAATACTGAAAACAGCATCTATTTTAAGTTCAGTATCAAAACTATTTGAACCTAAAGTTAGAGTGTTTTTAATAAGTAAACAATTTGATGAGCATAGGTGGTTTCCTGAAAAGGAATTGATAAAAGAAAATATTTTAGATCCTGTTGAATAATCAATTTTATTGTAGGGGTAAAAAAACTAAAAAAGGAAGATTGGGAGAAATTAATATAAGAAATAATTATTTTGATAATTACCCTATTTCTACAAACAAAATAAAAGGACTAAAAAAATATAATGAAAAAGGTAGCAATAATTTGTAACTACATTTTAAGACCTGATAGAATTGGTGGTATGGATCGATTTTTTGAATTGTTTGATACGCGATTAAAAGAAAAAGGATATACAGTAGATTGGTTTTTTACAGATTATTTGGCTTTTGATTTTTATAGAAATTTAAATATTACAAGCGCTGAAAATTTATCAGTAGAAAAAAAGTTTTTGGATGTTTCTTTTAACCAAAATTATGATGTTATAATTACACATTTCACAGAATTATGCACTCAGTTTTACAAAGAAGTTAAAGTAAATAACCCTAATTCTTATGTAATAGCCGTAGACCATAACCCTAGACCTTTAGATGGTTTTTCGTTAAAAAAGAGAATTAAAAAAAGAATAGCAGGTTTTTTGTACGGTACATATATCAATCAATTTATAGGGGTTTCTAAATATACTGTCAACCATATTTTAAATGATTATGGTCACTTTTTAAAAAAGAAAACGAAAGTTATATTCAATGGTATTGATACGGATGTTTTTGTAAAGAGAACACAAGAAAATAAAAATAAATTTATTGTTGCTTCTCATTTAAGACCTTCAAAAGGAATTCAAGATTTACTCAAAGCTTTAAGTTATATAGATATAAATCTATTGAATAAGGTTGCGGTAGATATTTATGGTGAAGGTGAATATAAAGAAGAATTAGAAAAGTTAACCAATCAATATAATTTACAAAAAATAGTTTCTTTTAAAGGGAGTTCTTCTAAATTAAATGAATTGTTCTGTAATTATAGCTATATGATTCAGCCGACCTATATGGAATGCTTTAGCTTATCAATTTTAGAGAGTTTATCTGCAAATATTCCTGTAATTACAACTACGGTTGGAGGAAATTTAGAAGTGGTAGAAAATAATAAAAATGGATATATATACAGCCCAGGAGATTGCAAAGCTTTGTCATTCATTCTAGAAAATATTATTACAGAGAAAACTACTGTAATAGAAAATACTTCAGATTTAATTATAGAAGACTATAATTTGGTAAAAATGATTACTAGTCATATAAATTTATTGCCATGAAGTTAGCTTTCATCACACCAGAATATCCTATCGCTAGTTTTGAAGGGAATATTGGAGGAATTGGTACTTTTACAAAGAATTTGGCGGAACAATTGGTTACAAAGAATTATGGAGTTACAGTTTTTATCCACAGTCAATCTATTGAAGGGATTTTTATTGAAAATGGAGTTGAAGTTCACTTAGTAAAAAAGAAGACTTTTAAAGGGGGGACTTGGTTTACTAATAGAAGATATTTTAATAAATATGTAAATAGCCTTATTATTCAAAAAAAAATTGATGTAATAGAAGCTCCAGAATGGACTGGTTTTACTGCCTTTATGAAGTTTAAATGTCCGTTAGTAATAAGATTGCACGGTTCGGATACCTATTTTTGTGATTTAGAACATAGACAAGTAAAAGCTAAAAATAAATTTTTTGAAAGAAAAGCTTTAAAAGGCGCTGATAAGATTGTTGGTGTTAGTAATTTTGTAGCAGAAAGAACCCAAGAACTGTTTCAGTTAAATAAGAATATTGATGTAATTCATAATACAATAAATACAACTTTATTTACGCCGAATCATAAACAAATAAAATCAAAATCCTTATTATATTTTGGAACAATTATAAGAAAAAAAGGAGTTTTAGAAATAGCGAAAGCATTTAATAAAATAATAGAGCGAGATGCTACGATTACTTTATGTTTGTTAGGTAGAGATACTAAAGATGTTGTCTCTAATGGTTCTACAATAACTCTCTTTAAAGAATTACTTTCTGAAAAAGCACAAAAAAAGGTTACCTTTTTAAACGCAGTACCCTATAAAGAAGTTATAAAATACGTTCAGCAGTCAGAAATTATTTTATTACCAAGTTTTGCTGAAGCTTTTCCTATGACTTGGTTAGAAGCCATGGCTCTAGAAAAAAAGTTGGTGACTTCTAATATTGGTTGGGCAAAAGAATTGATGGTTGATGGTGAAACGGGGTACACAATAAATCCTACAAATACAAATGAGTTTGCTGCTAAAATTTTAGCATTGTTAAATGACAAGGAAAAAGCGGATGAAATGGCAAAAGCAGCAAGAAATAGAATTATAACTAAATTTGATTTTGAAGAAATTTTTAAAAAAAATATAAAACTTTATAAAAACTTAGTATGATTATTCTATTTCATAATGGTATTAAACCTTTAAAGTATTTAGACTTAGCGACAAAAGAAGAGTTTTCTTGTACAGAGAAAACCATTCAAAAATCTTTATTTAAGTTGTCTACAACGTATCCAAAAGAACTACTAATTTGGTGTAATTTAAAGTTAAAATCTTTTATAAATTACTCAGAAATTAAGTTCATATTTCAGCATGAACTAATTTTGGCAAGTTATGGGATTAATAAGTTAGGGGATGTTTCTAGTAATATAGGATATGTAGATCAGCATTGTTTTATAAATGTTAAAAAAGAAGTTCAATACCCAACCTGGATAATGTCTGGCGATATTGGAGGTACTTATGCCAGTATTATTCAACAATCAAAAGAAATCATAACTCTTTCTCAACCTTTTGGTTTATACTTATCAAGTTTAGCAAAACTAAGCATGCCAAAAGGATTGTTTTGTTATTCTGCACCAATGCTATTAAAAGGAGATTTTAGGAACATAAAAATAAAGGCAGATTCAACAAATAAATTGTTATTTAAATTTGTAAAAAGACATTATAAAATTCAGTGGATTTTTATCTTATTTTTTTGCTTGATGTATTACCAACATAAAATTTATTTAGCGAGTTTATGTACGAGTTTGTTTGCGAAAAAGTTAGGTGCAAATAAGATAAACTTTAAAAGTATACATCTTGTATCAACAAAAAGTAACATAACAAAGGAAGACTTTACGGTAGATGTGTTAATACCAACCTTAGGTAGAAAAGAGCATTTAAAAAATGTATTGAAGGATTTGTCTAAACAAACTTTACTTCCTGAAAAAGTAATTATAGTTGAACAAAACGGTTTAGAAAATTCAGTTTCGGAATTGGATTACTTAAATAATAATTGGCCGTTCAAAATAGATCACACATTTATTCATCAACTAGGTGCTTGTAACGCTAGAAACATAGCGTTGTCTAAAGTAACTTCTAATTGGGTGTTTTTTGCTGATGATGATATCAGGTTTGAAAAAGATTTGTTAGACAAATCACTTGAATATATTAATATGTTTGGAGCTTCTAGCATTACTATTAGTTGTTTACAAGAAGGAGAATTAGAGAATAATAAGACTCATTTTCAATGGAGTGGCTTTGGAACCAATGCTTCTTTTGTTGAAAACAAATATATATATAATTGTAGCTTTAAATCTGAACATGAATTTGGTTATGGTGAAGATAATGACTTTGGAATGCAGTTGCGAAATAAAGGGTGTGAAAATTTATATATTCCATATATTAAAATGCTGCACTTAAAAGCACCTATTGGTGGTTTTAGAGCTAAGATCTATCCAGAATGGGAAAAAGAAATTGTAGTTCCGAAACCATCACCAACGGTAATGGCTTATAACTTAAAGCATTTAACTAAAGAACAATTAGATGGTTATAAATTTTTACTATTTGTGAAGTTCTATAAAAAACAACATATTAAAAATCCTGTTACATATTATAAAAGTTTTAAAAAACGTTGGAACATGAGTGTAAAATGGGCTACTAAACTAATGAAATATGAAGTTTAGTCTAATAATTTGTACCTATATGAGGCCTACAGCTTTAATTACGTTGTTAAGGTCTGTTATTTTACAATCAAATTATCCAACTGAAATTTTGATTATAGATGGTTCTATAGACAATTTAACAAAGTATATTTTAAAGGAGCATACATTTGAAAATTTAGTTTACTTTAAAGTTTTACCAGAAGAAAGAGGCTTAACAAAACAGCGCAATTTTGGAATTGAAAAAGTAGCTGACAATATTGATGTGGTTTGTTTTTTAGATGATGATACTTCATTAGATCAAAATTATTTTAAACACTTAATTGAAACTTATAAATTTTATCCTAAAGCTTTGGCCGTGGGTGGTTATATTATGAATGAGATCAAATGGGAAAAAACAGAGGAATACAATGTTCATCAGTTTTATTATGATGGTTGGGTTAGAAAAGAAAGTTCGAGGTTTAAATTAAGAAAAAAACTAGGCTTATTAGACAATACAGCACCAGGATGGATGCCAAAGTTCTCTAATGGAAGGTCTATTGGGTTTTTACCGCCAAGTAACAAGGTTTACCGAGTTGAGCAAATAATGGGAGGAGTTGCCTCATACAGAATAGAGGTTTTTAAAGACTTTTCATTTTCAAAATATTTTGAGGGATATGGTTTGTATGAAGATGCTGATTTTTCTTTGCGATTGGCAAAAAAAGGAGAAGTATACATAAATACGGCAGCACAAATAGAACACCACCACGATACTGCAGGTAGGCCCAATCAATTTCAATATGGTAAAATGGTTACTAGAAATGGCTGGTATGTTTGGAGGGTTAAATATCCAAAACCACAAATTATTGCTCGTATTAAATGGAATCTAATAGCAGTTGTGTTAATGAGTATTAGGTTTACCAATATAATAACTACAAACAGAAAGAAAGAAGCTTTTACAGAAGCTTTAGGCAGAGGTTATGGTTTATTTTCATTAGTTTTAAACAAACCAAAAATAGAAAGATGAAATATAAAGAAGATATAAATAGGTACAAAAGTTATAATAAAAGTAATAATGTTTTTTTTCTTATCTTATGTACTCAAGGCCTTTGGGTATTATTTTTCTATAGAGTTTTTAACAATTTATATATATCTAAAATTCCATCTTTTTTAAAAAAAACTATGTTATTTTTTTATATACCAATTCAGAAATCTATGGAGTGTTTTACCGGTATCTCCATACCATACTCGGCTTCTATTGGTGAAGGGTTCTATATAGGTCATTTCGGAAATATTATTATTCATCCTAATTCTGTAATTGGAACTAATTGCAATATATCTCAAGGAGTAACCATTGGTGTGAGTGGAAGAGGAGATAAAAGGGGGACTCCTATAATTGGTAACAATAATTATATTGGTGCTAATGCTGTTGTAGCTGGTAAAATTATAATAGGTAATAATTGTGTTATCGCAGCAAATTCTTTGGTTATAGAAAACTTAAGTGATAATTCTACTGTTATGGGCGTTCCTGCAAAAGTTATTAATAATTTAGGTTCTAAAGGATATATTTAATGAGATTTTTAATTATTTCTGATGCACCTGTTTTAAAAAAAGAGAATAAATTATTTTCTTATGCTCCCTACGTAAATGAAATGAAATTATGGATAAAACATTTTGAGGATGTTGTTCTTGTTTCTCCAACAAAATATAATAAAGAGTTATTAGTTGAATCATTTGATAGAAACTTGAAAGTATCTTCTATACCTTCAATATCGTTAATTTCATTTTTAGAAATACTAAAGAGTGTTTTAGTTTTACCTTATATTTTGTTTAAACTTTTTTTGAATATGTATATGTCAGATCATATTCATATAAGGAGTCCCGGTAGTATAGGACTTTTAGCATGCTTTGTGCAAATTTTCTTTCCATTTACACCAAAAACAGCAAAATATGCGGGAAACTGGGATCCAAAAAGTAAACAACCATTAAGTTATAAAATTCAAAAATGGATACTTTCTAACACCTTTTTAACTAGAAAAATGAAGGTATTGGTGTATGGAAATTGGCCTTTACAAACTAAAAATATTATTCCTTTTTTTACAGCGAGCTATTCTCAAAATGAAATTGAAGCGGTTTCTAAAAAAGAGTTAAAAGACCTTATTAGGTTAATTTATGTAGGTGGATTAACAGTAGGCAAACAACCATTATTAAGTGTACAAACCATCCATGAGTTAATTAATAAAGGCTACCAGGTTCAATTAGATATCTATGGTGATGGTATAATGAGAAATGAAGTAGAAAACTATGTAAAATCCAACCAATTAGAAAAAAGCATTTTCTTACATGGAAATCAACCCAAAAATGTTGTAAAAGAAGCATATAAAGAGGCTCATTTTTTATTATTTATATCAAAGTCAGAAGGTTGGCCTAAAGTAGTTGCTGAAGCTATGTTTTGGAAGTGTTTGCCAATTTCTTCAAAAGTATCTTGTGTACCTTATATGTTAGATGATGGAAGTAGAGGTTCTTTAGTAGAGGCAAATGTGAGTAAAGAGGCTTTAGTTAAAATAATAATTGAGTATATTAAGAACGAAAATATCTATCAAAAAGAAGTTTTAGCGGCACAAAACTGGGCTCAGAGCTACACTTTAGATACCTTTGAAGCAGAAATACAGAATATACTATTAGATGCGTAAAGTCGGAGTTATACAAGTAATCGATTCTCTAAATACTGGTGGAGCAGAGGTTTTGGCAGTTAATATTGCAAATTCTTTGTCACAAAAGGGTTTAAATTCTCATATGTGTGCTACTAGAAAAGAAGGAGACTTAAAAGATAATATTGATAGGTCTGTTGGTTATTTATTTCTAAATAGACAAAAAGTAATAGATATAAAGGCTTTTATTAATTTTAGAAAATATACAAAAGCAAATAACATAAGTATTGTGCATGCCCATGCGACGTCCTTTTTTTTTGCCGTTTGTATGAAACTGATTCATTGGAAATTAAAAATCGTTTGGCATGATCATTATGGTAAAAGTCAAGATTTAAGTTTAAGACCTTCGGCTGTTTTAAAAATAAGTTCTTTTTTTTTAAATACGATTATTTCTGTAAATAACGATTTAAAAGATTGGGCACAACATAAACTATTTTGTAAAGATGTGTTATTTTTAAACAATTTTGCGTTGTTTCGTAATCTTGATGAGGAAACTACTTTGCAAGGAAGTGGTGGTAATAGAATAATTCATCTTGCTGCATTTAGAGTGCAAAAAGATCACGAAAATTTAATCAATGCTTTTCTGTCATTTTTAAAAAGAAACCCTACTTGGACGTTACATTTAGTAGGACAATTAAACAATACGGCATACTCTCGTAAAATACTTCAATTGATAAAAGATTTAAAATTAGAAAAGCATATTTTTGTTTATGATTCTTGTTTAGATATTAAGCATATTTTAAAACAAAGTAACATTGGGGTTTTGTCTTCAAAATCTGAAGGACTGCCTTTAGCTTTATTAGAATATGGATTGGCTAAATTACCTGTTGTGGTAACAAATGTTGGCGAATGTGCTAAAGTTGTAGAGAATAACAAGTCAGGAATTGTGGTAACTTCTAATAATAGTTTAGAATTGGAAGAAGCCCTACATATTTTAGCGAACTCTAAAGAAAAAAGAGTTTTATTTGGTGAACAGCACCATAAAAATGTTACAGAGAAATACTCTGAAGAAAAATTTATGAATCAATTATTAAAAATATATACTCGCTAACTTGGTCGAAAAAATATTAAGAAATAAATTATTATTTATCTGTATTCATTTGGTTATTGGATATTTAGGAACAAAAGGCTTTTTTCCATCATTATTTGGTTTGATTACTATTATGCTGCCTATATTTATCATTTTTCAGACAAATAATAAAAATGAAGAAGCACTACTTTTTGCGGCTTATATTGTAGGCGCAGAGGTTTTTATTAGAATGACAGGAGGTTTTATTTTTTATGAAACCGGTAAGTATGCTGTATTACTATTTTTAACGATGGGCATTGTTTTAGGGAAGTTTAAACAAGTATTTTCTGTACAATATGTATTTTACATTCTATTATTATTGTTAGGAATTGTATTTACACAAGTTCCTGAAGGAGAGTCTTTAAGAACAAATATTACCTTTAATTTAAGTGGTCCTATCGTTTTAGGTATTGCTGCATTTTATTGTTATCAAAGAGAAATTACTTTAAAAAAGCTAATGGACATGCTTTTTTTTATGTTATTGCCGCTTTTTTCTATGATCATTTATCTCTACTTTAGAACGCCAGATTTAAGTGAAATCGTTTTTGGAGGGGAGGCTAATTTTGTAACTTCCGGTGGTTTTGGACCCAATCAAGTGGCATCAGCAATTGGTTTGGGCATGTTTATATTAACAGTCTATTTATTATCAAAACAAAAGCTGTCTGGGTATCTATTTCTAGATGCTATTTTTTTAATTTACTTTTCTTACAGAGGGCTATTAACATTTTCTAGAGGAGGTATTTTAACTGCTGTTGTCACTTTACTAATATTTCTCTTCTTTTATTTATTACATAAAAAAATTGCTTTTACTATCATACTAAGGTATGCATTAGTATCAATTGCTTTTATTTTGTCGATTTGGCTTTATACTTTAGACATAACAGGCGGAATGTTAAATAACAGGTATACCGGTAAAAATGCAATTGGAGTTCAGAAAGATATTACAACTGGAAGAGTTGATATATTACAAATTCAAATGGAAAATTTTTTAGAAAACCCTTTAGGTATTGGAGTAGGGAATG
The DNA here is from genome assembly GCF_007997075.1 of Polaribacter sp. IC073. GTDB lineage: Bacteria > Bacteroidota > Bacteroidia > Flavobacteriales > Flavobacteriaceae > Polaribacter. The sequence continues at coordinate 142,593 of NZ_VORS01000002.1, forward strand.
GAAAATATGAAAGATTAAATCAAGGAGAAGGAGTTACAGGAGCGTCACACAATGAGGTGGGCAGATTATTGGAAGAACATGGTTATATTGGTCTTCTTCTTTTAATAATACTTTTGGTGGTGCCTCTTTTTAACTTTTTTAGAGGGAACAATTATCAAAGAGCATTTATCCTCTCTTTCTATGCAATTTGGTTCTTGACAATTAATCACTCTGCTATGAGAATTGCTTTACCGGGTTTTGTATATGCACTTAGTTTATTAAATATTACAGGCACTAATGAAGAAGAAGCCGAAGATATAATTGATAAAAAGAGTGTAGATGATGCATAAACAGATTCTTTATATTGGTAATATGCATTCAGAAAACCCAACTACATTTAAAAATTTAAGTTTTTTTTTGAATAAAGAAGGGTATACAATATATGAAGCATCTGCTAAAGTAAATAAGTTTTTGAGGTTACTAGACATGTGTTTTTGTATTATTAACCTAAGGAAAAAGGTGGATTACGTATTAATAGATACGTATAGTACTTCAAATTTTTATTATGCTTTGGTATGTTCTCAACTAGCACGGTTTTTAAAACTGAAATACATTCCTATTTTACATGGAGGAAATTTGCCGCATAGATTAGAAAAATTTCCTAAAATGTCTGCACTAATTTTTAAAAACTCTGATGTGAATATTTCACCATCAGACTATTTAAAATATGAATTTGAAAACAAAGGATATGTAGTACAAAAAATCCCTAATATTTTAGAGACAGAGAAGTATCCTTTTCTTAAAAGAGAAATTATAAAGTCAAAATTACTTTATGTAAGAGCTTTTGATAACATCTACAATCCTACAATGGCAATCGAAGTTTTAAGGAAATTAGTGAAAATTTATCCAGAAGCCAAATTATGTATGATCGGTCCTGATAAAGATGGTTCTTTAAAAGATGTAAAAAGTTTAATTTCTAAATATAATTTAGAAAATAACGTTGAAATCACTGGTTTTCTTCCGAAAAGTGAATGGCATAAAAAATCAGAAGCGTATGATATTTTTATCAATACGACTAATATAGACAATACTCCAGTAAGTGTTATAGAAGCTATGGCGTTAGGTTTATCAGTAGTTTCTACAAATGTCGGCGGTATTCCTTATGTAATTGAAAATTTAGAAGATGGTTTATTAGTAGCTAAAAATGATGTTGAAAAAATGGTTGAGTATGTAATTTCTATAATTAATGGGAATCATAAAGATATTGCTATAAATGCAAGAGCAAAAGTTGAAAAATTTGGTTGGGAAAGTATAAGAAATGATTGGTTAAAAATTTTACGCTAATGATTTATAGAATTATTTATAAAATAGGTGAAAAGTTAAGAAACCCTTCTTTACAAGAAAAATATACCTTTCTTAAAGCTTCTGAAAAGTGGAGTTTAGACGAATTAGAAAAATACCAACTTAAAAAACTGAAAGAATTACTAAAAATAGCCACAGATAATTCTTCCTTTTATAAAGAGAAATTAAAAGATATAAATATATCTGAAATAAATTATTTATCAGATTTAAAAAAAGTTCCAATTATTACAAAAGAAGAACTTTTTAAATATAGCTCTGATGTACATACAAACATCAATTTTAAAAAACAGTTTGTAGCAAGAACTTCAGGATCTAGCGGTAGATCTTTAGTTTTTAATAGAGAAGAAGCCGCAGATTCATTTAATAGAGCAGCCATACAAAGAGGGTATTCTTGGTATAATGTGAATTATTGGGATAGAAATGGCTATTTTTGGGGGTCAAATTTTTCGTTTTTAAAGAAATGTAAAAATAGTTTGTTAGATAAAATTCAAAACAGATTTAGGGTTTTTAGCTTTAATGAAAAGCAACTTAAAAAATTTATAAATAAGTTGAAAAAGGCGCGTTATGTTCATGGATATTCTTCAATGATTTATCAAACAGCAGTTTTAATAAATGCTAAAAAATTATCTAAACCTTCTAAAATTAAGATGGTGAAAGGTACTTCAGAAAAAATATTAGAGAGCTACCAAGAAGAAATTATAGAAGCTTTTGGGTCGAAGATTATTAGTGAATATGGAGCAACAGAAGCTGGAATTATAGCTTTTGAATGCCCTTTTGGTCGCATGCACATAAACATGGAAGGTGTGCTTGTAGAGGAAATTGATAATGAAATAGTAGTAACCAATCTTCAAATGCATTCTTTTCCTATTATTCGGTATAAATTAGGAGATTATATTAAGTTAGATTTAAGTGGAGAAAAGTGTAAATGTGGATTGGAACATCAAATTTTAGAAGAAGTTACCGGCCGAATAGGAGAAAATATTTACGGTTTCAACAAAACATATCCAAGTTTATATTTATATTATATTTTTAAAAATCTTTCCGAAAACTTTAATATCGAATTGAATTATCAAGTAATTCAAGAGCAAAAAGGGGCATTAACTTTTTTGATAGAACAAATGATAAATACCTCGGAAGAAAACAAATTAATTTGTGAAATAGAAAAATATTTTAAGAAAGATATTAGCTATGAGGTAAAGAAAAATTCAACTTTTAGTCTTCAGGAAAAGAACAAACTTAAAAATTTTATTTCTAAAATCAATGAATAGTTTAGTCTCAATAATTACTCCAAATTATAACTCAGAAAAATTTATAGCACAAACGCTACAAAGTATAAGAGCTCAAACCTATAAAAACTGGGAACTTATAATTGTAGATGATTGTTCTACGGATAAGAGTTTAGACATTATAGAAACGTATTCTAAAACAGATAAAAGAATAAAAGTTATTAGATTGAATGAAAATTCTGGTGCTGGTATTGCTAGAAATAAAGCTATTGAAGAAGCTACTGGTAACTTTATTGCTTTTTTAGATAGTGATGATTTGTGGCATCCAGAAAAGTTAGAAAAGCAACTCGCTTTTATGGTTCAGAAGAACTACAACCTAACGTACACTTCTTATAATGTTTTCAATGAAAAAGATGCAGAACCAAATAAAATAGTACTTTGTAAGCCGACCTTAAATTACAGCCAAATGTTGTATTCAAATAAAATAGGGTGTCTTACAGCGATGTATAATAAGGATAATTTAGGCAAGATATATATGCCGGAAATTAGAAAAAGACAAGATTATGCACTGTGGCTTAAAATTTTAAAAAAAGAAGAAAGAGCATATGGTCTTCAAGAGGTTTTAGCGTGTTATAGAGATAGAAGTAATTCTATATCAAACAATAAAGTTGAAATGTTAAAATGGAATTGGATTTTGTATAAAAAAGTAGAAGAATTATCTTATTTTCAGTCTTTATTTTATGTAACTTCAAATGTTTTAAACAAGATATTTTAATGACTCAAAAAAAATATTTTAATATTTCTGAAAGAAAAATACTTTTAAGAGTAACGGATATACTGGTTATTATTGTCAGCTTATTTATGTCTTTTGAAGTATTAGACTTCAATTATTTTAGCTTTAAAAATGAGGCTATTTTTGGTTGGGTATCTTTATTAGTTTTCTACTACTTAATTTTTGGAGAAATTTTTCAGTTATTCAATTTAAACATCTCTAATAATAGATATTTAGTCGTAAGAAGTATTGTGGTTACCGCATTTATTACGACAGTATTCTATATTTTCACGCCTTTTATAGCGCCTGTTTTACCAAATAATAGACTTCAAATTTTATATCTTTTTTTAATTTTAATTGTACCAGTTACACTCTGGAGGTTTATTTATATACAAGTAATTTTTTCTCCTAAATTTTTTAAGACCGTAATTTTTATAGGCAAATCAGAAAAAATAGAAAAGCTTATAAACCAAATCAAAGGAGATAATTATCATAATCTAAGAGCTTATTTCTCTGATAGAGCAATTGAAAATGCAGAAGGTTTTAGAAATATAAACACCGATAAATTAGCTGAATTTTCTCTAGATCATTCAATTAATGAAATCATTGTTTCAAAAGAAGGTTTGCCAGAAGAAGTAATTAGTTCTTTAAATAAAGAATTGATATTTTTATTTCAAAAAGGCTTACATATTACAAGCTATGAAAGTTTTTATGAAAGCATTACTTTAAGAATACCAAAAGAATATTTAGAACAGAACTTCTACAAATACATCAATTTTAGTAAGAATAATACGAACAGGTTTTATCTTTTTGGATTAAGAATTACAGATATTATTGTTTCTTTTATTGGAAGTATTTTATTTTTATGTGTTTCTCCATTAATTTTAATTGGAAATTTATTTGGAAATAGAGGTCCGTTATTTTATTCTCAAAATAGAGTGGGGCAAAATGGTAAAGTTTTTAAAATATTTAAACTGCGTTCTATGGTTACAGATGCAGAGAAAAACGGAGCAGTTTGGGCACAGAAAGAAGACGTTAGAATTACCTCTTTTGGTAAATTTTTAAGAAATACTAGACTAGATGAAGTGCCTCAGTTTTTTAATATTCTAAAAGGGCAGATGAGTATTATTGGGCCAAGACCAGAAAGGCCAGAGTTTGTAAAAGATTTAGAAGATCAGATTCCTTTTTATGCAATTAGGCATGTTGTAAGACCGGGATTAACGGGGTGGGCACAAGTTAATTATCCGTATGCAAATACATTAGAAGAGCAAGAAACAAAATTAAGATACGACTTGTATTATATTAAAGAAAGAAATGCTTTTTTAGATTTTAAAATACTGATTAAAACAATTACGACGGTATTATTTTTTAGAGGGCAATAAGTATTTATAGAGAAAGACATACCGTATAAAAAACAAAACCAATAAAGGCATTACCGCAACAGGAAATATTTGAACTCCTAGTATCCATAAAATTGGAATTATCATTAAAAAGAGTAAAAGGATTAAAATATATTTCTGCAGCCATTTCCGAGCTTTCTCTTTTAGGATTAAAAAAGCAACGAACAAATTCGGAAGAAATGCCCATAAAATATTAAAATTATTAGGCGCCGTTTTATGTGAAGAAAAGATCCATAAATACGTTATAATTACTCCGATTAGGCCGGTTGTAAAGAAAATTATAAAGTCTAAATATTTAGTTCTCTTGTTATTTTTAAAATCTTTATATGTAATAAAAACCACGAGCAATAGTAAAAAAGTAAATACAGTGAAAGGATGAAATGCGCTTGAAGAATTGTCTGTTTCATCAAAATTTAATAAAACATCTTCTCTTTTTACAAGGTCTATTAATTTTTCACCATTCTTAATTTTTCCATTTTCGAAGGTTTTATAAAGGTAATCTGGTAAATAAGTATACGATAATTGATTTCTTTTTTCGTCTAAAATAGTTCCTGCAATTAAATTAATTCCGAAATTACCCCAAGTGTTCCAATAGATTTCTTGGTTCATTAAACCTCTTAATGTCTTATTATTTTCAATTTTATCAGAATTTAAAAGGACATCCTCATTTAAAATAGTCTGTGTAATGTCTTTAAGTTTAGAAGCACAATTATCAAAAAAAGGATCGTACAAATACGTTGCATTTTCTGCTAAAGCATTGTTTTCTAAATAAACAAAAAATTGCTGTTTTTCTGTTTGATTTAGGTTTAATACTTGTTGTTTTAACCAACGTTTGTCTTTTTTGTAACTTGCTAAAAAGTATTTAAAATCATATCTAGCAAGTAAATAATACATTTTACCCTGTGCGAAATTAGAATAGAAGTTAGGCGCATTAAAATCGAAAATTCCGTAATTATAAATAAGGTCTAATTTTAATAGAGGATCTTTAATTCTGATTGCCGAATGACCAAATTTTTCATACAATTCTTCACCAGGACCCGCAGTAACGATAGAAATTTCTGAATAAACAGAAAGATGTACTTGAGCATTATTTTTAATGATTGATAAAAAACAAAATAAGATAAGTAAGCGTAATTTATTCTTCATAAAAATTAAGGTCTAAGAAAAGTATAATCGAAAGTAATTGAGAAAATATTAGAAAACAAAGCATTACCAACACTCCCAATATTTGTTAGAGCATAATCTATTCGAATTCCTCTGTAGTTGAAACCAACACCAAAATTTGGCTGTAAAGACACTGATTTAGAATCGTTAAACTGAGTTATATATTGAAAGTTACCAACACCAGCTCTTAAATAAACAATGTTGTCATAATCTAGTTGAAAGCCAATTGCAGGATCTATACTTCCTACATCCGAAGAAAAAAGATCATTCGTTCTCGCAAAACGAACATTTAAATCTACTTCTGCAAGTAAGTTGAAATAGCGCCCAATTCTAAATTCTCTAGCTATACCTATTTGTAATTTTGGTTTTGTAATTTCCGTGGTTTCTGGTAATTCTTGATTTTGCCCAGGAATAGCATCTTTAATTTTATCAAATTCAACCTGATTTATTGCCCAACTATTAAATGTTGTGGTAATATCTCTTGCCATGATTCCGAATTTCCAATCGTTTCTTTCAAACTGAATTCCAGCATCGAATCCGAATCCCCAAGAAGAAGCAAAATCACCAATGGTTCTTCTCACTATTTTAGCATTCACACCAAATTTTACATTTTTAAAAATAAGATTTCTAGCGTATGCAATATTAAAGGCATAATCTGCGGCAGAAAAAAGACTAATTCTATTAAAATCGATATTTCCTTCGCTGTCAATTAATTCTGTAGTATTTAGAATGTCATCCACACCAAAACGGATTATAGAAATACCAAAAGCACTTTCTTTGTCTATTGGCATTGCAAACGCAGCATGGTTGTAATTTGCTATTCCAGCAAAATAAGAAGCATGCATTAAAGAACCTTGATAATCTTCTATACCAACTAAACCCGCAGGATTCCAGTATATAGAATTTACATTATTAGAAGTAGCAACAACCGCTTTACTCATTCCTAAAGCAGCAGCATCTACACCAATATTTAAAAATTCGTTAGAATAATTTCTAAAGGATTGTGCGCTTAAAAAGAATGAAAAAAATAAGAATAAAAGTAAAATTCTGAATTTCAAAATATAAAAATTTCTGTAGCAAATATCTTAAATACTATTTAAAATAACTGTAGTTTTTAAAAGTTATTGTTTAGGAAGCTTCAATTAAAATATTTTCTGCTATAAACTTAGTTATTCTTTTTTCTAACCAAGTGTTTTCATGCGGTTTAAAAGAGCTCATAAAACCACAATGCCCGCCATAATCTGGAATTTCTAAATAAAAATGATGAGATTTTAGGGCTTCTTTTCTAGGGTAGCATTCTTCAGATAAAAAAGTATCATCTTTTGCATTAATTAATAAAGTGGGTCTATCAATATTAGAGATAAAAGGTTTTGCACTCGCTTTTTTCCAATAATCTTCTGGATTTTTAAATCCGAAAACGGGCACGGTGTACAAATGTTCTAAGTGCTTAAATTTAGTCGCTTTAAATAATTTGTCTTTATTTAAATTGTATTCTGGAAATTTATGAGCTTTTTCTAAAACTTTGTTCTTCATTGTTTTAAAAAACATTTCGATGTATAGTTTGTTCTTTAATTTTTCCATTTCTACTTCTGCCGAAGCTATATCTATCGGGACAGAAATTGCAATTCCGCCTTTAATTTTTTCTGATAATTTTTGTTGATATTCGCCTAAATATTTCAACGTTAAATTGCCTCCTAAACTAAAACCAATCATTAAAATTGAATCGTAATCATAGTTTTCTAAAAGATGATTTACAACAAAATCTACATCTTCCGTTTTTCCACTGTGGTAGGTGGCTAACAATAAATTATCTTCACCACTGCAACTTCTTAAATTAAAACAAACAGTATCTAAGCCTTTTTTATTTAGATGATTAGAGGTAGATGCAATGTATTTTGATTCTGAACTTCCTTCTAAACCATGAATTAAAAGAACTAAAGTTTTTGAACCCACCAAAGAAAAATCTAAATCGATAAAATCTGCGTCCCAAGTTGTAATTCTTTTTCGCTGATAACTACAAACATCTTTCATAAAAAGGGGTCTGTACATGGTATTAAAATGACTGTTTCTAAAAGGCAAAGTAGGAGAGAAGTCCGATTTTAATAGTGGCATTTATTCAGTTTTAATTGCTATTTTTTAAAAATACATAAAAAATAAAGATTTTTAGAAAATTACCAAAAGAGGATTTGTTATTTTAGCGTTTTAATCAAAATAACATATGAAAAAACACATTCCTAACTTAATAACGCTCGGTAATCTTTTATGCGGAACAATTGCAACAATTTTGGCGGTTCAAGGCGATTTTGTTTTAGCAGGGGTATTTGTTGTCATAGGAATTGTTTTCGACTTTTTTGACGGATTTGCGGCACGTCTTTTAAATGTCTCAGGAGAATTAGGAAAACAATTAGATTCTTTAGCAGATATGGTTACAAGTGGTGTTGTTCCAGGAATTATTATGTTTAATTTGATCGATCTAAATAATAATTCAAGCTTTGATAATTCTTTAATGGATTATAGTTTGCTCTCTTTTATGGGGTTATTATTAACTTTAGGAGCTTGCTACCGACTTGCAAAATTTAACATAGACACAAGGCAATCAGAATCTTTTATTGGTTTGCCAACACCAGCAATGAGTTTATTTGTTATTTCATTGCCTTTAATACAAGAATATTCTAACATCGAATTTGTTCAGAATCTAATTGCGAACAATTACTTTTTAATAGCGGTTACTTTAGTTTTAACGTATTTAATGAATGCTGAAGTTGCATTATTCTCTTTAAAATTTAAAGAATATTCACTGAAAAATAATTTAGTAAAATATTTATTTTTATTAATTTCATTAGTAATGATTGTCACTTTAAATTTTATTTCTGTACCAATTATTATAATATTATACGTAGTTTTATCTTTAATACAGAAAATAGATATTCCTAAACAAAATTCATGATACCAGCTAATTTACCTCCAAATGAAGCAGAAAGGTTAAACGTTTTAAATTCTTATAATATTTTAGACACTTTACCCGAAGAAGATTATGATGCAATTACAAAAATTGCTTCAGGTATTTGTAATACTCCCATTGGGCTCGTCTCTATTATAGATGAAAATAGACAATGGTTTAAATCTCACCATGGTTTAGATGCTACAGAGACACCAAGAGATCTTGCTTTTTGTGCACACAGTATTTTACAACCAGATGAGTTATTTATAATCAATGATGCAACAAAAGACAAACGCTTTCATGACAACCCATTAACCACAGGTAAACCTAATGTAGTTTTTTATGCTGGTGCTCCATTAAATAGTTCAGAAGGGTATCCTTTAGGCACTTTATGTGTTATAGACAATCAGCCAAAAGAGCTGAGTGATACTCAAAAAGAGAGTTTAAAGTTATTAGCAAAACAGGTTGTTCATCTTTTAGAATTAAGAAAAAAAAACCAAGAATTAACAACAGCGAATAGCGAAGTTTTAAGGTTGAATAAACAATTAAGTGAATTCGCATATCGATTATCACATGATTTAAAAACACCTATAAGTGGAATAAAATACCTTTCTGAAGTAATACAAGAAGATTATGCGGATAAATTAGATACACAAGGAAAAAGTTGGCTTAATTTAATTTCTTCCCGCAGCTCTTATTTATATTCATTGGTAGAAGGAATGTTGAATTTTACAAAGACTACAAATGCTGAAATCGTTTTTGAAACGTTTCATTTAGAAGGTTTACTAGCTCAGATTAAATCTTCTAGTAATTGGAATAATTCTTATAAAATTAGTTATTCTGGCTGTACTATATCTTTAAAACAGTCTAAAATAGCTTTCATTCAAATATTTCAAAATTTATTATCAAATAGTATAAAATTTAATGATAAAGCAGAAACCGTTATTTCTATTTCTCTAGAAGTAGAATCAGATTATTACCGCATAATTTACAAAGATAATGGTCCTGGAATCGAAGAAAAATACCATAATAAGGTATTTGGACTTTTTGAAACGTTAGATAGTGAAAAAGGTACTGGAATTGGGCTGTCTACCGTTAGTTCTATGCTAGAGAGGTTAGGAGGGAGTATTGATCTTAAAAAAACCAAAGAAGAAGAAGGAGTTGAATTTTGTCTAAAATTTCCAATAATTAAAAATTAAAAAAACTTCCTTTTTTTCAATTCAAAATCTTTACCTAGATACACTTTACGTACCATTTCATCTGCAGCTAATTCTTCTGGAGTTCCTTCTTTTAAGATGCTTCCGTTGTACATTAAATAGGTTTTATCTGTAATTGCTAAAGTTGCCTGCACGTCATGATCTGTAATTAAAATACCAATATTTCTATCTTTTAAATGTGCTACAATGCTTTGTATGTCTTCTACCGCAATAGGATCTACACCTGCAAAAGGTTCATCTAATAAAATAAAATTTGGGTCAGAAGCTAAACAACGTGCAATTTCGGTTCTACGTCTTTCGCCACCAGATAATAAGTCTCCTCTGTTTTTACGAACATGGCCAATATTAAACTCTTCTATTAAAGATTCTAATTTTATTTTTTGTTCTTTTTTAGAACGTCCTGTAAATTGTAAAACAGACATGATATTGTCTTCTACAGATAATTTTCTAAAAATAGATGCTTCTTGTGCCAAATACCCAATTCCTTTTTGTGCACGTTTGTACATGGCGTCTTTGGTTATTTCTTCATCATTTAAAAAGATCTTACCTGCATTTGGCTTTATCATGCCAACAATCATATAGAAAGAGGTAGTTTTTCCAGCGCCATTTGGTCCTAAAAGACCAATAATTTCACCTTGCTGAACTTCCAAAGAAATTCCTTTTACTACCTTTCTACTTCCGTAGATTTTTTGAATGTTTTCTGCTTTTAAAATCATATTTTTTATTGATGTGTAATTGTAAAACCTTTTAATTGTTCATTTGTGTAAAAGTAATAAACATGCCGTTTAAGAGTCTTAAAGCCTTCTTAAACATGTAATTATTTACACCGTTAAAAAATTACATGTTTAAAAATTACAATTTAGGCTCGGAGTTTTTTACAAACTTAGAATGACAAAAGTTAGGCTTATTTAATAATTAAAACCAACCGCAAAAACACAAATTTTTAACTTAAAGTGTTATTGCCACTAAATATTGCCCACTTAAAACTGCCAACTGATTTACTCATTTTCTAACATTTCCCAATATTCCACTGCCTTTCTTAAATGCGGAATAACAATAGTTCCTCCAATTAAGTTCGCAATAGACATGGTTTCCATCATTTCTTCTGTAGTAACCCCGTTCTTTTTTGATGCTTCTAAGTGATATTGTACGCAATCATCACATCTTAAAACTGTGGAAGCTACCAAACCTAACAATTCTTTGGTTTTTACAGGCAAATGCCCTTCTTTAAAAGCATTTGTATCTAAATTAAATATTCTTTTAATAACTTTATTATCAGAAGCTAAGATTTTTTCGTTCATTTTAGAACGATAATCGTTAAACTCTTGGACTTTTTTGTGCATCTTTTTGTTGTTTTTTGATCACCATTTTAGAGACTTTAATACTTATTTCATATAAAATAAGTATTGGTATTGCTACAATAACTTGACTAGCAATATCTGGAGGCGTAATAATAGCAGCTAAAATTAAGACAACTACCAACGCATGTTTTCTGTATTTTTTTAGAAATTCTGGAGTTACCAAACCTATTTTTGTCAAAAAATAAATTAATACAGGCAATTCAAAAAGAATAGAAATTCCTAATAACATATTTGTAACTAAACCAATATGAGAATCTAATGTAAAATTGTTTTGTATTAAATCTGAAATTTGATAATTGTATAAGAAATGTATAGATATGGGTGCAATTACATAAAAGCTAAAAGCGATTCCGCAGAAAAATAAAAAGGAAGCAATAAAAATAAATCCTTTAGAGTTCTTCACTTCTTTACTAGTTAATCCTGGAGAAATAAAACGCCAAAGCTCCCATAATAAATAAGGAAATGATAAAATAATACCTAAAATAAATGAAGACCAAATGGCATTCATTAATTGTTGTGTAGGTTTTAAACTGATTAAATTATCGTTAAATTCTACATTACAGAAAGTACTATCGACTCCTATAAAATTAAAGAAATCACAAAAGAATTGATAGGTAATAAAATCGGGCTTCCTATGCGCCAACAAAAAGTGTTCATACACCTCTTTTTGAAAAATAAATAATAAAACACCAATGATAAATATTGCAGCCGCACTTCTTACTAAGTGCCATCTTAATTCTTCTAAATGCCCTAAAAAGGACATGTCTTTTTGTTTTTCTGCCATTAGAAAATTCCTTCTTTAATTAAATCGTGTAAATGAACCACACCAACGTATGTATTGTGTTCATCAACTACTAATATTTGGGTAATACTATTGGTCTCTAGTTTTTCTAAAGCTTCAATAGCCATTGCGTCTTGTTGCACTGTTTTTGGGTTTTTACCCATAATATCTTTTGCAGTAACGTGATGTATGTCTGTTGTTTTACTTAACATTCTTCTAATATCACCATCTGTAATAATACCAACTATTTTTTCATTTTCTAAAACGGCTGTAACTCCTAATCTTTTCTCAGAAATTTCTACAATTACTTTTACTACGGAATCATTTAGGTCTACTTTAGGCGTTTGATTATTTTTAATCAAATCGGAAACCCTTAAATACAAACGCTTTCCCAAAGCACCACCTGGGTGATATTTTGCGAAATCTTTACTAGAAAAACCTCTTAAGTCTTGCAAACAAACAGCCAATGCATCTCCCATAACTAATTGTGCTGTTGTGCTAGATGTTGGCGCTAAATTATTAGGACATGCTTCTTTTTCTACAAATGTATTTAAAGGGAAGTCAGAATTTTTTCCTAAAAAAGAAGCTACGTTACCAGTAATGGCAATTATTTTATTTCCGTAATTTCTAATTAACGGAACTAAAACTTTAATTTCTGGGGTATTTCCACTTTTAGAAAGGCAAATAACAACATCATTTTCTTGCACGTTACCTAAATCTCCATGAATGGCATCTGCAGCATGCATAAAAATTGCAGGCGTTCCAGTAGAATTAAAAGTAGCAACCATTTTTGTCGCAATATTTGCACTTTTGCCAATTCCGGTTACAATAACTCTTCCGTTAGAATTTAAAATAAAATTAACTGCTTTTTCAAAGTTTTCGTCTAATAAATTTGCTAAATTCGCAATAGCACCGCTTTCTAATAAAATGGTCTCTTTTGCTGTTTGTAAAATAGGATTTGATTTTTTCAATAGTTTGGTATTTTATCAGAATAAAAAAAAGTTATATCTTTAGATTAAGAAACAAGCAAATTTACTACAAAAAAAAGTTACAACCAATATTATAGAAGGTTTGTGCGTTGTTTTTAATGTTAAACGAATATTTTTATAAATGGATTTACATGGTCCTCTAAAAAAGTTCTTTGGATTTAATAAATTTAAAGGCTTACAAGAGCAAGTTATTAAGAGTATAGTAGAGAGAAATAATACCTTTGTTATTATGCCAACAGGGGGTGGTAAATCTCTGTGCTATCAACTCCCAGCATTAATGCAAGAAGGTACAGCAATTGTAGTTTCGCCATTAATTGCTTTAATGAAAAATCAAGTAGATGCCATAAGAGGTATTTCTGAACATAACGGGGTTGCACACGTTTTAAATTCTTCTCTAAATAAGACTGAGATTGCTCAGGTTAAAGAAGATATTACCAACGGTATTACAAAACTATTATACGTTGCGCCAGAATCTTTAATAAAAGAAGAATATGTGCTTTTTTTAAGAACACAAAAGATTTCTTTTGTGGCTATAGATGAAGCGCATTGTATTTCTGAATGGGGACATGATTTTAGACCAGAATACAGAAATTTAAAACACATTATTAAAGCGATTGATGATGTACCTGTTATTTGTTTGACTGCAACTGCTACAGAAAAAGTACAAGAAGATATTTTAAAAACATTAGGTATTACAGATGCAAATAGATTTAAAGCTTCTTTTAACAGGCCTAATTTATTTTATGAAGTAAGACCAAAAACCAAAGAGGTAGAGAAAGATATTATTCGTTTTGTGAAGCAACGAATAGGAAAATCTGGAATTATTTATTGCTTAAGTAGAAAAAAAGTAGAAGAAGTTGCTCAGATTTTACAAGTAAACGGATTAAATGCTGTTCCTTATCATGCTGGCTTAGACGCTAAAACGCGTGTGAGGCATCAAGATATGTTTTTAATGGAAGATTGTGATATTGTGGTTGCAACCATTGCATTTGGTATGGGAATTGACAAACCAGATGTTCGTTTTGTAATTCATCACGATATTCCTAAAAGTTTAGAGAGTTATTATCAAGAAACTGGTAGAGCTGGGCGAGATGATGGAGAAGGATATTGTTTGGCTTTTTACGCGTACAAAGATATCGAGAAATTAGAGAAATTTATGTCTAGCAAGCCAGTTGCAGAACAAGAAATTGGGCATGCATTATTACAGGAAGTTGTTGGGTATGCAGAAACTTCAATGAACAGGCGTAAATATTTATTGCATTATTTCGGGGAAGAATTTGATGAAGTAAACGGCGATGGAGCCGATATGGATGATAATTCTAGAAATCCGAAGAAAAAACATGAAGCAAAAGAAGATGTTGTAAAATTACTAACTGTAATTAAAAAAACGCTTCAAAAATATAAATCTAAAGAAGTTGTAAATACACTAATTGGCAAAGAAAACGCCTTATTAACTTCACATAAAACACATTTACAACCCTTTTTCGGAATCGGTAAAAATAAATCTGCCGCATATTGGATGGCGTTAATTCGTCAGGTTTTGGTTGTTTATTTCATCAAAAAAGAGATTGAACAATATGGTGTTGTGAAACTAACGGATGAAGGAAGAAAATATATTGAAGAACCTTCTTCTTTTATGATGACAGAAGATCATTCATATTCAGAAGAAAATGACAATGCAATTATTACAAATGCAAAATCTTCTGGCGGAGTTTCTGACGTAGTTTTAGTAAAACTGTTAAAAGATTTACGTAAAAAAGTGGCTACAAAACAAGGAGTTCCTCCATTTGCTGTTTTTCAAGATCCATCTTTAGATGATATGGCTTTGAAATATCCTATAAATTTAGAAGAAATGTCTAAAGTTCATGGAGTGGGAGAAGGTAAAGCCAGAAAGTTTGGAAAAGATTTTGTTGCGTTGATTACCACGTATGTTGCCGAAAATGATATCTTAAGACCAGACGATTTAATTGTTAAAAGTACAGGTGTTAATTCTGGATTAAAATTATATATTATTCAGAATACAGATAGAAAATTACCATTAGATGATATTGCCAAGTCTAAGGGCAAGGAAATGAATGATTTAATTAAAGAAATGGAAGCCATTATCTATTCTGGTACAAAGCTGAATATTGATTATGCGCTAGATGATTTGTTAGATGAAGATCAGCAAGAAGAGATTCATGAGTATTTTATGGAAGCTGAAACAGATAGTATACAAGAAGCTTTAGATGAGTTTGATGGGGATTACGATGAAGAAGAATTGCGTTTAATGCGTATTAAATTTATAAATGAAGTAGGGAATTAGAATCGATATTTCTTATCAATAGCATATTTAATTAATTCATTACCAGAAGACAAGTCTAATTTACGAATCATGTTTTTTCGATGTGTGTCTATGGTTGTTTTTGCTAAAAATAATGTTTCTGCAATTTCTTTTGATGTTTTTCCGTTTGCGATTAAACCTAGGATTTCTTTTTCTCGGTTTGATAAAATAATTTTATCCGAAGAACCAATTGTTACATTTTTATCGATATAATTATTCATAAAGTTGAAAGCTACATTAGGATCAAAGAAAGTTTCACCGTTTGAAACGGCAATAATTGCTTTCGAGAGCATTTTAATTCCCGAATTTTTTAAAAGATAACCCGTTGCACCAGCATCTAACATTTGCTTTATCGCTTCTGGTTGATCAAACATAGTCATTGCTAAAACATGAATGTGCGGAAACTTCTTCTTTATTATTTTAGTAGCTTCAATTCCGTCCATTTTTGGCATTCTAATATCTGTAATAACCATTTTTGGTTGCTTTAAAGAAACCAGTTTCACCAATTCTTCTCCGTTATTTACGGCACCAATAATCGTAATATTCTCGTCATATTCAAAGAAATATTTTACGCCGTCTATTAGCATTTGATGATCTTCTGCCATTATAATTGTAATCATAGTTTTGTTTTCAATAAAAATACATCAATTTATATCTTATAAAATCACTATCAATAGGTATTTATACAACCGGAATATTAATAATTATTGAGGTTCCTTTTTTTGGTGTTGAGTCAATTTCAAAAGTACCTTTTAAATGTTTTATTCTAGTTTTTATAGCTCCAATGCCCATTCCTTTTTTTATATCAATTTTTTTTGTGTTGAAACCTTTTCCGTCATCTTCAACAATAATATTAAGGTTTTTATGAAAAAGAGAAATGTTTATCGTAATATTATGTGCTTCAGCATGCTTTATAACATTGGTAATTAATTCTTGAATTGTTCTAAAAACACTGATTTCTAAACTATTTTCCAACCTTTTATTCAGGCCAAAATCAATTACTTCAATTTTAATTTTATCTGCGGATGAGATTTTTTCTGCCATCATTTGTACGGCAATTAGCAACCCCTGATTTGCAATAACGCCAGCATTTTTGGCATGTGCAATACTTCTTACCTTTAAATAGGCTTCATCAATTAAACTTTCTGTTTTATCAAATAATTTATCTTGATTGATTTTCTTTTTATCTTTATGTATTTGAAGGTTCTCGAAATGCATTTTTAAAGTAGCTAAAACAGAACCTAAATTATCGTGTAAATCTTCTGCAATTTGCTTACGCTCTTTTTCTTGTCCGTCTACCATAGCATTTATAGTAATTAGCTCCTGCTCTTTTAAAAAGGTTAAGTTTTTCTGAGTTTCTAACTCAGTTTCTTGTTCAGCTAGTTTTCTTTTTCTTTTTGAATTTTTAAGCGTTAAAAAACCAATGGTTCCTCCTAAAATAATAAATAGGAGGGATGCAATTAAAAGATTTCTGTTCTGTTTCCTTTTTTGCTCAATTTCTAAATTATCTTGTTTAAGTTGAAGGTTTTCTTTCTCTTTTTTTTCTGTTTTATATTTCGTTTGAATATCTCTTATCGCTAAAAGATGATTATTTTGATTAAATGAAAACTGATTTCTTCTACTCGTTTTAATATGTTGATATGCTTTTTCGTAATTATTAGTTTTCTCATAGATTAAAGACAACCAATAATCAAAATATATTTTTTTTCGATCAATTAATTTCCCTGTATATTGGTCAATCGTTTTTAACTCCTTGATAGCTTTCTTAAAATTATTATTGTAATAATAGTAGATTGCTAAATTTAATCTAGAGCCAAGATTAGAAAGGATATTAACTCCAAGAGAATCGTTTTTATTATTTGCTAAAGATTTGTAATATAAATGATAAGCTTCTTTTTTACTAACAAATTCCTCTAGGTAATTCCCTGCAATGATTAATAACTTATTATTGTAAGAGTGAATATTGAGCGTTTTTATCAAGCTTAAAGTTTTATTATAATTGGTATTAGACAAGCTTAAATCTGTATTTTTAATACCAATACTCAAGTTATAGAAATCGGCTATTTGAATATCTAATTCGTCAAAAGCTACTTTCTTATATAATACTGTGTAATTTTTAAAGGAATAATCTTTAAGTATAAAAATATCATTATGATACTCTAATATTCTACGTAGAACTTCTCCTTTAAGTGTCTTTAAATCAGTTTTTTCTAAAGTTTTTAATAATTCTAAATAAATAGATAAAACAGAAACATCAGCATTTTTTTTATAATAATAGTTAAAAAGAGCATAATTTAGTTTTGAAATTGTTTTTATAAAAAGGTTGTTAGAACATTTTGTAGCTTCGTAAAATAATGGTTTGTAGTTTTTTAAATATCCGACTCCTTTATTTTTAGATAATGCTATAAAAAAATGAAGTTCGTAACTTTCTGCACATTCATCATTCTTAAAATTAAAAGTTTCAATTATGTTTTCTGCTACTTCATAATTTTCATTCCGAACCTCAATTAAGAAATCATCCATCTTACTATTTTGAGAAAACAGCAAAATAGATGATTTTAATAAGAAGAAAACTAAAATTATTAATCTCATTTATTTAGAAAAATCTTACATAAATATCTCTACATGGTCTACTTGTTACATAAAAAACAGTTTCTTTTACTCCGTTTACAGGAATTATAAGTTCTGTTTTTACAGGTGAATCATGCGGATCATATAAATTATTAGTACTGTAATCTATATAGGAAACACCCCTAATTTCATCTCCATCTCTTAGGTAATGGTTTTGGTCGATAAAATTTAAATCATTAATATTTGTTTCAATAGGAAGTTCTTCTTTATGATGATTTTCATATTCTAAATGTACAAACATTAAGTGATTGCTAGAAAAATTAGAAGTAGGTTCAGTGTTTTTATAATGTTTGTGATTTAGATTCTTAAATTCTAAAGAAATATTGGTCATTTCATCATTAGCAAAAAGAGGTTTTAATTTTATAGTAAAAAAGAAAACATAGTCTTTTATATCTTTATCATAAATAAATTTTATTTCAGAGGCTACGTTAGATATTCCATAAGTAATACTTCCTGTGTAATTTTGAATTTTAACATCGCAAGAATTAGGCGTGAAGGAATCTTCTTTAAAATAGAATTTTGCATATATACTGAAGAAGGTGTTGTTTGCAGAATCTGAAGTTATTCTTTGCCATTCAGCGTTTTCTTTTTGTAATTTAAAGGATGATCTTAGGGTTTCATGCATTAGATTTAGTTTTAGTTGGTTGTAATTATTCCCAATATCATAAATATCAAGACACCAAACATACCTACAACTAGGTATATTCAACTCACTAAAAATAAGCAAAAAAATTATAAAGTAAAAATGGTAAGTAATATTCCTAAAAGAATGGCCGTAAATTTCTGTAAGTTAAAGGTATGATTCTCTGAGCTTTCAAAAAGAATTATTGTAGAAATATGTAAGAAAACACCAATAATAACGGCTGTAATTTCTGTATAGTAGTTTATGAAAAAATCAATTTTATCTCCTAGTAAAACTCCTAACGGACTCATAATTCCGAAGAAAAAGAGGAAACTAAAAACTATTTTTTTTGAATATTTTGTTTGAATTAAAAAGGTAGTTAATACAATAGCAATGGGAATTTTATGAACAATAATTGCCCATAATAAATTATCACCTGCATGGTGAATAGGCAAACCTTCAGAAAAAGCATGCAAGCACAAACTCACAAAAAGTAAAGTAGGAAACTCTTTGCCATCTGAATGAATATGAATGTGACCATGTTCTGCTCCTTTAGAAAAAGATTCTAATACCGATTGTAAAATGATACCAATTAAAATAAAAATACCTACTCTTTTAGAATCTGTAGTTTCTGTATACACTTCTGGTAATAAATGCAAAATAGTAACAGATAAAAGATAAGCACCACTAAAAGCCAATAACAAGCGCACAATTTTATTACCAGGTTTTATAATAAAAACTAGTAACGCGCCTAAAAGTACAGAAGCAATTAATAAGATGTAATTCATTTTGCAACTATAATTAAGCGGTTAGAATTTTTAGCATCGAAGGTCTTTAAATGATAATCGCCAAAAATATGTTCAATTGTAAAACCAACTTTCTCTAAATAAGAAGTCATTTTTTCTAAATCTAAATATTTTACACGCTCGGTATATGAGTGATTTTCGCCATCAGCAAAAAAAGAAATATGTTTTAGAATAAAGCCATTTGTAATCTCTCTTTTAATATGAAAGGTAATATTGTCTACAGATTTTGTTTCCTCTTCAACCAAATTTTCTTTTACCAATACAGCGTTTAAAAAATCGAATACAAAAAAACCATTTGATGTCAATCCGTTTTTAATATTCTGTAAAATTAGAATATCTTCTTGGTCATCCTCAAAATAGCCAAAGCTTGTAAACAGGTTAAAGACAGCGTTGTATTTATTTTTGAAAGCCGCTCGCATGTCATGAACTTTAAACTTTAAAGAATCATTTTCATAGTTTTTAGCAGCATTAATACTGTTTTCAGACAAATCGCCACCCGTAACTTTATAACCTAAAGAGTTTAAAAATACAGAATGACGTCCTTTCCCACAAGGTAAATCTAAAATGTGAGCAGCTTTTTTTAAACCAATAAACTCAGTAATATTTTTCATAAATAACTGAGCTTCAGAATTATCTCTTTCTTTGTAAAGAATATGATAATACTTTGTATTAAACCAATCTGTAAACCAATCTTTTGTTTTCATAAGCGCTTTCAGTCTGTAAAAGTAACCAAATCTTACGTTCTGTAAAATGAAATTATAACAAACTATATTTTTTTATAAAAAACCAATGATTCCTTAAATTTATAAGAATAAATAAGGCCAATTTTATTGTATTATTTTAAGTGAAAACTTCCTAGTTCTAACTTCATCAATTTAAACAATAAAACGTATTTTTGCAACCAATTTTATACGTATGGAAAAAGATTTTAAAATGACGGCAACAACACTTTTCGGTTTAGAAGGTGTTTTAGCAGAAGAACTAAAAAACTTAGGAGCTCAAGATGTAA
Organism: Polaribacter sp. IC073; assembly: GCF_007997075.1. Lineage (GTDB taxonomy): Bacteria > Bacteroidota > Bacteroidia > Flavobacteriales > Flavobacteriaceae > Polaribacter. The sequence continues at coordinate 163,176 of NZ_VORS01000002.1, forward strand.
AGGAAGCTGTAAGAAGCGTTTCTTTTAGAGGAGACAAAGGTTTTATGTACAAAGCAAATATTGCTTTAAGAACTGCTGTTCGAATTTTAAAGCCTATAAAAGTTTGTAAAATTTACGATGAAGAAGATCTTTACGATTCTATTCAGAAAATAAAATGGGAAAATTATTTAGACGTAGAAGGTACATTCGCAATTGGTGCCGTTGTAAATTCTAAGAACTTTACAACTAATTCTCACTATATCTCATTAAAATCTAAAGATGCCGTTGCAGATTATTTTCGTCATAAATATAGCAAAAGACCCAATGTAGATTTAAAATATCCAGACGTTAAAATCCACATTCACATTCAGAAAGATTTATTAACTGTTTCTATCGATTCTTCGGGAGATTCTTTGCACAAAAGAGGGTATAGAACTGCTACAAACATTGCGCCAATTAACGAAGTTTTGGCAGCAGGTATGGTTTTATTATCGGGGTACACTGGTGAAGAAAATTTTATCGATCCAATGTGTGGTTCTGGTACAATTTTAATTGAAGCAGCAATGATTGCCAATAATATTCCGGCAAACATCAACAGAAAACTCTTTGCTTTCGAGCAATGGAAAGATTATGATGAAGACTTGTATTTTACAATTCAAGAATCTTTATTAAAGAAAATTCGTTCTTCTCATTTTAAAATAATGGGATTTGACAAAGCACCTTCTGCAGTTGAAAAAGCAATTGCCAATGTAGAAAATGCTAATTTAGACGAGTTTATTGGTGTGCACCATGTAAACTTTTTTAACTCTAAAAAAGAAGTTTTTGGAAACACCACTATTTTATTCAATCCGCCTTATGGAGAGCGTTTAAATATCGATACAGAAGAATTTTACAAGAAAATTGGCGATACGTTAAAAAATAATTACCCAGGTTCTACAGCATGGTTAATTACTTCAGATTCAGACGCTTTAAAAAGTGTTGGCTTAAGAACTTCAAAAAGAATCGCATTAAAAAATGCCGATTTAGACTGTAAGTTTGTAAGATACGATTTGTACGAGGGAACGCGTAAATTTAAAGAACACAAAGAAGAAACGGATACAGATTCTGAAACAGATTTAGAAGACTAAGTCATTGCGAGGAACAAAGTAGCCCGCTAATGTAATGCACTAAATTTTTATTAGAAGCTATTTCCTGCTTTTCACTGTATCTTTTTGTAAAAAACAAAAAGGATGCCGTTTCAATCAGGGCTAATTCTTTTTTGCTGACTTTTCGTCATTGCGAGGAACAAAGCGAGCTACTTTTTAAATGTATTTTCACTTTCTATTAATAGATTGTTTTCCATTGTCATTCCGCAATGAACCTTTTTAGGTGATTGCGGAATCTCTATAGTTACAACTCATAAATAGTAGTTTTAATATCGTTCATTTTGCACTCTGTTGAAATGACATTCTTTGTTTTAATGCTATTTAGTTACTGTAATTTTATTTTCTAAATGTCATTCCGAAATGAACCTTTTTAGGCGATTGAGGAATCTCAACAGTTATACCTTAAAAAATAGTAGTTTTCTCATCGCTTATTCTTCACTTTGTCGATAAGACACTCTTTATTGTAAGTTAACAAAACAATCTTTCCTTAAAAACATCATTTTAATTCTAATTTTATTAGTTTTGATTCACTTTAATTATAGAGAATATCTGTTCGATCAATTTCTAATGATTTAATAGGAATTACTAGAACTAGTTAAAAATCGAATTCTAAAAAATGCACTTTATAGACGTCATATTACCAATTCCTATTCAGAGAACGTTTACGTATTCTGTAACAGAAGACGAAGCAAATTTCTTACAAAAAGGAATGCGAGTAGCAGTTTCTTTTGGCAAATCTAAAATGTACACAGGCTTGGTTCTTAACATTCATACAAACGCTCCAACGCTGTATGAAGCCAAAGAAATTCATCAAATTTTAGATGAAACACCATTGGTAAATGAAAAGCAATTGCAATTTTGGCAATGGATCGCTAATTACTATATGTGTTCTTTGGGAGATGTTTATAGAGCCTCTTTGCCATCAGCTTTTCTGTTAGAAAGTGAAACCGTTATTTTTAAAAATGATGCTTTTTTAGATGATGCTATTTTAGCAGATGACGAATTTTTAATTTTTGAAGCGTTACAGCATCAATCTCAATTAACAATTCATCAAGTTATTGCAATTTTAGGCAAGAAAAAAGTAATGCCGATTGTAAATGCGCTTATTCAAAAAGAGGCAATTACTATTAAAGAAGAAATTTACGAACAGTACAAACCTAAATTGGTGAAATATGTTCGTTTACAAGCAAAATATAACTCAGACGATTCTTTAGGAAAACTATTAGAAGAATTATCGAGAGCAAAAAAACAACGAGAGGCTGTTTTAACTTTCTTTCAGTTATCATCTACCAAAAAACCAATAAAAGCCAAAGATTTAGAAGAAAAAGCAAAGGTTTCTGGGACTATTTTAAAATCTTTGGTAGATAAAGAAATTTTTGAATTTTATCATATTCAGATTGATAGAGTTCAATTTAAAGGCGACACCAACGATTTAAAAGTGTTAAATGAGTTTCAAGAAAAAGCACTTCAAGAAATTAAAGAAACCTTTAAAGAAAAAGATGTGACACTTTTACACGGAGTTACAAGTTCTGGTAAAACAGAAGTGTATACAAAACTGATTCAGGAAGTTCTAGACGAAGGGAAGCAAGTTTTATTTTTGTTACCAGAAATTGCATTAACCACACAAATAATTACACGATTACAGTTTTACTTTGGAGAACAAATTGCTGTTTTTCATTCAAAATACTCCGTTAATGAAAGGGTAGAAGTGTGGAACAATGTTTTAGAAAATAAACCCAAAGCACGTATTGTTTTAGGTGCAAGATCTGCTGTTTTTTTACCTTTTTCTAATCTAGGGTTGATTGTGGTAGATGAAGAACACGAGACTTCTTACAAACAATTCGAGCCTTCACCAAGATACAATGCAAGAGATTGTGCTATTGTTTTAGCAAAAATTCACAAAGCAAAAATACTATTAGGTTCTGCAACGCCTTCTTTAGAAACGTATTTTAATGCACAAGAAAATAAATACGGATTTGTAGCTTTAAATAGACGACATGGAAATGTATTGTTGCCAAAAATTGAACTAATAGACGTTAAAGAAAAGCAGAAGAAAAAGGAAATGAAAGGTCATTTTTCTGACAGACTTCTAAAATTAATTCAAGAAGCTTTAGATTTAAAAGAACAAGTTATTTTATTTCAAAACAGACGTGGTTATTCACCTGTAGTAGAATGTAAAACTTGCGGAGTTTCACCAGAATGCCCAAATTGTGACGTTACCTTAACGTATCATAAATTTAGAAATGAATTGCGTTGTCATTATTGTAATTACCAGCGTGCAATGCCAAATAGTTGTGGCGCTTGTGGTAGCAATACTTTAGATACAAAAGGTTTTGGTACAGAACAAATAGAATTAGAATTAACAACTTTATTTCCCGATTTTAAAATCGGTAGAATGGATTTAGATACCACGCGTGGAAAATACGGATATCAAAAAATAATTGGAGCTTTCGAAGCCAAAGAAATAGATGTTTTAGTAGGAACTCAGATGCTTTCTAAAGGTCTAGATTTCGAAAATGTTTCATTAGTCGGAATTTTAAATGCCGATACCATGCTCAATTTTCCCGATTTTAGAGCGCATGAACGCGGTTATGATATGATGGTACAAGTTTCTGGTAGAGCAGGAAGAAGTAAAAAACAAGGACATGTAGCCATTCAAACTTACAATCCTTATCATCAAATATTGCAGCAAGTCTCTACTACAAATTATGCAGAAATGTACAAGGAACAAATGCAAGAACGCTGGCAATATAAATATCCGCCGTATTTTAGAGTGATAAAAATCACGTTAAAACACAAAGATTATAATAAAGTTGATAGTGGTGTAAATTGGTTATTCAAAGCATTACATACTTCTTTCGGAGAACATGTCTTAGGGCCAACAGCTCCATCAGTTTCTAGAGTGAGAAATCAATATATAAAGAATATTGTCATTAAAATTCCGCCAAAACAAAGTTTAGTAAATACGAAAGCTCAAATTACTAAAATTAGAAATACGTTTGAAGCAGTAAAGGATTTTAGACCGATTCGATTTATTATTGATGTAGATGCGTATTAAATAAATAAGTAGTTTTCAGTTAACTTGTTTTTATTAGCACCTTTAATAAATGTCTGTTTGAGCACAGTCGAGAATTAAAAAAAAAATAAGGATAAGATGAATGCCAAAAAAAAAACGATTTAATTTGTGTTGGTGGAGGAATTATGAGTGCAACTCTAGCGCTGATAACAAAACTTCTAAAACCAGAAATGAATATTTTAATTTTAGAACGTTTAGATAAAGTAGCACAAGAGAGTTCTACTGCTTGGAATAATGCAGGAACTGGTCATTCTGCTCTGTGTGAATTAAATTATAGCCAGGAAGAAGACGGAACAATTTCTATAAAAAAAGCCATCGATATTTGTACACAATATAAAACTTCGAAACAGTTTTGGTCTTATTTAGTATGTGAAAGGGGGACTTAAAAATCCTGATGAATTTATTACAACAGTAAAACACCATCGTTGGGTTTTATGAAAAGAAAATGCCGATTATTTAGAAAATAGATTTCATGCAATGAAAGAGCATTTTATGTTCGATGCTATAGAGTTTACAAGAGAAGCTAGCAAAATGAAAGCGTGGTTTCCTTTAATTGCAAAAGATAGAACGGAAGATGAAATTATGGCGGCTTCTAGAATGAATAGAGGTACAGAAATGAACTATGGTGCGTTAACAGAAAAATTATTTGCTATTTTAGAAAACGATTTTGATACGCCAGTGCATTGTAATATGGAGGTGTTGGATGTAGATCCGGATACAGATTTAGATTGGACAGTAGAAGTAAGGGATTTAAAAACGAAAGAGGAACATCAACTAGAAGCAGCCCATGTTTTTATAGGTGCAGGAGGTGGAAGTTTGTTGTTATTACAGAAAGTAGAAATTGAAGAAAAAGAAGGCTACGGTGGTTTTCCTGTAAGTGGAGAATGGTTGGTTTGTACCAATGAAGAAATTATTAAACAACACAACGCAAAAGTATATAGCAAAGCAGGAGTTAGAGACCCGCCAATGTCTACGCCACATTTAGATACGCGTTATATTGATGGGAAACGTCAGTTAATGTTTGATCCTTTTGCAGGATTTAGCCCGAAATTTTTAAAAGAAGGTTCTAGTTTAGATTTATTTAAATCGATAAAAATTGATAATATTCCTGCTATGTTGGGCGCTTTTTGGCACAATTTACCATTAACTAAATATTTAATAGAGCAAGTTTTAATGAGTAGAGAGGACAGAATGGATTCTTTACGCACCTTTGTCAAAAATGCTAAAAGTGAAGATTGGGAAATTATGATTGCAGGCTAAAGAGTTCAAATTATTAAAAAAGATGCATTTGAAGGTGGGAAGTTAGAATTTGGAACCGAAGTAATTTCTAGCAAATACGGGGCTATTACATGTTTTTTAGGCGCCTCACCAGGCGCTTCTACAGCAACATCTATTATGTTAGAAGTTGTAGAGAAAGCATTTCCAGAATTGATGAATTCACAAAAAGGGGAAGAAAAACTAAAAAAAATAGTGCCTTTTTATAAGGCAGAAATAACCAAAGAATTGTTTGAAGTAGAGTTAGAGAAGAGTCATATCTCTTTGGATTTGTAACCACTAATATTACTAAAATTATAAATCTTAAATTAAATTTTAAGTTTTTTTTATTTTGATAGACAACCTTTTTAAAACTTCTGTAGTCTCTATATTTGTAAGGCATTAAAAACTGAAACAAGAGGCTTGAAAATTATACCATTGCAGAATAAACAAAAATTGCTCTTAAATAAAGCGATTGACAACAATAGGGAAGCGCAACAACAATTGTTCGAGCAGCATTCACCTAAAATGTTGGGAGTTTGTAGGCAATATGTTAAAGATTTGCATCACGCAGAAGACTTGTTATTAACAGGTTTCTTAAAGGTTTTTACCAATTTACACAGATTTAAACACGAAGGTAGTTTTGAAGGTTGGATTCGCAGAATTATGGTGAATACTTGCATTTCTTATCTCCGGAAAAAGAATTTAGTCGATTTGTCTGATGAAGAGTATGTTTTTAACGATGCAGCCACAGAAAGTTTAGAAAACACTTCTGTAGAGGATATTCAAAAATTGATAGATAAATTACCAGACGGTTACAAAATGGTATTTAATTTATTCGCCATAGAAGGGTTTAAACATTCAGAAATAGCAGCCCAATTAGGTGTTTCTGAAAGTACATCGAAATCGCAATTATTTAAAGCACGTAAGTTATTGCAAGCAAATTATTACAAAATGAATAAGACAATTCATGAAAATAAATAAGTTAGACAACAACATAAAAGAGAAGTTCGCTAATAGAACTTTAGAACCATCGGTTTCTGCTTGGGAACGTTTGTCTGTACAATTAGACAACCAACCAAAGCAAAAAAAGAAAGGTTGGTTTCTTTATATAGGCTACGCAGCAAGTATTTTGGCATTAGTTTCAATAGGGGTTTATACCTTTTCTAGTGATAAAAAAAATACAAACCCGAAAGAGGTTATTGTAGAAGGAGTTGTTGATACAATTCAAGTACTAAATAAAATTGAAGAACACTTTAATGAAATTCCTGTTGAAAGAGCAATTGTAGAAAAAGAGGTCATCAATAAAGAGGACAACAAAGTTGAAAATAAACAAGAAAAAAAGGCAATTGCGTATAGAAAGGCAATAATAATTCCGACAAAGGAGGATTCTGTAGAGTTGAATAAAAATTTAAGAATCTCTAGGAACATAGATAAAGGTATTAGTAAAAAAACTGAGAAAATTTCAACTCTAAATAAAGAAATTAATACTAGTAGAATTAAAGTGAGCGCAGAAGCTTTGTTATTTGCGGTTACAAATGCACCCGAAGAAGAAAGTAAACCTTACATGAAGAATAATGTAAGTAGCGCAGTTCTTTTAGAGACGATTAAAATAGAACTTAAAAAATCGAATTTAAAAGTGAATCCAGAAACCATTTTAGCAGAAGTAAAACGTACTATAAGTGATGATGATTTTCAGAATAATTTTTTAAAATCGTTAAAGAAAAAAATAACTAATATTGCCACTGCAATTGCCAGTAGAAATGATTAATTCTAATTGTAGTAAAAAAGATAAAAAAAGTCAAAATTATAAAAGATGAAAAAAATTACATTACTATTTCTTTTGTTGGTTACCATCGCAACAACATCTCAAGAAAAAAGAACCTTCGAAAAAGAAGTGATAAAGATTTCTAACAGAATAGAAATGATTACCAAAAATGAAAAAGATTCTTTAAAAGCAAAAGTAATTGCAATTGATAAGAAACTTAAAAAAGGAGAAATCACAAAAAATACAGCGGAAACTTTAAAGAAAGAAATTGCTAGTTATCATGCCAAACAAATAGAAATTAAAGTGAGTGAACAAGAACGCTTGTTACAGCTTTTAGTTCAAGAAAAAACAGATGGTAAAATTGAAAGCTCTACAGATAGTGATTTAAATAACGGTGAAGTGAGAACATTTAAAGTAGGAAACAAAACATTTAAATTTACTGTAAAGGAAGAAGATAAAGCTGCTGTAAAAAGTAGAAATGAAAAAAGATGGAGAAAAAATGGTAAAAGCAATAGAAAAACTACGAGTCAGTTTGTATTTGCATTAGGGGTTAATAATGTTTTGCAAGATCATAAAATAAGTTCTTTAAGTGATTCTGATTACAAGGTATGGGCTTCTCATTTTTATGAATTAGGTTTTACTTGGAAAACCAGGTTTAGCAGAAAAGCATCCAACTTATATTTTAAGTATGGTTTGTCTTTTCTTTGGAACAATTTGCGCTTAGAAGATAATCAGCAACATGTTAAGAATGGAGATAGAACAGAGTTAGAAGTATATCCTCATAATCTAATAGAAAGTAGATTGCGTCATGCACAAGTGACTTTTCCTTTACATTTAGAGTGGGATTTTTCTAAAAACAAAAAATACAAAGATGGTTTTATATATGATAGAACAAATAGGTCTTTACGAGTTGGCTTTGGTGGTTTTGTAGGTTTTAAACTTGGTACTAGGCAATATTTAGAATACGAAGATGCCAGGAACGTAGAAGTTAAAGAAGTTCAATTTAATAACTTTAATATGAACACGATTAACTACGGGGTAAGTGCTTATGTTGGGTATCAATCTACAAGTTTGTATGTAAAGTATGATTTAAATCCGCTTTTTAAAGATACAGATATTAGAAATATTTCTATGGGAATTCGTTTAGATTTAAATTAATTGAAGGGGCATTTTAATAATAAAAAGGTGGTTAATGCGATTTTTTTTTGGAGAGAAAATAATTTTTTAAATTATTAAAAAGATTTATTGGTCTTATATAGATTTAAGTAATAAAAAGTTACTATCTTTGCAGCCTTAAAAATAAACAATAAATATTTAATTTATGAATCATTACGAAACTGTTTTCATTTTGAATCCCGTTTTATCTGATACTCAGATAAAGGAGACAGTACAAAAGTTTAACGACTATTTGGTTTCTAGAGGTGCCGAAATGATTTCTAAAGAAGATTGGGGCTTGAAAAAGTTAGCATATCCAATTCAAAAAAAGAAAAGTGGTTTTTATCACTTATTTGAGTACAAAGTTGCTGGAGAAGAGATTTCTGCATTTGAGTTAGAATTTAGAAGAGATGATAGCGTTATGCGTTACCTTTCTGTTAGATTAGACAAACATGCTGCTGCTTGGGCAAAAGTTAGAACTGAACGTGTTAAATCTACTAAAAAATAAGAAATGGCATCAATAGAGCAACAAGCAAAAGGTGGTAAATCTGCTGACGTTAGATATTTAACGCCATTAGATATAGACACAAAGAAAGAAGCAAAATACTGTAGATTTAAGAAGAAAGGTATCAAGTATATCGATTATAAAGATGCAGACTTCTTAATGTATTTAGTAAACGAACAAGGTAAAATTTTACCAAGACGTTTAACAGGAACTTCATTAAAATATCAACGTAAAGTTGCGCAAGCAATTAAAAGATGTCGTCATTTGGCATTAATGCCTTACGTTGGAGATTTGTTAAAATAATAAAGACGTAGAACATGGAACTTATATTAAGACAAGACGTAGAAAATTTAGGATTTAAAGATGATGTTGTAGCTGTGAAAAACGGTTATGGTAGAAATTTTTTAATCCCTACAGGAAAAGCATCTTTGGCTACTTCATCTGCAAGGAAAGTTTTAGCAGAGAATTTAAAACAAAGAGCTTATAAAGAAGCTAAATTAATTGAAGACGCTACTGAAATAGCAGAAACAGTTAAAGGATATGACATTAAGATTGCATCTAAAGTTGGTTCAGGAGACAAATTATTTGGTTCTGTAAACAATATTGATTTAGCTGCAGCATTGGCAAAAGCAGGAACAGATTTAGATAAGAAATTTATCAAAGTTGTTGGTGGTTCTGTTAAAAGATTAGGTAAATACGAAGCTGCTGTAAGATTACACAGAGCGGTAGTTGCTGATATTACTTTTGAAGTTGTTGCTGAATAGTAACTTACTTTAATATTTTACAAAAAGCTCGTTAGAAATAACGAGCTTTTTTTATTTTTGACCTTTAATTTATAGAAATGAAATACAGACAACTTACCAAAGAACAGTTCGAAAGTTTACACGAAGATTTTGCACGATTTTTAGCAACCCAAAGTATCGATGCAAAAGAATGGAAACAAATTAAAGAAGAAACACCAAAAGTGGCAGAAGATGAAATGAATGTTTTTTCTGATGTTGTTTGGGATGATGTTTTAACAAAAACGGCGTATGTAGAACATTTTTCTAAAACATCTGTAAATTTATTTAAATGCGATGCCGAAGAAATTCATAGAATTGCTATAAAAATAACTTGGGATATTAATTTACTAGAACAGAAAGGTTTTGAGTGGTTAATGCAAAATCCTATGGATAATTCTGTTGAAATTTTTAAAGGAACCAAACCTTATAATAATGACGAAAGAAATATCGAAATTTTCGACTTGATAGAAAAAGGAAGTTCAATTTCTAAAGGAGAAATTTTTGAGTATTTTAATCAATTGGTTTCTTAGATATTATCGAATAATTTGTTTTTTACCATTCATCTATATTTTTTTGTATCTTGTCTACACTTTAATTTATTTAATCAGGTTTAGAAATTAAACTTCTATTATTAGTTTATTTTCGTATCTAGTAAAAGTGAAAATCTAATTATGGGAAGACAGCTTAACGTATTATTGATAGAAGATAATTTAATAGAAATAATGAAAATGAAAAGAACACTTTCATTATTAGAATTAAAGCATACTATTAATGTAGCTAACAATGGAGAAGAGGCTTTAGAAGTTTTAGAAGATAAAAGTAAATTTCCTGATTTAATTTTATTAGATTTAAACATGCCAAAAGTTAGTGGAATAGAATTTTTAACGATTTTAAAAAATAACGATGCTATAAAACACATTCCTACAGTTATATTAACAACTTCAGACAATCAAAAAGATTTAGAAGAGTGTTATAGAATAGGAGTCTCTGGTTATATTTTGAAACCATTAAAATATGATGATTACGTTAAAAAAATTGAAAGTGTTATGTCTTATTGGAGCATTAATGAATTGAAAAAATATTAAATATGAAAGGTATTGTTTTTACCGAATTATTAGACTTAGTAGAAGAAAAGTTTGGTTTAGAAATGGTAGATGAGATTATTTCTAAATCAGACTTAGAATCTGAAGGGATTTATACTTCAATAGGAACTTACAGTTTTTCTGAAATGTTGCAATTATTGCAGCATTTGAGTCAAAACACTGGTATTTCAATAGATAATTTGTTACTAGTTTATGCAGAACATTTTTTTGGTGTTATAGAAAAAAGTTACCCAGGTTTATTAGCAACTTATAAAGATCCTATAGAAATGATATCTTCTATAGAAGATCATATTCATGTAGAAGTAAGAAAAATATACCCAGATGCAGAATTACCTACATTTATAGTAGAAGAAAAAACAGCAAACTCATTAGTTTTAAACTATAAGTCTAGCAGAGCAATGCATCACTTTGGTTTGGGATTAATGAATAAAACTTTCGAACATTTTAATTCAACAGCAACTATTGTGTTAGAAAAAATAAAAGAAGACGGTACAGAAGTGAAGTTTATCATTAATAAAAATTAATGAGCCAAGAAAGAATAGACATATTAGAAAGAAGTTTAAAAAGAGAAAAAGCAGCAAGAAAAGCAGCAGAAAAAATATTAGAAGATAAATCTAGAGATTTATACTTTATAACTGATAAATTAAAGAAAACAAACTTTAAGTTAGAGAGTCTTTTAGGTGAAAAGTCAGCTCAATTAGAAGGGGTTTTTGAAAATATTGTTGATGCATTTGTTGTGATCGATCTTGGAGGCAATGTTATTAAATTTAACGACGCCGCTACTCATCTTTTTGGCTATGATATAGATATAGAGCCTTTAAATGTTATGAACTTAATATATAAAGAAGATATGCAATACGCTCTATCTTCTTTTTTTGATTTACAGACAAAAGGTTTTTTTAAGAATTACGAAGCTAGAATTTATACAAAGTCTAAACAAATTAAATTGGTACATATAAATGCTAGTGTAATTTATGACAAAGATAAAAAACCAATTGCAGCGCAGGGCATTGTTAGAGATATAACAGAACAAAGAGCCTTAGATCAAAAGTTAATGGAGTCTAAGAATATGTTAGCAGCACTTGTTTTAAATCTAAATAGTGGTGTTGTTTTAGAAGATGAAAATCGAAAAATAATTTCATCTAATACTAGGTTTTGCGAATTATTTCAAATAGATGCTAAGCCAAATGATTTATTAGGAATGGATTGTGGCTTGGCATCCGAACAGCATAAATTTTTATTTAAAGATTCATTGTCTTTTGTTCAAAGAATGAACCAAATAGTTGAAGGTAAGATTGCTGTTTTTGGAGATCAATTAGAAATGATAGATGGTAAAATTCTTGAAAGAAACTACACACCTATAATTATTGATGGAAAGACGAAAGGCTATTTGTGGACGTTTAGAGATATAACGCTAGAAAAAAAATATAACTTAAGTTTAGAAGCACAAAAAGCAAAGTATAGTAATATCATTGCCAATATGAATTTAGGCTTGGTAGAAGTAAACACAAATGATGAAATTTTGATGGTGAATCAGAGTTTTTCTGAAATGTCTGGTTACAAAAAAGAAGAATTATTAGGAAAAAAGGTTGGAGAAATTTTTCCGATAGATGCAGATAAAGAAATTATTATTAATAATAATTTAGATAAGAGAGAAGGGAAAGACAGTTCTTACCAATTAAGAATTAAGAATAAAAATGGAGACCTAAGATATTGGTTAATAAGTGGTGCACCTAATTATAATCTAAAAGAAGAAGAAATAGGTTCTGTAGGTATTTACTTAGATATTACAGAGTTTAAAATATTACAATTACAGAAAGAAAGTATTTTAAAAGAATTAGAAAAAAGCAACAATCAATTGCATGAATATGCCCATATTGTTTCTCATGATTTAAAATCTCCACTAAGAAGTATAAATGCTTTAGTTTCTTGGATTAAAACAGACAATGAAGGAACATTTGATGAGATGACACTTGAAAACTTCGAATTAATAGACACAACATTAGAAACGATGGAGACGTTAATTTCTAATGTTTTAGAATATTCTAGTGCTGGCTCTATTACACAAGAAGAAGAGGAAATAGACTTGAATAATACCTTGTGTGATTTGAAAAAGATCTTATTTATTCCAGAAAACATATCTGTTAATGTTTTAAATAAATTGCCTTTAATTAAAGGAGATAAAACAAAGTTTCAGCAATTATTTCAAAATTTTATAAGCAATGCTATTAAATTCTGTGATAAAGAAATAGGAATTATAGAAATAGATTATTGTGATAAAAATACTTTTCATCAATTCTCTATAAAGGATAACGGTATTGGTATTGAAAAAAAATACCACGAAAAAATATTTCAAATTTTTCATTCACTAAATAAAAGAAAAGATTCAACAGGAATAGGATTGTCTATTGTTAAAAAAATAATTGACTTGCATGAAGGGAATATTTGGTTAGAAAGTGAACCTAACGTTGGTACAACATTTTATTTTACAATTAAAAAAACTAAATGAAAATAGTACAATTAAAGAGAGGAAAAGGAGAAGATTGGGAGTACCTAAGTAAAAAGTTAACTTTAAAAAAGCCTTTAGTTTTGGTTTTTGGTAATAGATATTTGCTAGAAAATAGTGAGATTTATAACGAAATAAAGGACCTTTTTAAAGATGGTGAAATAATATTTGGATCAACCTCAGGAGACATCACATCAAAATCTGTAGATGATAATTGTATTACAATAACTGCAATCGAGTTTGAAAGAAGTTCTTTTCTTGTAAAAACATCAAATATTTTAAAAAGCAAAGAGAAATTAGATAGCTTTAAAGCTGGTAAAGATTTAATAAAACAATTTCCACAAGAGGGTTTAAAGCATGTTTTTATAATCTCTGAAGGAAGTTTTATAAACGGAAGCCAATTGTCTAAAGGCATGAACGCTGCTACTGACAATAATTTACTAATTACAGGTGCTTTATGTGGAGATGCAGCTAGGTTTGAAAAAACAATTTCTTCTTACAATGAAAATCCTAAACAAGGAGAAATTATAGCGATAGGTTTGTATGGAGAAACATTAGAGGTTTCATTTTCAATTAACGGAGGTTGGACACCTTTTGGACCAGAAAGAACGGTCACAAAATCTAAAGACAATATACTTTTCGAGCTAGACGATAAACCAGCGTTAGATTTATATAAAAAATATTTAGGTGATAAATCTAAAGAATTACCAGGAGCAGCACTGTTGTACCCTTTAAAAGTAAAATCTACAAATGAAAAACAATCTATTGTAAGAACAATATTAAATATAAATGAAGAAGAAAACTCTATGATATTGGCTGGTGATATTTTAGAAAACTCTAAGGTTCAGTTGATGATGACAAATGTAGATAATATTGTAGATGCAGCACAATTTGCAGCAGAATCTGCCTTAGAATTTCGAACTAAAAAACCAGAATTAGCAATCTTAGTAAGTTGTATTGGTAGGAAGTTAGTTTTAGACCAAAGAGTAGAAGAAGAAGTTGAAGAAGTAATGGAAGTTGTTGGAGATACTACCACAATATGTGGTTTGTATTCTTATGGAGAGATTGCTCCATTTCATGGCGAAAATAATTGTCAGTTACACAACCAAACAATGACAATTACATTAATTAGCGAATAATGAATTCACTTTTAAAAAGACAAATAAGAAAATTTCTGCCAAAAGAATTGCACTCTAATAAAGATTTAGAGAAATTTCTAGATGCTATTGATAGGTCTTATACAACCTCAGAAGAACAATTCGGTATGCTTCAAAGAGCTACTGCAATTAGTTCTGAAGAACTTTTTAGGGCTAATAATAGATTAAAAGAAGAATCTAACTCTCAAAAGCTAGTGATCGATAAATTAGAAAGTGTAATCGATAAGATACAGTCCTTTAATTTGTTAGGTGATAGACCAGAAGAAAATACAGACTCTTTAAAATTAGTTGATTTTATAGACAATCAAACAAGAGAAATAATAAAAGTAAATCAACAGAAAGACAAACTTTTAAAAAGTTTAGAGCTACAAAACCAAGAGTTAAATGATTATGCGCACATGGTTTCTCATGATTTAAAGTCACCTTTACAAAGTATAGAAGCCTTGATAAGTTGGATTCAAGAAGATTATAAAAATCTTTTAGATGCTTCAGGAAATGAGAATTTACAACTTATAAGAGATAATGTAGAAAAAATGGATACATTAGTAAAAGGAATTTTAGAATATGCTACAATTAGAAAAATTGAAAATAAATATTATAATGTTGATTTAGAAAAGTTAGTTGATACTATTTTAAAAAAATTAATTACAACCAATAATATCAAAGTAGTAATACCAAAAAAACTACCAACAATAAAAGGAGATAATTATAGACTAGAAAAGCTTTTTTATCATATTTTACAGAATGCAATAAGGTATAATGAGAAGGAGATTGCAGTAGTAGAAATAGGCTTTGAAGAAGAAAGTAAGTATTGGAATTTCTTTGTTAAAGATAATGGGAATGGAATAGAAGAAAAGTATTTTGATAAAGTTTTTGAAGCTTTTCAAAAATTAGAAAACGAAAATACATCTACAGGTTTAGGGTTGTCTTTAGTGAAGAAAGTTATTGATGTTTATAAAGGAAAAATTTGGATAGAATCTAGCCCCAATTTAGGAACTACTTTTTATTTTAGTTTAAAAAAATAAGTATGGAACAGCCAAATTTAGAATATATAAATCAACTAGCAAGAGGAGACGAGTCTATTAAAAATGAGTTAATTGATGTAATAAAAACAGAGTTTCCAGAAGAAAAAAAAGACTACTATAATAGCTTAGAAAGCAAAGAATATAAAAGAATTGAGGAAAATGTTCATAAACTTAAACATAAAATCAGTATTTTAGGGCTTGAAAAAAGTTATGAAATAGCGAATGAGTTTGA
Source organism: Polaribacter sp. IC073 (assembly GCF_007997075.1). GTDB lineage: Bacteria > Bacteroidota > Bacteroidia > Flavobacteriales > Flavobacteriaceae > Polaribacter. The sequence continues at coordinate 178,863 of NZ_VORS01000002.1, forward strand.
ACACAATCTTCGAGAACTAAGTTTAGATAGAAAAGAGGATTTTGATGAAATTTTAATAGCAATTTCAGACTATATAGAAATTATATAAGTCTCCTTATGAATTGTATTATTATTGATGATGAAAAAATGGCTAGGGTCATTCTAAAAACCTTGTGCAATGAAATAGATTCTTTAAACCTTTTAGAAGAATTTTCTAATGCGATAGATGCAATAAAGTACTTAAACGAAAACAAAGTAGACTTAATCTTTTTGGATATTCATATGCCAAATTTTAGTGGCTTAGATTTTATTAGAAGCTTAAAAAACCCACCAAAAATAATATTAACAACTTCAGATCCAAAATTTGCAATAGAAGCTTTTGAATATGATTTTATAGTAGATTATCTTTTAAAACCATTAGCGTTACCTCGTTTTAAGAAAGCAATTGACAAAGCCGAGGCTAAAGAATTAAAGGCGGCTTCAAGTACTATTAATAATAATTTTAGTAAGAATGAGGTTGATAATGACTTCTATGTAAACATAGACAGACGTTTAATAAAAATAGATTTACCAAGTATTTATTTAATAGAAGCAAAAGGAGATTATATAAAAATAAAAACAGATCACAAAGACTATACAGTGCATTCAACCCTAAAAAAGATAGAAGGAAAACTACCAGGTTCTTTATTCTTAAAAATTCATCGTTCTTATATAATCAATATTAAAAAGATTATAGATATTGAAGATAATAGTGTTTTGATAATGAAAGATGTAATTCCTGTAAGCAGATCTAAACGACCAGAATTAATGAAACGTTTAGATTTACTTTAATATTTGGTCTACATTAAACCTGCATTTGGTCTATAGTTAAAGTGTCGGTGACGAACACGTATAACCTTAACTAATTTATTGAGTATCTTTGCGGTATAAAAACCACATCATGAAAAAATTTCTACTCATTTTACTTTCGACAGCAATTACATCGATAAATGCGCAAAAGAACCAATCATTTGGAAATACATACGATCGTAGTACTTTAGAAACAACTGAGATTGATTTTGGTTCAGTAGCGAACTTCATACTTTTTACAGGAGCAGGAGCGGTAGCTAATACGGGTGTTTCTACACTTACTGGTGATGTTGGTTCTAATGTAGGAGCGATTGCTGGTTTTGGGGCACCTTCGGTCTTAAACGGAACTGTAGAAAGTGCCAACGCAATTACTGCACAAGCTAAAACAGATTTATCTGCAGCTTGCGTTCAACTTCAAAATATACCAGCAACAATAACAGATCACGGTGGCATTTTTGGTAGTATAAACGGGGAAACCATTTACCCTGGTGTTTATGCTGTTGCTGCAGCCGTAGCCATTACAGGTACTTTAACATTAGATGCCCAAGGAGATCCTAATGCGATGTTTATTTTTAAAATTACAGGAGCGCTTACCTCAGTAGCTGGTACAAAGGTAATATTGGCTAATGGTGCATCATCTGATAATGTTTATTGGATTGCTGTTGGTGCTGTTGCTTTGGCAGCAAATACAACAATGATAGGAACTGCTATTGGATATCCAGGAGCAGTTTCATTGGGAGCTGGAGGTGTTTTAGATGGGAGATTATATGCTACTGTGGGTGCCGTTGCTATTAATAGCACATTAGGCGCAGTTCCGGTAACAATACCTTCTTATAATTATCTTGGAGAATATACTTCAAATGGTACGCCACTTTATTTAGAAAACCCCAGTGATGTTATTTCTGTAGAAACTCAAGAAATGATAAGTAATTCACTTCCAGAAAGCTATCCCGTTCCAGACTACAACCCACAATACATTACCTCTGGTTATGATACAGATATTAAAATTGATGCACATGCAGATGTTTGGGTAACATTTGTGAAAGAAGGAGCTGGTTATAAAAATGTTCTAGGCTATTATACATATGACTTAGATAGCCCAAAAAACATAGCCCCAACAAAAGATGAAATTACAATTATATTTCCGAATGTATCTGCTTTAGGAAGTGGTGGCGGATTGCAAGTTGGTGATAAAGTAAAAATAGGAACCTTTGAGGCCGGAACAGGAATTGGTTGGGTGTTGTTAGCAAATGCATGGAGTTCAAATGAGCAAACTGTAGGAGATGGTCTTTGGAAACTATATTCGAATCCTAATTTTAATCCAGAAAGTAATAAAGCTTTAAAATATCACAATGTATTACTTGCAGATCCAGAAAATGAAAGAATTATTCTTGGGTTTGAAGACATTAGAAGAGATAACCCTTCTTGTGATCAAGATTTTAATGATGCTATTTTTTATGTAACCGCGAATCCTTATGAAGCAATTAATACCAATAATTTTGCAGATATAGCAGAAGCTAATGTTGTTACTTCAGCTAATGATGGTGGCTTAGAAAGTAATGGTGATCTAGCAAGTTTAATAGCAAAAAGAAATTTTAAGAGAGATAAAGAAGGAAACTCATTCAACAAAAAAGATGCACAATCAAAATTTAGTAAAACACAATTAAAAAGTAAAACAAATACAAGTTCTTTAATAGATTATTTACCAGAAACAGGTATGTATAAAACAGAAACGGCAAAGGTTTCTAGTCCCACAGATTTATTAGGAATAACAAATGCGAAAGAAATATTCTCAGTAGATTACTATCAAGGAGAAAAAAGAATCTCTGCAGTCTTAGCAACAACAACGGAAGGGACCATTTATGACCATTCAAAAATTATTTGTGATAGATTGAATAACTCTAGTTTAGAAGATATAAGAACAGTAGAGACAAGAGGGCATCAAATTATTAGTTCTAAAATAAAAAGAGCAACAGGAGAAATAGAATATAGTTTAAGTTTTTCTGTTAAGGTAGATGGTACTGAAAATGAATTGTTTAGTTTTTGGAATATAGATCAATATCCGATAGGTAATTATCAGAATTTTCAAATTTGGGGAAGTTCATTCTCACAAGTATTTTCTATAGCAAATTTTATTATAGATAAACACATCAATCAGACTGGATTAATAAGTAATAAAGTTGCCTCTGTATTGCCAAATGTATTTGTAAAATCGGGTTCTTATTCTAATGGAGTTCTTAAGTTAAACATTGTCAATAAAACAAAAGAAACAGCTATTCTTTTTGATGGTAACATTGCACAAACAGAAGTATCAAAACATAACAATGTTAAAAGTACTTTTTCATTATCTGGTAATTATAATGAAGTTCTATACATAGAAACAGGGGTGTTATTTGATATTGGTTTCTCTTTACAGACCAGTAATTCTGCTCAAAAAGATGCTTTATATCTTGCAGATGGTCCTTGGGGTTTAGATTATTTAAAAGAATTTGCTACTGTAGATGAGTTTAAAATTGAAGTAGGAGAAAGAGCATATGCAGATGATGTTTATGAAGTAGATAGAAGTGCAAGTGCTACAGGTGAAGTAAAAGGAAATATTAACTTATTTAGACACCTTTTACCAGGAGATCAAACGTTAGATGTTGCAGATTATGATTTTGTAGATTTTTCAATAATGAACAATCAAGCAATTGAAATTGTTATTATGCAAGAAGATGACAGAGCTTGGGAAAACAGATTGCGTTACACAATTGCTGCAAACTCAGAAGAAAAGGTATTTAAGATTGCTTTTAACGACTTTAAGGATGCCGAGGGAACAACAGTTGATATTGCTAATATTAAGACAATTGTGTTCTCTGTAATTGGAGATTATACAAATTACATACCATTTAATATTGCTATAAAAAATTTATCATTTACCTCACAAGCTGTTTTGTCTATGGATCGTTTTTCAACAGAAAAGAAAGCTAAGTTAATGAATTATCCAAATCCGTTTACACAGAGTACAACGATTAAATTACCTGTAAATTCAGAATTTATTCAAATTCAAGTATTCGACGTAATAGGAAGAATTGTAGATTATAAGAAGCTAGACACAGATAATTCTATGAATAAAGTACAATATAATGCTCCAAATCTAAAATCAGGAATTTATAAATACCTTTTGAAAGACGATAAGAACAAATCGCATTCGGGAACTTTTATTGTCAATTAGCCCCAAACCTAAAAGAATGTTAAAGGCAAAAGTTTATTCTTTTGCCTTTATTTTTTGAAAAAAGGTTTTTTAAGAAAAATCCATTTAAAACGCAATCCGAATTCGGTATACGTAAAACCAGCAGAACCAGCAGTTGCAACTGCAGAAGCGATATTACTTTGGGTGCCATAAAAATTTAATAGCGCATATTCGGAGAATTTATACCCCAACTTCGCCTGAATTCTGTACGTACTTTGTTTTTCTTCATCTTCTATATATTGCAAACCAGTAGCCGCAGTTAATGCATAAAACCATTCTTTATTTTTAGCAGCAGTTTCATCTTTTATAATGTTAACAAAAACTTCTATAGCATTAAATTTACTTGGACTAAAATAAATTGTAGGTACTTGGTTTTTAAAAGAAATATTTTGGTAATTCACACCCGCTTTTAAAGCAGGCTTTTCTAAGATATTATAGTAAAGAGAAGTAAATAATAAGTTTCTCGCATTTTCATCACTTTGAAATGTGTAATAATATTGAGTAAACCAACCTAAATTGAAATTAGTATTCAAACTATAATTTAGAATAAGGTTGTTTTGTACTATTTCTCTGTCTAATAATGCCGCATTAAAATTTTGAATATCTCGTTTATAACCCAATTCTAGATTTTGAAGTTTAAAAGGTTTGATATTAATAGAAATGTCTGTTAATAATTGATTGTATTTACTAGTCTCAGAATCTGAAGATGTAACCCCAAAACTTCCTTTTAAGGTAACATTATTTAATAACTGGTAGGAAGCACCTAACAGTAAATTATTTGTTGTTGCCTTTAAATTAGTAACATCATTAGAAGTGACTCTATAGTTATAATTAGCTAAAACTTTAAACTTTGTAGAAAAAGGAATTTCAGCATTAATGTCATATGCATTTGCTTTATTGTCTCCATTATCATAGGAATAAGAAACTTTTGTTTCTACAAAAGGTGTAAAGCTTAAGTCTAATTGTTTTACGAAGTTCATCGCATCTTTCTGGTTTTTATAAAATATTAAGGTGTTTTCTGCACTTTTGTAAGCTTTCTTATAATAACCAGATGCTTTTAAAGTATTTGCCTTCCCTAAGTTGCCATCAAAAGAAGCGCTGTCTTTTTTTAAGATTAGGTTATAATCTTCTAAACTCTTTTTAAAATCACTTTTATAAATATTAAGTGTTGCTCTTAAAGATAACATCCAATTTTCAGGAGCTTTATTATCATCTAAAAGTTTGTCGATTTCCGTTGCTGCTGGTGTATATTTTTTATTCCAAATTAAAGCCTGTATGTATCTTTCTGTTGTTTGATTTTTTAATGTTTCTGTAGTATTTGCATCGATACTTTTCAAAGCTTTTTCACTAATATTTAAAGCAGTTTTGTCATCACCATTTAAATGATACGCTAATGCAATTCCATTTAAAGAAGTCAATTTATTCTCTGTATTTTCTCCAATAAGTTCATAAGTACTTTTAGCCTTATCAATTTGATTAGAAATTAAATATAAATTAGCAAGATTTAATAATGTTTCTTTATCATTCTTAAAGGTTTCTAAATTTTCTTTTAGCAATGCTTCTGAAACATTATATTCTTTGGTTTGAATTTTTTTGTTCGCTAAACCTAGTCTCATATATTTTTTAGAAACCAACGCATTAGGATTACCTGGTAAAACTTTTAAAGCTTTGTCTACGTAAACTAAAGCTTCTTCAAACTCTTTTAAATTAGATAGTGTGTTTGCATAACCTAACAATGCAGGAAAACTTTTATCGTTTTCTTCCAATAATATTTTATAATATCCTTTAGCTTTCAAGTAATTTTTACTCCAAAGTAAAGATTCTCCATAATTCAATTTTACCTCAAAATCTGTAGGGTAGTCTTTTAGAAGGTTCGTAAAAATAGTAACAGCTTTTTCAGCATCACCTTTTAAACCAATCGCTCTACCATAACAGAGTCTTGCTGTTTTATTTGTAGGATATTCTTTTAGTATTTCTTTAAAAAAAACTTCTGCTTGTTTGTATTTACCGGTTTCTAAATAGGTAAATCCTTCTTTCATGTCTTGACCAAAGCTGTTCAAACTAAAAAAAATAAGGAACAAAAGAGTAGAATATATTAATTTCATCATTATAGGTGTTTATTGTAAAGGCAAGTTAAGCATTAGTATTTTATCATTTTACTATATAAAGTTGTTTTCAATGATAAATATTATTTTTAGAGTATGAATATAATAATTTGTTTGTTAAGAATAAAAAACGACTCACTTTAATCCTAAAAATTTAGAAAAACAAGATATTCTATGATAATGCAAAATAATAAATAATTATTTTATCCTGTTGTTTACTGTTTTAATGAATTTTATTATTATTTTCAACACATAAAAGTAGTTAAATAAAACAAAAGAAGTCATGCAAGCAATTATAAGATTTGTGAAAAAAGGTGTTAAGCCAGAACAATTATTTATGCTTAGCGTTCTTTTGGTGAATGGAGGAAATTACCTGTATAATCTGGTTTTAGGTAGAGTCTTAGGGCCGGAGAAATTTGCAGATGCGGCAATCTTAATTACCTTTTTATTAGTGTTATCTTTTGTAGCTATGACTTTTCAATTGGTAACTGCTAAATTTTCTGTGCTATTTGAAGATTCGATATTTAGTGGTTTTATTTCTAAGATATATAAGAATGCTTTATTTACAGGTATCTTTTTAGGGATTGCAATCATTCTTTTTTCATCACAATTGCAATATTTTTTTAAAACAACTTCTGCGACAATGTTCGTGATTTTCGGATTTGGAGTTCCATTTTATTTTTTAATGAGCGTAAATAGAGGTGTTTTTCAAGGAAAGCAAGAGTTAAAATCGTTGTCATTAACATATCAATCAGAAATGATTAGTCGTTTATTACTAACTTTTGCTTTACTATATTTTCTAGAAATAGATTCATCTTTAATTATAGCAATTGGCATTTTTTGTTCTTTTGTATTCGGATTAATTCCTTTTAAAAGTAGTAATTTTTCTTTATTTAAACCTTTTAATTTAGATGTTGTTAACCAAAAGCTAGTTAAGAAATTCTTTATCATTACCGCTTTTTACGAGCTTACACAAATCATCATTAATAATAGTGATATTTTATTGGTAAAACATTATTTTGAATCTTATGAAGCAGGTTTATACGCTTCTTTAGCATTAATAGGTAGAGTTGTCTATTTTATTGCTTGGATGTTTGTAATGTTATTATTACCAACGGTAGTCCAACTTAAAAAAGAAGGAAAACCAACGCTACCTATTTTATTAAAATATGTTGGCTATATTGCTTTTATAGCGACTGCAATTGTTGTGAGTTGTTTTTTCTTTCCTAATGAAATTATCAGTCTTTTATTTGGCAGCGAGTATGTGTCAGTTTCAGGGTTGTTATGGAAATATGCTTCTGCAACGGGTATTTTTGCAATTTCAAACATATTTGCATACTATTATTTGTCATTAGATAAGTATGTACCTGTAGTACTTTCTGGTATTTTTGGAATGTTACAAATAGTTCTATTGGTGCTTTACCATGAAACATTGGAGCAGGTGGTGCACGTGCAAATAATTGCGATGGTTTTACTGTTAATAGTGCAGCTTAGTTTCTTCTTTTTTAAAGATTCTAAAGTGCCGAAATCAATAAAGGAAATAAAATAATAATATCTAGACCTATTTTTCATTCATCTCTATACAACTGCCTTTAAACAGTTTTACAAAAAAATAAAGTAAGAGTTTGAAATTTATAATATAACTTAAAAAAACAATATGAAATTAGCCATTGTAACTGCATATCCTCCAAGTAAAGTAACTTTAAATGAATATGCATATCATTTAGTAAAAAGTTTTAGACAAAAGAAAGAAATAACAGAATTAATTCTTTTAACAGATGCAACTCCAGGAAAAAAAGATATTCATTTTGAGCAAGATGGCTGTAAGATTACAGTGAAAGAATGTTGGAAGTTTAACAGTTATACAAATATTGTAAATGTTACCAAAGCAATTAATGAAACAACACCAGACGCAATTTTGTTTAATTTACAGTTCATGAAATTTGGTGATAAAAAAGTGGCCGCTGCTTTAGGTTTGGCAATTCCAATGGTGTGTAGAATTAAAAAAATACCGACAATAGTTTTATTACACAATATTTTAGAACAAGTAGACTTAGAAAGTGCAGGCTTTACATCGAATAAATTAGTCCAAAAAGCATATAATTTCATAGGAACTTCATTAACCAAAATGATTCTAAAAGCAGATTTAGTAGCTGTTACTATGGATAAATATGTAACCACTTTAAAGGATAAATATAAGGTAGATAATGTAAAAATGATTCCTCACGGAACTTTTGAAATACCAGAAAATCCTTCGCAGAAATTACCTGAAGGCCCTTTAAAAATAATGACTTTCGGTAAATTTGGAACGTACAAAAAAGTAGAGTCTATGATTGAAGCGGTAGAACTTGTAAGAAAAGAAACAGGCTTAGATTTAGAGATTATAATTGCAGGAACAGACAACCCAAATGTACCAGGTTATTTAGCAAACGCGAAAGAAAAATACAAGCAGGTACCACAGCTTATTTTTACAGGTTATGTAGAAGAAGTAGAGGTAGCACCGTTGTTTACAGAAAGTGCTGTTGTTGTTTTTCCTTATACATCTACCACAGGAAGTTCTGGCGTTTTGCACCAAGCAGGAAGCTATGGTAGGGCAGTAGTAATGCCAAATTTGGGGGATTTAACTACTTTGATTGAAGACGAAGGATATAGAGGTGAGTTTTTTGAGCCAGAAAGTGTACAAAGTTTGGCAAATGCAATTAAAGCAATTGTAACGAATGATGCTTATAGAATTGAGTTAGGAGAAACAAATTATAAGGCAGCAACTGCTTTTCCTATGGATAGAATTACTGATATTTATTTAGAAGAATTTCATAAAATTATAGCTAAAAAGAAATAATTTTTATTGAATCTATTCCTTAGATATATATTTAAAAGATAGTTTTTTTTCGCCTTTATTATTGATAAAGCCAAATTTTTTCTGAGGATTCGTGCGCCAAGGAAGTCTACCTAAGACTTCTTTTGGAACAACATCAAAATCATACAAAGTCCAGGACATAAAAGGAATCGAGTTTTTTGTCATGATTTTTTGAATTTCCTCATAGTAGTTTGCTTGTTTTTTTTCTGAGCCAACAAAAGGCCTCCAAAAACCCCCATAAGAAGACAATCCAAACTCTTGTAAAATGATTGGTTTGTCTTTTATTTCTTCTTGTAATGCTAGATATTCGTTTTCAAAATTAGCCAGATCTTCATAATAATGAAAAGAAACTACATCTACTTTGTCCTTTAAAATTGTAGCACTTTTTGTATTAGACCAACCAATGGTTACCGGGTGTTTTTTATCAATAGATTTTATTACAATAATCATATAATCTAACCAAGCAATTACATTTTCTTTTCCTCTAGAGTTAAAATCTAAATTGGGTTCATTTTTAATATCCCAAGCTAAAATAGCTTCATGATCTTTAAAATTTTCTACTATTTTCTCTGCATGTCTGTGATTTAATGTCCAATCTAACACATCATAATTTCCATAAAAATCAAATAAGGTAACAACAACTTTTAAACCTTTTTTTTGAGCGGTATCTAATACTTTTTGAAGTTTTTCTAACTTATCTAATTTTACATTTGCTTTCCCAAAATCTACATAAGGCACAAAAATTCGAATAGAATTTAAACCTGCATTTTTAATAATTTTAAAATCATTTTCAATAATATTGATGTCAAAATCGTCTCCATACATGTTCCAAGGAGTTGCCTGTGGGTAATAGTTTATCCCCTTAATATTTGTAAAAGCGATGAAGTTTTTTTGAGTAGTATTTTTAAATTTCTCCGAAGCTTCTTTTACCATATGGCGGATACGCCAAAAACCATCTTCTAATAAAAGAACAGCTCTATAACTTGAAACTTCAGTCGCTTCTAAAATTAATTTTTCATTTTTAAAAACCTGTTTATACTCTATAGCATTGCTATCTTTTAAAACAATTAATTGTCCGTCTTCACTAAAAAACTCAATATCTAAATGGTGTTCTAAAGTTGTTGCATCTATAGATATTTTGTTTAATTTATTATATTTTAGAATGTCATAAATATTTTTTCTTGAGTTTTTGGTGTAATAATCTGAGATGCCTGCTTGCGTGTTTGTTTTGTAGGCAATTTGCTTTACATACCAAGCATCTAAATAATCGTTTTCTACTGCACTTATTTTTTGTTGACTAATGGTTCTGCCTTCATTACCGTCATCTTTCCATACTATTTTCGGTAAATATTGTTCTACTTTTTTTACTTCTGTGTGCAACATTTTACTTCTGTCTGCACCTGTATTTAAAAAACTATATAAAGAGCTTACTAAGAATAATAGAATTGCAATGATTAAAAGGTAAGTAAGCATTAATGTGCCTCTAATAATTTGCTTATTTGTTTTTATCATAGTTTTATCTCTTTAAATTCTTTTTGGATACCTGCAGTTTCAGTAATTATTTTATAAGAATTATTCTCAAAAATATTCGGATCTAAATAAAATTCTGTAAATCCGTTTTTAGACTCCTCATAGAGCTGCTTAATTAGTATGTTATTTTGATAAATAGCTAATTTTACAGACAAACCATCTGGTATTGTCTGATTCATAAAACTTTTTAAAGGCCCTACCTTTATTTTTCTATTATTTTCTGAGAAAGAAACCATATAATCTTCAATTACTTTTTTATAGTTTACCTCTAAAACATTACTTTCAGCAATGCCAATAAAATACGCTTTTACTTTCCATTTTTCTTCGTAATCTGGGTGTATCATTTTTGCTTTTGCAATTCCGTTAATTGTTGTTCCAAAAGTTTTTAAAATATTTTTAGTTTTATTTCTGATAAAAAACTCTACAAAACTACCATCACTAACAATGTTATTATTTTTATCTTTTATAACAGACGTGTAAAAAGTTGTTATTTGATTTCCGTCTGCATATTCATGATTTCTATTCACAAATAATTTAAAATTAGTTGCAATTGCTGGCATAACGTTTACATCAAATTCTTTAGAATTCAAACCAAATGATTCTGAAGAAATAATTATTCTACCACTTTTTAAAGGAGAAAAAATATTTTTATAACCGATTAATTTATCAGTGTAAATAGCTGTTTCTTTTTCTGATTTTAAAAATTGATGTTTCACCAAAACTTTACTATTATCTCTAATAGGATTGTCTAGGCTATCGGTTGGTATAACAACCAACATTGTATAGTCTACTGCGCCAGCATCTATACTTGGTGGCCCTAAATAGGTTTCTATAGTAACTGGTTTTTGTATTGAAAGAATTGTAATATTACCAGAAACTTTTTCTTTTGTAGCGAGAACTTCCCAAGATAAAACACCTCTTTTTTTGGTTAAAAATTCAGGAATTTCAAAGGATATTTTATTGCCCGAATTTTCTGATTCTATAATGCTAGACCCATAACTATTGGAACAATATAATTGAAACTTGGTTTCTTTTTCTACTTTAAATTCTAGAATAATTTTAGCACCTGCAATAAATTCCTTAGTTGTAGATATTAATCGGATAGCATTGCTAATATTGGCCTCTTGTGCGTGAAAAGAAGTTAATATTAGTTGAAAAAATAGTAGAAAAAAAAGCTTTTTTAATTTCATTATTTAGGATTACCAATGTAATTATTTAATTCTATTTTTATATAGCCAAACAAAGGATGGTTGACCTTTTGTAATTTATCTGTGGTATGGTTTCTTTTCCTATTCGGTAAAATTTTACCAGCAATATCTTTATTGGGCAAACCATTTACAAAACAGAAGCTCATATCATCGTTTATGGTTATAATTATTGGGTTTATAGGAATCGCATATTGAAAACGTAATTTTCGTTCTTGTCGAATTCCTTCTATTAAAAATAAATTATCTACCCAAATCATTTCTTTTTCCTCGTTGTAAAAGGTTATAATTACTTGAGGAACTGTTATTTCTTGAATACCACTGTTAAATAAAGTTCCATCTATAAATTTTGAAGAAACGTTTAAATTACTCAAAGCAATGTCTTTAAATAAATCTGAATTTGAAACATTTCCTGCAGCTTGCAAGTTAAACTTAGTTGGTTGTTCACTTAATTCTATAGGTGTAAATTCATCAGGATTAAATGTTTTAGGAATGGAATCCTTTGTTTTAGACCATGCAATGCCTTCAAAATTAATTCTAAAAGCACTTATTTCTTTAGGCATTAACTTATGCTTTATTATATGTTTAGCATTGTAAGTTGCCAATTCTTTATTAGCATCATTATAAAGTGTTCCTTTTAATACAACATCTGCAGGTACATTGTCTATATTTTGTACTTCCCCTATAATGGCATATCGCTTGTTAAATTTTATTAATTTAGCAGAAACAATTTCTAATACAGGTTGTTTTAAAACATCTTCGTGGTGCGTTTGTTCTGTTGTAATTCTTCTTCTTCCTTGATTAAAATAGCCTGTAGTATTTCTAGAATATAATTGATCTGGTGGTAAATCGATAGACTTTCTTTCTGGTTTTAAAAACCATTTTCCATTTCTTTTAACAGCTGTTTTAAATGTTGTTTTCGATAGTTTTTCTAAAGGAGTAATCCATTTTGTTTCTACTTTTAAAGTTGCTAAACTATCTGTTTTTTTGGTGATCTCTGTGGTGATTGCATCTAATTTTGCATACGAACTTAACAAACCATCTGTTACAGATATTTCTAATAAATATTGAGCGCGACTTACACCACTTTTAGGATCTATATAACTATAACTTTTATTTAATTCTTTAAAATCTAACGCATCATAATAAGCATTAACAACATTTTTAGGGGATCTTTGGGTGTCGTTTTTAATATAAAATAGGTAAGAAGCGTATATTATAAGAGCGATTAAAACTACTGCCCAAATATGAAATACTTTTAAAACAATGCTAGGAAATTTGGTGTAATTATTTTGAAATTTAAAGTAGGCAGGTTTCTCTTTCACTTTCGTTTTTAAACCATTTACAAATAAGGATTGAATATTTAAAATAAAGGCAATAAGTACCGTTAAAAACGGAATTACTCCCCAAACTATTTTTATCCAAGTAGCCACATCTTCTTTTGGTAAAATTGAAGAAACAGGAGGGACGTTTAATTTTTCCCAAACCATAATTCCGTTTTCTAATTGCGATAAACGCTGCCATCCGCAGAAAAACAACACAGGGTCATAAAATTTATCATTCGAAAAAATATATTTTAAATTATACTTTTCAGGTGTAGTTAAAAATTGTTGTAGAGAGCCAATACCAGCAACTCCCTTAAATTTAGAATTTTCTAAACGTTCTATGGGTCTTGTTGTAAGCTCTGGCAAACGTCTTGCAGAATGATAATTACCATCTACACTCATCGCATTTGTTTGTGCAGCTAACCATGCCATTTGATCTCCAAAACCTAGCGTTAAATAACGCCATTGATCATGTGAATCTTGACTTAGAAAATTCACAATAGGCAACATTTTTATTTTTTGAGGTTGTGAGGGTCTAAAGTACCCTAAACTCATCGTAAAAATAACCATAGCAATATATAAAGTAGCTAAAAGACCGCCCAATAAACGATGATATACTGCACCAAACCTTTCTTGTATCAATGTTTTCAAATCTCCTTCTACAAATCTGTAAATAAATTCACCAAAAATAGGAATCGACATAATTGTTGCCCAAAGTGTAAATCTATCCAAGGTTAAAATATTAAAGGCATTTTCACCCAAGATCATTTTTGGAATTGGCGTTGTACCACCCGTTCCTAAAATAACTAACATGGTAAAAGACAATCCAAAGAACAAGTATCTTTTACTAAAATATCTGTAAAAAATATACGGTAAAATAAAAAGTAAGAGTCCCCAAGGAATCGTAAAAAATACCAACCCAGAAGATGTTATTTCTAGAAAGTTGTCTCTAGACCCATGCGGAATTGGTACTTGAGTTATCGGGTTTTTTTTAGAGTTTAACCAATAAGGAAAAATGCAAAATATAATAAGAAGTAATGATGAAAAACCAAAGGTTAAGTTTCGTTTCAATTGTTTAAAAAATGTCTTCAGAAATAGAGAAAAAGTAACTTCTTTGTATGAGTTTACTTTTTCTCTAGCAACATCCATAATTACGGTTCCAATTAAAGGAAATATAAAAAATAACATTCCGAAGATAGGAGTCACATGATGCGAGGTAACTGTAACAGCAATTAATGAAAGTGATGTGAAAAAGAACTTGTATTTACCTGTTTTAAGCCATAAATAAATTTCTGGTAAAGCGTGCATTAAAATGGAAACGCCAATAATACTGGGCAGCTGGCCAAAAATATGTAAGGTTTCTACAAAAGAGGAAGAAAAAACGGCTAAAATAGCAGCATAACCAGCAACAGTTTTATTAGCGGTTATTAGTAAAGAGTATCGATAAGCACCTGTAACAAAAAGAACAATCGCAATTAAACCAACGGTGAAAAGTCCGAATTTTAAACCACCAATTAAAGACAGTGCTCCAATTGTTTGATGCACCAAAGGAGGATAACTTTGTACCGTAAAACCAGTATACCACTTATAGTTCCAAGGTTCAAACCAACTATTTGCATAGTGATCTGCAAAAAAGAGATGAATTAATGCATCATAAGTTGTTTCTAGTGTAAAAAAAATTGTAGATCCATGAAATATTACAGCAAGTAGTATTGCTGTAATTAGATACTTATTAGATTTTTCTTTCATGGATAAATTGATGACTTATAATATTGTAAATATAAAAACTTTTAAGGTTTATTTTTTTTTATTTAACTTTACTATCTTACCTTTCAACTAAGGTTCTTTACATTTAAAAAGAATTAGGATATCCAAGGTACTTTTGTACGAGTTTTTAGCCAAACAAATAGAAGATGAAAATATTAGCAATTGATGATCAAAAATTAGTTTTAATTCCATTAGCAAGTAGACTAAAGGAAATGGGATATGAAGTTATTACGGAAACAGATGGAGTAAAAGGAATTGAATTATATGACTCTTTTCAGCCAGATCTAGTCATTGTAGATATTAATATGCCATCTATTTCTGGGTTAGAAATTGTAAAGCATATTCGAGCATCTAAAAAACCAGAGACCCCAATTATGATTTTGTCTGGTAATACCGATGATGACATGATTACGCAAGGGTTTGAGTTGGGGGCAAATGATTACATGAAAAAGCCGTTAAGCTTACAAGAAGTTTGTGCTAGAACAAAAAGGCTAATTGGCGCACCAGAAACAAAGAATAAAGAGAAGAAATATAAAAACGTCTTAATTCAACAAAGATGTGTTGGTGTTGTGATACCTTGTTATGATGAAGAAAAACGACTTTTAAGTAAAGAATTTACAGACTTTATTATTAAAAACTCTGGTTATCATTTATGTTTTGTAAATGATGGAAGTAAAGACAATACGTTACAAGTCTTAAATGATTTAAGAAAAGGAAGAGAGGATTTTATTACCGTTTATGACTGTGAGAAAAATGGAGGCAAAGCAGAAGCGGTAAGACAAGGAATGCTATACATGGCAAAACAAGAAGATCTGGATTACATCGGTTTTTTGGATGCAGATTTATCTACAGATTTAGCAGATTTTGATGACTTAGTGAAAACGATAGAAAACTCTAACTATAAGATAGTTAGTGGTTCTAGAATTAGTAGAATGGGAGCCAATATAACGAAAGAATCTGCTAGAAAGGTTATTAGTTTATCCATAAACTATATTATTAGAAAGATTTTAAAAATGGATTTTAAAGATACTCAGTGTGGAGCTAAAATTTTCCATAAGGACGTAATTGATATCTCTTTTGGTGAAAAATTTGTAACACAATGGATTTTTGATGTTGAAATATTTAGAAGAATAACACTTCATTTTGGCTTAGAAAAGGCAAAAGAAATAGTGTGTGAAGAACCTTTAAAAAGATGGATTCATGCAGATGGTTCTAAATTATCTATGAAAGATTCTGTAAAAATAGTTGGTCAATTAGGGCAAATTGCTTGGTACTATAGAGAAGGCAAAAATAAAGGACATAAAGTCTTAGTAGAATAGCAGAGCATTTTAGGGAAAAGAATATGAACCCTATCTTCTTTTAGAAGTAAAGACGAGAAACATAAAAAAGGATTTTATCTTAAAATAATTTCTAACCTTTTAATAATTCAATTAATTTATTAGTGCCAGAACTGGCTACATCTTCAATAATTGTTAAGTTGTTGTAATTATTTATAGAAACAGATGGTTTGGGATCAATAAAATAAATGGGTGTATTCGGTTTTACATAATCAATTAAACTTGCTGCCGGATATACTTGCATAGAGGTTCCAATAATTACTAGAATATCTGCTTTTTGAGTAATTTCAATGGCTTTTTCTAACATTGGTACCATTTCTCCAAACCAAACAATATGAGGTCTTAATTGACTATTTTTTTTGCATAAATTACCCAAAACCAAGTCCTCTTTCCATTCTAAAATATCGTTTTCATTAACAGAACTTCTCACTTTTAAAAGTTCGCCATGTAAATGTGTTACCTTAGAGCTTCCTGCACGTTCGTGTAAATCATCTACATTTTGCGTGACAATTTCAACATCAAAATTATTTTCTAATGTAACTAAATTAGAATGTGCTTTGTTAGCAGAAACTTCTAATAGTTGTTTTCTACGCTTGTTATAAAAATCTAAAACTAAGGTAGGGTTTGCTTTATAACCTTCGGGAGAAGCAACTTCCATTACATCATGACCTTCCCACAAACCGTCAGCATCTCTAAACGTTTGTATACCACTTTCTGCAGAAATTCCTGCTCCTGTTAAAATAACTAGTTTTTTCATTCAATTGAAGATTTGAGTATTTTTATGAATATATTTCAAGGAAGACAAAAATAATAATTTTAAATTTGTATTTATGATTGATGAAAAATTATTAAATTATTTCGAAGGTTTTCTAACAGACAAAAGAAAAAAGCTGTTTAAAAGAGTTTTAGAAGAAAGAACAAGACATTTTACGGTGGTTTTAGAAGATATTTTTCAACCTCATAATGCGAGTGCTGTGGTTAGAACTTGTGATATTTTTGGCGTACAAGATGTACATGCCATCGAAAATAAATATAACAATAAAGTTTCGAGACATGTTGCGAAAGGTTCTCAGAAATGGTTAAATCAATATAGATATCGAAAAGATGGTGATAATTCGAAGCCTTGTTTAGACGCTTTAAAAGCAAAAGGCTATCAAATAATAGCAACTACACCACACAATGATTCTTGTTTGTTAGAAGATTTTGATATTACAAAAAAAGCTGCTTTTGTATTCGGAGTAGAAGCAGAGGGTGTTTCTGATACTGTCATAGAAAATGCAGATGGATTTCTTAAAATACCTATGGTTGGTTTTACAGAAAGTTTAAATATCTCTGTTGCCGCAGCTATTATTTTGCAAGATGTTACTATAAAGCTTAGAAATTCAGATATCGAGTGGCAATTATCTGAAGAAGAAAAAGAAATTTTGTATTTTGATTGGGTACAAAAAACGATTAAAAATGTAGCTAAAATAGAAGCACATTATCATCAAAATTTAAAAACTGAATAATTTTGAGATTCTAAATAAGACCGAAATCTTTACGCAGTTTAGAAATAGATGATAACTATTTAAAATATAAATTATTTTGTTACTCTTTCTTATAAAGAAGTTAGACTTTATTCAACAATAATTTTCTCTATTGTAGCAGTTGAATCGCAACGTTTTATTAATAAACTTACATTTTTTAGCTCTTTTGTTCCGGTAACATAATATTTTGCACAAGGTCTTTCTCTCGGACTTCCTTTTCCAAAATCTACATCACCAGTAGTTAAGATGGTAGATATTTTTAAAGTATCAATCTCAAATTTTCGCATTGCAGTTTTTGCATCTTCAGAAAACAAACGTTTTTTAATTCGAATCGTTTTTAGTGTTCTTGAGTCCATTCCATAATCAAAAGTTGCATTTTTCTTTTGCCAAAAGAAATAAACGGCAATAGAACCTAATGACAATCCTACTAAATAATAAAAAATTCTCTTTACTAACATGCTAAAATTTTGAAATGCAAATTTATGGAATTAAACTTGTTTCACAGAGATTCACAGAGAATTTTAACAGGGTAGCTCGTAAAAAAATTGAAGAAGACGTATTAGTGAATGATTTAAGGCTTTTAGACCGATAAATAAAAATAAAAGCGTGTTTTGAGTGCTTGTAGAGACTAAGATTATTTCAATATAAAGAGTAAAAATGCTGTAAATATCTGTAATTTTTTATGTCATAGTGCGATATAATAAACTCTTAAAGAATCAATAAATTAATATCTCTAAAAGGCAAATCGAACCAATCTGCAACGGTTTTGTTGGTTAAAATTCCGTGATAGAAATACATTCCGTTGCGCAAACTTTTATCAAACCTTGCCGTATTTTCAAAACCACCTTCTTCTGCAATGTTTAATAAATACGGTGTAAAGATATTGCTAATAGAAACCGAAGCTGTTCTTGCGTAACGCGCAGGAATATTAGGCACACAATAATGAATTACACCATGTTTTACAAAAGTGGGAGATTTGTGAGTGGTTACATTTGAACTTTCAAAACAACCACCTCTATCAATACTTACATCTACAACAATAGCGCCTTCTTTCATTTTTTCAATCATTTCTTCTGTAACACAAATTGGCGATCTATTTTTACCTCGAATGGCGCCAATAGCAACATCACAGCGCATTAATGCTTTTAAAATAGATTTAGGTTGTAATGTAGATGTATAGATAGGTGTGTGTAAACAATCTTGTAATTTTCTTAATTTACTAATAGAATTATCAAAAACTTTTACTCTTGCACCTAAACCAATAGCGGTTCTTGCGGCATATTCGCCAACGGTTCCTGCACCAAAAATAACAACACTTGTTGGCGGAACGCCACCAATATTTCCAAATAATAGACCGTTTCCTTTATTAACACCGCTCATTAACTCACCAGCAATTAAAATAGAAGCAGTACCTGCAATTTCACTTAAAGACTTAACAATTGGGTAGGTTTCTTGTTCATCTTTTATATAATCGAAGGCAATGGCGGTAATTTTCTTTTTAGCCAGACATTCAAAGTATTTTTTAGTTTGTGTTTTTAATTGCAAGGAAGAAATTAAAATTGCTTGCGGATTAATGTATTCGATTTCACCTTCTGTTGGTGGTGCCACTTTTAAAATAATATTGCACTTAAAAGCTTCTTCTACGTTATAAGAAATTTTTGCACCAGCGTCTGAATATTCTTTGTCTGTAAAATTAGCACCATCTCCTGCACCTGTTTCTACAACAACTCTATGTCCGTTTGCAGTTAAAGCACCTACAGCATCTGGTGTTAAACAAACACGTTTTTCACTTAAATAAATTTCTTTAGGCAAACCAATAAAGAGTTCTCCTTTTTGCTTTTTTATTTCTAACATTTCTTCTTGAGGGAGTAATTCTGCTTTACTAAACGGAGAAAATGAACTCATAATTTGGTTATTTTATTTGCATATTGCGTTGTCCGTTTTCTAATGTAGATAAATGGATTTCAACAGATTCTAAAGGTAGTAAATTTTCCACATTTTGCGGCCATTCGATAAGACACCAATCGTTATCATATAAATAATCTTCAATTCCCATGTCTAAAGCTTCTTCTTCATCTGTAATTCTATAAAAATCGAAGTGAAAAACTTTTTCTTCTTTAGAAGTTTCATATTCATTAACCAATGAAAAGGTAGGAGAGGTAATGTTATCTAAAACACCTAATTGTTTACATATTTCTTTAATAAGCGTAGTTTTACCCACCCCCATTTCTCCGTAAAACAATAACGTTTTATTTTTTACGGATGTAATAATTGCAGTTGCAATTTCAGGTACGTTTTCTAAAGAATAGTTTTTGTTCATTTTATAAATAAAAATGTAAAAATAATAAACCTCAAAGATTTTTAAAGCCTTTGAGGTTCTTTTATGTTTAATTATTTTAGTTTAAGCAATTTCGTTGGCAAAAAAGCTTAGCCCTGATTGAAACGGCATCCTTTTTTATTTTCATAAAAAAGATATAGTGGAAAGCAGGAAATAGCTTCTAAAAATTTTTTAAAAGAATTTTTTAAATTTCTAACCAAATGGAAATATAGAGCACATAAGTTTTATACTAATTTATTGCTACTTAAAACTGCCAACTTTTTTATTTCGGACTATAAATTGCACACGGAATAATCATTTCTTCTAAAGAAACGCCACCATGTTGATACGTGTTTTTAAAGTATTTTACAAAATGATTAAAGTTGTTTGGATAGGCAAAAAACAGGTCTTCTTTTGCGAAAATAAACGGACTATTCATTGCTACCGTTGGTAAAAAAACATCTTTAGGATTTCTTACGGCATACACATCTTTCTCTTCGTAAGAAAGACTTCTACCCGTTTTATAACGCAGGTTAGAACTAATATTTTTATCGCCAATTACTTTTGTTGGATGTTTACAATTAATGGTACCGTGGTCTGTGGTAATAATTAATTTCTGACCTAAACTTTGCGCTTTTTGAATAATTTCATACAAAGCAGAATTCTTAAACCAGCTTAAAGTTAAGCTTCTATATGCTTTGTCATCTCCGGCCAATTCTTTAATTACTTCCATCTCTGTTTTAGCATGAGATAGCATATCTACAAAATTATAAACCACCGCAGTTAGGTCGTTTTGTTTTGTTCCGTTGTAATTCTCTGCCAATTCTTTTCCACCTTTTAGCGAAGTTATCTTATAATATTCGTGTTTAATATCTAAACTCAGGCGCTTTATTTGTGCAGTTAAAAATTCGTTTTCATACAAATTCATTCCGCCTTCCTCGGTGTCGTTTTTCCATAAATCAGGATGTCTTTTTTCCATTTCAGATGGCATCAACCCAGAAAAAATAGCATTTCTAGCATATTGGGTTGCTGTTGGTAAAATAGAGAAATAGGAGTATTCTTCGTCCTTTTTATAGTGATTGTTAATTAATGGTTCTAAGATTCTATATTGATCGTAACGTAAATTATCAATTACAACCCATAATACAGGTTGTTTTTTTTTTAACTCTGGTACTACGTAATCTTTAAACAACGTATGAGAAAAAGTAGGTTTGTCATGTGCTGTTAAAAAATCTTCGTAATTTTTTTTGATAAATTTAAAAAACTGTGAGTTTGCCTCTTGTTTCTGACTTTCTAGAATCCCCAACATTCCGGGATCGCTAATGTTTTCTAATTCTAACTCCCAATGCACTAGTTTTTTGTACAATTCTATCCATTCTTCATAAGAATTTACCATGGCTAAGTCCATCGTAATTTTTCTGAATTCTTGCTGATAACTAGACGTTGTTTTTTCTGAAACCAAACGAGAATGATCTAAATTTTTCTTTAAACTTAATAAAATCTGATTCGGGTTTACCGGTTTTATCAAATAATCTGCAATTTTAGATCCAATTGCTTCTTCCATAATATATTCCTCTTCACTTTTGGTAATCATTACCACTGGCAAATTGGCTTGTTTTTGTTTGATTTCAGAAAGTGTTTCTAACCCCGTTAAACCCGGCATATTTTCGTCTAAAAAAACAATGTCAAAATTTGTTTCATCCACTAAGTTTATAGCATCTGCACCATTGGTACAAGTAGTTACTTTATAACCTTTACGTTCTAAAAATATAATGTGCGGTTTTAATAAATCAATTTCATCATCTACCCATAGAATTTGTATGCTCATATAACTTGTTTTATTTCTTTAACGTTAAAATTAGGGTTTTGTTATTTTTTTTACCCCACTAAAATGATAAAATATTGCCAATTTTACAAATTAAATGACCTACTTATAAATTTCTGAATTAAATTTATAATTTTGCGCTTATAAATATTGTATTTTGCAGGTATACATTGAAAAATTTTTACCTTTTGAAGAAAAAAGCAGCAAACAAACTTAAGATTTTAAATGATCCTATTTACGGATTTATTCAAATACCAAATTCTTTAATTTTTGACATTATAGAACATCCTTATTTTCAGCGTTTAAGAAGAATTACGCAAATGGGGTTTTCTAATTTAGTCTATCCAGGTGCAAATCACACCCGTTTTCATCATGCCATTGGTTGCATGCATTTAATGCAAAAGGCGATACGAGTTTTGCGTTTTAAGCAAGTAGAAATTTCTAATGAAGAAGAAAATGCTTTGTGCATTGCTATTTTATTGCATGATATTGGTCATGGCGCATTTTCACACGCTTTAGAGCACAGCATTGTAAGTGGTGTTAGTCATGAAGAAATTTCTTTAAAATTTATGAAGAAATTAAATGAAGAATTTAAAGGAGAATTAACGTTAGCAATTGAAATTTTTGAAGGTAAAAGTCCGCG
Organism: Polaribacter sp. IC073; assembly: GCF_007997075.1. GTDB lineage: Bacteria > Bacteroidota > Bacteroidia > Flavobacteriales > Flavobacteriaceae > Polaribacter. The sequence continues at coordinate 201,360 of NZ_VORS01000002.1, forward strand.
TGATTTTTTAGGGCAATTAATTTCTAGTCAGTTAGATATAGACCGATTAGATTATTTAAAAAGAGATAGTTTTTATACAGGTGTCACAGAAGGAAACATTTCATCAGACAGATTAATTGCCATGATGAATGTTAAAAATGATGTGTTGGTTATTGAGCAAAAGGGAATTTATTCGGTAGAAAATTTTCTAATTGCCAGAAGACTCATGTATTGGCAAGTATATTTACATAAAACAGGTTTGGTAGCAGAAAATATTTTAGTAAATATTTTAAAAAGAGCCAAAGAATTGGCAGAACAAGGGGTAGAATTGTATGGTAGTTCTGCATTAAAGTATTTTTTATACAATCAGATTTCTACCAATAATTTTACAGAAGAAACATTAGAGATGTTTTCTAAATTAGATGATTATGATGTTATGTCTGCCATAAAAGAATGGGTAAATCACGAGGATAAAGTACTTTCATTGATAGCAAAAATGATTGTTGATAGAAAATTATTAAGAATTGAAATTCAGCAAGAAGGTTTTAAAGAAAGTTATATTAATAAAAAGAAAGAAAAAGCAATTAATAAATTAAATATTTCAGAGAAAGAAGCTAGTTATTTTGTTTTTCATCAAGAAATTAGCAATCAAGCTTACAATTTAGACACACCAATTTTTATTTTAAATAAGAAAGGAAAATTAAAAGATATTTCAAAAGCATCTGACCAATTAAACCTGCAAGCGCTCACAATACCCGTAGTAAAATATTTTATTTGTTATCCAAAGTAAGATGAGATTAGAGAAAACGGTATAATTTTTATATTTTTGCGTTTGATGAAATTTAAAGCACAACAAATAGCAGATATTTTAGAAGGTGAAGTAATAGGTAATCCTGAAGAAGAAATATCTAAACTTTCTAAGATTGAAGAAGGAGAAAAAGGATCTCTAACTTTTTTATCGAATCCTAAATACAACTCTTACTTATATACAACAAATGCTTCTGTAGCAATTGTTAACAAGAGTTTTATTCTAGAAAAAGAAGTGAAAACTACCCTAATTAAGGTAGCTGATGCTTATAAATCTTTTTCTAAGTTACTAGAATTCTATAACGAGGTTAAGAACAACAAGACAGGTAGAGAGCAACCTAATTTTATTTCTGAATCTTCTGAAATTGGAGAAAATGAATATATTGGTGCGTTTGCTTATATTGGAGAAAACGTAGTAATTGGAGATAATGTAAAAATTTATCCGAATTCTTATATTGGAGATAATAGCAAAATTGGCGACAATACCGTTATTTTTGCAGGTGTAAAGATCTATTCTGATACACAAATTGGTAAAAACTGTAAAATTCACTCTGGTGCTGTTATTGGTGCAGATGGTTTTGGTTTTGCACCGGATGAAAACGGCGAATACAAAGCAATTCCTCAAATAGGAAATGTGATTATAGAAGACAATGTAGATATTGGTGCCGCTTCAACAATAGATAGAGCTACTATGGGGTCTACCATTATTAGAAAAGGTGTTAAACTAGACAATCAAATTCAAATTGCCCATAATGTAGAAGTTGGTAGAAATACTGTAATCGCTTCTCAAACGGGTGTTTCTGGTTCTACAAAAATTGGTGAAAATTGTATGATTGGTGGGCAAGTAGGTGTTGCCGGTCATATAAAGATAGGAAATAATGTGAAGGTTTTAGGTCAGACTGGTGTAACAAAAAGTTTGAAGGACAATGAAATGGTTTATGGAACACCAGCCTTTAAAGTACAAGACTTTAACCGAAGTTATGTTCATTTTAAAAGTTTACCAAAAATAATATCAAAAATCAATCAACTAGAAAAACAGTTGAAGGCTCAAATAAAAGAATAATGAGTAAAAAACAAAAAACAATACAGAAAGAGATCAGTTTATCTGGTGTGGGTTTACATACCGGTAATACTGTAAAAATGACTTTGAAACCTGCACCCATAAATCATGGTTTTGCATTTAGCAGAATAGATTTAGAAGGTTCGCCAATAATAGCGGCAAAGGCAGAATATGTGGTAAACACACAAAGAGGTACAAATTTAGAGAAGAACGGAGTACAAATTCAGACTTCAGAGCACGTTTTAGCGGCTGCTGTTGGTTTAGATATAGACAATCTATTAATTGAAATAGACTCCTCTGAACCACCAATAATGGATGGTTCTTCTAAGTTTTTTGTTGAAGCTTTAGAGAAAGCAGGCATCCAAGAGCAAGAAGCAGACATTGAAGAATATGTTGTAAAAGAAATAATTTCTTACAGAGACGAAGCCACTGGAAGCGAAATTATATTAATGCCTTCAGAAGAATATCAAATAACTACTATGGTAGATTTTGGTACTAAAATATTAGGTACACAAAATGCTACTTTAGAAAAAATATCTGACTTTAAGAAGGAAATAGCAGATGCTAGAACATTCAGTTTTTTACATGAAATTGAAATGTTATTAGAAAATGACTTAATCAAAGGTGGCGATTTAAATAATGCAATTGTATATGTAGACAAAGAGTTATCTGAAAGCACAATGCGTAAATTAAAAGTAGCTTTTAATAAAGATGACATTGCTGTTAAACCCAACGGAATTTTAGATAATTTAACTTTACATTGGGCTAATGAAGCTGCAAGACATAAATTATTAGATGTTATTGGAGATTTAGCTCTGGTAGGTACGCGTATCAAAGGAAAAATTATTGCAAATAAACCAGGTCATTTAATTAATACATTATTTGCAAAGAAACTTGCAAAAATTATCAAGGCAGAAAAAAGGAACAACGTACCTTCATATGATTTGAACTTACCTCCATTATTAGATATTTATCAAATTATGGATATTCTACCTCACAGACCTCCTTTTTTATTAATTGATAGAATTATAGAACTTTCAGACTCACATGTTGTTGGTATGAAGAACGTTACAATGAATGAAAACTTCTTTGTAGGTCACTTTCCAGGAGCACCAGTAATGCCAGGTGTTTTACAAGTAGAAGCAATGGCGCAATGTGGTGGCGTATTAGTATTAAATACCGTACCAGATCCTGAGAATTATTTGACCTATTTCATGAAAATGGATAATGTTAAGTTTAAACAAAAAGTGCTACCAGGAGATACTATTATTTTTAAATGTGAGTTAATTTCACCAATAAGAAGAGGAATTTGTCACATGCAAGCGTATGCTTATGCAAACGGGAAACTAGTTGCCGAAGCAGAATTAATGGCTCAAATTGCTAGAAAAAATTAAAATATGAATCAACCTTTAGCGTACGTACATCCGCAAGCAAAAATAGCAAGAAACGTAGTCATAGAACCTTTTACAACAATTCATAACAATGTAACCATTGGATCTGGAACATGGATTGGCTCTAATGTTACGATTATGGAAGGAGCTAGAATTGGCAAAAATTGTAGAATTTTTCCAGGAGCAGTAATTTCAGGGATTCCTCAAGATTTAAAATTTGATGATGAAGAAACTACCGTAGAAATTGGCGACAATGTTACCATTCGCGAATGTGTTACCATTAATAGAGGAACTTCAGATAGAATGAAAACCAAAATTGGTGATAATTGTTTAATAATGGCATATTGCCATATTGCACACGATTCTTTTGTTGGTGACAATTGTATTTTTTCAAACAATACAACATTAGCAGGTCATGTTACTATTGGAGACAATGTAGTTTTGGCAGGTATGGTTGCAATACATCAATTTGCATCTGTTGGTAAACACGCATTTGTTACTGGTGGTTCTTTGGTAAGAAAAGATGTTCCGCCTTATGTAAAAGCTGCACGCGAGCCTTTATCTTATGTTGGTATTAATTCTGTTGGTTTAAGAAGACGAGGATACACCACCGAAAAAATTAGAGAAATTCAGAATATCTACAGAATTTTATTTCAAAAAAACTACAATTATACGCAAGCAATTGATATTATTGAAGCAGAAATGGAAGCAACTCCAGAAAGAGATGAAATTATTCAATTTATAAAAGAATCTCATAGAGGAATTATGAAAGGGTATTTTAACTCTAACTAAATTTCGAATAAAAGTAAATAAGGAGTAATAATTACGATAATTTTATTAAAATTATTAATTTAATATAAAAACTACAAATGGCAACAACATCAGACATTAGAAACGGATTGTGTATAAAATATAACAACGATATATTTAAAGTTGTAGAGTTTTTACACGTGAAACCAGGAAAAGGACCTGCTTTTGTAAGAACAAAATTAAAAAGCGTTACCAATGGTAAAGTAATTGATAATACATTTCCTGCCGGAAGAAAAATTGATGATGTGAGAGTAGAAACACATAAGTTTCAGTTTTTGTATCATGATGGTGAATTTTATCATTTTATGAATGAAGCAGATTATACTCAAATTCGCTTGTTAGAAGCTGCTTTAGACAATCCTGGATTAATGAAAGAAGGAGAGGTGGTAACAATTATTATTAATTCTGAAGATAATATGCCACTTTCTGTAGATTTGCCAGCAAGTGTAATTTTAGAAGTAACACATGCAGAACCTGGTGTTAAAGGAAATACTGCCACAAATGCAACAAAACCTGCAACTGTAGAAACAGGAGCCTCTGTAAACGTACCTTTGTTTATAAATGAAGGAGATAAAATAAAAGTAGAAACTACAAAAGGAACGTATCAAGAACGTATTAAGGAATAAAAATAGTTGGCAGTAGGCCGTTCAGTAAAACTATCTAACTGAATGCTACCTGCGCAAGACTGAGCACTGAGCACTGAACTATGAAATTCAAAAAATCGCAGACATTACAACAAATAGCAAAACTAATAGAGGTGGAATTTATTGGTGATGAAAATTTTGAAATTCTTGGTATCAATGAAATTCACGTTGTAGAAAAGGGTGATATTGTTTTTGTAGATCATCCGAAGTACTATGACAAAGCATTAAATTCTGCTGCAACTACCATTTTAATCAATAAAAAAGTCGATTGCCCAGAAGGAAAAGCATTATTAATTTCAGAAGATCCTTTTCGTGATTTCAATAAAATAACAAAACATTTCAATCCGTTTATTGCATCTGAAGAAAGTATTTCTAAAAGTGCTGTAATTGGAGAAGGAACTGTTATTCAGCCAAATGTTTTTATTGGAAACAATGTTTCAATTGGTAAAAATTGTGTGATTCACCCAAATGTTACTATTTACGATAATGCTGTAATTGGAAACAATGTTACTATTCATGCAAATACTGTTTTAGGCGCAGACGCTTTTTATTATAAAAATAGACCGGAAGGATTTGATAAATTAATTTCTGGAGGAAGAGTTGTCATAGAAGACAATGTAGATTTAGGCGCTTCTTGTACAATTGATAAAGGAGTTACAGGAGATACAAGAGTCGGAGCAGGAACAAAAATTGACAATCAGGTTCATATTGGGCATGATACTCAAATTGGGAAAAAGTGTTTAATAGCTTCACAAACAGGAATTGCAGGTTGTGTAATTATTGAAGATGAAGTAACTATTTGGGGACAAGTAGGTACAAATAGTGGAATTACAATAGGAAAAGGAGCTATTATTCTTGGGCAAACAGGCGTTACAAAATCTGTGGCTGGAGGAAAAAGTTATTTTGGAACTCCGGTTTCAGAATCAAGAGAAAAATTAAAAGAAATGGCAGAAATAAAACGTTTTTTGAAAGAGAGAAAGAATTCTTAAAAAACTTTTTTAGAAACAAGCAATAAACTATTTTTGCGTAACAAAATAAAATATCAAACCAATGAGTGTTTTAGTAAATAAAAATTCAAAAATTATAGTTCAAGGTTTTACAGGTAGTGAAGGTACTTTTCACGCAGGTCAAATGATTGATTATGGAACGAATGTTGTTGGAGGGGTAACTCCAGGTAAAGGAGGACAAGAGCATTTAGGAAAACCAGTTTTTAATACAGTTAAAGAATCTGTAGATAAAGTTGGCGCAGATACTTCAATTATTTTTGTACCACCAGCTTTTGCAGCAGATGCAATTATGGAAGCTGCAGATGCAGGAATTAAAGTAATTATTTGTATTACGGAAGGAATTCCTACTGCAGACATGGTAAAAGTGAAAGCTTATATTGATACAAGAGATTGTAGATTAGTTGGTCCTAACTGTCCGGGTGTAATTACGCCAGATGAAGCTAAAGTTGGTATTATGCCAGGTTTTATCTTCAAAAAAGGGAAAGTAGGTATCGTTTCTAAATCTGGAACTTTAACGTATGAAGCAGCAGACCAAGTTGTAAAACAAGGATACGGAATTACAACTGCAATTGGTATTGGTGGAGATCCTATTATTGGAACTACAACAAAAGAAGCTGTAGAATTATTAATGAATGATCCAGAAACAGAAGCAATTGTTATGATTGGTGAAATTGGTGGAAATTTAGAAGCTGAAGCTGCACAATGGATTAAGGCTGATGGAAACAGAAAGCCAGTTGTTGGTTTTATCGCAGGACAAACTGCACCAGCAGGAAGAACAATGGGGCATGCAGGAGCAATTGTTGGTGGAGCTGATGATACAGCACAAGCAAAAATGAAGATTTTAGCAGAAAATGGAATTCACGTAGTGAGTTCACCAGCTAAAATTGGAGAAATGGTAGCTAAAGTTTTAGGTAAAAAATAAAACAGTGTTATTTATTTATAATGAGGTAATCTTTTTATAAAATTGATTTTCTGTTATAAAAACAATGACAATAATATAAAATTCCCGTGAAAACGGGAATTTCTTTTTTATATTTGAATATCAACTAAATACTACAATATGAAATTATTAGAAAATAAATCGGCAATAATTACTGGAGCAACAAGAGGAATCGGACGTGAAATTGCGTTAGAATTTGCAAGACAAGGCGCAAATGTTGCTTTCACCTATAGTTCTTCTGTAGATGCAGCAAATGTATTAGAAGAGGAATTAAAATCTTACGGAGTTTCTGCAAAAGGATACCAATCGAACGCAGCAAATTTTGATGCCGCACAAGAGTTAGCAAAAGAAGTTCACAAAGAATTCGGTGCTATCGATATTTTAGTAAATAATGCAGGAATTACAAAAGACAACTTGTTAATGCGTATTTCTGAAGATGATTTTGATAAAGTTATAGAAGTAAATTTAAAATCTGTTTTTAACTTAACAAAAGCAGTAATTAGACCAATGATGAAGCAGCGTTCTGGTTCTATTATTAATATGAGTTCTGTTGTTGGATTGAAAGGAAATGCTGGTCAATCTAATTATGCAGCATCAAAAGCAGGTATTGTTGGTTTTTCTAAATCTGTAGCTTTAGAGTTAGGTTCTAGAAATATTAGAAGTAATGTAATTGCTCCTGGTTTTATAGAAACAGAAATGACAGCAAAATTAGATGAAGCAACAGTTCAATCTTGGCGAGATGGTATTCCTTTAAAAAGAGGAGGACAGCCAATTGATATTGCAAATGCTTGTGTATTTTTAGCTTCAGACATGTCTGCTTACATTACAGGACAAACATTATCTGTAGATGGTGGAATGTTGACTTAAAAAATAAAAGTTATAAAATTTATAAAACCTGTAACAATTTAACGTTACAGGTTTTCTTTTTTTAGATAGTTCTTTATATCTTTCACACAAATAAAAATAATTGCAAACAATAACTATTTTATACATCATATTAGCACTTTTCATAAGTATTGCTATTTCCTATTTTCAATATTTTTATAAGGCGAAAAGTAAAGCTAAAATACATATTTTACTTTTTAGTCTAAAAACGTTTTCTTTATTTTTATTAATACTTCTATTGGTAAATCCGAAGATAAAAACGACGAAATTAGAAAATACAAAGCCAACTTTATCTATTCTGGTAGATAATTCTAGCTCAATTTCATTTTTTAAAGAAGAGAAAAATGTTGAAGAATTCATAAGTAAGATAAATAAAAATAGTTATTTATCTGATAAGTTTACGATTGAAAAATTTAATTTTAGTGCAGATTTGAATATTTCTGACAGTATCTCTTTCACTGGAAATGCGACAAATATTTACACAGCAATTACAGCCATAAATAAATTGAACAAGAGTAAGAATGCGCCAATTTTATTATTAACAGACGGTAACCAGACCATTGGTAATGATTATGAGTTTATCAACTCTAAACAAACAATTTATCCGGTAGTTTTTGGAGATACTACAAAATACAAGGATTTAAAAGTAAGTCAAGTAAACGTAAATAAGTACAGTTATATTAAAAATAAATTTCCTGTAGAAGTTATTTTAAATTACGATGGAAATGAAACTGTTCAAACGAAGTTTTCAATTTTTAGTAACGGAAAAACGGTGTTTTCTAAAAAGATACAATTCTCGAAAGAGGAAAACTCTCAAATAATTACTACAAATTTAACTTCAACAAAAGAAGGTGTTAATTACTACACAGCTTCTATTGAGAAAATAAAAGACGAGAGAAACATCAAAAATAATAGTAAGAATTTTTCTGTAGAAGTAATTGATGAACAAACAAAAGTGTTACTCCTTACGGCTGTTTTACACCCCGATATCGGTGCATTAAAAAAAGCAATAGAAAGTAATAAACAACGTTCTGTTGATGTTTTTATGATTGATAAATTTAATAATAAATTATCTGATTATCAGTTAATTATATTATATCAACCAAACAATTTATTCAAGACTGTTTTGAGTGAGATAAAACAAGCAAACTCTAACCTCTTATTCGTTTCTGGTGCAAATACAGATTGGGATCTCATTAACAAACAACAATTAAGTTTTTCTAAAAAAAGCATCAATCAGACAGAAAATTATGGGGCAATCTACAATGCTTCTTTCTTAACCTTTTTACAGAAAGATATTGGTTTCAATCAGTTTTCGCCTTTAAAGGACACGTTCGGGGAAATTATTTTTTCTAGAGACCATCAAGATTTATTACTTCAAAATATAAATGGACTGCAAACACAGCAACCTTTAATTTCTGTTTTAGAACAAAATAATCAGAAAATAGGGATGATTTTTGGAGAAGGAATCTGGAAATGGAGAGCTTCTAGTTATTTAAATGCGAATTCATTTCAAGATTTTGATCAGTTTATAGGGAATTTGGTACAGTATCTTTCTTCAACGAAACAAAGAAACCGTTTAGAAGTAAACTCAGAAAATTTATATCCTGCCAATGCTGCTATTAAGATCTCTGCTTTTTATACAGATAAGAATTATCAGTTTGATGCAAGAGCTTCTTTAGAAATTACCATTACTAATAAAGACACAAAAGAGATTACAAAACTACCTTTATCGTTAATAAACAACGCATATCAAATAGCCATAGAAAACCTTTCTTCTGGTGAATATGGCTTTAAAGTGGATGTTTTGGGACAGAGTATTGCTGAATACGGTAGTTTTAAAATAACTTCTTATCAGGTTGAAGAACAATTTACACATGCAAACGTAGCAAAGTTAACAAAATTAGCGGCAAAAACAGAAGGTGTTTTATTTTACAGGAATGATTCAGAAAAAATAATTGAAACATTACTTCAAAATAAAGCCTATTACACAGTTCAAAAACCAACAATTAAAGAGCAAAATTTAATTGACTGGAAATGGGGCTTATTTTTTGTAATCTCTTTATTTACTGCAGAATGGTTTATTAGAAAATATTATGGTAAAATCTAATGATATCATCTGTTTTTAGTGAAACCTTCTTTTTAATATTATACATATTCATTGCGTTTCCTAAAGATATATTGTAAATTTGAATGAATTTAAAATAAATACAAATGGCAAACAATCAAATGGATATTAAGTTTCCAAAAGGTGGAATTTTTTTTATAATTTTAGCAGTAGCTGCATTAATTCTATTCTCTAAATCTACGGTTACTATTGGTCCTGGTGAAGGAGGTGTTCTCTTTGAAACTTTAGGGAGTGGTATTAATACAGAAAAAACATATGGAGAAGGTTTTCATATTGTTGCTCCTTGGAACAGAATGATTGTAAGAAAAGTACGTCAGCAATCTATTTCAGATGAAATGAATGTACTTTCTGTTAACGGATTAGAGGTTAAAGTAAATGGAACAATTTGGTATGAACCAGAATTTGAGAATTTAGGTTTTTTAATTAAAACAAAAGGAGAAGATTACGAACGTGAATTGCTAGATCCTGCTATTAATGCTGCAGCAAGAAGTGTTGTTGGTCGTTACACTCCAGAACAACTTTATTCTAGTAAAAGAGATGTTATTGAACAGGAGATTTTAGATGAAATTCAAATAGTATTAAAAGAACAATACTTATTAGTGAAAAGAGTTTTGGTAGAAGATGTAAAATTACCAAGTACTATTAGAATTGCTATTGAAACAAAATTAAAACAAGAGCAAGAATCTTTAGAGTATGAGTTTAGAATTTCTAAAGCTAAAAAAGAGGCTGAAAGACAAAGAATTGATGCAGAAGGTAAAGCAATAGCAAATAAAATTTTGAGTGCTTCTTTAACTGATAAAATTTTACAAGAAAAAGGAATTGATGCAACTTTAGAATTATCTAAATCACCTAATAGTAAGGTAGTTGTAATTGGTTCTGGAAAATCTGGAATGCCAATTATTTTAGGAAACCAATAAGAAACAATAATTTTTTAATTAAGAAAATCTAGCATCTGCTAGATTTTTTTTTGTTTAATAAAGTTTTAAGTGAAGTTGCTAAAGTTGTGTTAAACAGTTTAATAAAGGTAACTGTATTCTTATGGCTGTTATAAAGAGTAAAGAAAACACTTATTTACAGCAATACAAACTTTAGAGAAAGAGACTAAAAAGTAACCGTAGTTCAATTTAAAAGAAGAACTTGGAATGCGAGAGAAAATACAACTATAAATACATAACCACTGTATTTTAGTTATTCGTTAGTTTTTAATAGTTGATTAACGTCAGATACATCGTGTTTCTGACCTTAATCAATTTTGATGTTTAATTCTTTTCAGGAATTTTATTACGCTCTATTTTACCGTTCTTTAGAGCTTTGTAGTTCTCGTAACAATCTAAAACAGCTTCGATCATTTGTAAGTCAGATGCTTTTTTAATAAAATAATCTGAATAGTTGCAGTCTGTTAGTAATTCAGAAAGCTCTTGTCTATCCATTTCTAGATACTCCATCATCACTTCTCTGTCAAACTTACCCGCAAGCATTTTTCGTAAATCGTCTTCATTTTTTAATTTTTGTAGTTTTTTTAACTGCTTGGGTTTATTTCCGAAAAGATTATATAAGAAGTCTACTGGCTGAAATAATGCAGCAATAGGAGAGGAGAAATTTGTTCCTTTAGGTTTACCCACCTCGTAGGTTTGAGGTAAGCCATTGATATGTATTCTGGTAAAACGATCTTTAGGAACTTGTTTTACATCAATTTCTAAGACACCTATTAATTCGGTAGATCTTATAACAACTTCTCTAATTTCTTCTGGCTTTTCATATAAGGAAATTTCTAATTCGTTTCCTTTTAATAAATCATTTGTAATTTTTAATTTAATCGAAGAATATCCCAAGTAAGAAACTAAGATTGTATCATTTACTCTTGTAACAAGCTCAAAAAAACCTTTATCATTGGTAATGGTTCCTGTAACGGAATTTAAGTTCAATACATGCGCGGCGCTTAAAACACTCTTATTTTCTGCGTGTATAATTTGCCCTTTTAAAATTTTAGTACGTAATGTATCAATCTGAGAAAATGTGCTTAAGGAGGCAAATAAGCACAAAATAATTATTAATTTTTGCATGTTGCAAAATTAATGATAATCCGTTATAATTTGGTTAATTATTTGTGAAAGAAGTTAAAAACATCACAATTATTTTTACATGTTCTTATGAAATACATTAAAATACTGTAGTTTAATGTATTGGGTGTTTAAAAGTGCGCAAGAGAAGAGTCGAACTTTTAATTTTGATTAATCTTAATTTATTTATAATGTCAATGAATATAAGGTTTTTTAATAACATTTGTTAATGTGTTAACTTTTATTAATTCAGTTAAATTCTAAAATATTAATCAATATAGGGGTAAAAATGGGGGTAATTTGTTATATTTGATAAAAAATATATTATACTAATGGCTTCAATAAGTTATAGATTAAAAACTGATAGTGAGTGGAATAGTATCTATTTAAGATTTAAACAAGGTAATAGTTTTGATTATGAAATAAAAACAGATTTAAAAGCCCCTAAAAACAGGTGGAGCAAACCAAAACAAGAAATACTATCAACAACAAAGTTAAGTGCGGTAAAAGTAAATCTAAAGCTTAAAGAACTTAAAAATCATATAATAAAAGAGTATGAAGATTCTAAAACAGATGGTACAATAATAAGTACTAAATGGTTAAAAGAAAAGATAGCATCTTTTTTAAATACTAAAACTAATAATGCTGTTATTGATGATAAAATATTTTTTGTAAATTTTATAGATTCTTACATTAAAAAATCAAATACAAGAAAAACTAAAAAAAATACACCTGTTGCAAAAAGAACGATACAACATTATGAAACCACTAAAAGAAAAGTACAGTCGTTAGAAAATAAAATTAATAAACGATTGAAAATTATAGATATAGATTTAGATTTTCATTCTGCTTTTTTAAATCATTTAAGAGAAGAGCAACACCTAAAGGATAGCACTATTGGTGGTTATATAGACGATATACGTGCGTTTTGTAGAAATGCCGACAATACAGATATTAAGGTCTCAAATGACTATAAATTAAGCGAATTCTTTTCACCAAGTTATGAGACTAATGATATTTATTTAACAACAAAAGAAATTAACAAGATTTACGAAACTCATATCGAAAATGAAAAGTTGAGTAATGCAAAAGATTGGTTAATTATTGGTTTATATACTGGTTTAAGAGTTTCTGATTTACTCAAACTAACAAAAAAAGATAGAGACGAAGAGTTTATTTATAAGAAAACTCTTAAAACAAAATTTCCTGTTATTATTCCGATACATAAGCACGTAAAAGAGATTTTAAATAAAAGAAATAATAACTTTCCTAAAAGAATAAGTGACCAAAAACTTAACGATTATATAAAAATAGTTTGTGAATTGGCTGGTATTACTGAAATAGTGGAGGGTGCAAAAATGTGTCCAAAGGAAATAGAAGAAAATGGAAAAAAGAAAATAATACATAGAAAAAAAGATGGTAAATTTCCGAAATTCGAGTTAGTTACAAGTCATACTTGTAGAAGGTCTTTTGCTTCAAATTTATATGGAAAGTTAGATACTTTGACAATAATGAATATTACAGGACACAAAACCGAATCTCAATTTTTGGATTATATAAAAATAACTCCTAAAGAATATGCTAATAAATTAAAAAGCTATTGGGAAAATCATAAAGATTTGTTTGAGTAATCTTTTGTTTTTAAATTAAAACAGTGTTCTTTAAATGTAACTATGAAATGATATTTTAGGAAAAATAATTTCTATAAGGTTTGATAGTTCTGGTTCGTTTTTCATTTTTGTGATACCTTCTTGCTGATTAACTTCAATATAGTCATCAATTTTTAGTTTTAAAGCACCTTTTTTATCTTCTACTTTATAAAATGCTTCGAAACCTCCTGGATAATAAAATTTAATTCCAAAGACAATAATAGCACGATAATTGTAATAAGCACTTTTTGGATTAAAATATAAATTAACTAATTGAGAAAATTGTTTATAGTTAAAGCCTAGTATTAAATTGTATTTAAAGGATAAAATTGTAAATAATTTTTTATTATGTTTTACAATGTCTTTTAAATTATAACGAGGAAAGTACTCTTCTTTGTGGTGTTCTATGAATTTGATATAAAAAACGGTTTGGGTTAAATAATAGAAGATTGATTCATCGCCCTTGCTATTATTCGATTCAAGTTCGATTAGAAACTCTTTATTTATGAATGATTTGTCCATAACACTGATGTTATGATAACGTTCAAAATAGTTATAAATATTATTTTGAAGTTCAAATTTTGGTAATAGAAAATTTTTTTTGAATTTGCTGATAACGTTATTATTAAATAATCTGTTATAAAATTCATTATTTCTGTTAATAAAATCCTCTTCATATTGCAATAAATGATTTCTTCTTCTGATGTTGTAATTTTCTTTAAATTTTGTGTTAATATAATTTTGATTGTTATTTTTAATTTCCTCCCTATTATTTTCTAGTATAGCTGTTTGTCTTTTTTTTTCTAATTCTTTTTTAAGAATTTCTTCTTCTTTGTTGAAATTAAAATAGAAAACCTTAAAATTTTCTTTGTCATAAGTTAAATCATTAAGGTTTACATAATTGTTAGACCAAGTATATACTATTTTATTGTTTATTATTTTTGGTTCTTCCCAGTAGCATAACAAAACTAATTCTTTATTCTTTTTTGATTGTATGATAGCTTCCTCATCTAGTACAAATACATTTCTATTATTCGAGTAAAATATATCTTTATCAGTAAAACGCTGTTTAGATTTTTTAAGTTCAAAGTCTTTGAAAATCCATATTATGTATGTTTTGTTTTCTTTATAGAAGTTTTCCCTATCAATTATCACACTTAAAAAAGTTGTTGATAATTGTATCTCAAATACTAAATCTAGACCTTTGTAAATCGATGTAATATCTGGTTTTTTCCATTTTGAATAATTTGTTATACTTTTTTTTACCTTTTCTGTTTCTACATAAGTTATATTACCTGTAGTTAATTTTTCCAAAAGCAGAAAATCTTTTATTAAATTTTTAGTTTCTTTATGCAGTAAACTTTCTTTAGCTCCATTATACTTTGCTCTTAATAAATCTGCTCTATCAATTAAACTATCTGTTTTTAATGGGCAGATTTCACTATCTTTAAAATGAGAGAAATGAAGTATTTTGTTTGTACCAATTCCCCCATTTATTTTCACATTTTGTCCACATATGTAACATACTAATAGTGGTTTTTTTAATTTCTGAAATACTTGTTGTAGTCTTATCCTATAATCCCAAATTTCTGGCTCACTTTTATTAAAAAATTCATCAGCAATAATTTCTTGTCCTGTTTTTTTGTTTAAAACTGATTTGATTGTTCGAATACTCTTTATATTTTCCATTCTTATAATTACTGTCCTTAAATATAGTTTAATTAAGAATAACTTAATGATTTATTCTTAATCTATTAATTTACGATAATGAAACCCAAAGCTATATTTACATAATGCGCAGTTATAATGCTCTTCCGTAAAAACTCCAGGCACTATAACGCCATTATGTAAAATAGCCACTTCAGCCAACGCTCACTTCGTAAATTAGAAATAACAAGTAGATAATTTAATAACACGCAGTGCCTCTTTGCATTGTTTTTATAAATGCTAGCTTAATTTCAATACAACAAGGTTTCAAACAACACAATACGGTTATAACAAGTATCTCTCTAAAGCACTTATAAAATCAAAAAAAGCCAATAAGAGTATAATTTTTTATTTGTGAAGAAATTTAGAAAGTTGTTTTCACTAAAAGCAGTTGCTTTTATATGTTTAATAAAAGTGGTTAATAAGTTAAAGGAATTGTTGTTTTTTTAGAATAATTTAGAACAACTACTTTTAACAAAACCAATCAAGAAAAGTGGAAAAATACAAATAAAAAATGATACACTTATTCCCACTTCTGCCAGCGCACTAGGTACTTTAATTCAGTTTTTTTCAAAAAAAACCCACATCGTTGAGAGGTGGGAAACTGCTATGAAAAAGAAAGTATAAAAATAATATTTTTTTTGATATAAATTAATTTTTTTATTCACTTTGTGTCATTCAATCGCCATTGGGCTAACATTTTTAAAATTTGAGAATGCCTTTGCGCTTGTATCATCCGCTATTCTCAAATTTTAAAAACGCTAAAGCAGATACAAAATTAATAACTAATTTTTATACGGCTTCATTTTCTAAAGATTCCAATTCAGATTTTAATTCAGATTTTAGGTTATTAAAATATTCGTCTAAACTCTGTATTGATGTAATAGTTTTAAAAGTTTCATTTTCTTTAATCTCAATAATATTATCTAAAATAATTTTTATTTGTGATCTAGTTTTTTGAATGGCTAGTTTAAGTTTCTCGTTTTCTGTTACTGTCTCTGATTTTGATTTGAAAAAATTCTGAATTTCTAAAGAGTTCAAAATTTCAGATACTTTTTCTAAATTATTATTATCATAAGATTCTTTTAGTTCGATAAACATTTTTTCAGCTTCATCTTTCATTTCATCATTTACTTTGTCTGGGTGGCACAAAATAGATGCTTTCCTAAATTTTACTTTTAGTTCTTTTTTTTGAGCGTCATTAAGATCGTAATGTTTCTTTTCTTTATCTTCTTTTATTTGTTCGTTATATTGTTCTTCGTCTTTTTCTGCTTCCTTAAATTTCTTCTTGTTATTTTTGTATTTTATTTTTCGGAAATGTAAAATTTTAGACATTATATCTCCAAGCTCTATGCTGTGTCTATGTTGAAAATCTAATAATTGTTTTTCAATTTCAATTTTTTCGTTACTGTAGGCATTTAATTGAATTTCTAGGTTTTTTAGCTCTAATTTCAGTGCAACAACTTCTTCATCAACCCAAATAATTAGATTTTCATTTTTATGATTATTAATAAAGTCTTGAATTTGATTAATAGTTAGAGAATAATTTTTATTTTTTATAGATTTAACAATTGACTTTAATTCTTTGTTACTGTAATATTGATTTAACTTTTTACTTACATTATCAATAGATTCAATATCTTCTAAAAAAATGAAATTTTTTATTATTTCTAAACGTCTAATAATTTTATCTAAATCAATTCTATAATCTATTATTTTATCATCTTTATTAAATTGATTGTGTAGTTTATTGAATTCATTTATAAACTGTTTTGCCAGTTCATCATCTCCTTTGGTAATGACTATATTTTCGGAATTAGTTTTAGCTTTTCTTGTCCAATTATAAGAGCCAGAAATAACAGTTTTTTCATCAATTACACAAAATTTATGATGTATTAAATCTTTATTCGAATTTCCGTATAATAGTATTTGAAAATTTTCTGACCTATAATAATCATAATCAATTCTTGATTGTTTGTTAATAAAGTCATCTGAAGTTATTATAGAAACTGTGCAACCTTCTTTTACTTTTTTTTCTAATTCGTGAAATAAAACATCATCAGTAAACCAAGCAACAGCCACATAAATTGAGTATTCTGCTTCTTGGATTTCTTGTTTTATTCGCTTGTTTATATTTTCAAATATTGCTTCTGTTTGCATATCTATTACGGTATAATTGTACAGTGATTTAGGTGTTTTTTATAAAAATCTCTGTATTTTTTATAAGTGAAAAAGTCGTGCAAATATAAATACTTTAAACTTTTTAAACCTATTAAAGGTGTTAAGTCGTAATTTTTTGAACTAGAACATAGACCTATGAATTTTAATTTATTCAAATCTTTTAACGGTGTTAAATTGGCGACTGGGGTAAAACCTAAACTTAAAAATTCTAAATTATTTAAGTTCTTAATTGATTCAATATTAAGTAGCTCACTCCAACTTAAATTTAGAATTTTTAATTTTTTAAAATTTTGCAATACTCTTTCATTATTTTCTATACAATTTACTTGCAGTATTTCTAAATTTACACAACTTTTTATATACTCTATATCAACATTCTTATGGGAATTATGGACTATCAAACATTTAAGATTTTTTAACCTTTTCAAAGGAGATAAGTCTTTTATATTCAGTGAAGGTGATTCGCTAGGATCTAAATAATCAAAATCGTTTATATTTATATTTGTTAATTCTAGAATTTTATTAAGTTCAAGTTTATTAGGTTTAGAAACAGAACCCTTAAACAAAATAAATTTTTTGAGCTCATTTTTATCCCAAGCACTTCCCAATTCATAAGTGCAATCATCGTACCTAGAGTAAATTTCACCAGTAGTTAATTGAAAATTATGATTAGGTTTATTGATGTAAAGATTAAATATTTTTTTCCAAATATCATCTAAACTATCCCACCATTCATAATCGTCATAAAGAATTAATTGTTTTTTGGATAAAACTTTATTTGTAATAGAAAAAATATTGTCAGTTTTTTTTAAAACATTGTTGTTTATTTTTACTAAACCATTTTCTTTTTCCATTAATTCTCTTTTTAGTAAAAATAAATAAAAAACACTTAAAATAGGAGGTATGTTGGTATGTTTTATTAAATAATATTTACAAGAGTCTATTTTAAAAATTGTAAGTAATTTCATTTGATAAAAGGAGTAGTATTTTTTAAAAGGTTTAATTGATTCTATTTCTCAATAAGAATAATGGAATGGTACTAATTGTAAGCTATATAGTTACAAACAATTAGTACTTTCTTTTTTAAGCAATGTATTTTAGGATTTCTAAATCGCAATTCATCATTTCTTTAAATTTATCATTTAAAAGAAACTTTAATTGATTCTTTGTTTTTAGTAAACAGTTGGCTTTTAGTAAATTTTCAAAATCATTTTTAAACTTTAGTTTATTTCTTGCGTTTTGTCTGATTTCTTTCCAATAATTGCTGTTTGTACCTTGTTGAAAAAGCATTGTTTCGTCTATTCTATCGTGTTTTGTAAGAATTAGTTCATCTACTATTAATAGCTTATTAAAATGCTCTAAAAGCTTGTTAAATAATAATTGAAATCTGTTTCTATCGAGGTCATTTAAGGTGTAAATATTAAAATGCTTTTTTAAATATCTTGCACCAGTTATTTTTAGTTCTATGCGCAATATATTTTTATCTGTTATTGCGTTCTGTTTCGATTTATTGTATATTTTTATACTATAATCAGTAGTTTTAAATTCTAAATAATCGCCTTTTCCTCGAAATTTTTCGTCTATGGTTGGCGTTTTGTAGTCATACATTAAAATATGATTATTAATTAATTTTTCAGGGTCTTCTTTAGTTTCAATATTTAAACCAAACTCTAAATTAGTGATTCTTGTATCATCATTATCAATACTAAATGAATTTTGTAAATGATTAATAGCGTATTTATAGTTACAGTAACTAAAATCATTATAATTCTGATTTCCAAATTCTTCTGTTACATTGTAATATTTGTGAATACTACCTTTTAGTGAAGCGTTATTCTTTGTAACATCAATAAATATGGTTTTATTGAAGTGCGCAGTCCGTTTATCTAAAACTTCGGCAGTTCTTGAATTAACACTTAATCTTAAATCTACTTTCTCCGAGTTCTCTAATGTTGTAACAAATTTATCTTTGTTGATAACGTAATATTTTAGTAAATCTATCATTAGACTAAATCATTTAAAAGGTTATTTAAATCTTGCTTTGAGTAATAAACTCTTCTACCAATTTTCTTTTTAACCTTTAATGTGCCTTCGTTATTATACTTCCAAAGGGTAGGATAAGACACGTTTAAAATGTTTTTAACTTCTTTCCTGGTTAAGAAATCTGTTTCTGCTTTGTTGGGTTCAGTAATTTTAGATTCTTGGATGTTTTTAAGCTGTTCTTTAAAACAGTCTTTAATTAATTTTGATAAATCATCAATCGATAGGTTTATCATTTGTAGGCTTTGTGTACTCATATTTTATCTGTGTCATGGCTTTAGTTATCTCATTGACAAGACAAATATTCAAAAAAATAGAATTCCTATTGTAATCAGTTTTTTCCGATAATCGGAACAGGAACAAAATTAAATACCAAATAAGTTATTAAAGTTATTCATTCGCTGACCACTTTCTGATTTATTTAATGAACGAAAACCACTTTCATTAATTTTTTCCATTGTTTTTTCATTAATGAATTTATTTTCTAATAGCCATTTTGCGAATTCTTTATGTTTAATCTCATAGATCATTTTCTCAAATTTCATTCTTTGAAATAAGTAACTGTAATCTACATATTGTTCAATTATATGTTTTTCTGTGTAGATTTTAAAACTAATGTAAAAATTATCTTTAAAATAATCAGAATGGCGTTTAATGGGTAGCTTTTTGTCTTTCTTGTCTTCCTTGTCTTCTTTTTCATTTTCCTTTTCAATCTCCAAGAAATTTGGGAATATATAGTTGTAGTATTTAATTATTGATTCTATCATCAAATCTGTAAAGTTTATATGAATATCTATTACAGCTTTTTGAATTTCGTGAATTGGTTTAATCTCATTCCAATTAGTTTCAATATTTTTTAAAGCAAAATTACTTCTCCTTAATAAATTAAAAATATCTCTTATTCTTATTTTTTTTGATCCATCTCCTTCAGCTACATTTATCCATTTTTTAACTTCTGGAAAAAAGTACTTATTGTAATGAACATCATATAGCCATTCATTTCCATACCATTGGTAAAGCTCTTCTGTTGGAAATTCTTTTTCAAAATCTATATAATTTAGTTCAGAATAAAAATACATAGTATCATCAAAATTTTCTTTTCTATAGAGATAATCTTCTGTGCTAATTTCATCTTTTTGCATTTCATTTTCTCCAACTCTGCATAATTCATAAGAATATCTTTTAGCGCTACTAACTTCAAATGCATTCAAGCCATTATTACCTTTTTTAATATCCTCAATCACGTTCAAAACGAATTCATCTATATCAAAAACGTTAAATAACATTAGTTTGTTTACAAATTTGGTCTTTAGAAAGTCTTTTTTAGCCATAACATATTAATTAATTTAGATTCTGTGAAATATATTTTACTAATTAAGAGAAATTGTCACCTACCACAATAAACCTCATTGAAACAGAAATATTTTCATATCTGAAATATATGAAATATATTAATAAAATTTGTTTCACATGCGTATATAGGTTTTTTATTGGTTGGTCAATTTTAATATATATCTTAAAAGTTTTCATAAAAGCATGAATAACCCTTGTTTTACTTCCGACGACCTTTAGTATTAAAGATTATGATATTAAGTTTGTAACAGTTACCAACTATTTAGAAAGATTAAATTTACAAATAATCAAAATTTTTAAAATTGTAATTGAATTAATTACTTATTCTATTTTTTTTTGCGGAATTGTATTTGCTCCCACTGTTAAGATCACTTATGCTTATGAAGCTATTTTTTAAAATATCCCCTAGGTAGTTATTACAGCTTTTACAAATTATGTTTTTAAATGAAGATTATAAACTAATTTATAAAACCTAATTAAAGTAAGTTAAACTAGATTAAGGTTATAAAAAAGGGGTGTTTTTGGGGGTAAAAATAAATACACATTAGTGTAAGTGTCTTTACTGTAGTGTATTATGATTTTTAAAAGTGCGCACGAGAAGATTCGAACTTCCACGTTCTTGCGAACACAGCCCCCTCAATTATGTAGTGCAAATTTACCAAAAATTCACGACTGATAATCAGAGGTTTATATTATTGTTTTTTATTATATTAATTTAAAAGTGGTACGATTACTGGTACGATTTTTTTGCCTTTAAAAGCAGATTATTTTTATAATAATGTAAAAGTAATAATAAAATTAATATTCTATGAATTATTGAGTACTAGGTTTTATTATTACTTTTTAAACAACTCTCTAATAAAGATATTATCTTTGAATTTAAATAAACTAACTATTACATAATTGAAACACCATTTCAATTATTTTTATATAATGCTATAAAATGAATTTGCTAAAAAACAGTCTAAAAAAAGAGTATTTAAAAAATTTAAACAAAAAAGAGAAAGAAGAATTATTTATTGCTAATGGTATTCTTACTAGAAGTGAACATAATAATAAAACTTACATCAGCAATAAAATATTAGATGAGATTTATGAAACTTTTTGCTACGATCATTTAAACACTGTAAAAGCGGAGGATTATCCTATTCGAAAATTAAAAATAGACCTGCAAATTACAATAGATAATTTAGAAAAAGAAAAACTTATTAAAAAGAAATTCAAAAAAAACAAAAAAATACTTCATAAATGTGAACTAACTTTTGGTTACTTATCTTCACCAGAAGATCTTAAAGAAATGTTATATGATAGTTTTGAAGAATACTTTAAAGATCAAATTTCCGAAGAGGTAATTGAAGACTACATTACAAGTGAGCTTACCTATACATATTATGAAACCACCTATCCTTTTAACGATTTAATAAAAATTGAAAAAGCAATGATGGCTTTAGAATTTTTACAATCTCAAATAACCAACGCTACTCATAATAAAAATGGAAAAAATAATGTATTAACAATTCCTGAAAAAATTGTTTTTTTAGATAAAATTAGGGAAATTGAAGTTGATACTTGGGATGAATTAGACTACAAAAAAAGGGCTAAAATTATAAGCTTATTAACTGGTAATAATGAGCAATTCCTTAGAAAGTCTATTTCTAAACTTAATAGATCATTTGAAGAGAATAAGAAATATGTTGATCAAATGGATAGCCTTATAAAAAGCCTCATGGTATAAGACTTGGTATATACCAAAACTAAAAATCACTAGATATTTATATACGTTTACACCGTAATTAAAAATAAAAATTATGGTAAATAAAAAATTATTTAACTCAAATTTAGAGATAGAAAAATCATTAGAAAAATTAACTAAATCAAAGAAAGACATTCTTAGAGATCAATTAGATGTAATAATTTCAAAATTACCTCTAGGTTTATCTTCCTTAATAGAAAATGGATTTAAGTATAAAAGAATACCAAAAGAGTATTTATTAAGTTCCGTTCTATTTGCATTTTCAGCAGCTACAGGAAGAACATTTTTTATTGATGCTTTTGGGTATAAAAACTATGCAAACCTTTATTTTGTAATAATAGGAAGCAGAGGAGATGTAAAAAGTGAAGCAATAAAAACCGCTACTGCTCCAATAAAAAAGGCAGATGATATAGATTATGAAACCTTTTTATTTGATAATAGAGATCTTGGTAAAGATGATAAAGAAATTAAAAGAAGACAAACATTAATTCAAAATGCAACTATAGAAGCAGCGCAACAGATTCATTTTGAAAATCCCAATTCTATCGGTTTGTGTTTGGATGAAATTTATGGTTTGGTACAAAAAATGGCTAATCCTAATAGTAGAGATGGTGTAGAATGGAGAAATTTCTTTTTAGAAGGTTATACCAACGATTATATTGATGTATCTAGAAAAACAAGTCTTAGTTTTAGAATTCCCGAAAGCTATCCAACCTTAATTGGTGGTTTGCAACATCAGTTTGTAAAGGATTTATTTGCAAATGGTAATTTAGAAAGTGGTTTTATTGATAGACTTCTATTTACTACAAAGTTGACTGAAAATAGAAAACTTAGAAAGGAAGGTATTCCTCCAGGTTGTCTAGAGCAATACAATCATTCTATTAAAAATTTATTAGACTATAAAAAGCAGAGTGAAAATCCAGAAGAATTAAGAAAACAATTTAAAATTCCATTTACCAAAGAAGCTGAATTAATGTTATTTAATTATGTGCAAAATCTTATAGATGAAAAAGAGATTGCGCAACCAATGATAAAAGAGTATATGTCAAAAATGCAAATTTCTATTCATAAGTTTTGTTTGTTGTCTTTTATGATGTTAAATGCTTCTGAAAGTACTTTTAAATCAGAAATAACTGAAGAATCAGTAGAGTTAGCGATAGCTTTAAATGAGTTTTATTTTTTAAATTTTCAAGTTATTATTGAAGATGCTATTAAAGCTGAACATAATAAAATTTCTATTGACGATGTTGTTGCAATGGGTAAAAAGAATGGAGCAACTCAAAAAGCTGTTACAGAAGTTACTGGGGTTCATAAAAGTACTATTTCAAGAAAATGGGGAGATGATTAATGCAACACGCAACACGCAACTAGAAACTTTCTAACAACCCCACCTAAACATCTAAAAATAAACAACTTGAACAACTTATTTGTAAAGTTGTGAGTTGCAGGTTGCAAACTAAAACAATATGTATCATAAAATAGAGCAGCATTTAGTATTTAATAAAAAAAGGAATAAAAACTTGGTTACGCCGTGTTGTCATAAAAGCAATAAAAATTTAAAATTTGTAACTTATAGGAACTATCCAGAAATATATGGTTATTGCCATTCATGTGGAAAAGCAACTTTACCTCCAACAATTTATAAAGATGATCTTGGTAATGAGTTTTATTGGAATGTATTACAGAAGAAGTTTGAATCCGTATTACATTTGTATGACAAATCTGTATTACAAAATATAAAAAGTATTGCTACAAGTAAAACAAAAAGTATTGCAGCTATAAAACACATTGATTTTTATGAAGTTACAAAAAGTATGCAACTATTACCTGAAAATAATTTATTAGGACACTTACGTTCTAAGTATTGCAACACTAAAATTGATTTCATTAAAAAAAAGTATTATATCGGTACTGTTAAAGATGGCGGAACGATTTTTTGGAACATTAACAAAGATGGTAAAGTTCAGAAATCTAAAATTTTCTATCATAAAAAGAACGGAAAAAGAACAACGCATTTTAAAGTTCCATTTGTAAAAGATGACGGATATTACGATTGTCTTTTCGGAGAACATCTTTTATTTAAAAACAATAACCCCATCGTTTTAGTGGAAGGAGAAAAAACCGCCATTGTTTGTGCAATTCATTTTCCAAATTTTAATTGGTTGTCATACGGAGGAATAAATGGTATGACAAATGATAAAATGAAAGTATTATCTGGAAAAAATATTTTTATAGTGCCAGATTTAAGCGAAAAAGCAATAAGTATTGCAAATAAAAGAGCGGAAGAATTAAAGGTATTAAAAATCTCAGCAAAAATTTGGGATATGAGAAAGGGATTAAGTGACGAGGAACTAATTGAAAAAGGTTTTTACAATTGCGATTTAGAGGATTTTTTAAACTAATGTTTTCTTCAAAGCCTCTAACTCCACACCTAAACCATTAAACATTTGTAAAATACTACTTAGTTTTAATTCATGTTCTTCATATTCTTGGGTATTAATACTACAAGTAAATTTCCACAATTCTAAAATTTCAGAAACAGGCACTTCGTAAGACTGATACATTGTATTGTCTGGTTTCAATAAAAAAGATTGCTTTTCTTCGACTAGGTTTTCTAATCTTTTATAGGTCATTCCATCATCTTTGGTAACGACAATGTAAGAATGTCCGCTTTTCGCTTCTTTAATATCTTCAACAAATTCTGCCACCACATAAGAACCATCTTTCATTGGCAACATAGAATCTCCTTTAATTGGAAAAGCCCTATGTTTTCCTGTAGGTAAAAATGGGAGCTTTATTTTTTCTAATTGTTCAATGTATTCAGGATCATCATACCCCAATAAATATCCTGCAGATGCTTTTGCAGAAACAACTTCTATTAAGTTTTCATTATCACTATCTACTGTAATTGGAAATAAGACTCTTTTATTACCAACTTCAATAAAGGAAACATCTTTAGCTTTTGTCAAATCATTTTTGATGATAATATCAATCGGGATTTTAAAATAAGCCGAAAAATCAATCAAAAAATCGATGGTAGGCGAAGACCTTCCCTCTTCATAAGAACTTATTCTAGATCTAGTTACAGACAATTCTTCTGCTAAAGACTCTTGTGTAAACTTCTTTAAACTTCTTAAATGTTTGATGTTTTTTGATAAATTACTCATAATGCTACAATAGTGAGCAACAAATGTAGTCTTTTGTAGCTAGTTTTGTAGCGTGAAAAAAAATATTTTGCATCTCGATTTAGATACTTTCTTTGTCTCTTGTGAACGTTTGATTGATAGTAGGTTGCAAAAAAAACCTTTGTTAGTTGGCGGAACTGGAGACCGAGGTGTTGTGGCGGCTTGTAGTTATGAAACAAGAAGATTTGGCGTGCATTCTGGCATGTCTATGAAGATTGCAAGAAAGTTATGTCCTGAAGCAATTGTTATTCGGGGAGACACCAGTATCTATTCTAAATACTCAAATATTGTCACAGAAATCATCAAAGAGAAAGTGCCTATTTTCGAAAAAGCAAGTATTGATGAATTCTATGCAGACCTAACCGGAATGGATGCCTTTTTTGGAAGTTATAAATATGCTTCTGAATTACGTCAGCGAATTATTAGAGAAAGCGGATTGCCAATATCCTTCGGAATGTCGCAGAATAAAATGGTTTCTAAAGTAGCAACTGGTGAAGCAAAACCAAACAATCAATTATTGATTGATGCAGGTTTTGAAAAAGATTTTTTGGCACCTTTATCCATTAAAAAAATTCCATCCGTAGGTAACAAAACCTATCAAATTCTTAGAAATCTTGGCGTTGATAAAATAAAGGTCATTCAAGAAATGCCTTTAGAAATGATGGTTAGTGTTTTAGGTAAAAACGGAAAAACAATATGGAAACGTGCCAACGGAATTGATAATCCCCCAATTATTGCTTTTCACGAGCGCAAATCTTTATCTACTGAAAGAACCTATACAAAAGACACCATTGATATGATAAAGTTAAAAGAAACCATTTTTGCAATGGCTGAAAACTTAGCTTACCAACTGAGAAAAGGAGACAAATTAGCAGGTGTAATTAGTGTGAAAATTAGATATTCAGACTTTAACACGTATAACAAACAAATAAAAATCCCATATACGAGTGCAGATCATATTATTATTCCTGCTGTTTTAGAATTGTTTAAAAAACTGTATCAACGTAGGTTATTAATTCGGTTGGTCGGAGTGAAGGTATCTGATATTGTAAGTGGTAATTATCAAATCAATCTTTTTGATGATACGGAACAAATGTTAGAGCTATACAATGCAATGGATATGGTTCGTAACAAGTACGGAGAGAAAAGTATTATGAGAGCGGCTTCTATGGGCGCAAAATCTATTGGACGTTTTAGCAATCCTTTTAACGGAGAACCACCATTAGTTTTAGCACATAGAAAACAATAATCCATCGTTATATGTATCTAAACTGTCATACTTATTATTCCTTACGTTACGGTACGTTTTCGGAAATAGGGTTACTAGAACTCGCAAAAGAAAACAATATAAAAAGTATTGCTCTTACAGATATTAACAATACTTCTGCTTGCATGAATTTTATACAACAAGCTAATAAATATAACATTAGACCTATTATTGGTGTTGATTTTAGAAATGGCAATCAACAACAATTTGTAGCACTTGCAAAAAATAATATTGGTTTTCAAAACATTAATCAATACTTATCTGCTTTTTTAGAATCTAAAACACCCATTCCAGATATTCCAAGTTATTTAGAAGAGGTGTTTATTATTTATCCCTTTGAAAAAGTATTGCAGTTAAATATGACCTCTTTTAAAGAGCATGAATTTATTGGGGTTTCTATTGCTGAAATTAATAAACTCCGTTTTTCTCATTTAAACAAATTTGAAGATAAAATTGTCATACAACAACAAGTTACCATCAGAAATAAAAAAGATTTTAACGCACACAGATTGTTACGTGCCATAGACAACAATACTTTATTAAGCAAACTCGCTACCACAGAACAATGTCTTACAACAGATGTAATGCATACAAAAAAAGAATTGTTAGCATTTTATAAAGAGTTTCCTAAAAGTATTGCAAACACAGAAAAAGTATTGCAAGAATGTAATACGTTTTTTGACTTTCATGATGATAGAAACAACCAAAACCTTAAAAAGTATTGCAATAGTTTCGAGGAAGATTGTAAAATGTTATTGCTGTTATGTGATGAAAAAATACACAAGAGATATCCAAACCCTACTCAAAAAGTACACGAGCGACTTCAGAAAGAATTGAAAGTCATTATTGAATTGAAGTTTGTTTCCTTTTTTTTAATCAATTATGACATTATCAAATATGCGAAAAGCAACAACTTTTTTCATGTGGGTAGAGGAAGTGGCGCCAATAGTATAGTGGCGTATATTTTAGGAATTACAGATGTAGATCCTATTGAGCTCGATTTATATTTCGAACGTTTTATCAATCCGTTTCGAGCTTCTCCACCAGATTTTGACATTGATTTTTCTTGGAAAGATAGAAACACCGTGACACAATATATGTTCGATCGTTTTGATAATGTGGCTTTATTAGCAACCTACGTTACATTTAAATACCGAGCAGTGGTTCGGGAATTGGGGAAAGTATTTGGGCTACCTAAAGAGGAAATCGA
Organism: Polaribacter sp. IC073; assembly: GCF_007997075.1. GTDB lineage: Bacteria > Bacteroidota > Bacteroidia > Flavobacteriales > Flavobacteriaceae > Polaribacter. Next base: position 229,416 of record NZ_VORS01000002.1, read on the forward strand.
CAAGCTCAGTAAAAGAGCTATTGGAGATACATTAGACGATATTTCGAAATTGGTTTTAAAATACGGAAAACTGATAGAGGGCTTTCCAAATTATGTAAGTGTGCATTCTGCAGGGATTTTAATTCTAGAAAAGCCCATTCATTATTATTCTGCGACCAGTTTACCTCCAAAAGGATTTCCTACCGTTCAGTTCGATATGAACATTGCAGATGATGTAGGTGTTTTTAAATTCGATATTTTAGGTCAACGTGGATTGGCAAAAATTAAGGAGGCCTTAGAAATCATCAAAGAGAACAATCCCGATGCTCCAGAAATTGACATCACAGATGTAGAAAGTTTCAAAAAGGACAAAAACATCAACAACCTTTTAAAAACAGGGGGAGCCATTGGTGCATATTATGTAGAGTCTCCTGCAATGCGTGGGTTGATGCAAAAATTACAAACAGATGATTATTTAGGTTTGGTGGCGGCGAGTTCTATTATCAGACCAGGTGTTTCTGGTTCTGGAATGAAAGAGGAATTTATAAAAAGACATCGTTTTCCTGAAAAACGAAAAGAAGCACATCCGATTTTATTACAAATTATGCCCGAAACCTATGGTGTAATGGTGTACCAAGAAGATGTGATGAAGGTCGCAAACAAATTTGCAGATTTAACCCTGGGGGAAGCAGATGTGTTGCGAAGAGGAATGAGTGGAAAATACCGTTCTGTGGAAGAATTTAAAGCGGTGGAAGATAAATTTATAGCCAATTGTAGAAAAAAGGGACACAAAGACGATTTAATTTTTGAAGTGTGGAATCAGATCAAAAGTTTTGCAGGCTATGCGTTTGCAAAGGGGCACTCTGCTTCCTATGCGATAGAGAGCTACCAAAGTTTATTCTTAAAATGTTACTATCCAATAGAATTCATGACTGCTGTTTTAAATAATGGTGGCGGATTTTATGCTGCAGAACATTACATTCATGAAGCAAAAATGTGTGGTGCTATTGTAGAGTTGCCTTGTATCAATAATAGCGACCATGCAAATACCGTAAAAGGAAAAACGATTTATTTGGGTTTTGGGTATTTAAAAAATTTAGAACATTTATTAATCCAACGAATTTTAACAGAACGTCAATTGTATGGCAATTTTCTTTCTTTAGATGATTTTATAGATCGTATTGCAATATCTATAGAGCAGCTAACGGTTCTAATTCGTATAGATGCATTTCGCTTTACCAAGAAACCAAAAACCAAATTGCTTTGGCAAGCTACTTTTAAACTCAATGCGACTAAAAAGGAACTCAAACCAGACCAGGTGAAATTGTTTCGTGTGCAAAATCAAAATTTTGAAATTCCGAAATTAAACACACATTGGTTAGAAAATGTATATGATGAAATGGAGTTACTAGGATTTACAATTCATGATTATTTTTCTTTAGTAACAGACAAACTATGTCCGCATGCAAAAGCCAAAGAGATGCATCAGTATATAGATAAAAACGTACTGCTATATGGGCAGTTGGTAAATACACGATTCAATAAAACGTCTCAAGGAAAACTCATGCGTTTAAGTACGTTTATTGATGCTGATGGGAATTATTTTGATGCTGTACATTTTACAGATGTGGTGCATCAATACCCAATAAACGGAATGGGAGTTTATGCCTGTTATGGAAAAATCACAGATCGTTTTGGTTTTTGTTCTATGAATGTTATTCAGTCTAAAAAAATGAGTATTGCTGGGGATCCTAGGCTGTAGTTAATTGAAAATAAATATCTGAAATATCCCTATAAGTAGGTATATGATTAAATCATATATTTAAATATCTTTAAAACCATAATCTAACAAGGCAATTCCAATAAAAAAAATCAAAATTAACAGCATGAATTTTAAAATTACTAAAACTCTTATCTTACTATTATTATTTATTTCAACCGCTAATAAAGCACAAAACTTCAATGATACTTATACCATCTCTAGTCATGGTAGTATAAATGAAGATGGAGCAATCTTAAGTGATATTATTTTTGAATGTAAAGTTAAAAACACCTACAATTGGGACAATTCTAACGGAGCTGCTAAAAGTGATAAGTTATGGACTATCCAAGGTTCTGTCGTTTTAAAGGGTGAATTAAACTCTACGGGTTATGTTTATAAAAATAAGTTGTACCCGTATAATGATTTTAGTGGCAAAAACCCAGCTATAATGTCACCAAAGTCAGTTGAGGCTCGTGTAGTACTTGTCAACGGACTTAAAAAAAATGGTAATTTCACGACATATTCTGGGGTTAATTTTGATGGAAACGATGGAGAAAAATCAGCACCACATAGACTTCAAGATTATCAAATTAGTAATATTGAAATAACTAATGCTCGCAATACTTCAAACGAAAGAATAATTCAAAGCTTTCTTGATAAAATGAGTAATAATCAAAAGAACTCTAACTTAAATGAGGTAAAAGAAATTATTCCAGAGAACAATAATCGAACTGAAGATAATTCTTCATCAACAATTAAAAGCGATAAGAATAGAGATTTCTCTGATCAAAGAAGCGATAACGCGACTCCATTAGAAAGCAAACGATTAAAGGATGCTAATGATTTTGTAAATAAACAAAAAGCAGAAAGTAAGAAATATGATGCTGCTTTAGAGAACCTTGGTAGTACGTTAAATTCTCAATTTTCTAGAATGTCTAGCAATTGGGCCAAAGAGGATAATTTCCGCAGAAAAATAAACTCGTTATCAAAAATTAGCAGTCTTGATGCCTCAGCAATTTTAAAAGAAGTAAATTATAAAATACAGCAAATAAATAATTTATATTCTGACAAAAAAAGTGATACCTACAGAGAGATAGACAATATTTACGCTAAAACAGGAGATAACAAACAAGATGCAGTAAATTCAGTATTTAGTGGATTAGGTAAGGTTATTTCACAATCTTCTTTAGAAAAAGAACGTAAAGAGAAAATTAATAATCTTGAATATAAAAAACAAAAAAAACTAGAGGAAATTGCATTAATGCTGAAAAAAGAATATAAACCCATAGCTGAATCTTACTTAGAAAAAGCAAAATTTGCGGTTAATGGTAATGAAGAAAATTACTACTTAAGGCATTATAAGTATAATACATGTATGATAGATAATGCACTTTCGGTAATTTTAGATACAGAAACTTGCAGAAAACCAGAAACAAAAACTTTTTCTAAAAATAATAAATATTCTGGTAAAGAATATTACAAAGCATACCAAAGTAAAAAAAATATTAAAGAACTTTCTAAAAATGCAGTCTACTTTCTAGAACTAGCTATAGAGAAAGAACCAAATAATGAAATCTGGCTTTTCGAAAAATACAATACTAAGGGAATGAGCTTGCAAGGTAAAATTATGTTGTTAGAAAGACTAATTGCTTTAAGCCCTGGTAAAAATATTTATAAAAAGCAACTTGTAGATGTTAAAAATAGAGCAGAATTAACAAGACAAATAACAATTACTTTGTCTAAAGATCTGGTAAGTCAGAGACCGAATTATAATTGGTCCCAACATAATAATTTAATGAGATATAATGAACATGATAATTACTATTTTATTAATGATGAAGGAGAGGTATGTATCTCTTTAGGTAAAAAATATTCTTTCTACATTAAGTATAGAAATAATTACAACAAATCTGAATATGACCTGGGCGAGGATGAATTTAATAATGGTTTGCTAAGGGTTCGTAGAAATTTTGACCGAAAATATGGGTTTTTAAATACGAAAGGAGAAGTTGCAATTCCGTTCTATTACGAAGATGCAAGTATGTTCAATGAGGGGTTAGCTGCCGTAAAAGATTTACAAGCAAAAAGATGGGGTTTTATTGACACAAAGGGAAAACTCATAATTAGTTTTCAGTATGGTAAAGCAGGACCTTTTTCTGAAGGATTAGCTTATGTTTATATAATTGAGAAAATAAAAAGAGGTGAAATGTACGGAAAATCTGCCTATATTAATAAGAATGGAAAGATCGCTTTTGATGGAAAATTTGACGCAGGTAAACCATTTATGGATGGTTTAGCGATAGTTCGAAAATATGCGAAGGGTTCATTTATGGGAGGTAGTAACGCCAAATCTTATTATTTAAATTCCTCGGGTAAAAAATTAAATGTTAATAATTATACTTTGGCTTATCCTTATAAAAATGGATATGCACTAGTTAAAAAAGGAACAAAATGGGCTATAGTTGATAAAAAAGGAAATTCTAAATTAAAATTAAAATTTAAAAGAAAACCCACTTTTGTAAGCGGAATAGCTAAAGTTGATATTGGTAGTTGGAGAAAACCTAATTATGTGTATGTTGATGAAACTGGTGCTATAATAGAAAAAAAATAAAATAGCAAAATAGGCTGCAATATTTACACCTTAAAAGAACCTTCTTTGATAATCTGTCCTGTATAAAAATACAAGTAATTTTGGCTTTAATTTTATAAGAAAATAAAGAGGAAAAACAGGATGTACAGTCAGTTATTAAGGTGTAAATATTTCTAAATTATTATCTATATTCTCTTTCTCTTCTTTACTTAAACAATCATTATACCCACGAAGTAAAAATGTGTGGAACTTCATACAGAATGAAAACCAAAAACCAAATTGCTTTGGCAAGCTACTTTTAAACTCAATGCGACTAAAAAAGAACTCAAACCAGGCCAGGTGAAATTGTTTCGCGTACAAAATCAAAATTTTGAAATTCCAACATTAAATACCCACTGGTTAGAAAAGGTATATGATGAAATGGAGCTACTAGGATTTACAATTCACGATTATTTTCTTTAGTAGCAGACAAACTATGTCCGCATGTAAAAGCCAAAGAGATGCATCAGTATATAAATAAAAGCGTACTGCTATATGGGCAGTTGGTAAATACACGATTCAATAAAACATCTCAAGGAAAACTCATGCGTTTAAGTACGTTTATTGATGCTGATGGCAATTATTTTGATGCTGTTCATTTTACAAATGTGGTGCATCAATACCCAATAAACGGAATGGGAGTTTATGCCTGTTATGGAAAAATCACAGATCGTTTTGGTTTTTGCTCTATGAATGTTATTCAGTCTAAAAAAATGAGTATTGCTGGTGATCCGAGGTTATAAGGTTATGAAAAAACAATACTTTATTAGAACATACCTAATTATAGGTAGAACTTTAAAAAAAGAAAAAACTATTTTCGATTTAAAATAATTTATTTGTATATCCGTAATTAATCATAATCCTGTAATATTAGCAATAACAAGCCTTTCAAAGATTCTCTCTCCAAAATATCTACGATTGAGCTTGTAAACAAACTCATTTAGATATAATTGCAAGTATTTCTTCTTGATTTTATGATAATTACCTACAAAATTCCGTTTAGCATTACTAATTGCTATATGCACCCATTTTAGGGTTTCTTTTGTTGTTTTTTCGCTCGATTTTTCACTTATATGTATCTCTACATAGTCAGCAATATTTATATACGACGTACTTTGATCTGAAAAAACAATGGACTCGTCTTGTTCAATTGCATCTTTAAACGTTTTATCGGTACCATCTGCTTGGTGGTCTACTAATACTTTTGCTTTAAAATAGCGACATTGACGTTCTACTTTTCCTGTATCTAAATTTTCAAGAACAGTGCTTTCAGCCATGACCATAACATTGGATTTGGTCTTACTACCACGTCCTGATTTTTGGGTTTTATGCTCATATTCAGATGCTTCTATAGTAAAATAACCTTCGTCCATTTCTATCATGCCTTCAAGAGTATATCGATCATCTCTATTTCCCATGGCTTTTCGTAGTTTATGGACCATTGCCCAAACTGGCTCATAACGCTTTAAGCCTAATTGACGCTGTATCTCTTTAGAAGAAAATCCTTTTTTTGTTGCAGTTAATAAGAACATGGTCTTGTACCAGATCAAAAACGAAAGATTGGAACTCTGCATTATCGTTCCGCTACGAAGAGAGGTGCGACTCCTACATTGTTTACATTCATAACTCCATTGACTTTTTATCCAGTAATGCTCTGTATGTGAGCAACGTTTACAGATAACACCTAACTTGTCTCGTTCTTCTTTAAAATGAGTACGGCAAGCTTCTTCACTATCAAACTCTGCTGTAAAACTAAAAATATTCATAACTTGGTTTTTCTTAAAGATAATGAAATTTGTTCATTATGAATGTTTACGGATATACAATAATTTATTATGAAAAAATACATTTTATTAATTGTTTCAATAACTTTTTTATTAGGATGCTCTTCGCCCAAATTAGCAAAAAGGTATAAATCTTCTAAAAATGTTTGGATTAATTCAGAATCAGTACAAAACTATGTAACTGTAAAAACAAATACCTATAAGACCAATTCTGCAAAAAAAACAGATGATAAAAAAAAATATAAAACAATTTTTGATTTATCAAAAAAAGGGCAAAGTGAAATTCTTAAAAAAGTAACTCTTAAAGACACTGCTTTAACAATATCTGCTTTAGTTAAAGAACTTAATATTTTACCAAAAAATAATACATCAAAAAGTAAACCTAAAAAAGGTGTAATAACTCATAAAACAAAATTTCTAAATAATGAAATTAATAAAAATATTGTTTTTAACGTAACAAGAGTTTTTACATCGCAAGGAGATAATTTTAAGACGATTAATAAAGTAGGTGATCGAATACAATATTTAGATTTAGGTTTGGAAATAATAAACTCAAACAAACTAAAATTTAAAAATTGGAATAAATTTGAGAATGATTATGCAACTGCAGATTTTGGTTCTATTACTTCTAGTAAAAGTCTTTCTTCTGAAATCTCATTAGGATATGATACTAGTGGAAGCGTGAGTTCTACGGATGACATGAAAGAAGAAAAAAGTATTAATAATGAGTTAACTGAAATATCAAATTCTACAATTAGTAATACAGATGAAAATGAGGTGTTATCCAATACAACAGGACAATCTACATCTGATAAAAATGTTTTAAATCTATTAAATAACAAAATAAAGCAACTTACTCAATCAGCAAAAACTGCAGCTAGTGGTAAGTTATCTGCTACAGATAAACTCGATGAATCAAGATTATTTAAGTCTCAAATTCTAAAGCTCTCTGGTACATTAAATGATAATGGTTTTGACATTAAACAAGAAGGTTTTGAAGGTATAAATCTAAAAGGGAATACCACTATTAATGTTGATTTACAATATAATGGCAATTTTGGTAAAACCATAAAATTCACCAATTATACTAATTTATTTAAAACTACACTAGAAGGTACAAAACCAAATTCTTATGATGATTTGAATAAAAACTTCACAAACGTTTTTTTTCCTGATATAAATGAAGATATAAAAGCTAAGATTAATTACAGATTTTTATATAGAAGAATACTAGGACAAAAAAGCGGTGGACACAAATACATACCTGAATATAAACACAGAGTAAAATATCTATTTGGTGAAATAAAAAAAGATGATGATCGATGTGAAGAAATTATATTAATAAACAAATCAGATTTCCAGCCTGAGGTTTATCAAATTTTAAAAGATGACATCCCTTTAAAAATAAATCTTGAAGTACTTAATTTTGAAAAAATAGAACATGCAATAGAATTTTTAAGCTGGATACTTTTTAGTAATGATTTGGATTTTTATCAAGGAATATTAAATATAAAAAACTTAAATAATTTACAAATAGTGTTGAAATAATCTTAAGCAAAGTTTAAAATGTAAATGTTATCTTTTGAAATAATTAGACACGATTTTATATAACCAATCTAGTTTTATATAATTATGGAAATCCATAATTATATATCAGTTCGTTTTACTACATTAGTAGCTTATTCATTTGCTATGAAGTTTAACGAAGATTCCCGAGTAAAAATCCCCTCAATACTCCATTTAATCAAGTTAGGATACACGTATCTTTCTTTGAAGGAAAATAGTTGGGATTTAGAAACAAATATATTTACAGACATATTCTACAGTCAGCTAAAAAAAATCAATACAAACCTTTCTCAAAAAGAAGCTGAAAAAGTTTTTACAGAAATTTCTCTTTCATTAGAAAATGAAGATTTAGGAAGAGCTTTTTATAAAAAACTAATAGATCAATCAGGAATAAAACTAATTGATTTCGAGAATTTTGATAACAACACGTTTCATGTAGTTACAGAATTGACGTATGAAAAAGATGATGATAATTTTAGACCAGACATTATTCTTATCATAAACGGAATGCCACTTGTTTTTATAGAGGTTAAAAAGCCAAATAATAGAGATGGAATTTTAGCAGAACATAAACGCATGCAAACTCGTTTTAAAAATAAGAAGTTCCGAAAATTCATCAACCAAACACAGTTAATGGTATTTTCTAACAACATGCAGTATAGTGATAACGATACACAAATGTTAGAAGGTGCTTTTTACAGCACTACAAATTATAGAAAACCAATTTTTAATTATTTTAGAGAAGAAGAAACCTTTGATTTAGAAAAATTATTATTACCAGTTTCTGATGAAACTGAAAACGTTGTTTTAAAAGACAATAATTTAATCGGGATTAAAAGTTCTGATGAATTTGCATCGAATAAAAGTCCAAATACAGCAACAAATTCTATTGCCACTTCCCTATTTCAAAAAGAACGCTTAAAATTCATTTTACAATATGCCTTTGCGTATGTAGAAGAAGAAAAGGGTTTAGAGAAACACGTAATGCGTTATCCTCAAATATTTGCAACAAAAGCAATTGAAGATAAGTTAGAGAACGGAACAAAAAAAGGAATCATTTGGCACACACAAGGTTCAGGAAAAACTGCCTTAGCCTATTTTAATGTAAAACATCTTACAGACTATTATCAAAAGAAAAATATCATTCCAAAATTCTATTTTATTGTAGATAGAATCGATTTATTAAACCAGGCTGCAAAAGAATTTAACGCTCGTGGATTAATAGTTCACAAAGTAAATAGTAGAGATGAATTTACCCGAGATATTAAATCTACCAAAGTAATACATAACAGTTCTGGTAAAGCAGAAATTACCGTTGTAAATATTCAGAAGTTTAAAGACGATCCTGATGTTATTAAAAACAACGATTACAATTTAAGCGTACAACGTGTTTTCTTTTTAGATGAAGTACACAGAAGTTACAATCCAAAAGGGAGTTTTTTAGCCAATTTAGAATTAGCAGACAAGCATTCTATAAAAATAGGATTGACAGGAACGCCACTTTTAGGAAAAGAATACAATTCTAAAACCTTATTTGGCGATTATATTCATAAATACTACTACAATTTATCTATAAAAGATGGCTATACTTTGCGTTTAATTCGTGAAGAAATAGAAACCAAATTCAAACTGACCTTACAAGAAACGTTAGAGAAAATTAAAGTTTTAGAAGGTGATGCTGATAAAAAGAAAACCTTTGCACATCATAAATTTGTAGAACCGATGCTAAACTATATTGTACAAGATATGGAACAAGCAAGAATTTCTATGGATGATACTTCTATTGGCGGAATGGTGGTTTGCGATTCTTCTGATCAGGCAAAAATGATGTATGAAATCTTTCAAGAAAAATATGCCGTAAAAGAAGCTTCTTCTTTTTTACAAGCAGCAGAAGATCCAGAGCATTATGGTCATCAGAAATTAGAAAATAGCAAAGTAAAAAAAGCACAAGTAATTTTACATGATGTTGGTACAAAACAAGATAGAAATGATTGGGTTGCAGATTATAAAGCAGGTAATATCGATTTTCTTTTTGTCTACAATATGCTATTAACAGGTTTTGATGCAAAACGATTAAAGAAACTATACATTGGGCGTAAAATAAAATCACACAATTTACTACAAACGCTTACCAGAGTTAACAGAACCTATAAAAATCATAAGTATGGTTTTGTAGTAGATTTTGCTGATATTCAGAAAGAATTCGATAAAACTAATCAAGATTATTTTAACGAATTACAGTCTGAGTTAGGAGATGAAATGCAACATTACACCAATCTGTTTAAATCCGCAGAAGAAATAGAAAAAGAGATTGAAGAAATAAAAGATGTTCTTTTCAAGTTTGACACTATAAATGCAGAAGTATTTAGTCAGCAAATATCAGAAATAAACGATCGTACAGAAATAAGGTTAATTGCTAAAGTTTTAAACAACTCTAAAGAACTGTATAACTTAATTCGTTTATCTGGTAACTTTGAATTATTAGAACAGTTAGACTTTAGAAAACTGGTTATTTTATCTAGAATGACTAATGATCGATTAGCGTTAATCAATACAAAAATTGCTTTAGAAACCAATTTAGAAACTAACAACATTTTAAACACTGCTTTAGAAGATGTCATTTTTGCTTTTACCAAAATAAAGCAAGAAGAAATGGTGTTGGCAGATGAATTAAAAGACACGTTACAAAAAACAAGAGAAATGTTAGGTGGAAATTTCGATCAGAAAGACCCAATTTTTGTTTCCTTACGTGAAGAGTTAGAACGTTTGTTTAAAAAGAAAAATTTAAGTGAAGTTTCTAAAGAAGAAATGGAAGTTAATATAAAAGCCTTAAATGAAATTTACACCAAAGCAAAAAAACTAGAAAGAGAAAATCAGCTATTGAGAGCAAAGTATGATAATGATGAAAAGTATACACGAATTCATAAAAGACTGCTAGAGAAAAATCCGTTAACAGACAACGAACGTAAATTGTTTGAAGCCTTAAAAGGATTGAAAACAGAAGTAGATAATGAGATTTTACAAAACGCTAAAATTTTAGAAAACGAAAGTTATGTAGAAAAAATGATGATGCGTTTGGTGATCAATCAATTTAAAAACAAACAAAACATCAACATCAATGCAACCGATGTAAAACGCATCAATAATATTTTAGTAAAAGAATACATCAACGAATACAACGGACACGTTGCTTAAATAAAACTCGTCATTCCGAAAGAGGTACGAATGAAGGAATCTGTTTATCGACTAGCAGATAGCTTCTTTCCGTTAACAATGACGATTTAAAATTATATTAATAAATGACAAGTACACTACAATTTGAAACCAAAACCAAAGCATTAATAGACGACCTAAAAAGCGTTTGTGCAAACTATGGTTTAGGAAATGACGGAAACGAATTTAAAATAATTACCCAAGTATTTTTATATAAATTCTTAAACGATAAGTACGTTTACGAACTAAAACAATTAGAACCAAAATTAGCCCAAGCAGAAGATTTCGATGCTGCTCTAAAAAACTTATCCGCAGACGATTTAGAAATGCTGACCATGCAAATTAGCCAAGATACAGCTGTTTTTGCACCTAAAAACTTATTATCTCGTTTGTTTGAACAACAAAACAAAGACAAGTTTGCAGAAATTTTTGATGAAACCTTTTTAGAAGTTGCCAGAGCTAATAATGATATTTTCTCGGTACTCACACAAGGCGGAGAAAAAATAGTCTTGTTTGATGATATTAGCAAATATGTAACCGACAATAAAGATGCGTTTTGCAAAGCATTGGTTAACAAATTGGTTGGTTTTAGTTTCGAGCATATTTTTGAACAAAAGTTCGATTTTTTTGCTACTATTTTCGAGTATTTAATAAAAGATTACAATAGCAATAGTGGTGGTAAATATGCAGAGTATTTTACACCTCATGCCGTAGCAAAAATTATGGCGGCGTGTTTGGTAACAGACAAAAACGTAACCAATGCTACTTGTTACGACCCAAGTGCAGGTTCTGGTACGCTTTTAATGAATATTGCACACCAAATTGGCGAAGATAAATGTACTATTTACTCACAAGATATTTCGCAGAAATCTTCTGGCTTATTGCGTTTAAACTTAATTTTAAACAACTTAGTACACTCCATACAAAACATTGTACAAGGGAATACCATTTCTAACCCAACGCACAAACAAGAAAAAGGACAATTACAAACCTTCGATTATATTGTTTCTAACCCACCGTTTAAATTAGATTTTTCTGATTACTCGGCATCTTTAGATTCTAAAGCCAATAAAGAACGATTTTTTGCAGGAATACCAAACATTCCGAAAACAAAGAAAGATTCTATGGCAATTTATTTGTTGTTTATACAACATATTATGCACAGTTTGTCTGCCAAAGGAAAAGCGGCAATTGTAGTGCCCACAGGTTTTATTACCGCACAAAGTGGCATTGATAAAAAGATTAGACAAAAATTAGTGGAAAGTAAAATGTTGGCAGGTGTGGTTTCTATGCCTTCTAATATTTTTGCAACTACAGGTACTAACGTTAGTATTTTGTTTTTAGACAAAGCAAATACCAAAGACGTGGTTTTAATTGATGCTTCTAATTTAGGAACCAAGGTTAAAGATGGTAAAAACCAAAAAACGGTTTTAAGCGAAACTGAAGAACAACAAATTATTGATGTTTTTAATGCTAAAGAAATAAAAGAAGATTTTTCTGTGGTGGTTTCTTATGATGAAATAACAGCCAAAAACTACAGTTTAAGTGCAGGACAATATTTTGAAGTTAAAATTGAATACATAGATATTTCTGCGGATGCCTTTGCAACTAAAATGAACAGTTTTGAAAGTAATTTAAAAACCTTGTTTGCAGAATCTAAAACATTGGAAAAGGAAATTCAAACTAATTTAAAAAGTTTGAAATATGAGTAATATAATAAACACAACTTTAGATGAAGTTTGTGATTTTGTAGGAGGTAGTCAACCTGCTAAAAAATTCTTTATAAATTCTAAAAAACAAGGTTATATCAGATTAATCCAAATACGAGATTATAAAACAGATACTTACATTACTTATATTCCAGAAGATAGTACTAGAAAATTCTGTTCAAAAACAGACATAATGATCGGACGTTATGGCCCTCCAATATTTCAAATTTTGAGAGGAATTGATGGCGCATATAATGTCGCTTTGATGAAAGCAATACCAAAGGAAAATATAACAAATAACTATTTATATTATTTTTTAACTCAAGAGCATTTATTTGAATATGTAAATGCTTTATCCCCAAGAACCGGAGGACAAACTGGAGTAGATGTAGTAATGTTAAAACAATTTCCTATTCAATTACCAGAGCTAGAGGAACAAAAAAAAATCGCCAAAGTTTTATCAGATTTAGATGTAAAAATAGATATCAACAATAAAATAAACCAAGAATTAGAAGCAATGGCAAAAACGTTGTATGATTATTGGTTTGTACAATTCGATTTTCCTGATGCCAATAGCAAACCTTATAAATCTTCTGGTGGTAAAATGGTTTTTAATGAAGAATTGAAACGGGAGATTCCTTTTGGTTGGGAAAGTGGAATATTAACTGATATTGCTGATATTACAATGGGACAATCTCCTTCAGGAAGTTCATATAACGAAAATAAAAACGGAACTGTTTTCTATCAAGGTTCAACCGATTTTGGTTCAAGATTTCCAACAGTAAGAAAATACACAACAGAACCTTCAAGAATTGCAGAAAAAGGTGATATTCTTTTATCTGTAAGAGCTCCTGTTGGAACATTGAATCAAGCAATAGAAAGATGTTGTATTGGTCGTGGTTTGGCAGCTTTAAGAGAGAAAGAAGGCTCTATTTCTTTTCTATGGAGTCAAATGGAATATTTTAAACAAATTTTTGATAGAAGAAATTCTTCAGGGACAACATTTGGTTCAATCACAAAGGATGATCTTTTTAGTTTAAAAGTTTGTATTCCTAAAAAAGAAGTTTTAAAAGAATTCAAAAAAATTGCAGATCCACTTCATAATAAAATAATTGTAAATTCAAAACAAAACCAAAAACTTTCAGAATTACGAGATTGGTTATTGCCTATGTTAATGAATGGGCAAATTACAGTTGTTGGTGCAGAAACAGCAGTTTCGTCATTGCGAGGCACGAAGCAATCTTATAAAGAAAACGCAAGTGATTCTTTAGGTTTGGTTGCTGAGGAAAGAGAAGAGTATAGAAAAAGTTAAAAAGAGTATAAAAAAGAAAATAAATAAATTGCTAAATTAATTATTATGAAAGAGTACTATTATGTAAAGAATGATCAAAAAATAGGTCCAGTTTCCAAAGCAGAATTAAAAGGTAAAATATCTCAAGACACATTAATTTGGAAAGCAGGAATGAAAGATTGGGTTAAGGCATCTGCACATTCTGAGTTAAAAGACTTTTTTCAAAATGAGCCACCACCAATACCTAACTCAAAAACACAGCAAGAAGCACCACCTATTCCAGGTTCAGAATCTCAGAATAACGAATTCGCAAAAAAGATAGGTAATAATGCGCTTATATTATTGGCAGTATTCTTAGCTGTTGGCTTTATGGAATTTAATAATTATGAATCTAATAAATTCTATGGGTTCTTATTCACTGCTATAGCAATAGCAACATATTACCTTTTACAAAGTATAAAAACTTATCTTAATAAAGGTTTAAATTATAATGCTGCTAATACCACCTTAAATATACTAATTGTGACATCTATAATATTGGGTGTAGCAACGAAATTACTTATTAAATACGAGACTAAATTGGACGCAATGGAAACATTAGGAACTCCTTTTTTAATTGCTGGTTTAGTTGTTTTTATTGCTTTAATTTTTAATGTGATTTATTACTATAAACTTGGAAAAAAACTTTCAAAAATTGAAAATAAAAGAGCCTCAAAAATTTCAACTTTTGCTTATACAACTATAATCGCTTTTCCTTTAATGATTATTGCATTTATGGTATTTGAAGACAAAGTAGCAACAGTTATAGAAACTTTTTTAAGTGCATTTCCATTAATATTCTTACTTGAAAATTTTATAAAGACTGATAAACAAATAGCTTAGTATGAAGAGATTTTTAAATCTTTCCGCTTTACAGTCAAAAGGTTTAGACAAACCTATTTATAAAAATGCATTAAACTTAAAACGAGATGCTATTTTAATCGCAGAAAAAAGTAAATCTTATAGTTCTGCTACATCTTTGTTAGTTTTAAGTACAGAAGAATGTGTAAAGTCAATTTTGGTCTTATTACATTCTGAAAATTGTAATGTTTATAAAATAAAAGATGCAAAAAAATTCTTTTCAGATCATGTAATCAGGCATCAAATAGCAATGTTTATAGAAATGGGACTGGGTATTTTCGAGTCTTGGTATTTATATGATCAACGTAAACCTACAAAACTTTTAAAAACAAATATTAAATGGGTTGATAATCTTGTAAATGGTTTTATAGATATAGGAAAAGCATTAGACCCTATTCTAAACACAAAGCTTAATATCGATTACCTTCAAAAGTTTAATTCTATTAAAAATAAAGGCTTTTATGTAGATTATAGAGATGCTTTAATTGACCCTAACGTACAAGTTACTATTAATGATTATCAGATTGCCTTAAAAATTGCAAATAGAATATTTAAATTCAATAAATTATTAAGGATTCTATTTCATGAAAAAGTTGAAGATCATATAGAAAAAGGTAGTATTAAAAAACTAAAAGAAAACATTAATTATTTTATTGATCATGGAATGAAGATATATGATTCGGAAGCGTTAAAGAAAATGAGTGTATGAGGTTAGCTGCGGTTTATCTAGTATCGATAAATTAATACCAATTTTGGTTTTAATAAATGAAAAAAACAATTGATATAAAATATTTAAAAAAAGAAAAAAAATGGCATTAGAAATTAATATAGGTGAAGAATATAATATTAAGATTGAAAAAGGTAACAAGTTTGATACATCTATTTTTAAAGACGTTTATAGACAAGCTGGTAAATGTGTAGAAGAAATTATAGTTCAATCTAAAAAAACAGATACTATTTCTTCTATAAGTAATGATAGTTATAATAATATTATTGCATTTACAGGAGAACGTGGTACAGGTAAAAGTTCTTCTATGATTTCTTTTGCTGAAGCTTTAATAAATAAAAAAGATAGTTCTCATAAAGAGTTTTTCACAAAAGAAAAAGCAAATAAAAATGCTGAAGTAACACTAAAACCTTTTACAGTTATTAATGATACAAGTATAATTTCATTAGATGTAATTGACCCTTCATTATTTAAAGGTGAAGACAAGCTTTTTGAAATAATAATTTCAAAAATGTTCTCAACATTTCAAAAAGAAATAAAAGAAGGAGTTCAAAATATTAGTCAAGATGACAAAAGAAAATTAATTAAACACTTTCAAAAAGTATTTAATAATTTAAAAGTAGTTCACAAAGGCAAGTCTGATGTTTATGATAAAGAAGCTATTGAAGCTTTAAGTGACTTAGCTTATGGTACAAACTTAAAGGACAATTTTGGTAAACTAGTAGATGTTTTTTTAAAGACAATAGGGAAAGGTTCCAATTTTATACTTATTGTAATTGATGATTTTGATTTGAATATTTCTGGAGCACATGAAATGTTAGAAGATATTCGTCAGTTTTTAATTCAAAAAAATATAATTCTTTTTATCGCCTGTAAAATAGAACAATTACAGGATTCAGTGAACCAGGAAATAGTTCAAAACTTCAAAACAATAATTAATAATGATACCATACAAAATGTTTATTTGTCTGAAGAAGTTAATGATAAATCTGAAAGATATTTAGATAAATTACTACCAATTGAAAAGAGAATTAACACACCTAGTTTCGATTTAAATAACTCTTCCAAAGATGTTTTAAATATTCATGGAGAAGATGTTGACAACGATTTTTATAAAGGAAAATCAATTGAAAAAACAATATTAGAACTAATTTACAGAAAAACGAAACATATTGTTACTTCTAATGATTTTGAAAATATTATAATTCCTTCTACTCTTAGAAATATAGCAAATGTCGCAACATTTATTTATAGAGAAAAAAATATTGAAGCATATAAAAGAGTATTATTTAAAGGTATAAATAGCGATTTAAATACGGATTATATAAACTTTTTTAAAGAAATAGAAAATACACCTAATAAATCATTAAACCAATACATCGTAAATTGGATTGGTAGTGAAAACAACAAAAGATTAGAAAATAACGAGTCAAAAAGAGGTTTTAAGCGTTTATTATATCCAACAGTTAAAAATTTTAAAAATCGAGAAGAATCTGTAATTTATCGTCATGTATATTTAATAACAGAAGCTTCCAATAATGCTAATGTATCTTATGCAGATGTAATGCTATTAGTCAGAAGCCTTGAAGAATATCGATTATTTTCTGATAAAGATTTATTTAAACTGTATTCATATATAAAATTATATTATTCGCTTAGAGTATCTTTATCAGATAAAACTGAATTACTTCAATTAATAAATGGAGAAATGACTAACTCAGAGCTTAAATTTCTTCGTTCTGAACAAGGATCTTCAGATCGTCACGAATTTAAAATAGAATATAAAGCTGCTGATCTATTTAGACTTATAGAAGATAGAAAGAGTTTATTTAATTTTAAGGAAAATATACAACCAACTAAAGAAGAAACTAACGTGAAATATACAACTTCTAAAGAGGAGCTCTACTTTTGGTTGACTTGTTTTTTCACTCATTTAGGAACACCTAGTTCAAGGTACAGAAATGAGTCTGAAGTCCAATACAAAACAATAGCTAAAAAAATAGGAAGCCCATACCTAACAGTTACTTTTAATGCTTTAGCTTTTTTACACAATACCCTTTCTACAAAACTTGTTTTAAAAAGATTCTTTCCTAATGATAATTTAGTAAAACAAACCCCATTATTTGGTGAGATCGAAGCATGGAATGAAGAATTAAAAGAAGGTTCTAATTACTACAATATATTTAATTTTCAACTTTTTGATGAGTTTTTGATTGAATTATATAACAAAGCAATGGACAAAAACTTAGATAGTAATGGGAGTTTTGGAACAGATTTACACAACTTTATTGTTAATGGGTTAGCAGAAGTAATTGATGTTTTTAATGTTAAATATCCATATCTAGATTTGACTCCAATTCTTGATAATCCAATTATAAAGTATTGGAACAAAAACTTAGATTCTGTTACTGCATTGTTAGATTTAATCAGGAATGTTAAAAATCAAGATGAAACAAAAGAAGCTATTAAGTTAGCTAAAAGCTATATCAATAAGATAAAGAGAGCAAAAACACAATCTACTAGCTTAAAGACATTGATAAATAAATTGAAACAGAAAGATTTCAAAAATAAAACAAACATAATTCAACCTTTAGATAATATTTATACTCTTTTAAGAGATAAAAGCATGATAAATAGCCATCAAGGGCATTTAGATGAATTATATGATTATTTAGATAGTTTAGGTAAATTAGAAGCATAAAACATGGATAACCTCAGAAAATCCATAGAAGCAATTTTTAACAATACATGCCCTGATTTAATACTTCAGTATATATATAGTAATGGTTTAGAAAATGATGCTTTTTCTAAAACAAGATTTTTAGAACAAGGTTTGGCACTTTTTAATAACTATAGTTTTGATGAAATTGAAAACTTATATAAAAAGTTAGATTCAGATTGGTTGTTAGATGTATATAAAGGAGAAAGGAGTAATAAGTCAATTTTTAATTTATTAACTCATTTTAATAAACAAGTTTTAATAGAACGAGACAAAGAACCTTTTGTATGTTATGAGCATTTATTACGATGGCGAGATTTATCTTTTTCTTTAGGAGAGGATTTATTTACGTGTTCTTATTTTGCATACATGGATAATCGTTCGAAAAGAGAAAGAAATTTCTTTTCATGGAGAACCGTTGCTTTTTCTAACAATAACAGACTTAAAAAATTATTAGATAAAGGGATTGCAGAAAATCATTTTCATTTAAAAGGTTCTGCTCCTGTTTTCGACTTGAATTGGATTTCTTTAATGAATACAATTAATAGTAATCATCATACTGAAAAGTTTAAGAAATTAAAAAAAGGACTCAAATTAAATGGAGCTACTTCTCATTCCTTCCATAATCAAAATAAAGAAATAGACATTCTTGTTTATAAAGCTTCGAAAATAAGACTGGTGTTGTTTCAGTTTTTATTAGATAAAAATAGTGAAATTAACGTAGCTGATTTTAAGTACTTATTATATCCAAATTCTAATAAAAACGATTCATTTGAGGTATTAATGAATTTGTCTAATATTCAAATTGAAATAAACGAAAAAAAGAAACTTTACGGCTATAAATTTTATCATAAAGGAAAAAAAGACGTTGCAGATTACGCCATTACCAAAGACATGCATATTAATAACTTTAAAGGTTCTTTTATGATGTATGGTGAAAGGCAATTACTCTACAAAGCTTTAAAATATATGTATGCAGAAAAAAAAGAAAGCTTTAAAGTAGAAAAATTATTACACGCTTATATATCCATTAAAAATCAGTTTAGGTCAGAATTAATTCAAGTAAATAAAAAAGTTGGTTTTGCAAACTTTTCTACATATCAGGATAGAAAAGAATACTTTATTCCAGATAATAGTATTTATGAAACAGCCTTATTACAAATGGCTATTAATGATAGTACTAAGTTTCAAAATATAACTTCTTTTGAAACCAGGATTGCACCTAAAGACACAGCTTTAGCAATTAATAAGAGTTTAAAGAAATATCAAATTAATAGTGATCCTAAAGCATTAAAACAGACGCACTTTAATATTCCTATCAAAAAGGTTTTAGGTACATATAAAGCAAACAAAGAAAAACATTTTTATACAGTTCATTTTATTAAGTTTAAAGAGAAGAATACGAATTACAAATTGGCTCAAGAAGTATTACCAAGACATCACCAATTAAGAAAAGATGTAAAAAAACAAGCAAGAGCAATCGTACAACTAAGAGAGTCGTATTCTAAGAAAGCAAAATTGATAAGAGGCATCGATGCAGCTTCAAATGAATTTAATGCAAGACCAGAAGTTTTTGCACAAGCCTTTAGGTATTTAAAAGACCATAAATTAAATGGAAAATACAATCATTTAAAGAAAGAGATTGTAGAAAATAAACTGTATGCTACTTATCATGCAGGAGAAGATTTTTATGATATTATAGATGGAATTAGATGTATTGATGAAACCATTAAGTTTCTGAAATTTTGCCAAGGAGACAGAATCGGTCATGCATTGGCATTAGGAATAGATGTTAAAGCGTATTTTGATTTTAAAGGAAGAAAATTATTGATTCCGAAAGAAATGTTGTTAGATAATATTGCGTGGTTATTGGCTAAGGTTAGAAAATACAACATAAATGACCATACCAGCGAAATATATAAATTAGAAAAATTATTTGATTCCTTATTTAGAGAAGTTTATCAATGTTATTTTGATAAAGATTCTAAATTTTATAACATACATTTTAAACATGAAATCTATTTTGATGCATGGAAACTAAGAGGAGATGATCCGTATTTATATTTAGAAGATATACATGAGAAAATAGAAGACATTCCGAATATTACCTATTGGGAAAGATGTAGAATTAACCATTTTTATCCTAAAAGAGGAAACATAAGAAATGATAGTAAAACAAAATTTTTGTATCAACAATATCATTTTAATCCTGCAATAAAACAGAAGGGTAAAGAAATAAAGCAATTTGAAATTACAGATGCCTATATAAAACTAGTAACAAGTATTCAAAAAGAATATCAAAACTACATCGTACAAATGAATATAGGGATTGAATGTAATCCAACATCCAATTATTTAATAGGAACCATAGATAAATACAATAAACACCCTATAAAGAACTTTTTCAATTTGCATTTAGAAACTGATTTTGACAAGATAAAAGAATGTCCACAATTGTTTGTCTCTATAAATACAGACGATCAAGGTGTTTTTGGCACATCTTTAGAAAATGAATATGCTTTATTAGCTATTGCCATGGAAAAAGAAAAGAATGAAGACGGAAAACCTAAATATAGCCAAACCATGATTTATGAATGGCTAGATAAAATTAGAGAAATGGGTTTAGAACAAAGTTTTAAAAAGTAAAATATGTTAGTAATAGAAGAAATTTTAAGTGAGTTAAAGTTTACATCAGAAATAGATGAAAATGAATATGTGAATGAATCTAAAATCTATGAATTTGTTATAGAAAAAATGGGGTATCACAAAGTCCCTAATAGCTTAACTTATTTTTATAAAACACTAGCTGCCAATACAATTAGTAAATAATTATTTAGGCAAGATAATCATGGTACACCAAGTTTTAATGAAGATTATATTATAGAGTTGTTAATAGATAGAGGTGAAAAAGAATATCACTGCCTCTATGACTATTATTTTGGAAAACAAAAGTTTTTAGAATACCATTCAATTAATGAAAAAACTTATTTTTTGGGAGAAGATTTAAAGATAGAATATGATGTTTTAATTAAAATATTTGCAATGTTAATTACAGCTGATTTAAATTTAGCTTTAGAAAAGGTGAAGAGAAATTTAACCGAAAATATAAAGTTAGAAAGTTGGTACACTTTATTTTTAGGAGAAATTGAGGAGGAAGATGAAGAAAATATGGAAGAAGAAAAAGAAAGAATAGATGGGATTGTTGTCAGAATTTTAGATTAGTGTTAAAAATAAAATGAACATAAAAAACAAAAAAAATGTTGTTACTGATAAAAAGAAAGATAACAACTAAATAATTAAAATAACCCTGAAAGAATAATTATGAAAGAGTATTACTATGCAAAGAAAGAGCAAAAAATTGGCCCTTTAAATCTACGGTATTTGACAAAGAAACAAAGTGTTTTTCAAAAAACAGCTTCTTTTGTAGAGAAGTTTAAGGGTGTGGGTGGTAGTGTTTAGTATATCAATTTTTAAAATTTACAACTATGTTGGAAAAATTCAAAACATATTTAATCAGTAAAGGTTACAGCGAGTTTACTCCATCTGGTAATCCTTCAACAGCATATGACTATATGAAGCGTGTAAGTAAAATATGTTCTAGAGAAGCTATCACTGTAGTACATTTAGCAGATAATATAAATATTTATATTGAGAAATATGGTCCAACTGGTAATGATAGTGCTTTTGGTAAAAAAAGTAATAACGCTTTTATCAATGCTTTAAGAAGATTTGGTGAGTTTATTGCAAGTTCTAATTGATTTTTTATGCTATAATTCACAATCTGTAATATCTTAAAATAGTTAAAAAAAATATGCATTTATACAATTTAAAATCAAAAGAATCTATTAGTATTTTAAGAGAAAAGCCTTTTAAATTAGAAAGAGAAATACAATCACTTTTTGAAAATAATTTAAATGAGTTAATGGATTTACAATTAGTAAAGTCTGAGTTCTCTATTAAAAACAAACGTATCGATACTTTAGCTTACGATACACAATCAAATGCATTTATTATAATTGAATATAAGAGAAGTAAAAACATTAGTGTAGTAGATCAAGGTTTTACATATTTAAGTTTAATGCTCGAAAATAAAGCAGATTTTATTGTTGAGTATAACGAAACACTAAAGCAAAATTTAAAACGTACTGATGTTGATTGGAGTCAAACAAGAGTGGTATTTGTATCTACAAGTTTTACTGAAAATCAAAGAACAGCAACAAACTTTAAAGATATAGCTATTGAGTTGTGGGAAGTAAAACGCTACGAAAACAATTTAATTAGTGTAAATCAGATAAAGAAAAGTAAATCTGCCGAAAGTATAAAGCCTATAACATCAAGCAATACACAATTAGAAGCAGTTACGAAAGAGATAAAAGTATATACCGAAGAATTTCATTTAGATAGTTATCCAGATAAAGTAAAAGAGATTTACGAAATATATAAAGAAGCTATTTTAAATCTAGCAGATGATATAGAGTTAGAGCCTAAAAAACTATATATCGCTTTTAAAAAGGATAAAAACATAGCAGATATTGTAACACTAAAGAAAGGAATAAAACTATTTATAAATCTACAAAAAGGTAAACTAGAAGACCCTAAAAACCTAATGCGTGATGTATCTAATACTGGTCATTGGGGAAATGGAGATTATGAATTAGTAATAACTAATAAGGATAATTTAGAGTATATTTTATACTTGATTAAACAGGCTATATAAAATACTTTAACGATAGTTTTGTAACTATAAATAGAAATAAACGTCTAATTAATAAAAGTAATTATATAGTTAAGTATAACGTTTACAATACAATAATTGGTATAATAGTTGTTTAGTAAACTATGATTACATACTTTTGTATAGTATTATTAATACAATGAAACTGTTGGCTAAAGCAATAAACATATCAGAAGTTTTTCCTAAACAAGCGTTTTGGGATATGGATTGTAGTAGATTATCTATTGAAAGAGATAAAGCTATTATTATTCCAAGAGTTTTGATGACTACAAATGAAGCTTCTTTTTCTAAAGATATTGCTATTGTAGAAAGTGTTTATAATACCAATGAAATCTATTCAACATTAAAAGAAACTAAAGAGCGTATTAGTAATAATGTTTGCAGAATGGTTTCTAAGCGATATAAGAAACCTACCTTTTTACGCTATAAGTTTTAAATAATGAGTGCAGTATCTTCAGTACTCTTACAAACCATAAAAGAATTACAGTCCTTACCAAGTTTATCTCAATTTGCATTAGCAGGAGGTACAAATTTAGCATTCCGTTTCAATCATAGAGAATCTCAAGACATCGATTTGTTTTGCTCTGAAATTGTAGGTATAAAGCATTTTGAAGCTATAGAAAAAGAAGTACTAAACTTTTATGGCAAAACAAACATATCTGGCTTAGAATACCCTTTTGATAAAGAAAGTGAGCAACATACGTATCTTAGATTTTGGGTAAC
The DNA here is from genome assembly GCF_007997075.1 of Polaribacter sp. IC073. Classification (GTDB taxonomy): domain Bacteria; phylum Bacteroidota; class Bacteroidia; order Flavobacteriales; family Flavobacteriaceae; genus Polaribacter. The sequence goes on from NZ_VORS01000002.1 coordinate 253,153, forward strand.
AAAACCTTGTGGTGCAATGATTAAAGTAGAAATTATTCAGAATATGAAAATGATGGATGCTATGGAGATTGTAGATGAGGTTAGATTGGTAACTACAAAAGATATAGGTTTATTTAAACTGATAAGTGGTTCGAGTAGAGCAGCTAAAAAAGATATTTACGATTTAGAGTTTATTACTCAAAAAATACCAATCATAGAATTGTTTGAGTCCTTAAAGATTAAAAAAGAAACTTTTTATAAAAAAGAACATCAAAATATCTTTGATTTAGATGGTGAAGAATGTCCTACTAAAAACCCTTATCTATTATTAAAATTCGATAAAAATCCTAAGCAAAACAGACAAATACCAATACATTCTAACGATAATATTTTAATAGTTGAAGGAGGTCAAACTTGGATAGTAACAAGAACAAGTTGGAGAATGAAATTAAGAAGACTGTATACTACTTTAGGTATTGAATATCCGTCATAACAAATTCCCCACAAAACAAAACCCAGTTTTTTCATAACTTCAAAAGCCTCTGTTTTTGTTTTATTCCGCACACCTCCGCAAGTTTAGCGTTTTAGTATTCTAAAGGTACTTGCATTTTAAAGCTTGTCTTTTCGCACACTCAAAAACAACTATAAAAAGCAAACCTTGAAATTGTTTTCATAAAACCCTAAACTCACCCAAGCTATGTTACATAATACAAGTTATAGCCCTCTTGCGTAAAACTCCAGGGTCTATAACGCCATTATGTAAAATAACCACTTCCAGCGGTCAACTTAGAAACTTTTAATAGCCCACAGATAGTTTAAGAACATGCGCTACTTGTTGCATTTTTTTATATATGCTAGCTTAGTTTCAATATAAAAAATCAATTGGAAAAAGAGTATAATTTCTGTAACAGGTGAATTTAATATTTCCTAACTTCTGTAATTATACAAATAAATGTCAAATCAGATGGACTCTATGTTTTCTAAGGTAATATTATTTGAATTACAATAGTTTTATAATTTTAGATATTACAACTAAATATATCATAATAAATTAAAAATCCAAACTATAATCGTCAGAATAATCTTTAGGCAAAGACGCACCAATATCACGAAGGTATTTATTTAAGCTATCAATACTTTTATGTCTTGTGATAGGTAGCATTTTATGCTTAGCCTCTAAATCTGTTAAGCCTTGTTCCTTATAAGTTGTAAAAATATCTATGGCTGCTGTATGTCTAAAAGAATAGATACCATAATTTTCATCAAATTTTAGTTCTTTTTTTACTTTTGCAAAACGCCTACCAAAATATGTTCTTTTTATAGTGTCATCAACAAGCCAATTACTAGGCTCTAATTTTGAAGTAAATAAGTAAAAATCAGAATCAAATTTATGAATATCCATTTCTGCAATAGTTTCTTTTAATTGCTTTGTAAGAAATACCGTATTTGCAGTAGCATCTTCTGTTTTACTCTTTACAGAAATAGTATTGCGATCTATATTGATATCTTTTATTTTTATTCTACAAACTTCTACAGGTCTAAAAAAACCATACATTACAAATTTTATAAAAAGATATAAATAAGGATCATGTTCTAGTAAATGTTCTTTTATCGTTTCCATTTCTTTTTTTCGAAACGGAATATTTTTTTTAGGTTTTGCAGCAAGTTTAGGAATGCTTTCTACAAAGTTTTTAGAGATAATGTCATCTGCCACCAATTGATTAAATAAGCTACTTATTATTTTCCGATAAGTATTTCTAGTTGTTGGATTTACAGGTTTATTTTTGTCTTTACCAAGGTTATTTAAAAAGATTATGATGTGCCTTTTTGTAATATCTTTAATATCCTTGTGGTATAAGTTTGAAGTTTCTAAATATCGAATAAAAACATTTACAGGAAAATGATTAATCTTTATGGTAGATACACTCCATACTTTCTGTTTTTCTTCCAAAGCCAATTCTAAAGCTTCTTTTGTTGTCCATGTTTTTTTTTCAATAACATTTTCAGGAATGTACTCAAAAGGAGAATAACCCATTTCTAAAAATTGTTGTACAGCAATACGCAAACACTTTATAGCCCTTGTACGTTCTTTAATCGTTTGTACCCGATTAATTCCTTCTTTAACTCTAAACACTTCCATAACTCCTGTTTTAGGGTTTCTGTAGGAATATTTCACATACCAATACTTACCTACTGCCGTTGTTGGCTTTAAATCTCCTTTTTTATTTTTAGATTTTGGTATAAATATTTTAGGTTTAGAATATCTCATACTGTGATTTAAAACAGGGACGAATAGTGGGACGATTTGTTTTTTAAGAGCCATTATATTTTTTATTTGCAATAAAAAACAACTCTAATAAGACTGTGAAACAGACACTTATAGTTAAGTGCGCACGAGAAGATTCGAACTTCCACGTTCTTGCGAACACAGCCCCCTCAAGGCTGCGCGTCTACCAATTTCGCCACGTGCGCAAATTATATTAAAAAAAAAAGTTAAGCGTATTAAGCTTAACTTTCTTGTGACCGGGCTGGGGCTCGAACCCAGGACCCTCTCCTTAAAAGGGAGATGCTCTACCAACTGAGCTACCAGGTCTTTTTCTTAAATCGACTGCAAATATACTATCAATCATTGGAACTATTAGCATAAAAATGATTTTTTTTTATCGATATTTGTGAAAAACAAAAATAAATGAAAATTATACTTTTAGGATACATGGCTTCCGGAAAATCTACCATTGGCAAAGAGGTTTCTAAAAAGCTGTATATGAATTTTATAGACCTAGATGATTACATTTCTGAGCAAGAAAAGATGAGTGTCTTAGAAATTTTTAAAATCAAAGGAGAAATTTATTTTAGACGAATTGAGAACACATATTTGAAAGAAATTCTAAATTCTGAAGGTAATTTTGTGCTTTCTTTAGGTGGAGGAACACCTTGTTATGCAAATAATATGGAATTGATTAAAAACTCTGAAGCAAAATCGGTCTATATAAAAGCAAGTATAAATACTTTAGTTGCTAGACTAATTAATGAGAAAAGTAAAAGACCGTTAGTTGCCAGTTTAGATAATGAAAAAATCACAGAATTTGTAGCAAAGCATCTTTTTGAAAGAAGGTTTTTCTATGAGCAAGCAGACATAACGCTTAGCATAGACAAAAAAACTATCGAAGAAATTGTAACAGAAATAAGAATTGCACTACACTAAATAGGCAATAGCGTCTTTTTCATTAAATTCTACCTGCACGTGCTCTTTAATAGACGTAGATAAAGAAATACCCTTAAAATCTGCTTTTACAGGATATTTTTTATGATTTCTATTGACCAAAACGGCTGTTTTAAATCTTTTTAGAGGAACTTCTAAGAAATGTTTAATTCCGTATATTAAAGTGGTACCAGAATTTAGAACATCATCAACTAAAATTAAGGGTTTGTTTTTATATTCATCAACAGAAATAGACGTTGTTATTGGTAACAAAGGTTTTTTCTTGTTAATAACAACTTCACATAGCCTAACTTTTATTGTTGAAATTTCTTCTAAAACTAGAGCTATTTTTTTTGAAAAAGTGAATCCGTTACCAACAATTCCCGCAATAACAACTTCTTTTTCAGAGCTATTACTTTCGTAAATTTGATACGCTATTCTTTTAATTTTTTGATTTATTTGAATGTTGTCTAAAATAATATTGTTTTCTGCAATCATAAATCTTCTGTTGTATCTTCTTGATAATTGTCTAAATCTCTTCTGTCTTTTTTTGTTGGCCTACCAATTCCTTTCTTTCTATAATGGTCTTTGGCAAATTTTAAAAGCGCTGTTTTTTCAAATTCTTCTTTTGGTGTAACATCTTTTCTATATTGATCTACCAATTTAGCGCCAACTCTACTTTCTGGTAAATCTAAAGCTTTTATTTGATAATTAATCTGATTTTTTCGAACCACAATTATTTCTCCTCCAAAAATTTCTCTAGAAGGTTTTATACTTTTTGCGTCGATCTTAACTTGACCCTTTTTACAGGCAGTTGTTGCTATAGTTCTCGTTTTAAAAACGCGAATACACCATAAATATTTATCTATTCTCATAAAAAAAGTTAAAATATAATGTTTGTCTTTTTACAAAGGTATAAAAATGGTAAATTGCACGCTTAAATTTTATGACTAAATGAACAAAATAAAAAATATTTTTTTACTGATTTTATTAGGAGTAGGTATTATCTATTCTTGTGATGATGATAATAATGGTTTTGTAAATCCGTTTGCGGATATAAATTACGAAGAATTAGCCATTTCTGACAATGATTCTATTGTAAAGTTTTTAAAAAACAATTACTATGATATTTCATTAGACTCTGTAAAAACGCTAGTTTCTGGGCAAACATCTTTATTTGATGATACCAGTAATTTAAAGACCATGCAAGTAATAGAAAATGATATTGAGCATACATTGTATGTATATATGAGACAAGAAGGAGAACCAGTTCCTGTAAAAGATAATCCTACGGTAATGGATTCTATTTATGTGAAGTATTCGGGACAAGCTTTTTCTAATGCTAAGTTGCTCTCTTTTAATTTTGATAAAAATGACAATGGAATTTGGTTGACTTTAAATGCAGTTATTAAAGGATGGACACATGGTTTTACGAAGCTTAAAGGAGGTGAGTTAGAAAAGGATTCAAATGGAGAGACTGTAAACGGACCAATCAATTACTTGAATACAGGTAAAGGTATTTTGTTTATTCCTTCTGGTTTGGCGTATCCTTCAAGCAATGCAATCAACTTTAACAGCAATCTTGTAAACACAAATTTAATGTTCTATGTAGAATTGTTAGATTTGGTTGAAAACACAGATCATGATAATGATGGTACAGCTTCTATAGATGAAGATGCAGATGGTGACGGTGATCCTACAAATGATTTTAGTGACAAAAGTAATCCTACTTTACCAGATTACTTAAATCCTAATGTTTAAAAAGTAAGTTAATTTATTATATAGAAAAAGGCTCTTGAGAAATCAAGAGCCTTTTTGTTTTAAGATTTGAACCTTGACTCTTAGATTAGAGAAATCAAAATTAATTCAGATTCGTTTTATCTTTATATTGAAACGTTTTTTATGATTTATTCGTAAAAAAAATGCTTCGATATATTTAGTATTTATAGCCCTTATTCTAAATTCAATGAATGGTATGTAAGCTTGTGTATTAGGTTGAATAACATGTTAATTAATGAAGAATATCTAACACATTTTAGAGCTTCTAACGTATTCGATTAATATTTAAAGGTAAATATGATCTCAACAAAAAAGGCTCTTGAAAATCAAGAGCCTTTTATCTATTTCGTAATTTATTTTCTTATAATTGTAAAGAAAGACCAAATATTATTTGATTCGTTCTGTTATCTACAGTTACACTATTCGCAAATTTTGCTTCCGTTTTAGATAAACCTCTTTCCCAACGAACATCAACTCCTAGTTTTCCAAACTCTACACCAACACCCATTTGCAATCCAACAGAAAATTTATCTAATTCTTCCGAAGAAAAATTTTTATAGCTAATTTCATCATCTAAAATATATTGAAATGATGGGCCTATAAATGCATTCGCAAATCCTAAGAACTTTTTACCTATTAAAACAGGTACATCTAATTTTTTAAATGAATATTCATTTTGACTACTTTGCTCTTCGAACTCTGTTTTAACTTGCGTATAAACAAGCTCTGGTCTTAAATACAAACCTAAAATAGGAATATTACCTCTAAACCACAAACCTGCATGAAAACCCGTTTTTGCATTTGCACCATCTACAATATCATTTGTTGCATCTTTAAAAGAGTCTTCTCCTACATTATTGTAGTTGATACCACCTTTTACACCAAAATCTATTTGTGCATGTGACGTTTGACTAAAAGTAAAAGCCAAACACATCATTAAAATAACTTTTTTCATCCTTTTTTATTTAAAATTAATATTAAAACTTTTAAAGTTTAAAACGAAATTATTTTCTAGATATTACTTTTTTAACAGCTTTTACAACTGCAGCAGCATCTAAACCGTATTTAGCCATTAATTGTTCTGGTGTACCAGATTCACCAAAAGTATCATTTGTTGCTACAAATTCTTGTGGTGTAGGATTATTTAATGCTAATGTTCTAGAAACACTTTCACCCAAACCACCTAACTTATTGTGCTCTTCAGCAGTAACAATACAACCTGTTTTAGCCACAGATTTTAAAATAATATCTTCGTCTAAAGGTTTAATTGTATGAATATTGATAACTTCTACAGAAATACCTTCTGCTTCTAATTGTTCTGCAGCCTGTAAAGATTCCCAAACTAAATGTCCAGTTGCAACAATAGTAACATCTGTACCTTCTGTTAATTGAATTCCTTTACCAATTTCAAACTTCTCATCTGCTGGCATAAATACCGGTACTTTAGGTCTTCCAAAACGTAAGTAAACAGGGCCATCAAAATCTGCAATTGCAATCGTTGCTGCTTTTGTCTGGTTATAATCACAGGTATTAATTACCGTCATTCCTGGCAACATTTTCATCAAACCAATATCTTCTAATATTTGGTGTGTTGCGCCATCTTCACCCAAAGTAACTCCTGCATGAGAGGCACAAATTTTTACGTTTTTACCAGAATATGCAACAGATTGACGAATTTGATCGTAAACTCTTCCTGTAGAAAAATTAGCGAACGTTCCTGTAAAAGGAATTTTACCACCAATAGTTAAACCAGCTGCAATACCAATCATGTTTGCTTCTGCAATACCAATTTGAAAAAATCTTTCTGGATTTTCTTCAATAAATTGATCCATTTTTAAAGAGCCAATTAAATCTGCACATAAAGCAACTACATTTGGGTTCGTTCTACCTAATTCTGTTAAACCGTCTCCAAAACCTGAACGTGTATCTTTTTTTTCTGTGTACGTGTATTTTTTCATTATAAAGTTGTAAAAATGTTGTGTTGTAAAAATTTTTGTAAAAATAAACTTTTATTTTTCTTTAAAGTACATAAAAGAGAGAATAAGAGCTAAGATTTTAATATAATATGAGAAAGTCTCCTAAAACAATTATATGACTAAAAAAACAGCTAATTTTTATAAGTCCATTAACTCTTGATAGAGTTTGTGAACAGGCAAACCAACTACGTTAAAATAACTTCCTTCTATATTTTCTATGCCAATATAACCAATCCATTCTTGTATGCCATACCCACCGGCTTTGTCAAAAGGTTTATAATTGTTGATGTAATAATTAATTTCATCATCCGTCAATTCTTTAAAAGAGACGGTTGTGATGTCATTTATAATTTTATGAAAAGCATTGTTTTTAATAGAAACAGATGTAATTACTTCATGTTTCTTACCAGATAGCGCTCTTAACATGGTAAAAGCGTCTTTTGCATCTTTTGGTTTTCCTAACGCTTTATTTTCTAACCAAACAATAGTATCAGAAGTAATAAGCAGGTCTTTTTCTTGCAAATCTGTAAACGCTTTCGATTTTAAATTGGCTAAAAAATCGGTAATTTCTGTACCTTTTAATTCCTTCGGATAAATTTCTTCAACTTCTTTTAATTGAATAGAGAATTTGATGTCTAAATCTTTAAAAAACTGATGTCTTCTCGGAGATTTAGAAGCAAGAATTACATTATAAAATTTTAATTTTTGTTTCAGCATCGTTTGAATTAAATTGTTTTAAAAAAAGAAACAAAGCTAGTTATAAATATAAAATAGGCTTCAATAAAACACTTAGAATTTGATATGAGTTCATAATAGCATCATTTACGCAAACAGCATCTTTAAAGTATTGATAGTTTTACAGTAGAGAGTTTAATTATTAATTAAAAATGTAAGAGATTATGAATATTAACTTTGAATACCACAATGTAGAGGCAAGTGAGAGACTAGAAGCGTCTGTAACAGAAAAATTAAAATACTTATACACCAAATTTGAAATGATTACAAGAGCAGATGTTTTCTTTAAAACAGAAAATACTTCTTCAGATAAAACCGGTAAGATTTGTAACATTCGGTTAAGTGTGCCAGGGCCAAGGTTGTTTGCCGAGGCAAGTCATGATAATTTTGTGAGCGCTATCTCTGAATCTATTAGCGATTTGGAGAAACAATTGACAAAGAAAAAAGGTAAAATGATGGATCATTAAATTGTATTTATCAATTTATGAGTAATTAAGGAACCAAGATATTTATTATAAAAGTGAGCAATAAAGATGATAAAACCAAGAGAAAAAGCACCAGAGCTAACAATCAATTTAGTAAATGATACACAATGGAGTCTGCAAGAACAAAAAACCACAAACTTTACATTAATAGTGTTTTACAGAGGAAAACATTGCCCTGTTTGTAAAAAACAATTAGAAGAATTGCAAAATAAAGTAAATAATTTTAAAGAAAGAGGTGTAAATTTAATCGCAATAAGTGCCAATACAGAAGAAATAGCAAAAGAAACTTATAAAGATTGGAATGTTAAAGACTTACCAATTGGTTATGGCTTAACAATGGAAGAAGCAAGAAAATGGGGCTTGTTTATTTCTAATGGTATTAGTGATAAAGAACCCAAACAGTTTACAGAGCCTGGTTTGTTTTTAATAGACAAAGAGGGGAAAGTATATTGGGAATCGATACAATCGATGCCATTTGGTAGACCAGAATTTAAAGATGTTCTAAACGGAATTGATTATATCTTAAAAGAAGGATATCCCGCTAGAGGCCAAGCTTAAAAGGTCAAACGTCTAATTTTATTTTTTTGAAATTAGACGTTTTTACAGATATAAAAGTAAGTAAATCGTTAATTTTTAGAAGATAAATAGCTTATTTTTGATTGATTTTTACAACTCCAAAAAAGCAACACTATTGCAAATTAAAAAAGTAATGAAAGATTTTCCTAGTCTATTAAAAAAGGCAGGAAACAATTGGCTCGAAAGCGAGCCTTTTGAGCTGAGTGCAATTGTAGCGTATTATGCTATTTTATCTCTACCTGCATTGGTTGTAATTATTCTAAATTTAGTTGGAAATGTTTGGGGAAGAGAAATTGTTCAGGGAGAATTATTAGATGAAATTTCAAGTGCTGTTGGCACACAAACTGCAGAATCCTTTCGGGTTATGATGTTAGACAGAGGAGATGAAAAAGTTTCAATATTTACAACTATTATTGGTTTTGGTACACTGTTATATGGTTCTACAGGTGTTTTCTATCAATTACAAGCAGCTTTTGATAAAATTTGGAAAATCCCAGAAAATAAAAATGCAAACGGATTCTTAAAAATGGTTTTTAGTAGAATAAAAAGTTTTGGCTTTATTCTAATTATCGGATTTTTATTATTGATTAGCTTTGTATTAACTGCCTTAATAAGCACTTTTAGTAAACGGATAGAAAAATTTGTCCCCGATAATTTATTTGAATATATCTTTCTGGTAGATTTTTTAATGTCCATTGTTTTTATTTACATTCTTTTTGCAGCGATGTTTAAATATTTACCGAGTAAAACTGTGCGTTGGCGCGCAGTAAAAGTAGGAGCAGCGGTAACAGCAATCTTATTTGTAATTGGTAAATACTTAATGGCTTGGTATTTTAAAGAAATGGACCCGGGTTCTACTTATGGTGCTGCAGGTTCTGTTATTTTAATTATGCTTTGGGTTTCATATTCTAGTCTCATCCTATTTTTCGGAGCACATTTTACCAAAGTATATTCTGATGTGTACCTAATTGAAGATAAAATTCCGTTGCGTACTAAAGTGAACGAGAAATAGAATTTTTATAGCTCCGTTTAAATTTATCAATTTTACACTCTTTTGAAGATTGAAATCGATGCTTTTTATTTCTTTTAAAATAATTATATCCTTTATTTTATTGAAAAAAAAATACAATTATTTAACAATTTTATCCAATACGGGCTAAGTCTAACTATCTTTGTGCATTATTTTAAAAAAAAAGCAAACACCAAAGTAATGGCGAATCATATAAAAGGACAGCAAGAAATATTAGAAAAACTGAATATTAGTCAGTTAAATCCTATGCAAGAGGAGGCTATTGCTACGATTAAGAAAAACGTAAATACCATATTACTATCACCAACAGGAACAGGAAAAACATTGGCTTTTTCTTTACCTTTATTAGAGTTCTTAGATCCTAATGTTGAAGAAATTCAAGCATTAATCTTAGTACCATCAAGAGAATTGGCAATTCAGATAGAACAAGTACTTCGTTCTATGGGGTCTGGTTATAAAGTAAATGCTGTTTATGGAGGTAGACCAATGTCTAAAGATAAAATAGAATTGAAACATTTACCTGCGATTTTAATAGGAACTCCTGGAAGAATTTCAGATCATTTTGCAAACGAAAGATTCTCTAAAGACCATATTAAAACATTAATTTTAGATGAGTTTGATAAGTCTCTAGAAGTTGGCTTCGAATATGAAATGCGTGGTGTTATTAACCAATTAACGGCTTGTAATAAAAGAATTTTAACTTCTGCTACACAAGGAGTTGAGATTCCTGATTTTGTAAGATTAGACAAGCCAAATACGGTTAATTATTTAAAAGCAACCACTTCTAAATTACAAATTAAAACAGTTGTTTCTCCTGCAAAAAATAAACTAAATACGTTATTACATTTATTAAATCACTTAGGCAATCAGCAAGGAATTATTTTTTGTAACCTAAAAGATACCATTAATAATGTGAGTGCTTTTTTAGAAAGTAAAGGTATTAAGCACGGTAATTTTAGTGGTGGAATGGAGCAAAAAGATAGAGAACGTTCTTTAATTAAGTTTAGAAACGGTACCAATCAACTTTTAGTTGCTACAGATTTAGCAGCGAGAGGAATTGATGTTCCAGAGATGAAATACATCATTCACTATGAACTACCAAGAGAAGTAGAAGAGTTTACGCATAGAAACGGACGTACAGCAAGAGTTTCTGCAAAAGGAACTGCGTATGTATTAAAATGGAAAGAAGAGCGCTTACCAGACTTTATGAAGCATGCAGATTTAGAGAACATTTCTAAACAAGCAGAAAGAAAACCTGTTTTTTGGGAAACTTTATTTATTTCTGGTGGTCGAAAAGATAAAATTTCTAAAGGTGATATTGCTGGTTTATTTATCAAACAAGGAAAATTGACAAAAGATCAATTAGGAGATATAGAGCTAAAACAAGATTGTGCATTTGTAGCCGTTCCTGCTAGTTTGGCTTCAGAATTAGAAGAAAAGTTAAATAATTCTCGTTTAAAAAAGAAAAAAGTTAGAATTTACGGTGTATAAATATTTATAAATCACGTGATTTATCTATAATTAGCGAATAAAACTTAGAAATATGAGTTTTATTAAAAGATTTATGATTTTTATGACTGATATCTAATTTATTGGTACCATCTTTGCAATATAATATTACAAATTAAATTATAATAAGATGAGTAAAGGTACAGTAAAGTTTTTCAATGAGTCTAAAGGATTTGGATTTATTACAGAAGAAGGAGTTGATAAAGATCATTTCGTTCACATTTCTGGATTAGTAGATGAAATCAGAGAAGGTGACCAAGTTGAATTTGACTTACAAGAAGGAAACAAAGGATTAAATGCAGTTAACGTAAAAGTTATCTAATATATATTCAAACATTTTCATAAAAGCCCATCTTTTAAAGATGGGCTTTTTTATTGCTTAAAATTTAGAGTTTATCATTTTCGTTAAGATTTTAGGTAGCGGTTCTTAACTTTTATGCTGAATAAATTCTATTTAGAACTCATCAATAAAAAACACAACGCAAAGAGAAATAATACTGTCTATAAATAATACAATCAATTAAAACAGTCAGTATCTTTGCACAAAAATATTTTCATGTCAAAACAGTTTTCAGATTTAGGAATTAATAAAGAGTTGCAACAGAGTTTAGCCGATTTAAACATCGCTATACCTACAGAGATTCAAGAAAAAGTAATTCCTATTGTTTTAAAACAACAAGAAGATGTTGTTGCACTGGCAAAAACAGGAACTGGTAAAACTGCAGCTTTTGGTTTGCCATTGTTGCAATTAATTGATGTAGAAAACGACAATATACAAGCCGTAATCTTAGCACCAACAAGAGAGTTAGGGCAACAAATCTCTAGTAATTTAGAATCTTTTGCAAAAAATAGTCCTAATATTTCAATTGCTACTATTTGCGGAGGAATCCCTATTAAACCTCAGATAGAGCGTCTAAAAGAGGCAACTCACATTGTGGTAGCAACTCCAGGACGTTTGGCAGATTTAGTAAAAAGAGAAGCCATCAACATTAAAAATATTTCTTACTTTATTTTAGATGAGGCAGATGAAATGGTTACTGCTTTAAAAGAAGGTTTAGATAGTATTATTGCAGAAATTCCGAAGAAAAGAAGAACGTTATTATTTACAGCTACCATGCCAGGAGCCATTAGACAAATGGTAAATAATTACATGGCAAAACAGGTCATTACTATTGAAGCCAATATGGAAACTCTTGGTCATCAAGGTATCGATCATCAATATGTAGTGGTAGCACCTATTGAAAAGTTAGAGGTATTACTGCATTTTTTAAATTCACAAGCTGGAAAACGAGGAATTATTTTCTGTAAAACGAAAGCTGCCGTTAATAAATTAGCCAAAAACTTAGCAATTAATAAATTTTCTTCTGGCGCAATTCATGGTAGTTTAACCCAAGGAATTCGTGATCGTATTATGGATCAATTTAGAGAAGGACATGTTGATATTTTGGTAGCTACTGATTTAGCTGCGCGTGGTATTGATGTAAAAGACCTTTCTTATGTTGTAAATTATCACTTACCAGATACGTATGATGCGTATGTACACAGAAGCGGTAGAACTGCTAGGGCAGGAGCAAGCGGATTGTCTTTAACCATTATTCAGAAGGAAGAAAGACAAGATATTGGCGATTTTGAAAAAGCATTAGACATTCGTTTTGAAGCTTATAAAAAGGCAGATGCACAAAGTATTGAAGAAAGTAATGGGGTAATTTGGGCAAATAAAATATTTAAAACGAAACCAAATCGTTCAGTATCAGAAGATTTTAAATCGCAAATAAAAACCATTTTTCATCATTTAACAAAAGAAGAATTAGTAGACAAAATATTAGCGAATTATTTAGCCAATACAAAAGCTACGAATACGAGTTCTGAAGTTACAAAAAAGAAGAAAAAGAAGTAATTGTATCAGTATTATGAGCGATAAAGAAGAGAATACAGAAATAGCATTTTGCATTGCTACCCTTCAGAGATTATTGGAAGATACCAATCAACTTTTTGAAATTCCAGAAGCACAAAGAGTCGCACTTTTTAAGGTTGCCGGCGAATTGTCTAGACCCAATCGTGATGAATTTCAACGCAGAAGAAAAGACGCTAAAAAAGCCGCAAAACGTAAGCAAATAGAGAGTGACAAGCATGCTAGAAAATCAACCGGAATTCGTTCTGCAAGAGAATCTGCTCTTTTTGTGGCTCCGAAATTACTATCTGCAGCCTCTATAGATGAAGAAACGCCAGAATTAGAATCTCCAAGAAACTGTTACGTTTGTAAAGCTGTTTTTACCAAGTTGCATCATTTTTATGATACCATGTGTTCTGATTGTGGAAATTTGAATTATGCTAAACGTTTTCAAACCACAGATTTAAAAGATCAGGTTGCTGTAATTACAGGTTCTCGTTTAAAAATAGGCTATCATATTACGTTAATGTTATTGCGTTCAGGAGCAACTGTAGTTGCAACCACACGTTTTCCAGCAGATTCTGCCATTCGTTTTTCTAAAGAGGAAGATTATAAAGATTGGGGAGATCGTTTGCACATTCATGGTTTAGATTTAAGACACATACCAAGTGTAGAGATTTTCTGTAACTATATAGAGCAAAAATACAATCGATTAGATATTCTAATCAATAATGCGGCACAAACTGTTAGAAGACCTTCTGGTTTTTATTTCCATTTAATGGAAAATGAAAAGAAACCAATAGATCAATTACCAAAATTAGCACAGAGTTTGTTAAAAGAACATGCAGATTGTTTGTTAGAATTGTCTAGTTTAAGTGATTCTACTTCTAAAACAAGTAAAAATAACGTATTACCAGTTACTTGGCACGGACCAGAACCAGGAATTGGTCTGCGTAATTCAGCAGAATTATCTCAAATTCCGTATAGTTTTGACAATTCTTTGCAAACCGCAGAAGTTTTTCCTGAAGGTAAATTAGATGGTGATCTACAACAAGTAGATTTAAGAAAAACAAACAGTTGGCGTTTAAGATTAGGCGAAATTGAAACCACAGAAATGGTAGAAGTACAGTTGGTAAATGCTGTTGCTCCTTTTGTTTTATGCAATCGTTTGTCTAATTTAATGATGAAAGAAAATACGGGTAAAAAGCACATTATCAATGTTACTGCAATGGAGGGAAAGTTCCATAGATTTAAGAAAGTAGACAGACATCCACATACAAATATGGCAAAAGCAGCTTTAAATATGTTAACGCATACTTCTGCATCTACGTTTGCAAAATCGGGTATTTATATGAATGCTGTTGATACTGGTTGGGTTACAGATGAAGATCCTGCAGAGTTGTCTAAAAAGAAACAAGACGTTCACGATTTTCAGCCTCCGTTAGATATTGTAGACGGTGCAGCGAGAGTAATGGATCCTTTAATTGATGGAATTAACACAGGTAAACATTGGTCTGGTAAATTCCTAAAAGATTATTTTCCTATAGATTGGTAGAATTTTAATTTATCAAAGAGCAACAAAAAACCTTTCGTCGATTGTACGAAAGGTTTTTTGTTGTTATCAATAGAATAAAAAAGTATACTTATAAAATTATTTTTTGATAGCAACTGCCTTTAACTTAATGAAACCAAGAAAATCTAAAACTCTAATGATTAAATAAGTAACATCTACTTCATGCCATTTTACACCAAAGTTAGCGCTACTTGCATGTTTATGATGATTGTTATGATATCCTTCTCCCATCATTAAGAAATCGAAATGGAAAAGGTTTTTACTTGTATTTGTCATTTTGTAATTCACATAGCCATAAATATGACCAAACCAATTGATTATTACTCCGTGAATTGGCGCCATTAACAATGCAATTGGTAATAAGGCCCATTGCCACAAAGCCGTTGTAAAATAGGCGAAAAATGCAATGTAAAAAGTAATCCAAAGCAATCTAGAAAAACGAGAACTAGCAAAAGCATCGAAGCTTTTCCATTGTGGTACGTTTTTAGTAAACTTTGCATCTACCGCAATATTTTGCTCATTTATATCTTGGTAAATAGTTTTTGTTTTCCACATCATTGCGAACAAATTATCGTCATAAGACGGCGAATGAGGATCTTTTTCAGTATCAGTATATGCATGGTGCATGCGGTGCATTACGCCATAGCCATAAGCACTTAAGTAACTAGAGCCTTGAAAAAACCAAGTTAAAATAAACGTAATACGCTCCATGGTTTTAGACATTGTAAAAACTTGATGCGCTGCATACCGATGTAAAAAGAAAGATTGAAAAAACAAACCTCCATACCAAAGTACTAAAACAAATATAATTATAATCATTTATTTTTTTTACAAAGATAGTTTGATATCATGCACAAAACAATGAACCCAAATCAATAAAAATAGGTTTATAAACGTTTTCTAATTCTACTTAAAGCTTGTGCAGTAACACCAATATAAGAGCTAATATATTTTAAAGGGATTACTTTTAAAAGCTCTGGACGTTCTTTAAATAATTTTAAATACCGTTCTTCTGCAGTAAGGTTTAATAAGTTTTGTTCTCGTTTAGATTTTATTAAAAAAAGGCGTTCTGCAGTTAATCTTCCAATTAAATTACCAATTTGTGTTGTTTTATAAACTTCTTGTAAATCTTTGTAGGTTATGCTTAAAAGACTCGTTTTTGTAAGCGTTTGTAATTGATATAAAGAAGGCTTTTGTGTTAAAAAAGAATCGTAAGCACTTATAAATTGATTTTCAAAGCTAAAACCGAAAGTAATTTCTTTTTCAGGATTTTCTTTAGGAATGTACAAACGTACAACACCAGATTCAATAAAAGAAATATGATTCTCTACTTCATTAATTTTTAAAAAAGCAGTTTTCTTCGGAAAAGTACGACGCTGCAATTTAGATTTAAAAAAAGTCCAATCTTCTTTAGATATGGTCGCTATTTGATCAATGTATGCTTTTATTTGTTCCAAATCTTAAAATTAGTCTAGTTAAGTTGCTAAGATAAGGATTCAAGCAACTTCAAAAGTGATTTATGACGTTTTAAATCCTAAAATTAATAGAATTTTTTAGGAACTAGCGGAATATAAAATCAAAAATATTCCAATCATAATCCCTACCAATGGCACTAGTTTTTTACGCTTATTTTTCTCCTTAAATAACAAACCACCAACAACTACGGCAATTATTAACTGACTCCTTTTTATTGCTGATAATAACATAATTAAGGCATCTGGATCTTGCAGCGCCTTAAAATAAAAATAATCTGCAGCTTGTAATAAAATTCCTACAGCAACAATGGTCCAACGAAACTTAAAAGATTTTCTTTTTACTGCATTAGGAAACCAAGTAACCGATAAAATAACGAACAAAATTAAAACGGTATACCAACAAAACCAAAATTGCAATGTCTGCGGATTCAAGGTCAAACTCTGAATTAAAAACTTGTCATACAATCCACTAGAGGCACCTAAAAAGGTGGCACCAATAATAGCGAATATCCATTTATTTCGTTTAAAAATAATGCCTTCTTTTTTACCTACTCTCGCATATAACAATACAGATAAAATGATAAGAAAAAAACCAATCCATTGTAAAAAGGTAGGTTGTTCATTATAAATTAAAATAGCACCAATAAATGTAAAAAACGGACCCGCAGAACGAATAGGAGCAACAATAGTAATAGGTAAATGTTTTAAAGCTTGATATGCTAAAACCCAAGAAGCTGCCATAATCATCGATTTTATAAAAATAAAACCATGTGTTTTCCAAGGAAGTGTGGTAATATGAAATCCAATTTCTTTTGTAAATGCAGGAAAATAGAGTGAACCTATAAAAAAGGGGAGTAATAGTAAAAAACCAGAAAGAATTGTCCCAAAAAGTACAGGAAAAACTTCATTTCCTTGCACTGCATGTTTCTTGCATAAATTGTGTAATCCTAAAAAAAGTGCTGCTAATAAGCCTAAATACATCCACATAATGCGCGCGAAGATACTTTTAAAAAGCCATTATAAAATAAAATTATTACAGCTTTTTTTAGGATGTTATTTTATGATTTTAACAAATAAAAAAAAGGCTGTCTTAATAGACAACCTTTTCTCAAACTAACTAACTAACTAACCAAAAATTATTTTAAGCTTTGTAGTAATTTTTCAGCAACCAATTTAGAGGAAGCAGGGTTTTGACCTGTAATTAAATTTCCGTCTTGAATTGCATAAGCAGCCCAATCTTCTTTTTTAGAATAGATTCCGCCATTTTTAGTAAGCATGTCTTCCACTAAAAATGGAACAACTTCAGATAATCCAACTGCGGCTTCTTCTGTATTTGTAAATCCTGTTACTTTTTTTCCTTTAACTAAAGGTGTTCCATCTGCATTTTTTACATCTTTTAAAGCAGCAGGCGCATGACATACAAAAGCAACTAGCTTTTCTTGACTATTAAATTTTTCAATTAAAGCAATTGAAGTTGCATCGGTTGCTAAGTCCCACAACGGTCCATGTCCACCTGGATAAAAAACGGCATCAAAATCATCGGCATTCATATCTGATAATTTTTTCGTATTTGCAATTCTTTCCTTTGCTTCTGTGTCTTTATCAAAACGTGCAGTTGCCTCTGTAGCAGCATCTGGCGAATCGCTACTTGGATCGATAGGTGCAGCACCTCCTTTAGGTGTTGCAATAGTAATTGTAGCACCTTTATCTAATAATGTGTAATATGGATTTGCGAATTCTTCTACCCAAAATCCTGTTTTTTTCCCTGTATCTCCTAATTTATCATGAGATGTTAAAACAAATAATATGTTCATTTTTTTATCTTTTTTAATTGTTATTTTTTCTTCTGAAACTTTTTCAGAAGTTACTTCTTTTTTTGATTCCTTACAACTAGATGCTGTAATGATCGTTAGCGCTAAAGCTATTATTTTTGTTATTTTCATTATTTTCTAGTAAGACATTTTTACTATTTCGGCTACTTTTTCTGGTGATAAGTTTTGGTGTTCACCCAAACCTAACCAACCACGATCTGTAAAACGTTGTGCTATTTTTTCTGCAGTACCTTCGTACTCTTCAGTATAATCAGATAATTTGGTATCGATACCTAATTCATGGAAAAAAGCAACCGTTCTTTCGATAGCAGCATTTGCTTTATCATCGATACTTCCTTCGGTAATATTCCAAACACGTTCACCGTATTGTGCTAATTTTTCTTTTTTAGCTTCAAAATTAAATTTGTAGTGACTTGGAGCAATTACCGCCAAAGTACGTGCATGATCGATACCAAATAAAGCCGTTAATTCATGTCCCATTGCGTGCACCGCCCAATCTGTAGGAACTCCTTTCTGAATTAAGCCGTTCAAAGCCATCGTACAGCTCCACATAAAATTAGAAGCAGCTTTATAATCTGTAGGATCTTTTAATACTTTTGGAGCAACTTCAATAATTGTTTGCAAAATACTTTCTGCAAAACGATCTTGTAATAGTGCACCATTTGGGTACGTCATATATTGCTCTAAAACATGTGTAAAAGCATCTGTTAAACCATTTGCTAATTGACGCTCTGGAATAGAACTAATTACTTGAGGATCTAAAATTGAGAATTCGGGAAACAAACCAGGACCGCCCATTGCTAGTTTTTCTTTGGTTTCTGCTCTTGTAATTACGGCACCAGAATTCATTTCAGAACCTGTTGCTGGTAATGTTAAAACGGTACCGAAAGGCATTCCTTTTTCTGTTCGAATGTTTTTTGATAAAATATCCCAAGGAGTTTCACCATCATAAATAGCAGCAGCAGATAAAAATTTAGTTCCGTCAATTACAGAACCTCCACCAACAGCTAATAAGTAGGTGATATTTTCTTCTTTGATAACGTCCAATGCCTCCATTAAAACGGCGTATTCAGGGTTTGCAGGAATTCCGCCAAACTCAACAACCTCAAAACCTGACAATGCTTTTTTTACGTGTTCGTAAATTCCGTTTTTCTTGATGCTTCCTCCACCATATAATAGTAATACTTTGGCATTTTTAGGAATTTCACTTTCTAATTTTCCGATAGAATCCTTTCCAAAAATAATTTTAGTCGGATTTTTAAATTCAAAATTGTTCATCTTATTTTCTTTATTATTTTATTAAAATTAAATTTTAACAACCATTTTTCCTTTGTTTTTACCTTCAAATAAGTCGATAAAAGCATTCGGAATAGTATCAAAACCATCTACAATAGTTTCTGTGTATGTTAACTTTCCATCTGCTAACCAACCAGATAAATGCTGCATTGCTTCTGGAAATTTATCAGCATAATTAGAAACAATAAAACCTTGCATTAGGGCACTATTTTTAATTAAAAACGGTTGTACGCTCACACTTTTTGGAGTCTCGATATTGTTGTAAACAGAAATAGCGCCACAAACAATAATTCTTGCAAACCTGTTAATATTAAATAATACCGCATCAGATATTGGTCCACCAACATTATCAAAATAAATATCTACACCACTTGGCGCAGCTGCTTTAATGTCTGCATTTATATCTTTACTTGTGTTGTAATTGATACCAGCATCAAAACCAAACTTCGTTTTAAGCATTTCTATTTTTTCATCGGTGCCAGCAATTCCAATAACTCTAAGTCCAAGAATTTTTGCTATTTGACCAACAACAGATCCTACAGCACCAGCGGCACCAGAAACAACAATTGTTTCTCCTGCAACAGGTTTACCAATTTGGTTTAAACCTAAATAAGCCGTTAAACCTGTCATTCCTAAAACACCTAAATAGGTACTTAAAGGAGCTTTAGAATCATCAACTTTTAAAAGACCTTCACCATTAGAAACTTGTTTTGTTTTCCATGATAACATTCCATAAACAAAATCACCTTCTTTAAAGTTGTCGTTTTTAGATTCGATAACTTTAGCAACAACACCAGACTGTATTGGTTTATTTAATTCAAAAGACGGTATATACGATTTCGCAGCACTCATTCTTCCTCTTAAATAAGGATCAACAGAAACATAAGTTGCTTCTAACAAAACCTCTCCTTTGTTAATTGTTAGCGTTGTGTCTTCGGTAATAAACTGAAAGTTTGAAACCGTAGGCTTTCCTTCTGGTCTATTTTTTAATACTATCGTCTTTATCATAATTGTTCTTTTTATTCAATTACAGTTACTAAATCTTTCATTGGTTTTCTAACTTTGACTAAGTTTACCAACCAATCTGCATCTTCTGCTCTATAACCCAATGGTAATAAAACAGCACTACGCAATCCTTTTTCTCTTAAGCCTAAAATTTCATCAACAGCTTCAGGATCAAAACCTTCTAGAGGTGTTGCATCTACACCTTCATAAGCAGCAGCAATTATAGCATGAGCAAAAGCAATGTATGCTTGTTTTGCAGCATGGTTAAAGTTTTCTTCTGCATCCTTTTGAGGATATGTGCTTAATAACATTTGACGATAAGCTTCCCAACCTTCATTTTTAAAACCACGAATTTCATTGGTTAAATCGAACATATAGTTGATACGTTCTGGTGTATACGTGTCCCAGGCAGCAAAAACAAGCAGGTGAGAACAGTCTGTAATTACAGATTGATTCCATGCAATGGGTCTAATTTTTTCTTTTACTTCTTGATTTTTCACAACAAAAATTTCAAAAGGCTGTAATCCGCTTGAAGTTGCTGCTAAACGAGCCGCTTCTAAAATACGTTCAATTTTATCTTCAGCGACAACTTTACCATTCATTGCTTTTGCTGCGTATCTCCACTTTAATTTATCTAATAATTCCATATTTTTCAATTCTATTTTTACGAACTTTCATTCATTACTCTTATACTATTCCAGGCAGATTGATAGGCTTCTTCTAAATGTGTTTTATCTAATTTGAATGCTCCTCTTTTTTCTGACATCATTAAAAACGATAGCGGATTTATGGAATAAGCATATAATAAATAGTCTGACATTGGTTTTATAATACCTTCTTTTTTACCGCGACTCCAAAGATCGAGTAGGGGCTGCAAATGTTTAATACCTTCTTGTCTACTAGTTTCATCAATTACTGGTGTGTTGTCACATTGTGCTAAAAACATGGCATTCTCACAATCCTTTAATTTAAAATCTGCAATGCGTTTCCATATCAATTCAAACCCTTTTTCTACAGACATATCAACATCATAAGTTTCAAAAGCATAATCTGTATATTTTGCTTTCACCTCTACGTATGTTTTATTAACTAGATCTTGCTTATTTTCAAAATACAAGTAAATAGTAGCAGGAGAAACATTGGCCATATTTGCAATTTTACTCATAGGAGTCGCATGAAAACCATTGTTGTTTACGAGCTCTATAGTTGCTTTAATTAGCGCATTTCTTTTGTCTTTACTTTTTTGAAGCTTCGCCATTATTCATTTTTTTTTAAGTTTATAAGCCAATCCTATTAATACAAACTGCAGTGGTAAACGTATCATTGCTGCTTTATGACTTCCAATTGCCGGTGTTTCAGAAAATACATCCCAAATATGTATCGGTAGAAAGAGAAGCATTAAAAAGAAGATTCCTGTTGCCGCTATACGTGCATATTTTGGTATGATTAATAGTATAGCTAAAACAACTTCTATAATTCCTGAAACATAAATAATAGCCGTTTTATAGATCAAAAAGTCAGGAACAAAAGCATTAAAAAAGTCTGGCTTGATAAAATGTTGAATCCCTGCATACAATATAAAGAGGGCTACTATTATTCTTAAAACACACCAAAAAGGTTTCATTTATTTGTTTTGATATGACAAAGGTATATAAAAAGAATGAACATTCATTTTTTGAATATCAAATTTATTTATCGCAGAATAAGATGAATATATATACAACTAATAAGAAATATTATTTTCAAGTTTAAAAAATATGCATCTTTGTAACATGCATCAGTCAATTACAAAACACATACAAAACCATATAAAACCTATCCCTAAAGATCTCGAGTTCTTTTATGCTGCACTAAATGAAATAACTGTGGGCAAAGGTCAGTTTTTATTAAAACCAGGTACAAACATTAAACACGAATACTTTGTTATTAAAGGATGTTTAAAAGCATATTATATGGATGATAAGGGGAGCAAGCACATCATTCAGTTTGCAATAGAGAATTGGTGGGTTGGCGACTTTGATGCTTTTTACAATCATGTACCTTCAAAATTATACATAGAAGCAATAGAAGACTCTCAACTGTTATCGATAACGAATAATAGTCTTGAAAAAATTTATACAGAAGCACCAATTTTTGAACGTTATTTTAGAATTTTAACAACACAAGCTTTTATTTCACAGCGAAAACGAATTTTGTCTACACTCGAAAAAAATACACAAGAACGGTATCTCGAGTTTTGTACTTCATACCCTAATATAGAAGATCGAGTTGCTAATTATGACATTGCAAATTACTTAGGTGTTTCACCAGAAAACTTGAGTCGTGTTAGACGACAAATTAAAAGTTAAAGATCTCTTAATTGACATAGGTCAATGAGGTTGGTGATGAAGTACTGTATTTTTGTTCTTATTGATAACATAATTAGATAAAAATTATATGAGCAAGCAACACCTATTAACACCCTATCATAAAAACACAAACTTATCAAACAAAATTGTCATGGCACCCATGACACGTAGTAGAGCAGATAACAAAGGGCACGTGCCAACAGACCATTTACATGGTTTGTATTACGAGCAACGTGCATCTGCAGGTTTAATTATTACAGAAGGTTCGCAGGTTTCTGCCAATGCGGTTGGTTATATTCATACTGCCGGTATTTATACTGATGCGCAAGTAGAGGGTTGGAAAAAAGTAACGAAACGTGTACATGATAAAGGAGGAAAAATCTTTATTCAGTTATGGCACGTGGGTAGAATGTCGCATCCCGATTTTCATAATGGTGAATTGCCATTGTCTGCTTCAGCGATCAATCCGAACGCACAATCTTATACTCCAGAAGGTTTTAAAGATACGGTTACGCCAAAAGAAATGACTCTTGAAGATATTAAAACTACCGTTAAAGATTTTAAAAATGCCGCAGTAAATGCAGTAAAAGCAGGTTTTGATGGTGTAGAAATACATTCTTCTAACGGTTATTTGTTTCATCAATTCTTCAACAATACTTCTAATAAAAGAACCGATGAATATGGTGGAAGTATAGAAAATAATACTCGTTTCTTTTTTGAAGTGCTAGACGCAATGAAAGAAGTAATTCCGCAAGAAAAAATTGGCGCACGTTTTAATCCGTCTTTAAATGGTTTATTTGGAATGACGATGGATGAACAAACGATTCCAACCTTTGAATATATTATTAAGAAATTAAACGATTATAATTTGGCGTACGTGCATCTTTCGGAACCATTTACAGATGTTTCTAAAATTCCGTTTGCTGTAACAGAAATCGCTAAACATTTCCGACCTTTATACAACGGAACCTTAATGATTAATTCAGCATTCGATCAAGAAAAAGGAAATAAAGTAATAGAAGAAGGTCTTGCCGATTTAGTTGCTTACGGAAAGCCCTATATCTCGAATCCCGATTTAGTAGAACGTTTTGAAAACAATTTGGAGTTAGCAACATGGGATAAAGATACGTTCTACACCACAGGAGCCAAAGGGTATACAGATTACCCGAAGGCTTCAAAATAAATAGTTTAACTTAAAATACATAGATTATGAAATTTACAAGAAAAGCAAGTGCAGCGTGGAAAGGTAGTGGAAAAGAAGGACAAGGAAATATCACTACAGGAAGCAAAGTTTTAGATAAAACACAATATTCATTTCATACGCGCTTTGAAGATGGAGAAAAAGGAACCAATCCTGAAGAATTAATAGGTGCTGCGCATGCAGGTTGTTTTGCAATGCAATTAAGTTTCTTATTAAACGAAGCTAAATTTACAGCAACAACTTTAGATGTAGCTGCTACAGTTGCTTTTGAAGACGGAGCGATTACAAAAATTACTTTAAATTTAGAAGGAGATGTGCCAGAGATTGATGCTGAAGAGTTTCAGCAAATAGCACACAAAGCGAAAGAGGTGTGTCCTATTTCAAAATTATTGAACACAGAAATCGAATTAAAAGTCACTCTAAAAAACGCATAATAATGGCAACTACAACAATAAAAGCATACGGTGTAACAGCCGCAACAGAAGATTTAAAACCATTAGCAATTCAACGAAGAGCTGTGGAAGCAGACGACGTTAAAATAGATATTACGTATTGTGGTGTTTGTCATAGTGACATTCATACCGCTAGAGATGATTGGAAAGGATCTACCTATCCGGTAGTACCAGGGCACGAAATTATTGGTCGTGTAACAGAAGTTGGTAACGGTGTAAACAATTATAAGGTAGGCGATTTAGTAGGTGTAGGTTGTATGGTAGATTCTTGCCAAACCTGTTCTTCTTGCGAGCAAGATTTAGAACAATTCTGTGAAAAAGGAGCAACATTTACATATAACAGTCCAGATAAACATAACGAAGGAGCTCAAACTTATGGAGGTTATGCTACGTCTGTAGTTGTTGATGAAAAATTTGTATTACGCATTCCAGAAAATTTAGACGAAGCAGCCACTGCACCTTTACTCTGTGCAGGAATTACTACATGGTCGCCTTTAAGTCATTGGAAAGTGAAAAAAGGAGATAAAGTTGGTGTGATTGGTTTAGGTGGTTTAGGACATATGGGCGTGAAATTTGCACACGCATTAGGCGCACATGTGGTTATGATTACTACGTCTCCAGAAAAAGGAAAAGATGCAAAAAGGCTAGGAGCTGATGAAGTGTTAGTCTCTAAAGATGCAGACGATATGAAAAAGCATCAAGGAAGTTTCGACTTCATCTTAAACACGATTCCTGTTGGTCATGAAATGGATCCTTATTTAGGATTACTTAAAATTGATGCAACCATGGTTTTAGTGGGTGCAGTAGAGCCTTTAAAACCATTTCATGGAGGAGGTCTAATTGGAGGTCGTAAACGCATTGCGGGTTCATTGATTGGTGGTATTAAAGAAACGCAAGAAATGTTAGATTTCTGCGGAAAACATAATATTACAAGTGATATTGAATTGATAGATATGCAAGATATTAACACCGCTTTTGAACGTGTTACAGCAAATGATGTAAAATATCGATTTGTAATTGATATGAAATCGCTTAAATAAGTAGTTTCTCATTTCGTCTTAAAAAACAGCATCTAAAGTAATTTTAGGTGCTGTTTTTTAACGAAATATTAAGTTGATTAAAAATCAAAATTGTTATTTTAGAGAACGAATTTTATAAACGATTATATACATTTTATGAAAACTAAAAACACAGCTTATTCTATTTTAGACCTTGCTTTAGTTTCTAAAGATCACACACTAAAAGAAACCTTTAATAATGCCCTAAAATTGGCACAACATGCAGAAGCATTTGGGTACACACGTTATTGGTTGGCAGAACATCATAATTCACCTAATATTGGTAGTAGTGCAACTTCTATCTTAATAGGATATGTTGCGCAAGGTACAAGTACGCTTCATGTTGGTTCTGGTGGTATTATGTTACCAAACCATTCACCATTAATTATAGCAGAACAATTTGGAACCCTTGCTTCTTTGTATCCTAATCGAATAGATTTGGGTTTAGGAAGAGCGCCAGGAACAGACAGACAAACGGCACAAGCAATACGTTCAGATTTTATGGAAGCGGCACATTCTTTTCCGCAGGAAGTAGACAAAATACAAAAATATTTTTCTAAAGAGAATGCAACTTCAAAAGTACGTGCAACGGTAGCAGAGGGAGTAGAAGTACCAATTTATATTTTAGGTTCTAGTACAGATAGTGCGCATTTAGCCGCAAAAAAAGGATTGCCTTATGCATTTGCAAGTCATTTTGCAACAACACATTTATTAGAAGCTTTGGCTATTTACAGAAACGAGTTTCAACCCTCAAAAGACTTAAAAGAACCGTATGTAATTGCGGGTGTAAATACTATAGTCGCAGATTCAGATGAAGAAGCCGAACGTTTGTCAACTTCTTTAATAAGAATGATTGTGGGGATATTAACAGGAAAACGAGATTTTGTACAACCCCCAACAGACATGACAGATGAGTTTAGAGGGTTGTTGCAAAACCCTCAAATTCATCAGATGTTAAAATATTCTTTCGTAGGAAGCAAAGCAACTGTAAAGTCGCAGATAGCAGATTTTATGAAGCAAACTAATGCAGATGAGATCATTGCTGTTACAAATATTTATGATATAGAAGACAGAATTAGGTCTTATGAATTGTTTTCTGAAATTATGAAAGAGTTCTCATAAAATGACAATGGCACAAGAACTTTAGAAGCATGATAAAATTCTTGTGCCATTTTTTCTATTTTAAGAAGGTAAATTATTCTTTTGAACTGAAAAACTTGAATTACTAGGCAATTCAAAAATTTCTAAATTAAAATAAGGAACAGCAGCAATGATATGATCAAAGATATCAGACATGATGTATTCGTAATTTTTCCAACGTTTATCGTTACTAAAAGTATAAATTTCTAAAGGAATTCCTTGACTTCCTGGTTCTAATTGACGTACCATAATCATCATTTCTTTATTCGTACCCGAATGATTTTCTATATAGGTTTCAATATATTTTCTAAAAACACCAATATTGGTAAGGTTTCTTCCATTTAAAAGCAGTTCTTTATTGATATTATTTTTCTTATTGTAATCATCTATGTTTGCTTGACGTGTTTCTAAATAAGTGGTGATAGATTGAATTTTTTTTAAATTATCTACCTCCTCTTTAGATAAATAATGAATACTCTCTAAATTAATATTTAAAGATCTTTTTATACGCCTTCCGTCAGAATCTTCCATTCCTCTCCAGTTTTTAAAAGAATCAGAAATTAAGGCATATGTAGGAATTGTAGTAATGGTTTTATCAAAGTTTTGAACTTTTACGGTAGATAGATTAATTTCGGTAACATCACCATCTGCACCATATTTTTCAAACGTAATCCAATCTCCAATTCTTACCATGTCATTAATAGAGACTTGAATACTCGCAACAAAACCTAAAATGGTATCCTTAAAAATCAAAATAATAACCGCCGAAGCAGCACCAATAGTGGTAATAAATTTGATAAATTCTATGCCTGTAATAATCGCAAAGGCAGATAAAATTCCGAACGTCCAAGAAAAGATCATAAATACCTGAATGTAACTATCTACAGGCTTGTCTTTTAAACGAGGCACCGTTTTTAGGTAATCTTTAAGAGCGCTTAAGAGACTTCGTACAATCCAAAGTATAAGCACAATCGTAAATACCTCTAATCCTTTTTGAACTAAATTTTCAATATATGGGTAATCTATAAACACGAAGGGTACGCATTCTAACGCAAAAATTAAAGGGACGATATGCGCTATATTCCGGGGTACTTTATTTTTCACTAATAAATCATCGAAATTAGTTTTACTTTTTAGAGCAAAACGTGAAAATAATTGTACGATAATTGTTTTAATGATAAAATCGATTAAAAACGCAATTATTAATACAGCGATTAGCAAAGCAAACATATTTATATATGCAGATGATGTCTCTGAGATTCCTGTTGATACTAAATAATCGTATAATAGGTGAGCATTTTTCATGGGTGTGCAATTTTCGAAGAAAGTTTCTTCGTTTTAAAATAGAATTTCTTTACTACTTAAAAAGTATGACGCTGCTCATCTATAGATGATGCGCTTAATAGTTGATTAAATTCTTTAATGCAGTCAAAGTTTTTGGTAATTTCTTCAGATACCGCAATTCCAGAAACACCTGTTTCTAAAATAGAAATTACATCATCAGTTGTAATACCACCAGCACCAATAATTGGAGTTTCAGTTTTTAAGGCTTCCACAATTGCAGTAAAGCCATGTAAACCTAAAACAGTAGGTGATTCTTCTTTTGTTTCTGCACTTCTAAACGGACGTAAGCTAATATAATCTACCTTTTTACTAATTAAAGTTTCACAGTCTTGTAAAGTATTTGCGGTTCCACCAACAATTTGCCAAGTAAATAAATGTTCTAGCGCTGTTGTAGCGCAGAAATCTGTGTTTTCTAAATGAACACCATCTGCTTTTACTTCTTTTGCTATTTTATAATTATTGGTTAAAATTAGCCTTGTTTGAAAATGAGAAGTAATTTCTCGAGCTTCATTTGCAATTTTTAAATATTTTTTTTCTGAAACAGTATTCAAGCGTAACTGTACTAATTCTGCACCAGATGAACACGCTTTCTGAATATTTTCTAGATGTTCTTTTGGAGAATCTCCTTGAGAAATATAATGTAGTTTAGGGATCATGAGGTCTTCGTTTTTTGTTAGTAATTTATAGTGCTATACAAGTACAAAGCAGTACAGGCTTAAATAGCTACTGTTTTAGAATATTCCATAAATTGAGTTTCCAAGCGCTTTAACATTGGGTTTATTTTTTCTGAATACAGTACATATTGGCATTTGTAAATACTCTGTGTAATTGCCATAAGGTCTGTGTATGCCATTTTTTTGGATAAAAATTCAGCATCATCAATATTAAAAATCTTTAACTGTGTCATATTTAGACCTTCTAACAAAAGCAATTTACAAACCGTCTTAGGAGTCGCAATAAGAATATCTACCCCTTCAAAAATTTCTGAGGTGAGCACTTCAATATGTAATTTATCATCACAAGCATACACACGTAATGAAGTATGTCTGGTGTATTTTAGAAAGATTTCATTTAATTCTAAAACTTTTTCTCTGTTTTCGACTAAAACAATAGCTCTTGGTGCAACGCCAACTTCCTCACACTTTAACTTTTGCAAAGTGGTAACTATAAGAGTCGTTGTTTTTCCGGCAGCTATTGGCGCTGTGCAAAAGAGATTCGCACCACTTTTTATAACGGGGATACTTGCCTTCTGAAATGGCGTAGGCGTACTTATTTCTAGAGATTCTAACTTCTCTTGTATATGTGAATGTAATTTTTTAAAAGGCATAGGAAATAAATAGATAATTGTTTCTCGTAATGTTCATGTTAAAGGAGGCAAAGATACAATTTAATTGACGTACTTATACCTACAAAAAGCTACTTAGAATGTACTTACGTAAATGCATTTATTATTTTTTTCTTAGCAAAAAAATAGCATAAAATTTAAAACTAATTGTAACTTCTAAAATGGGAATGTATTGTTTCCAATAAGCATCAAAATATATCTTTTTATTGATGAAATTTACCTCATCTTAGGGTAAGGCTTATCAAAAAGATAAAATCACATTCCTTTTGCAACCGAGTTGCATTAAATTTATTTTATCTTTGTAAAGTGAAAATACTTACAATCATATTGTCTTTTTATTTACTAGGGCTCAACTTTGCGCCTTGCGGAGATACGGCTGTGAATAAAAGTGATATAAATACAGAAATTTCACAATTAATAGATTCAGATCACGGGCATGCTACAATTGATACTTGTTCTCCTTTTTGTCTTTGTAATTGCTGTCATGTTCACACCATTGCTTTTGATATTTTAAAATTTAAGCCTATAAAGCTTTTGATGCCTCAGCTGCATACCAAATACTTTGATGGTAGAAACAAAGGGTATCAAAACTCACTATTACAACCACCACGTGTATAATTCAGTTTTTTAGAGGATACTTATATCCAATTTCGAACCATCGTTGGTTCTATTCATTTCGAGGTAATCTAATGTAGTATTAGAATTACATTGAAAACTATCACTGAATTAAACATTTTCTATGATTAATAAAATCATTGATTTTTCAATCAATAACAAATTTATAATTGGTTTGCTAACGCTTACCATTGCAGCAGCAGGTATTTGGAGCATGACCAAAGTACCTATAGATGCTGTACCAGACATTACCAACAACCAAGTACAAGTAATTACCCAAGCACCTAATTTAGGCACCGAAGACATTGAACAAATAATAACCTATCCTGTGGAAATTGCGATGAGTAATTTACCAGGCGTTCAAGAAATTCGTTCTATTTCTCGTTTTGGTTTATCGGTCGTTACCATCGTTTTTAACGACGATATGGGAACTTATTTACCGCGTCAATTAGTTGCTGAAAAACTGAACGAAGTGCAAGGAGAAATTCCAACCGGATTTGGCAAACCTTCCATGGGCCCCATTTCTTCTGGTTTGGGAGAAATCTATCAATACACACTTGAAGTAGCCCCAGCATTTAAAGACACCTATTCAATAACCGATTTGCGAACCATGCAAGATTGGATTGTACAACGTCAAATGGCGATGGTAAAAGGTGTGGTTGAAGTGAATGCTATTGGCGGAAAAATTAAGCAATATGAAGTAGCGGTAGATCCAGACGAATTAAAAGCCATCGGAATAACCATTACCGATGTTTTTGAGGCATTGGAAGCGAACAACCAAAATACAGGAGGTGCGTATATTGAAAAAAATCATCAAGCCAATTTTATTCGTGGGGAAGGTTTGGCGAGAAGTTTAGATGATATTAAGAAAATTGCTGTTAAAAACACGAATAACATTCCGATTACTATTGGAGACATTGCTACGGTTCAATTTGGTGCTGCTATTCGATATGGAGCAATGACCCAAGATGGTACTGGCGAAGTTGTTGGAGGCATGGTGATGATGCTTAAAGGTGCAAATTCTAACGATGTAATAACCAACGTAAAGCAAAGAATGCTAGAAATTGAAAGTTCTTTGCCAGAGGGTGTTACTATCGAGCCCTTATTAGATCGAAGTAAATTAATAGCCGAAACAACTACTACAGTTTCTAGAAACCTTATGGAGGGCGCATTAATCGTTATTTTTGTGCTGATTTTTCTATTAGGAAATTGGCGTGGTGGTTTAATTGTCGCTTCCACTATTCCGTTGTCTTTATTATTTGCTTTTATTCTTATGAATGCCTTCGGTGTTTGGGCAAACTTAATGAGTTTAGGTGCTATCGATTTCGGAATTATTGTGGATGGTGCCGTAATTATTGTAGAAAGTACCGTTTTTCTAATAGCGTCACAAGTATTAAAAAAGAAGAAATTAACGAGTAAAGAACGTGATGGTGTTGCTTCAAAAGCTTCAAAAAAGATGATGAATGCTGCCTTCTTTGGGCAACTTATTATTCTGATTGTCTTTTTACCGATTCTAGCATTAGAGGGTATTGAAGGAAAAATGTTTAAACCCATGGCGTTGACTTTTATTTTTGCCATGATTGGTGCAATGATTCTTTGTTTAACCTATGTACCAATGATGTCTGCCTTAATTTTAAGAGCTCCAAAATCTGACAAAAAATCGTACGGTGATAAATTTGTGCATTGGGTAGAACGCAAATACCAACCATTATTAGAAAAAGCTTTAAAAAAAGGCAAATGGATTGTAGGTATTGCAGTTGTTTTATTCGGAATTACTGTGTTTATGTTCTCTAAAATGGGTGGTGAGTTTATTCCGCAATTAGACGAAGGTGATATTGCATTTCATGCCATTTTAAAACCAGGAAGTTCTCTGACAGAAACCATTGAAACAACTACGAAAATAGAGCAAATTGTGAAATCAGAATTTCCAGAGGTTGTAAAAATAGTAAGTCGTATTGGTGTTGCAGAAATTCCAACCGACCCAATGCCAATGGATATTGCAGATGTTTTTGTAATTCTGAAGCCCAAAAGCGCATGGACTTCAGCAACTTCTAAAGATGAGCTGATTGATAAAATTAAGAAAGCGGTAGAAATAATTCCTGGTGTAAATTACGAATTTAGTCAGCCTATTGAAATGCGTTTTAATGAATTATTAGAAGGTGTAAGAGAAGACATTGCTATTAAAGTTTATGGAGAAGACATTAATGTACTCTCTCAAAAAGCACAGGAAATTTCAAAAATAATAGCAGGAACTCCGGGTATTGGAGACATGAAGGCGGAAGCTACTACAGGCTTACCACAAATGACAATTACCTACAATAGAAATAAACTGGCACAATATGGTTTGCAGATAAATACGTTGAATCAAATTGTGCAATCTGCATTTGCAGGAGGAACCGCAGGTGTTATTTTTGAAGGTGAAAAACGCTTTGATCTTGTCGTACGGTTAAATTCAGCAAACCGTAAAGATATTTCAGACATTGAAAACTTGTATATCAATTTGCCATCTGGCGCACAAATTCCGCTTCGTGAAGTCGCAGATGTGAGTTACAAATCGGGCCCGATGCAAATTAGTAGAGACAATACCAATAGAAGAACCTATGTAGGTATTAATGTAAGAGGTAGAGATGTAAAATCGCTAGTAGAAGAAATAAAATTAAAGTTAGATGCACAACTAGAATTACCATCTGGTTATTTTATTCGTTATGGTGGTGCTTTTGAGAATTTAGAACGCGCTAGTAATCGCTTACAAACTGTGGTACCAATTGCGTTACTTCTTATTTTTGTATTGATTTATTTTGCCTTAAAATCGTTACCACAAACATTAATGATTTACATCGCAATACCTATGGCAACCATTGGTGGTGTTGTGGCGCTATGGCTTAGAGACATGCCTTTTAGTATTTCTGCAGGTGTTGGTTTTATTGTACTGTTTGGTGTTGCTGTTTTAAACGGATTGGTAATGGTTAGCGGCTTAAATGAATTAAAAGAAGAAGGTGTGACCAATTTAAAAGACCGAATTATTGAAGGCACAAAACGCCGAATCAGACCGATAATGTTAACAGCTTTTACAGATGTTTTAGGGTTTTTACCTATGGCAATTTCAGCGTCGGCAGGCGCAGAGGTACAACGTCCATTGGCAACGGTTGTTATTGGTGGTTTATTAACATCAACATTATTAACCTTGTTTGTTTTACCAATATTATACCATTGGGTAGAAAATAAAACGTTCCATTTTAAAATGAATAAAAAAGCAATTACAGTTACAGCAGTTTTCGCATTTGTATTCTTTTTGCCAATTTCTGTTAATGCACAGCAATCTAAGAATGCATTGCAAGTAATTTCTATGGAAGATGCCGTGAAATTATCAAAAGAAAATTATCCGATTTTAAAACAACGTCAGTTAGAAATAAAGAAGCAACAATTGTTAAAAAGTACTGCTTTCGACTTCGGTACCACGGAAGTTTTTACTGGAGGAGAAGAATTAAATAGCGGGGTTGGAATTTACACAACCATTGGTGTTGGTCAATCTAATATTGATATTTTTGGAATTTCATCCAAACGAAAATTACAAAAACAACAAATTCAACTTGCAGAAAAAGCTTTTCAACTTTCTGAATTAGATTTAGAATTACAAGTTAAAAAAGCATGGTTAAAAACCTTTAAAGCAAAAAAGAACTATAATTTGTATGAAGAATTAGATACTATTTATATCAATTTTGAAAAATCGGTAAGCTTGAATTATGAAGTAGAAGCCATTTCAAAATTAGAATATTTAGCAGCAAAAAACCAGGCATTGCAAATTCAGAATAAAACAAAACAGGCCTACAGCGAATACATTATTGCCTTACAGCAGTTAAATTTATGGTTTGTTTCTAATGAATTATACACGGTTTTAGATGCGTTTGATGTTGTTGCTACTATTGATTTAAATACTTTTAAAGCAGTATCACATCCTTTATATATGCTTTCGACTCTAAAAGCTACTGCAGCAGCAGCCAATTATAAAGTAGCAAAAGCAGCCAATTTACCAAAATTTAATTTGCAAGGAGGCTTGCAAAAAGTAAATGGTACCTCAGGGTTTTACGCCTATCAAGCGGGTATTTCTATTCCGTTTTTATCTGGTAAAACGAAAGCACAAATTAAAACGGCGAAAATTGATACCGAAATAGCGAAAGCGAATGTGCTATTTAAACAAAAGGAAGTGCAATCTCAATTATTGCAAGCCAAAGAGAATTATAAAAAATGGAAAACTTCTTGGATCTTTTATAAAGAGAAAGTATTGCCACTTACAAAAGAACAAAAAATGGGTGCTTTATTCGCTTATAAAGAAGGAGAGATAGATTACACAACATTTACACAGCTTATAAAAGAAGCCATTCAATCTGAACTAGAAGCACAAAACGCATTTATAAATTATATCGAAAGTACTTTCGAATTACAATATTTTAAAAATTAGAAAAATGAAATTCAAAATATATAATACTTTAGCAATCGCAGTATTTTCAATGTTACTAATAGCATGTGATCATAAAAAAGACGATGATCATTCACATGACGAAGATGTAAGAACGGAAGAAAAGATAGAAATAGCGAATAAAAAGATTGAAGAAGCGATGCTTTCTGCAAAACAATTTGAAGCTTTACAAATGAAAGTAGGCATTATTGCGTCTCGACAAATGAATGGCTATGTTGAAGCAAACGGAACCTTAGAAGTGCCGCCACAAAGTGAAGCAGCAATAACTTCGGTTGTAGGTGCAAATGTGGTTTCAATTGAAGTTATTGAAGGTGATAAAGTACATAAGAATCAAGTTGTGGCGTATTTATCGCATCCTACTATTATAAAAATGCAAACCGATTATTTGAACGCTTATAGCAATCGTAATTTCTTACAAAAAGGGTATGAGCGTCAGCAAAAATTATATGATGCAGGTGTTGGTTCTGGTGCAAATTTTCAAAAATCTGAAGCAGCATATGAAGCTTCAAAATCTTTGGTAAACGGAATGGGAGCACAGTTAAAATTATTAAACATCAATGCAACAGTTGTTCATAATGGTAAAATTTTGCAACGCATCGCTTTGAGAAGTCCTATTGAAGGATTTGTACAAAAAGTGTCCGTAAAAATAGGTCAATATGTAGCGCCACAAACAGAATTATTCGAAATTGTAAATACACATCATGTGCATGCAGATTTAATGGTTTTCGAAAAAGATGTTTACAAGGTAAAAAAAGGACAAAAAGTAACGTTTGATGTTCAATCTATTCCGAATGAAGAGTTATCAGCAGAAATTTATTCCGTTAGTAAAACTTTTGAAGACAACCCGAAAGCAGTTCATGTACACGCAGAAATTGAAAATAAACATGGTAATTTAATTCCAGGTATGTACATTAAAGGAAGAATTCAAGTGGAGCGTGCCAACACAATGGCATTGCCAGAAAGTGCAATTACAAAGGAAGGTGATCGTTTTTATGTGTTTTCAGTAGAAATGGAAAATAAAGATTGGAGTTTTAAACCTGTGGAAGTTATATTAGGTCAAAAAGATGGAGAATGGATCGCTGTAAAATTTCTCAAAGAGATCTCAGAAAACACCAAATTTGCATATAACAATGCGTATTACCTAATTGCAGAAATGAAAAAAGGAGATACAGCACACGAACATTAGCCTATGAAAACAATAGAAGAACTATTCGCGTCAAAAAATATTCGCATTACGGCAATGCGTTTATTAATTTATAAGTTTCTTACACAAAAACAAGTAACTGTAACTTTAAGTGACATTGAAAATGCTTTTGACAAAGCAGACAGAACCACTTTGTATAGAACCGTAAAAACGTTTGAAGAGAAAGGAATTGTACATCAAATAGATGATGGGACAGGTATAACAAAATATGCACTTTGTGAACAAGGTTGTAGTTGTGAAATTGAAACAGATTTACACCTACATTTCCATTGCAACAATTGCAATACAACCATTTGTTTAACAGATCATAAAATTCCGCAAATAAAAGTGCCAGAGGGTTTTGTTTCAGAAAATGTAAACTTGGTGGTTAAAGGTATTTGTGATAAGTGCAGTAAAAATTAATGCACTTCCGTTGCATAATCTTTTAAGGTAAATTTGAAGTATTTAACAATAAATACAAGATACCATGACTTTCAATTTTAAAATAACGAAATACTTAAAATCAATTTTTAAGGTGGAGTATGAAATGTATGAAAAGGCTATGGGCTCCCAAAATTTAGAATTGGCATGGTATCATTTAGAAAGATTACATATTGTTGGTCAATCTTATCCTTTTGAACATACCTATTCTCATTGGTTGATGTTAAAGTTTGGATTTCGTCTTAAAAATATAAAAGAAGTTTTTGGTCAAGTTATTAGATTGTTAGTAGGTGGTTGGAAATCTTTTATCAATCAGATTCCTAAAGGGAACACTGGTGGTTCAAATGTTCATCCCTTAAAGAAAATGGAGTTACCAAATGACCTTAAATTAGTATTCAAATACTATAAAAAATAACAAATGAAGAAAAAGCAACTCAATTTAAGAGATCTAAAACCGAACGATCTAGAAGAGCACAGTCATGATGATGGGCACAATCACGATAGAGATTCAGTTGGATTTAAAGCCTACATTCCAGCAATTGTAAGTTTTACAATGTTAATGATTGGTATTGGCTTCGATTATTTTGATGTGTCTTTTTTTAAAGGCTGGATTCGTATTGTTTGGTACGGAATCGCTTACATACCTGTCGGACTTCCGGTAGTTAAAGAAGGATGGAAAAGTATTTTAAAAGGAGATGTTTTTACGGAGTTTTTCTTAATGTCTATTGCAACCATTGGTGCATTTGTTATTGGAGAATACCCAGAAGGTGTTGCAGTTATGCTTTTTTATGCAGTTGGCGAGTTGTTTCAAAGTGCTGCGGTAAACAAAGCAAAAGGAAACATAAAAGCCTTGTTAGATGTAAGACCCAAAGAAGCCAATGTTTTTAGAAACGGAAGTATAGAAAGTGTTTCGCCAGAAACAGTTAACATCGGAGAAAAAATTCAAATAAGAGTAGGTGAGAAAATTCCGTTAGATGGTCTTTTAACCTCTGAAAAAGCATCGCTAAATACGGCGGCTTTAACAGGAGAAAGCAAACCAGATAGTATTAGAAAAGGAGCAACTGTATTTGCGGGAAGTATTAATTTAGAAAGTGTTATAGAGGTTGAGGTAACGAAAGAATTTAAGGACAGTTCTATTGCTAGAATCTTAGATTTAGTTCAGAATGCAACCGCTAGAAAATCTAAAACGGAATTATTTATTAGAAAATTCGCACGTATTTATACACCAATTGTCGTGTTTTTAGCAATTGGCGTAACACTACTTCCTTACTTTTTTGTGGAGGATTATGTTTTTAACGATTGGTTGTACCGTGCCTTAATTTTCTTAGTAGTTTCTTGTCCTTGTGCTTTGGTTATTTCTATTCCGTTGGGGTATTTTGGTGGACTAGGAGCAGCGTCTAAAAACGGAATTTTATTTAAAGGCGCTTCTTTTCTTGAGGCTATGACTAAAATAAATACGTTGGTGCTAGATAAAACAGGAACCGTTACCAAAGGTGTTTTTAAAATAACAGCAGTAAAAGCCATTGGTTATGATGAAGCCGAGTTTATGAAATATCTTATGGCCATGGAAACACAATCTACACATCCTATTGCCAAGGCTATTTTAGACTACAAAGCCGAAGGAGCAGATTTTAAAGCTTCTGAAGTTTCTGAAATCGCAGGAAAAGGATTAAAAGGAGTCATCAATGGCAAAACGGTCATCGTAGGAAACAAAGCCTTAATGGAAACTTATAATATTGAAGTGCTGCCAGAAACTGTATCCATTGTAGAATCTATTGTTTTAGTAGCTATTGATGGCAAATTTGCAGGGTATGTAGTACTTGCAGATGAATTGAAGGAAGATGCTAAAGAAACCATTATCAACTTGCAAAAAGTAGGTATTGATACTATTATAATGCTTTCAGGTGATAAAGATGCTATTACTCAAAAAGTAGCAAAAGAATTGAACATCAAAATTGCAAAAGGCGGCTTATTACCAGAAGATAAATTAAATGAAGTAGAAATTTTAAAACAAGATCCAAAAAATAAAATTGCTTTTATTGGTGATGGAATAAATGATGCCCCTGTTTTAGCAGCAAGTGATGTAGGTATTGCAATGGGTGGTTTGGGTAGTGATGTTGCTATCGAAACGGCAGACGTTATCATTCAAACAGATCAACCCTCTAAAGTGGTAAAAGCGATTAAAATTAGTCGTTCTACAAGAAAAATTGTTTGGCAGAATATTACATTGGCTTTCGGCGTGAAAGTAATTGTCTTAATTTTAGGAGCAGGAGGTTTGGCAACTATGTGGGAAGCTGTGTTTGCAGATGTAGGTGTGGCTTTGTTAGCAATCTTAAATGCCGTGAGATTGCAAAGAATGAAATGGAGTTAATTATTGCATCTTTAACGAATGATACATTTATTTAGTTCTTTTTTTTTTGGTAAAATGAAGTTGTTTTGTTGAAATTTCTCTCGATTTTATTCTTTCAAAAATTGATAAAATGAATGAATGCGACGACAATTTTATAATAAATAATTTTTTATAATCTCAATAGTCCCTATATTAAATTATTGCATAAAATATTAAAAATAAAGTAGAATTACTTTAATATAAAGAAGTAGTTTTGCTCTTTTTTTTCAGAAGAATAATTTAGTAACAGATGGATAATTTAATTACATTTTCAATTACAGTTTTTACAGGTTTTTTTGCGATAACAAACCCAATATCAAACATGACTGTTTTTTTATCTTTAACCAGAGGTGAAGATAAAAAAACGAAGGCAGACATTAATAAAAGAGCAAATATTATAGCATTTATAATTGTAACTGTTTTTATCCTTTTAGGTAAATATATATTCGAATTATTTAATATTAGTATTCCTGCATTTAAGATCACAGGAGGTATTTTAATCTTCTTTATTGGTTTCGATATGCTACAATCTAAACAGTCTAACGTAAAGAGTTTAGATAGAGTTGATGAAGATGAAGACATAGCAGTGTCACCATTGGCAATACCTATTTTAGCAGGCCCAGGAACCATTGTTACTGCGATGAACTTTGTGTCTAACGCTGGTAATCTGCAAATATTCTTAGTAATTGCTATTTTCGGATTGATGAGTTTGATTACCTTTTTTACTTTTAGACTAAGTGATCTTGTTGTTAGAATAGTTGGTAATAACGTAATTTCTGTAATTGGAAAAATAATGGGATTAATTATTGCAATTATTGGTACGGGTATGATTATACAGGGAATTAAAATTTCTTTTGATTTACTTTCTAAATAGTTGCTTTTTAAGCGCTAGCTGAAATAAGAAAGGTTTAAAATAAAGCAGCGTTTAATTTGTAAACTAGTCGTAAAGATTTGAATGTTTTTTTTTAAATAAAATTACACAGGCTATTACTATAAAAAAAAGGCATTTATAATCTTTTATAAATGCCTTCTTTCAACTAACTAACCAACTAAAAACTGATAACCACTTCAGTTTACTTTTCTATTGCGGACATTTCCTCTAGCAAAATAAATATTATTTTCACACTTTAATAAGTCAGTTTTCATTATTTTATATGGTGAAATTAGTTTAAAATTAAAGGATAGAAGCTGACATATATCAGTTTGACTTTCTGCGGAATAACCATCCTTCATTTGAGAGTAAGGATTCCCTTAATAAATGGGCGATACAGTAACTTATATTACACAAGAAATTTAAAGGATTTTACAAGTTATTATGCTATATTATAGTTGTATTAAAGAATATTTTTTTAATAACTAGGCTGTTTGTGCAGCGCGTGATTATTAAAATATCTTTTACGCTAACTTATTAAAACATAATTTTTTAACTTCAGATAAGACGTGCTTAATTTTCGAATCAGACAATCCTATATTTTTCATTTTATCGGTAGCATTTATCAATTCTTTCACTAAAATAATATTACTATCTATAAGCTGATGTTTTTCTCTGTTAGTTAATGTTGTTAACGTGGTAACGGGGTACAAAGCCATAGAATCTATGTTTGTTTTTAGTCCGTTATTCTTTGGATAATCCCAACTTAATAAAGTTAAACCAACACATTCTGCATAATCGATAGCATCTTTTGTAAACCTGGTATTGGTTACCAACCAACCTTGTTTTAAATGTGTTTTGTAATTTGGATTTTTATTCCATTGTTCTTGAATGTCTAAAAATCTAGAATTTATATACAGTGGTACTTTTACATTACTTGTGGCTTTTGTATCTGAATGAAATTTACATTCTATTGCATACACGTTTCCATCTTTTTCAGCCAACACATCTATTTCATGAGTAATACATTCCCCATTTAAGATACTACTTACTTGGGTCTTATAGCCTTTTTCTTTTAACAATGCACCCACTAGATTCTCAAAAGGAAAACCGGTTGGTCCTAAATCGAATAGTGCACGTTTTAAGCTGTATCGCGAAGCAGAAACGCTATTGTGTTTTTTTAATAAAGCAAAAGCTTTTTTATAGACTTCATTAGAAGAAATACCATCGTAAATTTTAGGTTGAATTATTTCTACAATAGTTTCAATCTCTTCTTCAGATGCTCCTGTGGCTCGAAGGGAGTTTTTTAATTTTTCGAATGAAAAAAGTTCAATTTTATTGTTCTCTTTTTTAATATAAACTAGTTTCTCCATTATATGATATTGTTTTAAAACCTTAGTATTTCTGTCATTAATCCAAATCGAATAGCAGTTATTTGATGTTTAAAATTAATATTATAGTAATCTGCCCCATGATAAAATTGAACAAACAACCCAATATCTTCTAAAAATTTTGGATGATAATAAAAGGTAAGACTCGCATTGAATCTTTCTAAATCGAAAAAAGCTAAATTATTAAAATTATCTAGCATTAAGGTTGTTTCTGCTTTAAATGAAAATTTAGCTTTCCCAGTTTTATTATTATTATTATTTAAGGGGAATTTAAAAGATGTAAAAGAATTATGCCATCTAAAGCCACTGTAAATAGCTCTCATTTCTTGTAGCATCCATTTTTTAGGATGAAATTCTATAGCACTCTTTATCGTTTTAATTGCTTTCAATTTACTACTATAGGATGTTTTAAGAAAGCCAAATTGCATATAATTAGTGGCAAAATTTCCGGTTTTTATGTTGATAGTTGTATCATCATTGTAAAAATTTCCTTCTTGTCCGTTAGAATGATGTGCAATTCTTCCGAATAATACCAAATAATTAAGGGCTTGTTTTTTACTTGCTAAATAATAAAATGAAATTTGAGGAATATAACTTGGCGTTCTTATAGGGTAAGAATCTTCATTAAACATTCTAATAATTATCTGTGGTGTTAAGATTGCCATAAGTTTAGAGTCTTTTCGTTCTCTAATAACAAAAGACGGATTTAAATTAGCTTCAAATATTAAAGGTGAAATGTTACCAATATCTGTTGGAAAAGTAATAAAACTATCTGCTTGATTGATTAGCGCTATTTTAAATAAATTAAGCTGTGGCAATGTATCAAGAGCTTGTTGCGCAAAGACAATATGTGAAGAACACAAATATAAAAATAAGAGATATGCTTTAACTTTCATTTGATTCGTTTTATTTTATATATTCTTTGCAGTGTTTTCTATGTTTTAATCTTTTTTTTTAGAGCCACTTATAATTCTTGAAATAATTCCTTTTTGGTCTGTAAATTCTGCTATCAATACACCTGCCAAATGGATTCCTATAAATGCTAACAGATAGTAAATACCAAGTATGTGAATTTCTTCCATCGGCTTTTTAAATTCCTTTGGTCCTAATTCTATAATTAGGCCGGTAATAAGTGAAACAATAACACAGATATAAAAAATAATATATGTCCATTTCTGTACTTTATTTTTTGTGGTTAGATTTTTATCCAATGGATTTTGGAACTTCATAGCCCCAAATGCAGGAAGTATAAAACGAACACTAAATAAGCCAACCAAGACATAACCAATGTAAATATGCCAATTCCACATAGGCTGTCTTATTTTCTTAGCCAAAACAATCAATTGATCTTGAGATAAGTTTTGCCCTGTGTCACTCAAATAATCCTGAATAATTGCTGCGACATTATATTTATTCATCCATGTTAATCGTAAAAAAATTGTAATTAATAATAGCATAAATGAAATAGCTATGGACCAATGAATAATTCGATATACTTTAGAATACGTTGTGTTTTCCATAATGTTTGTTTTTTTATTCTGATGTTCTTTTTTGATGTATAATATTGTTTCAGTTTTATTTATAAATTACTTGTATCGTAATAATTGTGTCTTTAATTAAATTAAAACTTGCCTTATTAAAACTTGGCCGGTTGCTTAATCCAAAGTCTTCATAATTTGAAAAACCAATACCTTCTTTAGGTAACGGTAACAAAAATTTTGTATCTAATTTTTCGTTTTTATTTTCATCATGTATTAGTGTAACCGCATATAAACCTTTGGGTAAATTATTAAAGATAGCTTCTGCTTTCTTATTAATAATTGGAACATTTACTTTTCTGTAATACTTTTTAAGTTTTTGATCCGGAATTGAGCCCTCTCTATTGTACAAAGCAACAATAACGGATCCTTTAGAGTTCTCTAAACCATTCGTTTTTATAGTTAATGAGTAAGAATCTATTTTGGTATTGGCTGTAAATACACCAAATAATAAACTTAAAAAAAGTAGTATTTTCATTTTAATTTATTTAAAGTAAACCATGCTGTTAAAGAAAAGACGAATGTAAACATCATTCTAAAAATCATAGCATTTACTGTTTTGAGTTCATAAATCCCATCGTTTTTAATATGAAATTGTAGTGTAATAAAAGCAATAATCAATAGTATTAAAACGAAGATTAATATTGGAAACACTCTTTTATTATTTTTAAAAAAGTAGTAGGCAGCAGCTACATAAAAGAATCCCGAAATAAAATTCGCCCAAACAATAAATAGCACATAATTTCCTTCTTTGGCCCTAATTCCAAACCAGTCAAAAATTACAGAACTACTCATAAACAAAGTAACACATGCAATTATGAATATTATAATCGCACTCGCTTTACGGATAATATTTCTAGCATTCATATAATTATTATTCTAAGTTGTTTTCTTATAACTCCAAACTGCCAATCCATTCATAATAATTGCGTACAGCGATGTTTTAATTAATAGCGGAAGAATATCTGTAAAACCAGAACCTTTAAGCATCACCATTCGCATGACTTCTACATAGTATTTTATGGGATTAAATTCTGTAACTATTTGTGCCCATACAGGCATGCTTTCAATAGGTGTAAACAAACCGCTCATTAAAATAAAAATAACCACAAAAAACCAAGCAATAAACATGGCTTGTTGTTGCGTATCTGTAAAATTTGAAATAAATAAACCGATGCCTAAAATCACTAAAATATAAACAGACGTAAATGCGTATAGAAGTGCTAAACTACCAAGCATAGGAACATTAAAAATTAGTTTCGATAGAAGTAAACCAACCGTTAACAAGGCCATTCCTATTACCCAAAACGGAAAAAGTTTACCAATAATAAACTGGCTTTTTTTAATTGGTGTTACATTTATTTGTTCTAAAGTTCCTATTTCTTTTTCGCGAACAATATTCATTCCCGAAAGAAATAAAGTAATCATAGAAACCAATAAGACCAAAATACCTGGTACCATAAAGGTTTTATAATTTAAGGTTTGGTTATACCAGAATAATGGAATGGTTTCAATCTGTATTGGCTGTATTTGTTGGTCTGAAATTTGAAATAGATCGACTTTTAACTGTCTATTAAAATTTTGTACAATCTGCGTTATATATACGTTTTCAACTCCGGCTGCTGCACCATCAATAGCGTTGATAGTTACTCCTAAATCAATATGCTTTTCTTTTTGTAAATCGCGTTCAAAGTGTAACGGAATATTTACAACAACGTCAATTTCACCTTTTAACATTGCAGAACTTGCTGTTTTTTCAGATGAAAAATTTGTTAAGACATCAAAATAAGTAGACGCATTGAATTTTTCAACCAAAGCTCTTGATGTTATAGAATGGTCGTTATCAATATAACCAAATTTAATATGCTTAACTTCAAAAGTAGCTGCATTAGATAAAATAACTAGTTGTAATAAAGGCAAAACAAAAATGATAGGAAGCATTCCTTTATTTCTAAAGATTTGCTTAAACTCTTTTTGTATGATGTATAGTATTGTTTTCATATTTTTGAATGCTTACTGATGACTAAATATTGCAAACTTTTATTCTAGTCTAATTTTATATTTCTTAATACTTAGTGCAATAAAAAACACCGTCATTCCTACTAAAATTAGCGTTTCTTTCCATATAAACTGTAATCCTACACCTTTTAGCATAATACCTTTTACAATAATGATAAACCATTTAGCAGGAATAATATTACTAATTACTTGAAGTGGCATTGGCATACTTGTAATAGGGAAAATAAAACCAGATAATAATATTACTGGTAGCATTAAGCCCATTAAAGAAATCATCATGGCTGTTTGTTGTGTCGCAGAAATTGTTGAGATTAGAATGCCTAAAGCCAAAGCAGAAACAATAAATAAAATACTTTCTAAACCTAAAAGAAACAAGCTTCC
The DNA here is from genome assembly GCF_007997075.1 of Polaribacter sp. IC073. Taxonomy (GTDB): domain Bacteria; phylum Bacteroidota; class Bacteroidia; order Flavobacteriales; family Flavobacteriaceae; genus Polaribacter. The sequence continues at coordinate 297,689 of NZ_VORS01000002.1, forward strand.
TTGAACTGGCATTTTAAAAATAAAAATACTTAAAACAACTATTACAGCAGCATTAATTATTGATAGAAAAATATATGGAAACACTTTACCTATAATCACCTGAAAAGGTTTTATTGGTGAAACCAACAGGATTTCCATAGTACCTAATTCCTTTTCTCTTGTAATGGAGATAGACGTCATCATTGCTGAAACTAGCATTAAAATAATGGTCATTACTCCAGGAACAAACATGTACACACTTTTTAATTCCGAATTGTATACCATACGTGTTTCTGGTATTATTTGGTACGCAATTCTAATATCTTTATTTAATTCTTTTTGATATTTTTGAAGGATGGCATTCACAAAATTACTTATTGTATTTGCTGTGTTGGGGTCTGTTGCATCTGTAATAATCTGTATTCTTGCGTTGTTCTCTTTGATTAAGTTTTTACTAAAATCTTTTTCGAAACTTAAGACTGCTTTTACTTTTCCTTTTTTAAAAATGGGTTCAATATCAGATTCTTTCTCAATAATTTGTTTGATACTAAAATATTTAGAAGCCGAAATTTTATTGATTATTTCTTTTGTTGTGGCATCTTTAGAATGGTCTAAAATAGCAATGTCTACATTATTGATTTCGTTGGTAATTGCAAAACCAAATAATAAAATTTGCGCAATTGGCATACCAAAGAGAATAAACAAGGAGCGTCTATCTCTAAAAATATGGTAGAATTCTTTTTTTATAAAACCTACAAATCTTTTCATTTTATATTTTTTTATACAGATTTAACTCCCGTTGATCTTGATGATTTTTTAATATGACTCGTGAAACATTTTCTGCTTGAATCTGCGTAATCTGCGGGAAACTTTTACTTCTATTATTCTTTTCTCCCGCAGATCTCGCTGATATTCGCAGATTTTTATAATGTTGACTCACACACATTTCTCTGCTTGAATCTGCGTAATCTGCGGGAAACTTTTACCTCTATTATTCTTTTCTCCGGCAGATGTTCGCAGATTTTTTCATTGATTATGAATATTATATTTCTGCATGTATCTGCGAAATCTGCGGGACATTTTTTCTATAATCCGTTTACTTTTCTGAAAACTCCTTTTGTTATATCTTCTACATTAAAGTTTACCAAAATGCCTAATTTCAATTCTGAAATCTTTAAGTAAGTTAAAACTTGCTTATGATGTACTTTTGATAAAGTTTCAACCGATTTTATTTCAATGATTACTTTATCATTTACCAGTAAATCCAGCCTAAAACCAATTTCTAATTTAGCGCCTTCATAATATACTGGCAATACTACTTGGCTTTTTACGTCTAAACCTTGATTTCTTAATTCGAATAATAAAACAGCTTCGTAAACAGATTCTAATAAACCTGGACCTAATTCATTATAAACTTTAAAAATTGCCCCTCTTATTATATAAGAGATTTCGTTTTCTGTTTTTTCCTCCATAGTTGTTTTTGTTGTTTCTCCCGCAGATTTCACAGATTATCGCAGATTTTTTTCTTCAATGAGTTTCATTTATATTATTTCTGCGCACATCTGCGAAATCTACGGGAAACCTTTAATATTTCTGCGGGAGAAATTTCACCCACGCGCTAATTTTAAAAACACCTCATTCATCGTATCTGCTTTAAACTGTTCTTTCAATTTCTTTGGTGTATCTAAAGCTTCAATTTTACCGTTTACCATAATGGAAACACGATCACAGTATTCTGCTTCGTCCATATAATGTGTAGTTACAAAAACGGTTGTTCCTTGGTTGGCTGCTTTGTAAATCATTTCCCAAAACTGACGTCTGGTAATTGGATCTACGCCTCCTGTTGGTTCATCTAAAAACACAATTTTAGGGTCGTGAAGCAACGCCACAGAAAAAGATAATTTTTGTTTCCAGCCTAATGGCAAAGCACCAACTAATTTATTTGCGACTTCCTTTAATTCTAATTCTTCAATTAAAACAGCCGATTTTTCTTTGATTTGTTTTCTCGACAAACCATAGATCCCTCCAAAAAATGTGATATTTTCTTTGACGGTTAAATCGTCATATAAAGCAAATTTCTGACTCATATAACCAATATTTTTCTTGATGTCTTCCGCTTGCGTAAACACATCAAAACCTGCAACATTTGCTTTTCCTAAGGTTGGTTTAGAAATACCAATTAACATTTTCATAGCGGTGGTTTTTCCTGCACCATTTGCGCCTAAAAATCCGAATATTTCGCCTTTCTCAACCTCAAAAGTAATGGCATCCACTGCTGCAAAATCACCAAACATTTTGGTTAATCCTTCTACTTGTATGACTTTAGTGTTGTTCATAATTTCTAATTTGTCTCATCTATGGCAGTTAAGATGTCTTAATGGTTCTCTAAAAGTTTCACATACTACTATAAAAAAAATATTCTGACTTTATAATAATGCTTAAAATGAGCTCTATTTTGCTAATTCCATAAAAGTATCTTCAATGGTTGCTTCTGTTACTTTAATTTCTATATCTAACAGATTTTTCGATTCTAAAAACTTCTTTAATTCTGTTGGATTAAAATCAGTTCTACTGTCTGTATAATGCACAAACTCTCCGAAAGGGTAGACGCTATGGTTGTATTCATAGGTTTTTAAACTATTAATAAGCAGATACATGTTGCTTGCTCTTACATTATAAATCTGCTTAGGAAAGTGTTTTACAATTGCTTCTGGTGTATCAATCTGCAAAATTTTGCCATCTTTAATCAAGGCAATTCTGTCACACAAAGCAGCTTCATCCATATAAGGTGTGGACACCAAAATGGTAATGTCTTTTTTTTGCAAGCGCTTTAGCATTTCCCAAAATTCTTTTCTAGAAACGGGGTCAACACCAGTGGTTGGTTCGTCTAAAAACAACACTTTTGGTTTATGAATTAAAGCACAACACAAAGCTAGTTTTTGTTTCATTCCACCAGACAATTTACCTGCTCTACGATTCTTAAAAGGTGCTATTTGTACGTAAATTTCTTTTATGAGGTCGTAGTTTTCTTCAATAGTTGTTCCGAAAATGGTAGCGAAAAAATTCAGATTTTCTTCTACGGTTAAATCTTGGTACAGTGAAAACTTCCCTGGCATGTATCCTACATTATTTCGAATCTTTTTGTAATCTGTAACAACATCAAACCCTGCAACTGTAGCATTGCCTTCATTTGCAATTAAAAGCGTTGTTAAAATTCGGAACAAAGTTGTTTTTCCTGCACCATCCGGTCCGATGAGTCCAAAAAGTTCTGCTGGTTTTACTTCAAAGGAAATATCCTCTAAAGCATTTACCTTTTTATAAGATTTTGATATGTTAGCAACAGTAATGCCCATTTATTCGAAGTAGTTAGTATATTCATTTACATTCTTTACAATACTTTGTTTTAATTTAGAAGCATCTTCTAAAGTTTTAGCTTCAGAAAGAGCTTCAATTTTTCCCATTAAAGGCAAAAGCCAAACATGTAGGTTATCATGAGAAGCGCCTTTCATTGTGCAATTTTTTAGGACAAAATCTTTATCATCACTCAGCTGTTTTGCTAATGCATAATAGTCTTCTAAAGTATTGGTTGTTTGTGTTTCAATGCTTTTTTCCATTTGCTGTACACCATCATTAGTTGCTGTATTGGCTTTCCATTTACTGCCATTATTGGTTTTAATTTCTTTTATCCAAGAATTGTCAGATAGGTTTTTAATTTCTTCCTTTTGATGTATTTCGGTTGTTTCAATACCATCTTTTTCTATTGTTTTTTCTTTGTTATTGCGGTCTTTACAGCTTACGAAAGCCAATAGGCTTATTGCTAAAATTACATGTTTCATTGTCTCTAATTTATTTAATTGTTCGTGTTTTATTAGTCAAGCCAAAGTTCTGCGGGCATTCCTATTTTTAGAACTCCATCATTGGTCACATTTATTTTCACTGCGTATACTAAAGCAACGCGTTCTTCTTTGGTTTGAATAATTTTAGGTGTAAATTCTGCTTCTGAAGCAATCCAGCTAACCTTACCAGTGTAAGATTTCATAGCATCAGCAGCATCAATTTTAACCATAACTTCTTGTCCGATTTTAATACTGGCTAATTGTGTTTCGCTAACATACACGCGCAGTTGCATGGTGTTTAAATTTGCTATTTTATAAAGAGGTTTTCCAAAAGCAGTAATTTCATTTGGCTCTGCATATTTTGTTAAAACGGTTCCTCTTAACGGATTTATGATTTTACTTTTCTGTATTTGATCGTCAATTTGTTTTAGTTGAACATCCATAGATTTCAGTTCATTTACAACGGGTGCATTTTGAATTTCTACACTTCTAATTTGACTTTTTATAACATTCATTTCTCCTGTAACATCATCTAGCTGTTTTTGTGTACCAGCATTATCTTTTATTAGATTTTCAGTTCGTGTTTTGTTTATTTTTGCTGATTTTAACTTCGCTTTTAGCACATTAATTTGAGACAAAACACCTCTAGATTTAGAACTAATTACAGCTTTAGAAATAACTAATTGCTCACGTTTTAAAGACAACGGAATCGTGTCTATATAACCTATAAATTGATTTGCTTCCAATTGATCACCTTCATGAACAGCAAACTGTATTAGTTTTCCGTTATTTTCTGCGGAAATAGTTATTTCTGTAGCTTCAAAATTGCCGTAACCATCTGCTTTTCCATTTTCGTTGTTGCAAGAAAACAACAGTGTAGCTGCGATGCTTAAACTTACTATATAGGTGTGTTTTTTCATGTTTTGTATTTTAGTTTCCACTGATTATCATTTGATTGTATTTCCTGTCTTTAAATTACATCAGCCAAATCCGCGAAATTTTATTTTTAGTGTCCTTTAATGATATTGTAATTAGCCTTCGCTAGTTGTAACTCAATTTTATGTTGTATTAATGTGTTTTCATCTTCGTATAAATTAGTGAGCTCTGTAATATAAGCAGAGGAAGTAATCACGCCATTTTTAAGCTGTGAATCTGCCATTTTTAGAACTTCTTGTCTAAGGTTAATAATCTCCGTATCAGACGCAATGATTGTGGTCATTCTATCAATATTTTTTTGTTCCTTATTTAATTCGATTTTTGTGTTCAGTTTAAAAATTTCGGTTTCGTTATCTACAATATCCTTATGAATAGCGATTGATTTACGTTGTTTTTTATTGGAATTCCAGTCAAAAACATTCCATTTTAATTGAACACCTAAGGTGTAAAAAGGTTGAAAAGAATTGTCTAACATATTCAAACCAGGGTTGCCATAACCTCCTGTTGCAAAACCTAATAATTTAGGAGCATTTTGCTTAGATATTAAATTTTCTGAATTTTCAATTTCTTCTTTTTTAAGTTGAAATAACGCTAGTTCTGGTCTTGTTAATGCTGTTTGAAATTGCGTTTCTATTAGCGGGTTTTTAAACAAAGTACTCGGGTTTAAAGGTTTGTTTATTAGACTAGATAATGTTTCTATTAATGTTTGTTTATTACTTTCTAATGCGTAAAATTGTTGCCTAATTTTTAATAATTCGGCTTCTAGAATTTTATCTGAAGCAGGTAAAATAAGGCCATACTTTATGCCAGAAGTAACCTCTTTAAGTTTTGCTTCTAGTTGTATTTTTTTAGCATTTAATAACAAATTAGATTCCTGAGACAGTAAAATAGAAAAATAAAGTTGATTGATTTGTTGCTTTAATTGATGCAAACTAACTTCTATTTGTTTTTGTTTGGTTTTCAACTGTGCAGCTTTAACTTTTAATGAAGCATTGGTTATGCCGCCATTATAAATGAATTGATTTACAGAAAGTGTTGCTCTATATTGGTCTTTATTTAAAGACTCTAAGTTTGCATTTGCAATTGGTATTTCTATAACTTCGGATTGATAGTTTGCTTGTGCAGCTAAATTAATTTGTGGCAATTTTAATGTAGAGATAACTTCTAAATCTAGTTTATTCTGTGCTTCTAAAAGTTGTTTTTGCTTAGCTAACGGAAAATTTTCTGTTACCAAAAGATAACATTTTTCTAAGCTGATACTTTGCTGAGAAAAACCCGAAAGGGATGTTAGTATTGTTAAAAAAAATAAGAACTGTTTCATTTTTATGAGGTCTTTATAGCATTAATAATAAAATCTGCTACCGCTGTTTTACGCTGGTTAACAAATGTTTTATAGTTATTTTCGTCTTTGTTTGTAATGGCTTTTATTAATGGTTTTCCTAAAAAAGGAAATATGTTTAACGCCAATATATTTACAAATAATTGATCTGCATCTATTGGTTTTATGGTACCGAGTTTGATTTCTTCTGCCACCTTTTCTTTGAATTTTTTAAGATTAGGAAATCCTGCATTTTCTTTTAGCTTTTTAATAAAATCTTCATTTCTATTCAGTTCTTGTATAATGAATTTTGGTAAATAAGGATGTTTCATCATAAATGAAGTATAGTCTACTGTAAAGTTTTTTATTTTATCTTCAATAGAAGAATCATCATTTAAAATGGTGTTCAATTGAGGGGCTAGTAATGAAAATGCATTTTTAAATACAGCCTCAAAAAGCAATTGCTTACTTCTATAATAATAATGCAGCATTGCTTTATTTATACCTGCTTTATCAGCAATTTCTTGCATACGAGAACCATCCATTCCTTTTGTTTGGAATATATTTTTAGCCGCATTTAATATTTGTTCTTCTGTATTTTTGTCTTTTGTTTTTGTCATTCTAACTATATAGTTTAACCACTTGGTTAACAAAGGTACATTTAATTTTGCAAGTGCTTGCTAAAAATCTGATTGAAACAATTTTTTTAATAAGAAAGTAGACAAAAGGTGTTTGATAATCAATAGGTAGTACAAGATTGGTCCTTAAAACTATATAAAATAGTTTTAAGAATTTTAAAGGTGCTATTTCTAAAATACTGTTTTATTTACAGGTGAAACGAGTACGTATCTGCCACCAAAAAACACAGAAAATAGCAGTAGGGAAACTTTAAAAATGGCATCCGCTTTTTCCTTTTTTAAAATTACAAATCAAACTGTAACTTTTATGAGCAGTAAGCTAAAAGGAGCATGAAATTATCGCTGTTTTAGATAAGATAGCTCGTTAAATCAATTGATACTATTTTAAGAATTAGACGGTAAAGTGAATTTTTAGCGCAGTATACTATAAAAAAAAATAGGGTGTTTTTTTGCGAAATTTCCCCATAAAAGGGTACTACATGCAATTGCAAGTACTAATTAGTGTAAAACCTAAGGGGAAAAAGTTTTTTGAATAATGTAATTTGGTTTTATGCTTGTAAGGTGTTTTTAATTTCATAAATTTGACTATAAATCCTTAAAAATATGCTCGCAGCAATATATAACAGCGTTATTTTACAATTACCAATAGGTACGCCAAACCCAGACGATAACAAACCGTTAGATTTTACAGATCCATTTGAGGTGATTGTAATTATCATTATGCCCATCTTAGCTTTTTTATTTTATATCATTTGGAGAAAGAAGCGAAAGAATAGGAAATAATTTTTGCTACATAAAGGTTACGATACGTAAAGTATCTTCATCGCTTTATTAAAGCAAAGGCGCTAAAACAGTCCAAACATTTTTAGCCAATATTTGATGCCCTTCTTTTGTTGGATGAATGCCATCCGATTGATTTAAACCTGCCATACCACCAACATTTTCTAATAGAAAGGGAATCAAAAATAAATCGTTTTTTTGAGCCAATGCAGGAAATATATTTTTAAATTCCGAGGTATAATCCTGTCCCATATTAGGCGGAATTTGCATGCCTGCTAAAACAATTTTTGTAGTAGGATACTTGTTTTTAACTGCAGTTATAATAGCTTGTAAGTTTTCTTTTGTTTGTTTTAAAGGAACACCTCTTAAACCATCATTTGCGCCCAATTCTAAAACAAAAATGCTTGGTTCTTCATTTAAAACCCAATCGATTCTATTTTTTCCACCCGAAGTAGTTTCTCCACTTACACCAGAATTAACAATGCGATAATTCAATTGCAAAGAGTCTATTTTATGTTGAATAATTCCAGGAAATGCATCGGTAACATCGTTTAAACCGTAACCAGCAGTTAAACTATCCCCAAAAAAAACAATTCTTTTAGAACGTGTATCTTCAGGCTGCTTAATTTCAGTTTTAGGTGTTGTGGTTTCTATAGTTGTTGCTTTTTTAGGAACATCAGATTTGCAGGCGCACAAGAATATCAGCAAAGAAAAATAACAAAATTTTAAGAAAATATTTCGAGTTCTATTGTTGGTATGTTTCAGTAATTGGTTATTTTTAAACATCAGCTTATTTTAGATAAAAATTAAAAAAGAAGAATGTCAAATATATTAAAGATTAATGATTTAGAGAAAACGTATACTAGTGGATCTAAAAAATTAACAGTAATTAGTACTATTTCTTTCGAAGTAGAAAAAGGAAGTGTTTTTTCAATTGTAGGTCCATCTGGAAGTGGTAAAACTACGTTGTTAGGTTTGTGTGCAGGTTTAGATTATCCAAGTTCAGGAACCGTTGAATTATGCGGAACGCCTCTGCAAGATTTAAATGAAGACGAACGTGCGGCATTGCGAAACAAAGAAGTAGGTTTTATTTTTCAGAATTTTCAACTGCTCCCTACATTAACGGCTTTAGAAAACGTCATTGTACCTTTAGAATTACAAGGCGAAAAAAATGCCGCTACATTTGGTATCGCTTTGTTGGAAAAGGTAGGGTTAGCAGATCGTTTGCACCATTATCCGTCTCAATTATCTGGTGGAGAACAACAACGCGTGGCATTGGCAAGAGCTTTTTCTAACAAACCGTCTATTTTATTTGCCGATGAACCTACCGGGAATTTAGATGAAGAAACAGGCGAAAAGGTGATTCAATTACTTTTTGAATTGAATAAAGAAGCCGGTACCACTTTGGTGATTATTACACATGATTTAGATTTGGCCAACAGAACACAACAAATTTTACGCTTAAAAGGAGGAAAGATTACTTCAAACGAAAAAACCAACACTATTTAATGCGTACAATTAAATCTAAAGCGAATTTACAGTGGCTTTTAAAAATGGCTTGGAGAGACGGAAAAGCAAGTCTTTCTAGATTAATGCTTTTTATGGCATCTATTATATTAGGAATTGCAGCGGTGGTTTCCATTCAATTATTTAGTGATAATTTAAAACAGAATATACAACTGCAATCGAAAGCCTTAATGGGCGCCGATTTTTTGATTGATAGCAAACAAATTCCCTCTAAAAAAGTACAAGCAATTATAGATTCCTTAGGAGCAAGTGCCTCTGAAGTCAATTTTGTTTCTATGGCTGCTTTCCCAAAAAATAACGGCACCAAATTAGTAAAAGTACGAGCGATTGAAGGAGCATTCCCTTTTTACGGAAATTTGGCAACAGACCCAGTAGCTGCTGGTGAAAATTATCAAGAATTAGGTGGTGCATTGGTAGATGCGACCTTGTTATTACAATACAATCTAAATCCTGGCGATTCCATAAAATTAGGCAAACTTACAATTCCTATTCTAGGCGCTTTAAAATCAATTCCGGGTAGTACAGCGATTTCCTCTTCTATAGCACCAACTGTTCTAATTCCTTATCGTTTTTTAGAAGAAACAGCATTGTTGCAAGTTGGCAGTAGAAAAGAATACCAATACTTTTTTGAAGCTCCAGCAATGGATTTAGAAAGATTAGATAAAAAAATAGCTCCTATTCTTAAAGCGGAAAATGCAGATTTAGATACCCATACAAGTACAAGTCAACGTTTGGGAAGAAGATACGATAATGTGAGTCGGTTTTTAAATTTAGTTGCTTTTATTGCGCTTTTATTAGGATGCATTGGTATAGCAAGTTCTGTACATATTTATATTAAAGAAAAACTAAAAATCGTAGCTGTTTTAAAATGTTTAGGAGCTTCTAGAAAACAAACCTTTTTAATTTATTTGTTTCAAATTTTAAGCATCGGACTTATAGGAGGTATACTTGGTGCTGCTATAGGAATTGTTTTACAATATGGATTTCCTTATATTTTACAAGATTTTTTACCCTTTAATGTGGCCATATCAATTTCTATTTGGCCTATAATTATGGGGATTTCATTAGGTGTATTAATGTCTATTTTGTTTGCATTACTGCCATTATTAGGCACTTGGTATATATCGCCATTAGAAGTTTTAAGAGGTGCTGAAGACAATTTACAAAAACCTAAAATAGCACGAATTGCAGTAGGGTTTTTAATACTACTTTTTATCTTTTTGTTTTCTTTTTGGATTCTAAAAGATGCCCTAAATGGCCTGTTTTTTACGCTCGGTATTTTCATCATATTTGCTATTATGGGGGGGGTAGCCAATGCATTCATCAAACTAATTAAAAAATACTTTCCCAGTTCTTGGGGATATACCCAACGCCAAAGTTTATTAAACTTATTTCGCCCCAACAACCAAACCTTGGTACTTGTTTTGGCCATTGGTTTCGGTACTTTTTTAATTAGTACGTTGTATTTTACCAAAGATATTTTACTTGCTAAAACAACGATCGAAAATAAAAAAAGTGATGCCAATATCATTTTAATGGATGTACAAAGCATCCAAGAAACCGCGCTTTTAGAAACCTTTAAAAGCAAAGGCTTAGAAGTGATTGACAACATACCAATCATTACCATGCGCATGCAAAGCATTCGAGGTGAATCGGTCAATGAGATTCGCAAAGACACCACGGTTAAAATGCGTAAGTGGATTTTAAATAGAGAATTTAGAGTTACGTATAGAAATGCTTTATCTGCGACAGAAGAGATTGTAGCCGGTGAGTTTACAGGAAAAAGACTCCAAGGAGTACCTATTTATATCTCTATTGCAGACAATATTGCGAGAGATGCAAATTTAAATGTAGGAGACGCCGTTGTTTTTAACGTTCAAGGAGTGTTGATGGAAACGATTGTGGGGAGTATTCGAAAAGTAGATTGGAGCAGTATGAAAGTCAATTTTTCAATTTTATTTCCAACCGGAGTCTTAGAAAATGCGCCAAAATTTAATGTGATGACCACACAGGTGCCTAACAAAGAAAGTTCAGCAGCCTTACAAAGAGATTTGGTGCAACAATTTCCGAATGTGACCATTTTAGATTTAAGGCAAGTATTTACGCTAGTGGAAGGTATTTTAGATAAAATCTCATGGATTATCAATTTTATGGCATTTTTTAGCATTTTAACAGGTTTTATTGTGCTGATAGGTTCTGTGAGAAATAGCAAATACCAACGAATTAAAGAAAGTGTCTTATTAAGAACACTCGGAGCAAAAAGCAAACAAATTTTAAAAATTACAGCCTTAGAATATGTCTATTTAGGAATCTTAGGAAGTTTAACTGGTATTTTATTGTCTTTAATTGGGAGTCAGTTATTAGCCACCTTTTTATTCAAAGAACCTTTTATACCCGCTGTAATTCCTTTTCTGGTCTTTTTACCTGGTGTTACTTTTTTAGTAGTACTTATTGGTGTCAGCAATTTGAAATCGGTTTTAAGAAGTCCGCCTTTAGAGGTGTTGAGAAAAGAGGTGTAGTTTTATTTATTTATAGATTGCCCTGTGGATTCCCAAAATAAGGATTTAATACGTCTACAATCGGACTTAAAAAACCAATGAGGGTTTTAAATTTTTGACGTTGTTCTTCCTGTTTTGCGGTAGCTGTGTAATTACCACGCTTTAGTAAACTACGCATTACATTTTCACCTCTCCATCTAGCACCTACTACGTTGCCTACTTTGCCAGAAAACCCGCCAAGTATGCCTTTTTCAAATGTTGCCATAATTATTTTTTTTTATGATTAATAGATTCCAAATCTAAAGTCTAAAACTAAGATAACCAAACACCTGAAACCTTCTGACACGTATTGACACAAACTGACAGGTTGTAAACGGTGCTGACCTCTAATTACATGTGATGACACAAAAACAACTTTTTTAAGGGGTTTTGTTCGGGCTTGGCTCGAGATTTGTTCGGAGACTGCAAGACTGTATTTTTTAAAAATGGACTTTTTGGGGAGGAAAGGTGAGGGAGAGTCGTGCGTAGGGTAGTGGGTTGTTGTTGTTGTTGTTGTTGTTGTTGTTGTTGTTGTTGTTGTTGTTGTTGTTGTTGTTGTTGTTGTTGTTGTTGTTGTTGTTGTTGTTGTTGTTGTTGTTGTTGCAAGGAGGTACAACGTGGCAACCTAATGCAAAGAATGGAAGATAAGAGTGGCTACACAATGAAGTAGGATGTAATAATGGACAGCTTGCTTCGTGCCTCCTTTAGATTAGCAAAGTCTAATTATATCATTTAATTGCTATATTATACAGCATTAAAGAATTTCATTTCTTTAATAAAAAAGAATGGAGTGAACTTATCGTCCCTCTAGAATTATTAGCTCTATTTTGCGTATTAGTCTCCATTCTTTTCATTTTCGATTACAAAGGACCAAATAGAATTTCAGTTTCGACCTTTTAAAGGTTTTAGTCAACGTAATCATTTTTACTAACACAAAACAAAATTATAAAATTAAACAAACAATTGGTATTGACATTAGTAAATTAACTTTTGATGTTCGTATTCACAGTAACCGGCTTTATCAAGTATTTGAGAATAATCCTAAAGGCTTTAAAAGACTTATTAAATGGGTAGAAAAAAACAATCCTATTTCTAAAGAGCAAACTTTATTTGTTTTAGAACACACTGGTATCTATTCTGAACAAATTTCTTTATTTTTTGATGAAAATGATTTTTATTTTGCATTAATTCCAGGATTAGAGATAAAGAAATCGTTAGGAATATCCAGAGGAAAAGATGATAAAGTAGATGCTACAAAAATTGCGTTGTATGGCTATCATTAAGAGACGAAATAAAACCCTATAAACTGCCATCAAAAAGTATTAATCAATTGAAACGCCTACTAACATTAAGAGAAAGATTGGTTAAACAAAGAGCTGGTCATAAATCAACACTTAAAGAGCAAAAAAGAATTTATACTAGAAAAGAAAATCAACTTCTTTTAGAAACTCAAGAAAGAATGATAAAATACCTTACCAAACAAATTAAGACTATTGAAGCTGAAATGAAAGAAATTATTAAATCAAACCAGCAACTAAAACAACAGTATAAATTAATTATTAGTATTAAAGGTGTAGGAAACCAGACAGCTTTATTTATGATTGTAACAACCAACGGATTTACAAAATTTGCATCTTGGAGAAAATTTGCTTCTTATTGTGGTATTGCTCCTTTCCCTAACACCTCTGGAACAAGTATCAGAGGAAGAACTAAAGTGAGCAATCTTGCTAATAAAAAACTCAAAAGCCTTTTTGATATGTGCGCAAAATCAGCAATACAAAATAATCCTGAAATGAAAATATACTATAATCGTAGAGTTGATCAAGGAAAAAATAAAATGAGTACAATTAACATCATTAGAAATAAGTTATTATCACGTATTTTTGCAACTATTAAAAGACAAACTCCCTATGTAAATGTTTTAAAATATGCTGCATAAATAATAGAAAATATATTTGGTATAGTCATAGAATACGCAATGACGGATTCTTAAAACCTACTATTCGACTGAAAAATAAAGTTGAAAAAAAACATACTTTTTTTAGGACATATATGAAAACTTTGTATATTCGCAATCGTTAAAAAAAACAATGCATTACGAAAGTAATTTGCATGTTCATTGAAACAATAAATAAAAGGGGAGATACTCAAGCGGCCAACGAGGACGGACTGTAACTCCGTTGACTACGTCTTCGCAGGTTCGAATCCTGCTCTCCCCACAATTTACCCTTTCTGCACTCTAAAATGAATTAAATTTCTTCGTTAATTCTAACGATCTGATATCCTTATTAAATATCGCATAAAAGTGCTATTCTGATAATTTTTATTGATGGATTTCTTTGCTGGGAAAGCTTTACACCATACGAATCTGCTTTATTTTTTTTATAACAAGTACAGCATTCTGAAGGAATTTTATAGATTGGGTCTTGGTACTGTAAGAATGAATAATTAAATTTTAAAAGATTTTTGTAAACTACGAACAGATTGCTTCGTTCCTCGAAATGACGCGGTTAATCTCTAGTATTGTGTATAAAAATCGTTAAAAAAGGCTGTAGAGAAAATATAATATAAATGTACTATAATGTTCTGCGTTATGTTACTTTGCTTTGGTAAAAAGCTTTTTACAATACCAATCTTCTTTTATTTTTTCTTCTCAAACCTTACTTCTAAAAACTTTCTTTTAAAATTTAATGGAATATGCTTTTTACGAAATGACAATAGGAGAGAAGTGGAAATGTGTGTGGAAAGGAAAAATAAAACGAATTATATGCTGGCCATAGTATCCAATTTTTACATTAGGTTGTATTAAAAAACACATTAAAGTTAGCTCTCAAATTTCTCCAATAAAAACTTATCTGCTTCATAAAATGTTTTACAAACGATTTAAATTTTGTTTTAAATATGTTTTGCATTAACAATCGCATATAATTTACTAAAAACACAAAATAACAGAATCCTTTACGGTAATAATTATTGTATATGAATATATATATAGATTTGTGGCATAAACATGAATTTAAATAATTACAAATGGTAAAAATAGTATATGTAGGATTTGGAATTGTATCACAAGGATTAGCTGAAATTATCTTAAGAAATAATTCGGTATTACCGCTGGCTAAAAATTTAGAAATACAAACGGTAGGTATTTTAGATATCATGAAAGGCAGTCTGATCGATGCGAATGGAATAGATATGCAGAAAGTGCTTACAAATGCCAATAACGCTGATTATAGTTTGTTATCAGAGAATATACTTGACATTCCTAAAGCGATACAAGAAATTAATGCAGATATCATCATTGAGGCTAGCTTCACAGATATTAAAACAGGGCAGCCAGCAATATCTCATATAGAAACTGCACTAAATTCAGGTAAGCATGTTGTCACTACTAATAAAGGTCCTTTTGCTATAGGGTATGAACACATCTTTAATTTGGCTAAACTAAAGGGAAAAACGTTAGCAATTGAAGGAACTGTAATGAGTGGTACCCCTATTATAAATGTTTTAAACAATGGTCTTTTAGGTTCAAGTATTACTGCTGTAAGTGGTATTATGAACGGAACATCTAATTATATTTTATCTAAAATGGAATTAGGAATGTCTTATAATGATGCACTTTCACAGGCACAAAAACTAGGATATGCAGAGGCAGATCCTACAAGTGATGTTGAAGGATTAGACACGTTGGCTAAAGTAATGATTTTGGCAAATGTTGTTTTTGATGTGCAATTAATTCAAGAAGATATTGCCGTAAAGGGAATCTCTAAAATTACACTTTCAGATGTAAAAGAAGCAGCATCAAATAATAAAAGATGGAAACTAATTGGAAGCGTTTGGAAGGATGATAAAAGTATTGTCCATGGTTCAGTTTGCCCTAAACTGATACCAATGAATGATTCATTATATGGTATTTTAGGTGCTACGAATGCTTTAAAAATCACCTCTAATATTTTAGGAGATACTACAATAGTTGGCACTGGAGCTGGGAAAATTGAAACTGGTTTTGCTTTGTACAATGATATTATATCAATAGTTAAAGGTTAAAAATTAAAACATGGTAATAGATAAAAAAAATACAAGTACCGTACCTGTTTATAATAGTTATACAGGAGATAAAATCGGAACTGTCCCGCAATCAACGGAACAAGATGTAAAGAATGCCCTTGATGTAGCAAAAATAGGAGAGGCAATTGGTAAAAAAATGCCAGCTTCAAAAAGAATGGCAATTCTTAGAAAAGCCGTAACCCTAATGGAGCGAGAATTTGATGCATTATCGAATCTCATTGCAACAGAAGGAATAAAAACAATAGTTCAGGCAAGAAAAGAAGTTACTAGAGCTTTAAATACCATGCAACTTTCTGCAGAGGAAGCAGGAAGAATAATTGGAGCCACCATTCCGTTTAACGCTGTTTCTGGTTCAGAAGACAGAGTGGGGTACGAAGTAAAAGTACCCATTGGTATTGTTGTTGCCATTACCCCTTTTAACGATCCTTTAAACTTAATTTGTCACAAGCTAGGACCAGCAATTGCTGCAGGAAATCCGGTGATATTAAAACCAAGTGATTATACGCCTTTAGTAGCCATTAAGTTTGGAGAAATTCTTTATGAAGCTGGCTTACCAAAAGAAATGTTAAGTATCATTACAGGTTCTCCAGAATACTTTGGTGATGCGCTCATTAGCGATGATCGCATAAGATTGATAAGTTTTACGGGGGGAGTAGCAGCAGCAAAGGTTATCCAAAGAAAAGCAGGACTAAAAAAAATAGTGATGGAATTGGGTTCTAATTCCCCTGTAATCGTTTTGTCTGATGCTGATGTTAAAGACGCTGTTCAATCTTGTGTTTCAGGAGCATTTTTTGCAAGTGGACAAAATTGTGTGGGTGTAAAACGAATTTTTGTAGAAGAAACTATATACGATTCATTTTTAACTCATTTTTCTCAAGTAACGGCTACTTTAAAAATGGGTTCACCTTTGTCTGAAGATATAGATATTGCACCAATTATTAGTAAAGAATCAATTAATCAGATTGAGCTGTTTGTTGCCGAAAGCATAAATCATGGAGCAAAAATAATTAGTGGAGGAAAAACAATTGGAAATTGTTATGTGCCAACCATTTTGGAGGCTGACTGTAATAATGATATCGCCAATTGCAAAGAAGTTTTTGGACCTGTAGTAACGATTTCAAAAATAAAAAACTTAGATGAAGCGATCGCATGCTGTAATAAATCTCCTTTTGGTTTGCATACCGCAATTTTTACGAATGATATTAATCATGCACATAAAGCAATTAACGAACTAGAGTGCGCTGGTGTAATGATTAACGATTCTACAGATTATAGAATAGATGCGATGCCTTTTGGCGGCGTTAAAAGCAGCGGGATAGGCAGAGAAGGCCTAAAATCTGCTATTGAAGCGATGTCTGAAACCAAAGTTGTTTGTTTCAAGTTAAAAATATAAATATCATTTATTTTTTCAATTAGCAAGTATAGAGGAGAAGATCTAATCAATATTTTAATTAGAATTTCTCCTTTATTCATGATCCAAAT
This sequence comes from Polaribacter sp. IC073, assembly GCF_007997075.1. GTDB lineage: Bacteria > Bacteroidota > Bacteroidia > Flavobacteriales > Flavobacteriaceae > Polaribacter. The sequence goes on from NZ_VORS01000002.1 coordinate 314,790, forward strand.
AAATAGGAAATAATGGGTTTTGTGAAAAATCATAAATCAAAGAAGTTTCTAAACTTTTGACGTAGTCTTTTGTAACATGATCCATTACAAAATCCCTTAAATGATTTTTATCTCTTACTGCAATGTAAAGCAGAAAATCAATTTGACCTGCTAAATGGTAAATATTTACAACTTCAGGTAACAAAGACATTGCATTTTTAAAATGATCAACTTGATCTTTTGTGTTTTTGGTTAATTTTATGGCAACCATTGCTTCTATATTCGTACCAAGTTTAGAAGAATCAACAATAGCGTGAAACCCGAAGAATATTTTTTTTCGCTGTAATTTACGCATCCTTTCAGAACAGGTAGACTCTGCAATACCAACTTCTGCAGCAATTTGCTTATTAGATAATCTCGCATTCTTTTGTAAGAGTCTAATTATTTGTTCGTCAGTTTTATCTAATTCGTTATTTGCGGAGTTTTTCCGAATAGTATCCATTTTTATAATGTTTTATTGTTTATCCTAATGTTTAAGTATAATAATACAAAATTATATTTAATTAATGTAATTATGGGAAAACAATAAGATAATGGAACGTAATATTTTAGGCTATCCAAATACAATTATCTAGTAGAAAATTGTATTTAGATACAAAACTAAACTATAATCTTGCTTTAAATAGTATTTATCTAAAAATGTCTCCCAGACATTTTCTTAACGCTAAATGGCTTAAAATAGAAAGAGACGAACCGTAATTGTTTCCAAGATTATATGTAAGTCTTGATTTTTTTGTTTAGCTCACGCGTTTATATTTTTTAGTGTTCGTAAATCTCCTAAAAAGTCGATTTCTTTTTTCATAAAGGAAAAAAAGAAAATATTAAAAGGTTTAATAGTTACAATGTTTGATTCCTATTTTACATAATGTTAAAAGTACTAAACAAAAATAGAGAATTATAGCTATCAAACAAATCTAGAAGTTAAATTAGCCGTAATTTCTTTTAACATAATATCTGCCGATATAGACCTAAAGGCACTATATCTGATATTATGTGTAAATAGCCGTAAAAACGGCTATACAGAAATTACTTTATAAATGTACTATAATTTATATTATGTTAAATAGAAAATCACAAAGCACAATAGTTACATGCTTTGAGTATAATAATTATAATCTTTTAAGACAACATCTATAAATTTAATATCGCTTTTATGCACCGATTTAATCTCGGTTACTTCTAGTATTTTAGAACGAAGTTTGATTAAAGTTTTATAATCGTTAAATTTCTTAGCAGACTGAAATGTGTTTTTAATAATACGAGCATCATTGTCTGACAAGCGAATCACATTCGGGTACGTTGGAATGTATTTGCTTGAGATATTCTCTAAGATGGTTTCAGAAAACTGAACTTCGTCTTTTAAAGAAATTACAATAGTATTTGCTATGATGTCTCCAAAACGCTGACTCTTATTTGTGAAAATAATTAATAACAGACCAATTAGTTTTCCGCCTAAAAAAGCCAATCCTAATAAGAAATCTTCATTATCTAAACCCACAGAATAAATATAAACCCCTAATAAAATAAACAAATTAAAATCTACAATACGTAAAAACCAACGCATTACATAATCTGTAATGCTAGGTTTAAATCCGTCTTCATTTATAACTTTAATCTTTAAAAGTTTTTTACCTAATGTTTGTCCGTCTAATAAAATTTCTGAATACAAAGAGTAAAAAGTAACCGGAATTAAAACTAAAATACCCACAGCTTGTATGGTCCAATTATCGCCAGAAAAAAGACGTTCTACTGCTTGAAAATCAAATACATAATACACAAAGTACAAGTATGCAAATTTAAGAACATTGTCTAGTGTAAAAGCTAACAAACGCTGACCAACATTGGCTACCGTAAAATTAATATTTACATTTTGTGCTGTTTTTATTTGGAGTGTTTTCATGCAATGGTTAAATTCGCTCTTAATGAGAGAGGTCGCTTTTATAAAGCAAAATAAAGAAAAATGGCTTGAATTTGAACAAGTAAATTCAAATAAAAATAAAAAAAGTCCAGACGACATAGCCAACCTGCATATAAAAATCATGAATGATTTGGTATATGCACAAACCTATTACCCTAAAAGTAAAGTGACTACCTATCTAAATAAGCTTGCTAAAAGTAGTTTTGATAAGGTATATCACGCCAAAAGAAGAGATCAAAATATTTTATTATATTTCTTTTTTGACAAAGTACCACTCCTCGCCTATCAATATAAAAAATACATTTATTTGTCTTTTATATTCTTCTTTATCTGCTTTTTCATTGGGTTATTATCAACTTTTAATGATGAGACTTTTGCAAGACAAATTTTAGGAAACGAATATGTAGATCTTACTTTAGAGAATATAGAAAGTGGCGATGCCATGGCTATTTACAAAGGAGGTAGCAATTGGGGAACCTTTATTGGTATTTATAACAACAACCAAAGAGTGGGCTTAAACATGTTTCTTTCGGGCTTATTCTTAGGAATTGGAACGGGGTATTATGTGGTGGTAAACGGAATTATGGTGGCCGTTTTTCAAGCTTTTTTCTATCAGCAAAATAGTTTTTTCGACAGTTTAAAAGGAATCTGGATTCACGGAACTTACGAAATTTTCGGAATTATTATTGAAGCAGCTACGGGGTATATTATTGGCGCAAGTATTTTATTCCCAGGAACTTTAAAACGTTTCGAATCTTTTAAAAAAGGGGTTAGAGATGCTTTTTATATCTTTATTAGCACCATTCCGTTTACCATAGCGGCAGCTTTTTTAGAAGGATATGTAACCAGATACTCGAACAAAATGCCTACAATTGTAAGCTTCGCAATTATACTATTTAGTTTAGCGTCTATTAGTTATTACTATTTAATCTTGCCTTTTAAAGTGGCTCGAAAACACCAGTTGCGCTCATGAGAAAACTCCTTGTACTTTTTATCATGGCTCAATTCTCTTTTATTACAAATGCACAAGAGCACCTTTTAGACAGTATTGCTGTGGTAAAAGACACTACAAAATATGTAAAAACAATTGATTATACGGCTAAAAGGTCTTTTCAAGAAGCGATCAAATTAAGATACACCGATAAAGAATTTGTATATACAGAAGAAGAAATCCCTGAAGAAAATGAAGCCTCTTCTACAGATTTGAGTTTTCTAAGAGCTTTTGCTTCTTTCATGCAGGCTATTTTTCCATTTTTATTAGGTGGCTTTGTCGTGTTTATTATTTTAAAATTGGTTTTAGGTTCTGAAATTGGCTTTTGGAACTTCAAAAAAGGAAAGAAGAAAGTTGCAGAAAAACTAGTGTATGAAGATGAAGATATTCACGAAGTAGATTTAGAAGCATTGTTAGCACAAGCAATTTTAGAGCAGAACTTTAGGTTGGCAGTTCGTTATAACTATCTGTCTGTTTTAAAGGAATTATCAAACAAAAAATTGATTGATTATCATAAAGATAAAACAAATACCGCCTATACATATGAGTTAGAACAAGGAACTATTAGAGAAGAGTTCTCTTATCTTTCTTATGTGTACACATATGTTTGGTATGGCGATTTCCCTATTGATAGCAACGATTTTAATAAAATTAAAGAGAAGTACTCATCATTTAAAACCAAGGTAAAGAAATGAGAAAACTTCAGCACTTATTAAAAACTCTTTTTATTCTATCGATTGTTGTTTTTACAAGTTGTACAAAAACAGATTGGAAAGAAAATTATAGCGAAAAAGAGAAAAGTCCGTTTGGTAATTATATTATTTCTAACGAAGCGGCAACACTTTTTAAAGATCAGAAAATAATCAAATTAAAAGAAAATCTCTACGATTACTTATTATTTAAAAGTGATACGGTTAGTACTAAGTTTAGCAATTATATTCTTATTAAAAATGCCGCTTATAAACAAACTGCAGCAGGTACAACGGCTCTTTTAGACTATGTGAAACAAGGGAATTCGGCATTTATAGCCTTAAATTTCTTCAAAGAAAATTTTAAAGAACAGTTAGAGTTTACGACCAATAATCTCGATACAGAAGTTTTTGACGTAGCTGCTCTAAGGAAATTGAAAGGGACATTTTATTTAAAACACAAAGATTTTAGTGATCAACCCTATAATTTTGAAAGAAACATCCGTAGAAATTACTTTTTAGAATACAATGAGAACAAGACTATTGTTTTGGGAACAACCAACATAGACGGAGAAGAAGTTCCTAATTTTATTAAAATACACCATGGCAAAGGGGCTTTTTATTTGCATACCAATCCGATTGTTTTTAGCAACTATTATTTGTTAAATGATCAGGAAGTATATGTAGAAAACCTACTCTCCTACCTTCCAAAACAGCCTATTCTATGGGACAATCATATAAAAACAAGTGCATATTCAGATGCTGAAGAAAAGAAACCCTCTATTTTTAAGTTCTTTCTAAAGCACAAAAGCTTAACTTGGTTTTTATTTGTTTCTCTAGTGGGTTTATTATTATTTATGCTGTTTAATGCGAGAAGAAAACAACGTGCAATACCTGTTTTAGAACCGCTAAAAAATACCACGGTTGCTTTTACACAAACCATTTCTAATTTGTATTTAAGTGAAGCCGATCATAAAAATCTAGTAGATAAAAAAATTGCTTTTTTCTTGTCGAAAGTCCGCTCAAAGTATTTAATAGATACCGCTAATTTAAATACGGATTTTATTATAAAATTAGCTGCTAAATCTGGAAATGAAATCCAAAAAACAAAATATTTAATACATACAATTATTACTTTAAATAAGAAGCTAGAATGTTCTGAAGAAGAGTTAATTGGATTGCATAAAATGATAGAAAATTTCTTAAAAAAATAACGATGGAAACACCAAATACAGACCACTTCAACAACGAACAAAATTCTGATGCTATTGCCTTTAAAAGCAGAATAGATCTTGCTGAATTACAAGAAAATGTCTTCAAAATTAAAGCACAATTAAAAAAGGTAATTGTGGGGCAAAAAGACCTGTTAGATTTGTTAATTGTGGCGTTACTTTCAGACGGTCATGTTTTAATTGAAGGCGTTCCTGGAGTGGCAAAAACCATTACTGCTAAACTATTATCAAAAACCATTGCGGCAGCATTTAGTAGAATTCAGTTTACGCCAGATTTAATGCCTTCAGATATTTTAGGAACTTCGGTTTATAACTTGCAAACGTCTGAATTTGAGTTTAAAAAAGGACCTATTTTTTCCAACATGATTCTAATTGATGAAATTAACAGAGCGCCAGCAAAAACACAAGCGGCTTTGTTTGAAGTAATGGAGGAAAAACAAGTCACAATAGATGGTAAAACCTATAAAATGGACGAACCTTTTATGGTTTTGGCGACTCAGAATCCGATTGAGCAAGAAGGAACATATCGTTTGCCAGAAGCACAATTAGATCGTTTTTTATTCAAAATAAATGTAGAGTATCCGAATGCTGAAGAAGAATATGAAATTATATTTAGAGAACAGGGGTTAAAAAACACAACGAAATCAAGTAAAATTGAAACGGTTATTTCTGCGGCTAAAATTATGGAGTTTAGAAATTTAGTAAATCAGATTGCTATTGAAGAAAACCTCTTAAAATACATTGCAAATATTGTTGTAAACACGCGTTCTAACTCATTTCTATACTTAGGTGCTTCACCAAGGGCAAGTATTGCTATTTTAAACGCTTCAAAAGCTTTTGCAGCAATTGAAGGTCGTGATTTTGTAACCCCAGAAGATATTAAAAAAGCAACAATTCCTGTTTTACAACACCGAGTTATTGTAACGCCAGAAAGAGAAATGGAAGGTTTAGGAAGCAAACAAATTATAGCGCAAATTATTGAAGCTGTTGAAATTCCGAGATAAACGCACATCATTCCGAAGAACTAAATAATTATTATAATAAACAGATTGTCAGAGAAAGTGATAAAAAATCTTTGCAATGACGTCAATTTCAACATAAAACATTTAAACAAGTACACAACATTTGAAACATTTCTACAACACCCTTTTTCTAAACAATCGTTTTTTCTACTTTTTAGGAACGGTTTCCGTTTTGTTTGTAGTTGGTTTTTTTGTTCCTATCTTTTTTGAGGTTTCTAAAGTGTTGTTATTCATCCTTTCAGTATTATTTTTTGTGGATGTATTTCTTTTGTACAATACCAAAAAAGGGATTTCTTTAGAACGCATTTTGCCAGAAAGATTCTCGAACGGAGACTTGAATAAGGTAACCTTAAAAATAAAGAACAACTATAAGTTTACCAATCATGTATCCATTATTGAAGAAGTCCCTTTTCAATTTCAAAAGAGAGATTTTATTTTTCCTTTGCTGATAGCATCCAAAGAAGAAAAAATACTTTTTTACGATTTAAAACCATCTGAAAGAGGTGTTTATAATTTTGGTAACAGCAACATTTATGTGAGTTCCCCGCTGCAATTAGTGACTAAAAAATATATTTTAGCAGAAGAAAAAGAATTAAAATGCTATCCTTCTTTTTTAAGATTAAGAGAATTCGATTTTAAGGCTTTTACCAATGATGCCATTTCTTACGGAACGAAAAAGGTTCGTAGAATTGGCCATTCTTTAGAGTTTGAGCAGATTAAAGAATACGTTTCTGGTGACGACATTAGAACGTTAAATTGGAAAGCGACTGCGAAGAGAAACCAATTAATGGTGAATCAATATGTAGAAGAAAAATCGCAACCTGTTTATAATATTATAGACAAAGGGCGTGCAATGCAAATGCAATTTAATGAATTAAGTTTGCTAGATTATGCTATAAATGCAACGTTGGCAATTAGTAACATTATTCTTAGAAAACAAGACAAAGCAGGAATGTTGTCTTTTTCTAAGAGTTTAGAAGATTGGATTGTTGCTGAAAAAAGAAACTCGCAAATGAGTTTAATTTCTGAAGCTTTACACAACTTGAAAACAGATTTTTCAGAGTCAGATTTTAGTACCTTATACTCAGTTATTAAAAGAAAAATTACACACAGAAGTTTGCTAATTATCTACACAAATTTCGAAACGATGGATGGTTTGAACAGGCAACTCTCCTACTTGCGTGCGTTGGCTAAAAACCATTTAGTTTTGGTTGTTTTCTTTAAAAACACCGAGTTACAGTCTTTGATAAATACAGAAGCAGAAAATGTTCAAGAGGTGTACGACAGTATCATTGCTGAAAAATTTATGTACGAAAAGATAAGTATTGTGAATGAATTAAAGAAATACGGAATTCAATCTGTGTTAACTTCTCCTGAAAATTTAACGGGAGATACGCTTCATAAATATTTAGAATTAAAGTCTAGAGGATTGTTTTAGTTTTACATATTTTAGCAAAAAAAAAGATAAATTATGGATTGGTATCTACTCGTTTTAAGGAATTATTTTAAGTTTTCTGGTAGAGCAAGAAGGAAAGAATATTGGATGTTTCAGTTATTTCATTTATTATTTTCAGGACTCTTATTATTTCTTTTTTTCTATACGAATAATAACATGAATTCTTACGAAGAAAGCTTTGCAGATGGAACTACAAGCTTTTTATTTCTTCAAGTTTTGGGGCTGTATTCTTTGGGTACTTTAATTCCTATATTGGCAGTGAGTTCAAGAAGAATGCACGATTTAGGAAAAAGTGGTGCTTGGTTTTTTATAAACTTAATACCCTATATTGGTGGTTTTTGGTTCCTAGTTTTAACATGTATGGACGGAGAAAGTAAAACAAATCAATACGGAGAGAATCCAAAAGGAAAAGGAAGTGACAGAGAAATAGAATTTATAGGAAAAGAATAAGTGTAACTATTAATAAATAAAAAAAATGAATTGGTATTTAAAAGTATTAAAGCAGTACTCAGATTTTAAAGGAAGAGCAAGAAGAAAAGAATATTGGATGTTTGTTCTTTTTAACATTATTTTCTCTATTCTTCTAGTTTTTTTAGACAAAGCGCTAGGAACAACATACGGAGAATTTAATGAAGATGGATATTTTGAATCTTTCTATAGTTTAGCCGTTCTATTACCATATATAGCTGTTACTGCAAGAAGAATGCATGATGTTGGTAAAAGTGGTTGGTATATGTTAATTCCTATTTATAATTTAATTTTATTATGCACAGATAGTGATAATGGAGAAAATAAATGGGGTGAAAATCCAAAAGGAATTGGTAACAATGCAGAAATAGATGCCATAGGAAAAGCATAAAACTTCTTTTTTAGAATACTAAAAAGGACTGCAATTTGCAGTCCTTTTTTTTGGTTAAAAATTATGAAAACCCAAATAGATATCAATCTTAAAAAACTACTTTTGCAGCATGAAGATTAAGCAAAAAACAGAACTAGAATTTATTATTGTAATGGCTTCTTTAATGTCTTTAGTAGCACTCTCTATAGACGCATTATTACCTGCAATTGCAGATATTGGTTTGTCTATAAATGTGACACATCCACGGGATAATCAGTTATTAATTACTATGATTTTTTTAGGTTTGGGTTTCGGACAATTAATTTCTGGACCTTTGTCTGATAGTTTTGGGAGAAAGCCTGTTATTTACGTAGGTTTTGTTGTTTTTGCGATGGCAAGTTTAGTTTGTGTGTTTGCTACTAGTTTAGAGATGATGATTGTTGGTAGAATCTTACAAGGAGTTGGTCTTTCTGCTCCAAGAACCATTAGTATAGCAATGGTTAGAGACCGTTTTAGTGGTAATTATATGGCTAAAGTAATGTCTTTTGTAGTGGTTATTTTTATTTTGGTACCCGTAGTTGCACCAGCAATAGGAAAGATTATGTTAGATTTATATGGCTGGAAGTCTATTTTTTATAGTCAGTTATTTTTTGGGTTATTTGTAATGATTTGGCTTTGGAAAAGACAACCAGAAACGTTACCGCTAGAGAAGAGAAAGAAGTTTAAATTCTCTCTTTTTGTAGGTGGAGTAAAAGAATTTATAAAACATAAGAATGCTATAATTTTCACTTTATTTTCTGGTTTTATTACAGGTTCTTTTATGGTGTATTTAAGTGCAAGTCAACTAATATTCGAGCAACAGTATGACTTAAAAGAAGAGTTTCCGTTTATTTTTGCAGGTCTTGCAATTGGTATTGGTTTGGCAACTTTTTTAAACGGAACCTTAGTTGTAAAACTAGGAATGTTTAAACTCGTAAATGTTTTTGCTATTGTTTTTACGCTTGTTCCTTTGGTATATATTTTTTTATATTCAGGAGAAAGCAACCCTAGTATTTATGTGTTAATTGCCTTTTTTTGGATGCAATTTTTTGCAATCGGATTTTTATTTGGGAATACAAGAGCGCTAGCAATGGAGCCAATTGGGCATATTGCTGGTATTGGAGCCGCAATTAATGGATTTGTTTCTACAATTATGGCGGTACCTATTGCAACTTATATTGGTGGTTTTATAGAAAAAACGGCTTTACCCTTATTTATTGGTTTCTTTGTTTGTGGACTCTTAGCTTTAGCTCTCATTCAATATTTGAATATTTCAAACAAAAGGAAAGCAATCTAAAAAACGTGGACTTTATTTAGAAGTCTTTTTTAATTCTTTCCAATCTCCATTGTAAGAAATATTTGATCTGTGACTGCTGTTTACGTTCAAATTACTTTTATTATTCGCATAAAGTGTCAGCATTATTTCATAGTTTTCATCTTTAGCCTGTACAGAATATGCTATGATATAAGCTCCTTTTCTTTCATTGTATACTTTTGAAGTTTCGCTGGCTTTACCTTCAAATTTAATTCCGCTGCCAGAAGTATATCCTGTAGACATTTGTTGCTCGCCATAATAAGGCAAATCAATATGAATGCTATCGTTTTTTATTCGAAAGAAATTAGCATTTCCTATGAGATTGATATTGTTAGCAGAACTTCCTGGAGGCAATAATTTATTGAAACCTCTCACATTACTTAAACCGGTTGGTTGTGCCCAATTAAAAGTAGCTTCGATATTTTTTGACGCTACTGTTCCTATTAAATTATTTATTTCCGTTGAAGTAAAAGTGTTCTTAGCACTTGCACAGCTCATGAAAATCACTAAAATACTTAAAATGGCTATTCTCATCATTTAATAATTAACTGATTAGTAGTGATCTAAATATACAAAAATCACATTAAAAAACTTTTAAAAATATTATAAATTAAGTAGTATTTTTGAAATCTAAAATATAAAATACCGATGAAAGTTGTTTTTGAAGATGAATACCTCTTGTGCGTAAGCAAACCAAATAATATGTTGGTGCATCATGCGCACCATTCTAGAAATGTATCCGAAGAAACTTCTCTTTTACAATGGATTCAAGAAGAAAAAGGCATCAAAGTATATCCTATTCATCGATTAGATAGAAAAACTTCAGGAATTATTTTACTCGCGAAAGAAACCGCGTTTGTTTCTAAATTTCAAGAATTATTTACAAATAATGAAATTGAAAAAACGTATTACGGTGTTGTAAGAGGCTTTTCACCAGCAACCAAAACGATAGATTCTCCTGTAAAAGGACGCGATGCAAATGTGCATAAAGAAGCTTTAACGTATTTTAAAACACTAGCGCAAGTGACCTTAGATGTCCCAGTAAAACCGTATGATTCTTCTCGCTACAGTTTGGTAGAATTAAAACCAAAAACAGGTAGAATGCATCAATTAAGAGTACATACAAATAAAATTAGCCACCCTTTAATTGGCGATGCAAAATATGGTGATAAAAACCATGATGTTATGTTTGATGAAAATTTTGGTTGGAAAAATATGTTTTTGCACGCAGGAAAGTTAGCATTCAAACACCCTTTTTCAGGTGAAGAATTAATTCTAAAAGCTCCTTATCCCAAAGATTGGATCGCGATGTTTAAGGAATTTTCATGGGAGAATCCGCTGGCATAGTTACAAGTTTATTGTGTACTAGAAAAAAAAACAGTGAGGTATTCATGATGAATTAAAACTTTACTATTAGCCACCAGACAACCTATTGATCAATAGATTGAGATCGAAAACCAATCAACTCTCCGTCTTCAAAATTTGGTGAAATCTCAATAGGGTTGCAACAAACTTCACAATCTTCTATGTAGGTTTGCTCTCGGACGCTGGCGTCTAAAATCATAGAGATTTCTTCCCAACAATGCGGACATTGAAAAAAATGTTCTTGTTCCACTATTCTTTTACTTTTAAAACTAATTTTCCGTTCTTTTCTCCAGAAAAAAGTTTGTTATACGTTTCTTGAAAATTTTCTATGCCTTCATAAATATCTTCTCTAGATTTTAGTTTTCCTTCTTGTAACCAAATACCCATTTCTTTCGCTGCTTTTTCGAAATATTTTGAATAATCTGTAACCACCATACCTTGCATGGTAGAGCGGGTTACTAATAATGATAAATAATTACTTGGCCCATTAACTTTATGTTTGTTGTTGTATTGTGAAATAGCACCACAAAGAACTACTTTAGCATGCATTCTTAATTTACTTAAAGCAGCGTCTAAAATTACACCACCAACATTATCAAAAAAGACATCAATTCCTTTCGGACATTTCTTTTTTAAAGCAGAATAAATGTTTTCATTCTTATAATCAATTGCAGCATCAAAGCCCAATTCATTTTTTATATAATCGCACTTTTCTTGTCCACCAGCAATACCAATAACGGTACAGCCTTTTATTTTTGCTATTTGACCAACAATAGATCCTACAGCTCCTGCTGCTCCAGAAACCAAAACAATGTCTCCTTCTTTTATTTTTCCAACTTCTAATATCCCGAAATAAGCCGTCATCCCTGGCATTCCTAAAGTTCCTAAATACATTGGCATCGAAGCCAGTTTCTCATCAACTTTTAACCAACTATGTCCATTAGAAACAGAATATTGTTGCACTCCGCCCCAACTGGTAACGCAATCTCCAATTTCAAATTTAGGATTATTGTTATTTTTAATCACCTTTCCAATAGCACCAGCACGCATTACATGTTCTAATTCTACGGGCGGAATGTAAGATTTTGTATCATTCATCCAGCCACGCATTGCAGGGTCTAAGGAAACATAATGGTGTTCAATTAAAATTTCTCCTTCTTCTAACTCAGGAATTGTTTGTGTTTCTAGCTTCCAAGTAGTTTCATCAGGAAAACCTTTGGGTCTATTTTTTAAGATGATTTGTTTGTTCTTCATAAGATTGATAAGATTACTTAAAAATAAGAATATTATTAATAATTTAAAAGTTCTTTAATGGCTTTTTCTAATCGATTTTTTCCTAAATATTGTTTTTCTAAATTAGGTTCAAACGGAATTGGAGTTTCTAAACTCGCGACTCTTTTTACAGGCGCATCTAAATATTCAAAACAGTTTTCGTTTACTAATGCTGAAATATCACTAGCTATTCCGCCAAAAAGAGAATCTTCTTGCACAATTATAACTTTACCGGTCTTTCTTACAGAAGTATAAATGGTCTCGGTGTCTAAAGGTTGTAAAGTTCTTAAATCGATAACATCTGCAGAAATGGAGGTGTTATTTTCTAAGCATTCTAATACCCAATGAATTGGCGCTCCGTAGCTAATAATAGTCACATCACTTCCTTCTTTTAGAAGTGCTGCTTTGCCAATTTCTGTTGTAAAATAATTTTCAGAAACATCATTATAAACAGCGCGATACAATGCTTTGTGTTCGAAAAATAAAACAGGATTCGGATCATTAATGGCAGCAATTAATAAGCCTTTTGCATCTTGAGGAAATACGGGATACACTACTTTTAAACCCGGTGTTTTTGTAAACCAAGCTTCATTTGTTTGACTATGAAAAGGGCCAGCACCAACGCCAGCACCACAAGGCATTCTTATTACAATATCTGCATTTTGTTGCCATCTGTAATGAGATTTTGCCAATAAATTTACAACCGGATTAAAACCAGAGGAAACAAAATCTGCAAATTGCATTTCTACCACAGCTTTTATTCCGTTTACAGACAAACCATAGGCTGCAGCAACAATGGCAGATTCACAAATTGGGGTATTTCGAACACGTTCTTTTCCGAATTTTTCTACAAACCCATCTGTTATTTTAAAAACACCACCATATGCTGCAACATCTTGTCCCATAATAATTAAGTCATCATGTTTCTCCATAGACTGAAACAATCCTTGAGAAATAGCATCAACAAAACGAATATTTTTCTTTTCTGCTGCAGGTTTTATTTCTTCAAATAAATGTTCTTTAAAAACATCTTTTAACTCTGTTTCTAAATCTGGTACAATCTTTTCTTCGTTATACGCTTTTTCTAGATGCTCATTTATTTCTAGCGTAATTTCATTTTTATAAGCGGTCTCAATTGCATCCGTTAGAATATTTTCTTCTTTTATAAACTCTTTAAAGTTTTCTAGAGGGTCTTTTTCTGCCCAAAAATCTAAGGTTTCTTGCGGTACATATTTTGTGCCACTCGCCTCTTCATGTCCGCGCATTCTAAAGGTTTTAAACTCTAGTAAAATAGGTCTCGGTTTTTTACGTATGCTTTCTGCTATTTCGGTCACCTTTGCATAGACTTCTAAAATATTATTTCCGTCTATGATAAAACTTTCCATTCCGTATCCAATCCCCTTATCTGCAATGTTTTCGCAATTAAATTGCTCTGAAGAAGGTGTAGATAAACCATAGCCATTATTTTCTACACAGAACAAAACAGGCAAGCTCCAAACAGAAGCTATATTTAACGCTTCATGAAAGTCGCCTTCACTTGTACCTCCTTCACCTGTAAAAACTGCACAAATTTTACGATTCTTCTTTAATAAGTTTCCTAAAGCAATTCCGTCTGCAATTCCTAATTGTGGTCCTAGATGAGAAATCATGCCCACAATGCTATATTCTTGCGTACCAAAATGAAAACTTCGATCTCTACCTTTAGTAAAGCCGTTCATTTTTCCCTGCCATTGTGAAAAAAGTCTGTATAAAGGAATGTTTCTTGTAGTAAAAACACCTAAATTTCTGTGCATTGGTAAAATATATTCATCATCATACAAAGCAGCCGTAAGTCCAACAGAAATAGCTTCTTGACCAATGCCAGAAAACCATTTAGAGATTTTTCCTTGCCTTAGAAGAATTAGCATTTTTTCTTCTATCATGCGAGGTTTTAGCATGTTTCTATAGAGTGATAATAATTGTTCTTTTGGTATAGAGTTTGTGATAAATTTAATTTTATTAGACATAAATTATAAATTTCATAATGATAACAAACTTAATGAATCAAAAGTAAAATCCATAAAAAAATCCTTACCATTTTACGGATAAGGATGTATATAAAAATATGAATATTTTAAATGCTACAATTCTTTAAAAATTGCATGCATCATTCTTTTTTTATCATTAATGCTTTCTTCTAAAGCAATCATTGTTTCGGTTCTATTTACTCCAGGAATATCATCTATTTCGTATATAATGTCTTTAGCATCATTGGTTCCTTTAGCTCTTACTTTACAGAAAATATTGTATTTACCAGCGGTTACATAAGCAACTGTAACGTTAGATATGTTTCTTAAATTTTCTATAACGCTTTGTGTCATAGATGTTTTTTCTAGGTAAACACCAACATGCGCTATAAAAGAATACCCCATTTTTTCGTAATTTAGTGTTAAGGTAGAACCTTGAATAATACCTTCATCTTCCATCTTTTTAACACGCACATGAATTGTTCCTGCAGATACTAATAATTGTTTTGCAATATCAGTAAATGGTGTTCTTGCGTTCTCTATTAAAATGTCTAAAATTTGATGATCAATTTCGTCTAAAGTAAATTTCTTCATAATTTATATATTATTCAATTATATGTGCAAATTTATGATTTTAATTTAAAAAAACAATAAAAAAAGTGAGAAATAACTAATGTTTTTAGCTTTCGAAAACGATTTCGTAGTGTCCAATTTTGCCTTTTAGGCTTTCATCTTCAATTTTAACTAATAATGAAATTAATTTATCATCAATAATTTGATCTTTAAATTGAAAAGCAATGTCATTCTCAGAGTTTGGATATCGATGCATAACATCGTAAAAAACTTTGTCGTTATTAGGTATCTTAAAATAGTCTTTATATGTGCTAAAGTCTGTTGATTTTGCGATATGATAAATTCCTTGTAAAATGGAGAAAAAAGTATATTTTCTAGATGCTTCTCTTGTATAGTCTTCTGGGTAATGACCAGATTCTATTAAGATTGTATTATAGCCCAATTTCTGAAAATTGTCTCCCGTTGCTGTTGGATAAAACTCGTCTGTATATCTACCCACATAATTAGGTATGGTGTTTTGCAACATCGCATTCATGGCTACAATAACATTCATGGTTTCTTTTCTGCCTTTTGTTAATGCACGCGTTTCTTCTTCTGATGGTGCTAAAAAAGAAATAGTAGCAGGGTTTTTAGTGCTTGCTACATTAAAAATAGTTCTTTGGTCGTGTAGATTAAAACAAAACTGTGGCTTAAATTCTTCTAAAACACTGCGTAAAAGTTTACTTTCTTTTGCTTTTCTATCTACAGCATCTCTATTTAAGTCAATATTGTTACCGTTAACTCTTGTGTATTTTTCTGCTCCATCCGGATTTAACATCGGAATAAAAACAAGTGTACAGGCTTCTAAAATTGTTTGTAGTTCTTCTTTAGGTGAATTTAAAAAACAGTTAAATAGGTCGAATAATGCTTTTGTACCCGTACTTTCATTACCATGCATTTGAGACCACAATAAAATCTTCTTTTTCCCCGTACCAATTTTTAATTGATAAATAGGTGTTGCTTGTTCGGAAGTACCTATTTGAGTAATTGTAAATTTAGATTTATATTTTTCAAATACGTCTTTAATGTCTTTAAAGCGAATCCATTTTCCAGAAAGAGCAACTTCCTTTTGTTGTTTAAAAATTGCTTCTAAAAAATCTATCTGTAGTAAACTCATAATTGGTTGTTGTAAAATCTGCTGTAAAAATAAACGAATCACATTTGTAATCAAACTAAAATGTTACAATTGTAAATTACGTAAACATTACATTTGTAAACAATTGATTCGATTAATTCAGGTACATTTGTAAACTTTTTAATTACACTTAGTTTGTTTTAACATAGATAGTAAATATAGTATAAGACACCTCTATAGTAGCGTTATAAATAACTGTATTTAAGTAACTTGTATTGTTTTATTAAAGTTTTAGTTTAATGTTTTTTTTATCTTTTTTAATTAAAACAAGATTTAGCATTGTGGTTGTAATGATAAGTTTTACATTTGTAAAACAGTAAATAGTTACAATGATAAACAGTGAAGATTTTACTAACAGACTAAAGAAACTAATGGAACACCATCAACTTTCGGCATCTACCTTTGCAGACAAAGTGGGCGTGCAACGTTCTAGCATTTCTCATATTCTATCTGGAAGAAATAAACCCAGCTTAGATTTTATTCTAAAAGTGACTTCAGAATTTAAAGATGTAGACATTCATTGGTTGTTAAAAGGGAAAGGTGTTTTTCCTACTATTGATGTTTCAGCAAAAAATAGTACTACTTCTGCTCCTTCTATATTTAAGACCAATTCTGAAAGTAGTGGCAAAAAAATACAACGTATCGTCGTTTTTTATTCTGATGGTACTTTTGATGAATATCAGAAATAGTTAGAAAAACCAGTTTCAAAACAAAGTTTTCTTTTTTAGCTTAGATTTCGTTAAATAGTATATTTTAGTACGTATGAATAAAATTGATATTCGAACTGTAAATGTTGTGCAATATTTACAACCTTTAAGAGAAGGTGGTTCTTTACCAGCAATTGTAAAAGCTGATGATGGCTTTCTGTATGTTTTAAAATTTAGAGGAGCAGGACAAGGAAAGAAAGCATTAATTTCAGAATTTATTGGAGGTGAATTGGCAAGAGCCATCAACTTAAATGTACCAGAATTGGTTTTTATGAATCTAGACGATTCTTTTAGTAAGACAGAACCCGATGAAGAAATTCAAGATTTACTAAAATTTAGTGTTGGTTTAAATTTAGGTTTACACTTTTTATCTAGCGCAATTACGTATGATCCTTTGGTTTCTAAAGTAGATTCTTTAACAGCTTCTAAAGTGGTAATTCTAGACAGCTTAATTAGCAATATTGATAGGACAGCAAAAAACACCAACTTGTTAAATTGGAACCATGAATTATGGGTAATTGATAATGGTGCTAGTTTGTATTTTCATCACAATTGGCAAACTTGGGAAAGCCATTTGACAAGAACTTTTCCATTAATTAAAGACCATGTGCTTTTACCAAAAGCAACTTCTTTACTAGAGGCTTCCACAGCAATAAAACAGCTTATAAATATGGATGTTATAACAGAAATCATTTCGAACATTCCTGAAGATTGGTTATTGAATGAAGTCGATTCTATGAGTCCGATTGAAATGAGAGCTGCATATATTGCCTTTTTAAATGCAAAACTTGCTATGATTGATACATTAGTTAAAGAAGCAGAAGATGCAAGATAAAGTTACATTCGAATATGCAATTATTAGAGTTGTCCCCAAAGTAGAACGCGAAGAATTTTTTAATGTTGGAGTGCTTCTTTTTTCTAAGCGAAAGAAATTCTTAGCTGTAAAATATCATATCAATCCTGATAAATTAAAAGCACTAGCACCAGAATTAGATGTCGCTGTCTTAAATGATTATTTAAATGCTTGGAAATTAATTTGCGAAGGAAAAGCTGCTGGAGGAAAAATTGGAGCATTTGAAATTTCTGATCGTTTTAGATGGCTTGCAGCTTGTAGAAGTACCATTATACAAAGTTCTAAAACACATCCTGGTTTGTGCGAAAACCCAGAAATAGAATTACAAGAGATCTTTGAAAAATTTGTTTTATAAGAAAAGTACTTTCTAAAACAGGGGCTTTTCCCCTATTCAATTCCCGAGTAAAAAAAGCTAATTTAGCTACCAGTTTAAAGAACAGGTGAAAAAAGTTCAAATATGTGTTCATTTTATCCAAAACTGAAATTCAATTTTAAGTTTAAAATTGAATAATTAAGATAGTTGTTCTTTTAAAATAGTTATAATTATGAAAAAAAAGACCTTATTACTAATACTAATTTTAGTATCTACTTTTGTATTTTCTCAGAATAAACAAGGAGGAAATGATCTGATTTCTGGCATTGATATCATTATTAAGAAAAACCCAGGAAGTCAACCAATAGTTAATAAAGAAAATAATCCTCTAATTTCCCAAATTAATAAATCTGAATTTGAGTATTTGAATTTAAAAGCGAGGGAAGTCCAAAATAATTTTGCGAAACAAGACTTGTCTAAGTTAAAAACAAAAGAAGAAGTACTTAAGGCATATATTACTTACTTATCTATTGAAATAAAGGAGTTACAAATTAAAATAAATGCAAACAATAATTCCTTAGAACAACAATCATTGCGAAGAAGAAAGGCGAAACAACATATAATTTTACCAGATCCCAAAACTAAAAATTAAAATAGTGTTACCTAGTAAATTAAGAATCAAAACACTATAAGATCACCTTCTTTAGACGAGATTATTTTCATATTTACGCTTCTAAACAACTTTCAATTAAATTACTTTGCAAGGTTATTCTTGGAACTTTAAAATCAAAATAATTTTCTAACGGAATTTCAAATCCTTTGTAATTTAAATAATTGTTTAACGCTGTATTTAATCCTTCACTATATAAGTGATGCTCTGCTCCTGTTGGATCTTCGTGATACAAATCATTCTCTGCAAATCCTTTAAACTCTGGACCAATAATATTTATTTCAAATGCATCTGGGTTTTTACCAACTGGACTGTGGCTTGTACAAGCAAACTGATGCCAAAAAGCAGATTGGATACAATTATTCTGAAATAACTGACGTACAACTTCCAAAGAATCAATGGTTTCTTGCGCTGTTTCCGTAGGAAAACCAAACATTAAATAGGCATGTACCATAATGTTTTCATCAGCAAAAGCTTTGGTAACTCTTGCAACTTGTGCAATATCTACTCCTTTTTTCATCTTCGCTAATAATCTGTCTGAAGCAACTTCTAAACCACCAGTAATAGCAATACAACCAGATTTAGACAATAAAGCACACAATTCTGGTGTAAATGTTTTTTCAAATCGAATGTTCGTCCACCAAGTAATATACACTTTTCTTTCTATGAGCTTGTTCGCCAATGCGCGCAACATTTTAGGTGGTGCAGCTTCATCCACAAAATGAAAACCGGTAATACCTGTTTCTGATATTATCTTTTCAATTTTATCAACCAAATCATCGGCTGTGGTATTTTGATAATTGCTAATATAATCTAGATTAACATCACAAAAAGTACATTTTTTCCAATAGCAACCGTGAGAAATGGTGAGTTTATTCCATTTTCCATCAGACCACATTCTGTGCATCGGATTCATGACATCTAAAAAAGACAGGTACTTTTCTGTAGGCAAACCTATATAACTTGGTGCTGGTAAATTTTTATGATGAAATATAGTGTTAGGAATTTTATTGGCATAAACAACTTTATGATCTCTACAGATATAGGTTCTTTCTAAAGCGTCTTCCTCTATTTTACCAGCTAAAAACTCGGTAATTCTTAATAACGGACCTTCACCGTCATCTAAAGTTATAAAATCTACAAAATCGAAAATTCTAGGATCCGACAAACGTCTTAATTCTGTATTGCAATAACCACCACCCATTCCTATTTTAATGGTAGGATATTTTTGTTTTATAAATTGCGCACATCGCAAAGCAGAAAATAAATTCCCTGGAAAAGGAATTGTAAAACAAACTAAATCATACGTTTCTTGTTGTAATTTCTCATCCAATAAATACAACATTTCATCTTCTACCAACGTTGTTTCAAACTGCAAACATTCATCAAGCGTATCAAAACTAGAAGCGGCTCTTGCTATTTGTTCTGCATAGCGTGTAAAAGAGAAAAATTCATCAACATTTATATTTATAAAATCGCCTAATTCTTCTACAAACAAGGTTGCAATATGTTTGGCTTTGTCTAGAATACCTAGTTTACCAAACTCCGTTGTTAAGTCTTTGTCTAATTTAATTCTTCTGTGACCGTGCGGTAAATAATCTTTATGTACTATTTGATACGCAGCAGTAACTTCTTGCACGCGTAAATAGTTCATTACAGAATCTACCTTATTTATATACTCTTCCTTTTGATTCCAAACCAAAGGCAACTCTTTATTGCCAAGCATTGCTGCTTGTTTAAAAATAGCATCTATAAATTCTTTGGTAAACACTGTGGTAAATAACTCGATACTTAAATCTAATTGGGTTGCTTTTACACCTTTAGAATCTAAAAAACCTTTAATGTATGCAGTTGCAGGATATGCTGTGTTTAGCTGTGTAAAAGGGGGTGTTATTAAAAGTGTGTTTATAGACATAGATTATTTGAAAAAAGTGCAAAGATAGGTTTCCCTAAGTAATTTTTAACGGAATTATAAAACTCTTTAGATTTCATTTTAGAATGAAACAGGCTATTTTTTATCTTGAATTTCTCTCAAAAAAAGATAACTTCGCTAACAACTTATAAATATCATTTCAACAGTTTACTAATGTTGTTAAAGTATAATTTTAAGATATAATGAAAATAGTATTATTCCTTAATAAAGACCTTGAAGCTAATATTGCTTTTAATTTACTGAAACCCGCACTTTTAAAACATCGTGTTAGAATCTATTATTCTGATACAGTTGGGAACCCGAACAATAAGCCGTCTGATTTAATAAAGTTAGAATATTTTGAAAAAGGATTCCTTTTTAATGAATTACCAAAATTTATACATAAAAAGAATATTGAACATACTTTCGAATTTTTTGATAGTAGTTTTCATACTTTTCCATTTGAGAAATCTCCTAATGTTAATTCTATAGAATTTATAAATGAAATGAAAAGTTTTAGTCCAGATTTATTTATTTCGATTCGCTTTGGTAAAATTTTTAAGAATGAAATTATCCAAATCCCTAAAAACGGTTTAATAAACCTGCATTCAGCAATCTTGCCAGACTACAGAGGAATTATGGGAACTCTACATGCTCTTAAAGATGAAAATAACAAAATTGGATGTACGCTTCACACAATACCAAATAGCGGAATTGATACTGGGGAAATAATTGAAATTGCTAAAATTGATGTGGATCGTGAAAAATCTCTCTTTTGGAATATTGTTTTACTCTATCCTTTAGGAACGGAGCTAATACTTAAAAATTTAAAAATAATTGAAGGTAATAACTTCCTTAAAACTGAAAAACAAAACTTAGAAAAAGGAAATTATTTTTCTCTACCAAACAAAAGCGATTTTGAACAAATTAAGGGCTTAGGAATGGAAATTATTTCACCAAAAGATTACTTAAATATTCTGACTAGTTTTGTCTTCAAAAATTTATCTAAAATAGAATTTCAACAATTACAAAAGTACGTACAGAACGGCTTTGGTAATCTTAAAGAATAGAGAGGTTTGTTTTATTAGGAAGATTTTTTTTTAAAATACTTCCTGTTATTTAATGAAGAATATTTTAGTAAATGCAATCCTTTAAATATAACATCTCAACTACTCTATAACATGGAGAGAATATATAATAAGGTTCTTTTAATTTACAAAGTCATACTAAAACTCTCACCCTTTAGTTATTTTTTCTTATTAAATAAAAACCAAACCAATACCTCATTTGTTCTTAGAAATAACAACTGGTGGCTAAAAATCACCAATAAATAAGCAAATACATTTTGAGGAGCTAAACTTTTTCCGTTTGTTAAATACACATAATTGATATTGCCTTGCGTATTCATCTTAATAAAATTAAACTTTTTTCCTTTAGCTGCCCTAATGGCCGTTTGCAAGAAGAGCTATTCCTGCAGTTGTTGGTTTTACGACCATTAGTAATAGCTCTTATTTTTTTTAACTATTTTACAATCCATAAAGGGACTTCCATGTCCTGGTTAAAAAGCTCTTCTGTAACGCTTCCTATAAGCAAGGAAGAAAAAGTGTTTCTCCCTTTATCTCCAACAATAATAAGATCTACCCCAGAGTCTTCAGCTTTTGATATTAGTTTTTCTGCAATACCAATATCTCTACCTAAAATAATTTCTGAAGATAAGTCTCCTTTAAATGCAATTCTTTTTATAAATTTCTCGTATTTTTCCTTCAAGTGACTCTCTATCTTCGAATCTAGATGTTCTTTTGGAATGTAAGGAGAGAATTGCAACGGTACATTGTATATGTGTATTGCCTTCACTTTTGCAGTAGTTGTTTCTTGTAATTTTTCAGCTACTTTAAAAACCTTATTAGAAGCATTAGAAAAATCTGTTCCTGCCCAAATGCTAGTAATCGCAGGTGTTGTATCTTTTGGAATGGACAGAATGTTGCATTTGAGTAGACGTAGTAACTTTCCGCTAACTACACCTGTACCTCTAGATTTATTTTTATTTCCGATTAAAGCGAGCTGAATTACATATTTATCAACAATATAATTAATGAGAGATTCAGAATAAGGATCTTCTGAGATTAGTACTTCCCATGGTACTGAAGATGTGAATTTTTCTGTTATTTTTTCATTTAACTCATCTCCAATTATTTCGTCAAGATTAATATCCTTTAATTGTTCTTCAAATAATTCTGAGATTTCATATTTTTTAATATTATGCACAAAATACACTTTTTCAACCTCAAGGGATGCTGCAATAAAGGATGCATACTCAATTAAGGTGTTGTCAATATCTGAAAGGTCTAAAGCAACCAATATGTTTTTTATTTCAGTCATTATTCGAATTATTTAGTATTGTTTTCCTTATTTATATTTCGTTTTTTAACGATGGTAGAAACTATTTCCTCATAATTTTCTAGTTCTTTTTGAGACTCTCGTTTTTTTAGTTTCCGCATATCTTCGCTTAAACCTTTGTACAGTGAAAAGCACATGACTATTAAAATTATAGCAAAGGGTAAACCGGTTACAATAGTAGCTGTTTGAAGTGCTTGTAACCCACCACCTATAAGAAGAACAGCTGCAACACCACCTTCTGTAATTGCCCAAAATATTCTTTGCCCTACAGGCGCATCTATTTTACCTCCAGTGGTTAAACTATCAACTACCAAAGATCCAGAATCTGAAGAAGTAACAAAGAATCCTGCAATTAAAATTATGGCAATAATATTAAGAATAAATGCGAAAGGATAATCTTCTAAAAATACAAACAACGCAGTGGCAACATTATCATTCACGGCATTTACAATAGCATCATTTCCAAGAATCGCTTCATTTATTGCAGTGCTTCCAAAAGCTGAAATCCATAAAAAAGTAACAACAGAAGGTACTAATAAAACACCCAAAATAAACTCACGTATGGTACGTCCTTTGGAGATACGAGCAATAAACATTCCTACAAAAGGAGACCATGCAATCCACCATCCCCAGTAAAAGATAGTCCAAGCATTTTGCCAATTAGAACCGGTGTAACTTTCTGTCCAGGTAGAAATTTCAAGTAAACTAGATAAGTAATTCCCGGTATTTTGTACAAAAGATTTAAAGATAAAGATGGTTGGTCCTAATATTAGTACTATCAGTAGAAATAGCACTGCTATTCTCATATTCCATTCACTCAAAACTCTCACTCCTTTATCTACTCCCAAGACTACTGAAATAGTAGCAATTAAGGTGATTCCTCCAATTAAAATAACTTGAGTTAAGACACCGCTATCTATTCCAAAGAGGTGATGTAATCCTGCAGCAATTTGTTGCACACCCATACCCAAGGAAGTTGCTAGACCAAATAAAGTGGCTAGTACAGCAAAGATGTCTATAGCATCTCCAATTTTCCCATAAATTTTATCTCCTAAAAAGGGATAAAAAACAGATCTAATAGTAAGTGGAAGTCCGCGAGAATATGTAAAATACGCCAGAGACAACCCTACAAGTGCATATACTGCCCAAGCATGCAAACCCCAGTGCAAAAATGTAAATTTCATAGCTTCTTTAGCGGCTTCGGCAGTTTCACCTACTGCCATCGGAGGACTTAGAAAATGATAAATAGGTTCTGAAATACTCCAAAACAACAACCCAATTCCCATTCCTGCGCTAAATAACATCGCAAACCAAGAAAGGGTTTTAAATTCGGGTTTTGCAGTTTGTCCTCCTATCCTTAACTGCCCAAATTTACTAAAGGCCAAATAAATCATAAATATTAGAAACACATTTACGCTTAATATAAAAAACCAACCTGCCTTATTTGCTACAAAATTTTGAATTGCTGTAAATTGTTGTTCAGCCTTGTCTTTAAACATCAAGGTTAATGTTATAATGATGATGATAGTAATTGCAGAGGTGAAAAATACAGGCCCATTCACGTCCAATCCAAAAATGGATTTTTTTTCATCACTTCTTATAATTTTCTTGGCCATAATAATTTTGTTTTTAATTATAATTTAATTTTTATAAGAGTTTTAAATCTTCTTTAATAAATACTAAAAATAGTACCCAATATTAATATTAAATCTTGCTTCCCATTTGGCATCAGAATTTCCTTTTGCAAAATCGTCTACAAAATTGCCACCCAACCAAGAGTGATTATAACCAGCTGCATAATCAAAATAGGTATATACATTTCCGGCAGAAACTAAAACTCCTGTAACATTCATATAGGAGTCTGTAAATTCGGATATATTTTTCTCCATATAAGCAAAATCGTTATAAAACTGCAAATTTGTAATAGGCCCAAATTTTACGGGAACGTTTCTAGAAAACCCTAAACTATACATCTTAAAATCGGCAGCAACCTGATAAGGAGCTCCATAAGCAGCCATAGAAATTACATCTCTAGTTTCTCCCGTGGCATTTTCCGGATTGTGAGCAGCAGTAATAAATTGTGCTTTTACATTCCATTTTCCTTTGTTTAGTTCGTAATGAATGGCAACTGCAGAGTGATCTCCTACTTGTTCGGTATCTAGATTATACAAGCCCCCGTATTGAACAGAAGCCCCGAGTCTGCTTGCAGATTTTTCTCCAAATTTGTAAAGAAACTTTCCGTTGAATTGATTTATTTCTTTATTTCTTCCTGCAACGTCGTACGAGTATCGGCTTGGAGAAACTTCTGTATTGTTACCAAATCTCAATTCTTCTGCATTTTTAAAGAATGCCAACTGATATTCAAAGGTATCACCTGTATGCATGTACTTGATACCCATGTCGTGATCATCTTCCATTCCTACATAATACGTCAGGTTAAAAAACCAGTTATGAGAATTATATTGTTGAATTCCAAAAGGAACTTGTGTTAACCCCAACTGAACTTGATTTTTTTCACTAAAGTTGTAACCTAGCCAACCTTGTTTTAGCATTCCACCTCCAAAACCCTCTGAATATAACCGATACTCAACATTTAGCTTGATTCCTTTGTAAGCTCCTTTCGCATTTATTCTGAACATATCGTAACCAAAATCACCACCACGTTTTTTTTGACCGTCTTTCCAAGAAGACAAATTATAGTTAAAACGCAGTGCCCCACCAATTTTGATCTCTGGCTTATCTTGCGCTTTTACAGAAAAAAGTAGCAGAAATGATAAGGTTAAAAAGTATAAAGTTTTTGAAAATTGTAAGCACGTAATTAGTTTTGTCATTATTTTAAATTCAACAAATTATAGGAAAATTTAGAGTGTCTATTTTAGAAAATAAACAAGGTATATACATAATATAATTTTAAGATTAAGGTAACACCTTGTTAGTCAATGTTTAGCGATTATCTTAAAAATGCAAATATATAATACTTTTAAGAAGTAAGCAACAAAAAAGGAGTTTACTCGGATACGGACTAGTAGTAGACTAAAAAATATAAAGATCACATTATCAAGTAATAAGGTATTTAATCAGACAATGATTATGTGTTAATAGTTGAAATTTAATTGCTGATTATTCTAACGAATGAGAATAAAAATAAGACTTCTGTTGTAAAAAGTACAGAAACTTAAGAAATTGATTTGATTAGGGTATAAAAATAATGATTTATATATTCTGTTATTTTCTACAACAATTTTTTTAATAAATATTTCGATATAGGACTTAAACAGCAATATTTATTTAATAACTTTTATTGACGATACAATCAAGAACCTTATAATAATACCGTCATTTCTTCTTTTACAATTACATTATTTCGCTCTTTATTAAAATTGGTACTTATTTTATACCCTGCCTTTCCTTCAATTTTAAGAAATAGTATTCGATATTGTTTCGATAACACCAAGTGCAGCTCTTTCACCAGAAATCATAGCTGCATTTAAAGATCCATTTAACTGGGCGTCTCCTGCTAAAAACACCTGCGTTGTTAAACGAGTTTCAGATGGCAGCATTTCATATTGTAAGTTAGTAAGTTTTGGCAATGCCATTGGTATTTTATACCGTTTTATAAATGTACAAGAATCAATACTGCAATATTCTTTGAGTTCTTTTTTTACTTCTGCTACAAGTTTTTCTTCTGAAAGGTTTTTAGAATCTATAATGGTTACAGATAATAATTCTTTATCTGTTTTGGTAACTGTTTTTAAACTTGTATGGTAAAAAATATTATTTATTAATGTATTTTCTTTAGGAATAAGACCAATCAATTTCTTCTGAATGATTCTGTTTTCTGTTTCGAAATATAACGTGTCACAAGATTTCCAATTGGTAGCTTGATTTTTTAAGTTTGAAATTAAATTACTTGCATCTGCGGTAATTATCGAAAAATGACTTTCTAGTTTTTCTCCATTAGTAAGAGTTACTATTCCATCTTTTATAGCTGCAACTTTTGTATTGAATAGGAAAGTTGTGTTATTTAGATTTTGTTGCAACTGATTAGGAATTGCCTGTATTCCTGCTTTCGGAATTGCAGCATCTCCTTCACCAAACATTTTATAGACAAACTCAAACATTCTGCTCGATGTTTCTAATTCTGATTCTAGAAAAATACCACTAAAAAAAGGTTTGAAAAATTCTGAAATCATTTTATCTGAAAAACCATAATTTTTTAAATACGAATGGGTAGATTGTTCTTTATCAGTAAAAATAGATGCTACCTTTTTTTTCTTTAGGTAACTGTTCAGTTTTAATATTTTAAGCTTGTCGGAAAAGTTTCCAATTCCAGAAAATAGTGTAGAAAACAACAAAGAGAAATCTCTTAAAGGGTCTCCAATTATTTTTTGTTCCTTATTTTTAAAAATGGAAGCTCCCGGTAAAAAACGTTGCAATTCTAACGATTTAAAATCGAGGTATTTTTGAGCTGCAGGATATGCCGTTAGTAAAACTTGAAAACCATGATCTAATTGAAATCCATTTACAATATCGGTCTTTACTCTTCCACCAACTGTATCTGTAGCTTCTATAATAACAGGTGAAAAACCATTGTTTTCTAAAACTCTAGCAGCTACAAGACCACTAACACCAGCACCAACAATATGTATTTTATACTCTTTATTAATCATGTATTTTACTTTTAATCCTTATATAAAAGATATCACCATCAAATTTACATTAATACTTGTATAAAAAAAAGACTTAAAATATAATTTTAAGTCTTTTTAAGAATTGAAAAATGGTATTTAAAATTAGATTTAATCTATAAATTCATATTCAAACTCCCACCCTTTTTGTGTTTTTTTCTTATCAGATAAAAACCAAACCAATACATCATTTGTATTAGAAATAACTACTGGTGGCTTAGAATTTCCACTAAATTTAGCAAATATGTTTTTAGGTATTAAGCTTTTACCATCTGCTAAGTAAACATAATCAACATTTCCCTGTGTATTCATCTTAATAAAATTGAACTTAATTTTTTTCCCTTTAGGTGCTGTAATTTGCCATTTACAAGAAGATTTATTACTATAGTTATTGGTTTTACTACCATCACTAACTGTTCCTTTTTTATCATTTAGATAGGTAATATCTCTGCAATATAAAGTTGTAGAATCTATTGTTTTTGCGGCATAAGAAATTGTAAATAGATCTTTCTTCTTAAGTTTGCCTAATGTCTTAATAGAAAATGTTTTATTTGGGATAAATATTTTTTCTGGTATTTTTTCAAACGAGTACTTTTTCCAAAGTGTATCTTTTAGAAAAATATGAAAACTTTTTTTAGATTTCTTTTTTACATGGTTAACATTTGGTTTTATTAAATAACCTTCTAAACTTACCAAAGAATTCACTTTTAATAATTGATTATTATTTTGATTGGTCCAAATTAAAGTTGCTTTAGATTTTGTAAAATCTTGATATTCTAAAGGTTTTTCTAATGCAATTAGCGCCCTTTTTACATTAACACTTCCTGCACCTAATAAACCCTTAAAATTAATATCTTTTGAATTTAATATGGCTGAATTAGTTAAAATTGTTTCACATTCTTCTGAAGTTAATAACGGATTTTTAGTTTTTAAAATAGCAATTACACCTGCTACTATTGCAGAAGAAGCAGAAGTTCCGTTTTCATGAAAATAAGCATTGTCTTTTGATGGATGTGCTCCTTTTACATAAACAGCAGGAGCCGTAACCACTATATTATCGCCATAATTAGCTTCTTTATATTTTTTTAAATTAGCACCAATTCCTGAAACAGCAATTACTTTATTAAAATTTGCAGGATATAGAACTTTGCGTTCATTAAAATTACCCGCTGCAGCAACAATAATTATACCTTTAGCATAAGCCTCTGCTATAATATTTTTTTCTTGCAAAGTAACATTACCACCACTCCAAGAAAGTGAAATAATATCTGCACCGTTATCTATAGCATACTTAATTCCTAAATACCCTTTTCTTATGGCACTATTAATAGCTTTATCTTCTAAAACCTTAATTGGCATAATTTCTACAAGGTTCTCTGCCTCTTTACCATAATGTAGTTTTACAATTTGGGTAATTATACTGGCAACCCAAGTTCCGTGATAAAAAATTGCTTCTTTACCAACTTTTATACTTACATCATTATCATTATCTGCTATATCCCAACCATAAGCATCATCTACATACCCATTACCATCATCGTCTAAAAAATTACCTGGTATTTCATTTTCTAACTTATGCAAAAATGGTTTGATAGATTTATGCGAAAGTGAAAAAGCATCATCTATTACTGCTACAGTAATTTTATGTAGCTTTTCTTTTTGTATTTTATTTTTTGGTATTTCTAACATATCAAAAGCCCATAAATCTGATAGATTTGTGGACTTTTGAGCAGTAATATTATTTATAATAAAAATACTATTAATAAAAATAAATACTATTATTTTTTTATTCATAAGTAATTGTATGGGTATGAGCTGGTATTATAATTGTTTCACTACCACCTCTTTGTCCTAACCTAATATTAGACAAACCTGGACCAGAACCTTCGTGGACAGCTGTTCTACCTCTTAAATCTGGTAATCCAAATGTAGATCTACCATCTCCACCATAAGTAGTACCTATTAAAGAAAATAATGCTTGATATGAGCTAATAGGTAGTAGTTGCCCATCGCAAAACGCCCAACCTCTGGGAGCAAAGTTACCTGCAAAAATCATTATTTCTGCTATAAAAGGCTCAGCACTACTTCTACTAGGAAATATACCTTGCAAAGCAATTACATAATTTACAGCTAAATAAGGATCTCTAGATTGAATTTGTTGTGCTGCTATTGTATTTATTACAGGGCTTTTTGCAACCCAATTTGTACCATCATTTGTAATTAAATCACCATTGCTTCCTGTTGGTAAAGCCAAATCATCTCCATCAACTCCTGCAGCCCCAGTATCTCCTGTTTCACCTTTAATTCCTTGAGCTCCTGTTGCTCCGGTATCTCCTTTGTCTCCAGTTTCTCCTTTAATACCTTGCATTCCTGTTGCTCCAGTTTCTCCTTTTAAACCTTGTATTCCTGTATCTCCTTTCTCTCCTGTTTCTCCAGTTTCTCCTTTAATTCCTTGAACTCCTGTTGCTCCAATATCTCCTTTGTCTCCAGTTTCACCTTTAATACCTTGCATTCCTGTTGCTCCGGTATCTCCTTTGTCTCCAGTTTCACCTTTTAAACCTTGAGTTCCTGTTGCTCCAATATCTCCTTTGTCTCCAGTTTCACCTTTAATACCTTGAACTCCTGTTGCTCCAATATCTCCTTTGTCTCCAGTTTCACCTTTAATACCTTGAACTCCTGTTGCTCCAGTATCTCCTTTGTCTCCAGTTTCACCTTTAATTCCTTGAGCTCCTGTTGCTCCGGTATCTCCTTTGTCTCCAGTTTCACCTTTTAAACCTTGAGTTCCTGTTGCTCCAATATCTCCTTTGTCACCAGTATCTCCTTTGTCACCAGTTTCACCTTTTAAACCTTGTATTCCTGTTGCTCCAGTATCTCCTTTGTTACCAGTTTCACCTTTTAAACCTTGAATTCCTGTTGCTCCAGTATCTCCTTTGTCTCCAGTTTCTCCTTTAATTCCTTGAGTTCCTGTTGCTCCAATATCTCCTTTCTCTCCAGTTTCACCCTTTAAACCTTGAGTTCCTGTTGCTCCAGTATCTCCTTTGTCTCCAATTTCACCTTTAATACCTTGAACTCCTGTTGCTCCAGTATCTCCTTTGTCTCCAGTTTCACCCTTTAAACCTTGAACTCCTGTTGCTCCGGTATCTCCTTTCTCTCCAGTTTCACCTTTTAAACCTTGAATTCCTGTTGCTCCAGTATCTCCTTTGTCTCCAGTTTCACCTTTTAAACCTTGCGTTCCTGTTGCTCCAGTATCTCCTTTCTCTCCAGTTTCACCTTTTAGACCTTGCGATCCTGTTGCTCCGGTATCTCCTTTCTCTCCAGTTTCACCTTTAATTCCTTGAGCTCCTGTTTTAGAATCTCCAGAAGATAATGCATATAAAGCAAAAGGAACACTTAATAATTCGCTTGTCGCAATAATTGTATAATTAGAACCTCCGTCTATATCTATTTCAGATTTAATATAGAAAGGACCATTTGCCCAATTAATCTCTTTAAAAATAGTTGATGGATTATTACCGTTACCAATATTAACACTCATTAAACCATTCATGTTGGTGTCTATGGCATGTGTTTCTGAATAAACACTCGAACCAGATTCAGATCCTTGTAGAATACTAATCTGTAAACCTATTGGTAATTCTTTAATTAACTTATTATCTGCATCTCTTACAATAGCTTGGTAACCGATTTTATTAGGACTTTGACTAAATACATTTGCTGTAATTAAAAAGACTGTTAATAGAAAGTATATTTTTTTCATTTTTTAACTATTTTGAATATTTGAACTAAGTTTTGGTTGTTGATTATTTTTAAAAAATAAAATCCGATTGCTTTATTTTTCATTGAAATTAAAGAAAGTGAAGAATCAATAGTACTACTATCTACCATGGCTCCTTTAATATTATATAATTGATATTTTAGACTACCTTTTGTAAAGTTGTTCACTTTAATATTTAAAATATCTTTAGTAGGATTCGGAAAAGGTTGTATTAACTGAACAATGCTATTATTGTCTGCATTTAATACTTTAAAAACTTCATAAGGTTGTTGTATACTAGTAGAAATTGAAGATTTACCTGATGAAGATGTAACGTTATTTATTATTTGACCGACGGAATAACTTACTTGCCCGGTATTATTTTTACTTTCCCCATAGCTAGATAGCAATACATTTTGTGCAGATATATTAAATGCAAAAAAAAGTACCAACACAAGGGGATAAAAGTGCTTGTTACTGTAAAATTTGAGGTTCATTTTTAAATAGTTTTTTAATTATTATTAAGTTAGGTGCGCTAAAAATAATTAAAAAATCTACTCTAAAACTACTTATACTTAGTTAGTTAAAAAAAACAGGTATTTATACCTGCTTTTTTTTAACCTTATTTAATGATTTGTTAATACTTGTAAATTACAAGTAATACATTATTCTAAAAGCAGTGATTATTATGTTCTTGATATTTAAAAAGTTAAAGTATTCTTTCTAAATATATATAAGTATATGTGAAGAGATTATAATAAACCCATCATTCCTTCTTTTACAATTGCAATATTTCTTTCTTTATTAGAATTATCACTTTTTTCTTGATCTTTAATCATAGTTCTCATTAGATTAATAACCACTTTATCGAAACTAAATTTCTTGTACTGATTTCCTTTAACAACCATATCTTCTACCAAATTCTGAATTGCTACTATATTATTACTCTTAGAAATCATCTTAAAAGCTTTTTCGTATAATACTTTTGTAGTGCCATCACCAGCTAAAAACATTCCAGAAACCACACTTTTTGCAATAAAAGGCAATTCTGTTTCGTCATTCGATTCTATAAAAATCTTAGTTAATGGTGTTGCTAAAATTTTTCTTATTTCGTCTGGTAATTCTTTAGACTTTTTTATTGCCAATTCTTTATCTACATAATACGTGGCAACTAAAGACTTTCCTATAACGGCATACGATTCACTCTCTAACCCTTTAACAAATAGTGGCTTTAATTCTGGATCTGTTAATTTCCCTAAAGTCTCAATTGCTGCAGCTTGCACTAATGTTTTTTTATCAGAATTTGCGACTTTCATAATTTTATCAATCGCATCTTTTTTAGAGAATTTATTAATTAAATCGATTTTTTCTAAAGCTAAAATTCTAATTTTATGAGAAGAATCATCCAAGGCACTTACTACTGCATTAAAAGCATCTTTATCCTCTTGTTTTTTTACAACTTCTAACAAAGCTTCTCTTCTGTGCGCATAATTCTGAGCATTTTTCAATTGAAAAATATAATCACTTAACACTTTATTCTCATTAATTTCCGCCAATAAAACCCCGTCTGCATTTACTTGAATTAAAGTAGGTTGTGTTTTAAAATCAAATGTGAATGAAGCGTCATTTTTTTC
The DNA here is from genome assembly GCF_007997075.1 of Polaribacter sp. IC073. GTDB lineage: Bacteria > Bacteroidota > Bacteroidia > Flavobacteriales > Flavobacteriaceae > Polaribacter. The sequence goes on from NZ_VORS01000002.1 coordinate 347,647, forward strand.
AATAAAAACAGTTTCTCTTCTTCTCTTATTTCCTTCAAAAATATCTAAGGTTAAAGGGAATTGAAAGTTTTCTGCTTGTAATTGCTGAATATTTACAGTTACTGTTTTTCTTAGTTTGTTATAATCGTAAGAAACATCAATTTTTGGATGATTTGCACCAAAATACCACTGGTTAAAGAACCAGTTTAAATCTTTGCCGGTTACTTTTTCAAATACCAAACGCAATTGATGGGCTTCTGCAGCTTGGTATTTATATTTATTTAGATAGGTTTTTAGACTTGCAAAGAAAGCTTCATCACCAACATAATTACGTAACATATGTAAAATAGCGCCACCTTTATTATAGCTCACCAAATCGAACATGTCTTCTTTGTCTAAATACTCAAAACGGACTAATTTTTTACCAGCTTCTTGTCCGTCTAAATACATTTTCTTGTTTTCAAACATCTGCATTTCTGCAGCTTCTTGTCCGTATTTATATTCTTGCCATAAGTACTCGCTATAATTAGCAAAAGACTCGTTTAAAGTTAAATTAGACCAGCTTTCTGAAGTTACTAGATCACCAAACCAATGATGAAACAATTCATGAGCAATGGTGTTTTCATGTGTGTTCTCATCAATTAACTGCCCTTTTGTTTGGTAGGCTTGTTCTCCGTGAACCACCGCTGTTGTGTTTTCCATTGCCCCAGAAACATAGTCTCTTACTACAATCTGGCTATATTTATTCCAAGGAAAAGCTACCCCTAGTTTTTCTGAGAAAAATTGCATCATTTCTGGTGTGTTTCCAAAAATATCTTTCGCATACTTTGCATATTCCTTTTCTACGTAATAATCTACATCAATATCTTTATAGGTGTCTTTTATAATTTCAAATTCACCAACACCTAAAAAGAATAAATAGGGTGCGTGTTTCTGATTCATTTTCCAATAATCTGTTCTGTTTGCACCGTTTTTAGTCTGACTAATCAATGCACCATTGGAAAGTGTTACATATTTATTAGGAACGGTCATGTAAATCTCTTGCGTTGTTTTCTGGTTCGGAGCATCAATTGTAGGAAACCAACAACTGCTTCCTTCGGTTTCTCCTTGCGTCCATATTTGTGTCGGCTTATTTTTATCTGCACCTTCGGCATTTATAAAATACAACCCTTTTGCATCTGTAATTGCAGCACTCCCCTTTTCTTTTACTTTTTCTGGTCTTGCGGTGTATTTTATATAAATGGTAAATTCTTCTTCTTTTGTATATTTCTTCGGAAGTTTTACTGTGATTTTATAATCGTCATAATCATAATCTAGTTTATTTCCAGCTAAAGAAACCTCATGAATTAACATGGCTTTTGCATCTAAGGTAAATAGATTTGTTGCATAAAAGTGAGGTTTTGCAGTGATCCAAGCTTCACCATTTAATTGTTTTTCGGTAAAATTGAAATCAACTTTTAATTTGGTATGAATTAAATTGTGCGTTTTTTCTCTTTCTGCTTTATAAATTAAGTTGTTTTGAGAAAAACCAATGGTGGTAATTGCCACAAAAAGAACTAGGATCCAATTTTTAATCTTCATAAATAATGTTTTCTTCTAGCTTCAAAAATACTAAATATGAAGATAGAACTTGTTAATGAGCAGTTAAATTCAAAAAGTATACCAAATTGTACTGAAACCTAAGAATACAACTGGTTTACTTCTCATTACAAAGAGGAACTTAAAAAGTAAAAGCCTCAATTTCAAAAGAAATTGAGGCTTTTATATCTTAAAAACGTGCGTTTTACTTGTTAAACATTTTAGAGAATTGTTTTAATGAGTCACTATCTCCATCAATAGCTGCACTATTTAATAGCTGTATTATTTGTGCAGGATTCATGTTTTCGCCTAATATCCTAGCAACTCCTACTCCGGCTTCGTCTCCATATCCAAAAGCAATAACTTCATCTATAGCATCTGTATCTCCAGAATAATAAATATTTATATTCATGCCTTTTACCTTCATAGACATTAAGCTTTTGTAAGTATCATTGTCTGTGAAAATATTTTTAAGTTTCCCTTTTTCTAATTCATAAGCAGCTGTGTTTTCTGCTGTTTTAGGTAAAAAAGCGACATTTATTTTCTTGATACTTTTAATGGTTTTCTTTACTTCTTCAGAAACAGCTGCTTTTACAGGAAGTACAGAACTTACTGGCAAATCGCCCGTATAAAAGCCCTCTTTACCGCTGGTATCTACTAAGTAGCTTTGTAATGATTTTTCATTTTTACATGAAGTTATCATCAAAATTAACGTTAATATCGAAAGTATTTTTGTTATATTTTTCATTTGGCTGGTTTTATAAAAGTAGCGTCAGATTTTTTAAAACCTGACACTACCTGTTGTTACTTGCTCTTTTTAGTAAAAGTATCTGCTAAATCAGACATTTTATTAATATCAATGTTTCCTGTTAAAGAAATAATCATTGCTTCAGACATTCCATTTGTTCTCTTATCAATTCCTTTAATAAACATTAAAACTTCACTTACAAAATCTTTGTTCTTTGTAGATTTTACATAGATCTTAACGCGCGTATCATCTTCTTTAATTCGCATTAATTGTGTTAAGTTTTGTTTTTTTATAGAAGAATTTACCATGGTCTCCATTTTGTCTGCAATAGCTTTGTCTTCCGTAGAAAACATTTTAAATTCTTTTAAATCTTTTATCATTTGAAAGACTTGCATTTCTTCGCTATCTTTAAATTTTTCTGGACTAAATTTAGACAACAATTCAAAAGCATCTTTGGTAACAACTACCATGTCTACGCCATCTAATTCTTCTAAAGAATCGAATAAGGACTGTGCGCTAGTTACCATTGAAGTAACAATGAACGCTATTAATAGGATTATTTTTTTCATAATTTCTGTATTTACTCGGTTTTACTCTTTTTTTACTTGGTTTTATTTTAATATTTTATTTACTGTGTTTTCATAAGTATATAAAGTGGCTACAGCTTGTTCTCCTTTTTTTAAGTTTTTAGATAACAATTCTAGCCCTTTACTTACTTGCGCATAAATTATTTGCGCTTCTTTTCTTTGTTGATTTTTGTCATATTGCTGTTTGCCAACAAATACGCCTAACAACAATACTACCGATGCTGCTACAGACAACCATTTAAAGTTGCTCTTTTTAGAGTTCTTAGTTTCTAACTTTAAGGTTTTTGTAAACGTTTCATCTTTTGCAATCGCAAAATAATTAAACATACTTTCATATTCTTGCAAATGTGGTGCAACATTCCCTGCTGTAAAGTAGTTTTTCAAGGTTGTTTCTTCTTGCAAAGAAGTTTCTGCGTTTAAATATTTTTCTACTAATTTTTCTATGTTAGCTAACTCCATAGTTGTGTTTTTTAGTTAATTCTTCTCTAATTGTTTTTCTTGCCCTAGACAATGCAACTCTTACTGCTGTTGGTTTCATCTCTACCATTTTACAGATTTCTTCAAAATCATATTGCTCAATATCTCTTAATTGAATAATAACTTTTTGTTGCTCGGGTAACTTTTCTATCAATTGGTGTACTTGGTTTACACTATCTCTATACTCCAGTTTCTTGTCTAAAGACGTTTCTTTTTCTTGATAATTACTGTGTATTAATGTTAAATTACTTGCTTGCTTCGATTTTAATCTATCATAACAATAATTCTTCGTCATTGTCATTGCAAATGCTTCAACATTTTTATAATCAGCAATTTTTTCTTTGCTTCTCCACAATTTAAAAATCAGTTCTTGAGTAGCATCTTCAGCTTCTTCTGTAGAAACTAACAATCTTTTTGCTAATCTAAAGACCTTATCTTTAAATGGTAAAACAACTTTTAAAAAGTCTGATTGGTTCATTTAGGTTTGGTTGATTAATTTATAAACGAGATAATTACTATCTTCATAGTATCAAGTCTATATCATTAAGACGAGTAACAATTTAATTTGTTACACAAGAATTTAAAAATAATACTAATTCTATTTATATTGCGTTAGATTTACGAAACAATTCATATTTATTCTATAAATGAAACACCTTTTAAAAGCTTTCTACCTAGTAATACTTGCTATTTTCTTTGTTCAATGTTCTAAAGAATACAACTTACCAGAAAATTTGGTGGTAAAAGATTTTGTTTGGAAAGGTTTAAACGCTTATTATCTGCATCAAGATGATATTAAAGATTTATCTGACAGACGTTTTAGTTCAGACCAGCAATTAAATGCTTATTTAACTGGTTTTGCAGACTACAATACATTGTTTTCTAGCTTAGTATTAACTTCGGATGTAAAATCGTCTTTATTAGGAGACTATACAAGCTTAAATAATCATGCGCCAAGAACTGGTTTTTTAAACGGAATGGAATTTGGAATTATTGAAGAACCTAATAATGCACAAAATGTAATTGGTTATGTAACTCATATTTTACCAAATTCTGATGCGGCAACAAAAAATATACTTCGTGGTGAATTTTTTAATGCTGTGGATGGTATTCAATTAACACAAACAAATTTTGAAAGTTTATTAATAAATGGTGCAGACACTTTTAATCTAACAATGGTAAATTTTGATGGAACAACGGTTACCCCAAATACTAAATTTGTTTCTTTAGAAAAACAAATTTATGATTATGATACTGTTTTTTTAGAAAAGACTTTTACTATTGGTACAGATAATATTGGTTATTTAATGTACCATAATAACTTTTCTAAAACTTCAATAAACAATTTAAACAACACTTTTTTAAACTTTAAAAATCAATCGGTTAACGAACTTATTTTAGATTTGAGATATAATATAGGTGGTGGTAGTTTTGCCAAAAACGTTACCAACTTAGCAACCATGATTACTGGGCAATTTACAGATGCAGTCTTTATAAAGGAAGAATGGAATTCGAAAGCACAACCTTGGTTTGAAGCAAACCAGCCAGACTCTTTATTAACTAAATTCCCTGCAAAATTAAATCCAACAACAAACTTTAACAGCTTAAATCTAACAGATGTTTATATTGTTTTAAACGGAAATAACTTCTCTGGTTCTTCTGCTGTCGAATTATTAATTAACAGTTTAAAACCGCATATAAACGTACATGTCATTGGTACAAATACAGTGGGTAACAATACGGGTGCGATCACTTTATACAATTCTGAAGATTATGATTTTGAACTAAGAAATGAAACACATACGGTAGCGATACAACCTATTGTGTTAAGTTTCTTAAATAAAAACGACCAAACCTATGAAAACGGATTTATGCCAAACATTGCGCTTTGTCCTAATGAAGATATTTTAGACTTAGGAATTTTGGGAGATCAATCAGAACCGATCTTAGATAGAGTTTTAGAATATGTTTCAACAGGAAGTACTAGTCCAAGTGTTGCGTGTAACGCTAACGGTTTAACCTTTTTGTACAGCTCTATAGATTTTCAAAGAGAAATTGATAAAGGCGTATTTATAAGGCAAGATTTACCTAATAACAATTAATATGAAGAAATACATTTTAGCTAGTTTACTATCCATCTTATTTTTAACAGCTTCTTGCAATAAGGAAGCAGATGGCTTAAGTCAAGGTTATACAGTTACTACAAATGATGAAATTAATAATTTTATATGGAAAGGTTTAAATCTTTACTATTTATGGCAAGAAGATGTACCAACATTAGCAGACAATAGGTTTAGTAATTTAGAAGAAATTTACACTTATTTTAGAAGATACGCAACGCCAGAAGAAACCTTTAATAGTTTATTAAAGCAACCAGGTACCATAGATCGTTTTTCTTGGATTGTTGATGATTATGTTGCTTTAGAGAATTCTTTTCAAGGTATAAATCTAAGCACAGGAATGGAGTTTGGTTTGGTAAGATATGCAAATAGTACTACAAAGATTTTTGGTTATGTACGTTATGTAATTCCTGGTTCTAGCGCAGCAACATTAGGTGTTACAAGAGGCATGTATTTTAGCGCTGTAAACGGAACTCAGCTTACAGATAGTAATTTTAGAGGTTTATTATTTAGTAATGCTATTTCTTTTTCAATAGGATTGGCAGATTATAATTCTGGAAATCCGATCGCAAATAATACAACAGTTTCTTTAGATAAAACAGAAATTAAAGAAAACCCGATAGCAGATTCTAGAGTAATTACAGATGGATCTAAGAAAATAGGTTATTTAATGTTCAACCAATTTGCAAGTTCTTATGACCAAGATTTAAATGCCGTCTTTAGTACTTTTAAAACGGAAGTAGTAGACGATTTAATTATCGATTTACGCTACAACGGAGGTGGTTCTACAAATACCGCAGGTTTTTTAGGAAGTATGGTTACTGGTCAATTTTCAGATGAAGTATATTCTAAAGAAGTATGGAATAGTAAGGTAATGGCAGCTTTACCTGCGGAAAACTTTATCAATAATTTCCCTACAAGAATTAAAAAAACAGATCGTAATAATAACGTGGTTGTAGATGAAGCCATTAACAGTTTAAATTTACAAAGAGTCTATTTTATAGTTACAGGAAGTTCTGCCTCAGCATCTGAATTGGTTATTAATTCTTTAGATGCACACATAGATGTAAGAGTAATTGGTACTACAACAGTTGGTAAACAAGTGGGTTCTATTACATTATATGATTCTGATAATCTACAGAGAACAGGCGCTAACTTAAACACCAAACATACGTATGCAATGCAACCTTTGGTGTTAGAAATTAAAAATAAAGACGATAAAAATTACCCGAACGGAATTATTCCTGGAATAAATTTTACAGGAATAAATTTAGCGGAAAATATTGGCGATTTAGGTGTTATAGGAGAAAGATCAGACCCATTATTAGACAGAACTTTGAAGTATATTTCTACAGGCTCTAAATCTTTCTCTAAAAAAGATGATTTTGTAAAAACAGAAGAAATTTTTAATTCTAAGTTAGCCACTCCTGCAGGTAACAATATGTATTCAGAATTGATAAAATATTAGGAAGAATGTGGTGATTTATTTTTTATGGAAGATAAAGTAGCCATAACATTTAAAGCGGCATTATAGAAATTATAATGTCGCTTTCTCTTTTTCTAACTTTTGAAGTCAAAAAAATACTTATAACAAACTCATTTGTCCATCAGAAGAATCCGCCTCTTTTTCCTTCGGAATTTTCAAATCCAAACCAAATTCAGCATTTAGATTTTTAATAAAATACGCAGCAAGTAAAGGAGATGCTTCTTCTAAATTTTGATGAATAAAGAAATTAATATTTTGCAAACCTGCGTCAGTCCATTCCTTTAATTTTAAAACCCAATCATCTAGCCTATCATAATCTGTCGGATGATTCGCACCAACATATCTAATAAAAGTTTCGTTATTGGTTAATCTCATGTGCAACATATCTCTTCTACCAGCAGTATCTACTATAACATTTGCAATGTTATTTTCTTCTAAAAGTTGTTGATACTCACTAGAGATCATTGTATTAAAAAACCAATCTTTATGCCTTACTTCTACTGCCAAAGGAAGGTTTTTCGGCCAGCTTTCTACAAAATCTTGAAGAATATTAAAATTCTTGGGACCAAAATTAGAATGCAATTGTAAGAAAATGGTTCCTAGTTTTTCTTGAAGATTGCTAAAATGGTCAATATAAGAGTTGGTCACTTCAGTCACTCCATTTAAGCGTTTCCAATGGCTAATCTCTTGCCCTAATTTCGGGAAGAATTTAAAATTAGCGGGAGTTTTAGCGTACCATTTTTCAAATTGCTGTGCAGGAAAATTTCTATAAAAAGTAGCATTCAGTTCAATAGCGTTAAACTGATTTGAATAATATACCAACTCGTCTTTGGTTCCTCTTGGATAAAAACCCTTTAAATCTGCACGATTCCATTTTGCACAACCAACAAAAACTGTTGGTTTTTTTGGTTTTTGAAAAGTACTTAAAACTTTAAATGTATTAGAGTTTGTTTCTGGTAGGGTAAAATCAATATTTTCAGGATTTTCAACTTTTCCGAATTTCATACTAAAATACTTTCTTAAATATTTAAGTTTTCTAAATCTTCCGCAGAATCTTCCATTTCTTGATCGGTAAGAATATCTGGTCTAAACTCACTCATTTTTTCTTCATCTTTAGATTTGGCATAATTAAAACCAGATTTCCACCATTTCTTCATTAATTTCTGATCAAAAACCAAAGAATTTGTGGTCAATACGGTTGGTGTATAGTATAAATTTAGCTTAATATCCTTATTTGAAGCCGCTAATTTACCAATAGTAATATTGTGTCTTTCTACATGTGTCAACATAAAATCGAACACATCAAATAACAAAGAAAAGGGGTTAGTAGCTGGCAATCTGTTAATCTGAGTAACTTCTGTTTCTAAAATAATTGCATCAATTTCGGTTGCTCCTTTTAAAATAGCTTCTCTAATTGGTACTAAAGAGCCAAAACCTCCATCTGCATATTGGCAATGATTTTTTTCTAACAAACTCATAAAAGGCACATAATTACATGAACCCCAAATCCAGTCACAGAAATCGTCATAGGTACAATCTGTTATCGACTTGTATTCTATTTGATTTGCCGTTAAATTAGAAACCGTAACCACAACCTCTTTGTTGGCTGCTCTAATTTTTACATACATTTCTTTTGTAATGTTCCTTTTAATTAACGAACGTAAATTTTTGCTTTCTCCGAATGTTTTTCTTCCGTTTAAAAAGTTCCAAAAAGTATTTAAATGGTTTATGGTAATTACTTTTTCACCCGCAATTTTCTTAATTTTAAAGGGATTGTTGCTAAAAATACTTTCTTGGTTTACATTGGTATATAATTCTTTTAATTCATCTAACATACCCAATGCTAAATGAGAAACCATTAAGCTTCCGGTAGAAGTTCCTAAAAACAAATCATATTTCTTATTTTCATGCTTCATTAAGTATTGCGCAACTCCTCCTGCGAATGCGCCTTTACTTCCACCACCAGAAATTACCAATGCTTTTTTCATTATCTATTATGATTTGTTTACTTTAGTGCTATAAAAATATCAAAAATGAAAAGAATAATCGTACTTATTTTTACTTTCCTTTTTTTAATAGCTTGCAAACAAGAATACAAACCAAGAATTATAGAACAAGTGTCTATTAAAGCCTTTAAAATGGATAGTTCTAGTATTAGAGCAATTCAAGTAGTAGATAGTGAAACTATTTTTTACGCGGGTTCAAATGGCGATGTTGGTTATACAACAGACAATGGTACACTTTGGAATGCGTTAAACATTCGATACCAAGATTCTATTATTCCGCATTTTAGAAGCTTAGGCTTTAACGGTTCAGATTATTTTGCGTTGTCTATTGGGAATCCGGCTTTATTATATAAAATTTCTGAAGGGGAAGCAACTTTACAGTATGTAGAAGAAGATGACAATGTTTTTTATGATGCACTTACTTTTTTTGATGATAATTTGCACGGAATTGCCGTTGGCGATCCTACAGAAAACTGTGCTTCTATTATTGTAACGGAAGATGGTGGAGAAAATTGGAATAAAATTCCTTGTGATAATTTACCTGAAATTAATAAAGGAGAAGCTTTTTTTGCAGCAAGTAATACCAACATAAAAACAATTGGTAGCACCGTATGGATTGCTTCTGGAGGAAATAATGCTAGAATTTTAAAATCTACAAATTATGGTAAAACTTGGCAAGTATTCGAGACTCCAATAATTCAAGGAAATGGTCCACAAGGTATTTATTCTATTGATTTTTTTAATGAGAATACCGGAATTATAGTTGGTGGCGATTATTCTAAACCTCTAGAAAATAAAGCAAATAAAGCAATTACTGCAGATGGTGGTAAAACTTGGACTTTAGTTTCAGATAACCAAAAGCCAAATTATAAAAGTTGTGTGCAATATGTACCAAATACTTTTGGGAAAGAAGTTTTTGCTGTAGGTAAAACAGGGGTTTCTTTTTCTAATGATGGCGGATTAACATGGACCGAAGTTTCTAAAGAATCTTATTATGCGATTCAGTTTATAGACGAAAACACGGCATGGTTAAGCGGACATCAAAAAATAGGAAAACTTGAATTGTAGCGATATAATTAGTTAAATTATAGCCGTTTATAGTGCTTCTCCCCTATTTTTTTAGCAATTAGTCATCAGAATTAAAAGAAAGTTTTAATTGCAAAGAAACATTCTTTAGTAATTTAGAAGTCATTAAAGATTTAAAAGACAATTTTTCTATTCATTGACCAACAAGTTGGAAAACTAGCTTTTATACAGATGAAGTATAATCTTCTATATATGCTGCAGACACTACGAAACAACTTACAGAAACCATCCTTTTAGATGTAAATTCTATTTCTAATACTATAGCAATTAACAACATTTTCAAACTAAAAATAGAGCTTGATAATTTAGTAGACAAACTTATTCAGAAAAAAGCAAAAGAATTTACTTTTTTAAATAAGCCTGGTTATTTTGTAGTTTTAATTAGAAAAAAAGGGAAGTATACGTATAAATAGTTACAAATTCTTTCAAAGATAAATAAAGAGCGTTCTTTGTTTATAAAAGCAGAAATTTATGGCAATTCTTTTGATAAACGAAAGACGTTGTAAAGCAATAATATTACTAGAAAAAATTAAAATAGCACAAAAAAATGATTGATAAAAAGCAGATTACAGACCGGTTTATAAAATATGTAACTATAGATACAGAATCAGATCCTAACAATCCTGCGTTTCCAAGCACAGAAAAACAGTGGAATTTGGCCAAGGTTTTGGTAGAAGATTTAAAAAATATTGGAATGCAAGATGTAGATCTAGACGAAAACTGCTACATCATGGCAACTTTACCTAGCAATATAGAACACAGAGTGCCAACAATTGGTTTTGTAGCACATATAGATACAAGTCCAGATTTTACAGGAAAAAATGTAAAACCACAAATTGTAGAAAATTATCAAGGAAATGACATTATTCTAAACGAAGAAAAAAAGATTATTCTTTCGCCAGATTATTTTGATGATTTGTTGCAATACAAAGGGCAAACTTTAATAACTACAGATGGTACAACGCTTTTAGGAGCAGATGACAAAGCAGGTGTTACAGAAATTGTAACTGCCATGGAATATTTAATTCAGCACCCAGAAATAAAACACGGTAAAATTAGAATTTGTTTTACACCAGATGAAGAAGTTGGTAAAGGTGCTCATAAATTTGATGTGAATAAATTTGATGCAGAATGGGCGTACACCATGGATGGAAGTCAGATTGGAGAACTAGAATTTGAAAACTTTAACGCTGCAAGTGCAAAAGTGACCATTACCGGTAAAATTGTACACCCTGGTTATGCAAAAGGAAAAATGATTAACTCCATACATATTGCAAATGAATTTATTGCATCACTTCCACCAAAAGAAGTTCCAGAAAAAACGACAGATTATGAAGGTTTTTTCCATCTACATGATATGTCTGGAAATGTAGAAAAAACAGTTTTAGAATACATCATAAGAGATCATGATTTTGATTTGTTTGAGCAAAGAAAATACTTAATGCAAAGAATTGCCTTTGATTTTAATGAAAGATTAGGGCAAGATTTAATTGAAGTTGAAATTGAGAATCAGTATTTTAATATGAAGGAAAAAATTGTTCCTGTAATGCATATTGTAGATTTGGTAGAAGAAGTAATGAAAGAAATAGGTATTACACCAGTTATTAAACCTATTCGTGGCGGAACAGATGGTTCTCAACTATCTTTCAAAGGATTACCTTGTCCTAATATTTTTGCTGGCGGACATAATTTTCACGGTCGTTTTGAATATGTTCCTGTAGAATCAATGGTAAAAGCAACAGAAGTAATTGTAGGAATTGCCCAAAAAGTGGTAGAAAAGAGTGCATAAAAAAGTCTCCAGTAAACTGGAGACTCGTTTCATAGCGTATGCTATTTTGTAAATTTCTAAGTAATAAAGCCCCTAATCTCTATTAAAAATTATTTACAATCACAAATTTAGTAAATATTATTGATTTAGATACTATCTTTATGATAATTCAGGGTTTTTCCCCTTTATATTATTATAAAAAAGTTTAAATATTTTAAAGTCTTCCTCCATATCATCAGTGGTATAGTATGGTTCGGATATTTTTACCTTTTTATTTTCAAAATCTAATGTAGCCATTACAATAGGTACATTTGCTCCTTTTGCAATATAATAGAAGCCTGTTTTCCATTTTTCTACTTTTTTTCTAGTACCTTCAGGAGACAAACCTAGCCGAAACTCTTCTTTCGAATTAAAAAGTTGAATAACGGCATCTACTAAGTTATTGCTTTTACTTCTATCTACGGGTGTGCCACCCAAAGCTTTAAAAAAACAACCAAAAGGCCATTTAAAAAGAGATCCTTTACCTATAAAATGAACCATTGTACCTTGACTCATTCTTGTTAACATGGCAATAGGAAAATCTACCCAACTAGTGTGCGGAGCAGCAATAACGATGTATTTTTTAGGTTCTTGCGGAAAACCGTTTTCCACTTTCCAACCTAAAAGAGTGTGTAAAATAAATTTAGCGAGTGTTTTCAAAAATATCTTCTATTAATTGTTTACAAATACCGAATATAAAGATTTTATCTTATTATTTAAAGTGATAAATTTAAAGACTTAAAATTACAAAATGACAGAAATAATTATCTACTTATTCATAGCCATAATATTTGCCTTAATTGGTTTATTTATAGGGAAGTTACTTTCTAAATTAAACTTCGAAAAAGAGAAAACTATTGTAGAGAAAGAAAAATCGGCCTTAGAAGAGCGTGTTATTTTACTGCAACAATCTAATGATATTACAGAAAATAATTTTATTGAATCTCAAAAAGAGTTAAAAAATAATCAAAAAGAGAAAGAAAAATTAATTGCTACGAACACAAGGCAAGAATCAGAAATAAATAATTTACAAACAAAGCTAACCGAAAATAAAGGAGAGGTAGAAAAACTGAATGAAAAATTCACAAAAGAATTTGAAAATTTAGCCAATAAAATATTAGAAGAAAAATCATCAAAATTTACCCAACAGAATAAAGAAAATATAAAGAATATATTAAGTCCGTTACAAGAAAAAATAAAGGGATTTGAAGATAAAGTAGAAAAAACACACAAAGAAAGCATCGATTATCATGCCGCTTTACGCCAGCAAATTGTAGGTTTAAAAGAACTAAATCTACAAATGAGTAAAGAAACCATCAACCTTACCAAAGCGTTAAAAGGTGATAATAAAATGCAAGGTAATTGGGGCGAATTGGTTTTAGAACGTGTTTTAGAAAAGTCTGGTTTAGAGAAAAATAGAGAGTATTTTGTACAGCAAAGCTTTACCAATGATGAAGGCAAACGTGTATTGCCAGATGTTGTAATTCATTTGCCAGATAACAAAAAAATGATTGTAGATTCTAAGGTTTCTTTGGTTGCTTACGAACAATATATTAATGAAGAAGATGATGCTCTAAAAGAACGTTTCTTAAAAGAACATGTTGCTTCTCTTAAAAGACACGTAGATCAATTAAGTGACAAAAAATACGAAGATATTTATAAAATAACATCGCCAGATTTTGTGCTTTTATTTATTCCGATAGAACCCGCCTTTGCTGTTGCTTTAAATTCTGATACCTATTTATACAATAAAGCATTCGAAAAAAATATTGTAATTGTTACGCCTTCTACCCTATTGGCCACACTTAGAACTATTGATACTATGTGGAATAATGAAAAACAGCAAAGAAATGCTTTGGAAATAGCAAGACAAGCAGGTGCTTTATATGATAAGTTTCAAGGTCTTTTAAGTGACTTAATAGGTATCGGAAAAAGAATTGATGATAGTAAAAAGGAATATTCGAATGCTATGAATAAACTCATTGACGGTCGTGGAAATATTATTACAAGTGTAGAAAAGTTAAAGAAAATGGGGGCAAAAGCTAAAAAATCGCTTCCAGAAAATATTATTGAAAGAGCTAAAGAAGACTATTAATTGTGAATGAGTTATTATTTATCTGCATTTTGTTAATTATAAACAACACTATATTTTATTCTTGAAAGAATCAGTATTCATTTAAATAAAATAAAATTATGTCGAACAAAGAAAGAGCTAGTGCAGAAAAGATTATAAGAGGAAATTCTGGAGATGAACATGAAAGAGGTTTACATCCTTTAAAAGGTACTGTTAAAAAAGGATATAAAGATGAAGATGGTAGTAAAGATAAATTGAAAGGCGCAGCTAAAGACAAGCTAGAAAATCAAGTATACATTGCCACCGATGATGCTAACAAGGTTGCTGATAAAATTCAGAATTCAAAAAAATAATAATTTTATCAAATGAGTTCGTATTTTAATTGATAGAATCAATTACTGAAGTAGTTTTCTTTTAAATTTGTAATAGCGTTAACAAGTACTATTATAGTACATAAAAACAAAAATTATGAATTCTGATACAAACGAAGGAAAGTGGAAACAAATTAAAGGGGAATTTAAAGAAAAATTCGGAAAAGCCACTAATGATAAGTCTACAGAGGCAGAAGGATCTTTTGATAAGCTAGTTGGAGAAATTCAAGAAAAATACGGGAAGACTCGCGAAGAAATTGAAAAAGAAGTAAAAAGCTGGTAATCTACTTTTATACCTTATATTTAAAGAAAAAAGCATCAAGTTTAAACTTGATGCTTTTTTTATATTTACTCACTTGAGTGAGCTTCTAAAAACCAGTACGTGGTTACATAACGAATAATCTTCTTGCGCTCATCATTTCAGAAACACGATCTCCTATTTCATGTAAAGCTACTTCATTTTCTGCATTTTTAATTGCTTCATCAATAAAACCTACAACTGCCTTCATGTGTTCTACTTTTAAACCACGCGTAGTAATTGCAGCAGTTCCAATTCTAATACCAGAAGTAACAAACGGAGATTTATCATCAAAAGGAACCATGTTTTTATTTACAGTAATGTCTGCTTTACCTAAAGCAATTTCTGCATCTTTACCAGAAATATCTTTGTTACGTAAATCAATCAACATACAATGGTTATCCGTTCCGCCAGAAATAATATCATATCCTTTAGCAACAAATTCTTTTGCCATTTCAGCTGCATTTTCTTTAACTTGAATTTGATATTCTAAAAATTCATCTGTTAAAGCCTCTCCAAAAGCAATTGCTTTTGCAGCAATAACGTGCTCTAACGGTCCACCTTGATTACCTGGAAAAACAGCTGAATTTATTAAAGTTGACATCTTTTTAGGTTTGCCATTTTTTAAATTTTCGCCAAACGGGTTGTCAAAATCTGTTCCAATCATTATCATTCCTCCTCTTGGTCCACGCAATGTTTTGTGGGTTGTAGTAGTAACAATATGACAATGAGGTAAAGGATCATTTAAAATTCCTTTTGCAATTAAACCAGCAGGATGAGAAATATCTGCCATTAAAATAGCACCAACTGAATCTGCAATCTCTCTAAATTTTTCAAAATCGATGTCTCTAGAATATGCAGAAGCACCCGCAATAATCAATTTTGGTTTGTGCTCTTTTGCTTGTTTTGCTACATGATCGTAATCAATTCTTCCTGTTTCTTTGTCAACACCATAAAAAGTAGGATTGTAAAGTTTTCCAGAAAAATTAACCGAAGAACCGTGTGTTAAATGTCCACCGTGAGATAAATCGAAACCTAAAATAGTATCTCCTGGCTTTAAACACGCAGCAAAAACTGCTGTGTTTGCTTGAGAACCAGAATGTGGCTGTACATTTACATATTCGGCACCAAATAATTCTTTTGCTCTATCAATAGCTATTTGCTCTACAATATCAACAATTTCACAACCTCCGTAATACCTTTTTCCAGGATATCCTTCCGCGTATTTATTCGTTAAAATAGAACCTTGGGCTTGCATTACTTGGTCGCTTACAAAATTTTCTGAAGCGATTAATTCCAAACCATTTAATTGTCTTTCTTTTTCTTCCTGAATAAGGTCAAAAATTTGATTGTCTAATTGCATTGTTGTTGTTTTGAGTAAGAACAAAAGTAACAAAAACCCCAATTCTTTTAAATATCTTTTTCGTATATTTTCAAGAACTTATCAAGATTTGTACAATTCAAAAAAAAGCAGTGTTAAAAATAAGTTATTCGTGAAATTTCATTTTAAAAATGAGAAAAAATTCCATAGATTTGAACAAAATAAAGATTTTAAAGAATGATCATAACAGCAAATAATCCGAATAGAAAATCATGGTTAAAAGTAGACGAAGAATCAGATTTTCCGATACAAAACATACCATTTGGTGTTTTTATTACAAGAGATGATATAATTACAATAGGAAGTAGAATTGGTGATTTTGCTATAGATTTAGGCGCTTTTCATCAATTAGGCTATTTTGAAGGGATTCCTTTAACAGACGATATATTTTTACAAGATAATTTAAATGACTTCATTGCAGATGGTAGAAAGACTTGGCGTTTAGTAAGAAATAGAATTGCAGAAATTTTTGATGTTGCCAATGGATCTTTGCGTGACAATGTAGACCACAAAGATAAAATTATCTTTAGAATGGACGAAGTTGAAATGTTATTGCCAGTTTCCGTAGGTGATTATACAGATTTTTATGCAAGTAAAGAACATGCAACAAATGTAGGCTCTTTATTTAGAGACCCAGAAAACGCATTATTACCAAACTGGTTGCACATACCAATTGGTTACCACGGTAGAAGTTCTTCTATTATACCTTCTGGTGTGCCAGTTAGAAGACCAATGGGCCAATCTAAACCCGTAGAAGGGAGTGATACCCCTGGTTTCGGACCTTCAAAATTATTAGATTTTGAATTAGAAATGGCTTTTATTACCACAGATGCAAATGTTTTAGGAGATAGAATTCCTATTGAAGAAGCTGAAGAATACATTTTTGGTTTGGTACAATTTAACGATTGGTCTGCAAGAGATATTCAGGCTTGGGAATATGTGCCTTTAGGTCCCTTTTTAGGGAAAAGTTTTGCCTCTACAATTTCACCTTGGATTGTTACTTTAGATGCATTAGAGCCCTTTAGAACAGACAACCCAAAACAAGTTCATGAGCCACTACCCTATTTAAAACAAATAGGTAAAGGAAGTTATGATATTCATTTGCAAGTAGGAATTCAACCAGAAAATGGTGAAGAGACTATCGTTGCAAATTCTAACTTTAAATACATGTATTGGACAATGGCGCAGCAATTAGCGCACCATACAGTAAATGGTTGTCCTGTTGAAGCTGGAGATATGATGGGTTCTGGAACTATTTCTGGGCCTACAAAAGACAGTTTTGGTTCGATGTTAGAATTAACTTGGCGAGGACAAAATCCTATTACGTTAAAAGACGGTACTACACGTAAATTTATTAATGACCACGATACGGTAATTATGCGTGCTCATTGTAAAAATGATACCATTCGTATTGGTTTTGGTGAATGTATTGGAAAAATATTACCTGCTAAATAAGTTTCTAATTTATTATTTCTGCAGATGTAGAAGTCTATTATAATTTAATTGAAACCTCACTTTAATATATAAAGTGAGGTTTTTCCTTTTTAAAAGAATGCCTTTTTAAACTTTAAACAAACGATCCATTTAGTTCTTATGTTAAAACTATTTTAATACCCATTAATATAAAAACAATGCCGCTAAATTTATTTAAATAGATACTGAAATTAGGATTGCTTTTAATTTTTTGAGTAAAAGTTGTTGCAAAAAAAGTTAAACCTAAATACCAAAGGGTGCCAATAAGCGCAAATGTAAAACCTAATAAAATAAAAGGTATTGGATTTTCTATCTGATCTGGATTTATAAATTGAGGAAAGAAAGCCAAAAAGAATAATGCAACTTTCGGATTTAATGTGTTTGTTAAAAATCCTGACCAAAAATCGCTTTTTACTTTTTTATTTTGAGTTACTTCATGTGCTATATTCAATCCTTTTTTATTGTTTTTAAGCTTCAAATAACCTAAATAAATCAAGTAAAGAAAACCTATATATTTAATTAGTGTAAAAGCAATATCAGATTTAGAAAGTACTACAGACAGTCCTAAAGCAGCAAAAATAATATGTGCTAAAATACCAGTATTTATCCCTAATGTAGCTTGTATTCCAGATTTTCTACCTTGTCCAATAGATTTGTTTAATACAAATACGGTATCAATTCCTGGTGTGATTACAAAAACTAAAGCAGTCAGCATAAAAGTAATAAAATTTTCAATTCCCATCTTTATCTTGTTTTTAAAAATTCAAACTAAAATAGACTGCAAAGAAACTATTTTGCTAGCCGCAAAAAAATACTTATTTTTGATTGATTAATGCAAAAAACGCATTACATATGACAATTCAACAAATAAAGTACTTCTTAGCCCTTTCTAACGAACTTCACTTTTGGAAAACTTCTGAAAAAGTATTTATATCTCAATCTTCTCTTAGTAGACAAATTCAGTCTCTTGAAAACGAAATGGGCATAAAACTTTTTGAAAGAGATAAAAGAAATGTAAAGTTAACAGATACAGGTAAATTTCTCCAAGAGAAATGGACTGCAACCATTAAAGAAATTGATAGAGTGCATAGGCAAGCGAAAAAAATTGATGAAGGAACTTCTGGTTTTGCATCAATAAGTTATCCTGGTTCTATTGCTTTTAAATTTCTACCAAACTTTTTAGAAGTTTTAAATTCTAATTTACCAGATCTAAAATTAGAATTGATTGAACCAACAGACAAAAGCCATGAAAATTTATTACTTAATTATGAAACCGATATTGCATTAAGTAGAGACGCCATAAAAAATATAAACATAGATTCTTTCAAATTATCATCAGAACCAATTTGTTTAGTGGTTCCCGATAATCATTGGTTAAATAGAGAATCTTTAGATAATTTAAAGGAGCTAAAAGATGAGAAATTTATTATTTCTGGTTTACATCAAACAACTTTCTTTGCTTCACTTTTAAGAAATTTTTTCGAAAAACATGGTTTTGAGCCTAAAACAATAATTGAATCTGATTTTGGAGGAATGATTCTAAATCTAGTCTCTCGAGAACTAGGTGTTTCTATACTTCCGCATTCATACAAATTTGCAGAGTTTAAAAATGTTAGATTTATTGAGCTAAATGAAGAAATAAATTTATTTATCAATTGGAGGAAAAGAGATCCAAATGAAACAATCAAAAAAATAATTGATTTTGCTAAACTAATTAAAAATTGATAGCTAAAAAGAGAAGAGAACAGGTATTCTTTTTATAAAAAATAGTTCTTTGAAATTTAATTAAAATGTCACTTTTTCATAAAAGGGAAGTTTTCTCTTTTGTTTTTCTCCTTAAAAAAAGATAATTTTGCTTCATTAGTCTGAAATGATATTTTGTACATTTTTTTAAATTGTAATTTACAAAACAATACTTCATTCAATTAGCCTAACTTTACATTTAAATTGAAAAAAATAGCTTGAAAGAGAAAATAAAACAACTAGAATTATTTCTAAAAAGTTCTAACTTTAATCGAGGAATTCGGATAGGCGTTACCATTGCTGTTCCCTTTGGTTTGCTCTATTTCTTAGGGTATTTTGAATATGCGCCAGCTCTTGTAGTAGGTGCTTTTTTAAATGCACCAGGTGACATTCCTGGAAGTATTAAGCGTAAAGTGAATGCTATTTTAATAAGCATAGCATTAACGATGGCTGTTACCACTATTATTTTGTTTTTAAAACCTTTCTTACCCTTTCTACTACTTGCAATTGCTGTTATTTCTTTTGTTGTGTCTTTAATTTCTGTGTATGGTTTTAGAGCTTCTTTAGTTTCTTTTTCTGGCTTGTTGGCAATGGTTTTGGCATTTGCCATTCACAAAGAAACTTCACAAGAAATTTTTGTTCATGTTGGTTTAATGGGTATTGGCGGACTTTGGTATTTGGTTGTGTCTTATGTTTTTCAAAAATTGGCACCTAAAAAAGATCAGAATCAATTATTATCAGATACTCTTTTACTTATTGGTGAATACCTAAAGTTACGTGCAAAACTATTAACTAAAAAGACAAAACGAGACGAACGTTTAAAACAAACATTTGTACTTCAGAATCAAATTAATGATAAGCATGAAACCCTTCGAGAAGTATTACTTACTGCCCGTAAACGTTCTGGACGCTCTCGTTATGAAGAAAAGCAACTTTTAATTTTTGTTTCCACAATTAAGATTTTTGAGATAATAGAAGCAAAACACTTAAATTATAAGAAGATTGATTCAATTTTTGGAGATCGAAAAGAATTTCTAAAAGCTTCGAAAAAGCTAAACAAGGTTATGGGAAATCATCTAATTCTTTTGTCAGAATTATTGATTCAGAATGATAAAATACCAAAAAATGAAGATCTATTAAAAGCTTTGTCAGCGGCAGATGCTTCTATAACCAATTACGTGGATGCCATTAAATTACCAAAAGCACGTGAGGGCGCGCTTATTTTAAAGAATCTGTACGATTACCAAGAACAATTGCTGCAAGAAATAAGAACCATTAGACGCGTAATGGCAAATGTTCATGATGCCTCTAAAATATCCTTAAAAAGAGAAGATTCTAGTCAGTTTCTAACACTACAAGAATACAGATTGAATGTTTTTACGCAGAGTTTCAGTTTCAATTCTACCATGTTTAGACATTCATTTCGTCTTACCATTGCTCTTGTATTTGCATATCTTTTAGGCTTTATTTTTGACATTCAAAATGCTTATTGGATTCTGTTAACCATTCTGGTTATTATGCGTCCTAGTTATGGTTTAACTAAAGAGCGCTCAAAAGATCGTATTATTGGAACGCTTATTGGGGCTGTTATTGCCGTTGGCATTGTGCTTATTACTCAAAATGTAATTGTCTATGCAGTATTAGCTTATATTTCGTTAATTTTAGCATTTTCATTGATTCAGCAGAATTATAAATCTGCCGCTGCGTTCATTACCATTAGTATTATTTTCTTGTATTCCTTAATGAATCCTAATGGATTTGAAGTAATTCAATATCGCGTTATCGACACTGTTATTGGCTCTACCATTGCTGTGGTTGCCAATTATTTGATTTTACCAAGTTGGGAAGCAAATAACCTTAAAAAGATATTGCTAAATGCTTTAGAAATGAATAAGAAGTATCTTTTAGCAACGCAAGAACTATATCAAGACCCTACAATACACAAACTTTCCTATAATTTGGCTAGAAAAGAAGCGTTTCTTGCGATTAGTAATTTGAATGCTTCATTTCAAAGATTGACTCAAGATCCGAAATCGAAACAAAAGGAATTTGAACTTATTTATGAAATTGTAACTTTAAATCAAACAATGATTTCTGCGATTGCATCTATTGGTAACTTTATTATCAATCATAAAACAACTCCTGCTTCCGATGAATTTAATATGCTAATTCATAAAATTTCTAATACTTTACAAATCTCTTGTGAGAGTTTAGAAGAACCAGAAATCAATAAAAAAATAACAGAAAAGAAGGTAAAAGATGCAGAAGATAAATTGTTAGACACCTATCAGCAATTATCTAATCTGCGAGATGAAAATATCAAAAAAGGAAACACAGAAATAGATACAGAAACACTTCACGGTCTGCAAGAAGCGTATTTAATTTCAAATCACCTGAGTTGGTTAAAATCACTTTCAGAAAGCTTAAAAAAAGCAACTGAACGTTACCACTCTTCTATTATAGAGGATCAGTAATTTAGTTATTTTCTTCATAAATGACATTTTTACGAATAAAATAACATGTTTTTCATAAAATTATAGCGCTAAAAAAGCACACCATAAATATTTTTTTATTTTAAGAAAGCAATCCTTTTTTTAATTAATTTTGTTATTACAAAATGGTCTCTGATAAAAAACCATTACAAGTAAAATGATACAAAATATAGAAAACATTGAGCTTCATTATTTAACGTTAACAGATTATAAACAGTTAAAAGAAGCAATGATTGAGGCATATTCTAGTATGCCAGATTCTTACTGGAAAGAAGACCAGATTAAATCTTTAATAGATAAATTCCCTGAAGGACAGGTGGTTATTAAAATTAATGGAGAGTTGGCTGGTTGTGCCCTTTCTATCATTTTAGATTATGATAGTTTTGATGACCAACACACGTACAAAGAAATTACAGGTGCTTTTACTTTTGATACGCATGATGAAGATGGAGATATTTTATATGGCATTGATGTGTTCATTAAATCTGAATACAGAGGTTTGCGTCTTGGGAGAAGATTGTACGATTATAGAAAAGAATTAACAGAAAAACTAAATTTAAGAGGAATTGCATTTGGTGGTAGAATTCCTAATTACCATAAATTTGCTACTTCCCTATCACCTAAAGAATATATAGAAAAGGTGAAGCGTAAAGAAATTCATGATCCGGTTTTAAACTTTCAAATTTCAAACGATTTTCATCCTTCAAAAATTTTAAAAGGATATTTAGAGGGTGATGAAAATTCTGGGGAGTTTGCTGTTTTATTAGAATGGGATAATATTTACTACGAAAAGAAGTCAAAAAAAGCAGTTAGCAATAAAAAAGTTGTCCGTTTAGGTTTAATTCAGTGGCAAATGCGTTTGTATAAAGATTTAGACGAATTAATGGAACAAGCAGAGTTTTTTGTTGATTCTGTTTCTGCCTACCGTTCAGATTTTGCTTTGTTTCCAGAGTTTTTTAATGCGCCTTTAATGGCTGCTTATAATCATTTACCAGAATCTGAAGCAATTAGAGAATTGGCAAAATTTACACCAGAAGTTGTACAAAGGTTCTCTAAACTTGCAATTAGCTACAACATAAATATTATTACTGGTAGCATGCCAGAAATTAAAGACGAACTACTTTACAATGTTGGTTATATCTGTAAAAGAGATGGATCTGTAGAACGTTATGAGAAATTGCATGTCACACCAAATGAGGCTAGAGTTTGGGGATTACAGGGCGGTAATCAATTAAAAACCTTTGATACCGATTGTGGTAAAATTGGAGTTTTAATTTGTTACGATTCAGAATTTCCAGAATTAAGTAGATTATTAGCCGATGAAGGAATGGATATTTTGTTTATTCCGTTTTTAACAGACACTCAAAATGGCTATTCGAGAGTACGCCATTGTGCACAAGCAAGAGCTATAGAAAACGAGTGTTATGTTGCCATTGCTGGTAGTGTTGGTAATTTACCGAAGGTTAATAATATGGACATTCAATATGCACAATCGATGGTTTTTACGCCGTGTGACTTTTCTTTTCCTGCAAACGGAATTAAGGCAGAAGCAACCACAAACACAGAAATGATTTTAATTGCAGACGTAGATTTAGATTTACTAAAGGATTTAAATAAATTTGGTTCTGTAAGAAACTTAAAAGATAGAAGAAAGGATATTTTCGAATTGCGAAAAAAATAATTCAATCTTATTAGAAAAACAAAAAAGCTCCGAATTTCGGAGCTTTTTTGTTTTATTTAATCTTCATCTTCTAAATCGTCTAGATCTAAATCTTCGTCTTCATCAAAAGAATCTTCATCATCTGCATAATCTTCCATAGTTTGCTCTAGTTTAGAACTAATCTTTACTAAATAAATAGTTGTTTCTGTTCTAACTTCTACCGCTTTTATGGTTTCTCCTTTTCCGTTTTTAAAGGAAATAATATCTGAATAATCATATCCATCAGGATATTTTTCTACTAACATGTCTAAAATATCAGTTGTTAGTTTTGCATAGTCTACAATTACTCTATTCATTTTTTTAATAATTAAATTATTTTGAGATACCTCAATCGCTTAAAAAAGCTCATTTCAGAATGACATTCGTCATTTACATCTCCAACAAATAAGCAAAAATTAATGGAGCCACAATAGTTGCATCGCTTTCTATGATAAATTTTGGTGTATCGATTGCTAGTTTTCCCCAAGTAATTTTCTCATTTGGTACTGCACCAGAATAAGAACCATAACTTGTTGTAGAATCAGAAATCTGACAGAAATAGCTCCAAAATGGGGTGTCTGTTCTTTCCATATCTTGGTACAACATTGGCACTACACAAATAGGGAAATCTCCTGCAATCCCTCCTCCTATTTGGAAAAATCCAATTCCGTTATTAGCATTATTGGTATACCAATCTGCAAGAAAAGTCATGTATTCGATACCAGATTTTACGGTAGACGCTTTTAGCTCTCCCTTCATTACATAGGAAGCAAAAATATTTCCCATGGTAGAATCTTCCCAACCAGGACAAATAATAGGTAGATTTTTTTCTGCAGCAGCGTACATCCAAGAATCTTTAATATCAATTTCATAATATTGCTCTAAAACACCAGATAACAATAATTTATACATGTATTCATGAGGTAAAAAACGCTCCCCATTTTCTTCTGCATCTTTCCATATTTTTACAATATGCTCTTGAATTCTTCTAAAAGCTTCTTCTTCTGGTATACAGGTATCTGTAACTCTATTTAAGCCTTTCTCCATTAAATCCCACTCATCTTGTGGCGTTAAATCTCTATAATTAGGAACACGTTTGTAATGAGAATGTGCTACTAAATTCATAACATCTTCTTCTAAATTTGCACCTGTACAAGAAATAATATGCACTTTATCTTGACGAATCATTTCTGCAAAAATCTTACCCAATTCAGCGGTACTCATTGCACCAGCCAAAGAAACTAACATTTTATTTCCTTTATTTAATTGGTCTTCATACCCTTTTGCAGCGTCAACTAAAGAAGCAGCGTTAAAGTGTAAAAAATATTTTTCTATAAATTCTGAAATTGGTTTTTGATTAGTATTCATCTTCGTCATTTTTAAATTTAGCTAACTTGCTAAAAGAGTTTTCTTTATTTTTTTCTTCACCAGCATCATAAGAATCTTCATTAGAAGCAAACTTATAACTTAACATTTTGTAGAACAATTTAGCCGCTAAAAAATCAGACGATTTATCTAATTTATTTGGACACAATTCTACCATATCAAAACCAACTACATTTTTATCTTTAAAGACTAACTTTAAAAACTCTAATGTTTCATAATACAACAATCCACCAGGTTCTGGTGTTCCGGTAGATGGCATAATAGAAGGATCTAACGCATCTAAATCAAAGGTAATAAATACATTTTCGGTAAGTTGATCTACAACATCTTCCATCCAATCTTCATTTACAGCCATATCATGTGCAAAGAAAACTTTGTCAGTATTCATGTTTCTTTTTTCTGAAACATCCATACTTCTAATACCAACTTGTACTAAATTAGTATTTAGACTTGCTTCATAAACCGCACAAGCATGGTTGCATTTAGAACCTTCGTACTCTTTTCTTAAGTCTGCATGTGCATCAATATGCAATACCGTTAAATTATTAAAACGCTCACTAAAAGCCCTAATGGTACCTATTGAAATGGAGTGTTCTCCACCAAAAACAGTGACAAATTTATTTCTATTGATGTATTTTTTTGTAATTTGATGCACTTCTTCTACCATTGCTTCTGGAGACGAATTTTCTGTAATTGCTTCCGCAAGAAAAATCCCTTCCTTATAAACTTCAGAATCTGTTTCAATATCATACAATTCCATATTTTCTGAAGCGTCTAAAAAAGCTTGTGGCCCTTTGTCTGCTCCTTTTTGCCAAGTGCTTGTTCCGTCATAAGGAACAGGAATAACTACGATTTTTGATGTTGACAAGTTTCCAAATTCTTCTGGAATTCCTGCATATGTTTTCTTTGTGTTCATTTTTTTTTGTTGATGTATTTGTCATTCTAAAGAGTGAATAAATCTATAATTTAAAAGAGAGATTACCTCTTTTGCACTCCCACTAATGACGCATTAATTATTATTTAATACCCTAAAATTGACAGTAATTCGCTACTTTTTTGTTGTTCTTTAAAAACATTAAAAGTTAGTTCTCCGCTTTCATCTCTATCTATTAATAAATGCTTTGGATGCGGAATTAAACAATGCTGTAATCCGCCAAAACCACCAATAGATTCTTGGTAGGCACCCGTATTGAAAAACCCGATATACAGTGGACTATTTTTCTCGTAAACAGGTAAATAAATTCCGTTTATATGTTGTTCAGAATTGTAATAATCATCGCTATCACAAGTTAAGCCACCTAATAAAACACGCTCATATTGTTTGTTCCATTTATTAAGAGGTAACATAATAAAACGCTTATTTATTGCCCAAGAATCTGGTAAAGTAGTTATAAATGAAGAGTTTATCATATTCCATAACTCTCTATCATTTTGTTTTTTCTGATATAAAATCTCATAGATTGCCGCTCCAGATTCACCTACAGTAAAGCTTCCAAATTCTGTAAAAATATTTGGTACATCCACTCCTGCTTCATCACAGGCTTGTTTTATTTGATTGATAATTTCATCAATCATGTATTGATAATCATAGTCAAAAGCCAATGAATTTTTTATCGGAAATCCGCCACCAATATTTAAACTATCTAAAGTAGGACATACTTTTTTAAGGTTGATGTACACATTTAAACATTTCATCAATTCGTTCCAATAATACGCATTATCTCTAATACCAGTATTGATAAAAAAATGCAACATTTTCAAATCAACCTGCGTATTATCAGCTATTTCACGCTCATAAAAAGAAACAATATTTTTATAACCAATTCCTAATCTAGACGTATAAAATTCGAATTTAGGTTCTTCTTCTGAAGCAATTCTAATACCTACTTTAAAAGGTTTAGAAGTTTCTTTTTGAAGTAAAGGAAGTTCTTCGTAATTATCTATAATAGGAATTACATTTTTATGACCAGAATTAATTAGATCACCAATATTTTTTATGTATTGATCGCGCTTAAATCCGTTACAAATAACAAATGTATTGTCTTTTATTTTACCTTCTTTTTTTAAATTATTTACAATATCAATATCAAAAGCAGAAGACGTTTCTATGTGAATATCATTTTTTAAAGCTTCATTTAAAACATGTTTAAAATGAGAGCTTTTTGTACAATAACTATAAAAATAATCTCCTTTATAATTATGTTTTTCCATACTATTTTGAAACCATCCTTTTGCTTTATTGATGTTTTCTGATATTTTTGGCAAGTAGGTAAACTTTAAAGGAGCGCCATATTTAGCGGTTAATTCCATTAAATTAATTCCATGCCAGAACAATTTGTTGTTTTCTATATTAAATTCTTCTTGAGGGAAATCGAATGTTTGTTCGATTAAATCGATGTATTTTGTGTTCACTTTTATTTTAAATTATATGTATGATAAATCTGTCTAAGCTAAAACGTATGAATGTTTTAGAATAGAAATAGCAACCTTTAAATAAAGGGGGTTTATCACTGTAATATTTGCAAGTAAACAACATGCAACTTTGAGAAGAGCTGCAATTCTGGAAGCATTGAAAATGGAGATACCTTAATTTTTTCGTTGCATTTCCAAAATGCTATGTAACGATCAGTCTCCGATTGAAAGCTACATCCGAAATAAGAAAAATTAAACATTTTACTTAAATAAGTTAAGCAAATGTATATTATTTTTGAATATAAAAAACAAAAGTCAAAAAAAAATGTATATTATTTTTGAATTATTTTTTTCTTTTAAACAGTGGTCTTAGCTCGTTTTGCGATAAAATATTTAAGGAATAAGCATAAAACCGTCTATAATTAGACATATAATCCTCTCTAAAACAAACTTGTATCAAAGGAATAAATGGTACAACTGTAAAATAAAAAAGCTCTGAAAATTCAGAGCTTTTTTATTATTTTTTATTCTTCAATTGGTGGATGACCATGAATTTCTTCAAAATCTTCATCAAAATTAGATCTTAAGTAAGCGTTCAGTTTCTTTCGATAATCGTCTTTTAACCAAGTTACAAAATTGTGTGTACTTTTAGAAATACATTTTGCGTATCTATTAATTCTATCATCAATTTCTTCACCAATCATTTTAGCTAAAATTAAAGCATCAAAAACATCTTCGCTGTTTTCAATACACATTTTTGCATGATGAATTATAGATTTCTCTAAAACTCTTTTAGAAGACTCCCCTGTTTTAATTGTATCTATATACACTTTTTTCATATCGAAATACGTGTCTGTAGATTTTTCAAATTCTTTTTTAATATCTGCCGGAAGCTCATATCTAAAGGTGCTTTCTATTTCTTCATCAGAAAGAATGGCATCTAAATAATAATCTGGCGCTCTAAACATTTTTTGCCAATCTAAATCTGCTCCCCAAGGACCAAATCTATGAAAATTGTTTCCTAGATCAATTACCTCAAAGGTCTTTTTATCACCAAAAATACGAGAACCACGCCCAATCATTTGATAATATAAAGTAAGCGATTTTGTTGCTCTGTTCAAAATAATAGCTTCAATACTAGGTTCATCAAAACCAGTAGTTAAAATACTTACAGAACTAATAATTGCATTTGGTGTTTTATGAAACCACTTTAAAATAAGTTCACGCTCTTTTTTAGTATTGGTATTGTCTAAATGTGCAATAGGATATCCTGCTTTTTTAAACGCGTGAAATACTTGTATAGACGTATTAATACCGTTATTAAAAATTAGTGTTTTTTTACCTTTTGCAGTTTCTTCATACGCACTTACTAGTTTAGAAAGCATGTCTGTATTCATATACAAATCTTCAGAAGATTTTACTGTATAATCTCCATTTGCACCAACTTCTAAAGAAGTTAACCCAACATTGTAAGAGTACATGTTTGCTTGCGCTAAGTAACCGCTTTCTATTAAATGATGAATTGGTTCTCCTACAAAAAGTTCTTGATAGTTCTCAAACATTGGTAACTTAATGTTAGAACTTAAAGGAGTTGCTGTTACTCCTAAAATAAAAGCATCATCAAAAAATTTAAAAATTTTGGTAAAAGAATTGTAATGCGCTTCATCTACAATAACCAAACCGATATCTGAAATATCTAATTTTTCATCTGTTAACCTGTTTTTCAAGGTTTCTACCATAGCAACAAAACAATTGTAGTCATCTTGATCGTCTAATTGAGCAGTACTGTTGATGATTTTATTATTCACACCAAATTCGTCTAACATTCTAGACGTTTGCTTACTAAGCTCAATTCTGTGCGTTAATACTAAAACTTTCTTTTTAAAAGTTTCTATATAACGTCTTACAATCTCAGAGAAGATAACTGTTTTTCCACCTCCTGTTGGTAATTGATACAATAAGTGATAATCTTTAGGTGCAGTTCCAAAACGATTAAAAATCTCTTGAAGTGCATCTTTCTGATATCCGTATAATTCTTTACCTACCTTTACTTGTGAAGTGTTTGTTTCTGCCAAAAGTTTAAAAATTTTAAGCTACAAAAGTAAGACTTAAAATAGGTTATTCCCAAATTAAAACTATATAAATCTCGATAAGTTCGTTTGAGTGATGTCATTATGGGCAGCATCATGTACAGAAACACCATTTCTAACTACAATTAGTTGCGGAGATTGATGCATTACATGAAATTTAGCACCAACTTCATCAGAAACATTTCTATAATTTAGTAAGTCTAAATAATAAACCTTTAAATTTTGATGTTCTTCTGTAAATAACTTCTCAAACTGTTTGATAACCATGCTACTAATACCACATCTTGTAGAATGTTTAAAAATTAGTATTGCTTCTGTATTAGATTTCTCCTTTATTGTTTCTAACTGCTCTAAAGAGGTTAATGGAAGCCAGTTTAAAAATGACTTTTTTTCAGTTTTCGATTCGTTCTCAGTTTTATTACCAAACATGTTGTTAAATATACCCATTTTTTGTTTTTTATTCTTTATTGATACAAATATAAGAAACTTTTAGCAGTCAAAAAGTCAGTAACAACAATACTTTTAGAGACAAAATGACTTATTAAACCATTTCTTTCTAGTTGGTACTAAATTTGTTATATTAAAAGAAAATAAAAAAAACGAAAATGAATTTTAATAATTATACCACAAAATCGCAAGAAACCATACAATTGGCGCAGCAGATTGCGCAAGGTTTTGGTCATAATCAAATAGAAAATGAGCATATTTTTAAAGCATTAACGCAGGTAGATGAAAATGTGTTGCCTTTTTTATTGAAGAAGTTAAACATTAATACAGAAGTTGTAAATCAGATTTTAGACAAACAATTAGAGAGTTTACCTAAAGTTACTGGTGCAGAATTAATGCTTTCTAGAGAAGCAAATAAAACGTTAACAGAAGCAGCTGTTATTGCCAAAAAAATGAAAGATGATTATGTTTCGATAGAACATTTAATTTTGGCAATTTTTAAATCGAAGAGTAATATTTCACAGGTTTTAAAAGACCAAGGTGTTACAGAAAAACATTTATTAGCTGCCATAGAAGAATTAAGAAAAGGAGAAAGAGTAACTTCTCAAAGTCAGGAAGAAACATATAATTCACTAAATAAATATGCTAAAAACCTAAATAAATTAGCAGAAGAAGGCAAATTAGATCCGGTAATTGGTAGAGATGAAGAAATTAGAAGGTTGCTTCAGATTTTATCTCGAAGAACCAAAAATAATCCAATTTTAGTAGGAGAACCAGGAACAGGAAAAACTGCCATTGCAGAAGGTTTGGCGCATAGAATTGTAGATGGAGATGTACCAGAGAATCTAAAAGACAAATTAATTTTCTCTTTAGATATGGGCGCATTAATTGCGGGAGCAAAATACAAAGGAGAATTTGAAGAACGTTTAAAAGCGGTTATCAAAGAAGTAACAACTTCAGACGGAGACATTGTACTTTTTATTGATGAAATTCACACACTAGTTGGTGCCGGTGGAGGAAATGGCGCAATGGATGCTGCAAATATTTTAAAACCTGCTTTGGCTCGTGGAGAATTACGTGCAATTGGAGCGACCACTTTAGATGAGTATCAAAAATATTTTGAAAAAGACAAAGCTTTAGAGAGACGTTTTCAAAAAGTGCAAGTGAATGAACCAGATACAGAAAGTGCCATTTCTATTTTAAGAGGAATTAAAGATAAGTATGAAACACACCATAAAGTTCGTATTAAAGATGAAGCTATTATTGGTGCTGTAGAATTATCTCAACGCTATATTACCAATCGTTTTTTACCAGACAAGGCAATTGATTTGATGGATGAGGCGATGGCGAAACTGCGTATGGAAATCAATTCTAAACCAGAAGAGCTAGATGTTTTAGATAGAAAAGTGATGCAGTTAGAGATTGAAATTGAAGCGATTAAACGAGAAAAAGACGAAACGAAGTTGAAATCTTTACGATCTGATTTAGCAAACCTAAAAGAAGAACGTAATGAAATGAATGCCAAATGGAAATCTGAAAAGGAAGTTGTAGATAATATTCAGAATGCAAAAGCTGCTATAGAAGATTTTAAAACTGAAGCAGAAAGAGCAGAAAGAGATGGTGATTATGGTAAGGTTGCTGAGATTAGATATGGAAAAATTAAGGAAGCGCAAGATAATTTAGAAGCTTTGCAAAAAGATTTAAAAGAAAATCAGTCTGAAACCTCTTTGATCAAAGAAGAAGTAACCTATGACGATATTGCAGAAGTGGTTGCAAAATGGACGGGAGTTCCGGTGACAAAAATGATTCAGTCTGAGCGTGAAAAATTGCTAAAATTAGAAGACCAATTACACAAACGGGTTGTTGGCCAACAAGAAGCAATTGTTGCTGTTTCAGACGCTGTAAGACGTTCTAGAGCAGGTTTGCAAAATCCGAATAAACCAATAGGAAGCTTCTTGTTTTTAGGAACTACGGGAGTAGGAAAAACAGAATTGGCAAAAGCACTGGCAGAGTATTTATTTGATGATGAAAATGCCATGACTAGAATTGATATGAGTGAATATCAAGAAAAACATGCTGTAAGTAGATTGGTTGGAGCGCCTCCAGGATATGTTGGGTATGATGAAGGTGGGCAATTAACAGAAGCTGTTAGAAGAAGACCTTATTCTGTAGTGCTTTTAGATGAAATTGAAAAAGCGCATCCAGATACGTTTAATGTATTGTTACAAGTTTTAGATGAAGGCAGATTAACGGATAATAAAGGACGTGTTGCAGATTTTAAAAATACGATTATAATTATGACCTCTAATATGGGAAGTCATATTATTCAAGAGAAGTTTAGAGATCCGAAAGCAGATTTAGATGCGGTTACAGAATTGGCAAAAATTGAAGTTTTGGCCTTATTAAAACAATCTGTTAGACCCGAGTTTTTAAACCGAATTGATGATGTAATTATGTTTACACCATTAAAAGAAAGTGATATTTTTAAAATAGTAAAGTTGCAGATAGATCTTTTAAAGAAAATGATTGGTAAACAAGAAATTACTTTAGATGCAACAGATGAGGCAATTACTTATTTAGCTAAAAAAGGATATCAGCCAGAATTTGGTGCAAGACCTGTAAAAAGAGTGATTCAGAAAGAAGTTTTAAATGAACTTTCTAAAGAAATTTTATCTGGTAAAATAACAACGGATAGTATTATTTTAATAGATGCTTTTGATGATAAATTAGTTTTTAGAAATCAGTCTGATTTAGAAGAGAATTCATAAATAATAGCGTCATTGTGAGGAACGAAGCAATCTCTTTTTATTAAGTAGATTGCTTTGTTATTCTTTCTCACAATGACGTTTTTTTAATAATTTTTCTTTTTTTGTGTATATTCGTTGTATAAATACCTCATTATGAAAAAATTTATTTTAGTATTTGTCTTTATTTTTAGTTTTTTAAGTTCTTGTACTTCAGATGAAACCACAACTTATTATTTAATTCGTCATGCAGAAAAAGACAGAACAGATACAACAAATAATAATCCTGATTTAAATGTAAATGGATTGAAAAGAGCAGAAAAGTGGGCCAAGTATTTTGATGAAATCGATTTGGACGCGGTATATTCTACTCATTATAACAGAACACAACAGACAGCAAAACCTACTTCAGAAAGTAAAAACTTAAAGATTATTAGTTATGATCCTAAAGAAATGAATGATGCTATTTTTAAACAAGCAACTATAGGTAAAACTGTTTTAGTTGTTGGACATAGTAATACAACACCGGCTTTTGCTAATAAAATTTTAGGAGAAAAAAAGTACGAAGATATAAGTGATAACGACAATGCTAGTTTATACATTGTAACTATTGCTGGTGATAAAAAAATGAGTAGCATTGAGAAAATAGGTGAATAAGATCTTCTAAAAATTAGTGAAGTTAGCAAGCAAGTTTAGCCCTGATTGAAACGACATCCTTTTTTTATCTTTTCTATAAGCGTCACTGCGAGGAAGAATGACGAAGCAATCTGTTTATAATGAAATTACTTCATTTTATATAGATGAAAATTTCAGAATAGAAAAAAAAAGATGTAGTGAAAAGCAGGAAATAGCTTCAAAAAAAAATATCCTAATGTTTCTTGATCTTGTCAAAGATTTAATTATGGGTTCCTGCCTTCGAAGGAATGACAAAATTATTGTAAAATCTTTACCTCAATATCTTTTAAAACAATTTCTGATACTTTTTTAAGCTCATTGTTTTCAAATGCTTTATCAATATTATTTAAAGAAACTGTTTTCTTTAAAGACTTGTAATTATGATAGTCTACAAAACGAATTCCGTTTATAATACATTGTTCTTTTAGAACTCTAAAACGTTTTCCACCACCATTTGTATGGTAAGAATACGCTAAATAATCTATTAAAAAATCTTCTTTTCCGATCCAGTAAATAAAAATGTCTTCAAAGTCTTCTCCTCCTCCATTTTCAGAAAAGGTAACTTCAACTTTGTAATAATCCTTTCCTTTTATAGTAGCCGCTTTTAGTAACTTTTTATTGACTGCTTTGTCATTTAAACCATGAGGCAAAACAGAAAAATAATGTACAGAATTTACAGAATTTGAGTATTTACTTGCCATTAAATCTGGAATAGGAAATTCTTCTGCATTTACTTCTCTAGTAAAGCCATTATTACGAACGATGTCTGATATTATTTCACCTTCTTCTGTTATTTGATTTCTAATTAAAACAAATTTTCCATTCGTTTCTCTAAGCGCAACGTATTCTTTGTCTCTAAAATTAAAACTAATTTCTGAATTTGCTACTTTATCTGCCCCAGAATACACAATTGTTTTATCGATAACTTGTTGTGCAGTCAACTTTGTTTCAGAGGTTTTACAAGAAAATAAAAATGCTAGTAAAAAGAGGGATAAATATTTCATTTATTTTTGTTTGATCTTAAATAGATTTCAAAATTACGTTTCTTTCCCGAGTGTAAAAATGTATCTTTGTTAAAATTAAAACAAAATATTGATGGTTCAAAAAAACATCAACATAAAAAATAAAAAGGCACGTTTCGAATTTGAAATTCTAGACAAATATGTGGCTGGAATTCAGTTAACAGGTACAGAAATTAAATCGATTCGATTAAGTCAGGCTAGAATTACAGAGAGTTTCTGTGAGTTTAACGAGCGCGGAGAATTGTTTATTGTAAACATGTACATTCAAGAATATATGTTTGGCCATCACTTTAATCACAAACCTAAAAGTGAACGTAGGTTATTGATGCATAAACGAGAATTACGTAGTTTAAAAAAAGATGTTGAAGCGAAAGGAAATACAATTGTTCCTTTACGTTTGTTTATTAATGATAGAGGTTTTGCCAAATTAGAAATTGCTTTAGCTAAAGGAAAACAAACGCATGATAAACGAGAAGTTATAAAAGACAGAGACAATAAACGTGATTTGGCTCGAATTAAAAAGAGTTTTAATTCATAAATTTAGTTTATGCTTTTTTATTTAAAACTAATTCGTTACAAAAACCTTCTAATGGTTTTATTAACAATGGTTTTAACAAAGTATGCGTTGGTTCATTCCTTCATAACAAATAGTTTTTTAACTAATTTTGAATTCTCAATTTTAACTTTAAGTGTCTTATTAATTACTGCTGGCGGTTATATAATCAATGATATTTTTGATATTGAAGCTGATAAAATAAATAAACCTGATAAAGTGTTTATTGATAAAAAGGTTTCTAAAAAAAGTGCTTGGAAAGTTTATTTTATAGTAACTTTTTTAGGATTTACTTTAGGTGTTTATATTTCAATTTATAATGTTTTTACTTACTTAAGTTCTGTATTTATTTTTACAAGCCTTGGGCTTTTCTTTTATTCAAAGTATTTAAAAAAAATTCCAATAATTGGTAATTTTACGGTTTCAATATTTATTGGACTTGTTATTTATATCGTTTACCTTTTTGATTTTAAATACCTTAAATTTTGGAATTTAACCCATGATAAAGTAGAAAATTTAACATTATTTTTGCCCGTTTGGGGTGCTGTAATTCTTTATTCATTTTTCGCATTTCTTACAACATTAATTAGAGAAATTATTAAAGATATTGAAGATATTAATGGAGATTTAAAAATAAAAGCAAAAACACTTCCTATTTTATTTGGTAGAAAAAGAGCTTCTAAAGTCGCTTTTTTCTTCTCATGTATTTTATTACTGTTCTTATTAGTAATTTTTCAAACCTTGAAGAATGAGCCTTTACTTTTAGTTTACGGAGGCATTTTTATGCTACTACCACTACTCTATTTTATGCATTCTTTGTGGTTAGCAGAAAGTAAAAAAGATTTTTCTAAATTGAGTAGTTTGATGAAAATAATTATGCTTTTCGGAGTTTTATCAATGTTACTTTTTAAACTTTAGAACTGTAGCTTTATCAAGCTAAAGCTTCTTTATGTTGTGCTGAGGGTTTTTTACCTTAATGGCAGCAATCCCCAAGAAAAGAATAAAAGAAAGTAACAAATACCCTACGTAACTATAAGTACCAAAATTAGTGTAACAATAACTAAACAAACTTGGCGCAATAGCACTTGCAATTACTAAAAAGCTCATTATTTTACCGGTGATAGCGCCTAGAAAGTTCCGCCCGAAATAACGTGGCCAGGTAACGGCATTTACAACAGCAAAAAGGCCACTGTAAATTCCTAAACCAAGAATTAAAAGATAAATACCTATCGTATTATCTAAAATTAAAACTCCTACAGAGGCTAGAAATCCGCCAAATAACATGATATAAAGGTATATTTTATGTTGAATATAATCGCTTAGAATGTTAGCAACTGTAGAAACGGAAATTGCAATTATAGAAATTGGTAAAAAGACTGCAATTGCAGCTGTTTTATCATAACCCTGCGTTTTAAAGATTGAAATTACATGAAAAGTAAAACCTGTACTAAAAAAACTATTAAAGGCAAGTGCTAAGCCAAAGACCCAAAAAGCTCTTGTTTTTTTTGCTTCTTCTAAAGTGAAGTTAACTTCAGTATTTTTTATTGTTTTTTTCTGATATTTCTTTTTTGAAACAAAACCATCAGGAATTAAACCAAAATCTTCTGGTTTATTTCTATAAAACTGAAGTATTAAAATACTGAAAATAAATAAACATATTGCTAAAATCTGCCAACTTACTTCCCATCCATTTTTATCAATTAAATAATTAAATAATATTGGCGAACTAGAAAAACCTAACGAAACGGCAATACTGCTTATAGAATTTACTTTTCCTCGATTCTTATCAAACCACATCATTACCATATTTCTAGAAGACATAGTTAGCACTCCTTGTCCGCAAAAACGAACTAAGAAAAACAGGGAACTAAGCAAAAAAAAAGGAACGAACCAAGATGTTGTATTAAAAAAAAGTTTAATGGTATCACTAATTCCTTCTGCAAATGAAAAGACAATTAACGCAACCGCTAAAAAAAATGCTGCAAAAAAAGCAACAAATCTTGCACCAAATTTATCAAATAATCTTCCGGCTTTTGTAACAAAAAAAGCACTTAACAAAGTACCTATTAAATATGCATTGCTAAATTGATTTCTAGTTAAACCGAGTGCATCTTTAACGGGATCTGTAAAAACAGAAACACCAACTGTTTGACCAGGAATACTAAATAAAACACCGATACTTCCAAAAATAAGAACTACATATCCGTAGAAAAATGGCCACTTTTTAGGATTTATAAGAGAAAAAGAATTTGGATTTTTCATTTCGAAATTCTTTAGGGTTTAATAGGTTCTTCCGCAGAAACTTTTGCGATTCTTTTACGAGAAGTAATAAAATAAACTCCAGATAACAATATCCCAGATGCAATAATAGATTGTGTAGTTAACACTTCATCTAGAAAATACCAACCCAAAAACATTGCAACTATTGGATTTACATAAGAAGAAGTTGCTACTTTCTCTGTTGAAACTAGTTTTAACAAATAGTTAAAAGCTGTAAAGGCAATAATGCTTCCAAATACAACTAACATCACCATAGAAAATTGTACTTGCTGAGACCATTCTAAAGGAGATATCATGGTTTCATTAAAACTGAAACTCATCAATAATAATACAGTACCTGCAAATAACATTTGATAACCGGTAGTGACAAAGAAGTTTTTAGGTAAATCTGCTTTAGAGACAAAAACACCTCCATAAGCCCAACTTAACACGCAAGTGAAAATCATAAAAATACCCAGCAAACTACCTTCTGATGTGGTAATAGATTGTTGGCTAACTAATAAATACATACCCATAAGACCTAATGAAACACCAATTATAGATTGTTTTTGCATTGGCTTTCTGTCTATTAATCGCAATAGAATTAAAACAAATAATGGCTGAGTAGAAGCTAACAAAGCCGCAAAACCACTATCTAAATAGTTTAAAGCCCAAACAAAAACACCGTTTCCATACACCAAAAATAAAACACCAGAAATAAAGCAATTGAGAAGTTGTTTCTTAGTGATTCTAAGGTTTAGTTTCATGATTTTTGCAATAATCATAATTAAAATACCAGCTACAGAAAACCGTATGGAAGCCATAAAAAATGCAGGTAACGCGGTAACTGCAATTTTATTGAACAAATAAGTTGAACCCCAAACAATATAGATTGTAAAAAATGCTATAACTATGAGTATTTTTGAATTTTTCAAGATGTTTAAATTTATAATCAAAGATAGATTATAAAATAATTTTAATTGCTTTATTTTTTCCTTATAAATGAATAAATAACAGGAATAATAAGTAACAAATTGTACCAATAAAGAAGCGCTAAAGTTTAACTTTTGTACATTATAAATTGATAAAAGGTAGATTCTTATATTTGAAATGCGTTAAAGATTGATTCAAATAAATTAAATATTTTTTAATTCCGTAACTAT
Organism: Polaribacter sp. IC073; assembly: GCF_007997075.1. Taxonomy (GTDB): domain Bacteria; phylum Bacteroidota; class Bacteroidia; order Flavobacteriales; family Flavobacteriaceae; genus Polaribacter. Next base: position 385,803 of record NZ_VORS01000002.1, read on the forward strand.
TTTTGCAGGATAACAATCTATAAAAACAAATTATTATGTCAATTTTAACAATTATTCTAAGTGTATTATTACCACCATTAGCCGTTTTTTTAAATCACGGAATCGGTAAACAATTTTTATTGAGTGTATTACTTACAATCTTAGGATGGTTGCCAGGTGTTATTCACGCATTGTACGTAAATGGTAAATAAATTATAGTATTTCACAAACTGTTTTAGGTTACATTTTTATTTCTTGAGAAAAATAAATTTTAAAAAATTGAATTATAACAAATTAATTTATAAACACAAAACAGTTTCTATATTAAGTACTTTATTTCAACACAAAAAAAGTGGCCAAACATTCGATGTATTTGGTCACTTTATATTTTATAAATAATTAAGTTTATTTTTGTCTTCCTTTCAACTCTGCTTCAATATCTTTTAAAGTGAATCCTTTCGCTTGCAACAACATTAAATAATGGAACAATAAATCGGCAGATTCATATACAAATAACTCATCGTTATTATCCATTGCTTCAATAACAGTTTCCACTGCCTCTTCACCCACTTTCTGCGCTATTTTATTAATTCCTTTGTCAAATAGACTAGCTACATAAGATTTTTGAGTGTCTTTATTGGCAACTCTTTCTGTTATAACATTTTCTAAAGTTGAAAAGAAGCCAAAGTTTGAATTATTTTCTTCATTCCAACACGTATCAGATCCTTTATGGCACGTTGGTCCATTCGGATTAACAGAAATAAGTAAAGAATCATTATCACAATCTAGCTTTATATCAACTAAATTCAACACATTTCCACTTTCTTCGCCTTTCGTCCACAAACGTTTTTTAGTTCTAGAATAGAACGTAACAAATTTTGTTTCTTGTGTTTTTTTGAATGCTTCTTCATTCATGTACCCCAACATCAATACATTTTTTGTGGTGGCATCTTGAATGATTGCAGGTACTAATCCGTCGTTATTTTTATTGAAATCTATTGTCATTATTTTAATTTTAACTCCATTTTTACATCAGCAGATTCAAAATGAGCATCTACTACTTCTACATGTTTAAAACCTAACTTTTCGTATAATTTTAAAGCACTTTCTAACTTACTACTTGATTCTAACGTAATTATTTCTATATTTTTATCGATACAAATGTCAATACAAATTTGCATTAATTTCTTTCCTATTCCTAACCCTTTGTATCCATTTACAACACCTAATTTCAATATTTCGAAGGTATTTTTATTCACAGGAATTAAACTTATTGTTCCAATAATTTTAGCTTCTAAATGTGCTAAAAAGATGTAACCCCCTTTGTCTAAATACTTTTGAGGGTTGTCTAATAAATCATCATCTGCTTTTTCATACAAATTATGTGCATGCAACCAGTTTAAAGAAATCTCTTTAAATTGTTCATGGTATTTATCTTCGTAACTTTTAATTTGCAACCCTTTCATACCTACTTTTTTGAAATTAAAGTCGAACAGGAATGTTATTCTCTTTTAATTCTTTTTTTAACTCTAAAATAGGTATTTCACCAAAGTGAAAAACACTTGCTGCCAATGCTGCGTCAGATTTTCCAATTTTAAAAGTATCTATAAAGTGTTGTACCGTTCCTGCACCACCAGAAGCAATGATTGGTATGTTTAATTTTGTTGATAATTTAGCTAAAGCTTCATTTGCAAAACCAGCTTTTGTACCATCATTATTCATAGAAGTGAACAAAATTTCTCCTGCGCCCCGTTTCTCTACTTCTTTTGCCCAATCGAATAAATTGAGCTCTGTAGCAATTGTTCCGCCTGCTAAATGCACAATCCATTCTCCATCAATTTGTTTCGCATCAATTGCAACCACCACACATTGATTTCCGAATTTTTCTGCCAATTCATTTACCAAATTGGGTCTTTTTATGGCAGATGAATTTATAGAAACTTTATCTGCACCAGATTTTAACAATAAATCTACATCTGCAATTGAAGAAATTCCGCCACCAACTGTAAACGGAATATTAACTTGTTCTGCAACCTTTAAAACCATTTCTAACATGGTTTTTCTACCTTCTAATGTTGCCGAAATATCTAGAAAAACCAATTCATCAGCACCTAAATCTGCATATTGTTTTGCTAAAACTACAGGATCTCCTGCATCAATTAAATTCACGAAATTAACACCTTTTACAGTTCTTCCGTTTTTAATATCTAAACAAGGTATTATTCTTTTTGTTAACATTATTTCTGTCTTCGTCATTGCGAGGAACGAAGCAATCTGCTCTTAGTAAAGAGATTGCTTCGTTCCTCGCAATAACATTTAGTTCGTTAATATAAAACTCTCTAACTGTTTTAAGCTAATTTTATTTTCATAAATCGCTTTCCCTATAATAACACCTTCACAACCATTTTCTGCTAATTTAGGCAATTCATCAAAGGTCGAAATTCCGCCAGAAGCAATTAATTTCACTTTTTTTACTTCAGATAAAATCTGTTGATAAATTTCGAAACTTGGTCCTTGTAACATACCATCTTTAGAAATATCGGTACAAATTACATACTGAATTCCTTTTTGGTGATAATCAGCAATAAAAGGAATTAACTCTAATGTACTTTCTTCTTGCCAACCATTTGTAGCAATCTTTCCTCCTGAATTATCTGGATAAAAATCGGCTCCTAAAATAATTTTATGAGATCCATATTTAGCAATCCAACTTTCGAAAATTTCGCTATTTTTTACAGCAATACTTCCTCCAGTAATTTGATTCGCTCCTGAATTGAAGGCAATTTCTAAATCTTTATCAGACTTTAAACCACCACCAAAATCAATTTTCAAATTAGTCTTAGAAGCAATTTGCTCTAATACTTTATGATTGATAATTTTACTTGCCTTTGCACCATCTAAATCTACCACATGTAAATATTCAATTCCTGCGGCCTCAAATTCTTTGGCAACTTCTAACGGATTTTCATTATAAATTTTCTTTGTGCTATAATCGCCTTTTGTTAAACGAACACATTTTCCGTCTATAATATCTATTGCTGGTATTATTCTCATTGATTAACTTGTTAAGCAACCCTGAACTTGTTTCAGGGTTTTTTTATTAATTATTGTCATTTCGAAATGAGCCTTTTTAGGCGATTGAGAAATCTTATCATGAGATTCCTAGATTCCTCTCCGTTCCTCATTCGGAATGACATCCGTTATTATTTATAAATTCAGGAAGAACTAATAACTGCTCTTCTTCTTTTACTTTTTTTTGATCAGACCCTTCAGGTTTAAAAACCTGAAGGGTCTATTCTATAACTTCAAGAAATTCTTTAATATTTGTTCTCCTGCTAAACCACTTTTTTCTGGATGAAACTGAGTTCCATAAAAATTATCTTTTTGCAATGCAGATGCATATTCAATTTCATAATCTGTTGTTGCAATTGCTTCTTTACAGTTTTCCGCGTAAAAACTATGTACCAAATACATAAATTCTTTTTCTTTGATTCCTGTAAATAAATCTGATTTCAAATCATAAATTACGTTCCAACCCATTTGCGGAACTTTTACTGCATTTGAAAACTTTTTTATAGCTACATTAAAAATCCCCAATCCTTTTGTATTTCCTTCTTCCGAAAAATTACACATTAGTTGCATTCCTAAACAAATACCCAAAACAGGTTGTTTTAAAGTAGGAATTACGTTGTCTAATCCGCTTTCTTTTAGCATTTTCATTGCAGAACTTGCTTCACCAACTCCAGGGAAAATTATTTTATCCGCAGCTTTTATTTCATCAATATTATTTGATAAAACAGCATTTACTCCTAAACGTTTAAAAGCAAACTGAATACTTTTAATATTACCCGCTCCGTAATCTATAATTACTAATTTCATTTATTCGCTTTTCGCTTTTCGCTCTTGGCAATTAGCTAAAAGCTAAATGCTAAAAAACGAATCGCTAAATTATAACATTCCTTTTGTAGATGGTAAAAACATCTTATTCGCATCTCTTTTCACAGCCATTTTCATCGCTTTTGCAAAAGCTTTAAAGATTCCTTCTATTTTATGATGCTCGTTTGTTCCTTCTGCTTTAATGTTTAAATTACATTTTGCACCGTCTGTAAACGATTTAAATAAGTGGAAAAACATCTCTGTTGGCATGTCTCCAATTTTTTCACGTTTAAAATCTGCTTCCCATTCTAACCAATTTCTTCCACCAAAATCTACGGCAACTTGTGCCAAACAATCATCCATTGGCAAACAGAAACCATAACGTTCAATCCCTAATTTATTTCCAAGTGCTTTGTTAAACAATTCCCCAAAAGCAATCATGGTATCTTCTATGGTGTGGTGTTCATCAACTTCCAAATCTCCATCAACCTTAATCGTTAAATCCATATTTCCATGTCTTCCAATTTGGTCTAACATGTGATCAAAAAAAGACAAACCCGTAGCAATATCATTTTTACCAGAACCGTCTAGATTTAATTTGATATAAATCTTCGTTTCATTCGTGTTTCTAGTAATTTCAACAACTCTGTCTTCTAATTTTAAAAACTGATAGATTTCTGACCAATCTGCACTCGTTAAAGCAATACAGTCTAAAATTTCTTGCTTTGACGTTTCTATTTCATCGGCTCCTAATTCTGAATCTTCCGATAAAAAGATGCCTTTTGCTCCTAAATTCTTTGCCAACTCCATGTCTGTAATTCTATCTCCTAAAACAAACGAATTTTCTAAATCATACTCCTCAGAAAAATACTTCGTTAGCAAACCTGTTCTTGGCTTGCGAGTTTCTGCATTTTCATGCGGAAATGTTTTATCAATGTAAACATCTGTAAAAATGACTCCTTCTTTTTCGAAAGCAGCCATCACTTTATTTTGAGCTGGCCAGAAAGTGCTCTCTGGAAAACTATCCGTTCCCAAACCATCTTGATTGGTAACCATCACCAATTCATACTCCAATTCTGAAGCAATTTTTGCCATGTATTGAAATACTTTCGGATAGAATTCTAACTTTTCTAAACTATCTAATTGATAATCTACTGCCGGTTCTAAAACTAACGTACCGTCTCTATCTATAAATAATACTTTTTTGCTCATGATTTTATTTTATAGACCTCACAGGTTTTAAAAATCTGTGAGGTCTTTTTATTATATTATTAAATGGCTGTTAAAACTGAAATTAATTTCTCATTCTCTATTTGTGTTCCAATAGTAAAACGCAAACAATTTTCACATAAAGGTTGTGTGGTTCTATTTCGAATTACAATGCCTTTAGCTATTAATTGATTGTACCTTTTGGTAGCATCGTCTACTTTTACCAAAACAAAATTACAATCTGTTGGATAAATTATTTTAATAAAAGAAACCTTTTTTAAAGCTTTTAATAGTGCATTTCTCTGATTGATAATTTCTGAAACCTCTTTTTCAACTTCATCAATTTTCAACAATCTTTCAACTGCTTTCTGCTGCGTTAACTCGTTAACGTTGTAGGGCGGTTTTATCCTATTTAAAATGCTTATAATTTCTTCGGAAGCATAACAAACTCCCAATCTAATTCCTGCTAAACCATACGCTTTCGATAGCGTTTGTGTAATTACTAAATTTGGAAATTTTTCTAGTTTCTCTAACCAACTTTTTTCTTCAGAGAAATCAATATAGGCTTCATCAATCACCACCAAACCATTAAATCTATGCAATAATTCTTCAACAATCTTTGTAGAAAAACTATTTCCCGAAGGATTGTTAGGTGAACATAAAAACAAGATCTTACTATTTGCATCAACTTCACCTAAAATTTGTTCAACTTTTGGTTGAAAATCTTCCGTTAATAAAACAGTTCTATTTTCTATGGCATTTATATTCGCAAGAACAGCATACATACCGTACGTTGGTGGTAATGTAATAATATTGTCTGTATTAGGTTCGCAAAAAGCTCTAAAAATTAAATCTAAAACTTCATCACTTCCATTTCCTAAAAGAATATTTTTCTTGTTGCTATTCTTAATATCTGCTAATAATTCTTTTACATTATGTTGCTGAGGATCTGGATAGCGATTTACTCCATTTTCAAACGGATTTTCATTCGCATCTAAAAAAATCATTTCCTTAGAAGTTGCATCTTTATATTCATCTCTTGCAGAGGAATATGGTTTTAGAGATTTTATATTTTCTCTAATGAGATTATTTAAATTGAATTGAATCATATTTATAAAGACTTTTACAATCTTAATTATTTATTCTAAATGTCATGTTGAAATGAACTTTTTAGCAATTGAGAAATCTCTATATTACTAGAATTTTACTCGCTCGCTTCGCTAGATAATTTCAATCAAAATATATTTTGATTTATTAGCGTTCGGAATGACAAAATTGTTAATTCTTATTTTAAATCTTTTAAACGAATTGAAACTGCATTTTTGTGCGCCTGCAATCCTTCTGCTGCTGCCATTAATTCAATAGATTTCCCTATCGTTTTAATTCCTTCTTTCGATATTTTCTGAAAGGTGATGCTCTTAGTAAAACTGTCTAAGTTTACACCAGAATACGATTTAGAAAATCCGTTTGTTGGTAATGTATGATTTGTACCTGAAGCATAATCTCCTGCACTTTCTGGCGTATAATTACCAATAAAAACAGAACCTGCATTTTCTATATTCTCTATATAAAAATCGTTGTTATTTGTGCAAACAATAAAGTGTTCTGGACCATATTCATTAATTAAATCTAATGCTATCGCATCATTTTCTACAAAAATAGACTTCGAATTATTGATTGCTTTTTGAGCGATTTCTAGTCTTGGCAGGTCTAAAATCTGTTTTTCAATTTCTTTTTCTACTTCAGCAATTAACTCTTTAGAAGTTGAGACCAAAATAACCTGACTATCGGCACCATGTTCTGCCTGACTTAATAAATCTGAGGCGACATAACTTGCATTCGCAGTAGCATCTGCCACCACTAATAATTCACTTGGGCCAGCTGGCATATCAATTGCAACGCCATATTTGGTTGACAATTGTTTAGCAACCGTTACAAACTGATTTCCGGGACCAAATATTTTATACACCTGCGGAATGGTTTCTGTACCAAACGTATAACTCGCAATTGCTTGAATTCCGCCAACTTTAATGATTTTTGTAACGCCACATAAATGTGCAGTATACAAAATTGCTGGGTGAATTTTTCCTTCCTTATTTGGTGGAGAACACAATACGATCTCTTTACAACCTGCTATTTGAGCGGGAACTGCCAACATTAAAACTGTTGAAAATAAAGGTGCTGTTCCTCCCGGAATATACAAACCCACTTTTTGAATAGGTCTTTTTTCTTGCCAACAAACAACTCCGTTTGCCGTTTCTACAAAAACTTTCTCCGTTTTTTGTGCAACATGAAACTTTGTAATATTTTCTTTTGCAAGTTGAATTGCTTCTTTTAATTCTGAAGAAACCAATGTTACAGCTTCTTTAATTTCATCTTCTGAAACCAAATTGTTTTCTAAAGAAACACCATCAAATTTTTGAGTGTATTTATTTACAGCAACGTCTCCATTTTTTTGAATGTCTGAAAAAACTTCGTTTACAACACTTTCGATATCATCCACTTTTTTTGTTGGTCTCTCTAATATTGTATTCCAATCTTTTTTGGATGGATTGTTTATGATTTTCATAATTTACGATCTCTTATAAATTTGCTCTAGCGTTAGGGATTGTAGCATTTGTTTGAGCTCTTTTTTCTTTTTTTTAGAAAAAAAGCGAGTGCGAAAAGCCCGTTTAAACGCCCAAATTAAAATATTTCACTTCTGGATACTGAAACAAGTTCTGCATCCTTTATTTTTTTACAAAAATTAAAGCACCATTTTCTCAATAGGACACACTAAAATGCCTTCTGCCCCATTTTCTTTTAATCCATCTATAATCTCCCAAAACTCATTTTTAGAAATTACGGTGTGTACAGAGCTCCATCCTTTTTCTGCCAAAGGCAAAACAGTTGGGCTTCTCATACCTGGTAATAAACTTAAAATAGCATCTAATTTTTCATTTGGAGCATTTAACAATACATATTTAGAATCTTGTCCTTTTAAAACAGACTGAATTCTAAATTGAATTTTAGTTAAAATAGCTCTTCTTTCTTCGGATATTTTTGGAGATACAGCTAAAACTGCTTCCGATTTTAATAAAACTTCAATTTCTTTTAAACCGTTTTTAAATAAAGTTGAACCACTGGATACAATATCACAAATTCCGTCTGCTAAACCAATGTTAGGTGCAATTTCTACAGAACCGCTTATGGTGTGTAATTGTGCTTCTATATTTTGTTCTTTTAAAAACTTTTTAACGGTTTCTGGGTAGGAAGTAGCAATTCTTTTTCCGGCTAAATCTTTCAATGAATTTGCTTCAGATTCCTTTGGTACCGCAATAGAAACTTTACATTTAGAAAAACCTAAACGCTCTACAAATTCTAAATCGTTCCCTTTTTCAATTAACACATTTTCACCAATAATGGCTGCATCTACAACTCCGTCTCTTAAGTATTGCGGAATATCTCCGTTTCTTAAATAAAAAACTTCAACAGGAAAATTTCTTGCGGACGCTTTTAATTGATCGATACCATTGTCTATAGAAATACCAATGTCTTTTAAGATTCTCATTGAATCTTCATTTAATCTTCCTGATTTTTGTACTGCAATTCTTAAATTACTCATTTTCTGTTTTTTTTGATGCTCGAGCAAATACGGTTTTAAATAAAAAAAACCCGTTTGATTTGCTCAAACGGGTTTATAAATATCTTGATTTTATTCAATACACTTTTAGATCGCTTGCTTGCAATTATAAAAATGATGATGATGAAATTGAATAAATGTCATGTCTTTATTTATATTATGCAAATATCTAAATTTTATTCTATGTATTCCAATATTATTGAAGAAATTTTTGTAAAAAAATAAAATTTATCATTTTCTTGCTATTTGTTAGATTTTATCTTTTTAAAACTAAAAAAACCGAACTTAGAATGTTCGGTTTTTAGAATCCTTAATTTTGTAAAGATTACATCATAGAAGCTGCAATCTTTTTATAAGTTCCGTTTTCTAACAATTCTCTAATTGCAGAAAAAGCGGTAATTGTTTCGTCTATATCTTCTTGTGTGTGTGTTGCCGTTGGTATTAATCTTAAAATAATTAATCCTTTAGGAATTACAGGGTACACTACAATAGAACAGAAGATACCGTGGTTTTCACGTAAATCATTCACCATTGCCATTGCTTCAGGAATTTCTCCTTTTAAGAATACAGGTGTAATACATGTTTGCGTTGTTCCTAAATCGAAACCAGCATCTCTTAAACCAGATTGTAAGGCATTTGTATTTTCCCAAAGTTTCTCTTTTAACTCTGGCATTGTTCTAATCATGTCTAGACGTTTCAAAGCACCTTTAACCATTGCCATTGGCAAAGATTTTGCAAACATTTGAGAACGTAAATTATATTGTAAATATTGAATTACATCTTTATTTCCTGCTAAGAAAGCACCAATACCTGCCATAGATTTTGCAAACGTTGCAAAATAAATATCAATATCATCTTGTACTCCTTGCTCAAAACCAGTTCCTCTTCCATCTTTTCCTAGCGTTCCGAAACCATGTGCATCATCAACCAAAAATCTAAAATTATATTCTTTTTTAAAAGCTATAATTTCTTTTAAACGACCTTGCTCTCCACGCATTCCAAAAACCCCTTCTGAAATCACTAAAATTCCACCACCCGTTTTTTCTGCCATTTTAGCGGCACGTTTAATGTTTTTTTCAAAACTTGCCATATCGTTATGACGATACACAAAACGCTTACCAGAATGCAAACGAACACCATCTATAATACAAGCATGCGTGTCCATATCATATACAATAATATCATTTTTCGTAACCAAAGCGTCTATTGCAGACATAATACCCTGGTAACCAAAGTTTAATAAATATGCTTTTTCTTTCGCTACAAACTCTGCACATTCTTCCTCTAGTTGCTCATGAAAAGGTGTGTGTCCAGACATCATTCTAGCGCCCATTGGGTATGCTAAACCGTGTTCTGAAGCCGCGTCTCCATCAACTTTTAAAACCTCTGGATGGTTTGCTAAACCTAAATAATCATTAATACTCCAAGTAACTACCTTTTTTCCATTGAAAGACATTCTATTTGAAATAGGCCCTTCTAATTTTGGAAATACATAATAGCCTTCTGCTTTATCTGCCCATTTACCTAATGGACCTTTATCTTTAACTATTCTATCAAATAAATCTGTCGTCATTTTATCATCTGTTTTTACAGTTTGCAAAGTTAACATTTTTTAACAATTAACACAATTGGATATAGGTACCAAAATTTGGTTGTTTTTTAGTCTAAAAAACCTTGTTCTTTCATCCATGTATCGCTATAAATTTTATTCATATATCTAGAACCGTGATCTGGAAATATTACAACTACAAAACTGTCTTTATTAAAAAAATTCATGGCTGCATACTGCTTGGTAGCTTGAATTACAGCACCACTTGTATATCCGCAAAACAACCCTTCTTTCTTTACAATTTCTCTTGCTGCAAAGGCAGATTCTTTATCAGAAACTTTTTCATAAACATCAATTACATCAAAATCTGTTGCCGTTGGTATTAATGTTTTTCCTAAGCCTTCAATTTTGTAAGGTTTAATTTCATTCGTGTCAAAATCGCCAGTTTCATGGAATTTTTTAAGTACCGAACCAATGGCATCAACCCCTAAAATTTTAATAGCAGGGTTTTGTTCTTTTAAATATTTCCCTACCCCAGAAATAGTTCCTCCAGTACCACTTGCAGCTACTAAATGCGTTATTTTACCTGCTGTTTGCTTCCAAATTTCTGGCCCCGTAGTTCTGTAATGTGCTTCAATATTTAATTCATTAAAATATTGATTGATATAAACTGAGTTCTTTGTTTTTTTGTGAATTATTTTTGCTACCTCGTAGTAAGACCTTGGATCATCTGCGGCTACATTTGCTGGACAAATATGCACTTCTGCTCCCATTGTTTTTAATAAATCGATTTTATCCTGAGAAGTTTTATCACTTACAGCTAAAATGCATTGGTACCCCTTTACAAGACTTATCATTGCCAAACTAAAACCTGTATTACCAGAAGTAGTTTCTACAATTGTAGCGCCTTTTTTAAGGATTCCTTTTTTTTCTGCATCGTTAATAATGTGCAGTGCGATTCGATCTTTTGAGGAGTGACCAGGATTAAAAGATTCTACTTTAGCAAAATAAGAACCTTTTAAATTCTTTGTTATTTTATGAAGTTTAATAAGTGGTGTTTCTCCAACTAAATCTAAAATACTATTGGCAATTCCGTTATTTTTTGTCATTCTTAATTCATATATAAAACGTCATTACAAGAGACATGACGAGTTAATCTTGTTTAAAAAAAGATTGCTTCGTTACCTTTGTAATGACGCTTTATAGTCTTTTTATAGACTGCAAAAGTACATTTTCGTTTTGATATATGAAATTGATTCTAAAGCTTAATTAATTATTCCTCTAATTTATTTTCTAAAGCTAACAAGAATGTGTAGTCTTTCGCGGTTTCTTTTAACGCATCAAATCTACCAGAAGCGCCACCATGACCAGCTTCCATGTTTGTTCTTAACAGCAATAAATTGTCATCTGTTTTTAGTTCACGCAATTTAGCAACCCATTTTGCAGGCTCCCAATATTGTACTTGAGAATCGTGAAAACCTGTGGTTACCAAAATATTAGGGTATGCTTGAGATACCACTTGGTCGTACGGTGAATATGACTTTATGTAATCGTAGTATTCTTTATCATTCGGATTTCCCCATTCGTCATATTCTCCTGTAGTTAAAGGGATAGAGTCATCTAACATGGTAGAAATTACATCAACAAAAGGTACCGCGGCAATAATACCGTTATACAATTCTGGATTCATATTTACAATTGCCCCCATTAACAAACCACCGGCAGAACCACCCATAGCGTATAAATGTTTTGCAGAAGTGTAATGATTATCAATTAAATATTTAGAACAATCTATAAAATCTGTAAAGGTGTTTTTCTTTTGCAACATTTTACCATCTTCATACCAATCTCTCCCTAAGTATTCACTTCCACGAATGTGTGCCAAAGCATACACAAAACCTCTGTCTAACAAACTTAAACGTGTGGTAGAGAAGCCGTCTGGAATAGTATAGCCATAAGAACCATACGCATATTGTAATAAAGGTGTACTTTCATCTAGCTTTGTGTCTTTATGATACACCAAAGAAATAGCTACTTTTTTTCCGTCTCTTGCTGTTGCCCAAACACGTTTACTTAGGTAGTTTTCTTTCTTAAATTTTCCGCCTTGAACTTCTTGTTCTTTTTTAATTTCTTTCGATTGATCGCTCATATTAAAATCGACCACAGAAGCAGGAGTTGTCATCGAATTATAGGCGTAACGAATTACATGTGTGTCGAAATCTGGATTTGAATACACCCCTACAGAATACGTTTCTTCATCAAAAGGTAAATAATAATCTGCTGAATTGTCCCAACGCTTTATCCGTACTTTATTTAACCCATCTGTGCGTTCCTCTAAAACTAAATACTCTTTAAATATTGAAAAATCTTCTAATAAGGTGTCTTCTCTATGCGGAATTACATCTACCCAGTTTTCTTTTTCAGTATTAGAAATAGGTGTTTTCATCAATTTAAAATTGATGGCATTGTCTTTATTTGTAAGGATATAAAAATCATCTCCAAAATGAGAAACACTATATTCTAAATCTCTTTCTCTAACTTGAAGCATTGTAAATTCTCCGGTAGGATTGTCTGCATCTAAATACTGCGCTTCTGTAGAAACCGTACTATGAGAACCAATAAGAATGTATTTATCGGATTTTGACTTTGTAACATAGGTTCCAAAAGTTTCGTCTTTTTCATGAAAAACTTCAACATCTTCAGAAGTTGGTGTTCCTAAAACATGCCTAAAAATCTTTTCACTTCTTAGAGTATGCGGGTCTTTCTTGGTGTAAAAAATAGTCTTATTGTCATTTGCCCAAACAGAACCACCTGTGGTATTTTCTATAATATCCTTATAAATCTTACCAGTTTCTAAATTTTTAATTCGTAAAAAATATTGTCTTCTACTAACGGTGTCTGTTGCAAAAACAGCCAACTTATTATCATTAGAAATATTTAAACCACCTAATTGAAAATAATCGAAATCTTTCGCCAATTCATTTACATTGAACATAATTTGTTCTTCTGCTTCTAAATTGTCTTTTTTTCTACTATAAATAGGATATTGCATTCCTTTCTCGAAACGCGAAATATAAAAATATCCATTGTCTTTATAAGGCACAGAAGAATCATCTTCTTTAATTCTACCTTTCATTTCTTCGAATAGATTCTCATCAAAATTCTTAGAAAACGCAGTTATTTTATCGTGATACGTATTTTCTTCCTCTAAGTAATTAATTACTTTCTGGGTTTGTTCATCTTTAACATCCCCTAATTTCTGTTCATCAGTCAAACGCATCCAAAAATAGTTGTCTATTCTTACATCTCCGTGTTTTTCTAATTTAGTGGTTTGTTTGTCTGCTGTAGGTGTTTTTGCATCTATATTTTTCATGGGATCATTTTTACAAGCGGTTGCAAAAATAAGATTTATAACAATGCTTATAACAAATAATTTTCTCATTTTTAGTTGATTTATGTATCCTTACAATTTACTAAATTTGCAGCTAACTTAATCTTAAAAAAAATAGACATGTTTGGAGACTTATCTGGAATGATGAATAAATTAAAAGACGCGCAACAAGAGGTTGAAAAAACAAAAACAAGATTAAATTCTGTTTTAATTGATGAAGCTTCAGCAGACAATAAAATTAAAATTACACTAACGGCAAATAGAGAAATTAAAAATATTTCTATTCATGAATCTTTACTTTCGGATGCCGAGGAGTTAGAAGATTTTCTAATTCTTACCTTAAACAAAGCGATTGCTAAGGCTTCTAAAATTAATGAAGATGAAATGGCGGCAGCTGCTAAGACAAACATGCCAAATATTCCTGGGATGGACATGTTTAAATAGTACATTTTCTAAAACATCATAGCATAACTCATATGAGTTATTTTTAACAGTTTTTAAACTAAGATGCCTCTTGTAAAAGAGGTATTTTTGCATTCTAAATATAACATCGATTATGATAAAAGAAAAAAAGAAAACATCTGTAGGAAAGAAAATACTTAAATGGACGGTCTCTATTTTTTTAGTTTTAATAATTACTTTAGTTTCGATTCCGTTTTTATTTAAGGATAAAATTGTTGCAATGGTTTCTAAAACTATTAATAGCAATATAAATGCAACTGTTAGTTTTAATGAATCTGATTTAAGTTTGTTTCGAAATTTTCCGATGGCAAGTTTAAAAGTGAACGATATTGCTGTTGTGAACAAAGCACCTTTTTTAGGAGACACTTTGTTTAATGCTAAAGAACTAGATATAAATCTAAAGATTACAGAACTTTTTAAAAGCGCTAATGAAACTTTAAAAATAAATAGTGTTTCTGCAGAAAACGGAACAGTAAACATTCTTTTCAATAAGGATAATTTTGGTAATTATAACATTGCTAAAGAAGGCAATACAACTTCAGAAAATTCAAAAAACGCACTTTCTTTAGACATCACAGCCTATGAATTAAAAAATATTCAGTTTAATTATTTTGATGAAATTTCTCAAATAAAATTTATTGCAGACAGTATTTACCATACAGGAAAAGGAAATTTTGCCAAAGATATTTTAGATTTAGATACCAATACCGAAGCTAAAATTTCTCTAGATATAGAAAATGTAAATTATCTAAATAAGATACCTGTAAAATTAGATGCTCTTTTAGGAATTGACTTAAAGAACTTAAAATATACATTTAAAAAAAATACAGGCTACATCAACCAATTGCCATTAGAATTTGATGGGTTTATTCAGCTGGTAGACGGCAATCAGCTGTATGACATGACGTTTAAAACGCCAACCTCAGACTTTAAAAATTTACTAGCATTATTACCAAAACAATATTCAGGTAATTTAAGCACCCTAAAAACAGAAGGAAACTTCGATTTGAAAGGCGTGGTAAAAGGAACCTATTCTAAAACGACAATTCCAACTTTAGACATTTCTTTTATTTCTAAAAATGCGATGTTTAAATATGCAGATTTACCAAAAGCCGTAAATAATATAAATATTGATGCAACTATTATTAATAAATCAGGTTTTATAAAAGACACTTACGTTGCCATTAATCAAACGTCATTTAAAATTGATCAAGATATTTTTAGTGCAAACGGTAACATTTCAAACTTAACAAAAAACGCGACTGTAAACTTAGAAGCAAAAGGAAATATAAATTTAGCTAACATTAGTAAAGTATATCCTGTTGCTTTAAAAAACGAATTAGAAGGAATTTTACAAGCAGATATTATTACAAAATTTGATATGAATTCTATTGAAAAAGGAAACTATCAAAACATAAATAATAAGGGAAATATTACCGTTTCTAACTTCAAATACAAAGGTGAAGATGTTGCAAATCCGTTTTTTATTGATAAAACTTCGGTTACTTTTAACACGAATACCATAAAATTAGAAGAATTTAATGGTAAAACGGGTGCTTCCGATTTGGCTATTCAAGGAAACTTAGAAAACTTTTATGGATTCCTATTTAAAAATCAAAAATTAAAAGGAAATTTCAATCTTAACTCAAATACTTTTAAGGTAGATGATTTTTTAGCGAAGAGTGAAGCAACTACTAAAACACAAGAAACTTCTAGCTTAAAAATTCCTGCTTTTTTAGATATTACATTAAACACCAAAGCAACAGAAGTAATTTACGATAACATTCATTTAGCAAATGTGTCTGGTGTAATTCTCATAAAAGATGAAACAGTTCGTCTAAAAGATTTAAAAACGGCAGTTTTTGGTGGTAATATTGGTTTTAACGGAATTGTTTCTACCAAAGGAGATAAATCTAAATTTACGATGGATTTGAATCTGAAAGAATTAAATATTTCAGAATCTTTTAGCAGTTTAGAAATGCTAAAGTCCATTGCTCCTATTGCTAAAGTTATTGAAGGTAAAATAAACTCGAGCGTAAAAGTTTCTGGAGATTTAGATGGCAATATGACGCCTAATTTAAAATCTATTACGGGTGAATTATTCGGAAAATTATTAAATCCGAAGTTGAATGGAAGCAATTCTAAGATGCTTACCTTATTAGAAAAAAATGTTGATTTTATAAGTTTAGATAAATTAAATTTAGACGGAATTAATGCACTGTTAACCTTTAATAATGGTGAAGTAAGTGTAAAACCTATCAATCTAAATTATAAAGATGTAGGTATTGTAATTGATGGTAAACATGGTTTCGACAACACTATGAATTATAATGTTACGTTTGATGTACCTGTAAAGTACTTAGGAAACACCGTTACAACTGCTTTGGCTAAACTAACCCCAAAAGATGCCGAAGAAGTTAAAAGTATTCCAGTAAAAGCGATTTTAACAGGTAGTTTTTCGAGTCCTAATTTTTCTTCAAATATTAAAAATGCAACGGCAGATTTAATGAAAAATATTATAGAAAAGCAAAAACAAAGCTTAATAAATCAAGGAAAAGATAAAATAAATGATCTAATTTCTGGCGGAACTAAAAAAGATTCAATAAAACCTACAGATAAGACAAAAGACAAAATAAAAGATGTTCTTGGCGGACTCTTCGGAAAGAAAAAAGATACTCTTAAGAAAAATTAATCATAAAAAAACGGAAGCAATTTGCTTCCGTTTTTTTGTAGATAATAAAGTCTTCTTTTTAAAGTGCAGACAATGCTCCTAGCATTCCCATCACAATTCCTAAGACATAAAGAGACAAAGTGATAATGGTAACAACTCCAATAAATTTATAATGAGATTTTAGCATTTCAAACGCTTTTGCCAAAACTTCATCATCTTTAGAAAGTAATGCACTTTTCATTTTTACAGAAAATTGATATAAATAATAAATTGGAAAAATATAAATAAGTCCAAATAAAATATATAACCCCGTCATTATGCCTCCTAAATTAAAAGGAACTGCTTGAGATTGAGGAATATTATTATAAATTGTACCTATGAAAAAGCTACCAATAAGCATTAAGCCTATAAATATAAAACCTAATATAGATAAGAATTTACACCATTTAGCGGTTTCTTTTAAAAAATTCTTAGCAGCGCCTGATAACGTAAGTTTTTCTAACTCTGTAATTGCATTTTGCATAGTCATTTATTTTTTTGTTTAAACTCAAAAGTAGTCAATTTAAAATATTGACAAATAAAAAGCCACAAATAATAAAATTTGTGGCTTTTAAAAATATAAATTTAAAGAGGTCTATTTCTAAAACTCAGAAATTGTATTCTTAATAATCGCAATACAATCCATTAATTGTTCTTCTGTTATAACCAAAGGTGGGGCAAAACGAATAATGTTTCCATGTGTTGGTTTCGCTAATAAACCATTGTCACGTAATTTCATACAAATATCCCAAGCAGTAGAACTGTCTTCAGAATCGTTAATTAAAATTGCATTTAACAAGCCTCTACCTCTCACAGATTCAACCAAATGATTGTTTTTACAAAACTCCGTTAATTCAGCTCTAAATATTTCACCCAATCTATCTGCATTTATTGCTAACTTTTCATCTGCAACAACTTCTAAAGCGGCCATTGCAACTGCTGCAGCAACCGGATTTCCGCCAAATGTAGAGCCATGGTTTCCAGGGCCAATTACATTCATAACAGCATCGTTTGCTAAAACAGCAGAAACAGGATATACACCTCCACTTAACGCTTTACCAAGAATTAAAACATCTGGTTTAACTTCTGGTGTACCAGAACAATTTTTCTCTGGACATGCACAATTTCCACAAGTTGCTAATAAACGACCCGTTCTTGCAATACCCGTTTGTACTTCATCTGCAATAAATAATACATTATGATCTGCACACATTTTCTTTGCAGCTGCTAAATACCCATCAGAAGGCACAAAAACACCCGCTTCACCTTGTATTGGTTCCACTAAAAATGCAGCAATATTATTACTACTTTCTAACGTTTCTTGTAATTGCTGTAAATTATCATATTCAATTTTAATAAATCCTTTTGTATAAGGTCCAAAATTCTTTCTAGCTACAGGATCATTAGAAAACGAAATAATAGTCGTTGTTCTACCGTGAAAATTATTTTCACAAACAATTATTTCTGCCTTATTTTCATTAATTCCTTTCACTTCATACGCCCATTTTCTAGCGATTTTTAAAGCAGTTTCTACAGCCTCTGCACCAGTATTCATTGGTAAAAGTTTGTCAAAACCAAAAAGCTCTGTAGCATATTTTTCATACTGCCCTAACATGTCATTATAAAATGCACGCGAAGTAAGCGTTAAAGTTTTTGCCTGATTTACCATTGCATCTACAATTTTCGGATGACAATGCCCTTGATTTACTGCGGAATAAGCAGACAAGAAATCGTAATATTTTTTACCTTCAACATCCCAAACATAAACGCCATCACCTTTACTCAAAACCACAGGAAGTGGATGATAATTGTGTGCACCATGTTTGCTCTCTAATTCTATCGCTTGTTGCGATGTAAGTTTGTCTAAAACAGCCATTTTATTCGTTTTAAATGTTTATAATTAAATAACCATTCCTGTTCTACCTTTATCCTTTCAGCAAAAACTGAAAATTCAGCGTGGGAAAGAAATCATCCCCGAAGTTTTACAAAAGTAAATAAAATAATTAACTATTTGAACACAGAGTTTGTAGAAGTGTGGGCGTTCCCTAAAGGTCGCGCTTTCCGCTATATCTTTTTGTAGAAAAAACAAAAAGGATGCCGCTGCAATCGCTAACGCAAATGGCAAACTAGAAAGACCGTAAACTTAAATTGAATATCAGCAAATCTATCAATATCTTTTTCCTAATTTTGCAAATCAAAATCATAAGAAATGCCACGAAGAGAACGCAACAAATTTGTAAAGAAGAATCAAGTTTTAGAATTAAAAATTGAAGATTACGCTTTTGGAGGAAAAGGAATTGCAAGAATTCATTCAGAAGAAGGAAGTTTTGTTGTTTTTATACCTAATACGCTGCCTGGTCAATTGGTAAAAGCACAAATTAGCAAATCGAGTAAGAACTATGCAGAAGCAAAGTTAATTGATGTTTTAGAACCCTCTGAAGATGAAATTGAAGTTCCGTATCAAGACATTCCTGGTGCACCTTACATTCAATTACCCATAGAATTACAACACAAATACAAAAAAGAAAGTACCCTTTCATTATTCAAAAAAATAGGGAAAGTAGAAAATATAGCCGATTTATTTGATGAGTTTATAACCTCGCCAAACGTATTTCATTATCGTAATAAAATGGAATATGGTTTTTCTGCCATTGGGTATGACAGAGTTACAAAAAGAGACAAAGATGAATTTACCTTAGGTTTTAAAAGGCGTGGCGTTTGGTGGATGGGAGATAATTTAGACAAAGATTCTGGTTTGTTTGACAAACAAATGGAAGACAATCTAAAAAATATTCGTCAATATTGTATCGAAACAGGGTTAGCTCCTTGGCACGGTCCAAAAAGAGAAGGGTTCTTTAGATACTTTGTAGTTAGAAAATCTTTTAAAACAGACGAGTTGTTATGTAATTTGGTAACTACATCACCAGAATTAGATAAGTTCGATTTAAACAAATTCGCAAACTTCTTAAAAGATATTTTCGGAGACCGTTTAGCTGGTTTATTACACACTATTAATGATGAAACTGGCGACAGAACCATTGCAACTTCAGGAAGTGTAGATTTAGTCTACGGAAAAGATAAAATTGTAGAAGAATTATTAGGTTTAGATTTTGAAATTAGCATGAAAAGCTTTTTTCAAACAAACCCAAAATGTGCGGAGAAATTATACGATAAAGTTGTAGCATACGTTTTAGAAGATAAGTCTAAAGTAGACAATACGGTTGTAATGGATTTATTCTGTGGAACAGGAACCATCGGACAAATTGTAGCTTCTAAAAGTGAAAACGCAAAAATTGTAGGTGTAGACATCGTTGCATCTGCAATTGAAGATGCAGAAAAAAATGCCAAAAGAAATAAGATCGATGGCTTACAGTTTTATGCTGCAGATGTTGGTAAGTTTTTAACGGCACATCCAGAATATGAAAACAAAATTAAAACCATTATTTTAGATCCTTCAAGAGCAGGAATTGCACCTAAAACCTTGCAAAAGATCATTAATCTTAAAGCAGATAGAATGGTGTATGTTTCTTGTAACCCCGCAACACAAGCTAGAGACACAGAATTGTTAGCTGAGGCTGGTTATCAAATTAAAAAGATTAGTTTGGTAGATCAATTTCCGCATACAAGTCATATTGAGACGGTTGTTTTGTTTGAGAAGTGTTAAATCAACTCATAATTTCTAAAGAATTGGGCTTTATTTCTGAAAATGAAACTATTTTAGCAAGACAGAGAATAGAAAAAATTACACATATGTTGAATTCCTTATGAGATTCTTAATTAAACTCGTAGAGAAGTTCGTGATAAAGAGATAAACATCTCAACAAATAAACACTAAAAGTAAATACTATGAATAAGATAAAACTTACAGAATCAGCAATCGAAAAAAAATTAGAAAACCTTGTAGATTGGGAATATTATGACAACGCTTTACATACAGATTTTGAGTTCGATAATTTTAAAGATTGTATGTCTGCAATGAATAGAATTGCCTTCGAATGTGAAGCCTTAAATCATCACCCAGAATGGACAAACGTTTACAATACATTAGATATCACGTTAACAACGCATGATGCAGATGGTGTTACAGAATTAGATTTTAAATTAGCGGCTGCAATTAACAAAATTGTAGAAGTTGAAGAAGAAGAAGATTAATTCAATAAAAACTATCTAATTATTATATTTAACTTGTGAAGAAAATAATTCCATTTTTACTGCTTTTACTTGCCTTTTTTACCGCTTGTGAAAAAGACGATTTCTGTGTAAAGAACCCTGTTACATCAAAATTAAAAATAGATTTTTACGATGATACCAATAGAGAAACTTTAAAAAAAGTACAACGTTTCTCTATAATAGCTGAAGGTAAAACAGATAGCCTATTTACAAATCAAAGTGGTAAAAATAGTATTTCAATTCCATTAAATTCTTTAACAACAGAGACGGTTTATACCTTAAAGAAAAATGATACGGATGGCGCAACTTCAACTAATGAAATTGCAACGTTTACGATTAAATATGATACAGAAGAAGAATATGTTTCTCGTTCTTGTGGTTTCAAAATTATTTTTAAAAATGTAGCATTTTCTTCAAGCACAAGTTCTTGGATAACAGATTTTACACCAACAACGATTACGAATCTTGATGATCAAACCACAGCACATGTACAAATATTTCATTAGCATCTGTTTTCTTTTTGTTTTTGCTGAAAGTTTTTCTCAAGAACAAAAAAGAGACACCATATTAAACACAGAAAAAGACAGTATTGTCTATAAAACCAATTACGGTTTTCGTTTAGGAGTAGATATTAGTAAGCCTATAAAATCTCTTATTGATGGTGCTTACAGTGGTTTTGAAATTGTTGGTGACTATAGAATTAAGAAGAACTTTTACATTGCAGCAGAAGTTGGGTATGAAGAAGAAACAAGTGCAGAAGATTATACCAATTCTACCGCTAAAGGAAGTTACATTCGTTTGGGCGTAAATTATAATGCTTACAAAAACTGGTTAGACATGAATAACGAGGTTTTTGTAGGATATAGATATGGTTTTAGTCTTTTTGATCAAACTTTAAACAGTTATACACCCAATGTTTCAGACGCAGAAAATGGGAATTATTTTCTTGCAGATATGAATACAACATCTAGCACTGCAACTAATTTAAATGCACACTGGTCTGAATTAATGTTAGGCGTAAAAGCAGAAACTTTTAAGAATTTATATGTTAGCTTTAGTGTTTCTTACAAAGTTTTAATGAGCGTAAAAGACCAAGAAGATTTTAAAACTTTATTTTCTCCAGGATTTAATAGAATTTTTGAAAGCAATACCGGTTTTGGCTTTAATTATACCTTAAGCTACTTAATTCCGTTTTCAAAAAAATAAAAACACTACAGTAGTTGCTGTTTTTTTTAGTAACTTTAAGCATTGTTTTTAATAAAAAACTACAAAAATGAATAAAATACCAAGTGTAAACTTAGCAGATTTTTTATCTGAAGATAAAAGTAGAAAGCAAAAATTTATAGATGAAATTGGTCACGCTTATGAAAACATAGGTTTTGTGGCTTTAAAAGGTCATTTTTTAGACGATACATTAGTCACGGATTTATATAGCGAAATAAAAAACTTTTTTGACTTACCAGTTGAAACAAAAGAGAAATATGAAATACCAGGAATTGGTGGCCAAAGAGGCTATGTTTCTTTTGGTAAAGAAGCTGCTAAGGGTAAAAAAGAAGCAGACTTAAAGGAGTTTTGGCACTTTGGCCAATATGTAGAAGATGATGCAGAAAGAGCCAAAGAATATCCAGATAATGTACTTGTAGAGGAACTTCCGAAGTTTAACGAAGTTGGAAAACAAACCTATAAAATGTTAGAAAAAACAGCTAAATATGTGTTGCGCTCTTTAGCATTGCACTTAGATTTAGAAGAAACTTATTTCGACAATTATATTAAAAATGGAAATAGTATTTTACGTCCTATTCACTATCCGCCAATTAAAACAGAACCAAAAGGAGCAGAAAGAGCTGCGGCGCATGGAGACATTAATTTAATTACTTTATTAATGGGCGCACAAGGAAAAGGTTTGCAAGTTCAGAATAACAATGGAGATTGGATAGATGCTATGGCAGCACCAGATGAAATTATGATAAATGTTGGCGATATGTTATCTAGACATAGTAATAACAAATTGAAATCGACTATTCATAGAGTTGTAAATCCGCCAAAAGAAATGTGGGGAACTTCTCGTTATTCGATTCCGTTTTTTATGCACCCAATATCAGAAATGAAATTAGATGTTTTAGAAAATTGTATAGATGCAGAAAATCCGAAGCAATTTGAAGATATTACTGCGGGCGAATTTTTAGACGAACGTTTGAAGGAATTAGGATTGAAAAAATAATATAATGATCAATAAATAGTTATTATTAATCAGTTACTGATAATTATTTAATGATAATTGACAATTGAAAAATGGATTTTAAAGATCAATTAAAAAATTTATTTCCAGAACATGAGGAAAAAATTGAACCGGTAAAAGAGAAATCTAATATTTGGTTACAAGAAGATCCTATTCTCTGTAAATATGAAAAACGAAAAGGAAAACCAATTACTATTTTAGAAGGATATACTGGTGCAACTTCCGATTTTAAAATTTTAGCAAAAGAAATTAAAACCAAACTTTCTGTTGGTGGTAGTTTTAAAGATGATAAAATTATTATTCAAGGAGATTTTAGAGATAAAATCATGAAAATGCTTACAGATAAAGGTTTTAAGGTAAAAAGAGTTGGAGGATAAAAAATAATTATGAACATACAACAATCTGAATTAATTTTAAATCCCGATGGTAGCATTTATCACCTGAATTTAAAACCAAAAAATATAGCGAATGATATTATTTTTGTTGGCGACCAGGATAGAGTAGATAAAATTACAGATAGGTTTGATTCTGTAGAATTTACAACTCAAAAAAGAGAGTTTAAAACGTCTACTGGTATCTATAAAGGTAAAAGATTGTCTGTAATTTCTACAGGTATTGGGCCAGATAATATCGATATTGTTTTAAATGAATTAGATGCGCTTGTGAATATCGATTTAGAGACAAGACAACCAAAAACAAAATTAACAGCTTTAAATATTGTAAGAATTGGTACTTCTGGTTCTTTACAAAAAGACATTCCGGTAGATTCTTTTTTAATGAGTTCTCATGCTTTAGATTTAAATGGCATGCTACACTCCTATCAAATTGAAAATATTTCAAATACTGAAATTGAAAATGCTTTTGTAAAACACACCAATTGGAGTGCTAAAAAATCTGCCCCTATTTTGATTGAAAGTAGTAGTGAATTAGCAGAAAAACTAGATTCAGAAAAAATTGTAAAAGGAATTACAGCGACTGCAGGTGGTTTTTACGGACCACAAGGAAGAGTTTTACGCTTGTCTTTGCAAGATGCTCATATAAATAATAAAATAGATTCTTTTAATTTTAACGGAAATAGAATTACCAATTTAGAAATGGAAACATCGGCAATTTATGGTTTATCTAAACTATTAGGCCACAATGCAGTTTCTATGAATGCCATTATTGCAAACAGAGCAAATGGTACTTTTAGCAAAGATTACAAGAAAGTTGTAGAAGATTTAATTGAATATTCGTTGAATAAATTAATAGAATAGATGACGAGCTTAAAAGTTGGTGGCGTACCAGAACATTTTAATTATCCGTGGTATTTAACCCTAAAAAATAAGGATTATACAAAAGAAAACATCAATCTTAGATGGCAAGATTACCCTGGCGGAACGGGTGAAATGTGTAAATCGCTGCGTTCTGGAGAAGTTGATATTGCGATTGTTTTAACAGAAGGAATCATTAAAGATATTGCGGATGGAAACCCGTCTAAAATTGTACAAACTTTTGTTGAAACCCCTTTAATTTGGGGAATTCATGTAGGTGAAAAATCAAAATTTAAAACTATTGATAATTTAGAACACGCTACAATTGCAATTAGTAGATTTGGTTCTGGGTCTCATTTAATGGCAATTGTAAACGCTTTTAACCAAGGTTGGAATGTAGAAAACCTCAAATTTAAAGTAATTGGTAATTTACAAGGAGGAATTGATGCGTTAACAAACGGAGAGGCAGATTATTTTATGTGGGAACATTTTACCACAAAACCTTTGGTAGATAACGGTACTTTTAGAAGAATTGGAGATTGCCCTACACCTTGGCCATGTTTTGTAGTTGCTGTAAGAAATGAGGTGCTAGAAAATAATTATAATGAAGTAAAAAAAGTCTTAGACATTATAAATGAACAAACTACAGACTTTAAAAACATAAAAAATATTGATAAAATTCTAGCAAAAAGATACGAGCAAAAGTTAGAAGACATTCAGAAATGGTTAAAAATCACCGAATGGAATGATGGACAACCAATTACTGAAAATTTAATTACACAAATTCAAAATAAAATGGTTCGTTTTAACGTTATAGAAGAGAAGAAAAATTCAGGTGAGTTCATAAAAAACATGTACATTTAAACCTTAAAATCCTTTATCAATGAAAAAAGCAGTATTTGTTGTAATTTGTATCGTAGGAAGCATTTGTTTCTCTTCTTGTAGAAGCTCTTCTAAATCTTGTGGTTTAGCAGATGCATCAACAACCAATCAAACAACATTAAAACAGATAGATGTGTTATAATCTCTCTGTTTCTTAATTTCAAATTCAGTGAATCCGCTTTTAAGCGGATTTTTTTAGGCGTTATTTTGAGGAACGTAGCAATCTCATTAAAATAATTAATGACATAAATTAGATTACTCCTATCGTCGAAATGACAAATCTTACCATTCAATCGGCTTCTCTCCTATTCCTTCTAAAAAAGTATTCGTTTTAGAAAAATGTTTACTTTCAAACCATCCTCTCCAAGCACCTAACGGAGATGGATGCGGAGCTATAAAAAGAGTGTGTTTATCCGTATTTATAAGTTTAGTTTTACTTTCTGCAAATTTTCCCCAAAGTAAAAAGACAACATTTTCTTTTTCGTCCGAAACCTTTTTAATAACTTCATCGGTAAATATTTCCCACCCTTTTTTCTGATGACTTCCTGCTTCATGAGCTCTTACCGTTAAGGTCGCATTTAATAATAAAACGCCTTGTTTTGCCCATGTTTTTAAATTCCCGCTTTGCGGAATTTCTATACCTAAATCCGCAGCAATTTCTTTAAAAATATTCTTTAAAGACGGCGGATGCTTCATTCCGTCTTTAACAGAAAAACACAAACCGTTTGCTTGATCTTGATCATGATAAGGATCTTGACCAATAATGACCACTTTTAGATCTTCAAAAGAACAGCAATTAAATGCAGCAAAAATAGCTTCTTTTTTAGGAAAGCATTGGTGATTTTCATATTCTGATATTACAAAGCTTGTTAATTCTTTAAAATAAGTTTTATCAAACTCTGGTTGTAAAATCTCTTTCCAGCTATTATTTAAGGTCATTTTTATCTTTTATTCTGATTGCAAAAATACTTTTTAAATAGCAATAATTAAATGTTAAACATAAAACCTGAGTTATCTTTATAAAAAAGGGCTTTAATTTTACTTAAACTTCAAATAAAACAGTGTTTTACCTCTTTTTTATTTTGAATTATACAACTAACTTTGAATAAAACCTTATAAGATGGAACTGATTAAGCTATGATGAATTCAATGGCATTTTTTTATAAAGTTTAGTTGTATTCAAATTTGTAAACATGACTTATACTTAATTTAAAAAAAAATTATTAAATTATTCTGCTAAGATAAAAACAGATTATTATAAATAAGGTATCCATAGCATCAACAAAACCAATTACAGGAGGTTTGATATTAGAGAAGAAAGAGTCTTAATAAATAAAAAAATGTATCCAAAACTATTAGAATTTCAAAATATAACAATTTACACCTATGCCTTTTGTATTACTTTCGGTACTTTAATAGCCGTTTTATATACGAAATGGCAGGCTAAAAAAACATTGAAAATAGTTTTACCAAATTACTTCTTCTACCTAATTTTTATTGCTGGTTTTATTGGTGGAAAACTATTTTTATTTTTTGAGAAACCCGCTTATTATACACAAAATCCTAAAAGTATATTAGACATTTTTTCTGGTGGATTTGTTTTTTATGGTTCATTTATTTGTACAATAGCCGTAATTATTTGGTACTTAAAAAAACATAAAATTGCCATTTTACCTTTACTCGATATTTTAGCTATCACCACTACCATCGTTCACGTCATAGGTAGAATCGGTTGCTTTTTTGCAGGATGTTGTTACGGCAAGCCTACAAGCTCTTATTTTGGAATTAGTTTTCCAACCACAAACTCTATTACCGTACATCCTACTCAATTATATGAAGTCTTTTCTATTCTATTTATTATGAGTTTACTTTTTGTCATTAAAAGAAACAAACAATTTAATGGACAAATATTTCTTTCTTACGTAATATTATATGCAATAGCTAGAAGTGTATTAGAGATTTTTAGAGGTGATAATAGAGGTTTTATTATGCAAGACTATATATCTCACTCTCAATTTATAGCATTTATCTTAATAAGCATAACAGCTTATTTATATCTCAAATTAAATTCAAAAACAATAACCATTTAAACAAAAATTATGAAAAAATTAATTGTAAACACATTTATACCAATAGCACTTTTAATAACTGCTATTTTTATTATTGGAGCAGGTTGTTCTGGAATTCCTGATTTAAAAGAATATGTATGGCATAAAGATGCAGATGGTGATGGATATGGTTTGGCAGGTACTGCTGTAATGGAACAAGAACAACCAGAAGGATATGTAGAAAATGATACTGATTGCGATGATACAAATGCTGACGTCTATCCTGGTGCAACAGAAATACCCGATAATGATATAGATGAAGATTGTAACGGAAAATTTGCTTACACGTTTTATTCGGATAAAGATGGAGATGGTTTTGGTAGCGAAACTCCGATTATTATTGAAATTGACAACAATACTACTGCTCCAGATAATTTTTCTTGGTTTGCCGGAGATTGTAACGATGATAATGCCGAAATACATCCAAAAGCTGTAGAAATAGAAAAAAACGGAATAGATGATAATTGCGACGGAATTATAGATATTGTTGAATATTATATAGATGAAGATGGCGATGGATATGGCTCACAAAAAGCTACTCCTGCAGAAGGTGTTACCAATAATTTAGATTGTGATGATACTGATGAAAAAATTCATCCTTATACCAGAGAGTTTTTAGATGATAAAATAGATAGTAATTGTGATGGGAAAGATAACACGTAATAGACTAAGATAATGGAAGCTCTTTACACTTTTACAAATTGAGGATGTTAAAAATAGTACAAACCATCTTCTAAAAAAAGTTAATGTAAATTGGTAACCCAAAAGCATATTAAAAAGAAATTAAAACAACCAATGTTAAAGCTTCATATCACTTTATTTATAATTATGTTATGGAGCTTTTCATATTCTCAACAATACACAAATATTACGGTAAAGGATGGCTTACCTATCAGATATTTATCCAAAATATCTAAATTAGGTTATATCAAAAACGATAGTGTTTATGCTTTTGCAAGTGAGGTTATAAATGAAATATTTACTCCCAATTGCACTAGTCTAATAGGCAACAAATTATACTAACAAGTAATCCTAGAGCGCATGAATTAATCAATGATAAATGGAATTAGTATCAAAAAATACTTTTTTGAGAAAGGGAACACCAGTATATATTAAACACCCAACTATTACTTCTTAAGTGACAAGGACTAATTTAGATACTATAAAATTAATCTATAAAAATGAGGAAACAAAAAAGATGCCCAATCATAAAAATATTCTAAGCACCATGCATTATAGAGATCAAATAACAGTCAGTTTGTTTTATTAGGCAGCAAATAAATATTATTCAATATTAAACTTAAATACCTTAAAACTGTATAAGCGAAATTTTGAAGATAAAGTAGGCATCAACAAATCATAATACACCTAATAGACAATCAAATTCAAAAATAATAACTATTTAAATCTAAATCTATGAAAACTTTTTTAAAAAAAACTGTACCATTTTTATTATTAATTGGAGCTATATTTATTATAGGTTCTAGCTGTGGAGATGGCTTATCACCTACACCTCAAGCAGGTGCTTGCGATGATGCAAATACTACAATAGAAGATGCGCTTTCTAGTTTAAGCAACAAATCTATGGACTTACAAGTGCATGAGTATGTATTTACCACCAATGTAGCTGGAAATATTTGTGCAATGGGATATCAGAGTTTTGCACAAACCACACCTTATTCGGTAGATAATAGTGCTGTAAGTTATAAAATAGAAATTGTGAGCGGTCCTTCTGTTAACAGTACATTTTCTAATTCCACTATAGAGTATATAACTCTTGGCGCTCCTTATGCAATAGTACCAGGGGTAAATTACACCATAAGAAGAACTGGTGGAGATGGTTTAAATAATTCTTTGGGACATACAGCTTCTGCTACATTTCCGTATACTAGCGGGAATATTACATTCTTGAGTTCTAATTTTGTAGATAGTTCAAGTTCTGGTGGCGGTCCTGTTGCTAATAACGGTATCCCTAAGATCTATTTTAATTTTTCTGCTACGAATTAATTCTAATAAATAAATAAACGAGTGTTACTACTAACACTCGTTTTAGCCTTCTGTTCTAAATGGTAACCATTCTATCTTATCTAAAAAAACATTTTTCGCAAGACTACAAAACAACTACCTATTTTTTATTTATTTTATATTTAGGAATTCTTATCTATGTAAATCATACAACACATATTCCTGAAGTTTTCCTAAAGAACCATCTAAACTCTCCATTCCTTTATGGGTACTATTTTTTGTTTTTTGGTTTTGCTTACTACTCATCAATTTTAATAATTGCAATCACAAAATCTGATTATCTTTTTTTAAGATCTTTCTCTTTTTGGTTTACAAGTATATTTGCAATTATATTGGTTAGCATTCGATTTAGTTTTTTAGATCATTATGGTTGGGTAAAAGAAAACATAGCACCTCAAAAAATATTTTTTTATATAAAAGTTATTTCAAGAAGTATTCGATTTATCATATTTTCTTTCGGAATTCTATTGTTTTATGCTCTATTTGAGAAGGTTAATAAAAACTTTTATGGATTTTCAATTAAAAACACCCAATGGAAACCATACCTTCTATTACTGTTAATTGTATTTCCGTTCATTATTATTGCCTCATTTCAACCCAGTTTTTTAAAACAATACCCTTCAATTGGCAGCACAGGTTCCTTTATAAATAAATGGCTTGCTTTGGTAATTTATGAACCCATTTACTTATTTGATTTTATTTCTATTGAATGGTTTTTTAGAGGTTTTCTTATTCTTGGAATGGTAAAAACTTTGGGCTCAAAAGCAATTCTACCAATGGTGGCTTTGTATGTCTTTTTCCATATTGGAAAACCTACTGGAGAAATTATAGGTTCTGCTTTTGGTGGGTATATCTTGGGAGTTGTCTCTTTATACAGTCGTTCAATTATTGGCGGAATAATTATTCACATGGGTGTTGCTTTTTTAATGGATGCCATAGCAATTATTCAAAAATTTGATAGTTATTTTTAAAAGACTATTCCGCCAATGAAAATGATAATGCTTTCATAGAAAACCTCATATTAATTATACTTCTTACATCAACCTTAAGTTTCTTAAAATTAAACGAGTATCTATTTTTTTTTTATCCTTAAATATAATAAAAAATAAAACTATCTGTGTTTTTCTTCTGAAATAACAGTGTTTATCCTCTGCTTTTTTTTAAAAGGTACAACTAACTTTGATCGAACTTTAAATAATTATTATGATAGACAACTACCTATATTATCGAATTAAAAAATTATGCCAATGTAAAGGTACTTTTTTAGCCTTACTTTTTATGGCTATTTTTAGCACAAATGCACAAACCAATATATCTAATACTGTTATAGTTGGTAATAACTCAATGTATAAATCTGCTTCTATAGATTCTATAGAAACAGGGGCTATATTTAACTACAAACTTCATGTAACACTCTATGGAGATGGAACTCTTGTTACGCTAACAGACCAGTTACCACCAGAACTAGATTTAGTTGGTAATGCTACAGATATAGATATTTCTATACCAGCATTTATTGCACCTAATCTTAGCCCTAGTATTAGTAACACAAATCTAGTAACAGTTAGTTTGCAGTCTCCTTCTAACGGTAATAGTACATACATAGAGGTTTTAATACCTGTGCGTTTTAAATGTGGTGTAACACCAGATGGCACAATTGTTAATAATACTGCTACAATTGCATCTAACGGACAATCTGCAACTACAAACTCTATAAACGTAGAGGCCATTGCTGAATTAAATTGGGAAGTGAAAAAACAAATTATTGCACCAACTTCAAAAGATGCTGCTGGTAATTGGATTGTTGCACCTGGTGGAACAGCTAGATTTAGAGTCTATATCATAGAAAAATCACCAAACAAGAATACTGGTATTTTAAATTTAACCAATGTTCAAATCTTAGATATTCCACAACCTTCAAATGTTACTTTAAATATTGTTTCTACATTTGGAAATAATAACATTACTGTAAATGATTTAACATTAACAGGTAATACAATTAGTTTAAATGCTAATAAATCTTTAGATGCTTGTATAAGTAATAGTTATATAGCGGTAGATATCGATGTTACCTACCCTACAAATTTAACATTAGGTACTTGTTTTGGTAATGTAGCAGAAGTTACTGCAAACTTTCCTTCATTAGATATTAATAACAATACATATACAGATAGCTCGCCAACCGGCACAAGTTTACCTTGTGTAACAGCGAGTACATATTGTCAAACAAATAATTGTAATCCTCCAACGGTTTCTTTTTATAAAAACTTAAACATGCCAAATAAAAGTGTTGGTTGTACAGGTGAATATCAAGTTACTTTTGTAAATACTTCTACAACAAGTCAGAATATACAGAATTACGAAATTATAGATCAATTACCACCTAATATTACAGTAACTTATGTAAAATGGATTGCTAATCAACCACAATCTGGTAGCTATTCTTTAGACGGAGCGGTACCCACTTCTTTTTCTTCTTTACAAAACGGAACGATAAGTTCTGTTGGTGGAGTCCCAAATGCAAATCCTTCAACTTCTATTAAGTTTACCATGAACTCGGTACTTTGGCAATCGAAGTATTTTCAAATAAAAGTAGGTTTTCAAATAAATAACAATGTAGTTCCTACTACCACAATTAATAATATTGCTGATGTAGATTATGTATTTGCAAACAACGCTACTCTTTTTGAAAAAACAACAAATAGATCTTTTGTAGTAGAAGAATCTAGACCTAAAATTTACGTTAAAAAAGAGGTTTGCTTAGGAAATAATCAATTTTATAACCCAGGAGATATTGTAAGATATAAATTAGCCGTTATCAATTATGGATCATCTGCTTTAAATAATGTAACAATATCCGACGTATTAGATCCTAACTTTACGTATGTAGGTAACGCAAGTTATTACTCGAGCACTGCACCAACAAATAATTTAGGTTGCAGCCCATCTATTTCTGGTAATTTAAGTAATTGGCCTGTAACAAATACGGGGTCTGGAAATAATCTAGCATGGACAATTCCTTCGGTTGGACCAAATTGTGGTGTCCTTTCTTGGTTTAATCCTGCGTATGCAAATAATAATAGTGGTTATGAAAAAAACTATATAGAATTTGATGTTAAAATTAATAACAATGCTCCTCCAGGAGTTTACAACAATAGTTTTACAGTTAATGGAGATGAATTAACAAATGCAACCACTTCTAATAATACGGTTGTAAATGTAAAAGCATTGGCAGGTATTTCTGTGATAAAGTTACAAAGTATAGACAATGGAACTACCTGGACAAACTCATCTACCACACCTAATGTATTACCTGGTCAAAATATTTTATACAGGTTAAATGTGAAAAATGTGGGTAATTTAGAGTTTAAAGACTTGGTATTAACAGACGCATTACCAAATGTAACGTACACACCAGGTTCTGCTAGTTTACTGGCAGGTTTCCCTACTGGTTTTACAGAAAATTATACGACACCGAATACAATAACATTTACATCACCTACTGGTTTTATATTTTTAAATGGAGATGAATTCAACATAGACATCCCCGTAACAATAGCTACAGATGCACAAAATAATAGTGACATTTGTAATAACTTTACTTTAACGGGTGTAGACTTGTACGATAGAATTGCTCCTATTTCTTTAAACCCTGCCCCAGTTTGTGTTACAATTAGAGACAACTGTCCTGGTATTGATAATGCAGATCAAGTAGATACAGATGGTGATGGTGTTGGTGATGCTTGTGATAATTGTTTAACCACTAACAACCCAAATCAAATAGATACAAACGGAAATGGTATTGGCGACGCTTGTGAAACTGAAGATGACTGTTTTACTTTCGATGATGATTTCAGAAAGGAAAATTGGATAAACGATAATTTAGGAGGTCTTGATTTTGAAAACGATACTGTGCATCAAAATTATATAACATTTAAAAACAACGAAAAAGAATCGAGTCTTATAAATAATAACGATTTTTCTGGAGATTGGACTGATAAGTACCCAGGAAACTGTATGTGTTTCGATTTTAAAATTCAGTATAAAGACCCAACAAGTAATACCATTGGTACCGCACCTAAACTAGCAATTTATACTGGTCTACAGATTACTTCTATCACACAAATAACAACAAGATTAAGAGCGGTATTTGTTGGCAATACAGCAAACGCTATACTCCCAAATAATGTGTGGAAAAATTATTGCTTGCCCGTTCATGAAGCCACAAATAATACAGTTCCTACTAACAGTTATGGTAATTGGCAATTGTACGCAGCAAATAGTACTACACAATTAACAGGAACAGCTGCTGTAAATGCTTGGAATCAATTAATTATTGGTGTTACGGGGATCTTATTTGAATCTGAATATGATGGTTCTAATTCAGAGGTAATTAGTTTAGATAATTTCTGTGCTGCAGATTGTAAAATTGAATGTGAAGGTGAAGATTTTGATAATGATGGTATTGCTGATGAATGCGATAATTGTCCTAAAGAATACAACCCAGACCAAGTAGATATTAATGGGAATGGTATTGGTGATGTTTGTGATCCTAAATGTGAAGGTGGTGAGGATAGAGATAAGGATGGCATACCAGATGAATGTGACAATTGCCCAACAAGATACAATCCAGATCAATTAGATACTGATGGTGATGGTATTGGCGATGTATGTGACCCTGATTGTGTAGGTGAAGATTCTGATAAAGATGGAATTCCTGATGCATGTGATAATTGTCCAGATAAATTCAATCCAGATCAATTAGATACAGATGGAGATGGTATTGGTGATGTATGTGATCCTAGATGTGAAGGTGAAGATTCTGATAAAGATGGAATTCCTGATAATTGTGACAATTGTCCGAATACCTACAACCCAGAGCAAACAGATACAGATGGCGATGGTGTGGGTGATGCTTGTGATAATTGTAAAGAAATTGCAAACCCAGATCAGTTAGACACAGATCAAGATGGTGTTGGTGATGTTTGTGATCCTATCAATAATTGTGGTGATAAAGATACAGACGGAGATGGTATTTTCGATTTATGTGATAATTGCCCAGAGATAGTCAACCCAGATCAATTAGATGCTGATGGAAATGGAATTGGTGACATTTGTGAAGAAATTTACCCATGTGGTACTGTAGATTCTGACGAAGATGGTGTTTTTGATGATTGTGATAATTGTCCGAAAATTAAAAACGAAGATCAATTGGATACAGATGGAGATGGAATTGGTGACGTTTGTGATACTGCACCCTGTGGAGATATAGATACCGATGGAGATGGAGTTGGTGATGCTTGTGACAATTGTGACAAATCGAATCCTAATCAAGAAGATGCAGATGGAGATGGTATTGGAGATGCTTGTGAACCCTGTGTAACAGAACCTGATTGTACTGGCGAAGACGCAGATAATGATGGAATACCAAACATGTGCGACAACTGCCCTACCATTGCAAACCCAAATCAAGAAGATGCAAATGGAAACGGAATTGGTGATGTATGTGAACTTGTAGCTCCACCATGTTGTATTGGACCTTTTGTATTAAATGATTTTGTATATCAAGTATATGAAGATACCGGTGTAATAATTGTTGAAGATGACTATACTTTTACAATAGATTCTGATTTTGTTACAGACTTTAAAGTAAACTTAGTATATTCTAATATTAAGTACGCTGTTGATGGCGTTGGAAAAACTGATTCTAAAGTTTCGATACTCCCTTTAAAAAGTAGTATCTCTCATAAAGAGATGGAACTAAAACAGCCTGTATACGGAAATGATGATAAAGGAAACACCATTTTTAATGAGATTTCTTATTCGAATATAGAAGGCATTAGTTTTAAAGAAACTGGAAATTTAAAATTAGCAATTTCTTTACCTTTTACAAAAGATTGTATAGACTGTAATTATATAGCAACCTTATACTTTAAAGTTTCTATGTTAGATAGATACGGTAATTACAAAGAAGAACTTGTTCTTAGAGAAGTAGAAGTGAAAGGAAAACAAGTGTTATCAACTACTAATGAAAGCCAGAAACTATCATTTTTAGTATACCCAAATCCTGCAAAAGAGCATATAAATATATTTTCACAACAAAAAGCAAATAGTATTTTATATGACATTAATGGCAAACAAATTAGAAGTTTTGTTATTCAAAAGGGAGAAAATAAAGTTGACTTAAGTAATTTATCTAAAGGTTTTTATATTATAAAAACAGTTGGAAATAACTTTAAGAAGACCTCTAAAATTATTGTAGAATAACAATTTACAACAGTACCTTTTTAAAACTCCGTATCACTTTATATATTAAAGAGATATGGGGTTTTCTTTTACTTCTAAAAAGAAACATTTACAATATATTAGAAACCAAATAACTTCAATTATTTTTCATTTCTAAATAATTACCCAAGCTTAATCAACAAGAATTTTATAGCTATTTTTTACAATTTCTTTCAATAAATATTTTTTTATCGATTCTCTATTTTTAGCTCTATTGTTTCTTATTTTTGTAACACATCAAAATTAAAAAATTGAGCACAAATATTTCAGAAAAAACATTACAAGATTTAGAATTTGCCACCGTATTACAACATGTTTCAGAACATTGTATTTCTGGTTTAGGTAAAGAAGCCGTTCGAGAAATTCAGCCAATACCTAGCAGAAAACAACTTTTTATAGAGTTGCATTTGGTAAATGAATACTTGTCTTCTTTTCAAAGTGAGAACAGAGTTCCTAATCATGGGTTCGACAATGTAACAGAAAGCATAAAGCGTTTGGCCATAGAAAATAGTTTTATAGAAACAGCTGCTTTTCTAAAAATTGCGACTACTTCTTTAACAGTAAACGAACTCATTAAGTTTTTTAAGAAATTTAAAGTGCAATTTCCTACGTTTTTCGAACTTTCTCAACAAATAGAATTTACCACTTTTGTTGATGATGAAATTAAAAAAATTATCGATATTTCTGGTGAAGTAAAAAACAACGCTTCTACTACTTTAAAACAAATTAGAAGAGAGATTAATAACATCCGAGGTAAAATTGGTGCAAGTTTTTCTAGTGCACTTTCCTCTTCTATTGGTGCTGGTTATTTAGATGATATTAAAGAAACGGTTGTAGACAATCAGCGTGTTTTGGCAGTTACTGCAATGCACAGAAGAAAAGTTGCAGGTAGTTTGTTAGGCTCTTCTAGATCTGGAAACATCGTTTATATTGCACCACAAGCAACGTTGGCATACAGCAGAGAATTTCAGAATTTAGTATATGAAGAGAAGCAAGAAGTTATTAAAATTTTACGGAAATTGGCAGAAACCATTCGTCCTTTCACTCCTCTTTTAGAAGAATATTTAGACTTTTTAGTACATACAGATGTTGTGGGTGCAAAAGCGAAATATGCGAAAGAAATGAACGCTATTTTACCAAAGATAACCAAAGAAAAAAGAATCTATTTTAAGAATGCGGTACATCCTATTTTATGGCGCAAAAATAATGCACAGCAAATAAAAACCATTTCTCAATCTATAGAACTGAATGAGAAACAACAGATAATTGTTATTTCTGGTCCGAATGCGGGTGGAAAAAGTATCACCTTAAAAACCATAGGTTTGTTGCAATTAATGTTGCAAAGTGGTGTTTTAATTCCTGTGGATGAACGCAGTCAAACCTATATTTTCGATGCAATTTTAACAGACATTGGAGACAATCAATCTATAGAAAATCAATTAAGTACGTATAGTTATCGTCTAAAAAATATGCGTAATTTTTTACGAAGATGTAATGAAAAGACCTTGTTTTTAATTGATGAATTTGGTACGGGTTCAGATCCTGAATTAGGTGGCGCCTTGGCAGAAATTTTCTTAGAAGAGTTTTATGAGAAAAAAGCCTTCGGAATTATTACAACCCACTACTCTAACTTAAAAGTGTTGGCAAACGAATTAGAAAATGTAACCAATGCAAATATGCAGTTCGATGAGCGTTCTTTAGAACCTTTGTACAAATTATTTATTGGACAAGCAGGTAGTTCTTTCACGTTTGAAGTGGCGCAAAAAAACGGAATTCCGTTTAGCCTAATTAACAAAGCAAAAAAACGTGTTGATACAGAAAAAGTTCGTTTAGATAAAACCATTTCTAAACTGCAAAAAGAAAGAACCAAACTGCAAAGAAATTCTGATAATCTTGAAAAACAAAAATCTAAAGGACAAGAACATTTAGAGAGTTTACAAGAAAAAGAAGATAAAATTCAGTCTAAATTGGCTGGTTTTCAAGAATTGTATGACAACAACCAACGAATGCTTTCTTTAGGAAGAAAAATTAATGAATTTCTAAATAAGTATTTTCAGAATAATAATAAGAAAGAATTAAATACCAATTTTAACAAATGGGTGGTGGATGAAAAGGTGAAGTATGCTAAGAAAAATCCGCTAGAGCCAAAAACAAAATCTCAGAAACAGAAAGCAAAAGTTGTTGAAAAACAAATGCAAGAGGTCATTCAAAAAGTAGAAAAAGAAGTTTTACAAAAAGTAGTTGAAGTTCGAAAGGAAAAAAAGATTGAAGAAGTAAAAATAGCTCAAGAAAAAGCAGCATACGATTATCAAATTAACGACAGAGTGCGTATTAAAGATTCTAATTCTGTGGGTACTATTGATAGAATTGACAAGAAAACCGTAACAATTAACTATGGTGTTTTTACGACGAAAACAGCATTTACTAATTTAGAACTGGTAGAAAAAGTAAAAAAATAGCTTTTGCCTCGGTTTCGTTAAAAGTTTCATTCCCATGAAAAATGGCAATCTAAATAAATAATTTTGGTTTTTAATCTGGCAAGTTCCAATTTAAAACCAATAAATTGCCCAAAGGGAAAGTTCATTTGAAAGAACTATTTATTTGAAAAAAAGAGATGCATATG
Organism: Polaribacter sp. IC073; assembly: GCF_007997075.1. Lineage (GTDB taxonomy): Bacteria > Bacteroidota > Bacteroidia > Flavobacteriales > Flavobacteriaceae > Polaribacter. The sequence goes on from NZ_VORS01000002.1 coordinate 424,186, forward strand.
TCGTTCTAAAAAAAGCTAAAAGAAATGAAAGTACTTCACACTGCAGATTGGCATTTAGGCCATCGCTTGCATGAAAATTCTCAATTTGAAGAACAAACCTTGTTTTTAAGTTGGATAGAAAATTATATTATTACCCAACAAATTGATGTATTATTAATTTCTGGTGATGTATTTGACACCGGTTCTCCGTCTAACCAAAGCTTAGAAATGTACTATAGCTTTTTAATCAAGTTAAAAGGCACTACTTGTAAATCGATTATTATTACTGGTGGAAATCACGATTCTGCAGGTACTTTAAATGCGCCAAAACATATTTTAAACGCACTTTCTATAAAAGTTGTAGGAAAAGCAACTGAAAATATGGAAGATGAAGTTTTTGAAATCGATATAAACAACGAAAAAGTAATTATTGCTGCAATCCCTTATTTGCGTGACGGCGATATTAGACGCGCAGTTGCAGGAGAATCTTTTGATGAATTAACAGACAAATACAAAACGGCATTAATTAACCATTACAACGCTGCCGCAGCACAATCTCAACTTATAAATACCTCAGATGCACCGGTAATTGCTATGGGCCATTTATTTGCAACCGGTGGTTCGGTTTCAGATAGTGAGCAAAATATTTACGTCGGTACTTTAGGGCATATTGGTGCGAATGATTTTCCTTCTTATTTCGATTATATTGCATTAGGACATTTACACAGACCTCAGATAATTGGAGGAAACGAACGCGTAAAATATTCTGGTTCTCCACACATTTTAAGTTTTAGTGAAATTAATTACGATAAGAAAATTGTTGTTTTAACACTAGAAAACAATGCAATTACTAAAATTGATGACGTTGTTATTCCTAGGTTTAGAGAGTTTCAAAAACTTACAGGTACAATGCCTGAATGCATTCAGCAATTCCCGAATATCATTTCAAATTCTTTTGAATTAACACCTTGGGTAGAAATTGTATTAAATGAAAACAACACGATTAATACTGATGAATTAAAAAAAGAAGCAGAAAAATATTCCTTTGAAATTTTAAAAACATCCTTAAAAAATCGACGTAAAAATAAAGGAATTGAAGAATTATTAGAAAACACAAAATCGATTAAAGAATTGTTGCCCACAGAGGTTTTTCAGCTAAAATGTGAGGAAATGGGATATGATTTAAAAAAGAGTCCGGAAGTGTGGGATGCTTTTAATGAAATTTTACAATCCGTTAAAAATCAATAAAAGTAGGTCGCTATGAAAATTTTAAAAATAGAACTCCAAAATATAAATTCATTAAAATCTGATTTCCCTATTGTAATCAATTTTGAAAATGAACACTTTAAAGATGTTGGTTTGTACGCAATTACAGGGCCAACTGGTGCTGGTAAAACCACTGTTTTAGACGCCATAACCATTGCATTGTATCATAATGTACCTCGTTTTAACAATACAAAAGGGACTTTGTTGGACGTGGTAAGTCACGGTGCAAACGATGCTTTTAGTCGCATTACTTTCGAAAATAACAGCGTTTTATATGAAGCTTTCTGGGGTATAAGAGTTGCAGACAAGTCAGGAAAAAAATATAAAAATGCGAAAGAGGAAGTAAGTTTAAAAAACCTGACGACCAACACTATTTTAGCGACTCAAAAAAGGATTTTAATTACTGAAATTATTAATGTTACACAGTTAGATTACAATCAATTTTTAAGATCTGTAATGCTTGCACAAGGTGAATTTGCCTCTTTTTTAACTGCCAAAGGGCCAGAAAAAGGGAAGTTATTAGAACAAATTACAGGCGAGCAGATTTATAAAAAAATCGGACAGGGTATTTTAGATAGAAAATCTGAGGAAGAAAAAAAGCTAAAAGAAATTCAGGCGAGAATTAACTCTGATGATATTTTAACAGAAGAAAATAAAATTGAACTGTCTCAAAAAGACAAAGTTTTAGATGCGAATATCATCCAAACTGAAAAGGACATCAAATCGGTTCAGTTTGTGTTAGATTGGTATTTGAAATATCAAGATTTGAATGCGAAATCTGAAACCTTAGATCAGAACGCAAAATCTTTAAGTACTTTTATTGAGAATCATAAACAAGAACTAGACCTGTTAGCTGCAAATGAAAATGCGACTCCGTTTAAAGAATTAATTCAGAATTTAAATCGAACAGAAAAAGAAACCACTGAAAAATCCGTTGAATTAAAAACATTAGAAAAACAATTAGCACAACTGAAACCTGCAATTGAGCGTATAGAAATTAACATAAAACAGGAAGCAACGACATTAATTAATTCAGGTAAAGAATTTGATGCTTGGTTGCCAAAATTTGATTTAATAACCAACTTAGATAGCGAATTAAAAAATGAAATTCAGCATACCCAAAAAGCAACCAAAAGCTTAGAAACGCTAACGCGTGAAATTTCCTTGTTAAAAGTTGAAGAAAAAAACTTAGCAAGAGAACTTACAGAAACCACTTCAAAAATTAAAAACGAAGAAATTTTTATTGCAAAAAATAGTTTCTTAAAAGAAGTTGCAACAGAAATATCTAATTGGGCAAGTACTTTAACTTCTTTAAAAGCGAATAAGGAAACACTAAAAACAGCGTCAGAATTTAGTGTTCAAAAAAAGAAAGAAGTTCTAGATATTACTGCCCGTTTACAAGAAAATAAGAAGAATTTAGATCATAAAATAGGAGAAAAAAAAATAATAGAGAAAGCAATTTCAACTATTACAACACAACTATCTAAAAATACACTAACCACAATTTTAGCGGAAGAAAAGAAACTATCTGCAACAGAAACGAACTGGAAACAACTTCAAGGCCTTTCTGAACTCACCATTAAAGAAGAGAAAGAACTTCAAAAAATAGCAGTACAAAAGAAGTTGTTTTCTTCGGATTTAAAAAGGACTAAAAAACAACTTGAAGACTTAAAAAAAGAAATAGCAACACAAGAGAAATCGGTTTTAGATGCAGATAAAATTCTAACTTTAGAAAGAAGTATTTCTAAATATGAAGACGACCGGAAGCATTTAGTAGAAGGTGAAGCGTGTAGTTTGTGTGGTTCTGAAGAACATCCGTTTGCAGAACATTTAAACGTTATTGGTGTTTCTAAATCTGAACTAGAATTACAAATACGAAAAAACGCCTTAAAAATACTGACAGATTCAAAAGCTGAATTAGAGAAAACGGAAGTCAAATTAACCACAAGCATTCATAATTTCACACAACAAACTACTTCTATTTCTGAGGAATTAAAAGCACTTCAACAAAAAGCAACGCAACTACCTATAGATTGCGAACTAAGAAATACCACGAAGATAGTTCTTGAATTACAAACCGTTTCTGAGCACTTAAAATTGATTGCTGAAAAGATAAAAGTGACTCAAAATTTACTTGCTAAAAAAGATGCTTTAGCGGCTACTTTTAAAGAACAAAATGAGTCTTTTGGTGAGCTAGAAAAAACGGTTGCTACGCTTTTAGAAAAGATTAAAAACACAACTGCAGAAATTGAAATGAATGAGAAGTCGATGGTTGAGTTAACTAAAATTTGTACAGATTTAGAAAGCGACTTAACAACAAAATTATCGAAATTTAATTATGAAGTACCAGCAGTTGACAACACCACTGTATTCATAAAAGAAATAGAAAACCTAATTGCTAATTTTCATAAAAAACAGCAAGAGGTAAATGCATTAAAAGCAACGTTGACGGTTATTCATACAAAATCGGGTAATATTACCAAACAACTTGCAACACATGCTAAAACGGAAGCAGAATGCCGTAAAACCATCACCGATGCGAATCTAAAATCTATTGCGTTAAAAACAAAACGAATTGCTATTTTGCCTATTGAGGTTTCGGTAGCACAAAAAAGAGAGCAGCTACAATTAATCGACAAGAAAGCAAATAAGAAGTTAGAAAATAGTAAAGTAGCCATCCAAAAATTACTCGATTCTCAAAAAGAAAGAGAGGTTTTAAAAATTCAAAATAACAAAGAACAAAAGGTTTTAATTCAGGAAATAGCGACTTTAAAAGCAGCATTATTTTCTGAAATGAAAAATAGTAATTTTGAAACTATAGAAAGCATTGGAAAAGCCTTATTACCCAAAGAACTTGCATTAAAATATGCAGAGAATAAAGAGCGTATCAAAGAGAATCAACTCAAGTTAAAAACCTTGAAAGACGAAAATATAAAAGCAAAAGCAGCTTTAAACAAAACTAATAACTTTGAAACTTCGGAGGCCGAAAGTAAATTGGCTTCGAATTATTTAAAACTAAAAAGAGATCAATTATCTACCGAAAAAGGAAAAATAGTAGAAGCTTTTAGAAAAGATCAAGAAATTAAAAACAGAAATTTAGAAGTTTACAAAAGAATTGAGGCACAAGAACAAATTTGCACCATTTGGCGAGAATTATTTAAGATTATTGGAAACTCGAAAGATGCCTTTAATGTCTATGTACAGCGTTTAACCTTAACACAATTATTAGATTTAGCAAATGTGCATTTGTACAAGTTAAATAAGCGCTATTCTTTAAAAATGGAAGATGAATACAAGCCAAAAGAAGAACTTAATTTTAATTTAATAGACCATTATCAAACAGATCAAGCAAGATTGGTAGACACGTCTAGTGGTGGTGAAAAGTTTATTATTAGTTTGGCTTTGGCCTTAGGTCTTTCTGATTTAGCGAGTAAAAACGTAAAAATTGACTCTTTATTTATTGATGAAGGTTTTGGTACTTTAGATAAAAACACACTAGAAACGGTAATTTCTACTTTAGAAACTTTACAATCTCAAGGCAAAATAATTGGTATTATCTCTCACGTAGAAAATTTAAAAGAACGCATTCCTACGCAAATACAAATTACTAAAAAAAGCAATGGCGTTAGTGTGGTGGATATAATTTAAGGCCTCTATTAAGGAAGAACCATCTGAGAAAGTGAATACATATAATTAATTCAACTTTAATTACTCACAAAAAAAATAGGGAAGTTTCCACTTCCCTATTTTTTATATCTTATATATTAAAAACTATACCTTAGTTAAAACCCAAAGTTGCACTTCTTCGGCAGCACGCCAAGTCTGATTTCGTTTTGTTTTATCAGAAGCGGTTTTTACAGTTTTCTTTAAACATTTTTCTAATTTAAAACGGACACCTTTTGCCAATTCTTTTTCTATTGGGTGTTCTTTAGAAACGTTCGTTATTTCTGCCAAATTAGAAAACAACACCACTAATTTTCCATCTTTCGATAAGCGGTTATTCGCTTCAGCAAAAAACTTTGGAAACAAGTTTTTATTGTAATAAATAGCTTCGTCTATATTTTCTATTGGAGATGATGCTGGCAACCAAGGCGGATTAAAAACAATTAGTTCTGCTTCTTTTTCTATCGTAGCAAAAAGGTTTCCGTAAAACAATTCAATTTTACGAGACAATTTGGTATCGCCCATAAACTCTTGTAAACCAACAATTGCATTCGGATTGGTGTCTGTACCAAATACTTTCTGAAAACCATGTTGTACCAATTGAAAAGAAAGCACACCACTACCAATACCAATATCTATCGCAGATTTTTTAGGCCCTTCATAACGCTTTAACCAATTATCGAACAAGATTAAATGATCGAAACGCGTTGGAAAATACGTACCATAAAAAGGATGAATTTTATTTCTTAAAACAGGTACTTTAATTCCGTTTGTAAACCATTGCCAAGCACTGTTTAGACCTTGAACTTGCGGAAACGTTAAGAAAAAACTGTTATTATCTGGATACAATTTTTCTAACCAACCAATACTAGGCGCTTTTTTTAAAACAACTTCGTGTTTCTTAATTTTCACTAAAACCTGGTTCGAAAGCTGATGATATGCTGCACGATAGGCACGTTGTTCTGAAAACGTCTTATTTGGCATCCTATTTTTTAAATGTTTGTGCAACTCTTTTAAAAGTAACATTCCGTTGCTATAAAATTCAGTAATCAAAACCGATTTCCCTTCTTTCATTGCGTAAATGGTTTCTCTTACGTCTGTTGTACTTTCAAATTTTATTAAATCGTCTCCAGGAACAATTGGTGTTGGTTTGTTTATTTGGATATCAGAATTCATGTATTGTGGCATTATAACGAATTGCAGATAAATAAAATTTGCAAATCGTGCGTTTAAAAATTGACTTATAAAAGGTATTTTAAAACCTCATATTATTTGGCAAAGATACTTTTTAAAACCTAGGAAAAGGGATAATAATATAAATAGCATCGATTTATAAGCATCCTTTTTTCTACCTCTTAAATCATCAATTTTTGAAAGCATTTTTTAAAGAATCCATAAAAATAACGAAAGAAGTTTATTAAGGGTTTAATTTTATTTTATTATTCAGATATTTGTGTAAAGAATTCTTATTTACACAACTCAAATGATTCAAAATACAGTTTTAGAACAACTTCATCAATCACTTTCTGGTGATGTCCTTTTCGATAGTTTACACAAAACTTTATACGCTACAGACGCTTCTGTATATCGAAAAATTCCGTTAGCTGTTGCGTTTCCAAAAGATGCAAAAGACTTAAAAACATTAATTTATTTTGCTACAAAAAACAAAATTACGCTGATACCAAGAACCGCTGGAACTTCCTTGGCTGGCCAATGTGTTGGAGACGGAATTGTGGTAGATGTTTCTAAACATTTTACGAACATGATCTCTTTTGATGAAGCCGCAAAAACCATCAAATTAGAGCCAGGAATTGTAAGAGATTCTCTAAATGTGTATTTAAAACCTTTCGGCTTGTTTTTTGGCCCGAATACTTCTACATCTAACCGTTGTATGATGGGCGGAATGGTTGGTAATAATTCTTCTGGAAGTACGTCTATAAAATACGGCGTTACCCGTGATAAAGTGTTAGAAATTGATGCGATTTTAAGTGACGGAAGTTCGGTTGTTTTTAAAGAAATTACGTCGGCAGCATTCATCAATAAAACCAAAGAAAATACCCAAGAGGGACAAATTTATAAAAGTATTTTTGACGAACTTTCTAACGAAAAAAATCAGCAAGAAATAAAAAATGAGTTTCCGAAAGAAACCATTCATAGAAGATGTACAGGTTATGCGGTAGATGAATTGTTAATCTCCGATTTATTTGGCGGAACTTCACCAACCATAAATGTTGCGAAATTATTAGCTGGTAGTGAAGGTACTTTGGCTTTTTCAACAGCAATTACATTACAATTAGATGCTTTACCTCCAGCTGAAAGTATTATGGTGTGTACGCATTTTACAAGTATTAATGAAAGCTTATTAGCTACGGTAACTGCCATGAATCATAATTTGTACAATTGCGAATTAATGGATAAAACCATTTTAGATTGTACAAAGAACAACAGAGATTTGGCTAAAAATCGTTTCTTTTTACAAGGAGATCCAGAAGCTATTTTAATGTTAGAAGTTTCTGCAAACACACTTGCAGAAGCAGAAGTTTTAGCAAATAATTTAATTGCAGATTTAGATAAAAATAACTTCGGGTACTACCATCCAAAAGTATACGGAAAAGACATTGCAAAAGTTCATTATTTAAGAAAGGCAGGTTTAGGTGCTTTGGGAAATATGATTGGGGATAAAAAGGCGGTGGCATGTATTGAAGATACGGCGGTGGCTTTAGAAGATTTACCAAACTATATTACAGAGTTTACTCAAATAATGTCTAATTACAAACAAAATGCAGTGTATTATGCACATGCAGGTGCTGGCGAATTACATTTACGTCCGATTTTGAACTTAAAAAAGAAAGAAGATGTTGTGTTATTTCGAAAAATCACGACTGAAACGGCGCTGTTGGTTAAAAAATACAAAGGTTCTTTTTCAGGAGAACATGGAGACGGAATTGTACGTGCAGAGTTTATTCCTTTAATGATTGGAGAACAGAATTATCAATTATTAAGACGTATTAAAAAAGCCTTTGACCCAAACAATGTGTTCAATCAAGGCAAAATTACTGATGCTTTTGCGATGGATGAAAGTCTGCGTTATGAAATTGATAGAATTGAACCAGAAATAGCAACCATTCAAGATTTTTCTGACAGTGAAGGAATTTTAAAGTTGGCAGAAAAATGCAACGGTTCTGGCGATTGTAGAAAACCTGTAGAAGCTGGCGGAACGATGTGCCCAAGTTACAGAGCGACCAAAAACGAGAAAGATACTACAAGAGCAAGAGCAAATACTTTACGTGAATTTTTAACAAATTCAGACGAAGTAAATAAATTTAATCACAAAGAATTAAAAGATGTTTTCGATTTGTGTTTAAGTTGTAAAGCCTGTGCATCTGAATGCCCAAGTAACGTAGACATTGCCACGATGAAAGCAGAGTTTTTATATCAATATCAAGAAACAAACGGCTATTCTTTTAGAAGTAAATTGTTTGCCAACAATGTAAAATACAACAAATTAGGTAGCATTGCTCCTGCCCTAACAAATGCTATTTTAAATACTCCTTTTGCAAAAGCAGCCATGGGCGTTGCACAGAAAAGAAGTGTGCCTAAGTTGGCTTCGAAAACTTTAAAGAGCTGGTATAAAAAACAGCCAAAATCTACCCATAAAAAAATTGTTTATTTATTTTGTGATGAATTTACCAACTTTTACGATGTAGCAATAGGAAAAGATGCCTTTTCTCTTTTTGAAAAATTAGGGTATAACTTACAAATTATAGCTCATGAAGAATCTGGAAGAAGCTTTATTTCTAAAGGATTTTTAAAACAAGCAAAAGCAGTTTGTAACCTAAATGTAGCAACTTTTAAAGATATTATTACAGCAGAAACACCTTTAATAGGAATAGAACCTTCTGCAATTCTAACCTTTAGAGATGAATATATTCGGTTAGCAGACGATAAAGCATCGGCAGAAAAAATAGCGGAAAATATATTTACTTTTGAAGAGTTTCTTGCGAAAGAGGTTGAAAAAGGTGATTTAGATACTTCGCTGTTTACCGCAGAAGCGAAGACACTTAAAATACACGGACATTGTCATCAAAAAGCATTGTCTGGAACGCATGCAAGTTTTCAGATTTTAAATATTCCAGCAAACTATAAAGTAACCATTATTAATTCTGGTTGTTGCGGAATGGCAGGTTCTTTCGGGTATGAAAAAGAACATTACGAACTTTCAATGCAAGTTGGTGAAGACACCTTGTTTCCAAAAGTAAGAAATACGCCAATAGAAACAGAAATTGTTGCTGCAGGAACAAGTTGCAGGCATCAAATTTTTGATGGTACAAAACGTGTTGCAAAACACCCAATCACAATTTTAAAAGAAGCGTTGGTTTAATACTTAAATTTAGATAAATAAAAGAAGTCTACAGATTGTAAAATCATTGCTTTTTCGTTCCTTTGATTTTCTTTAAATTGACAACAATACCAGCATATTATAACAATAACTATTTTAAAAGAAGTAATTCTCTAATTATGGCAAAATACAAAGCAGATTCAGATAGATATAATAAAATGAACTATAGAAGAACAGGAAATAGCGGTTTGCTTTTACCCGAAATTTCTTTAGGTTTGTGGCATAATTTTGGTAAAAATGACGATTTTGATAATGCTAGAAATCTATTAAAGTGTGCTTTCGATAACGGAATTACGCATTTTGATCTAGCCAATAATTATGGTCCTCCTTATGGTTCTGCAGAAAAAACATTTGGGAAAATATTAAAAAAAGACTTTAAAAAATATAGAGATCAATTGATTATTTCCTCGAAAGCAGGATATGATATGTGGGAAGGTCCTTATGGAGATTTTGGTTCTAAAAAGTATTTGGTTGCTAGTTTAGATCAAAGTTTAAAACGGATGGGTTTAGACTATGTAGATATTTTTTATCATCACAGACCAGATTATGATACGCCTTTAGAAGAAACCATGGGTACTCTAGATTTAATGGTGAGACAAGGAAAAGCGCTTTATATTGGTTTGTCTAATTATCAACCAAAAGAAGCAGAAAAAGCATTTAAAATATTGAAAGATTTAGGAACGCCTTGTTTAATTCACCAACCAAGATATAGTTTATTTGATCGTTGGATAGAAGATGGTTTGTTAGATTTATTAGGAAAATCTGGTGTTGGAGCCATTTGTTTCTCACCTTTAGCACAAGGAATGCTTACAGATAAATACATTAACGGATTGCCAAAAGATTCGAGAGCTGTTAAAGATGGGCGTTATCTAAAAACAGATAAAGTGATGGAAATGCTTCCTAAAATTAAAGCATTGAACGAAATTGCAGAAAGTAGAAAGCAAAATTTAGCACAAATGGCTATTTCTTGGATTTTAAAAGATGATCGGATTACTTCTGTTTTAATTGGTGCAAGTAAAACCGAGCAAATTTTAGACAGTGTAAAAGCCATTGAAAACACCCTTTTTTCTGAAAAAGAAATAATTGCTATTGATGCAATTTTAAAATAAAGGGAGATTATACCCTAAAAACCTTCAAAAATAAAAACTATCTTTAAATAATTATCATCACTTAATGTATTATTTAATGATCATAAAGAAAAAATTCCCTCTCTTTTTCTTACTATTTATAATGAGTAGTGCTATTACTTGTGCTCAAAATTCTATAAATTTTTCTTTACATCAAGATTTTAAATTGTTAGTTTTTGGAGATCAGTTAGGAAATAGAGCAGGTACTTTAGATCTTATTGCTCGTGTTAAATATGAAGCTAAAGACCGTCCGTTAGGCTTTGTGATTTATGGTTTAGAATATGAAAAAGCATTATTAGCAGATCCTTATACTAGACTGGGGAGCTTTGCAGGTTTTACTTTTATGGATATTTTTAATGATTATAATTTCCATGCAACTTCTTCTTTGGGAGCTGGGTTTATCAACCGAAAAGAACATACTCTTTTTAGTTGGTCTGCTTCTATACAACTAGATTATTTTATCACTAGTAGTTTAAAAATAAGTGTTTTAAATCAACTTACAGAGAGAACAGATTTAAAAGTACTTTACGGAGATTTAAAATATAGATACAGCTTATTTGTTGGACTAGAAATTAGATTGTTTGGGCTAAACAAAAATTAAGAACTCCAAAACTCACGTTTTTTATTTAATTCTTCTTCTTCTTCTGTAAGTTCTTCTAATTCTTTGACAGATAATACTTTTAAGAAAGAAGGGTGCTGTTCAATTGCAAATTCAATTTTTGTAACAATATCTGCAACACTTTCATTTTCATAATCTATTTCCAATGGTTCTTTAATAACCATAGATTGCAACACGTTTCGCTTTTTTATACTCAAGCCTTTCTTATCAAAAGAACGTCTAAACCCATCGATTACAATTGGTACAACAACAGGCTTACATGTTTTTATAATATGAGCAGTTCCTCTTCTAATTGGTTTAAAAGGGGTAGTTGTTCCTTGAGGAAATGTAATAACCCAACCATCTTTTATCGCTTTTTGAATATTAGATATATCAGAATTTTTAACTTGTCTGTTTACATTCTTACCTGCACTTCGCCATGTTCTGTCTATAGAAACAGAACCTGCATAGGCAAATATTTTTGGTAACAAACCAGATTTCATCGTTTCACCTGCAGCCACAAAATAAATATTTAATTTTGGATGCCAGATATAACCAATATTCTTTATAGAATCGTCTCTACCACTTAATGAAGCATTAAATACATGAAACATCGCTGCAACATCTGCAAAATAAGTTTGGTGATTCGAGATAAATAAAACGTTATTATCTGGTAAATTTCTCAATATTTCTGAACCTTCTATCTGTAAATTATTAAATTTACGATATCTCCCATGAGAAATCAATCCAAAGATTCTAATAATCATCTTTTTTAAAAACAAGATATGACCAAAAGGATTTCTTTTAAATAAGGGCATTATTAATTATGTTTAAATATTTTGTTAAAAACAAATCTACAAAACAAATCACAAAATTTAAGACTTTAAAAGTTCTTTAATTTCTGAAAGCATCATTGCAGTTGCTCCCCAAACAACGTAACCATTTAACTTAAAGCAAGGTACATCTATATTAGCCATGTAAGAAGTTGTTAAATTTACAGTTGTTAGTGAAGTTTCATTTAATAAATCTTCTAATAAGACCTCGATGGTAGTTTCTACTTCATAATTAGCAGTAAATACTGGCTTTTCTGTTACAAAGCCCATAAATGGTGTTGCTAAAAAATTGCTTGGCGGAATGTAAACATCAGTCAATTCTCTAATAATTTGAACCGATTTTGGCAGCACACCAACTTCTTCAAAAGCTTCTCGTAAAGCGGTTTCTTGCAAATTAATATCTATGTGATCATTTTTACCTCCAGGGAAACTTATTTGTGCAGAATGTGTGCCTTTATAACTGGCTCTTTCTGTTAATATAAAGGTGGTTTCTTCTTTTTCATTCGGATAAAATAGAGCTAAAACAGCCGCTTTTCTTGGGTTATTAGCTATGATTTTATCAGCATCGTATCTTAAACGAAGTTCTGGTGCTAGTTTGAATTGTGCTTCTAAACCTCCTAAATTTTTAGATTTAAGTGATGTTATTTTATTTTTAAACTGATTAAATTTCACCTGAAAAGACTATTTTTAGCTAAATTATTCAATTTTATGCATAAGCAATCTTTTTTGGCAAGAATTTTGAATAAGATACTATATGAATAAAAAGTATAAAAAATTGATGGCAAGTATTATTTTAGATCTTATTGGAATGATTCCAATTCCTTTTCTAGATTTTCTTTGGGCTCCGTTATCTGGTTATATTATGGTTAAAATGTACAAAGGTAAAGAAGGTAAAGTTGCTGGTATTCTATCCTTTTTAGAAGAAATTCTTCCTATAGATATTATACCAACCTTTACAATTATGTGGGTCTATAGCTATGTTATAAATAAAAGAAAAAACGAAGAATTAATAGAAAATTAATCTTCAGTTTTAAATAAAAAACCTAAACCTAACCTGCTTAAAAACTTTTTTTCAAAAGCCCAGAAAAACTTAAATTGACCAAAAAACCAACCCGTAATGGGTAGGGTTAATTGATAAATAGGAAATATAAGTAAGATTCTTAGCGGCCAATAAATAAAGCCAGAAATAGTTTCAGGATTCAATCCTAAAAAACTGGTAATTGGTTTTGCCACCCATGTAGCAAAAGAACCATTAATTGCAAAAACAATAAATATGGCTACAATAGACCAATTATTTTTTATTCCCCAACGTTTTTTTAATTTTTCCATAAAAACCTAAGCTACCTTTTTTGATTTTCTCAACATTAGCCAAACTCCAATTAACGCCAAAGGAATGCTTAAAACTTGGCCTGTATTTAATGGACTAAAAATCCATTCTTCTCCTCTTTCTTGCACTTGTGGCTCTTTTAAAAATTCAATTACAAAACGTAAAGACCATAAAACAACCATGAATAACCCGAAAAGGAAACCAACTTGTTGTTTTTTATTTGTTTTCCAATACAAATGCCACATTACAAAAAACAATGCTAAATAACTAAAAGCTTCATATAATTGCGTTGGATGTCTTGCTGCTGTTTCACCTGCTGCTTTAAAGATTACTCCAAAACTAGAACCTGTTTCTTTTCCGTAAATTTCTGAATTAAAAAAATTACCAAAGCGGATAAAAAATCCTGCCAAAGCAACCATAATTGCCAATCTATCTAAAATAAATAACCAAGGTTTGTTTAAATGTTTTTTAGCGTAGAAATACATGGCAATAGGAATACCGATTGCCGCACCATGACTTGCAAAACCAGTAAAACCTGTAAATTTCCAACCTTCTGCAGAATTTTTAAAGGGTAAAAATATTTCTAATAAGTTATTTTGATAATAGTCCCAGCTGTAAAAGAAAACATCACCTAAACGCATTCCTATCAACATCGAAAGAAAAACGTACATAAATAATGGATCCATTTTTTCTACAGGAATTTTATCTTCTATGTAGATTTTCTTCATGAATCTTAAGCCTAATAAAAAAGCGGCTACAAACATTAAACTGTACCAACGAATTACAAAAAAACCTAAATCAATTCCCAAGGAAGGATTCCACTCTATTGCTAAAAAACTCATATATTCTTTTATGTCCGGTCGGGCGCAGTCGAGACCTATTTTGTATTCATGTATTTTTAATAAACCTCTAGAAAAACTGCATTTTCTAAAATCAATCAAAATATATTTTGATTTAAGCAATGCCTGAGGGAGACATTCTTTATACTATCTACTTTTTTTTTAGCGAATGTAATAAAGCATTTTCTAATTAAAAAACAGATTGCTTCGTCATTCTTGCTCGCAATGACATTTTATATTACTCTTTACGCTCTGGCACAGGATCATAACCACTTCCGCCCCAAGGATGACAACTAAATATTCTTTTTAACGCCAACCAACCACCAGAAAACAAACCGTGTTTTTGCAATGCTTCTATGGTATAATGTGAACAAGTAGGGCTGTATCTACAGGTTGCAGGTGTAAATGGTGAAATTGCGCTTTGGTAAAAACGAACTAACAATATAAATGGAAATGAAAGTATTTTTTTCAAAAATTATAAATTTAAGAATTCTAAAAAGAGAAAGCTCAACCGCTCCTCTTTCGAAATGACAATCTTACTCGAAAATTTAAAATTCATAATGTATGATTCGTAATTATCTACCTAATTTACTGAAAAAGTTGTGCCTTCTTTACCATCTTTTAATTGAATTCCTAATTCAATTAACTCATCTCTAATTTGATCTGACAATGCCCAATCTTTATTTTCTCTTGCTTCTTTCCTTAATTTAATCAACAATTCTACTACTCCGTTTATTTTTCCTGAATTGTCTTGTAACTTTTCATTCATCAAACCTAAAATATCAAAAACAAACGCGTTTAAAGTTTCTTTAAATTCTAATAAATCTTCTGCAGTTAAACTTGCTTTTTGTTCTTTTATTTGATTGATTACTTTTACAGCTTCAAATAAATGGGAAATTAAAATTGGTGTGTTAAAATCATCATTCATAGCTACATAACAAGTAGCTACCCAATCTTTAACATTAAAAGTAGATGTCTTACTCGCTTCAATTTTATCTAAAAAACGAACCGCTTCCATTAATTTAGAATGTCCTTTTTCTGAAGCCTCTAAAGCTTCACCAGAAAAATCTAAAATACTTCTATAATTGGCTTGTAAGTTAAAGAAACGAACTACACTTGCAGAAAATGCTTTTGGTAAAATATCATTCTCTCCAGATAAAATTTCATTAGGTAAAATGAAGTTTCCTGTAGATTTTGCCATTCTCTGACCATTTAAAGAAAGCATATTTGTATGCATCCAATAGTTAACAGGAGTTACACCACTGCATGTCTTAGACTGTGCAATTTCACATTCGTGGTGTGGGAATTTCAAATCCATTCCACCACCATGAATATCAAAGCTTTCACCTAGATATTTTGTGCTCATTACAGAACATTCTAAATGCCAACCAGGAAAACCATCGCTCCAAGGCGAAGGCCAACGCATAATATGACGCTCGTCTGCTTTTTTCCAAAGTGCAAAATCTTGCGGATTTTTCTTGTCTGATTGTCCGTCTAAAGTTCTAGTATTATGTAATAAATCTTCTACTTTTCTTCCAGAAAGAATGCCGTAATTTTCTTTTTTATTATATTCAAAAACATCAAAATACACAGAACCGTTTACTTCATACGCAAAACCTTTTTCAATGATTTCTTTAATCATTTCAATTTGCTCTACAATATGACCTGTTGCTGTAGGTTCTATACTTGGTGGTAAAAAATTGTAATTTTTAAGCACATTATGAAAATCTACCGTGTAGCGCTGTACAACTTCCATCGGTTCAATTTGTTCTAAACGTGCTTTTTTAGCAATCTTATCTTCACCTTCTTCTGCATCATTTTCTAAATGACCTGCATCTGTAATGTTACGAACATAACGTACTTTATATCCTAAGTGTAGTAAATATCTGTACACAATATCAAAAAACATAAAAGTTCTTACGTTTCCTAAATGTGCATTACTATATACAGTTGGGCCACAAACATACATGCCTACGTAACCTGCTGTTATGGGTTTAAAATCCTCTTTCTTTTTAGATAGAGAGTTGTATACTTTTAATTGATTTTCTTTGTAGCGTTCCATTAAAAAAAGTGACTTATTACAGCCGATAAAGATAGGCACTTTATTAAGAACAGAGAAATGGAATTTGTTAGAAATTTTGTAAATTTGTAAGTTACTTTTTTACAGTAATCTGACTATATTTTCCCTGATTCATAAACTTATTATCAGCTGTATTTATGATGAAATTACCATTAATATCCTTTGCTTTTAAATCTGAAAGAAGCAGTTTCATTGAATTTTTTTTTTGGAAATGAAGGTGATTTATCTCCGCTAATATAAAGTGAATTTGTTGTTTCAGCTATGTTTACTGCCGATTCTATTTAATCTAACAATAATTTAAAAGACTGATAATTAGATGTGATAATACTAATAATTAATTGACCAAATTTATTTGATAACGCAACATTTTCATTTACATTACTAATTTTAAAATTAGAAGAATTAGCACTTAAGGTTGTAGTTGTAACAGATGCATTTTGGCATCCGTTACATTATTTAAAAATAAAGTACACGCATTTAAACTATTAATAGTAACCAGAGAATATGCTACAGTAAGCTTTCCTCCTAACAAATTATTTGTATTAAAAGTGTCATATTTAAGATTACCAGAGGCAACAGTATTTGGTAATGTTAGTTTACAATGGCATGTATTTAAAGTAAAAGTAGCTGCTTTAGACACTTTAATTTCTATTCTCTTTTTTATTTTTAACCTTTTTACCATTTATAGTTAAATCATTCGAATTTGTATTGAAATTAAAATTCATGTTCTTTACTGCTTCTTTAGCCCTTAGTAAACCTATTCTAATTTGTTCTTTGTCAATGTTTTTTATTTGAAGTCTTGCCTCTTCCAACGCTTTTTTTATCTGCTTTTTGTCTCTGTTTTAATTTGACTTTTAGCGTTCATGAAAGTATTTTTCATCCTAGAACGTACATTTATAAGTTCTTATTTTAATTCTTCGTACTTCTTGCTTTCTTTAAATTCCGCCCATTCTTTTTCGATTTTGGTACAATATGCTCGTCATTATTATAATGCTCAAAAAATTTAGTCCGGCAACATTATTTCCTTTAGAAGCAACACTTACTTTTTTCTTGTTTTCTAAAGCTTCGAAATTCAATTTATCAAAATATGCTTTAGCTTCCTTTTTAGACAATCCTTCTATTTCTATAAAAGCAGCTACTTATACTTCGTTTTTTCACCAGGTCGTTACATTTATATCCGAATTAAATGCATTTATAACAATTTCTACATTTTTATTTGTCGTAAAATTTTCTGTGAATTTTTTTATCGAACTTTTGCGCAGAAATATTTCCTAAAAAACAGATTGCTAAAAGTAAGAGTCCCTTCTTATATACTTGTGTGTCATATTGTGTTTCGTTTAAGTTTTTAAGTTGTTTTAATTGCTTTTTTAAACGTTTTAAAAGCTGTAATCGTAATTGTAAATTACATATCAATGCAGCTATAGTTGCATCATTAACTCGGTTTTTATTGAGCTCTAGAGTTAACGACTTGTATTCTTTTGTTAATTCTACAATTTTCACCAAGCATCCATCAATCATTATTTTATTTTCATCGGTCCTTTTTAATTGACTAATCTCTAGATTGAGACTATTTTTATAATACTTTTCAATAGTGTCAAATTCTGGAGAAATTCTTCCTAAACGAATCTATTTTGTTGTTATTATAGGTGTTTCTTTGTTTTCTGTAGGATAAAATTTGATTGCCAAACTGAACAAAAAATAATAGAGGCTGCAGTAGAAAGCCATTTAAAATTATTTTTTTTTGGTTTTTGCTGATGTATTTCTTGCTGCAACAAAACTTCAATTTATTTGAATGATTTGCAGATAATTTTATTTTCTTTATAGTTCTTTAAATATTTTCTAATATCTTGCTGTATAGCTGGTGTTTTTTTCTCTTAATAATTGCGTTCTAGAGGTGTTTTCTGTAATATTTAGATTTTTAGAAATTTCTTGAGGGTCTTAGCCTTCTAATAAATACAAGGTTAAAACCAGTCTTTATTTTTCCTTTAAATTTTCAATATCCTTAACAATTTCATCGACAGAAATAGTGTTTTCTAATAACCAATCATCATCTATTATCGCAGTAATTACATCCTCATTTATAGCAACTAATTCTAACTTATTTTTTTTTAATTAGTTTATACGTTGGTTAATTACTATTCTTTTTAACTAAGAACCAAAAGCAACTTGACTCTTATCATTTTCAATATTTTTAAAGACTTTAATAAATGCACCTTGCATAACATCTTCTGCTATAAAACGGTCTTTTACATATCTATTTGCAACAAGTAACATTACAATACAAATTACACAATTGCATTTGTGACTTCGCAATATTTTTTTTTCAAAGATTAATTATAGGTTGCTGCAATTGTTAGGTTGGTTTCATTACTTCTTTGTTATACTAAAGACGATACATTTTTCGAAGTGTTGCAAAATTTGTGATTATTTATCTTTAAATTTACATATTAACTTTTACAATGGATAAAAAATCTTCTGCACTGCACGAAAAAGACGGCGTTTCATCACCAGAAACAACCAGTAAATCTTCTGCGGAAAAAATAAAATTACATAGAGCTAAACAAAACTCTGTGAATGAATATGTTACCAAAATTTTAGAAGGTAATATTACTTTTTTAAGCAAAGCAATTACATTGGTAGAAAGTACAAATGCGAAACATCAACAAAAAGCAAATGAAATTTTAGAACGCTGTTTGCCGTATGCTAATAACTCTGTAAGAATAGGAATTACGGGAGTTCCTGGAGTTGGAAAAAGCACTTTTATAGAAACTTTTGGAAAACATTTAACTTCACAAGGTAAAAAAGTGGCTGTTTTGGCGGTTGACCCAAGTAGTTCTGTAAACAACGGATCTATTTTAGGGGATAAAACCAGAATGGAAGTTTTAGTAACCGATAAAAATGCATTTATAAGACCTTCGCCTTCTGGGACTTCTTTAGGTGGTGTTGCTCAAAAAACTCGTGAGAGTATTATTTTATGTGAAGCTGCTGGTTTTGATACTATTATCATTGAAACGGTTGGTGTTGGTCAGTCTGAAACAGTTGTCCACTCTATGGTAGATTTCTTTTTATTATTGAAGTTATTTGGTGCCGGCGATGAATTGCAAGGCATAAAACGCGGAATTATAGAAATGGCAGATGCTATTGTAATTAATAAAGCGGATGGAGAAAATAAACAAAATGCAAAAATTGCGAAAGTTGAATTTAACAGAGCATTGCACTTATATCCTTTAAAAGAAAGCAAATGGCAGCCAAAAGTGCTTACTGCAAGTGCTTTGCATAATTCTGGAATTGAGAAGATTGATACGATGATTACTGAATATATTGCGCTAACAAAAGACAATAAGTATTTCTATAAAAAAAGAAACGATCAAAATAAATTCTGGTTATTATCAACTATTGAACAACAATTAAAAGCAAATTTTTATCAGAATATAAAAGTTAAAAGTGCGTTAGAAAATGAGATTTTAAATTTAGAAAACGGAAAAACAACTCCTTTTAATGCAGCAAAACGCTTATTAGATTTATAAGAATTTGGTTAGCCACAAAACCTTTAAACATATAATTTCGTCAAAGGTTTTTAGCACTATTGAAATCAATTTGTAAGAATTACCCTATTTACACTAGAAAAATCACTTTAGAATGAAACTAAAATATTTAATCATTGCCTTTATTTTTACACTCTTCAGTTGTAAGGAAAAGAAAGAAATTAGTCCTGTAAACCCAGAAAACTGGAAGAAAAGAGCCATAGATATCAGCACAAAAGATTCGCTGGAGTTCGGGAAATCTTACCTTTCTATTTATTCTCAAATTTATAGCATGTCAGAACACAGAAAGCATAACCTTACTGCAATGATCAGTTTAAGAAACACAAGTGATGTTGATTCTATTTATATTTTAAGGGCAGAATATTATGGGACTCATGGGACCTCTATTCAAAAATATTTCGATTACCCTATCTTTTTAGCTCCAATGGAAACTACAGAAATAATTATTGATGAAATTGATGTTTCTGGCGGAACAGGTTCTAACTTTATCTTTGAATGGAAGATACCTAAAAATTCTTCTGAACCTTTGTTTGAAGGTGTAATGACTTCTACAATTGGTCAGCAAGGTTTGTCTTTTATAACACAAGCAAAAAGAATTAAATAGGTGCCATCGCTATTTTTCAACTATCTTTTTTGTTTTTACTGTAATAGTCCCTATTGGTAACGTAACTGTATCCCTCTTAAAGCTACCAGAGACTTAGATCTTTTACAGAAGAAAAAAGTTGCAATTCGTGCGCCTTTTATTGCTTTTGGTATTCTTTTATTTTTTATTATAATCGGACAATTAATTTTAGAATGACTGTTTCTCTAGCTACTTTCCAAATTTCTGGAGGTTTATTTTTTTTCTTTTTGCTTTGACTATAATTTTTGGAGATCGTAAACCCGAAGAAGAAAAAAAGGGAATTACAGATTATAAAAACGTCACTATATTTCCTATTGTAATACCTTCTATTGCTTCTCCTGGTGCAATTATGGAAGTTGTTTTAATGGACAGACAATCACTTATACACTATAGAACCGCAAGCAGTTACTACCGTATTCGTATTATTTGTAATGGTAATAACTTGTATAATTCTGCTAACAGCAAACCATTTGTAAAAAAGAATTGGTAATAATATAATTACAGTAATTAGTAAAACTATGGGGCTAACACTTCCTGTATATACAATACAAAGTATATTAACAGGAATTAGACATTATTTTGCTAGTGTGTAAAAATTATCTCTCTTTATATTCAACCTTATATGAGCACTAAAAATACTTCAAAATAAAAATGCCTGTTACAAATTGCAACAGGCATTTCATCCAACTAAATCAACCAAAACAAACATGGTTAAAGTCTATATATTTTTCTAAAATGTATACGTAATACTTGCTTTTGCAAAAAAAGGTGTTCCTGGTATAAAGTGAATTTCTTCTACCGAGTTTGGTTCATTTTGTAATCTTGTTTCCGTTGCAAACTGAGTTTCATTCCAAGCAACATCAAAAATATTTTCTAAAGTGACACCTAAAGTAATGTCTTTCATTTTATAATTGATATTAAAATCTGCTATGAAATAACCTTCTGCTACGATAGAGTTGTCTTCGTTTGCAGGTCTATCATCAACAAACCTGTATTGTAGGCCACCAGAAAAATTTCCTAATTTAGAAACAGACAAACCACCAACTATTGTAAAATCGGGTGCTAAAGGAATGTAATCTTCTCCGCTAATATTTTCTAAACTTCTTGCTTTTGTGTACGTTAAATCTGTATTAAAAAATAACCAATCTGTAAATTGATACGTTACTCCAAAATCAACACCAAAACGCTCAGACTCTCCAGATGGCTCTACAATACCAGCATCACCAACATAAACAAATTCTTCTTCAGATAATAGATACCAAACGGCTGTATTTAAGACCATATTCTTAGTCGGTTTCCAAATGTTACCAAAGTCTAAGCCATACGCTTTTGGTAAAATTTTATCAGCATTTTGTTGTAAAACAACTCTTGTATCGTTAGAGTGAAACCCGATTCCAGATTTTAGAAACCATTGTAAATTATCATTCTGAGAATATAAAAAGTTTAATTTAGGAGTTACAATTGCTTTACTCTTAGTTAATGTTTCATAATCTGTTTGCAGAGCATCATTGTAAATAAATTTAAAATAATCTAAACGAACTGCCGGTGAAACTTTAAATTTACCTAACTGAAATTCAGAGTTAAAAAAGGCATACATATTTGTTTGTTTTACATCCCCTAATTGAATTCTATCTATAATTTCTTTTCTATTTTTAGTATGTGAAAGTTCTATGTCATTAATTAAATCATAACGTAAACCAATACCTTTTGTGAATTTTGCTTCCACATCGCCAAATTCTTTATTAGAAATTATTTTTGCATTTGCTCCAAAAATATCTCTATCTTCAAATTGTCTTATTTGATCTCCGTTTATAGGATCTTCTAAAAAGAAGGTGAAATTAGAAAATAATTGAAAATTGTATTTAGAATAAAAAACATTTGTTTTTAAAATAGATTCCTCAGACAATGCTTTTTGTAACTGAACATTAAAATTAGTTCTAGAAGTAGTTCCTCCTTCTGTGTCATCAATAGCACCAAAACGTGTAATATTTCCGTTTTTGACTTCTCTTTCTGGTATTTGACCAGAAGCATCCCAACTACTTGTAAAGTGCGATGCTGTTAATGTAACTCTACCTTTTCCGTTTAAATACGTATTGTATTTTCCGAAAAGATTTAACCTGTTAAAGTTTTGTGGCGACTCAAAAGGGCCATCATTTTCAATATATTCAATGGCTACAAAAGCATCTTCATTCTTTTTGTTTTCTAAAATATTAAACATCCCTAGAGTTCTCTTAGAATTAAATTGCCCCACCTCTAATGAGATTGTGTTTTTTTGAATGCTGTTTTTTGTTGAAAAATTAACGTAACCTGCTGTATTAAAATCACCTTGGCTTGCGTAATATGGACCTTTACCAAAATCTATTTTTTTAATGGTTTCTGGAATCATAAAGTGTAAATCGCTGTACCCTTGTCCGTGTGCATGAGAAACCATATTGATTGGCATTCCGTCTACAGAAAGTGTAATATCTGTACCATGATCTATATCAAAACCTCTTAAAAAAATCTGTTCTGCTTTTCCACCGCCGGCATGTTGGCCAATAATTAAACCAGGAACTTTTCTTAAAATTTCTTGAGAACTATTTACAGGATTCACATGTAAATCTATCATAGAAATAGTTTGTAAAGCGTTGATCTCTTCACGTAAAACCAATTCTTCTAATTGAAAAATTTTAGTTTCTAAAATAACGATAAAATTTTTAAAATTATCTTTAGAAAGGATCATTTCTTGTTTTTAAAAACCTAAAATACCTATTTGAACTGTATCTCCAGTTTTAGAGTTCGTTACTTTAAAATTTCCATTTAAATCTGAGTGCGTATGTGCATTTGAAGTAACATTAAAAACATACGCATTTTCTATTGGGGCATTAAAAACATCTACCACACGCCCTTTTAATTCCTGACCAAATATGTGTCCACAATTTGCCAAAAGAATAAATACAATAATTTTACTTTTCATTATTTTATATTTTTATTTGACCTACAAATCTAAATCTTTTTAATGTAATCTTCAACTAAAGGACCTAATTCATATACACTTTCAGTCAATTCTTTTTTCAGTAAAATTGCAGCATCTTTCTTGTCATTTGCTTTTAAAATATAAGCCGTATGTAACAAAGCTTCTGGCTCAAAAGTTTTATTAATCACATGGCTCTCAGCAATCTCTAATGCCTTTTTATTTTGTCCGTTTTTAAAATACGACCAAGCTAATAAATCATACGATTGTGCTGTAGGTCTTTCTGAAACTTCTTGCATAGCTATTTCTAATGCTTTTGTTTTCTTGTCTGCTATATCTGCATATAATAAAACGTCGTATTTATGATACATTACTCCGTAATTTGTATCAGATGCTTTTGCTAAATACTTTTCTATTTCTCTCTCTTTTTCTTGAGAATTTCCCATAAAGTCTAAAATATCTGCTTTTAATAAATGATAATCTGGTGCTTTATTTTCTTTTGTTACTGTTTCTAATATTCGTAAGGCTTCAGTTGGGTTTCTTTCGTATGAGTATACTATCCAAGCAATTCCTTTTTTAGCATAACTATCATTAGGATTCAGTTTTAATGCTTTTAAATAAGCGCTGTAAGAATCTTTAATTCTCCCCGCATGGCCATAATAATCTGCAAGATTGGTATAATTCCATTGCTCTAAAACTTTGTTGTTAGAAGATTTTGCTATTTTTAATGAAGCCTCTAAATATTGAATAGCCTTGTCTAAATTACCAATATGATCATTGTATTTAGATACTCTTATTAAATAATCGAAACTTTTAAAATTTTTAACTTTAGATAAATATTTTTCTGTTTCTTCTAAATTGCCTAGTTCTAAATTTACATCAATCAGCATAAACTGTGTTTGCTGTAAGTTTTCTCCATTTATCTCTGCTTTTTTAAGTAATGCTAAAGCTTGTTTGAATCTATGCTGAGAAATATAGTTTCTAGCCAAACTTCTTAAATAACTAGCACTATTGTAATTGGTTTTTTCATTTACTAAAACCAAGTTTTTTTCTGCTTTTTTTAACGATGCTATTTCTCCTGTTAATTTAAAAATAGTATTGTTTGCAGCTGCTAACTTAGCATAATATGGATGTTGGTCTGGTGTTTTTTCTAATTTTTGTTCCCAAAAATTATAATCTAATTGTATATTTTCTAAAGATGCATTTTCAGAAACTTCTAAAAACTCATTGTAATCTTTAGTATTTGTTATTTGTTTGTCGGTTGATGTGTTGCAACTTGTTGCGATAGAAAAAGTTACAAACAATAAAATTAGTTGGAAATATTTCATTTTTTGTATTTTTAATGGTTAAATAACTGGTGCACTTTATAAGAATTAGTACACCAGATTATTAATAGTACTGTAGTTATGATAAACCAATACCCATTTTTTTTAATAAATTGGTATCTGGTTTAAGAAGCTTCTACCAAGGTGAAGCCAAGTATGGAAAACTTGTTAAGAAGTCTTTGTCATTTGCATTTACGTTATCATCTGAAAGTGTTGGGTTTTCAGTAAAATCTTCTCCACCAAAAATTAATAACAACTCTACAGTAATAACATCATCTGCTAAAGCTCTTCCTGTAAGTACATTTGTACCGTCATAAAAAGTTGTTGTACCATCTAAAGAAACGTTTAAAACATCTGTAGCTAATAAACCTGTAAAGGCAGCTGCATCTTGTCCTAGCGCATTTTTATCTCCCATGTTTGCAAAAGCAGGACTCAATCCTTTTAAATTTGCTTCAAACATTGCCTGAAAACTTGCGTTTTGCTCAGAAGGTATGGTTACATTAAATTCATCTTTACTTGCAGAAGATGTAAACACTGTGTTTACTGCTGGTCTACCCATTTGATCTTTCTGTGCAAAAGTTCCAGAGAAATCTGTTTTTATGATAACTGGCTCATCATCATTATTGTTACAACTAACTAATACTATTGAAGACATTAATAAAGCTGCCGTATATTTTATAAAATTAATTTTCATGATATTCTGTTTTTAAAGTTTGATTATTATTGTTTTACTTTTGCTTCTACCCAAGTGTTAATTGTACCAGAAGTACCAATCATACTCTTAGGAACTTCTACGACTATAGATAATACATTAGTACCCGCAAATGTATCTGCACCAGGTGTGCTAAATGCTGATGCTGTACCTCCTATGATTTCACTATATTTAGCAAAGTCAAAGAAAAAAGGATCATCTCTTGGTCCTGCAAACATTTTCATTCCTGCAGCATTTGTTGCAATTACTGCATTAGAACCTTTTGCTGAAATAGCTACTTCTCCTTTGATAGAAGACATTTCCGAAATTGTACTATTTAAACCTGTAACAGATGGTGCAACTGGTCCGAAAAAATACATTTTACCATCTCTTGGTATTGCTTGTATTACTAAGTCTTCTACATTGTCTCCATTTGTATCAATATTAAACTCTACTAATACGTTTTCATCAAAATTAGTTGTGTTTGTTGCAGAAGGACTTAATAAACCTTGTACGTTCGCTACAAAAACCAAATTGCTGGTGTTTTCTGCTTGAAATGCATAGAAATCTGTAATGTCTGCAGAAGTTCCTTGTGCTGCAGGCGCATCGATGTGATCTGCTGCTACTGTAATTAAACCGATAATTCCAAGAATTACAGTTCCTAATAAAATTTTACTTTTTTTCATTGTGTGAGTTTTTAGTTTATATTTAATTGAATCTCACTCATACTTACGAGAAGATTTAAAGTACGGTTTTAAAAAAGGTTGTTTTTTTTTAATCTTTTTTTAAAACCCCTATAAATACTGATAAAATTGATATAAAAATTTTTAAACTCAGTTAATATTTGTAGTATTGTATTAGAAAAAAAGCTAAATTTTGAGTAATTCTATAAAAAAATCTTCTTGGAAAGTAAGACTTCATGAAATTATCTATGAAGCAGATACAAAAGAAGGTAAAGTATTTGATGTAATTTTATTAATAGCCATTCTAGCAAGCATACTGTTAGTAATGCTAGAAAGTATAGAGAGTTTTGACAATGATTATCACTACTATTTAAATATTGGTGAATGGATTATTACTATTCTCTTTTCGATAGAATACATCCTTCGTATTATATCGATAAGAAAACCTTATAAATATATTTTTAGCTTCTATGGTATTATAGATTTACTATCGACAATACCCATGTATTTATCTCTTATTTTTGTCGGTTCTCAAGGTTTAGTGGCCTTAAGAGCTTTACGTTTATTGCGTGTTTTTAGAATTTTAAAATTGGCTAGATATATAGGTGCGTCTAACAAACTATTATTAGCATTAAGATCTAGTAGAGCAAAAATAGCTGTATTCCTGTTTTTTGTTTTAATTGTTTGTATTATTTTAGGAACAGTAATGTATATGATAGAAGGTGCAGAAAACGGATTTACAAACATTCCTAAGAGTATTTACTGGGCAATTGTAACATTAACCACCGTTGGTTTTGGTGACATTGCACCTCAAACTCCTTTAGGTCAATTAATTGCAAGTGCTATTATGATTATGGGGTACTCTATCATTGCCATCCCTACAGGAATTGTAAGTTCTGAAATGACAAAAACTGATTCTGAAATAGATACAAATACACAAGCGTGCCCAACCTGTCTAAAGGGAACTCATAAAAAAAATGCAACTTTTTGTTATAACTGCGGAAGTATCTTAAATTAAATGAATCCTACAAAAAACACCTTAATAACAATTGTGGGCCCTACCGCTATTGGTAAAACAGCCTTAAGTATACAGCTTGCAAATGCTTATAATGCAAGTATTATTTCTTGTGATTCTAGACAGTTTTTTAAAGAAATGACAATTGGTACCGCTGTGCCAGAACCAGAAGAATTAGCGGCAGCAAAGCATTACTTTATACAGAATAGAAGTATTTTTGAAACTTATAATGTAGGCGAATATGAAAGAGATGCGTTAGAAAAATTAGAGGAACTCTTTCGAGAGAATTCTGTTCAAATAATGGTTGGTGGTAGTGGTTTGTATGTAGATGCCGTTTTAAAAGGGTTGGATTATTTCCCAGAGGTTGATGCTAAAATACGTGAGGAATTAACACTAAAACTAGAAAAAGACGGAATAGAAGTTTTACAGCAACAATTAAAAGAATTAGATGAAGAAACCTATCATACAATTGCTTTAGATAATCCGCATAGAGTTATGAGGGCTTTAGAAGTTTGCCTCGGTTCTGGTACTCCATATTCAACCTTTAAAAACAAACCTAAAAAACCTAGAGATTTTAATGTTATAAAAGTAGGTTTAAATGCAGATAGAGAAATTATTTATAGTAGAATTAACAAACGTGTAGATATAATGATTGCCAATGGTTTGTTAGAAGAAACAGAAAAACTATATCCTAATAAAGCACTAAATGCACTACAAACCGTGGGTTATAGAGAGCTTTTTTCTTTTCTAGACGGAACATTTACCAAAGAATTTGCTGTTTCTGAAATTAAGAAAAACACCAGACGTTTCGCTAAAAGACAATTAACTTGGTTTAAAAGAGATAAAAGTACTTTATGGTTTGATTACTTAACTTCTTTTGAAACGATTAAAAATACAATTAGTAAAAAATTAGATTAATATGAAAGATAAAATATCTACATTACTAAGTAAGGTTTATAATCTAAAAAATAAGATTGCTTTCTTTCCATCGATTATAGCTTTGGCTGGAGTTATTTTTGCTTATATAATGATGTACTTAGAGAATGAAGGCATCTCTGCTTACCTTCAAGATTTTTTACCAGAATTGGTTATCAATGACAAAGAAACAGCTAGAACCATTTTATCTACTTTCATCGCCGGATTAACCTCTATTATGGTTTTCAGTTTTTCAATGGTAATGATTTTATTAAACCAAGCTTCTAGCAATTTTTCTCCTAGATTATTACCCGGTTTAATCTCTAACAGAAGGCATCAAATAGTTTTGGGAATATATTTATTTACCATAATCTATTGTATTTTTATTTTAGTATTTATAGAACCAAATGGAGAAAAATACCAACTTCCTGGTTTTTCTGTATTACTATCTATTGTATTTATGATTCATTCATTAGCTGCATTTATCTACTTTATACACTCTATATCTCAAGAAATTCAAATAAATAATATCCTTTTAAAAATATACGTTTCAGCAGAAAAAAAATTACTTCATTTAATTGAAGATGAAAAAAGTGTTAAAAATAAAGTAGTAAATACAGAAAATTGGATTGCTCATAAAACAAAATATACCGGATATTTTAAAATATTGTCTATAGATATTTTAGTAGATTTAGCTCACGAGAATAATTTTAAGTTGGAAATACTTTCAAATAAAGGTTCTTATTGTAGTGAAGATGAAGTGTTGTTTAAAACCAATATTGCTGTCAATAATGATATTTTAGAAAGCATACATGGTAATTTTACTTTTTCTAAAGGAGAATTAATTGATGACAATTATTTATTAGCTTTTAAACAAATTACAGAAGTTGCTGTAAAATCGATGTCGCCAGGAATTAATGATCCTGGAACGGCAATAAACGCCATCGATTATCTTTCTGAATTGTTAATTCTAAGAGTGCAAAAAAGAAATATAGATATCAAACAAAAAGAGAATGAAGCTTTTGTTTTTGTAAATTCTTTAAATTTTGAAGACTTACTATATAATATAATGGCAGCTATACGAACGTATTGTTCTCATGATGTTGTTATTGTTACAAAATTACTTACCGCTTTAAATAATGTGAAAAAGAAATCTGAATTTGAAAAATACAACGCAATCATAGATAATGAAATCCGTTTTTTACTCGCAGATGCAAACACCAATATTTCTAATAAAGACGATTTAAATAAACTAGAAAACTATGCTTCAAGTTTCTAAAAGTAAAAATTTAACTTTTTTTATACATTAGAAATTTGGCTAAATACTTCACTTTTATATATTTGTTAAACTAAAATTAAATCATGAAACTAAAAATTACCGTATTATTTATTGCTTTTATAAGCACATTTTCTACAGCACAAAGTAAAGTAGGCACTGTAGATAGTGATTACATTGTTAATTTTATGCCAGAAACAAAAATCGTTATAAAAATGACGCAAGATTATGGCGCTAAATTAGATTCGTCTTTCAACTTAAAGTTAGAAGACTTTAAAATAAAAGTAGAAGACTATAAAAAGAAGGAAAAAGAAATGGGGGTTTTAGAGAAGAAAACAATTCAACAAGAATTGGGCGCTTTAGAACAAGACATTAATAAGTATCAAAAAAACGGAAACACTTTAATGAGTTTAAAAAGAGACGAGTTAATGCGTCCTTTGTATAAAAGATTAGGTGATGCTATTGCAGAAGTTTCAAAAGAAAATAGTTACACTCAAATCTTAACTACAACAGGCAATCAGTTTGCTTATTTAGATGATAAGTTTGATATTACAGACTTAGTTATTAAAAAATTAGGCATCAAAATTCCTGAAGTAAAACAATAAATTAGTAACAACTACATATTAAAAATCCTCAAACTATACATAGTTTGAGGATTTTTTTATGCTTATGAACTTAGGTTTTATTCAAATTCTTTCATTTCATCATCATAAAACACACCAGCTTTATCCATTAGATCGGCTAATTCTGTGGCAATATCTTCTTCATTTTCTCCTGTTAAATCTTCAAACCACTCTATTTCATCATCTTTTAAATTAATCATAAAACGAGGAAATTCTGTATGTAAAACAAAAATATCTTCGGGTGATTTGCTATTATCTGCTAATAAAAATTTTGGTAAGTTCATTGTAATTATCGTATTTAAATCTGTATTCTATGTATAAAATTACTAGACAATGCTAGCAGTAGTGTTATATTGTTCTTTATCTTTTATCAACTTTAAAGTTAAGGAATTAAATCGAATGAATAATAAAACAGAGGCAGTTGTTAAACCTGCTAATAAACCAAGCCAAATGCCAAAGCTACCATACATTTCTTCTTTTCCGAAATAATAAGAAACCGGAAACCCAATAATCCAATAAGAAATAAAGGTTAAAATTGTTGGAATTTTCACATCCTGCAAACCTCTTAAAGCTCCTAAAAAAACAACTTGAATACTGTCTGAAATCTGAAAGAAAGCAGCAGCTAATAATAAGTTCCCTGCGATACTTAACACTTCCATATTATCTTTATAATTTGCAACGTCATCTAAATCTACGTAGATATTAGGTAAACTTTTACGGAAAATAAAGAATAATAAAGCAAAGAAAACAGCCAATAGAACACCTAATAAAAAGATAGAAAAGGCTATTCTACGCAATTCTACAAAGTTTCGCAACCCTTTCTGGTTTCCTACTCTAATCATAGCGGCTACACTTAAACCCGTGGCAACCATAAAGGTCATAGAAGACAAGTTTAAAGCAATTTGATTTGCTGCCTGAGGATTTCTTCCTAACAAACCACTAAGCCATACTGCAGAGGTGAAAATAGCAACTTCAAAAAACATTTGCATGGCACTTAAAGAACCAATATTTACAATTTTTTTGATCATTACGATGTCTAATACAAATAATTTTATATTTCTTACAATTGCACTAGAATGTTCTTTATATCGCAATAGAGCCCATAGATAAATCACCATAACAACTCTAGAAATTAACGTACCCAGTGCTGCACCAACCATTCCCATCTCTGGAAAACCAAACTTTCCAAAAATTAAGAGGTAGTTTAAAATTACATTTATAATATTCGCTATTAGGGTAGCATACATTGGGTATTTTGTCATGGACATTCCGTCGCTAAACTGCTTAATTGCTTGAAAAATTATCAGTGGTATCAAAGAAAAAGCAACGATGTCTAAATAAGGAATTGCTAATTCTACAACTTCTGGTGGTTGTTGCATTAAATACATTAAAGGTTTAGAGAAGAAAACAAGTAAGAAAAGTAAAACTCCTAAAGTTGTACATAAAAACAAACCATGTTTATACGTAGATTTTGCTTGTTCGAAATTATTAGAAGAATCTGCCTCTGCAATTAACGGTGTTATTGCCGTAGAAAAACCTATACCAATAGACATTGCTATAAACATAAAACTGTTTCCTAAAGAAACTGCTGCTAATTCTGCAGTACCTAATTGACCAACCATAATGTTATCTATAAAACTCACAAAAGTGTGGCCTAACATTCCTAGCATTACTGGTGCTGCTAATTTCCAATTATATTTAAACTCAGATGTGTATTGAGAGATATTCAATTTATTTATTTTTTTACGACCGCAAAGATAACTATTAAAGTCAGAAACATAAGTTAGAAGTTCTCCGTTTTTCGGTAAACTTTTTCAATAAAAATAATTACTTTTGAAAAACTAAAATTTATAAAAAATGGCAAATATAACTTTAAAAGGAAACGCAATAAATACACTTGGTAATTTACCAGAAATTGGTACTAAAGCGGCTGATTTTTCATTAAAAACTGTAGAATTAAGTGACAAGTCTTTGGCTGACTTTGCTGGTAAAAAAGTAATTTTAAACATTTTTCCATCGGTAGATACAGGAACTTGTGCTACTTCGGTAAGAGCGTTTAATAAAAAAGCATCTGAATTAGAAAATACAGTCGTTTTATGTGTCTCTAAAGATTTACCATTTGCTCAAGCTCGTTTTTGTGGTGCAGAAGGTATTGAAAATGTAATCATGTTATCTGATTTTGCTACTGGAAGTTTTGGTAAAGATTATGCATTAGAAATTACAAACGGACCACTAGCCCACTTGCACTCTAGAGCTGTTATTGTTTTGGATGAAAAAGGAAAAGTAGTGTACACAGAACAAGTGTCTGATATTGTTGATGAACCAAATTACGAAGCTGCATTAAAAGCAATCTAGTTGCATGAAAAACCCAAATGATAGTTTTATAAGAGGTAGAATACGCAGTTTAAAATTTGCGTTTAAAGGAACTTGGTTACTTTTAACTACAGAAGACAGTATAAAAGCACAGGTTTTTATCGGAATTATTGCAACTATTCTGGGTTTTTATTTTGATATTTCTAATACAGAATGGATGCTTCAGTTCTTGGCAATTGGAATGGTTTTGGTCGCAGAATCTGTAAATACTGCTATTGAAGAAATTGCTGATTTCATTCATCCAGACTTTCATATTAAAATTGGTTTGATAAAAGATATTGCCGCAGGTGCACCTACATTTGCAGCAATTATATCTTTGATTATAGCGGGCTTCATTTACATTCCAAAAATCAATTTACTATTTTAACGTAACTTGCTTTAAAAAATACGACATATATTTAATGGCTAAAAGAAAACCTAGCACAAAAAAGACCACAGAAACCTCTAAAAAGAAACCGAATATTTTTGCTTTTTTAAGAACAAAACAAGCACAAACAATTTTTGGTATTTTTCTAATGTTGTTCTCTCTTTTTTTATGCATCGCTTTTATTTCTTTCTTTTTTAATTGGCAAGAAGACCAAAGTACTATCCATCATTTAACAGATAGAGCTGTAAAAAGCAATAATTTATTAGGTAAAATTGGAGCAAATTTAAGTCACTTTTTCATCTATAAAGGTTTTGGTATTGCAGCATTTACACTATCATTTCAACTTTTTTTAACAGGACTAAACATCTTGTTTCGAAGTAAATTATCTAAAATAATTATTTCTTGGAACTGGGGTTTAGTTGCCATGGTTTTAATTTCTGTAACCTTAGGTTTTTTGCATGATAAATTTGCATTATTATCTGGTACTATTGGTTTTGAAATTAATGGGTATCTTCAAGATTTCATAGGTAAAACAGGCTTAGTAATCGCCTTGATATTTTTACTTTTAGCCTACATTATTTTGCGATATAAGGTTACTTTCGATCATTATATTGATCAAATAAAGCAAAAAAGAGTTGAAAGAGCAGAAAGACAAGCTGCAGAAGATTTACTAGAACCAGAAGAAAATACAGCGGAAGAAATTGTTGCTCCAAAATCAGTTTCAGAAAAAAAAACAGAACCTATTTCTTTGAATTCGGATAAAGAAGAGAAATCTGAATTTGAAAAATCTGTTATCGATTTAAAACCTACCATTTCTAAACACTCAGATGTTCCTACGAAAAAAGAAGGTCTTAAATTAACGGTAGAAGAAATTAAGGAACCTACTATAAGTGTTGAAAGTTCAACAGAAAACGAGCCAGCAGTAGAAATTGATGTTGCTATTAGTAGAGAAGAAAAAAGTGTAGCAGAAAATTTATCAGATAAATTGGTGAAAGATTTTGGTGAATTTGATCCTACATTAGAATTGGCTAACTTTAAGTTCCCTACCTTCAACCTACTAAAACAATACAACGAAACAATTTCTATCGACCCCGAAGAGTTAGAAGCAAATAAAGATAGAATTGTAGATACTTTAAAGAATTATAAAATTGGTATTGCAGAAATTAAAGCAACTGTTGGTCCAACAATTACCTTGTATGAGATTGTACCAGAAGCAGGAATTAGAATTTCGAAAATTAAGAATTTAGAAGATGATATTGCACTTTCTTTATCTGCTTTAGGAATTAGAATTATTGCACCAATTCCGGGAAAAGGAACCATTGGTATTGAAGTTCCTAATAAAAAATCGACCATTGTATCGATGCATTCTGTTATTTCTTCTAAGAAATTTCAAGAATCTACAATGGAATTACCAATTGCTTTAGGAAAAACAATTTCTAATGAAACTTTTGTGGTGGATCTTGCAAAAATGCCACACTTATTAATGGCAGGTGCTACTGGGCAAGGTAAATCGGTTGGTTTAAACGCCGTTTTAACATCCCTTTTGTATAAAAAACATCCTGCAGAAGTTAAGTTTATCTTGATAGATCCAAAGAAAGTAGAACTTACATTATTTAATAAAATTGAACGTCATTATTTAGCAAAATTACCAGACGTAGAAGAAGCAATTATTACAGATACCACCAAAGTTGTGCATACCTTAAATTCGCTTTGTATAGAAATGGACAATCGGTATGATTTGCTAAAAGCAGCAATGGTTCGTAATATAAAAGAGTACAATACAAAGTTTAAAGCACGTAAATTAAACCCGAATGACGGGCATCAATTCTTACCTTATATTGTATTAGTTATTGATGAATTTGCAGATTTAATTATGACGGCTGGTAAAGAAGTAGAAACACCTATTGCACGTTTGGCGCAACTTGCCAGAGCAATTGGTATTCATTTAATTGTAGCCACACAAAGACCTTCTGTAAACGTAATTACAGGTATTATTAAGGCAAATTTCCCTGCAAGAATTGCATTTAGAGTTACTTCTAAAATAGATTCTAGAACCATTTTAGATGCGGGTGGCGCAGATCAATTAATTGGTAGAGGAGATTTATTATATACCGCAGGTAATAATCTTAGTAGAATACAATGTGCCTTTGTAGACACACCAGAAGTAGAGAAAATAACAGACTTTATTGGTTCTCAAAAAGCGTATGCAGATGCGTATCTATTACCCGAGTATGTAGATGATGAAAGTGGCACAAGTATTGATATAGATATTGCCGATAGAGACAAACTATTTAGAGACGCCGCAGAAATAATAGTAACAGCACAACAAGGTTCTGCCTCTCTTTTACAAAGAAAATTAAAGTTAGGGTACAATAGAGCTGGTAGATTAATAGATCAGTTAGAAGCTGCAGGTATTGTTGGTGGTTTTGAAGGGAGTAAAGCAAGACAAGTTTTAGTGCCAGATTTTGTAGCTTTAGATGCATTATTAGAAAACGAAAAAAAAATATAACCTCTTTTAAATAAGAGTTGATACGTGTTAAATTATGAAAAAAATAGGAATCTTATTTTTAAGTCTTTTTATAACTACAGTGGCATTTTCACAAAATGATGAAAACGCAAAATCTTTATTAGATGAAGTTTCAGCCAAAATGGGTGCTTACAAAAACATGTACATTGGTTTTAGTCAGACTTTAAGTAATGAAGATGCAGGTATAAAAGAAGGTGATGAACCACCTATTAGAGGAGAAATTAACTTACAAGGAGAAAAATACAGTTTAAATTATTTAGGAAATCAGTTTATTTACGATGGTAAAAAACTGTATGTAATTAATCATGATGAAAAAGAGATTTCTGTTTCAGACAACGATTTAAGTGGAGATGATGGTTTTATTTATCCTTCTAAACTATTAACGTTTTATAAAGAAGGCTACAACTTAGAAATGGGAACATTAGAAAACATTAAAGGTAGAAATATTCAATTTGTAACTTTAAATCCTATAGATAGCAATTCAGAAATTGTAAAGGTAGAGTTAGGTATAGATGCAAAAACAAAACATATTTATAAATTAATTCAAACCGGAGCAAATACTTCAAAAACAACCTTTACTATTATTAAGTTTAGAAAGAATGAAGATTTATCTGCTAACTTTTTTACGTTTAATAAAGCTAAATTTTTGACTCAAAAATACACAATAGATTAATTCTTTCAATTAACAGAAAATTAGTAGCATATTTATATATAAGAAACTACTTTTGCTACAATGAAAATTTTAGATAAATACATCTTAAAAACATTTCTAGTACCTTTTGCAGCGACCTTTTTAATTGTTTTATTTGTCTTGGTAATGCAATTACTATGGCAAACTTTTGAAAACATCGCGGGTAAAGGTATTAGCGTATTGTTTATTTTAAAATTTTTATACTACACATCGCTTAGTATTGTACCACAAGCATTACCTATTGCAGTACTGCTCTCTTCTATTATGGCCTTGGGTAGTTTAGGAGAAAATTATGAGTTTGCTGCAGCAAAATCTGCCGGAATTTCGTTACAACGCTTGGTAAGACCTCTTGTCTTTTTAACACTTCTTTTAAGCGGAATCAATTTTTTATTCCTGAACAACATCTTTCCGTATGCCATCTTTAAACAGCAGAATTTATACTATAATATAAAAAAGAAAAAACCAGCTCTAGCATTGGTTCCTGGTAGTTTTAATAGTGATTTACCTAATTATCAAATTAAATTTGATGAAAAATATGGTGAAGAAAAAAATTTATTAAAAAATGTATTAATTTACGATTTAAGCTCTAGACAAGGAAACCAGAAAGTAATTACTGCAGAAAGAGGTAAAATTATCTCTGAAGAAGGGAGTAGATATATGACCTTTATTTTATACGATGGTTATTATTATGAAGATCATACAAAGTCTTCAAAATCGATTTCTAAGAAAGCCAAAATGCCCGCTTCACAGGCAAAGTTTAAAGAATATGAGTTTAATATTGATATTTCTGATATTGTTGGTGATGGGTCTCTAGACAACGAAAACTTTAAGAATAATTATAAGATGCTTCAATTAGAGCAACTAAATGACACCATACCCCTTTTAAAGACATCTTATAACGATTTGTTGCTATCTCGAGCCAATAGTATTTCGTCGATCTCTAAATCGAAACAATTATACAAATACGCGGATTCTATAAAAGCACAAAATATAGATTCAACGAGTATTCTTGAAAATTTTACTCTAAAAGATAAAATCAGTATTTTAAACGGTTCTAAGACCAAGATGAATAGTGCGCTTACAAATATAAAAAACAACATAAAAAATATTAAATGGAAAAGAAAGACCTTAAACTTTTTCGATTCTGAATATTATGGTAGAATTGCCCTATCATTCTCTTGCCTAATTTTATTTTTTATTGGTGCTCCGTTGGGTTCAATAATTAGAAAAGGTGGTTTTGGCTTGCCAATGATCATGGCAATAGCTATTTACGTGCTGTATTTCTTCGGAAATACTATGGGTAAAAATTTAGCTGAAGAAAGTTCAATTTCTTCTTTATTGGGTTCTTGGATCTCTGCTCTTGTTATGATTCCTTTCGGAATTTTCTTAACAAGAAGAGCAACCAAAGACAAAGGACTCTTTAACATTGACGTGATTTTAAATCCAATTAAAAATTTATTTCTAAAATTTAAGTCTAAAAAAGACATATAAAAATATGACCTCTTTATCAAACGAAAAAAGTACAGAACTTAACAATATTGCAGAAGCAATTGAAGATGTAAGAAACGGAAAGGTAATTATTGTTGTTGACGATGAAAACCGAGAAAACGAAGGAGATTTCTTAGCAGCAGCTGAAAAAGCAACTCCAGAATTAATTAATTTTATGGCAACTCATGGTCGTGGATTAATTTGTGCACCGTTAACAGAAAAACGTTGTAAAGAGCTAGATTTAAACATGATGGTTCTTAACAACACAGATCCTATGGAAACGGGCTTTACAGTTTCTGTAGATTTACGTGGAAAAGGTGTTACCACAGGGATTTCTGCTGCCGATAGAGCGCTTACCATGCAAGCTCTAGTAGATAAAGATACCAAACCTTTCGACTTAGCAAGACCAGGACATATTTTTCCTTTAAGAGCTAAAGAAGGTGGTGTTTTAAGAAGAACTGGGCATACAGAAGCTGCTATTGATTTTGCTCGTTTGGCTGGTTTAGAACCTGCCGGAGTTATTGTAGAAATAATGAATGAGGATGGTACTATGGCTCGTTTACCACAACTTTTAGAAGTTGCTAAAAAGTTCGACATTAAAATAGTTTCTATTGAAGACTTAGTTGCGTACAGAATGGAGCATGATTCTTTGATTGAAAAGAAAGAAGATTTCGATATTACTACTCGTTTTGGTGACTTTAGAATGCGAGCGTATGAACAAACCACCAATAATCAAATTCATATTGCATTAACCAAAGGTGCTTGGTCTAAAGAAGAAGGCGTTTTAACACGCGTAAATTCTACTTCTGTAAATAATGACATCTTAGGAACTTTAACAAATAATGCAGACAAGAAATTAGACCAAATGTTTCAGGTGATTAATGATGAAGGAAAAGGAGCAATCCTTTTTGTGAATCAGCAAAATCAATCTCAAAACTTACTATCTAGATTAAAGATTTTAAAAGAAAATCAACTAAATGGAAAAATAAAAGCACCAGAAATTAAGTTAGATAATAGAGATTTTGGTATTGGAGCTCAAATTTTACACGACTTAAACATTAGTAAACTAAAATTAATTACAAACTCTCAACAAACAAAAAGAGTGGGCATGATTGGTTATGGCTTGGAAATTGTGGATTATGTAAATTATTAATTTCTAATTAAAAATATAATAAATGTCATTTAGAAGTATCTTTTACATGCTTCTAAATAACATTTATTTTTTACATAAAATACTATAAATAAAAAAACTTAAGACTAGTTACCTAAAGTGTTACTACAACCCCACTTTCTAGTTCTAATGGTTTCTTATTTTGTTGAAATAATCTTGCTGTGTGTTTTCCTTGCAATGTGATTTTTTCATTTTCTACAGAAAGCCAACTTCCTTCACGCAAACCTAAAACAGCCGTTTCATTAAATACATGAAACTCTTTTATTCTAGTTTCTCTCGTTTCTCCCATATGTGTAGAGCCTGCTACTGG
This sequence comes from Polaribacter sp. IC073, assembly GCF_007997075.1. Lineage (GTDB taxonomy): Bacteria > Bacteroidota > Bacteroidia > Flavobacteriales > Flavobacteriaceae > Polaribacter. The sequence continues at coordinate 462,872 of NZ_VORS01000002.1, forward strand.
GTCTAAATAATGTGCATTTATATTGAAAGGAATACATCCTAAAGTTATAAAACTTGGCGGATACACAATTGGCATGTCATTGGTATTTTTCATATCAACTCCACAAATATTACTTCCGGCACTTGTACCTAAATAGGGTGTTCCTTTTTCTAAAACTTGTTTTAAAATAGCTAAAACATCGTTTTTATATAATTGATTTACCAACTCAAACGTATTTCCACCACCTGTAAAAATAGCTTCCGCATTTAAAACAGCTTCTTTGCTATTTTTAAATTCGTGAATTCCTTTTACATCAATATTAATAATAGAAAAAGCTTTTTTTACTATGGATGTATATTCGTCATAAGAAATGCCACCTGGTCTTGCATACGGAATAAAAGTAAGCGTTTTTACACCCTTAAAATGCAATTCTAATGTAGGCAACAAATAGTCTAAATAACCACTCCCAAAAACAGTTGAAGTACTCGCGATAATCATTTTTTTCATACATCAAAAATAGTGAAATTGTTTTACAAAATTCACTTTAACAAAATTTTACAAGTCCATTATTACATTTTTAAGAAGCACTTTATATTTCTTTGTAATATGAGATATTTAATCCTCTTAATACTACTTTTTTCTTTCAGTACAGAACTATTAGCTCAAGAAAAGAGAAAATTAATAAACGGTAAAGTGAAGCTAGATAGTTTATCTATTCATGATGTACACATTATTAATTTAAGCACAAATTTAGGAACCGTTTCTAATGATTCTGGTGAATTTGACATGCCCATAAAAATAGGTGACAGTCTTTCTGTGTCTCACATAAATCTTAAGAATTTAATAATTGTAGTAACAAAAGAGAATATCAATTCTTTAAAGTTAACTATTAATTTAACGGAAGATATAACTGCATTAAAAGCGTTTGAATTACAAAAACCTAGAAGTATTTTTGAAGAAGACAAAGATATTTTTAGCTATCCCGGACCAACTGTTAACGCCACCACATTAAAGCTTCCGTATGCAAATACAAACCCAATAATAAATAATACTGCCTTTAAGTTTCGCTCTGGCGCTGTTGTAGACTTGGGTAATTTAATGAACCTTCTTAACGGTAATAACAGAAGAACTAAGATTCTTAAAAAAATAACTTTAGAAGATGAGCTACTTTTAAAAATAAGAAAGTATTTTTCAGACGCTTTTTTTATGACCGATTTACAAATAAAAGAAGAGCATATTAATTCATTTTTAAACTTCTGTCTAAAGAGAAATATCATTTATCTATTTAATAAAAAAGATAATTTAAGCCTTACTAGAGTTCTTTTAAAAGAAAGCAAGTCTTTTCCGCAGAAAGAAAACGCTGAAATAAAATTAGCTTTAAAAAAGAATTGATTTAATAACAATTTATTATCAAAAAACAGCACTTTTAAAAACTAATTCTGAGATTTGTTAGTAATCAACCTACCTATATGATTAAAAAAATACTTTTAATGCTCCTTTTTAGCTTTTTCTTAACTTCTGGCTACGCTCAACAAGGTAGAGTTATTGTGAACGGTAAAGTTACAGATTCTTTAAGTACGGTTAAAAACACCAATATTATCAATATAAAAACGAAGCAAGGTACATTTTCTTCTGATAATGGTGATTTTAGAATTTTTGTAAGAGATGGAGACTCCTTAAGAATATCATCCATACAACACATTACAAAATTTGTTGTTATCAATAAAAATAATATAAATACGAGGTATTTAAATGTTAAATTAATTTACAATACAGTTGTTTTAGATACTTTCGAGTTAAAAAGACACAACTTATCTGGTAGTTTGGGTATCGATTCTAAAAGTGTACCTAACAGCAAAAAAGATTCTCTGCTAAGAAATCTAATGGATTTTTCTGAAATAGAATTTGGTAAATTAAGATTTCCTATAGACGAGATAGACAGAAGTAAACCACCTGTGGTAAATACGGTTCCTAATTCACTTGCTGGTGCAGGAGGCAGCGCAACAATTCCTTTTAAAGATTCTGAACGTTTATGGGCTTTAAGAAAAGAGTTGGCTAGAAAAAAAGCATTTCCTTATAAAATCATGTCAGAATTAGGTGAAAAATTCTTTTTTGATAATTTAAAAATTCCGGTAGAAAACTATTTTCATTTCTTAGAATATTGCAATCCTTTAGGTATAGAGAAACTTCATAAAGACAAAAAAATGCTAGATATTATCAAAATTCTTCAATCTGAAAGCAAAACATACTTAGAAATTATAAAAAATGAGTAATTTGGCGCAGTAATTGTTTTTAACCTGATATGAAATTTAAAAAATCGTTTTTATTACTCTTAGTAATTCCGTTGCTCTCCTTCTCTGCTCATAAATATTATTTGAGTTTAACGCAGATAAAATTTAAAGAAGAAACTAAATCAGTACAAATCATTATCAACGTTTTTATGGATGATATTGAGCTAGCTTTAAATAAAGATTATAGTATCGATTTGCAACTTACAACCAAAAAAGAACTAGAGAATAATGATATTTATTTTGAAAAATACTTAAAAAGTAAACTTCAATTAAAAATTGATAATGTAGCAAAAGAGTTTGCGTATATTGGAAAAGAATATGACGGAGATTTGGTCTATTTTTACTTAGAAATAGAAAACATTGCTACAGTTTCTAATATAGAAGTTACCAATAAAATATTAATGAAGCATTTTCCAGGACAACAAAACTTAATAAAATCTAAAGTGGGTAAAAAGAACAAAAGTGTGCTGCTTACTAAGGATAATTATAAAGAACTATTAACTTATTAAAATTAATACTAATCAATTCAAATATCAAAATTATGAAAAAAATAGGACTACTACTCCTTTCTATTGTATTTTTAACAACGGCCACTTTTGGGCAAGAATCTAAAACAAAAGAAGGACATACCAATCAGAATAAATTTAAGCAATTAAAAGAGCTTTTACCAACACCTAATTTACAAAGAACTGCATCTGGCGCGCCAGGTATAAAATACACGCAGCAAAAAGTAGATTATAGTATGGATATTATTTTAGATGATGACAACACTAGAATTTATGGAAATGAAACCATAACATATCATAATAATTCTGATGATACACTAACGTATTTATGGGTTCAATTAGACCAAAATATGAGAGCTGCAGATTCTAAATCACCAGACATTCAGTCGAGTCAAATTCCGAATAAAACATCTAAAGCAAGGTTTAATAAATCTTACGTGGATGCTCCTTTTGACGGTGGTTTTAAAATTGAAAGCGTTCTTAATACAGATAACAGCAACTTATCTTATACCGTAAACCAAACAATGATGCGTATTAATTTAGCGCAACCTTTGGCTTCTGGAGACGTCTTTGAATTTAATATAAAATGGTGGTACAACATAAACAATCACAGAACAGATGGTGGTAGATCTGGTTATGAGCACTTTTCTAAAGACGGTAACAACAACTATGTAATTGCTCAGTTCTACCCAAGAATGTGTGTGTATGATAATGTAGAAGGTTGGCAAAATGATCAATTCTGGGGACGAAGTGAATTTGCTTTAGAATTTGGAGATTTTACAGTAAACATTACTACGCCAGAAGATCACATGTTAGGTGCAACAGGTATTTTACAAAATCCTAAAGATGTTTTTTCTAATAAAGAATTAAAAAGAATAGAAGAAGCAAGAAAAACTTTTGACAACCCTGTAATTATTAGAACTCAGGAAGAAGCTGAAAAAATAGAAAAAAGCAAATCTAAAAAGACTAAAACGTGGAAGTTTTATGCCGAAAATGTAAGAGATTATGCCTTTGCTAGTTCTAGAAAATTTATTTTCGACGCAATGGCAGTAGACATCAATGGAAAAACGGTAATGGCAGAATCTTTATACTCTAAAGAAGCGAATCCTTTATACGGCGACCATTCTACAAGAGCAGTTGCACAAACATTAAAAACATATTCTAGATATACCTTTGATTATCCATATCACAAAGCAATTTCTGTAGACGGACAAATGGGAATGGAATACCCGCAGATTTGTTTCAACCCAGGAAGACCAGATCTTGCGGACGGAGGTTATTCTGATAGAGTAAAATATAGAATGATTGGTGTTACAGTACATGAAGTGGGTCATAACTTTTTTCCTATGATTGTAAATTCTGATGAAAGACAATGGACTTGGATGGATGAAGGTTTAAACTCTTATGTACAAATGTTAGCGATGATGGATTATGAAGAGGGATATCCTTTAGGCAGAGGATTGCCTAAAAATATTGTACGTTATATGGCTGGAGATCAATCTAAGATTTCTCCAATTATGTCAAAAGGAGATAATGTACATAGCTTCGGTAATAATGCGTATGGCAAACCTGCAACTGCATTATGGATTTTGAGAGAAACAATTATGGGTAAAGAATTATTTGACCATGCTTTTAGAACCTATTCTCAAAGATGGATGTTTAAACACCCTACTCCTGCAGATTTCTTTAGAACAATGGAAGATGCTTCTGGTGTAGATTTAGATTGGTTTTGGAGAGGTTGGTTTTATACAACTGATGTTACAGATATTGGTATTGAAAGTGTAAAAAAGTTTTATGCCACAGATGACAATAAAGAAACCATCAATTTTATTGAAGACAAAAGCGCTGGTTTAAAAATAACGAAACCTAAAAAAGCGAATTCTAACTATTTCTATGAAGTTACATTTAACAAACCAGGTGGTTTGGTCATGCCAATTATTGTAGAGTATACGTATGATGATGGTACTACAGAGAGAAAAACATATCCTGCTCAAATTTGGAGATATAATGACAAACAAGTTACAAAAGCGATTCACTCTGATAAGCAAATAACTAAAATTGTAATCGATCCAGACCTAGAAACTGCAGATGTAGATGTATCTAACAACAGTTTTCCTAGAGAGAAAAAAGATAAATTTAGCAAGTTTAAAACAAAGATGAAAAATTAAGAAAATGAAGCATGTCCGTTCGAACGCAATCGAGAACTCAGAAATATCCTGATAACAGATAAACCTTCCGGCATATTCTAATTTTTAATTTTAATAATTTTAAAAAGCGGTGTGAATTCATTTTCACATCGCTTTTTTTATAAAGATTTGTTAAAATTTTAACAATATTTAACGGAGTTGCTCTTATATGCTTACTTTAGACGGCATATTTAATTCAAATCAAACAAAAATGAAAAAACTTTCTTTACTAGTATTTTCACTTTTCTTTATCAGTTTTGCAACCATAGCGCAAGAAGGAACGAAAGAAAAGAAGAAAACACAACAAGGGCACACAGATCAAAACAAATTCCGTCAATTGAAAGATGTTTTGGCAACTCCAAATGACCAACATGCAGCCTCGGGTGCTCCTGGCCACCAATACACACAACAAAAAGTAGATTATGTGATGGACATTCGTTTAGACGAAAGTGCTAACAAAATTTATGGTGATGAAGAAATTACATACCACAACAATTCTAAAGACCATTTAGAATATTTATGGGTGCAATTAGATCAAAATATGAGAGCGGACGATTCTAAAACTCCATTAGCAAAATCTAATAGTGCTGCTGCATTTGTTACGCCAGATAATTTTAAAAGTTCTTATATGAACGAAAAAAAAGGTTTTGGTTATGACATTACAAAAGTAGAAAGTAATGGTAAACCTCTATCTCACACAATTAATAGAACCATGATGCGTATTAATTTACCTGAAGCATTGGCTCCTGGTAAAACTTTCGAATTTAGAATTCAGTGGAACTATTTAATCAATGATATTAATAAAGATGGTGGTCGTTCTGGATTAGAAAATTTCAAAGACGGAAACAACAACTATACAATTGCACAATTCTTTCCTAGATTAGCGGTGTATAATAATGTAGAAGGATGGCAAAACATGCAGTTTTGGGGTCGTTCTGAATTTGCTTTAGAGTTTGGAGATTATGAAGTAAACTTAACAGTACCTTCAGATCATATTGTAGAAGCTACTGGTTCTTTACAGAATGAAAAAGACGTTTTAACAAAAACACAACGCAAGCGTTTCGAAAAAGCTAGAAAAACTTTTGACAACCCTGTAATTATTGTGACGCAAGAAGAAGCTGAAAAAACTGAAAAAGGACGTGCAACAGGAACAAAAACTTGGAAATTTAAAGCAAACAGAGTCCGTGATTTTGCATTTGCAACTTCAAGAAAATATATTTGGGATGCAATGGCAGTAAATATAAACGGTAAAACGGTTATGGCTACGTCATTATATCCTAAAGAAGGAAACCCTTTATGGGAAGAGCATTCTACAAGAGCCGTTGCAACAACGCTTATCGAATACTCTAAATTAACATTTGATTACCCTTATTCTAAGGCTGTTTCTGTACATTCAGAAAGACAAGGAATGGAATACCCAATGATTTGTTTCAACTTTGGTAGACCAGATGAAGATGGAACCTATTCCGATAGAACTAAAAAAGGAATGATTGGTGTTATTGTACACGAAGTTGGACACAACTTCTTCCCTATGATTGTAAATTCTGATGAAAGACAATGGACTTGGATGGATGAGGGTTTAAACTCATTTGTTGAAATTTTAGCTGAAGATGTCTATGATGCAGAATTATTTGCATCAAACCCAGCAAAAGAAATTACTAGATACATGGGCGGAGATCAATCTAACATCTCTCCTATTATGTCTCAAGGAGATTATGTAAAACAATTTGGACCTAACGCATATTCTAAACCAGCAGCTGGTTTATACATGTTAAGAAAAACAATTATGGGACCAGAATTATTTGACCACGCTTTTAGAACATACTCTAAACGTTGGATGTTTAAACACCCAACACCAGAAGATTTCTTTAGAACTATGGAAGATGCTTCTGGAATGGACTTAGATTGGTTCTGGAGAGGTTGGTTCTATACTACAGATGTAACAGATATTGGTGTTAAAGAAGTAAAATCTTTATATTTAACTGATAAACCTAGCGAAAGAGTTACAAAGTTAAAAGAACAATACAAGCAGTATTTTGATAACTTAGGTGACTTGGTTTACATTACTGATAAAAAAGAAGATGCAAATGCAAATGCAATGAATAAATATGCTGAAGGAAAAGAAGTGCCTTCATTTATTTATGCTGTTGAATTTGAAAAACCAGGAGGTTTGGTTATGCCAATTATTGTGGAGTTGACGTATGCTGATGGCACAACAAAAAGAGAAACATATCCTGCTCAAATTTGGATGAGTAATGATACCACTGCTAAAAGAGTATTTGCTTCATCTCAAGAAATTACAAGTATTGTAGTAGACCCAGATTTTGAAACTGCAGACGTAGATACTTCTAATAACAGCTGGCCTAAGAAGGAAGGTAGCAAGTTTGAAGAATTTAAAAACAAAAAGAAAGACTAAAACCGTTTCTTTTTAAAAAATTAAAAGGCTCGTTTACAATTTGTAAACGAGCCTTTATCTTTATATATTAATTTTAAATATTATCTTCTAAAAGTTTCCTGAATTTATATATTAATAAAGCAGCGAGAACAGTATTCTCTATAAGCTCATAAGATATTAAACACTCACACTATAAGCAAGGTTTCACTCACCTGAGTAACTCACAAAATTTCTAGGAGTTTCATACAAGGTAACTTCTAAATCTAAGTTTTCTGGCAATAATTTTCTTAGTTTGTTGTAGGTAACTACAGAGATGTTTTCTGCTGTCGGATTCAAATCTTTAAACTCTGGAACTTCTAGATTGAGGTTCTTGTGATCGAAACAATCTTCAATTTCTATTTTTATATGATTTCGTAAAATTCCTAAATCATATACGTACCCTGTTTCTTCATCAATTTCACCTGTTAAAGAAACAATCAGTTCATAGTTATGACCGTGAAAATTGGGATTGCTGCATTTGTTAAAAACTTCAAAGTTTTTTTCATCGCTCCACTCTTTTCTATACAATCTATGTGCAGCATTAAAATGTGCTTTTCTATGAACGGTAACTTTAGGCATATGTTAGTTTTTTGTAAGATTTATCAAAAATAATTTTAAACCACTCTGTATATATTGCTGGGTTTTCTTCAATGTCTTTCTTTACATCTTCTAAAGCCACCCATTTATAAGCTTCAGCTTCCTCTTTATTCAATTGAGGCGCTTCATTATAACTTCCAACCATAACATGGTCAAATTCATGTTCTGTCAAACCATTGTCAAAAGGTGCTTTGTAAATAAAAGAAAATACTTCTTTTATATCTGTTACAAATCCCATCTCTTCTTGCAATCTTCTTCTCCCTGCTTCCACATTGCTTTCTCCCTCTCTTTGGTGAGAACAACAAGTATTAGTCCATAATAAAGGCGAATGGTATTTAGAAGCAGCTCTTTGTTGCAGCATTAATTCTCCTTTTTCATTAAAAATAAAAACTGAAAAAGCTCTATGTAATAATGCTTTTTCGTGTGCTTCTATTTTTTCCATCAAACCAATTGGCTGATCATTTACGTCTACTAAAATAACAAATTCTTCCATTATTACAAAAATAAGGAATGAAGTAGTAATAAATCACAAAAATCCATTAAAAACAATCAAATTTTTCTATTCTTTTATTTTGATGATTTATCTTTGAAATCTCAAAACAGCTTCCTATTTATGAGAATTTTAGTAAAACTTGTTTTATTGGTCTTTCTTTGCTCCTTTTATCAATGTAAAGAAGAAAAAAAATCAACCTTAAAAACGAAAGAAATTTCAATAAAAAAGAAAAAAAAGGAGACTAAAAAGGCTTTAGAAAAGACAGTTTTAAAACCTTGGGACAGTTTAAATAAAGACAATGTAATCGCTTTTTTTACTGAATACGGGAAACAAAATAAAGAAACCAAGGTTATTATTAAGACAGAATTTGGTGCTATTAAACTTCTTTTATATGCCGATGTTCCTATTCATAGAGCTAATTTTATTTTCTTAACCAAACTAAAATATTTTAATACTACCGTTATTTATAGAGTTGCCAAAAACTTTGTTATTCAAGGAGGTAATTCTGATGAGACCTACACCAGAAAACAACGAAGATTGTATGGTAATTATTTATTAGAACCAGAATTTAGAAGCCATAGAAAACATAAATATGGTGCTTTAGCAGCAGCTAGACAATGGGAGAAGAATCCTAATAAATTATCGAGTCCGTTTGAGTTTTACATGGTTCATAGTAGAAGTGGCGCACATCATTTAGACAATCAACATACTGTTTTTGGTGAAGTAATTGCTGGTTTTGACACGATGGATAAAATATCTAAAGTAAAAGTTGGTGTAGATGAATGGCCCGTAGAAGATATTAAAATGACCATTGAAATTCTAGAATAGCCATCATTTTTCACAAATATAGGTTCCTAATAAGTGTTGTAAAATCATCCAGAAAAAACTATAAACATAAAGTCTAAATTTTTTGATTGATTTCAAACGTAAATCCCTATATATATTCATAAATGATAGAATAAAACCTATCTTTGCACCTCAATTTTTGTAGATGAACTTTTTAAAGGAAATTAAACGTAGAAGAACTTTCGGAATTATCTCGCACCCAGATGCTGGTAAAACAACACTAACAGAAAAGTTATTGCTTTTTGGGGGTGCAATTCAAGAAGCTGGTGCGGTAAAAAACAATAAAATAAAGAAAGGCGCAACTTCCGATTTTATGGAAATTGAACGTCAGCGTGGAATTTCTGTTGCAACTTCTGTTTTAGCATTTATTTACAAAGACAAAAAAATAAATATTCTAGATACTCCTGGTCACAAAGATTTTGCAGAAGACACTTTTAGAACTTTAACCGCGGTAGACAGCGTTATTGTTGTAATTGATGTTGCAAAAGGTGTAGAACCACAAACGGAAAAATTGGTAGAAGTTTGTAGAATGAGAAGCATACCCATGCTTGTTTTTATCAACAAATTAGATAGAGAAGGTAAAGATGCGTTTGATTTATTAGACGAAGTTGAGCAAAAATTAGGCTTGCGAGTGACTCCAATGAGTTTTCCTATTGGAATGGGATATGATTTTAAAGGAATCTATAATATTTGGGAAAAGAAATTAAATCTTTTTTCTGGTGATAATAAAACAACAATTTCAGACGGAATTGAGTTTGATGATTTATCGAACCCAGAATTAGACAAGATTATTGGAGAAAAAGCTGCGGAAACTTTACGTGAAGAAATAGAATTGATAAGTGAGGTGTATCCTAATTTTAATAGAGATGAATATTTAAGCGGTTCGCTGCAACCTGTATTTTTTGGTTCTGCTTTAAATAATTTCGGTGTAAAAGAATTATTAGAAGCATTTATAGAAATTGCACCTTCGCCGCAACCGAAAAAAGCAGAAGAGCGTTTAGTAGATTCTAAAGAAGAAAAATTAACAGGTTTTGTATTTAAGATTCATGCAAACATGGATCCTAAACACAGAGATAGACTCGCTTTTATAAAAATAGTTTCAGGAACTTTTAAAAGAAACTCTCCTTACTTACATGTTAGAACGGGTAAAAAAGTGAAATTTTCTAGTCCGAATGCCTTTTTTGCAGAAAAGAAAGAAATTGTAGACGAATCTTTTCCTGGAGATATTGTGGGTATTCATGATACCGGAAACTTTAAGATTGGAGATACCTTAACAGAAGGAGAAATTCTTAATTTTAAAGGAATTCCTAGTTTCTCACCAGAACATTTCCGTTATGTAAATAACGCAGATCCAATGAAGTCTAAACAATTATACAAAGGTTTAGACCAGTTAATGGACGAAGGAGTTGCGCAATTATTTACCATAGAAATGAACGGAAGACGTGTTGTTGGTACTGTTGGTGCTTTACAGTACGAGGTAATTCAATATCGATTAGAACATGAATATGGTGCAAAATGTACGTATGAAAATTTAAATGTTCATAAAGCCTGTTGGGTAGAACCTGAGAATCCTAAAAGTGACGAATTTAAAGAGTTTAAACGTGTAAAACAACGTTATTTAGCAAAAGACAAACAAGGCCAATTGGTGTTTTTAGCAGATTCTGAATTTACAATTCAAATGACCCAAAGTAAATATCCATCAGTAAAATTACATTTTACAAGTGAGTTTAAGAAATAAGCTATGAGAAAATCACTTTTAATTTTTATAACCCTTTTAAGTTTGCAGACTTTTTCTCAGTCTTATGATCTATCAGATTTTAAGGGCAAAGAAATGCACAATAGTATTCGATTAAATTATATTTTGGTACATCAACCTTTTAATCAAGTAAGCTATGGTTTAGATCCAACCATGGGATTTGTAGGTTTAAATTATAACATACCTATTAATGATTGGTTGTATACAGGTGTTGGTTTTCATACAGCAATTACAGGAGATCAAGGTGGTTTATTTACGTTAGGTGTAAATTTAGGTGTAAATAAACAAATTTATAAAAATTTATATTTTGATGCAAACGTTCATTTTGGTGGCGGTGGTGGTTACAGAAGTTTAGTTAATGGTGGTGGAATTATTTATCCGAATGCAGGTTTGCAGTATAAAAGTAAAGGCTATTCTTTTGGTGTACAATATGGCTATGTAAACTTCTTTACAGGAATTCAAAAAAACGATAATGTTTCATTTTTTATTGAAATACCTACTACATTAAGAACAACTTCATATGCAAATGCTCAAAAAACCTTTGCTGTTAAAGATGTCTCTAAAGATGAATTCTGGAAGGAGCCAGCTGTAAAAAGTGTACAACAAATAACTTTTGACTACTTTTTTCCTATTGGAGACTCTAGAACAGATGCTAGTACTACACCTAAATACAAACCTATAGACCATACTTTATCTGTTTTAGGGTTCGAGTACCAACGCTATTTAACAGACAATACGTTTATTTATGCACATGTAGATGCTATGTATAGTGGTTTAACTGCCGGTTTTATGAACTTATTTTTTGGAGTTGGTAAAAATGTAATTGAAACGAAACACGTAAATTTCTTTGGAAAATTTGGTATTGGTGCTGCTGGCGGTAGAATTTACCCAGAAGGCGGTTTAACAATGTACCCAAGTATTGGTGCAGATTTAAAACTTACAGAAAAATTTGGTTTGAGTGCTCATGGTGGTTACCACAGAGCTATTGGTGGTACTTTTGAAGCCTATACTGCAGGTTTTAGTTTGAAGTATTATGGTTTAAGTGGCGGAATTTCGCATGCTTTTAATGGTAAAAAATCAACGACAATTAAAACGCAAGGAATTCAGGTTACTGTTCAAAATCAAACGTATTTTGATGTTGCTAAATTCGGAATTCCAGCAAGTGATTTGCAGTTAATTGCGTTGAAAGTAAATTACGACTTAAACCACAGATTGTATTTGGCTGGGGAAGCTTCCTTTGCTTATGAAGGAGAATCTGGAGGTTATGCACATGGTATTTTTGGTTTGGGTGTGAAATCTAATAAATTTGCAAACGATAAATTCTCTTTGTTTGCAGAACTTGCAGCAGGTGTTGCTGGTGGCGGACGGGTAGATTCTGGTGAAGGCGTTTTAATAAGACCAACTGCTGGTATTAATTATCACGTAAACGAAGATTTTTCTTTCAACCTTTCTAGCGGACAAATGTGGTCTCCTTTTGGGAATGTTAATTCATCAAATATTAATATTGGTTTAAGCTACGGCCTTTCAATATTAAATTCAGAAAAATAAATAATTTCTTATTTAAGAAATTATAATAATCAATGTCAGTTCGAGCGCAGTCGAGAACTAATAAATAATACCTCTCGACTGCGCTCGAGGAGACAAAATTAAATATTATGAATAACGGTATATACGCCAAATTCACTACATCAAAAGGTGAAATTTTAGTACAATTAGAACACGAAAAAACTCCTGGAACTGTTGGTAACTTTGTTGCTTTATCTGAAGGTAACTTAGAAAATGCTGTAAAAGATCAAGGAACACCTTATTATAACGGATTAAAATTCCACAGAGTAATTCCAGATTTTATGGTGCAAGGTGGTTGCCCACAAGGAACAGGTACTGGAAACCCTGGTTATAAGTTTGATGATGAATTTCACTCAGATTTAAAACATGATGCTCCTGGAAAATTAGCAATGGCTAATTCTGGACCAGCAACAAATGGTAGTCAGTTTTATATTACACACGTTCCTACACCATGGTTAGACGGTAAACATACTGTATTTGGTGCTGTAATTGAAGGACAAGATGTAGTAGATGCCATTGCACAAGGAGACGAGTTAACTTCTGTAGAAATTGTTAGAGTTGGTGCAGCTGCAGAAGCTTTTAACGCAGTAGAAGCTTTTAGAACTTTTGAAGGGTCTAGAGAGAAGCGTGAAGCAGATGAAATAGCAAAACAAAAAGAATTGTTAGATTCTGTTGCAATTGGTTATGATGAAACTGCTAGTGGTTTGCGTTACCAAATTTTACAAAAAGGAACAGGAAAACAAGCAACAAAAGGTGCTGGAGTTTCTGTACATTATAAAGGACAATTATTAGACGGTACTGTTTTTGATTCTTCTTACAAAAGAAAAGAACCAATCGATTTTAATGTTGGTGTTGGACAAGTTATTGCTGGTTGGGATGAAGGAATTCAGTTATTACAAGTGGGTGACAAAGCTCGTTTTGTAATCCCTTCTAATTTAGCATATGGTGCTGCTGGTGCAGGAGGAGTTATTCCACCAGATGCAACACTTATTTTTGATGTTGAATTAATGGGTGTAAAATAAAACTCTTTACTTCTTAAAATATTTTAAAACCTCAAAGCTTGTAAAGCTTTGAGGTTTTTTGGTTTTGAAAAAAGAGATTTGTTTTGTTGATGTGCTGCTTAAAAAAGTGAAATTAGCTTATGGTGATTATATAGGGTTGTAATGATTAGAAACCGTCTTAATTTAGGTTTAATTTGGAAATTTGTATTAACTATAATTATATCAATTGAAAAAGCTGAACGTTCAAAACAAAAAAAGCTCTTCCAACAGGAAGAGCTTTTAATATATATAAAATCTATTTTCTAAATATTAGACGCTAACCAATCTCCTACTTCTTTTGTACCGTAAGATTTTCCTCCATCGGCTAAATCTTCTGTAACAATTCCTTTATTTAAAGCATTGTTTACAGCATCTCTAATTGCTTGTCCTTCTTCTTGTAAACCAAAGTTTTCGAACATCATTGCTGCAGATAAAACAGTTGCCATTGGGTTTGCAATATTTAAACCTGTTGCTTGTGGGTACGAACCGTGAATTGGCTCAAATAAACCAATTGTAGAACCTAAAGAAGCACTTGGCATTAAGCCCATAGAGCCAGATATAACAGAAGCTTCATCGGTTAAAATGTCTCCAAATAGGTTTTCAGTAATTAATACATCATAAGAATTTGGCCATTGTACCAAACGCATGGCAACTGCATCTACAAACTCATAAGAAACTGCAACCTCCGGATAATCTTTCTCCATAGCTTGTACTGTTTCTCTCCATAATCTAGATGTTTCTAAAACATTTGCTTTATCTACACAACATAATTTCTTAGAACGGGTCATTGCCAATTCAAAACCTTTTTTAGCCAAGCGTTGTACCTCTGCTCTTGTATACACACAATTATCGAAAGCAGTTTCTCCTCCGTCTCTTCTCCCCTTTTCACCAAAGTAAATTCCACCTGTTAATTCTCGTAAAAAAACCAAATCTGTCCCTTCAATACGTTCTCTTTTTAAAGGTGATTTATCTAACAAAGAAGGAAAGGTAAATGTTGGTCTTACATTTGCAAATAAGCCTAACTTCTTACGCATTTTTAACAATCCTTGTTCTGGTCTTACTTTTGCAGAAGGATCATTATCATATTTTGGATGCCCAATTGCACCAAATAATACAGCATCTGAAGCCATACAAATAGCATGGGTTTCATCTGGATAAGGTTCTCCAACGGCATCAATTGCAGCCGCACCTGTTAAAGCTGGTTTCCAAGTAATTTCATGGTTGAATTTTTTAGCTATTGCGTCCGATACTTTTAAGGCTTGGTCTATTACTTCTGGTCCAATTCCATCTCCTGCTAATACTGCGATATTTAATTTCATATGTTTGTTTTTTTGTCATTGCGATGCACGAAGCAATCTCTTTATTAATTTAAAAGATTATTTAAGTTATGCGTCCTTCGAAATGATAGGGTGTACTATATTATATTCAACATTTTTTCTGTGGCTTTAATTGCAGATACTGTTTGATCTGAATCTAAACCACGTGTTATAAATTCTTTTTCTTCTAGTTTCCAGGTAATGATTGTTTCACACAAGGCATCAGAATTACTTCCTGGCGGAATTCTTACTCCATAATCAATTAATGCCGGTAACTCTTTTTTACTGTACTTTTTATAAAGCTTTCTTAATGCATTTATAAAAGCATCAAATTGTCCGTCTCCTTGTGCATGTTCCTCATAAATAACCCCTTCCACCTTTAGTTTTATAGTGGTAGACGGTTGTAATCCTTTAGAATGTGTTAACACATAATTTTCTACAACAACACGTTTTTCAATGTTGTTACTGTCTAAAACATCAGAAATAATATAAGGTAAGTCTTCTTGAGAAACCACTTCCTTTTTATCTCCTAGTTCTATAATTCTTTGGGTAACTTTCTTTAAATCTTCATCATTTAAACTCAGTCCTAAATCTTGTAAGTTTTTCTGAATATTTGCTTTTCCAGAAGTTTTACCGAGTGCATATTTCCGTTTTCTACCGAAACGCTCTGGCATTAAATCGTTAAAATAGAGGTTGTTTTTATGATCTCCGTCTGCGTGAATTCCGGCAGTTTGGGTAAAAACATTGGCCCCAACAACGGGTTTATTTACAGGAATGCGAAAACCTGAAAATGTTTCTACCAACTTACTGACTTTATTTAGCGCTTTTTCATTTACAGTGATTTTTACATTGGTTAAAAAATCATTAATTACCGCAATTACACTTGCCATTGGTGCATTTCCTGCACGTTCTCCCATTCCGTTAATGGTTAAATGCAATCCGTTTGCACCTGCTTTAACAGCTTCCATTACATTGGCAACACCTAAATCATAATCATTATGACCATGAAAATCGATATGAATTGAAGGGAATTTCTGATGAACTTCACTAATAAAATTAAAAGTTTCATCCGGAGTTAAAACCCCTAAAGTATCTGGTAACAATACGCGTTCTACGTTTTGTGTTGTTAAGAAGTCTAAGTATTCAAAAACGTAATCTTTAGAATTCCGCATTCCGTTAGACCAATCTTCTAAATAGACATTTGTTTTAATATTGTGTTTAGCAGCCAACTCAATGGTTGCCTTGATGTCTGCAAAATGTTGTGCTGGTGTTTTTTTTAGCTGATGTGTTAAGTGATTTAAAGAACCTTTGGTTAGTAAATTCTGTACTTTTGCACCAGAAGTTAGCATCCAGTCGATAGATTTTCCTCCATCAACAAACGTTAACACTTCTATTTTATCTAAACAATTGTTGTCTGAAGCCCAGGAAGTTATTTTTTTAACTGCTTCTAACTCTCCTTCAGAAACTCTGGCAGAAGCTATCTCTAGTCGATCTACTTCTAACTCTTCTAATAATAACTTTGCGATCGTTAATTTTTCTGAAACTGAAAACGACACTCCAGATGTTTGTTCTCCATCCCGAAGTGTCGTATCCATTATTTCAATCTTTCTTCTTACCATTTTCATCTAATAATTAATAATCTACTTTATGAATCCAAAATAAAAAAACTTGCCAATTGTCAATACAAGAATAACAATAGCCATTATATTTTCTTCTATTTTATGTTCATTTTCAGAACTTTTAGAAGTTATAATTAATGATACTATAGAACCTAAAATAAGACCTAGATAAATATCATAATCAAAAAAAATCCATACAGTAACTATTGGAATGCCAATTAGAATTGGCAAAGAATTAGAATTATTTCCATTAATTGATGATGAAGCTATTTTAATTCCAACAATTGTTACAATTAAAGTAATTGCAAATTGAATGAAGTCGCCAAAAGAATCTAAAATATCCATACATCAATTTAAAAATAGTTTTTAAAATGGTCTTGTTTTAGCAAATTCTGTAATCTCGTTTTCGATGTTTTTTAAGTAATCAATATCATCAAAACCATTCAACATATTGTCTTTTTTGTACGTATTAATTACAAAAAATTCAGATTCACCTGTTGCAACTAACGTTACTGTTTGGTTTGGTAAATCAACTTTAATTTCTGATTTAGGATCTGCCATAATTGCTGCAAATAAAGTATCTGCAAATTCAGCGGAAACCTGCACAGGTAAAACGCCTACGTTTAAACAGTTATTCTTAAAAATATCTGCAAATGCTGATGAAATTACACAACGCAACCCGAAATCATACACAGACCAAGCTGCGTGCTCTCTAGAAGAGCCAGAACCAAAATTTCTACCACCAACTAATATTTTAGAACCTGCATAGATTTCTTTGTTTAAAGGAAAATCTGCTTTTGGTGTTCCGTCTTGGTTGTATCTCCAATCACGAAAAAAGTTGACATCAAAATCTACACGCTCTGTTGCTTTTAAGAAACGAGCAGGAATTATTTGATCTGTATCTACATTCTCTATTGGTAATGGATATGCTGTACTGGTTAATACATTAAATTTATCGTAAGCCATGTTGTTTATTTAGCTTTTTGCTTTTCGCTGTTTGCCATTCGCTGATCACTCTTGACTAACTACTAAAGCGGTTATTTTAATTTACTTATTAATCTGTTTAAACTTCTTTTTAATTGATTTACTTTTTCAATTAACTTTTCTATTGATTCTAGTTCTACTAATTTTAAATCTTTTATCAAAATCAAAAAATATTCTAATTCTGTTGCCGATCCATTTGCGATTACTAAAAATTATTTAAACTCTTTTTCTGATTCTCTTCCACATCCTTCTGCAATATTTACCAGGACGGAAGAAGAACATCTTCTCATCTGACTCGTTAATCCAAATAATTCTTCTTTAAGAAATTGTTTTGAAATTCTATAGACATGTAATCTCATGTCCTAACTCCCAAACTTGATATTTTCTAAAGTTTCTCATATTTATTTTGAAAGCCTTTCGTTTGTTAGCCTTTTGCAATTAGCTAAAAAGCCAACTCGCCAATAGCAAACGTTGCTAGTCTACTAGCAATGTTCGTGGATCTGTAACCACCCCTTCAACCGCAGAAGCTGCAGCAACTAAAGGTGATGCCAATAATGTTCTAGAGCCTGGTCCTTGTCTTCCTTCGAAGTTTCTATTTGATGTAGAAACAGATAATTTTCCTGAAGGAACTTTATCATCATTCATTGCCAAACATGCTGAACAACCAGGTTCTCTTAAAACAAAACCTGCGTCTGTAATAATTTTATCTAAACCTTCTGCTTTTATTTGATCTACTACCTTATGCGAACCCGGTACTAACCAAGCAGTAACATTGGGTGCTTTTTGTCTTCCTTCAACGATAGAACAAAAACCTCTAAAGTCTTCTATTCTACCATTTGTACAAGAACCTAAAAATACAAAGTCAATTTCTTTACCAATCATAGAATCGCCTTCATTAAAAGACATGTATCCTAAAGATTTTCTGTAGGTTTCTACGCCACCTTTTAAGCTTTCTGCTGTTGGAATCGATTTTGTTACGCCCATTCCCATTCCTGGGTTTGTTCCGTAGGTAATCATTGGTTCAATATCGGAAGCATCGTACGTAAACTCTACGTCAAATTCTGCATCTTTTGCTGTATATAAAGTATCCCAATACTTCATCGCTTTGTCCCAAGCCGCTCCTTTCGGAGTTTGAGCACGTCCTTTAATATATTCGTACGTTTTTGCATCTGGTGCAATCATACCGCCACGTGCGCCCATCTCAATAGATAAATTACACACCGTCATTCTACCTTCCATAGACATGTCACTAAAAACATCTCCTGCATACTCAACAAAATAACCTGTTGCACCAGAAGTTGTTTGTTTTGCAATAATGTACAAAGCAACATCTTTAGGCGTTACACCCAAACCTAATTTTCCGTTTACATTGATACGCATCGATTTAGGTTTCGATTGCATAATACATTGTGTAGACAAGACCATTTCTACTTCCGAAGTACCAATACCAAAGGCAATGGCACCAAAAGCACCATGAGTTGATGTGTGAGAATCTCCACAAACAATCGTTGCACCTGGTAATGTAATTCCGTTTTCTGGACCTACTACATGTACAATTCCGTTATTTTTATCTCCTAAACCCCAATGCGTAATGCCGTGTTTTTTAGCATTGTTTTCTAAAGCATCTAACTGATTTGCAGACAAAGGGTCTGCCACCGGTAAATGTTGATTTATGGTTGGTGTATTGTGATCTGCTGTTGCGAATGTACGCGCAGGATATACAACACTGTTCCCTCTGCTTTCTAAACCTAAGAAAGCTACCGGACTTGTAACTTCGTGGATAAAATGACGGTCTATAAAAAACACATCTGGTCCGTCTTTAACTTGACGAACAACGTGTGAATCCCATACTTTGTCAAATAATGTATTTGCCATTTGTTTGTTCTTTAATTATTCAAATTATAATCAGTTACCAAAAATAGGGTTTTAAAGTGTTTTGTTGTTGTTAAAATGTTTCTAGTATTATTTCTAACCGTTAAAGAAACTTTTATTTATTTGATTACTAGCAAAATACATTGTTTTAGAATACGATGTCTATTCATTTTAGAAGTTGCTGCCAGTTCAAGATATTTCGTTTTTGGGCGAAGTTGTATCGAGCACTTTTGTTATATTATAATATGATGAAAAAGTATTTTATTTAATTCAGTAAAAATATTTCCATATCGGATGATCCCCCAGTCTAGTCGAAAATAACATTTAGATACTTGTTGTTCTATATTCTTTGAGTTTTTACTTAAAATCATTAGAGTTAGTTTTAGTATTCTAAGTTTAGTAACTTCCTTGTGTAGTTACAAGCAAAAGCAATATTTTGAATGCACTTCCTAATTTTATTTACTTTTAAAATAGTATTGCTGTTTATAACTTCAGACAAATATTTAGAAAAATAATCAGCATGCATTTGATAATTTAGTAGTTTTATAAATTGAATTCTTCCTTTTTATTATGAAGGAATTTCTAAATAAAAATTGAATAGTTTAAGTATATTTTCCTTGTATGGAAGAGATGAAATTAGGAATATTTATTTAACATTATTTTATTTTAATGTTATTGAGTTGATCAAAGGAAGATATATGACATAAAGAGTGAACATCCCTTTATGAGACGAAAATGAAAAGATTTTTATTAATTGAACTCTAGGTTCTTAATCGCTTTAAAAAATTCATTATTCATTTCGGGTAACAATAATTATAAATCAACAGATTGCTTCGTTCCTCGCAATAATGGCTATCTTTAGTTCTATAAGAATCAATATTTAAAAGATTTACTAAAATAAAAACTTTATTTAATTCTCTTTCATTAATACCTTTATATAACTTCTGAAACAAAAATGAAAACTCCAAAAGAAATCGACAAAATAGCTTTTATAGAAATCAAAGAAGGAAAAATACTAAGCACAAAGTCTAAAGGAAAAATGAAATATTACATTCCTGGAGGAAAACGTGAAAGCGGAGAAAGTGATGTACAAACCCTCACTAGAGAAATAGCAGAAGAACTAAGTGTTGCAATTACACCAAATACTACAGAATACATAGGAACATTTTCTGCACAATCAGATGGTGCAAAAGAAGGGATACAGGTTCTTATGACGTGCTACAAAGCAACATATACAGGCAACCTGAAAGCCAGTAGTGAAATTGAAGAAATACGTTGGTTAAACTACAGTAACCTCGATATTATTTCTGAAGTTGATAAAAAAATATTCTCATTTCTTCACGAAAAAGGAGAGTTGAAATAAATAAAAGGTTGTTATTTAGAGATGTGTAGGAGAAGTCTTTGAGATTCCTAAATCGCTAAAAAGCTCCTTTTAGAATGACATGCACACTCTAAATTTAAAGATAAATAAGATCTCTTTTGAATGTTGATGATAAGAAAACCTATTCTTTCGAACGATATAGCAGAAATACTCTTGAGATTCCTCAATCGCTAAAAAACTCATTTCGGAAAGACATGTACTCTCTAAATTTAAAAATAAATAATATCTCTTTTAAATTTTGATGATAAGAAAACCTATTCTTTCGAACGATATAGCAGAAATACTCTTGAGATTCCTCAATCGCTAAAAAAGCTCATTTCGAAAAGACATGCACTCTCTAAATTTAAAAATAAATAAGATCTCTTTTGAATGTTGATGATAAGAAAACCTATTCTTTCGAACGATATAGCAGAAATACTCTTGAGATTCCTCAATCGCTAAAAAAGCTCATTTCGGAATGACATGCATACTTTTTATTGAATAGTTGGTTTTCTCCACAGCAGAATAAAATTATTGTTTTATAAATAGAGATTGCTTTTACTTTTACCTCGTGACAGATTATAGCCTAGAACTGTCATGTACTGGTTATTTTCGATTGATAAAACATGCTATAATACTTCAAAAAATTCTAATTAATGTATCTTTGCTATCTATTAAAAAATGAAGATTATGCAAGATCAAAAAATGATTAATTATATAAAAGATGTCCTAGAAAATATGCCAACGGGTTGGTTAAATCTAACAACACATCGATTAGATATTTATGATGAAAAGCTGGCTAAAACTCAATTTTTAGATCAGTTTAAAACCTTATTTCAAAACAATAATTCTAATGCTGCGGCACTAAATGAATTACCAACTGCTTACGATTATATTCGATTAGGGCACCCTTTGTCTTGTATTTTAGAATGGGCAATAGGAAGCCTAAATAAAGTAAAATCAGACAATGTAATAACTTTTTCTTCGCAAACCATTCCTGTATTAGCAATTCTTAGAAAAAACTTATTAGAACATAAGAATACTCAAATAAATTATAAAGGTGAATTACCAGCCTTTTTTGATGCTGACATTCTTCGAAATGTTTATGGTTATAATTTTGAGTTACAGAAAGTAGAAAATGTAGAAGCTATTTCCGAATTTGACGGAAGTACCATTTTTATGGAAGCGCAGGAGACAGTTTGTAACTTTAAGCTTACCAAAAACATTGACTTCTTTATAAACACACATGCCCAATTAGGTAGTATTTTGATAGTGAATGGTGCAGAAAATGAAACATATATTTCAGACATTCAGCATGTAAGAAGAAGAGAAACCATTGCAATGTCTCCGATTAATTCTCTTGTTGCCTTAAAATCATTAATTACTCATTCTTCCGTAAAAGTTGAAAATAGTAATTTAGAATCTAATAAAACAGCTGTTTTAAAATCGATTAAAGAAATTACGGGTACAACGATAAAACCTTTAGTAGGTTCTTGTGGGTTGTCTATTCAATATGCCATTATGATGGGGTTGATTGATGATGCTTTAGAAAAACACCAAGGAAAGGCTATTAAAATTATTGTTCCTCCAAATTGTTACGGTGGCACAAATGACCAGGCAAGACGTGTTGCTGCTTGTTTAGATACTGTTGAAATAGTAGATTTACCTGTAGATGGCGATAATGACATGGTACAAAGTATTGATACCGTTTTGGCTAAAATTGCGAAAGAAGATGGTGTACCTTATATTATTGCTGAAATCCCTACAAACCCAAGGGTTGAGGTGCCAGATCTTTTAAAACTAAAAGAGGTTTTAAGTAAAAAACGTACAACTGCAAATGGCGCTATTGCTATTGACCCTGTTTTTATTTTAGACCAAACTTTTTGTCCGAATGTACATTTCTTAGGAGAAAATGCCATCTTATCATCCATTAGAACCATTTCTTATGCGAGTGGATCAAAATTTCCTAGTGGCGGAAAATGTACTGCTGGTTATTGTGTAGGAAATATAAAAACAGCAACTTTAATGGAGAAAATTAATTTGCACCTAAAACTTTGCGATAATGAAGCGACGACACTTCAAATGGAAATATTAGCAGAACAATTGCCTTCTATGAATCAAAGAATTGCAGATGCTTACGTAAATACTCGTGATTTTGTAAACTTTATTACTGCTGCGCTTCCATCAGCAAAAATTAATTTTGTCTCAGAAGAATTGGCAGAAGAAGGTTTTACACCATCCGTTTTTTCATTAGACCTTCCTACAAAAGGAACTACAGATACAGAAAGAGAGTCATACAAAAGAGCATTGAATTTGAAGTTAATCAATTTAATGATTACAGAAATTCCTAATGAAAGTAAATTCTGTGTAAGTTACGGACAATTAAATGGGTGTTATTGGACCATACCTGCAACCTCTACACAAGGTACTACTAAAGAAGGTGACAAAGATTATATTGTACGTGCGTCACTTTCTCCTAATCTAGATATTGAACTTCATAAAAAAGTTTTTTTAGATTTTGTTAAAAATATATAATACCTAAAACTGTCTAAGTAAAATAAAAGTTGTTATTTCTTTAGAAATGAAATCTTAATCGTTTCTAAAGAAATAACATCATTCTTCTAAATGTTTTGTAATTAATTTCAACTAATCTTCAATTTATTCGAACTACTTGTAACAAAACCTATAAATTGGTCGTCTATTCTTAAAGAACTAAGCTACCAACCTATTATGAAAAATTTTCTTATTCCTTTACTTCTATTTGTTTTATGCATAAGTTGTACATCAACAAAAAATTCAGATGAATTTATAACCAAAACAACTGGACGATATTTATTCAATGCTAACGAAGTTATAGAAGTCTATTTCAAAGACAAAGAGTTATTGATAAAATGGCGCGGTAAAGAAGGTATTCAACCTTTAAAAATAAACGATAGTTCTTTTTACATGAAAGAGTTAAATGAGAAAATGATCTTTATAAGTCTGCCTAAAACTCATATTAAATTGGCAGAAAAAACAGAACATAAAGGTGTAGAATATCTTTTTCATAAAATGAAAGCTGGTGACAAAACACCCACGGAATATTTTGAAGCTAAGAATTATGACAAAGCTTTAAAAGCATTCTTAGAAATTAAAAAACAAGACTCCTTAAGTCCGGTAATTAAACAGTATACTATGAATAGAACTGGGTATAATTATATGAAAAATAACGAATTTGAAAAAGCTATTGAAATCTTAAAAATAAACACTCATCTATATCCAAAAAGCTCTAATACTTTTGATAGTTTAGGCGATGCATTTTTAAAAGCAAAAGATACTGCAAATGCCATTGAAAATTACAATAAATCTTTGTCTATAAATTCTGAAAACAGCAGCTCTTTAAGAATGTTGAAGAGAATTAACAAAGAATAATGCCGTTACAAATGCTAAATACAGCGCTATTATAATTTTAATTTTCTATTTACTTAAAATACTCATACCTTTAAAATCTAATCTTTAAAAGAATGAAATCTGCAAAACAATGGTTTGATGATTATGCTAAAAGCCATCAAAATGAAACCAACCAACAAGTACATTACATTTGTGTTCCTATAATCTTTTTTAGTGTAATAGGGCTTTTAATGAGCATACCAAACCTATTTCTAGAAAAATCATTTGGTCTAAACAATCCATTAATCGAAAATTGGGCGGCTGTTACTGGCGTTCTAATCTCTTTTTTTTATTTGCGTTTAGGTTTCTGGTATTTTATAGAAATGTTGTTTGTAATACTGCTTTGTATTATTGGCAACTTCTGGTTAGGCAATACTGTTAATCTTCTCTACGCATCTATAATTATCTTTGTTGTAGGTTGGATTGGACAATTCTGGGGACATAAGGTTGAAGGAAAAAAACCTTCTTTTGCTAAAGATTTACAGTTTTTATTGATTGGACCACTTTGGGTGATTCAGAAATTAGGTAAAAAGAAATAACAAGTATGAAAGAAGCAATAACCTTTGAAGATTTTCTGAAAGTAGATATTAGAATAGGAACTATTATTGAAGTAAACGATTTTCCGAAAGCAAGAAAACCTGCCTACCAATTAAAAATTGATTTTGGACACCTAGGTATCAAAAAAACAAGTGCTCAAATTACAGACTTATACTCTAAAAAAGATTTATTAGATAAACAAGTTTCTGCTATTGTAAACTTTAAACCAAGACAAATTGCCAATTTTATGAGTGAGGTTTTAGTTTTAGGAATATATAATACCGAAGGAAACGTTGTATTATTAAAAGCTTCTAAGGCTGTTAAAAATGGTGAACAGGTTTCTTAACGTCATTTCGAAAGAAGAATGGCTGAAGTAATATTTCACACAAATTTCGATTTAAATAATTAAATTTTTAATATTTAGGATTATTTAAAATAACTAAGGCTCCAATTATCCCAGGAATCCAGCCACAAAGCGTTAATAAAAAAATAATAAAGAAAGAGCCACAACCTTTATCTATCACAGAAAGTGGCGGAAAAATAATAGCAAATAATACTCTAAAAAAACTCATTATATAATTTTAGTTGGTTATACTCTATAGACGAACGATACACTATTTTGTTACTCTTTTTAATGAAAAAAGTAGTAAAACAACCGTATTTATATAAAATACAGCTACTTTACTACTTAAAATATGTTCCACTCTATTTTCTCTGTTTGTTAAAACTGAAAACTGAGAATAAAAAAACTACATCTTATCCCCGAAGAAAATAGCATTCATCAATAACTTATTTGTTCCGTACCAAAAAGCTCTAAAATTGGTATTGTCTGTAAAAATAATAACGCGACCGCTGCCCATTCTTTGTACTTTAAAAGGAACGGTATTTTTAATCACATTTGCATTTTCCTTAGAAATATAACCACTTAATAACGGGTTAGAAGTATACTGAATAGGATTGTTATAACTACGTTTATCTGCTTTTATAAATAAAGTAGAGTTTCTAAATAAGGCTAATTTCTCATTTTTATATCCAAAATTTATGGGATGAGATCGGTCTACATTTGCTTCAAAAATTGCACCACCAATAACCTGCGCACCCGATCTTAAAGATTTATTCTCAAAAGAAACAGCTTTAATGGTATCTGTTTTTACTTTATCAAACGTTACATCTATAAACTTACTACTAGACAACCATCTTGCTGTATTTTTATATCCAATTAGAATTCCGCCATTTTTAACCCAAGTACTTAATTTTTCTTCTGCTGGTTTTCCTAAATTATAACTACTAGGCACCACAATTGTGGTGTATTTACTTATATCTACTCTGGTAAAATAACGCATATCTAAACGCGTTAAAGCCATATCAAAACGTTGGTCTAACAAATGCCAAATTTCTCCAGAATCGTTTCCAGCAATTCCGTCTCCAACTAACATCGCTACTTTTTGCTTTTTAATATTGCTAAAATTATTACTTCCTAAATCAATACCATCATTTAAACCAGTAGTAACTCCGTTTATAGAAACATGACTTTCTTGCGCTATTTTTTGTAAAAATTGAAACAATTCTAAGGCATTTAATTCTTGGTTCTGAACGGGTATAAAAATGGTTCCGTAGTCATAAGAATTATTCCCATTTTTAAAGTTCTTCATAGAAACTTTTGCTCGCAAATCTTTTTGTAAAATAGCGTTTAAAGCTTTAGGAGTATAGTATTCGTTCCAAGCCATTAAATACCCATAATCACTTTTAAAAGAAACAACACCTTCTTTCATTTTTAAATCTAGAATCTCATTCCCGGCTTTAGAAAGAGCAATGTTCTCTGCAAAATCTACACCAAAAGCATGGTTAAAAGTCCATGCAGAAACATCATAAAACAAACTGTCTTTAAAAGTTGTTCTTACATCGAACATGGCTTTTACCAAACGATGATTCTTCTGATTCATAGGAACTACATAACTGTATCCTTTTTTAAACGTTTTTCCATTTTGCGTAAAATTGTCTTTTACATTATGAATTTTAATTTGATGACGTTTTAGAACTTCTGCTAAATGATAACTCTTTGCAGCATCTTTTTCATCACCAAAAACAATTGCTTTATTAATACCAGTATTTCTAGATTCTTTATAAAAATCTTGTTGATATTGTAAAATTTTAGTTCTCATTTTTCTACCCGCTTCTAAAGTAGATAAAGCAGCAGTAAACTGATTTCTAATCGTAAACGGAAATGTTAAAACACCATTGATAGTTTCTTGTGCATGACCTCTAGAGCTTCCTTGTTCAAACAAAATACCAATACCTCCATTAATGTCTGGAAATGTTGAA
The DNA here is from genome assembly GCF_007997075.1 of Polaribacter sp. IC073. Lineage (GTDB taxonomy): Bacteria > Bacteroidota > Bacteroidia > Flavobacteriales > Flavobacteriaceae > Polaribacter. Next base: position 490,005 of record NZ_VORS01000002.1, read on the forward strand.
CCTTTTCCATAATAAAAATCGTCAAAACTTTCTTCGGAATAATATAGAGAACCTATTTTATCTAGTGCTTTTGCATGATAGGTTCCTATTTCTTTCGTTAAATCCTGATTCATTTGTGGTGTCAACGGATTTGTTCTACTCGGAATTCCCGGTTGAAAAAAGAAACTAGAATTGCTTCCCATTTCATGATGATCTGTTAAAATATTTGGCAACCATTTATGAAAACTTGCTATTCTTGCTTTGCTTTCTGGTAATTGTACAGGCAACCAATCTCTGTTCATATCAAACTGATAATGATTGGTTCTTCCACGAGGCCAAATTTCTGAATATTCCCTATCGTTAGGATCTGGGTTTATGTTTTTACTTCTGTTGGTATTTGCCCAATATGCAAAGCGTTGCAAACCATCCGGATTTAAAGAAGGATCGAATAAAACAACAGTATTATTTAATAAATCATCTACTGCAGCTCCTTGTGCAGCAGCTAAATAATAAGCAACAGCCAACGCAGCATTAGAACCACTTGGCTCATTTCCATGAATAGAGAAACCTTGGTACACTACAATAGGATTCTTAGAAACGTCTACCGAATTATTATTGGTTGCTTCAATATGATTTTTTCTAATATTCTCTAAATTCTGATGATTATCTGGAGAAGTAATTGTTAAAAGTAACAAAGGTCTGTCTTCATAGGTTTTCCCTCTATCTTCAACAGAAATTCTATCTGAAGAAGCTGCCAAAGCCTTCATATAGGTTACCAACTTATCATGTGTAATATGCCACTCACCTACTTCATGACCAATAATAGATTTTGGCGTAGGAATGTTTTGATTATAAGTAACGTCTTGGGGTAAATAATAAGATAAATCTACCTCTTGAGCCGAGACCGAAAAGGAAGTAAGTAATAAAAATAGTAGTAGTTTTTTCATATTTGATAAGAGTTTGGTTATCCTACAAATATAGGAATTCAGAAATCGTAATTTTATTCTTTAACAACACATTAACTACTTTAATCAAATAAAAATGAGAAGTTTTGTAATTATTGAAAGTTAAAATGTTAAAATAATTTATGTTTAAAACGTTCAAATGATTTCTATATGAGTTAATAATGAGATTTCTTCGGATGTACTTTGCAAGGACATAAAATACTTAATGACAAAATTAGACAAATTAGTACTAGATTTTCAGAATAAAAATATTGCAGCTTTCGAAAAATTATACAACATGTACTATAAAAGTATTCATGGCGTAATTTATAATTTGATAAGAGACACGGAAATTGCAAATGAATTAACACAAGATGTTTTTTTAAAAGCTTGGAATAATTCTGGAAAATATTCTTCAAAAAAAGGAAGAATTTTTACTTGGTTATTATGTATGGCTAGAAACACAGCGATCGATAAATTGAGGTCTAAAGACTATAAAAATTCCAAAAAAAATATTATCTCAGAAGAGCTGTTAAAAAACATTGAATGTGATGAAAATTTCAATGTACTTACAAATACCATTGGTCTTAAAAAATTGGTATCTACTTTAGAAATATCTCATAAAAAAATAATCAACCTAATTTATTTTAAAGGATATACACATAAAGAAACTTCAGAAGCATTAAATATTCCTTTAGGAACGGTAAAAACAAGAAACAGAAACAGTTTAAAAATATTGAAACTTCTTTTTTAATAATACTGTTGCAACTAATTTTTACACCGTGATAATACCTATTTGGTAATTTATTAGGATTAAAAATAATTCTAATAATCTCGTAAGTAGGTAGTTTCAAAAATTATACTAGCTATTTTTCTGCTTTTTTTCGCCATCCTTTAAACCCCATTTATCTAGACTTCTTAAAATACTTTCGAGTGAACTGCCTCTATTCGTTAATTTATATTCTACTTTAGGAGGTACTACAGGAAATACTTTTCTAGAAATAAGTCCGTCTTTTTCTAACTCTCTAACAGTTTGTGTAAACATTTTATTCGAAATACCTTCAATGTGTTTTTGTAATATTCCAGAACGCAAACCACCTTCTAATAAATGAAATAAAATTAAAGGTTTCCATTTTGTTCCTATTAAATGCATTGTATATTGTAAAGGACAATTATTATTTTTAATCAAAATTATGTTTTTATACTATTGATAATCATTATTTTACTCTTTTTAGCAAGTATAGCACTTTTTAGTAAGTTATTGCCTATTAGGCAAATATAATCTAATTTTGCACTCTAAATTAAAAGACATGACACCTAATAAAAATTATCCAAAATCATTCTCACATATCGGGCTTACAGTTCCTAACATAAATGAAGCCGTAAAATTCTATTCAGAAGTAATGGGTTGGTATGTAATTATGGAACCTTCTACAGTTAAAAAAGAAAGAGAAACTGCCATTGGCCAAATGTGTATTGATGTTTTTGGTAACGATTGGACTCAATTTGAAATTGCACATTTAGCAACTTCAGATGGCATTGGAATTGAATTATTTTCTTTTCCGAACGGAATAAAAGAAGCTCCGGAGTTTAACCCTTTTAATACCGGACTTTTTCATTTTTGCATACAAGACCCAAATATCGAAGATCTTATCGCTAAAATTGTATCCTACGGAGGAAAGCAACGCATGCCGATTAGAGCATACTATCCTAAAGACAAACCCTTTAAAATGTGTTATGTTGAAGATCCTTTTGGTATTGTTTTTGAGATCTACACGCATAGTTATGAGTTAACATATTCTTCTGGTGCTTATTCGAAATAAGGATTATATTAAGTAAATAATACCATATAATTTTGAATATAAAAAGGCCGTTAAATCTTAATATTTAACGGCCTTTTTATATATTTTAACTGATATTATTAGGTCTTTAGACAACCAACTTTTGCTTGGTAATTTTATTTACCACTATAGAAATAGCGCCATCTCCGGTAACGTTACAAGCAGTTCCAAAACTGTCCATTGCAATATACAAAGCAATCATTAAACCTAACATTTCTTCGTTAAAACCTAACATCGATTGTAAAATTCCTACAGCTGCCATAATTGCTCCTCCAGGAACACCTGGTGCTGCAATCATTGCAATTCCTAGCATAAAAATAAAACCAGCAAAAAGGGTAAAACTAAAAGGCATTCCTTCTAAAATCATTAAAGCCATTGCACAAGCCGTAATTTTCATAATACTACCAGACAAATGAATGGTTGCACATAACGGAATAACAAATCCTGCAATTTTCTCTGAAACTCCATTTTTTAAACATTGCTCTAAAGTTACGGGTATGGTAGCAGCAGAAGATTGTGTACCCAATGCAGTAAAATATGCAGGCATCATTGTTGCCAATAATTTTAAAGGATTCTTCTTTATAAGTGCACCTGCAATTGTATATTGAAGTAACAATAATAAGATGTGTAAGGCGAAAATAACGCCAATAATACTTATAAATACAGATAATATAGAGAATACCTTTCCGCTAAAAGACATACTTGCAAATATTCCTAAAATAAATAAAGGCAATAAAGGAACAATTACATTTTCTATAAGTTGCATTATTATCTTCTGAAAATCTCTAACCACGAATTTTAAAGTTGATTTTTCTTGATATGACAAACCTAAGCCAATAACAAATGCCAAGACCAAAGCCGTCATAACATCTAATGCTGGCGGAATGGTGATGCTAAAATAGGGCAATAATTCACGACCAGAATCTGCAATTAGTGCAGCATCATTTACATGAGATTCTAAAAGTTGAGGAAATATGTTTGAGGCCGTAAAATACGTCATAAACCCAGAAAATAAGGTAGAACCATACGCAATAGCTGCTGTTAGTAATAATAATTTACCAGCGCCTTTTCCTAAATCAGAAATTGCTGGCATTATAAGTCCCATGATAATTAACGGAATAGCAAAGTTTAAAAACTGTCCGAAAAACGAATTAAAAGTTGTAAAAATTCTGTTTACAGATTCTGGTAAATACAAACCAAAAACAATACCTAAAACGATGGCAAGAAAAACTTTAAATAATAAATTTGAAAATAAACGTTTCATATTATATGCTAATTAGTAAAAGACTTTAAGTGTCTTCTTTAAAATTATTTTAAGTGCGCAATATACAGCCAATGTAATAAAGTAGGTTGTAATGAGTATTTTTTTTCTTTCTTAACATACTTTATATCTACCCTTTTTAAACACGTATCAAACAAATCTTTATACTTTAAGAGTGTGTTTATGAAATGGTCGTCTCTTTTTTTAGTAATTTTGATGTCGCACCAACTTTAAAAACAGACTAAAACTTACAATTATGCCTATAGAAAATATTCCTGAGATTTATTTTGAGAAGAAAAACAAACCACAAGACATATTTGTTTATGATTTTAAAATGACGAACGATGTTGTAAAAAGTAAAGTTAATTTAAGTATGAATATGTTTAGCTTTCTTCAAGTGGGAAAAAAGCAAGTACATTTTGCGAATACTTCTAAAGCTGTAAATAACAAGCAATCTTTATTATTAAAAAAGGGAAATTGGTTGTGGACAGAATTATTAGAAACTGAAGCTATTTATTATTGCAAGCTTTTCTTTTTTTCTGAAAAGAAACTCACCGATTTTTTAAGTAAATATACCAATGATGTAAAACCCTATAAAGAGGATGTGCCTTATTTTGTGATTGAAAACGACGCTTATATTGCTGCTTTCATTACCTCTCTCTCTTCGAATACTTTTACAGATCATAGTTTTAGTGATGCTTTATTGGTTTTAAAATTTGAAGAGATTATGTTGTATTTACTCAATAAATACGGGTCTAGTTTCGAGTATTATTTACATTCTTTAATATCTAAAGAGGTTTCTCCTTTTAAGAGCATTGTAGACAGTAATGTACATTCTAATTTAAAACTAGAAGAAATTGCTTTCTTATGCAACATGAGTTTATCAACATTTAAACGTCATTTTACAAACGAATATAAAGAACCACCCGGAAAATGGCTTCAAGACAAACGCTTGCAAAAAGCAAAAGAATTGTTACAAGCAGGAGACTTAAAAGCCTCTGATATTTATTTAGATATTGGCTATAACAACCTGTCTAACTTTAGTGTAGCCTTTAAAAAGAAGTTCGGAATTAGTCCAACAGATATTTAAAATAAAAAAGAAACACAATTAATTAATTGATTTAAAGTAAATTAAACCCATAACAACTCTTTCCTTAAAAAAATAAAACAACATTGACCTTTTTTCATAAGTTATTGAACCGTATCAATAAATAGCAAGGTAACAACCCAACGTACATTTGTATCATAATTAAAAACGCTTGTTTTGGCAAGCATAATTTAAGAATCTAATTTAAAATATATAATTATGGCAAATGTAACTAAACCTGTATTCAAAGAAAGATATGGGAATTTTATTGGCGGTAAATTCGTAGCTCCCGTAAAAGGTGAGTACTTCGATAACGTATCTCCAGTAGACGGTAAAGTATTTACACAAGCAGCGCGTTCAACGCAAGAAGATATCGATCTTGCTCTTGATGCAGCACATGATGCGTTTCCTTCTTGGAGCACATCTTCTGCAACAGAACGTAGTAATGCGTTGTTAAAGATTGCACAAGTAATGGAGGATAACCTAGAATACTTAGCAACTTTAGAGACGATTGATAATGGAAAACCTATTCGTGAAGCTCGTGCAGCAGATATTCCTTACTGTGTGGATCACTTCCGTTATTTCGCAGGTGTTATTCGTGCAGACGAAGGAAGTATTTCTGAGCATGACAAAGACACATTAAGCATCGTTTTAAACGAACCAGTTGGTGTTGTTGGTGAAATCATCCCTTGGAACTTCCCAATGTTAATGTTAGCTTGGAAAATAGCGCCAGCTTTAGCAGCAGGTTGTACAGCGGTTGTAAAACCAGCAGAACAAACGCCTACAAGTGTTATTGCTTTAATGGAACTTATTGGTGATATTTTACCAGCAGGTGTATTAAACATTGTAACTGGTTTTGGTGGCGAAGCTGGACAAGCTTTGGCAACATCTAAACGTATTGCAAAACTTTCTTTTACTGGTTCTACAGAAACAGGTCGTAAAGTTTTACACAATGCAGCAGAAAACATTATTCCAGTAACAATGGAATTAGGTGGTAAATCTCCAAACATTTTTTTCCCTTCTGTAGCAGATAAAGACGATGAGTTCTTTAGTAAAGCTGTTGAAGGTGCTTTAATGTTCGCATTAAATCAAGGGGAAATTTGTACAACTCCATCACGTATTTTAGTGCACGAAGATATCGCTGATCTTTTTATCGAAAGAATGCAAGAACGTTTAAAGTTAGTTCAAAAAGGAAATCCATTAGATCCTGAAACGATGATTGGTTCTCAAGTGTCTAAAGCACAATACGACAAAATATTAGGTTATATTAACATCGGGAAAGAAGAAGGTGCAGAAGTATTAGCTGGTGGAGACGCTGGAAATTACGACGGTGAAATTTCTAACGGATACTACATACAACCTACTGTTTTAAAAGGAAAGAACAATATGCGTGTATTCCAAGAAGAAATTTTTGGTCCAATTGCAGCTTTAACAACATTTAGTTCTACTGAAGAAGCTATCGCAATCGCAAATGACACTCCTTATGGTTTAGGTGCAGGTGTTTGGTCTCGTGATGCACACGAATTATTTCAAGTGCCTCGTGCTATTAAAGCCGGTAGAGTTTGGGTAAACCAATACAATACCTATCCTGCTCATGCTCCGTTTGGTGGTGTGAAAGAATCAGGATTTGGTCGTGAAAACCACAAAATGGCTTTAGATCATTACCGTGTTGTAAAAAACATGCTAATATCTTACGACAAGAAACCTATGGGATTCTTTTAATTAGAACTTTATATTACAAGTTTATAAATAAAACCCCGGCCTTACCGGGGTTTTATTGTTTTTATCTTAGATCAAACGTAAACATAAAATTTATGAAAGCAATACAACACACAGCATACGAAGAGATTTCAAAGAGCATTACATTTTCTGAAATTGAAAGACCGACAATAACTAAAGATCAGGTTCTGGTTGAAGCATACGCAAGTAGCATAAATCCTCTAGACATAAAGGTGCTGCAAGGAAAGTTAAAAATGGTTCCTAATTACATATTACCAGCTACGATGGGCTATGACGTAAGCGGAAAAATTGTAGCTGTGGGCGAAAATGTAACCGATTTGAAAGTTGGCGACGAAGTATATACTTATGATTATCTACAAGGTGCTTTTGCTGAATTTGTAGCAATTAGTCAGAATAATATCAGTCTCAAACCAAACAATTTAAATTTTGAAGAAGCAGCAAGTTTACCATTAGTAAGTCTTACTGCATACCAAGCCTTGAAAAGAGGTGAATTAAAACCTGGTGATAAAGTACTAATTCACGCGGGTTCGGGTGGTGTTGGTTCTATTGCAATCCAATTAGCAAAAGCAAAAGGTGCCTATGTTTACACCACCACAAGTACAAAAAATGTAGCATGGGTAAAAGCACTTGGTGCAGATTGCGTTATTGATTATAAAACTGAAGATTATAAAACTATTGTAAAAGACGCGGATATGGTTTTAGATCCTCTAGGAGCTCCGTATACCGAAGATGCATTTAAAGTAATTAAGAAAGGAGGCAAAGTCATCACGCTTGTTGGTCTTCCTGATAAAGAAACTGCAAAACAGATGAATGCAGATCTAGATGCGTTATCTCATAAAAGACGAAAAATAACAGCACAAATTGAATTAAAAGCTGCTTTCTACAGTCTTGTTCTTCTTAAACAAAACGCTAAACAACTCGATGAAATTACACAACTTGTGGAAGTGGGTAAAATTTGTACTGTAATTGATAAGATAATTCCGTTAGAAGAAACTATGGAAGCTCTTGAATATGTAAGCAAAGGACATACTAAAGGAAAAGTAGTTATTAAAATAAAATAAAATTTGCGCTTAGTACAAGTCTAATAAAGTATGCAATTTTCGCTGTAGAGTATTAACGTATTGTAAAAAACATACTAATATCTTACAACAAAGAACCTGTAGGATTCCTTTAATTAATTCATAGCAATTCAACATCAAAGACAAAGCAATTATGGCTGCTTCCTACATGTGAAGAAGACAAGAATTAGGTTTAAAAAGAATACCTTGTTTCGTAAATTTACAGCTGTAAAACTATGCAACTGATACTTCCCATAACCTCAAGTCACTACAACTAAAATTTTTCATGAAGAAACACAAAGCTCTTCGGTCTTTTATGATATTTACTGTTCTCTTGATGCAAGTTATATTTTTAATAATGATTGTAAAAGAGCAGTACAAAGCAGATAACTTTACAGCCTTACTATTGCTATTATTTATTACATTGACTTTATTATTTGGATATAAATATTTGAATCTGCACCATGAAGAGTATTCATACGAAAAAACTTCAGTAGCCATCTGGGTACCCATAGGAGCTATTGTTTGTTACCTATTGAATATTTACACCGATTTGGGAAGTGTTTTGTCTGCAGGAATCATAGGTACATTGGCATCATTTTTACCGAGTATAAACAACAAACAATCTGATTATTTAAGAAAGGTGCCAGACGCTATTTATTGTGGGGTATTTGTGGGTATGTCTAGTATTGAAATTACACCTTCTATTAGATTAATCATTGCCGCAGGCATTTTATCGGGCATCTTTTTCATATTGTCTAAAAATTTATTTGTTGGAATTGGTGGAAAACTTGGATCGATAGCATTTGGTGGCGTCGTCTTAATTAATTTAATAAACGGACTACTATGAACACTTTTGTCATAATAATTTCAGGAGTTATAGGCGCTATACTAACGTTTTATGTCAGTAGGAAGTTTAAGCAAAGCGCTGTAAGATCTTCGGCCTTACTTTCACTAGTAGTCGGTTTGGTTTTTTATTGCTTCCCAGAAATACTCAATCCTTATCTCACCAAAAATATTCCGATGGTATTTTTAGGAACTTCTTTTATAGGAATGGTCTCTTTGGAAGCGTATGGTAATTATTTACGGTTAGCTCTAGCGGGAATTATTTTCAGTAGTATTTACATCAACAAAAGTCATTTCTTTGAAGGATTTGGAGGTGCACTTGGAGCCTTGGCTTTTATTTCTTTACTAACTATCATGGGGGTTTCTGATTTCCTTTTAAAAAATATCAAAATAAAAAATAGCCTTTTAAAAATCCGAAAAAAGTTCTTAAATAAAAAAATTAACAATAATAAAAGCTTGCAAAGTTCTTCAAAAAATTTACTTTCCTAATTCCGAAGCTTTTTCTAATACGCTTACTACTTTAGAAAACCCTCTTACTTTGGCATGCTGCAAAGCTGTAATCTTATCATTATCGGGAATAGTAATATCGCAACCGGCATCAATCAATATCTGAACAATCTTTTTAAATTTTTCACTACCATCTCCTAGAACAACCGCTTCCATAAGCGCTGTCCAACCCAAACGATTCACATGATCTATTGGATAATTTGGGGTATTGGCTAGTAATTTTACAACAGCTGTATGTCCACGCTCACAAGCTGGAATTAGGGCACTTCCATAATATCTATTAAACACATCAAATCGGGCTCCGTTTTTTAAGTATAGTTTTACCAACTCTAAATGACCAGCTGCTCCAGCAAACAGAAAAGGACTATCTTTCTGGTTATCTTGTTGATTAACATTGGCACCGTGAGCAACTAATAATTCTGCCATGGTTTTATTATTTGCAAGAGTCGCAATTAATAGTATCGATTGTTCATTTTTATTAGCTGCATTTACCTCGCCACCATTTTTTAAATATTCTTTTACAACTTTTAATTGATTGTTCTGTACCGCTTCAATAATTCCTGGATTGTCAGGTTTAGATGCATTCATAGTCGTTTGATAGGTATTTGTATAAAAAAAAGTTAAGAATAATAGCAAGTACTTCATAACGTTGTAATTTTACTTTTCTTCTCGCATCATTCCATAAATCTGAAATTCGCAAACACGATTAAACTTAAGGAGTTTTTGAGATTACTAAGATACAGTTATTCATACAAATAGACACTGAACATATCACATTCAATAAATATAGGTTGACAAGGAATGTAAACACGCTGTTTTAACTTTAGTGCCACCTTTAAAAACAGTCACTAGTAGTCCAATAGATATTACTAATTAAAATAAATATTCACAATAACCTATATAACAATGCATTGAGACTTGTTACATGTGTTTACATTAAAAAAAATACTACATTGAACTTTTTTCATAAGTTATTGAACCGTATTAATAAACAAGATTCTAACAAACCGTAGTACATTTGCAGTGTAATTAAACAACACTTGTTTTGGCAAGTATCAATTAAGAATAAAAATTAAAATAAATATAAATAATTATGGCAAATGTAACTAAACCTGTATTCAAAGAAAGATATGGGAATTTTATTGGCGGTAAATTCGTAGCTCCTGTAAAAGGGCAGTATTTCGATAACGTATCTCCAGTAGACGGTAAAGTTTTTACGCAAGCAGCGCGTTCAACACAAGAAGATATCGATCTTGCTCTTGATGCAGCGCACGATGCGTTTCCTTCTTGGAGTACATCTTCAGCTACAGAACGTAGTAATGCGTTATTAAAAATTGCACAAGTAATGGAAGACAACTTCGAATACTTAGCAACTTTAGAGACCATCGATAATGGTAAACCTATTCGTGAATCTCGTGCAGCTGATATTCCTTACTGTATCGATCACTTCCGTTATTTCGCAGGTGTAATTCGTGCAGACGAAGGAAGTATTTCAGAACACGACAAAAACACGGTTAGTATTGTTTTAAACGAACCTATTGGTGTTGTTGGTGAAATTATCCCTTGGAACTTCCCAATGTTAATGCTAGCTTGGAAAATAGCGCCAGCTTTAGCAGCAGGTTGTACTGCGGTTGTAAAACCAGCAGAACAAACGCCTACAAGTGTTATTGCTTTAATGGAACTTATTGGTGATATTTTACCAGCAGGTGTATTAAACATTGTAACTGGTTTTGGTGGCGAAGCTGGACAAGCTTTAGCAACATCTAAACGTATTGCAAAACTTTCTTTTACTGGTTCTACGGAAACTGGTCGTAAAGTTTTACACAACGCAGCAGAAAACATTATTCCCGTAACAATGGAATTAGGTGGTAAATCTCCAAACGTATTTTTCCCATCAGTAGCAGATCATGATGATGCATTCTATAGCAAAGCTATTGAAGGTGCTTTAATGTTCGCATTGAACCAAGGTGAAATCTGTACAGCTCCTTCTCGTATTTTAGTACACGAAGATATCGCTGACGATTTCATCGAAAAAATGAAAGTGCGCTTAAAAGCAATCAAAACAGGAAATCCATTAGATCCTGAAACAATGATTGGTTCTCAAGTATCTAAACCACAATACGATAAAATTCTTAGCTATATTAAGATAGGTGTAGAAGAAGGTGCAGAAGTAGTAGCTGGTGGAGAAGCTGGAAATTATGAAGGAGAACTTTCTGAAGGATACTACATCCAACCAACCGTATTAAAAGGTAAGAACAACATGCGTGTGTTCCAAGAAGAAATTTTTGGCCCAGTTGTAGCTTTAACAACTTTCAGTTCTACTGAAGAAGCTATCGCAATCGCAAATGACACTCCTTATGGTTTAGGTGCAGGTGTTTGGTCTCGTGACGCGCACGAATTATTTCAAGTTCCTCGTGCTATTCAAGCAGGTAGAGTTTGGGTTAACCAATACCACACGTATCCTGCTCACGCTCCTTTTGGTGGTGTGAAAGAATCAGGATTCGGTCGTGAAAACCACAAAATGGCTTTAGATCATTACCGTGTTGTAAAAAACATGCTAATATCTTACGACAAAGAACCTATGGGATTCTTTTAATTAGAACTTTATTATATAAGTTTATAAATAAAACCCCGGTCTTACCGGGGTTTTGTTGTTTTAAAATAAAATAATTATATTTATTATGAAAAAACCTTTTTACGCACTGCGTTATATCAGTTGGATTGCCATTATCTTTTCACTAGTAGGTTCCTTTCTTTTATTTATTGTGGGTGGGTTAAAAACATTAAATGCCTTTCGTGTATTCTTTTTAGATTACATCCCTCAAGGTAAAGAACATTTACATTCCGCAGATATTGGTATTACTTACCTTATTAAATCTTTAGACACCTTTTTAATCGCTTTAGTACTATTTATTTTTGCACATGGTATCTATACATTATTTATTTCAAACACTTCAAGCACCAAAAATAGTGGCGTTCTAAACTGGATTCAAACTCCAAATATTGGCCATTTAAAAAATGTGCTAGCTGAAGTAATTGTCATTATATTATTCGTGAAATTTCTAGAAGTTGTTTTTGTAAACATAGATAATCTCCAGTGGAATTTACTAATCCTTCCTATTTCTATTGTTTTAATGGCTGTTGGATTAAAAGTATTGAAACTTAATAAAGAAGAAAGCAATATCACTAAAAAATAACAGATTATGAAAGCAGTACAATTTACAGGCTATGGTGAAGTTTCAAAAAGTATAAAGGTTTCTGAAATTGAAAAACCAATTATTAACAAAAACGAAGTCTTAATTGAAACGTATGCTGCTGGCGTAAACCCTTTAGATATTAAAGTTATTGAAGGGGATTTAAAAAGTGTAAGTACCTTTAAACTACCAGCTACTTTAGGGTATGATATTAGTGGTGTTATAATAGAAAAAGGAGAGCATGTAACAGATTTTAATATTGGAGACGAAATATTTTCTAAAGTAAAAAAACAAGGAACCTTTACTGAATTTGTTGCAATAAATAAAAATCTTATTGGTCTAAAACCCAAGAATATAAGTTTTGAAGAAGCTGCCAGTTTACCACTTGTGGGGCTTACAGCGATTCAAGCCTTAAAGAGAGGAAAGCTAAAATCTAGTGAATCTATTTTAATACATGCTGGCTCTGGTGGAGTTGGTTCTTTTGCCATTCAATATGCAAAATCAATTGGAGCTTATTTGTACACAACTACAAGTACAGAGAATGTGAAATGGGTTAAAGAACTTGGAGCAGATAGAGTAATTGATTACAAAACTGTAGACTATAGAGCAATTGTAAAAGATATTGATATGGTTTTAGATACACTTGGAAACGAATTTACAGAAGATGCCTTTAAAGTAATAAAAAACAAAGGGAGCGTAATAACACTTGTTGGGCCTGTTGATGCTGAAACTGCGAACCGTATGAAACTAAATAAAATTATTCAGTTATTTTTAGCATTTAAAAGACGAAAAATAACAAAACAAATAAAGTTGAAATCGGCATTTTACAGTCTTCTTTTTATGCGAGATAATGCAAAGCAACTTCATGAAATTAAAGAACTTGTAGCAACAGGTAAAATAAAAATAAACATTGACAAGGTATTTCCTCTAAATGAAACTTTAAACGCTTTACTTTATGTAAAAAAGGGACATACTAAAGGAAAGGTTGTTCTTAAAATTAAATAAATTATGAGTAGAGGATTTGTTAAAGAAGATGATCAAGAAGAAATTCCTTTTGTACCACCAAGAGCCCATTTACCTTTTGGAGTTGATAATTATATCACAGCGAACGGTTTAAAAGAATTAAAGGAAGAACAAAAAATATTAATTGAAGAACAAAAAACATTAATCTCCCAATCTAATGAGATTAATCGAGTACAAATAAACTTTCTTTCGAGCAAGTTAAGCCTACTTGAAGACCGTATTAATTCTGCAAAAATAATCAATTTAAAATCACAACCGCAAAGTGAAATTCACTTTGGTGCAACGATAACGCTTTTTAAGTTTGAAGAAAATTGTGAATGTCAATATCAGATAGTAGGTGTAGATGAAGCTAATGTTTCTAAAAATAAAATATCTTTTTTATCCCCATTAGCAAAGGTATTACGAAGTAAAAAAATTGGTGATGTAATTACACTTAAAACTCCTAAAGGTAGTAGAGATATGAAAATAAATAGTATTCAATATTAATATGACAGACAAAAAAAGTATAGACAAGGCTAGGTTAGAAAATTTTAGCGACGGCGTAATTGCTATTTTAATAACAATTTTGGTGATGGCTTTCGAAATACCAGAAGATTTTTTAACTAAAAAATATTCAATTTTTAAATTGCTAGAATATTTAGTTCCACAATTAATTCCCTATGGAATTAGTTTTTTAGTTATAGCAGTACATTTATTCAATCATCATATTCTGTTTAGTAAAATGAAAGCCGTAGACCCTACTTTTATTTGGCTAAATCTATTGTTTTTATTTTCACTTTCACTTATCGTCTATCCAACTGCATTACTTGGGCAGGTTCATAATCAAGAAACTGCTACAATGTTATTGGTTGGTGCTTATTTTATTAAAGCTGTAACGTTTAGATTGCTTTATCATTATGCAATATTCAACAGTGGTTTATATAAAACAAAAAAGACAAAGAAAGAATTGATAAATGATGCAGTAATAAACTGGTTAAAAGGACCATTGGTAGAAGTTGTTGCTTTTTTATTAATTTTTATTAACTACAAATTAGCACTAGCGTTAATATTTGTAGTCACATTAACCTATATTATTCCGCCCAAAAAAATATAATCATTCTTTCTAACTCAAATAATCTAAAGAACCTATTCTCATTATAAAGTTTCGAGCAGTTCATACTCAAATAGCAGAAAAATACAAAACAGATTATTGTATTTCAATAAAATCCATTAATAAAAATAGTTAATTATGGGACAAGATTCATTCATTTTACATTCAAATTATACACCTTCAGGTGATCAGCCTGAAGCCATTGCTAAACTTATTGCTGGTATAAATAATGGCGCAACTCATCAAACCTTAAAAGGAGTTACAGGTTCTGGTAAAACATTTACCATGGCAAATGTTATACATCGTTTAAAACGACCAACCTTAATCTTGGCACATAATAAAACTTTGGCTGCTCAGTTATACAGCGAAATGAAAGCTTTTTTCCCTGAAAATGCGGTGGAATACTTTGTTTCCTATTACGATTACTACCAGCCAGAAGTGTATATTCCTGGGAATAGTCGGTTTATAGGTAAAAACTCTGCGGTTAACGAGCAATTAGAACGACTGCGTTTATCTACAACCAAATCATTAATTGAGCGCAAGGATGTTATTGTGGTGGCATCTGTTTCATCTGTTTATGGTCTAGGTAGCCCTGAAGCATATAGAGCACTTCAAATTCCATTAGCACGAGATACAGAAATTGAAAAGGAATTACTATTAGAACGTTTAAATCAGCTTCGGTATACTGAACAAAAAAAAGGAAAAAATAAAAAGAAACTAAAACGGGCAATGTATCAGGTAGATGACCACACAATTGATGTGTTTCCTGCTGACGCCGAAAAATTTGCTATACGCATAGAAATTGTTGCAAATACCATAAAGGCACTCTATGATATAGATCCTATTAGTGGCCAAGTTATTAAGGAATTAGACAATTATTTAATCTCACCTAAAACCTTGTATTCAACACCACCAGATAAGTTGATGCTTGCGAGTGAAAAAATTCTTGAAGAATTAGATTTACGTGTAGCAGTGCTCAACGATGAAAATCGCTTTGTTGAAGCGGCCCGCCTTTATGAACGCACGATGGATGATGTAGAAATGATGCAACAAAAAGGATACAGTTCTGGCATAGAGAATTACTCTAGTTACCTTAGTGATCGTGACCCTAAATTACCACCAACTACCTTGCTAGATTATTTACCGAAAGATAGTTTATTGTTTATAGATGAATCGCACGTTATGATACCACAAATATCTGCAATGCATGCCAGCGATCAAAGTCGAAAAAATAATTTAATAGAATATGGATTTCGATTACCCTCATCAAAGAATAATCGTCCATTAAGCTTTGAAGAATTTGAAAAGTTAAAACCACAGACTATTTTTGTTTCCGCCACACCTGGCAGCTATGAACTCAAACGTTCGCAAGGAGAAACCATTAATCAAATTATTCGCCCTACGGGCTTATTGGATCCAGAGATAGAGGTACGACCGTCAAAAAATAGGATGGATGATTTGTTAGCAGAAATCTATAAACGAGTTGCAAAAGACGAACGCATTTTAGTAATGACTTTAACTAAGAAAAGTGCAGAGGAACTCAAAGATTTTATGAGTAAAAAAGGCATTCGAGTGCGATATCTTCATTCTGACATCAAGACTTCTAAACGAACTGAAATTATTGATGCTTTAAGAACTGGTGAGTTTGATGTGTTAATCGGTATTAATTTATTGCGAGAAGGTTTGGACATACCAGAAGCTTCTTTGGTAGCAATACTCGATGCAGATCGAGCTGGTTTTCTACGTTCTGTACAAGCATTAATTCAAATTATAGGTCGTGTGGCAAGAAATACCAACGGTAAGGCTATTTTATATGCCGATAAAGTAACGAATGCAATGCATCAAGCAATTGATGAATCTGAAAAACGACGCGAACAACAAATAACCTACAATAAGCTACATGGTATTACACCTAAATCATCAAAACGAAAAAAAGTTTTTGATTCGGAAGAATTATCAAAACCAAAAGTTCACGATGCTTTATTCTGTAAAAACCTACCCATGTTATGTAAATTGATTGGGGAACGAGAAAAAGCCTTATTAAGTTTCACCGATAAAGATGATTTAGAAAATATTGCAAAGGTGCGTATTGAATTGAATAATCTTTACAGTCAGTTTATCTTTATGAAGGGATAAACTTTACTCTTACGATCTCTTTTTGATGTTCTTTATAATTTGACTTAATTTATTTTGTTGGGCTCCTGATTTTTTTTAGAAACACAACAGGTCATTTATTATGAAATTTATGAACCCTGCTTATTAAAATTATTATAATGTGTTGAGAGTTAAAAGCGTTAAAACGGTATAAATAATATGAGGTAAATTACTTTATTTAAAAATTATTACTACGTTGTAACAAAGTCAAATCGATAACTTTATTACTATTACTTGTGCTGATTAAAGATAAATCTGTACAAGAAAAAACAATGTTTTTTTTTTTAAAAAAAAACTATAAATAAATGTGTTAAATATTTTAGCAAGGTACTTTTAGCTTCTAATACTAAAATAACTAATTGCTTCATAATTTAACGCGCTCTAGTATAGAGCTATTAATAATTATTACAATCCTTGATTTTAGAAATCTGAACCTATTTTGTGTTTTCTAAAAGCGATTGTAAAGTATTGTCATTATACTTTAGTGATATTTCTGTTTGATTTCTTTTACTCAACAGTATTTTTTACAACACTTGTTTTCACTTTGTATTCTGGGTGATGTTCAAAATTCGAAACAT
Organism: Polaribacter sp. IC073; assembly: GCF_007997075.1. Lineage (GTDB taxonomy): Bacteria > Bacteroidota > Bacteroidia > Flavobacteriales > Flavobacteriaceae > Polaribacter. The sequence continues at coordinate 507,307 of NZ_VORS01000002.1, forward strand.
CTAAATCTGCATGAAATTATCTATTAATTCGATGCAATAAATTTAAATTAAATACTTTTGTAATACCTTAACTATCGTTATATACTAGACATACAATGTCTTTAGATTTAATGCTATCTAAACCTAAAAAAATTGTTTCACTTACTCACAAAGAATTACTAAGTTTATTTTTAAAAAAAATATCAGCTGTAAGACTTCCTTCCTAAGTTAGAGCCTAAAAACATTATTACTTTTTGAGGTTTTTTTGTGAATATGTCTTCCAATACTCCAAAATACTCTTCATACTTAATTTCTATATCTAAGTTATAAAATTCCTTTTTTAATGCAGTTTCTAAAGTATTTAAGGTAGGTTTAGATGTATCTATAGGCACGTATATTAACTTATAGTATTCTGCAAATAGTACTTTTAAAAAAGTTTCCACTTTTTTCTTCTCTAGCACCTAAACCTATTTTAACTGATTTGTTCAACTTTAATATGCTAATAATTTTTTCGCTTAAATATCAAAAATTTCATATTTCAGAGCCTTAGGTAATATGCTGTTAGATTCATAATTTAAAGAATAATTCACCCTCTATCTCACCATAAAAATATTTTGAAAGTAATCGTTTTAGTTGAGTTATCTAAATACTTAAAAACGTCCGTTTTAAATTTTGTTTTCATATTATTTCGCTCGTTTTATCACCAAAAAATACCTACTCATTTCTGGTGAAATAAATTTCTATAAGTTGGTCTGCTCATCGCTACTTCCTTTTAAATTCATAAGATTTATTATAGATTTACCATTGAACCCTCCAACAGCTCCTGCATCTTGTTTATCATTAAGATAAGGTAAATAGACAAAATTAGTCCATTCCAAATTTTCCACCAATTTGATTGTGTATTTGCAACTTCCTACTCAAATTCTGTAGCTAATCCTTTGTCTCTAAAATTAGCATAAACTTGCTCATAAAAAATAAATATGAGTGCCTGAGCTTATAAATTCAAGAACGCTGCACCTGCTGTATGTAAAAGACCAAGTAGTATTTTTAATACTCCAAATACAAAGGAGTTGTAATCTTATTAGTATTAACAAAATGTCAATCACCACCCAACCACTCTTTTTGTTTATTGTGGCCATTAATTCTAACATTCACAAATGGTAAACAATCTATTTACAGTGGCATAATTTTCCAAGAATAAATGATGATAGCCTAATTAGTTATCATAACAAAAGTCCTTTTGTAGTAAATATCCTTTTCTATTTAACTTTTTTTTAATGGAAAAGCGTTCTCAACAATTATCAATCCTTTTCGTGTTAGCAATAAAATCCACATTGTAGCTACAAACGGAAACGTATAAGGTGGCACTCCTATTTTTATTAGATAGTCATCTATAATCACCGTAACTACAGTACTTAAAACTACCCAAAACCCATCTCTATGCCGGGTTCCAGCAAAGGCGAGAGCACAGAGCACCGCATTAAAACTAAACATTCCTGTATCTATTGACGATTCGGGACTATTAAGTAAATGGGATACTGAAATAGCCAAAATAGAAGCAAAAATGCCATACAATGCGGCAATAGGTTTGTTAACGTAAACTCCGAATAGAAATAACAATCCCGCAATTAAACTTCCTTGAAACATTACTTGTCCGAAACCGTGCGTGGAAAAAATAAGATCATCATCTATTCTATCATCGTCGTACTCGATACCGACTTGCTCTAGCGCGTCTTCAAACATCTCAGCCGTAGGTTCTTGTAAAAAATTCTCTTCGGCAGTGGGATGCTGTACTAAAGGCATAAAATTTGTTGTATTCACAAGCGAAACAACCACCCACCCCATCACAACAAAAGGAAATGTAAAGACCTGAAGGTTTTTAATAATAGCGAAATGCATTATTAATGTCGCAATCACTGAAGCCACAATAATACAAAAAACAGACTCCCAGGATAAACCGTATTTATAGACGATAATTATTCCTATTAAAGCCGCATTAAAACCATAAAGCCCTTGATTAAGGGCTTTATGGTTTTTTTTACTAAGTAAATAACCTGAAACGCTGCCGGTTATTGTTGCTATCACTAAACCGATTGCCATTAACCAAGAGTTGTATAATACACCTAAAAGAAAAAGCAACCCTGTAATAGCATTCTCTTGCAGCATTATTTGAGCAATACCTTTAAGGTTAATTACACTAAATTGTTTAATTTTTTTAATCATCTGTTTATTTTAATATTATTACCAGCCCAAGAAAATCATTCCTGCACCACATGTTACAATAGTTCCTCCCGCTATAGCTGTCATATATTTCTCGAAGAAATCTGTTTTTATTAATTTAAAGCCATAGTGACCCAGAACAACCATTATCACCATCATTAATAGGGTAAAAAACAAAAACACACTGGTAATAAGGTAAATACCATAAGTAGAATTCATGATCGCCGGATAGGTTAACAACGGAATCATTGGTTCGCAAGGCCCTAATAAAAAGATAATAAACATTACCCAAGGTGTTACCTTTTTTCTTTCTGAAGGCATAACAGGACCTTGCTTATGCTGGTGTTGGTAAACATAAACATCGCCACTATCATACACATCAAAATGTTTATGCTTTTTATTACGATAGGCTTGATATAAGCCTACTAACATAAACACCACACCAAAAACAAATAAAGCCCAAGCCGCCAAACCGCCTCTTAAACCCTCAAACCACGATAATTTATTTAAAGAAAACCCAATAGCAACACCACCTAAGGCTAATACTACAGAACTCATTACGTGACCAATACCACAAACAATAGTCCAAAAAACGGTGCGTTTAAGGGTCCAACTTTTAGCTTTTCCTATTGCTATAAACGGGATGTAATGATCTGGCCCAGTTAGAGTATGAAGCACACTAATTGAGACTGCCGCTATTAACAATACATTTAACTCTGATTCCATATCTATATTAACTTAATCTCTATTTCTTTTTTGCGAAGTGCATTCGCTTGATTATCTAATTGTATTCGTATTTTCTTTAAGGCTATAAAAAGCTGCTCTCCAGAATTACCCAAGACTCTTATAGCACAAGCATCTTCCGAAAGTTTTGAAACTCCAAAAATCATATCATCTTCCTCTGCAAGCACTGTAGTCATTAATTCTATATGTTCTTTTACAGAATGAAAAGGATCGATACATACAAAGTTTGCTTGATAAGTAAATTCCTCATATTGCCCAATCGATTTAAAATCTATCGCTGAAGGTTTCAGATATAAATTGTCTTTATAAAACAATTTACCTTCGCGATAAATTTCAGTAAGACTGTTGTATTTAATAAAGGCAAACGATTCACCATTCAACTTACGACCACAAGCCAAAATTTCACCCCAAACAAGAACACTATTTGCCGCGAGGTTTATGGTGTTTTTACTATTAAAAATAGCGCCTTTATGCGGCACGGAAGGATGTGGTAAATGACTAAAGTATGCGTTTTCCTCAATATTTACATTCATTTCCTGCCTAGCGCCATCAGGCGTGTCGTATACCCGTTGATACGATTGTGTTTGTATATTAAGCAAGGTTTCTTTTTTAACGTTTACATCTATTTTATAATGATCATGATTAAAAAAACCTGGTGAAGAACTCATAATCATAACTTCAAGTAACGGGTTACTTTTATCTTCTCGCACCTCAACCACATTAAATGGCGGGGTAAAAAAAGTATCTTTTAAAATAGTAACCTCTCTATACAGACTAGTTTCAACACTATATTGTCCCATATTTTAGTATTCTAGTGCTGGTTCAGATGCTTTCTCTTCTATTAAAGCATATTTTTTAATCCAATTGATAACATCTTCTAAACCGTCTCCTCTCATTAAATCGGTAAACACAAAAGGCGTTCCTTGGCGCATTTTACTGGAATCTGCACGCATCACCTCAAGATCGGCATTAACGTAAGGTGCTAGATCGATCTTATTAATAACTAAAAGGTCTGAACGCGTAATTCCGGGTCCCCCTTTGCGCGGTATTTTTTCGCCTTCAGCCACCGAAATCACAAAAATGGTTACATCGGCTAAATCTGGACTAAACGTTGCCGAAAGATTATCTCCACCGCTTTCGATAAATACTATTTCAATTTCTGGATGACGGTCAACCATTTCGTCGATAGCCTCCAAATTCATACTAGCATCTTCACGAATGGCAGTATGCGGACAGCCCCCTGTTTCTACGCCAATAATGCGATCGGCTGGTAATAATGAGTTTTTTGTTAAGTACTCGGCATCTTCTTTCGTGTAGATATCGTTGGTGATAACACCAATACTGTACTCTTTTGCTATTTTATGTGAAAGCTTTTCAATTAAAGCTGTTTTTCCTGAACCTACTGGCCCCGCAACTCCTATTTTAATATAATTTCTCTCTTCCATTTTATATGTGATATTTTTTGATTATTAATTATTTTTTAAGACATATATAGTCTTGAATACAAGGTTTCGTGTTGCATACATCTAATATCGAATGCGGGATTACAAAGTCCGCGCATATCTTCATCTAGTATTAATGTTTCGTCCACAACCTGCGCTATTAAATCGTGCATTTTATATAAAATATCCTGTCCGTCCATTTGCCCAAGCGGCACCAATTTAACACTGTTAGTCACCATATTTACAGCAGCGTTATAATAAAAAGCGCTTAACACAGGTTTGATTTCTGCCCCTAAAAGAGCCGTAATCATTCCAAATACAACGGCAAAATGACCTGGGGTTTCTTTATTTTTCACCTTATTGAAAAACACGTGCATCACTTCATAATCGTGTAATCTAACATAGATTTTAAGTAATCGTGTTCCTAATTTTAAACTACCGTCGCGTACTTCCATTGGGGCTTTTAAAGCGTGCGCTTCGTTATCTAATTCTAAAAGAGCCTCTAAATTGTTTTCTAACCCATATCTAAAAACGTCACGAACAAAGACACCGTCGTTATATTTAAAGTTATAAAGAAGCATATTTTGCACAAATTCGCGCGTACTTTCCACATCTCTAACCACGTTTTGCTGTATGTAGGTTTCCAATCCGTTGGAATGAGAATACCCTCCTATCGGCAAGGTGGGGTCTGAAATATGCAGTAACTCTAATAGTATTTTTTGTTTATTATTTGCCATACTATTTACTGTTTTGTTGTGAGGTCTAAAATTCTTGAGAATAGCGACGGACTATCATTTCCATTTCCGTGTGCATGCCCGATGTTTGCTTTTAGCATATTAAGTAACTGGCAATGTTTTTTTTCTACGATATATCCTGTAACTTCTAATAGACGTTCTAGCGGCTTTTCGTAAGGCACTAGAACTTTCTCGTCTTGAATGAAAATAGGCAAATGTTTATTACCAATTTCGTAGCAAACAGTCCCCATTTCTACGATGTTTCTTGGGGTAACTTGTATACTATCACAGGGCAATACATCGACTATAACCAAAGTATTATCATCTTCTAACACAATGTCTCCTTGATGCAAGCGCTGACCTTCTTTTAAGAACTTAATAGCCACTTCACGACCTCCTTCTGTCTTTTTACGCATAATGCGCTTGGTCATTTCAAACCATTCCAAAGACAGTGTATCTATTGTTTTATTTCCTACAGAATAGGTTTTTATATTTCCTATAACTTCTTTACAAAGCATATTATCATTTCATTTAAAAAAAACGACTCGACAGTAATATAGGTGCCGAATCGTTTTAAATTAATACTAAAATAAAAAGTAACGTTGTGCTAATGGCACTGTGTCAATAGCCTCACAGGTTACTTTTACACCATCTACTTTTACTTCATAAGTTTCTGGATTAACATCTATAACTGGTGTTTTGTCGTTATGAATTAAATCTTTCTTAGAAATATTTCTACAGTTTGATACCGCAAATAATTGCTTTTTCAATCCGTATTTTTCTTTTACATTATTAGTCATTGCCGCTTTAGAAACGAAAGTTGCACATGTTTTATGTACCGCTGAACCTAGACCTCCAAACATTGGACGCATCATAACGGGTTGTGGTGTTGGAATAGACCCGTTTGGATCTCCCATTTTACTTGCAATACACATACCTCCTTTAACAATCATCTCTGGTTTTGCACCAAATAAAGCCGGTTTCCAAAGTACAAGATCTGCCATTTTACCTGGTTCGATAGAACCTACATGATGAGAAACACCGTGAGCAATCGCAGGATTAATCGTGTATTTAGCTACATAACGTTTTGCACGGAAGTTATCAGCTTCCATTTCTTTATCTTCTTCTAAAAACCCTTGTTGAATCTTATTCTTATGCGCTGTTTGCCATGTTCTTGAGATGGTTTCTCCAACACGTCCCATAGCTTGCGAATCGGAACTCATAATACTAAAAACGCCCATATCTTGAAGAATATCTTCGGCTGCGATGGTTTCTGGTCTAATTCTAGAATCGGCAAAAGCAACATCTTCCGGGATGCTTTTACTTAAATGGTGACACACCATTAGCATATCTAAATGCTCATCGATGGTGTTTTTAGTAAATGGACGCGTAGGGTTTGTAGAAGCTGGCAATACGTTTGGATACATTGCTGCTTTAATAATATCTGGCGCATGACCACCTCCTGCACCTTCAGTATGGAATGTGTGGATGGTTCTTCCGTTTATAGCATCGATAGTATCTTCTAAAAAACCAGCCTCATTTAAGGTGTCAGAGTGCAGGGCTACTTGAATATCATATTCATCGGCAACTGTTAATGCCGCATCTATAACAGATGCGGTTGCTCCCCAATCTTCGTGTATTTTTAAACCTAATGCTCCAGCTTCAATTTGTTCTTTTAAAGGCGCTAAATGAGAGCAATTTCCTTTTCCGAAGAATCCTATATTCATAGGAAGATTATCTGTTGCTTGCAGCATACGTTCAATATTCCAAGCTCCTGGCGTTACGGTTGTGGCATTGGTACCGTCGAAAGGTCCTGTTCCACCACCAATCATAGTCGTAATACCACTATAAAGAGCGTGCTCTATTTGTTGTGGTGATATAAAGTGAATATGTGAATCTATTCCTCCTGGCGTTGCGATAAGGTTTTCTCCACTATGTACCTCGGTAGACGCACCGATAATCATATTTAGATCAACGTTCTCCATCGTATCAGGGTTCCCGGCTTTTCCAACACCAACAATTTTCCCGTCTTTGATACCGATATCCCCTTTTACAATACCCCAATGATCTAAAACAGTAGCGTTTAAGATTACTAAATCTAAAACACCACTATCGCGGGTTGCTGTACTAGATTGTGCCATTCCATCACGAACGGTTTTACCACCACCAAATTTATTTTCTTCACCATAATACGTGAAATCCTTTTCAATTTCAATAAATAGTTCAGTGTCTCCTAATCTTATTTTATCGCCAACTGTAGGACCGTACATATTGGCATACTTAATTCTATCTATTTTTAAACTCATGATTTTTTATTTTTAAAGGATTCGTGTTCTACATTTAACATGGCTCTTTTTAAATTTTGAGGATTCATCGTATCACCTACAGACAGATTGTTTAATCCGAATGAGTTGCGTTTACCTCCCAATCTTACGAGTTCAATTTTTGTAGATTCTCCGGGTTCAAAGCGAACAGCAGTTCCTGAAGGGATATTTAAACGGTGTCCATATGCCTTTTCGCGGTCGAACTCCATTTCTCTATTCACCTCAAAAAAGTGATAATGAGACCCTATTTGTACTGGTCTGTCTCCTTTATTAATAACTTTTAATTTTAGCACTTTTCGCCCCGAGTTGCACTCGATGGCTTCTTTTTTTAATAGGTATTCTCCTGGTATCATTGTATTATTATTAAAGGTTAGCGTATAGGATTGTGTACGGTAACCAATTTGGTTCCGTCTGGAAAAGTGGCTTCTATTTGCACATCGTGAATCATTTCTGGAATTCCTTCCATAACATCTTCTCTAGTTAAATAGGTAGCCCCTTCTTGCATTAAAGACGCAACTGTTTTACCATCTCGCGCAGCTTCTTGCAACCGGTTACCAATTAGTGCTATAGATTCTGGATAGTTTAATTTTAGGCCTCGAGCCTTTCGTTTTTCGGCGAGTTCACCTGCCATAAATATGAGAAGCTTCTCTGTCTCTCTAGCTGTTAAATGCATAAGTATTGTATTAAAGGTTAATATTGAATATGGAGAAAAGAGAAAGAAGTCTCTTTTAGAGCCGATAAAAACTAAAATTAAGGGTTTTAACGGTACTCTAAGAAATACCTCTTTTCTATTATCTTAAATTATAGACAGCACGATGTAAGTGATTTAATTACTGTATATTGAAGAATGTTCTTTATAAACTATTACACAAGTTGTCTCGAGACGAAAGTTCACTAAGGTGAAGATTTTCGTGCTGGATATTTAAGACAAAGGCATGCCATTACTAGAATAGCAAGTAGGTTTAAAAACTTGGCTATTAGTTTAGAAAGTGTGTGAACACGTTACGAATTGAATGTAAAGTGCTGCTACTGTATTAAAAGTAAACTATGAAATGTTGAAACAACATATATAGTTGGTGTTCTGATTGTAAATTAATTTGACTTCTAAGACCTGTTTTGTTTGAAGAACAAAATCCTTGTATAGGTAGACTTAAAAATTTGGGGAGTTCTTGTTGAGCTATCAATACGTCAAAATCGCATATTGATATCTCTTGATAGTTAACTTCTTCTGTTTTTTGACTTTTCTTGCCTACGTATGCAGTTTTTCTTTCAGTTTCTGACGAACCAGCATATGTTATTTCCTCAGCTCCAAAAACGAACGTACAAAATAATAAAAAAAGTATTTTAATAAGCTTTTTCATAAACTCTCTAACGGAATCGAAATCATTTAAACTATCAAAAATGAATTCTATGCAAAGGTACAATTTAAATAAAGCGTTACGTTTCTTTATTCTTTTTTTTTACTAGTATATAACAAGAAAAATTACTTTTAAAAATAATTGCTTAAATGAACTAAAGCGAGTTGGATAAAATCTAACAAGTTTACTCTAGAGTAAGTGATTACTATCATTATTCTATTTACAATGATATTCCCAATACTAATCTAACATCTCATCTATAATATTACCTCTACTCAAACATCCAAAACTGATTGCCCAAAAATGTAGACACCTATACTTCTTGAAGAGCGCAGTAAACTCTTGTTGTTCAATTTCAATCGCTTTACAATACCTCTTATATTTTTAGAACAAGACTATTTAGATTAACATAATCAACTTAAAAACTCATTTTAATATGATAATAAATTTCAGTTAACAATTTTCTACATTGTTTTTTGAATATCTCCCTCTAAAAATTTATATCCACATCTTGTACTCCAAGCAATATAATATTGAAACAAAATGACATTGGTCTGTTATTTTAACGCAAACCATCGCTAAAATTTATAGAAGTTAAAGCGAAATAGACTAAAGTGTATGGTTTTAACTATTGTTGAGCCCCATAAAAAAGGAAAACGAAGAGAATCATTTTTTACCACAAAAACTCAAGCCTTATTTTCAAAATTAAGCATGGTCAGTTCGTAATAATTTAAGAACAGAAACTCTTTGCTAATCTCCACGGATTAGAAAAAAAAATAAAATAAAAAAAAAGCTCAAGAATTTTATTCTTGAGCTTTTAAAATATATAAAATCTAATTTTATCTTCTACTATAATTCGGAGATTCTTTAGTAATAGCAACATCATGCGGATGGCTTTCATTAATTCCGCTTGCGGTAATTCTTACAAATTGCCCTGTTTCTTTTAATGTTTCTATGTCTTTTGCACCACAATACCCCATTCCTGCACGTAAACCACCAATAAACTGGTGAATACTTTCATCTAAATCTCCTTTATAAGGTACTCTCCCCACAATTCCTTCTGGAACTAATTTCTTAATATCTGCTTCAACATCTTGAAAATAGCGATCTTTAGAACCTTGTTTCATTGCTTCAACAGATCCCATTCCTCTATAAGACTTAAATTTCCTTCCTTCGTAAATAATAGTTTCACCAGGAGATTCTTTTGAACCTGCTAATAAAGAACCTAACATTACAGAATCTGCACCCGCAGCAATTGCTTTTGGTATATCACCTGTATAACGAATTCCGCCATCTGCAATTACAGGAACTCCACTTCCTTTAATTGCGGCAGCAACTTCTAAAACTGCAGAAAATTGAGGAAACCCAACACCTGCTACAATTCTTGTTGTACAAATAGAACCAGGACCAATACCAACTTTTACAGCATCTGCACCAGCTTCTACTAAATATTTAGCAGCAGCACCTGTTGCTATATTTCCTACAACAACATCTAAATCTGGGAACTTTGCTTTTACCTGCTTTAAAACAGTAACCACACCTTTTGTATGCCCATGTGCAGTATCTATAATTACAGCATCTACACCTGCATTTACCAAAGCTTGTGCTCTTTCTACAGCATCACTAGTAACACCTAAAGCAGCTGCAACCCTTAACCTACCAAAAGTATCTTTGTTTGCAATTGGTTTCTGTGTTACTTTTGTAATATCTCTAAACGTAATTAATCCTTTTAATTTGTAGCCATCATCAACAATTAAAAGTTTTTCAATTTTATAATTTTGAAGAATTTTTTCAGCGTCATTTAAAGAAGTTCCCACTGCTGCAGTTACCAAGTTTTCACTTGTCATTACATCTACAATTGGTTTTTTTCCGTCATGCTCAAAACGCAAGTCTCTGTTGGTAACAATTCCTTTTAAAATTCCGTTGTCATCAACAATAGGAATTCCACCAATACTATGCTCTTGCATGCTTGCCTTTGCATCTAAAACAGTTGCTGTTAAAGGCAAAGTAAAAGGGTCTAGAATCATACCAGATTCTGCACGTTTTACTCTTCTAACTTCATGAGCTTGTTGCTCAATAGTCATATTTTTATGTAAAACACCAATACCACCTTCTCTTGCAATAGCAATAGCCATTGCAGATTCTGTAACAGTATCCATGGCTGCAGAAGCAATAGGTACGTTAATTGTAATATTTCTAGTAAATTTTGTTTGAATATTTACTTCTCTAGGAAGTATTTCTGAATAGGCAGGAACTAATAGTACGTCATCATACGTTAATCCTTCTCCTAAAATTTTGTTGTTGTGTGCTGTCATGTTGCAATTAAGGTCTAATTGCGTGCAAATTTACGTTTTTTTTTGATTTTAAACATTAATTAAACGTTAGAATTTTAATTCTAAACCAACATAATAGTTTCTTGGCGCAGAAGGTATAATTCCTGGTCCTGGATATCCTGTTGCTCTTCTTGTAAAATAAGAACTATCTAACACATTATTTACACCCGCTTCTAACTTTGCAAACTTATAAGTATAAGATGTAGAAAAGTCTAAAATACTATAAGCAGGTATTTCTCCTGTGACCCCACTAATGCTTCCTTCTGGGGCATTTGTAGCATCAGAAAACTGACTAGATAAATATGAATATTGTAGGCTCGATAGAAAATTATTGTATCCAAAACGGATACCTGTTTTTATATTAATATTAGGTATAAATTCAACTTCATTGCCAACAACTCCATTTTTTTCTGATTTTGTATATTCTGAAGTAATAAATGATGAATTTATAAAGTAATTAAAAACATACTCTGAATTCATCTCAAAAACTTTCTTCAAATTAAAATCGATTAAACTTTCAACTCCTACAATTCTTGCATCCCCAATATTATCTCTTTCAGCTTTACCATCTGCTCTTGTATAAATATTAATTCTATCGTTATAAAAAACTCCAAAAATATTGGCGTCATAAGAAAAGAAGTTTTTATAGTTTCCTCTAAGACCAGCATCAATTGTAAAGCCTTTTTCATCTGCAATATCTGCTGAAGTTTCAAAAGCAGGGTTTGCGGTACTAATATCAGAGAAAGTTACAGATCTATAATTCTGGGAGATGTTACCATAAAACTCTAAGGATTTTTTATATGTATAACTTGTTCCAACTCCTAAAAGAACAAACGTTCTTTCATTGGTGTCATTTTCATTTCTTAAATTATCTTTAATTACATTTCCTGCAGCATCTGTAACAATATCTTTTATAATTTCGTCTCTTTTTGTATTGATGTATTCCAGTCTAAAACCCGGAGTTACAGATAATTTATTATTGATATAGAAAATATTTTCTCCGAATAAAGACACATTTAAATTTGGAAACTTACTATCGGATTGTCTCGGATAATTAGGGTATTCATCTAAGCGCATTCCGAAATCTGCATCAGAACCTTCAGAACCTGGACCTTGCATATTTGTATTATTTGCTTTGTAAAATTTTGAACCAATTAAAAAAGTCGCTTTTTTATCAAAGAAATTATATTTACTTAACAAACGTGTTTCAAAACCAAAATTTTTGAAAGTCCCTTTTATCAAATCTCTCTCTGAACCAGGATCTACTTGATTTACTCTATTCGTTCTAAAACCAATAGCGTCTCTAGACGCATCTAATCCGAAGAAATTAAAAGAAAAATTGGTTTTATTAGAGAATTTATGCTCCCACTTTAAGTTATATAAAAACCACTTCACTTTAAACCAATTTCTTGCTCTATTACTTTGGTACGGATCTTCATTAAACATGGCATCGGTTAAACCACCAGCTTGCTGCGCCAAATAATCTAAAGCAGTTAATTCTAAAGAAAGTTTACTTTTTTCATTGAATTGATAACCTACGTGTACAAATGCATTTTTAGATTCGAAATTAGAATTTGGTCTAAATCCGTCTCCTTTTTTATAGTTTAGAAATGTATAATAACTCCATTTTCCTTGTGTATTACTCAAGCTTGTAAAATTGGTAAATAAACCAGAACTACCCGCAGTATTTCTAAAAACAATCTCTTGTTCTTTTGTTGGTTTTTTAGTCACAAAGTTTACCAAACCGCCAAATTGTGTACCGTATTGCAATGAAGCCGCACCTCTAATTACCTGAATTTCGTCTAAACTTTCTGCTGCTGGCGTATAATAGCTTTCTGGGTATCCTAAAACATCGGCACTAATATCATATCCATTTTGTCTTGTATTAAAATTAGCAGTTCTGTTCGGGTCTAATCCTCTACCACCAATATTTAATTGCAAACCCGCATCGTCATTCTGATAAATATTTAAACCCGCAATTTGATTAAAAATCTGACGCGCATTATTTGTTGCTAAATTTGCCGTAGACTGATTTACTAAAATGACTTCAGTCTTTTTTCCTGCAAAAATAGAAGTTCCTTCTACGTCTTTTAAACGCTTTAATTCAAAAACGCGTTCTTTTCTTGCTTTGATTTGAATTTCAGATAAATTCTCTGAAAAAGTTTCTAAAACTACTTTTAAGTTTGAAAAATCTTTTAATTGAACAAACAAATTTTTTAAACGAAACTCTTCTACATAAAAAATTAAAGGCATTTCTTTCTTTTCTGTTGAAAAATTAAATTTCCCTAGAATGCCTGTTTGTGCTAATAACTGTCCTGTTTCATCATAAATCTGGACTTTATTTATCGGTTTATTTTCTTCTGAAACAACTACACCAGCTATTTTATATTGACTGTAAATAGCTGTTTGTAAAAAGATTAAAAAGAGAACGATTATTTTTGATTTCATTATTTATATTCCTTTAATTTTTATTTCTGATGAAAATGGTCGTATCCATTTCTTATGCTTAAAAGATGCTTTTTGTTGATATAAATCTACTTTTTTATCAATAAATTGAGTACTTAATCTTCCATTTAAAGCGACATAACTGTCTGCAAAAACACCAACATTTTTATGCCCTTGTTTTCTAAAATGATCGCCTAAAAAATGTGCGTATTCTAATATAAAATCTGGTTGATAACTCATTTGTTTTTCTTGAAATGAGGTTAAAAAATCGGCATTATTTACCCTAAAATAAGTACCTGATTCTAAATCTACTATTTTAAAATTAGTACTTCCAGCTTTTTCCATTAGCATCACTCTCCATGAAAAACGATAGCCTTCTTCTGTCCAAAATAATTCTCCTGGATACAATAAATATCGCAAAGGAAGCAAAATCTGAATCGCAAAAAACACACCAAATAAAGCTAAAAGTACTTTTCTTTTCATATTCGAAAAATGGAAATCATTTACTAATACAAGTGTATTTTTCGTTTTTAAAATGTATTTTTTTATGAAGTTTATAATTTGATGATGCAATTTCGCATCAAAGAAAATAAGTGCAGAAACAATCATAATAAAAGGAAACATGCCTATTGGAAACAAAACTCTAGTAAATACATGAAAGAAAACTACAAATAGAAAGGCTACAAAGCGTGTTCTTTTGTACAATAATAAAAAAGGAATTGCTAAATCATACAACATACCAGACCAACTCATGGCAAAGTGAAACCAGTTTTGTTGCATTAAATTTTCTCCAATAAAAGGCAAATCATATTTAGATGGCAACCAAATTTTTAAAGGCATTGCTCTAAATAACCAATCTGAATTTAATTTTGCCAAACCTGCATAAAAATAAACAATTACTAATAGCAGCTTAATACTATCGATACTCCATTTTGGTATGTGTTTGTATTGTTTTTTTCTGATAAAAGCATCTGCCGAAAAATAAGCATTAGCGGGTAGAAAAATAAGTAAGAAACTAAGAATTGTTATAAAATAATAGTGATTTAAATACGTGGTTTTGTCTAATAATTCTATATATAAAAATGATAGAAAAAAAGTAATTATTGCAATTCTGTATTTATAACCAAAAGCGACAAAAAGTGCCGACAAACCACAAATAACAAAAAGTGCATATGTATAATTACCCAGAGATTGTATCCAACCAAAGCCAAAGTAAGAGAAATGAAACGTTGGTTCTAAGTAGAGTTTTTTGATCCAACCATTTGCCCAAAAACGAATGATGCTTGCAAACATCATCAACCCAAAAAACAAACGAAATATTGCCAAAGGAGCACTACTTGTTTGTTCTTTAAAATTATATTTGAATCTTTTGTTCAACATAAAAAAACCTGATTTTCTTTGATTACTCAATAGAAAATCAGGTATTTATTTAGTTTAAATTATTTTGATTAATCTCCATCAGCATCCACATAATCTACATTAATATTAAAAGCTTGTAACATGTCTACTTTTAATAAAACTACTGCTTTTTGCAATTCGTCATAAGACTTTGTCATTGCAGTATTGTCTGTATTTACTTGTATAGAAAAACTGTTGTTTAGTGTATTAATTTCAACTTTTGCAACATCAAACTGATTGGAAATACTTGTTGCAATATCTACTCTATTCAACTTTATTAGATAATCTTTAAAACCAATACCTACTGTTGAAGTCGTATAATATTTTCCTTCAAACAATCCTTTCACAGCAATTAAAGCCTCTAGGGCTAATTCTTTAGAAATATCATTTTTATAGAATCCTTCTACTTTTTCTGGTAATATTGTTGATGAAAAAACACTAGCAGGAATACCAATCTTGGTAGCTCTTAATCCTTTTTCGTAGTAAAAAATATAATCGTTTATTAATTGATTTACAACACTTGTCGCATTATTTCCTGTGCTTGTTATAAAGGTATTTCTTTGTGTTTTAAAATCTGAAACTACATTTATAGTCAATGTATTCATTTGGTTCAAAACATCTGTAATGTATTTCTTATAATTAACCTTATTTGTATCCGTTGTATACTTTTCTAAAATACTAGCATCTGATTCTGCAACACCATATAATAAATAGTCTAATGCAGGAAAACCTTGGGCATCGTGGTTATTAACGCTATTTAAGTCATAACTTCCATTGGCAATATTGTCTTCAACATCTTTTACTGTTAACGGATAAATATTCATATAAAATGAAAACTGAATTTCTTCTGCTTTCCCAATATTAAACATTTCAATGTGCTGCCAAGTTTTGTACGTAGTTAACCAAGAAGTTCTTAAAGCTTCTAAATTTGTCTGATTAGGAGTTGCAGTAAACGTTTCTCCTGCAGTTTTTAAAGCACTCATTTTAGCACTAAAATCTTCGTAAGCAGGTATTATAATATTATCTGCAATGTTCACCAACATTGCACTTCTATCAAAACTATCTGTTACAACGGGCTCTCCTCCATCAGATGAAGAACACGCATACATTGTAGTTATTGAGATAAAAAGGAGTAAAAATCTTTTAAACATGTTATTTCTATTTATTCTAAATAAAGATACAAAAATAACAAAAAGCAATCAGTTAAGATTACTTTTTGTTAAATAATTACCTTCTTGTTTTATATTCCTGCTTGTGTTGTTGTAAAGCTAAATTTTGCTGCAATTGCATTAGAAACTTCATCTAAGGTAGTGTCTGTAACATCCCAAAAACCATTCCCATCTTGTAAAGTGGTCATAAAACCATCTACTTCTGCTTTTGTAAAATAAGACTCTGTAGAATTAGGCTTTCTTGTAAATTGTAAACTATATACAAAACCTAAAGCTTCAGATAGTGCATGAAAAGCAGCTGCTTTGTCTGTAGTTAATTTTAGTTTACCACTTTGTAAATAGTGAATTCCTCTAACTGCAATCACCGTAGAAATTTTTTCTTTTAAAATTGCTGCTTGCGCATCTCTAGTATTGTAATCTTTTTCTATAATTGCAGCTCTACCTAATTTAAAAGCATTGTATATCGCCACATCGATGCCTGCAAAATTTGGATTTGTATTTACTTGACCTAAATATTCATTTAAGAATTTATCTGCTTCATAAGTTGGTGCACTTATATCTGCTTCATTACCGTATAAATAACCAAAAGCTTCATCCCACTTATGTTCCATAGAAGTGTAATTTTTACCAGGTAATAAAACATCTCCATTGTTATCTACAATATTAGTTCCTGCATCTAAAACAGCAGTACTCAAATAATTATTAAGAATTTGATCTACCATTACAGCTCCAATTAAACCTTTGGCAATTAATTGGTTGTATTCTACCCCTTTTTCATTTACATATCTAACAGAACCACCACCAGCTTGTTGTATTTGTCCTGCAACTCCTGCAGATGCTGCTGTATCCCAATTAGGAAAAACATCATTTACTTGAGCAGCTATCCAAGAATTAAACTGATTTTTAATTGCAGTAGCATCTGTTGTATTTGCAGAATAAAAATCGGTTGATGCTGCTGTTTTGCTTCTAATATTTTTAGAAGACGTATTTAATGCTTCTTCAAAAAAATTATTTTCTCCTTCAGAATGTGCAAATTTAGCGTTTAAAGTAGCAACTGTTTCAGTTGTAGCTCTTAAGGCAGAAACAAATTCTGCTCCCATTTTAATTCTTGTTGTTTGTCCGTTAAAACTTACAGAAGAACTTTCGTTTCTTTCAAATTTATAAGTTGTTGGGGCCACTGTATTAACTATATCGTTATTGCTGCATGAAATCACAGAGGCGGCAAAAGCTAGTGTTAAAAGTACTTTTTTCATTTTATTTAGATTAGTTTTAAATAGTGTTTGATATTTTGTGCAAATATACTATTCATAACCACTTTTACAAAGCTTATTTAGAATAAATTAAAATAATAATTAATAAAAAATATAACTACTTAATAATGAGTGCTTTTTATTTAGATTTTAAATAAGCCACTACTGCTTTTCTTATATCATTTGCCAACTCAGTTTCTTTTGGCGTGTAAATAGAAAAAACTTCAGTGCTTTTATCTGATAAAAAAGGAATATCAAATCCTTTTAATAAGTAATCAGAAAAAGCAATTGTGTACGTTTTATCACTATCTAATGGTTTTTGAGCAATAAACCAATTTTTTCCTTTTTGTTGAATTTGATATCGCTGCAAATAAGCGCCAGTTCCTGCAGCTAATTGTCCGTAATCTAACACACGTTTTAACAACCTTCCTTTAATTTCAACTTTTAAAATAGCACCACCATAAGGCAACACTCTAAAAATATCTACTGCTGTTACATTCCCTATTAATTGATCATCAATTCTAATAGAACCGCCATTAACAAGAGCCGCATCTATTTCATCATCATAAGCAAATGACATTGCTTTGGCAATGACTGTGCCTAAATTACTTTGTGTACTTCTAACAGTGACGTCTCTACCGTCTAAGGGAATTGCTGTCTTATAAATAATTTCTGAAGGATTTTTAATGATATCGTTAATTTTAGCATTTAAAATATTTTGCCATTTATTTACAATTTTCCCAACTTTTTCATCTTCTCTTATACTGGTATTAATTTCTTTTAATTCTGATTTAACTACCGTCTTTTTAGTTTTTTTGTCATAAGAAACTCTATGAATATAAACGGTCTTCGCATTTGCATCTGCTTTAGATATTTGAACATTCCCTATAAAATTATTGCTATTTGTATGTTCATGTCCGCCCATAATTAATGGCAATTCGGGAATCAGTTTTGCAATTCTTTTATCATTTGCTAGTTTTACATGCGTAAGACCAAAAACAACATCTACTTTATCTTTTAAAGATGCGTAAGAAGCTCTTGCCTTTACAAACATATTGCTATATTCTAAATGTTCTTGAGGGTTGGACGGAATACAAACACTTATAAAGCCTATTTTTACTTTTGTACCATCTTTATCTATAAACTCTTTTATAAAGGTTTCATGGACTTCTTTTTTTACGCCATTTACTTCTTTGTAAAAAGGAATGGAACCTTCTTTTGTTTTTAGTTTTACGTTGGCAGAAATCCAAGGAAAAGTACTTTCATTCAATCTTTTTTGAAGGTCTTTTGGAGAAATATCAAACTCATGATTACCAAAAGCGACCAAGTCAAAATGCATCGCATTCATTACTTCTACCATTTGTTTTCCTCGAACACGTTCTCCATCAACTTTTAGGGTTCCTATTAATGACGGATTCAGAAAATCTCCCGCCATAAAAAGCATGGTATTTTTATTTTCTTTTAACAAGTCTTTGTGCACTTTTGCCACTCTTGCCATTCCACCAAATTCTCCTCCTTGAATGGGTGCAATTTCATAGACGTCATTTAATTGTAGAAAAGTAAAATCTATTTTTCCATCATCTTTTTTAGTTTCTTTTACTGATGAACAAGAAATTAGAATACTTATCGATAAAAAATAGAAAAGTGCTTTTGTGAATTTCATTTTTGTTAATTTTAGCTTTATCTTGAACTTATCTTTAGTGAAGTCAAAAGTAATCACATAAAATAAGAAAACCCATCAAAACGTGATGGGTTTTACATTTCTTAGGGGCAAACTTAATTATTCATTAGAACCTATATTACCTTGCGCAACTATTGTACCTAATTGAGATGCACTAAGGTGAACATTTATATAACCGTTATAAGTTAATATTTCATCATAAGTAATTGTAGTATTATTATCTAAAGACGCTACTTGTGTGCTACTTATACCTGTATCTCCGTCAACAGCATTAAATGTAAATGCAATTGCTCCACCAGTTGCTGCATCATTTTCATGAATGTGTGCTGGGTGTTCTCCTCCGTTTGGAGTATTTTCAATCTCTAAAACAGCCAATGCAGAACCATTTACTCTTTTGTAAAATGTAGCTATTCCTGAAATAGTAATTACGTCTTTTTCAGTCAATGTATATACTTTTGAATCTCCTGTTAAATCATTCTGACCGATATCTCCTTGCGCTACAATCGTTCCTAAATCATCTGAACTTAAATGCACATTTACATAACCATCAATCCCATTAATATCAGCGTACATAAAAGCAGTGCCATCGTTAAAAACGGCCAAATTGGTAGCGCTCATTCCTGTATCTCCATTAATTGGTGTAAAAGAAAACAAGATTCCTCCTCCTTCTGCAGCTGTGTTTGCATGAATGTGTGCTGGATGTTCTCCTCCCGATGGTGTTCCGCTTAACATTATTTCTGCCAAAGCTTCTCCATTTATTCTTTCAGAAAAAGTAACGTTTCCTGAAATTCCAGCAACTGCTTTTTCTCCTAAATCATAGGTTTTTG
>NZ_VORS01000029.1 GCF_007997075.1 Polaribacter sp. IC073
TGGAGTAGCTAATAAATTTGTGACTATTTTCTTAAGCTACTTTTTTAATAATTCCTCTCAATTTTATTTCCATTTCTAGCGGTGAGAGATATCCTAAACTAGAATGTAATCTTTGGGTATTATACCAATAAATATAGTCTTCTATAGAGTCATATAGTTGATTGTAGGACGTAAATTTAAATCGATATAACCATTCGTGCTTTATTGTTTTAAAGAAGCTTTCAGCTACCGCATTGTCCCAACAATTACCTTTTCTACTCATACTTTGGGTTATTTTAAGATTAAAATCACAAATGTTGGTTATTTTGTTTGACGCATATTGTACACCTCTATCCGAATGAAAAATTAGACTATTACTAATGTTTCTTGTTTTACGAGCATCAATCCAAGCTTTCATTACCGTATTTTGAGTCGTCATATCTTCACTTAAAGACCATCCAACAACCTTTCTATCTGCAAGATCTATGATGGTTGTTAAATAATTCCAACCATCATTAACTCGAATATAAGTAATATCAGACACCCATTTTTCTCCTAATTTAAGACTAGAGAACTCTCTATTTAACATGTTTTCTGCAATTAAATATTGGTGATTAGAATCTGTTGTAATTATAAATTTTCTTTTTAAAACACTCCTTAAGCCCATTTCTTTCATTAGTAGTCCGATATAAGAGCGAGAATAAATTAAGCCTTCACGTTCTAACTTTTTTTGAATCCTACAACTACCATATATTTCTTTACTTTCTTTAAAAATAATTTTAATCCTTTCTTTTAAATGTATTTTAGGTGTTTTTAAAAATATAACATCTTTGTTTTTAAACCAATGATAATAAGCGTTTTTACTAAGCTTCATAGATTTACACATCTTCTCAACTGGATATATATCAATGTTTTCTAAGATGAATTGATACCTTATAGGTCGCTCTTGGAGAAGATGCTCACCGCCTTTTTTAAGATGTCACGCTCCATGGTTACATTCTTTAACTCTTTCTTTAGAGCCTTGAGTTCTTGAGCTTCAATAGATAACTCCTTCTTTTTTGAGAAATCACCCGATTGTAACTGGTATTCGCGTTTCCAACGCCCAACCATACTCAAGCTTAAACCATAATCCTCACTAACTTGTTTTGTCTTAATGCCCGAATTTAACAGTTCTACAATCATAACTTTAAATTCATTGTCATACTTTTTTACCATAAGTCAAATATAAAATTTATAACCTCGTAAAAATCGTCACATCAAATGTAGACAC
>NZ_VORS01000030.1 GCF_007997075.1 Polaribacter sp. IC073
AACAAAGTACTGTGGTAAAAAACAAGTAAAATTCACTTAATTTTTCACCAACACACTTCTGAAAGTATCGTCATATATTAACCCAGATTTGGCGATTGCAAATGCCTGTTTTAAAAGCTTATTACAAACTGCAATTAAAGCTAATTTTTTACTCTTTCCTTTAGCTACTATTCGATCATAAATTGCCTTGCAAGCTTTGTTGTATTTACAAGCATTAAAGCTGCACATAAATAGTAAATTTCTTAGCTTTTGATTTCCTATTTTACTAATTCTGGGGCGTCCATTAATACTACTGCCGCTTTGCCTAATTATAGGTGTTAATCCTGCATAACTACACAACTCACTTCCACTTTTAAAACGTTCAAATCCGTCCGTTAAAACGACTAACATTAGAGACGTTTTTGGTCCAATTCCTGGAATACTTTTTAAGTCCGATAAAACTTTTTGATGTACTTCTTTTACTAAAACCAACAATTTATCCTCTATCGTTTTAATCTCTTTTTGAACTTGGCGTAAACTTTTCTTTAAGGAAGTAACAACTAATTTACTTGGGTTCCCCAAAACAGCTTCTCCATGTAATTTATTTTTTAACATCGTGCTCTGTTTTGTATATACAGATAGCAATCTGGTCATTTGAAGACACTCTAATTGATGTTTTGACTGACCCTGCCAAAGCTTTAAATCTACTTGCTTGGCATAAGCACAAATTAGTTTAGAATCACTTTTATCTGTCTTTATTTTAGAGAGTTTCATCTGGATAAAACGTTTTACTGCTAAAGGGTTTTCTACAGATAAAGCAATACTATTTTCCTGTAAATAATACGCTAATTGATAATGATAATAACCAGTAGCTTCCATCACACAATGGCTATTAAAATTTAAGAGTTTAATGAATTTTTTAAATCCAATTAAACTGTTTTTAAACTGATAGTAATTACCATCTGAATCTGTTACATCAAATACTAAATGACTGATGTCAATTCCAAAATATTTTATATCTTTATTCATAAGAAAATGTTTTTTGAAAGGACAATCTACGCGAGTTTCAACGACTTAAAATCGAGGTCTAAATGCCTCATAGAACTGTACGAAATCTGTGTAGAAAAGAGAGGTGATTTTCAATGTTGACGAGATCTATAGTCTCTGCGTATAAAATAACCTTAATCCCCTCTTTTGTGCTTTCTAATTTATATTGTTTAAGTTAACATATTTA
>NZ_VORS01000031.1 GCF_007997075.1 Polaribacter sp. IC073
TGGTATAATACCCAAAGATTACATTCTAGTTTAGGATATCTCTCACCGCTAGAAATGGAAATAAAATTGAGAGGAATTATTAAAAAAGTAGCTTAAGAAAATAGTCACAAATTTATTAGCTACTCCATCACTCGAATTCTGAAAATGGAATTTAAGTTTAAAAAATCTTGATTTTTAAAGAAAAAAACTGAAAAATATTGAACACTCTCTCGCTCGGAAAATTTTGCGAAAATTGAGCAAAATTTGAATTTATAAAATGTGTGAATTTACTCAAACTCTGAAAATCAATTTGGCGGAATTCTTACTCAAAATCTGAATTTAGAAAGTTTGCGGAATTGAGCAAAATGCGGGAAATCAGAATTATAGAATTTACTCAAACTCTGAATTAAAAATTTGGCGGAATAATCACTCAAAAGTTAAATTTTGAAAATAGTAGAGAAAAATAAAAATGAATTATAAACTGAAAAAAAACTACGAAATGCCAACACCGTGTATAAAAAATTGCTAAATTAGTGCTTAACCAAAGGCAGTTGCATTTTTATGTACTTTGATTTTCCGTTGGAAAATCCTCGCACACAAAAACGCAACTTTTCATACACAAACACGTTGCCTACAATAGCGGAAAAATTTCTCAAACCACATAAATTTTCGTCAGAAATTCATCAATTTTTGTAATTCTAAAGTTCCTAGAAGTTCGAGATTTGTGGAACACTCTCTCGCTAATCGGAATTTTATCAAAAGGAGAAATCTCTAAAATTATGAAATTGGAGAAAATTCGGAATTCAATAGTTTAGCGGAATTCTTAATCATGCAAAAAAGGAAAAAAGGTTTCCAAATAGCGGAATTTAGCAAGTTGTGGAATTGCAAATATTTACGGAATTTAAAGTTTGTGAAAAAAGCAGAAAGCAAAAAAAGGAAAATATAAAAACCTGAATTGTATGAAAAAAAACTACTGTAGGCAACACCGTGTAAAAAAAATTGCTAAATTGGTGCTTAATCAAAGCTAGTTGCATTTTTGTAAACTTCAATTTTCCTGCGGAAAATAGCCGTTTACTTAAAACGCAACTTTCCATAACACAACAACGTTGTATTTAATATCGAGCGACTTTTGGAATTTTCAATACACTTTCTCGAATTTTCAAGCGTTTTTTGTTGAGAAGTTAAACGGTTTTGACTTTGGAATTTTAAGACTCAAACTGAACGATTGAA
>NZ_VORS01000032.1 GCF_007997075.1 Polaribacter sp. IC073
GGTGCATTTATACAAGCAAGAAATGCTGATAAGAAAAAGATAAAAGTTGTAATTGGCAGAGACGCTCGTATTTCTGGAAAAATGATTTCTAGTTTGGTCGCAAATACTTTAGTTGGTTTAGGTATTGATGTTGTAGACTTAGGTTTATCAACAACACCAACCGTAGAAATTGCAGTGCCCTTAGAAAATGCAGATGGAGGTATTATTTTAACAGCATCCCACAATCCGAAACAATGGAATGCGTTAAAATTACTAAACGAAAAAGGAGAGTTTTTAAACGGTGCAGAAGGAGAAAAAATTCTTGAATTAGCAGAAAATGAAGATTTCTTATTTGCAGATGTAGATGATTTAGGATCTTATACAAAAGACAATTCTTATTTAAAAAAACACATTCAGGAAGTTTTAAACCTTGAATTGGTAGATATAGCAGCAATAAAAAAAGCGAAATTTAAAGTAGTTGTAGATGGTGTAAATTCTACCGGAGGTATTTTCATTCCGGCATTATTAAAAGAATTAGGTGTTGAATGTGTAGAATTATACTGCACACCAAATGGCGAATTCCCTCACAATCCAGAACCTTTAAAAGAGCATTTATCAGATATTTCTAACCTAGTTGTAAAGGAAAAAGCAGACTTCGGAATTGTAGTTGATCCAGATGTAGATCGATTGGCTTTAGTTTCTGAAGACGGCTCTATGTTTGGCGAAGAATATACATTAGTGGCCTGTGCAGATTATGTTTTAGGAAAATTAGGTGGCGGAAATACGGTTTCTAATTTATCATCTTCTAGAGCTTTAAGAGATGTTACCCAAAAACATGGCGGAACCTATACTGCTTCTGCAGTTGGGGAAGTAAATGTGGTTATTAAAATGAAAGAAACCAACACCGTTATTGGTGGCGAAGGAAATGGAGGAATTATTTATCCTGCGTCTCATTACGGCCGTGATTCTTTGGTAGGTGTTGCGTTGTTTTTATCGCATTTAGCAAACGTTAAAATGTCTTGTAAGGAATTAAGAGATTCGTATCCTAGTTACTTTATGAGTAAAAATAAAATTCAGTTGACACCAGAAATAGATGTTGACAAGATTTTAGAGACCATGGCAGCTACCTATAATAATGAAGATGTAAACACAATTGACGGTGTAAAAATTGATTTTGCAGAAGAATGGATTCATTT
>NZ_VORS01000033.1 GCF_007997075.1 Polaribacter sp. IC073
ATTAATTATACACGTTGTTGGCAGTAGTATTTTTTTTATTCATACATTTGCACTCCTTTTAACAAAACATTTCGGTTGAAAGTCATATAAATTCTTTATATTTATAATTCAAATTATTATATGGTGTCAGATAACTTACATAAAAATTCAAGTCAAACTAAAGATACAGAGGTTTGGTTTGATAATATGGTGGCTAATCTGCGTTACGACCAAACTCTTATAGAAAACGATATTTTAGAACAAGATAAGAAAAAGGTTTATGATGCATTGATTTCTGGCGACCACGATTTTATGCATAATTATGCAAGACAAACTAGTTCAGCTTTTTTTATTACGAATATGGTTGAAGCATATTTTAAAGAATTAATTAAGTCAAAAAGAAAACCAAGTAAAATTGCTTTAGAATTATCAAATTCTAAAATTTTAGTTTGGGCAGAAATAGTACAAGACGATGAATTAATGGAAGATGCTCTTATTCTAGCTGAAGCAAAAATTAATGCTTATTTTTCTAAATTTGGATTTCATATTTCCTCAACAATTGTAGAAGATACTGATTCTTTAGTAGTTCCTGAACATTATAGAAACGTAGCAATTGCTTAATATTCAGATTTGGGGTCATTTACAGAACACATAACTCATTCAGAAAATAATTTAGACTTTTTGTCTAAAGTCAACAGCAACATTAATGATAGTTGGGATTGGCAAGTCACAGTTTGTTTTTATTCAGCACTTCATTTAATGAATGCTCATATAGTTGCAAAAACAGCTAAAAATTACCTTTCACATAGTCAAGTTGCAGAAGTAATAAATCCTTATAATCAATTGTCGGTCGCAAAACTTGATGAGCAAACTTATTTGTCATATAATAAGCTTTTTCAATTATCTAGACGTTCACGATATTTATTAAGCGAAAATTTTAAAAAAGGTGGAATTGTAGATATTCAGCCTGCTTGTATTACTTATGATAAGCATTTTAAAAAAGCAATTCATCATTTAGACATTATAATAAGCTATGTTTCTAAAAATCATAGCGTTGCTTTTAAGAAAACTAAAGTTGACTGTATCGAGTTAAAAGGACAAACTTTCTCGAATTTCGATGTCGCCTAATATTACTGCCAACT
>NZ_VORS01000034.1 GCF_007997075.1 Polaribacter sp. IC073
CTTCCATTCAATAACTTAACGCAACAAATCTAAATTAATAGATTTGTAAAATGAAAGTAAAAAAACACAGACGATTAACCTTAAAAGAAAGGATAATAATCCAGACACTTTTAAAAGAAAAAAAGTCTAAATCTTATATCGCAATTAGACTTTATAGATCTCGTTCAACTATTGGCAGAGAAGTTAATAAATGGATACAAAAAAAAGAGGATAAATACGATGCTGAACTTGCACATTGGTGTGTAAAAGAAGACTATTTAAACAAAAGAAATCTTGATAAAATAAGTACCTACACCTTACTTAAATTTTTTGTCTATAAAGGACTTTTGTCTAACTGGACTCCTGAACAAATATCTGGAAGACTTAAAGAGCTGTATCCTAATGATCCTATAATGTCTATTTCACACGAAGCTATTTATAGACACATATATACAAGACCACAAGCAAGTTTAAATAAAAAGTTAATAAAACTGTTAGTGCGTAAAAAAACAAGGCGTAGAACTCCTGAAAAAAGACGTGGTGGTGGGAGTAAAATTATAAACCAAGTCAGTATTGACAATAGACCTAAGCATATTGAACTTAGAAATGAAATTGGACATTGGGAAGGAGATTTAGTCATTGGTAAAAACCATAAAAGTGCAATTGGAACGATTGTAGAACGTAAAACAAGGTTCACTCTAATCATTAAATTAGAATCTAAAAAAGCAAATGAAGTCGCTAAAGAATTTTCTAAAATATTAAACAAATTAAATCTCATTTATAAAAAATCAATGACTTATGACAACGGAATTGAAATGGCAAGACACGAAAAAATTACTAAAAAAACAGGTATGAAAATTTACTTTGCACATCCATATTCTTCTTGGGAAAGAGGAACAAATGAAAACACAAACGGACTCATTAGAAGGTACCTTCCAAAAGGAACAAACTTTAATGAAATTGACCTTAAACAACTTCAAATTATTCAACAAAAACTAAACAATAGACCTCGAAAAGTAATAGGTTATAAAACACCAAAAGAAATGATGGATAATGAACTTAAATTTGTAGCTTAGTATCATCAAAAAATAAAAACGCTTTGTTGCGTTAGAACATTGAATCCAAG
>NZ_VORS01000035.1 GCF_007997075.1 Polaribacter sp. IC073
TTGTAATAAGCTTTTAAAACAGGCATTTGCAATCGCCAAATCTGGGTTAATATATGACGATACTTTCAGAAGTGTGTTGGTGAAAAATTAAGTGAATTTTACTTGTTTTTTACCACAGTACTTTGTTAGCAAACGTTTTTATGTTCCTTAATTTCAATATTTCCTATGTTCTTTTTGATAGAATCAATTATTTCTTTTCGGTCAGATTCATTCATATTCTTTCCGAGAATTATACAATTAAATGCTTCTTTTGGAAGTGAAATTTGTCTGTCAGACATATTTGCTGGATGTTCCCAAAATTTTTGAGTTCTGTATTCTTTTTCAAATTCCCACTTTTTTTCTTTAAAATAAACTTGTTTCCACCTCATTTCCTCTCGACTCATAATTGGGTCAGGTAACAAAATCGGCAATTCATTCGGATATTCAACTTTTCCACCACCACCAAGAAAATTAAAAAGTATTCTTGAATTATAGCCAACACAAAAACCAGAATGATTTTCAGCGTATTTTTCCCACATTGAATTCAAACAGTTTTCTGCTGTAAGACTTAAAATTCCTAATCTTTCAAAATAGCCTTTGAAATAAATTTTCTGGTAATTTTCATTCATTTCAGGATTCAAATAGTCTTTTTTATTTAGTAATTCTCTTACTCTTTTTCTTTTTTGTTGTCTGCTTAATTTTTCATCATAATTTGAAATTCGAGTGTAGACTACTTTTGCTTGTTCCGCTGTCATTAAATCATATCTAACAGGCGATTTACAATCAAGCTTATCTTCGAATTGATTTGGTGAAGCCATAAAAACTTCTCTTTCTGTAATAAATCTTTTATTGTATTCATTATTCCAGTCACGATATTTATATAGAATTTTTGGAAATTCAATATCGTCTAAATTCTTTAATGTGGTTTTTTGTTTCAAATGTTTGCTAACGAGTACCTATATGAAAAGTAGCGTTTTAAAGCTTTCTCATTTTTAGGTATTCTATTAGTTTTTAAAAATAAATAAATTTTTTAGATAAAAAGTGAAATAGCTATTTTTTATATGGGCTGTTGTG
>NZ_VORS01000036.1 GCF_007997075.1 Polaribacter sp. IC073
TCGTGTTTGATTGTTTTAAAAAAACTTTCAGCTACAGCATTACTTTTACATTAAAAGCTAGGCTTTTACTCTTGATTTCAAATCTTTTCTACTCATACTTTGAATTATTTTAAAATTAAAGTTACAGATATTAGTCATTTTATTTGAGGCATATTGTACACCTCTATCTGAATGAAAAATAAGTCTATTACTAATGTTTCTTGTTTTCGTGCATCAATCCAAGCTTTCATTACCGTATTTTGCGTAGTCATATCTTCATTTAACGACCATCCAACAACCTTTCTGTCAGCAAGATCTATGATGGTCGTTAAATAATTCCAATCATCATTAACTCTAATAAAAGTGATATCAGACACCCATTTTTCTCCCAGTTTAAGACTAGAAAACTCTCTATTTAACTCATTTTCAGTAATTAAATATTTACGATTAGAATCTGTTGTAATTAGAAATTTTCTTTTTAAAACACTTCTTAAACCCATTTCTTTCATCAGTAGTCCGATGTAAGAGCAGGAATAAATCAAGCCTTCTCGTTCTAATTTTTTTTGAATTCTATAACTACCATAAATTTCTCTACTTTGCTCAAAAATAATTTTAACCCTTTCTTTTAGATGCGTCGTAGGTGTTTTTAAAAATATAATATCTTTATTTTTAAACCAATGATAGTAAGCATTTTTACTAACTTTCATGGATTTACACATCTTTTCAACTGGATATATATCAACATTTTCTAAAATGAATTGATATCTTATAAGTCGCTCTTGGAGATTTGATATTAAGAGGAGAAAACATCGTTTTCGGGTATTTTGCTCACCGCCTTTTTTAAGATGTCACGTTCCATGGTTTCATTCTTTAATTCTTTTTTTAGTGCTTTGAGTTTTTGAGCTTCAAGAGGTATTTCTTTCTTTTTGAAAAATCTCCAGATTTCAACTTGTATTCGCGTTTCCAGCGACCAACCATACTTA
>NZ_VORS01000037.1 GCF_007997075.1 Polaribacter sp. IC073
AAATATCGTTTTTTCTAATCTTTAATCAAACCACAACCAAGGAGCATCAAAAACAGTAAGTATTATAAATATCGTTTTTTCTAATCTTTAATCAAACCACAACATGATGACTTTAAACGCTTCTTTTTTATTAAATATCGTTTTTTCTAATCTTTAATCAAACCACAACCCACTCATACAATGCTTCTTCAACCTTTGAATATCGTTTTTTCTAATCTTTAATCAAACCACAACAATTCAGGAGATGTTGTAGGTTCTCCTTGCAATATCGTTTTTTCTAATCTTTAATCAAACCACAACTAGTTTTCAGGGGTTCTCACAAAACACCAAAATATCGTTTTTTCTAATCTTTAATCAAACCACAACAAAAGCCGCACTAACAGAGATACAGCCTAAAATATCGTTTTTTCTAATCTTTAATCAAACCACAACTACGTGTTTGCTTGAATTTTATCAATTGATAATATCGTTTTTTCTAATCTTTAATCAAACCACAACTACTTTCTCTGGCACTTGCAAAAAAGAATTAATATCGTTTTTTCTAATCTTTAATCAAACCACAACTCACCTGCTTCAACAGCGCCATTTCTATCGAATATCGTTTTTTCTAATCTTTAATCAAACCACAACCACAGAGCATTGCGTTCTATTATAGATACCAATATCGTTTTTTCTAATCTTTAATCAAACCACAACTG
>NZ_VORS01000038.1 GCF_007997075.1 Polaribacter sp. IC073
ACGTTGTATTTAATATCGAGCGACTTTTGGAATTTTCAATACACTTTCTCGAATTTTCAAGCGTTTTTTGTTGAGAAGTTAAACGGTTTTGACTTTGGAATTTTAAGACTCAAACTGAACGATTGAAATCGTTGAGAGTTCACTCTCAAAACATTGAAACGTTTTTCAGTTTGAAGATAGTTAAAAAATTTGAGAAAGTCAAGTAAGACCCTACTTCTCCTGTATTTAACTTGAATATTCTTTCACTCTAAGACGTTCCATATAAAACGCATATAAAACATATTAGAGCGAAAAACTGAATTGAAAACCACCCTATGTAGCGTCTTCGAGACTACGTATTTTAACATACTACTATCTGAATAAGTAATTAATTCACTATAGCCCATAACTTATCCTCGAAATAATAGCTTGATAAAAAAATACTAAACACAACAGCCCATATAAAAAATAGCTATTTCACTTTTTATCTAAAAAATTTATTTATTTTTAAAAACTAATAGAATACCTAAAAATGAGAAAGCTTTAAAACGCTACTTTTCATATAGGTACTCGTT